>JAVBNX010000002.1:0-82578 GCA_031551275.1 Rikenellaceae bacterium
ACTCAGGGCAGCGCTTTCGCTTCGATTTTGACATAAAAAAGTAGTTTGATGAAACACGTTTCATCAAACTACTCATAAGGCAAATATATTCACATAATTACAGCCGCTTTACCAACTGGTTTTGACCAGAATACCTACTTATCCAGACACGGTTACCGACCCCAGAGCGGGAGCGGCAGCACTTTCTACCCCTCCCCCCCCTCCGGTTGGGGGATTAAGTTGTATGGTGGGTTCATCGAATCGGACTGCAAGGGGAACAGCGAAGCGAATCCCCCGTGCAGGCTTCGGGCTAATTCCTGAAATACGTTTAAAGGTAGAGCCAAGGCGGGTTGGGCAGGCCGGGTCGGGATAAGGAACAACGCGGGCCATCAGGCCCAAATGGTACCCCGCGTCCTCGCGAGCAGCGAGGGGCGACCTATCTCTCCGCGCAAAACGAGGGGCGAACGCTATGATATATTAACCCCCTAAGCCCGTTTCGCCCGCTCCCAGGCCCCCGAGCCGCGCTTTTTGCGCAGGTATCCGATCCCTTTTATGACATTCACGTTCATAAACAGGAAATAGTAGGGAATATACAGCAATTTGCTCTTTACCCCGCGCATGGAAAGCGCATATCCGGCGATCCCGGCGATGTAGAACATGGCCTGGCCGATAAGCAGGGCGATGTACAACCATTGGGGTTGCGCGGAGAAAATCACCAGCAAAATATTGAGCGGCAGCAAAGCGAACAAAGCGAAAGGCGTGACCGACCAGCGCAGCACCCGGTGGGAGACGAACTGGAACGACAGCATCCCGTACCTGAAAACATTCATCAAAGCCCGCAGGCGCCAGATCGATTGCAGGCCCCCGGCGGCGATCCGGACCTTGCGTTTCTGCTCCTCGCGCATATCGGCCGAGCCGCCCTCCAGGGCGTAGGCTTTGTCGCCGTAGGCGATCCGGTAGCCCTTTTGGGCGATGCGCATCGAGAGGATAAAGTCGTCGAGCAGGGTGTCCTCCTCCATCACTTCGAACAGCTCCCTGCGCACGGCAAACAGTTCACCTGCCGCCCCGACCGCCGTGTAAAGCCGCCAGTCCAGCGATTTGAGTGTCGATTCGTATTTCCAGTAGAGGCCTTCGCTGGCCGCCGCGTTGTCGCCCTCGGCCCTGACCCGCTTCTCGCCCGCCACGCAGCCCACCTCAGGCAGGGTAAACAACCGGACGATCTCTTTGATCGCCTCGCTGTTGAGCATCGTGTTGGCGTCGGTAAAGACCACCAACGGCGAGTGGATAAAGCCGATGCCCCGGTTCAAGGCCGCCGTCTTGCCGCCCCGGCGGGGGTCGTAGAGCACCGTGGCGCGGGGGTAGGCCTTCAGGCGCTCGCTGGTCGAGTCGGTCGTGCCGTCGGTGATCCAGACGATGCGGAGTTTATCCCCGGGGTAGTCGAGTTCCAGGCAGTTCTGCATCTTCTCGGCGACCACATCCTCCTCATTCCAGGCGGCGATGGCCAGCGTGACCTCGGGCAGGTCGGCGGGCAACTCCAACGCCTTGGGCTTGCACAGCAGCTCCTTGACCTTGACCATTACCCACAGCAAAATGCCGTAGCCGAGGTAGGTGTAAAAGACTAAAAACAACAGGATCCAGAATGCGATGGCCATGGCGGTCGGTTATTGGGGAAAGGTCTCGTCCAGCACCTTCTGCATCTGGGCCTGCCAGGAGAGCTTCGGCTCGATGGTGGCGCGGATCTCGGCGGGCTGGAAGGGGTGCGAGAAGTAGAAATCGACCAGGCCTTGGATATCGATGGGTTGGTCGTTGGGGGGCGATTTGAGCACGTAGGGCATGTTCTCGAAGTCGTCGTCGATCTCCGAGTAGGTAAAGGGGATCCCCCGGGCGGCGTACTCCCGGTTCTTCAGGGCGTTGAGCTTGGTAATCCCGCTCCGGTGGCGGCCCAGGCTGGCGATGCCCATGTCGGCTTTTTCGAAGTAGGCGTCGAGCTCGACGCCCGATTTGGAGCCGTGGAAACGGACGTACTCGTCCAGATCGCTCTCGGCCACCAGGCGGTGCAACTCGGCCACGTCGCGGAAAAAGCCGCTTCCGACCACGTCGAAGGTCACTTTGACCGAGTGCGAACCTTGGTAGTACTCGGCCAGGCCCTTGATGACGCGGTCGAAGCCGTGCCAGAAGTGGATCTCGGCCACGCCCAGCAGGTGGAGTTCGGTGGTCGAGTCGTTGCGGTGTGACTTGAGGGGGACGTGCTTGAAGTCGATGCCGTTGGATATGCGGATGGTTTTGGTCCCGAAGATGGTTTCGTGGTCCGAGAAGGTAACGAAGCGGTAGACCTGTTTGGCCATCCCGCGGCGGAACAGCCGGTCGACCATCAGATGGGAGCGGAACAGCAGATTGTAGTGGCCGTACTCCTTGTCGTAGGGGAAGGTCGGGATCTCCATGACCGTTTTGATCCCGGCAAGGCGCACCTTCTTCAGCATGGCGGTCAGCCAGGGGTTGGCGTTGTGGAAGTTGCGCGCGTAGAGCATATCGAAGCCCTCGCGGATCAGGTAGTCGGCCAGTTTGCCGTAGCTCACGCGCTTGCGGATCTTCGCGCTCCTGCCTTTGCCGAAATCGGCCACCACATCCTCGCCGCAAACGAGCCGGTGCTCGCCCCTCGGAGTGATCGCGGGCTTGCACAACCGGGCGTCCACACCACACTGGCGCAGCGCCTCAACCTGGTAATTGATCTTCTTGCTGATGCCGCTGTAATCGGCAAAGCCGTGGAACATCAGAAACATCACTTTCATATCTTCCTCTGTTTTATCATCCGGATAAAATCGTACTCGCCCGTCAACTGGACGTAGGCCACCGAGACGGCTCCCGCGGCCGCCGTCTTGATGATCAGCGACGGCAACAGGGGCATGGCGGCGGGCATAAACGCGGACAAGGCCCACAGCGCCGCCGTAACCAGCGCGGTTAGGATCAGCGGCGAGACCAGTTTGCCCATCACGGGCATAACGGGCAACTTGAACGTCCCCCTGTAAAGGATCACGTAGCACTGGAAAAAATTGGCGAAATAGCTCAGTGTGATCCCCCAGGCCACGGCCTCCATGGTCCCGAAGACGGTCAAACCGATCATGATGCCGGCGATCATGGAGACGGCCGTGATTACCCCGCTCCAGAACATATTCCGGGTCGACCCCGCCGCCTGGAAGATCGACCCCGAGGAGGAGCTCATGATCTGGAGCCCCACCGAGAGGGCCAGGATCCTGAACGCAGGGACCGAGGGGCCCCACTGGGGTCCGAAAACGATCAGCATCAACTCCCCGGCGGCGAAATACAAAAGCGCGGAGAGGGGCAGGCCCACGAAGGCCAGCAAACGGAGGATTTTGGTGTAGTAGGCCGCCATGCGGGGCAGATCGTCCTTGTAATCCGACATGACGGGGTGCATGACCGGCGTGAATACGCTGGTGATGTTCTGGATGGGCAGGATCATCAGCCGGTAGGACTTTTCGTAGTAACCCAGCGCGTCGACACCCAAATATTTGGGCATCAACAGCTTGTCCAGGTTGCGCGAGAAGTAGTTGATGATGCTGAACATGAACTGGTAGGCCGAGTAGGCGAAGATCTTTTTGACCGAGACCAGCCCCAGCGAGAAGCGCAATTTTTGGGGATAGACCTTGCAGTTGACCCCGAACTGGACCACGGCCGAGAGGATGGGGTTGATCAGAAGCGCGTACATCCCCGCGCCCAACAGCGCGGCGGCGATGGCCACGGCCCCGGTGGAGGACTGGATGATGACGGTGCGTATGGCGATGAATCTGAAGCGTTTATCCCTGAACATCATGGCGTTGGGCACGATGTTGGCGCTGGCGAACAGCACCTGGATCGACAAAAGCTGGCAGATCAGCACCAGCTCTTTGGCCTCGTAGAGCGAGGCGATCAGCCACGAACATGCGAAAAATATAGCGGAGAGCATCACCCCCGTCCAGAAGGTGAAGGAGAAGATGTTGGCGATATCCTCCTTGTCGAGATCCTTGTGCTGGATAATGGCCGAGCCGATGCCCATATCGGCGAAGATGCTGAAAAAGGTAATGATTACCGTGGCCACGGCCACCACGCCGAACTGCTCGGGGGTAAGCAAACGGCCCAGGATCGCCGAGATCAACAAAGTGATCAGCACGCTCGAATACTTGTTGAGCGCCGTGTAGAACATCCCCGACATCATGCTTTTCTTGGGCGACTCCATATCAGGCGGATTTTAGGGGGATAAAAAGGCCGATGAGCGACTTGGCCGAGACGATGCCGCAGAAGCCCCGGAGCGTCTTGCCCAGCACCCACATCCGGTCTTTGAAGTTCATCGCCCGCGCCCGGCGCAGCGCGGCGTTGAAGGCCCGGGTCATGCATTTGCGCAAAACGGCGGACTTGCGCTCCGGCAATGATTTGCAGTAGCGCTGCATCGAGCTGAAAACGGCGAAGTAGCCCGTCATGTTGCGCCTGGAGAAGCGGTTGGTCATCGTCGATCCGCTCCTTACCCGGCGGTGGAAAAATGCGCGGGGGATCAGCCCCACCCTTTCGGCGAAGAGGTAGATCATCGTGGTAAAAAGCTCGTCCTCGTGGATGATCCCGGGGTAGAACCTCAGCCCGGAGCGCATCAAAAAGGTCCTCTCGATCAGCATCAGGCAGGGTTGCGCCCGGAAGCGCCACTCGTTGTATTGGATGTCGAGCATTTCGGTCCCGTCGTAGACCCGGTCCTGAAGACCCGTGGTGCGGACATAATCGAAGCCCAGGTCCCAGACCGCGCCCTGTTCGATGATCATGTCGGCGTCGAAAAAGACGAAGTCCAACTTATCGGCGTCGCATTTCTCCACGCATTTTTCCAGTGCGTCGGCGTCCAGCAGATCGTCGCTGTCCATGAAATAAATATACTCACCCGTGGCGGCCCCGAGCCCCGTGTTGCGGGCGACGGCCTGCCCCTGGTTGGGCTGGGCGACGATCCGGATGCGGGGGTCCTGCGCGGCGTGGCTTTCCGCTATCTCTGGGCTGCGGTCGGTCGAGCCGTCATCGACCACGATGATCTGGATATCGCGCAGCGTCTGTTGCCGGATGCATTGAATCGTTGCATCCAGGTAGTGTTCCGTGTTGTAGACGGGAATTATGACGCTGACCCGGGCCATTTTATTCGGTGGCCTTGACCCACTCTTTTTTCTCCATATCGAAGCGCTTGATTACCCGGGCGGGGGATCCCACGCACATCGTGTAGGCGGGCAACGGCTTGATTACCACGCTCCCCGCCCCCAGGATGCAATGCTCGCCCATCGAGGCCATGATTACGCAGTTGGCCCCTGTGAAGACGTAGTCGCCCAGCGTGATGGGGTTCAAAGTGATGCCCGGTTCGATCAAATCCCGGGTCGCGTCGCCCAGGTTGTGGTCCAGGCCGGTGATGAGCGTGTTCTGGCCGATCAAACACCCCTTGCCGATGTTGACCGGGCCCACGATCACGTCCGCGATGCCCATGTGGGTATCGTCGCCGATGACCACGTCGCCGACCGCGTTGTTGACCACCGAGAAGGATTCGATGACCGCCTTCTTGCCGAGGATGAAGTTGTGGAACGGGTTTACGTCGAGCCTCACGCTGCGGTAGATCACCGAGCCCTTGCCCCGTTTGGTGTAAAACCGCTTGAACATCAACACCCAACCCCGCGGCCGGGCCTTGACCGGGTGGAAGATCAGCCCCACCAGCCTCTTTTTGAGGTTGGGGCTGTTGTCGATCTTCGCTTTGAGTCCGCCGAGTCCCATATCGTCTATTTTTTATGCAATTCGTCGTAAACTTCCTTGTAGACTTTCAGGGTTCCGCGCGCCGTCTTCTCCCAGGAGAATTTTTTGCAGCGCTCCAGACCGTAGGCCACCTGCTTGTCGTAGAGCGCCTTGTCCGTATCCAGGGCCGTCAGCGCGTCGGCGATCGACTGCGCGTCCATCGCGTCGACCGAGAGCGAGCCCTCGCCCGCGATCTCGGGCACGGCCTCCAGGAGCGAGGTAATGACCGGCGTGCCGCACGCCATGCCCTCCAGCTGGGGGATACCGAAGCTCTCCCTCAGCGAGGCGAACATAAAGATGAACGCCCCGTTGAAGATCGCCGGCAGGTCGGCGTTGGGGATGTAACCCGGCAGATGGATCAGCTCTTTAATCCATTCCACGCCCTCGGCCTTCAGCATCGCGTCGATTACCTCCCAGCCCAGGTCGGCCACCACGATCCGCTTGGGCTCGCGGCCCTCCGCCTTGCAACGCTCCACGTAGAGGCTGTATGCCTTGAGGCTGCGGGGGGTGTTTTTCCTGGGGTCGGTGTTGCCGATCAGAAAGATATAATCGTCGAAGGGGATGTACTTGTGGGTAATCTCCTTGTAATTTTCCAGCACGTGGAAGTGCTCGCCGTAACCGTTGTAGACGGTAACGACCTTGGCGGGATCGACCTTCATCTTCTTGATGATCTCGCCCCGCGCCTGGTTCGACACGGTAATGATCTGTTTGGCCTGCTCCACCAGCCTGGGCACTACGAAGCAGCGGTAGTGCCGCCCGAATTTCTGGTACAAATTGGGATTGCTCCCGGCAAAGGCGTCCAAAAAGATCACGTCGTGGAGCGTCAGCACCAGCGGCACGGAGAGGTTCAACGGCGCCGTGTTGCTCGTGCAGTGGAGCAGATCGGGCTTGATCTTCCTCACCGCCTCGGGCAGGGCCACCTGCTCCCAGAGGGCGAAGTTGGGGCACTTGAGCACCTTAATTTTAAAATTTTCCGTCTCCTGGACGCAATGGTCCTCGCCGGGGGCGACGATCACCGTGTATTCGTTTTTCTTGTCGATCTTCTGGAGCTGGCGGATGGTCTCCAGGGCGACGAAGTCCATCCCATGTTTCTTCTTGCGGAAGATCCGTTGGGCCTCGATCACTATTTTCATGGCAGGTGAGATTTATTCTTCCCCGTGCTGGGTGTGTATAAAGCGTTTGTTGACCCCCCGCAGGCGGAACATGTTGGCTACCATCAAAAAGAAGATGAACGGGATGCGCTTCAGGGTGCGCCTCAACCGTTTGTCCATGATGTAGTCGGGTATGGCGAGGGCCATGGCCAGCAGGACCAGAAACAGCATCGCCCACCACTTGACCGACCACTTCCAGTTGAAGAAGGTCATCGCCACGCTGCCCATCCCGACCAGGCCGATCAGCACGATCCGGGGGAACATCATCCACTGGATCAGCTTGTCGCTGTAATCCCAGTTGCCCGAGAGCAGCGCGCGGGGCAGGTCCCTGAGCGAAGTGATCAATATGCTGTACTGCGCGGCCAGCCACCTGCGCCGCTGCTTGTAGAACGAGGCCGAGCCCTGGATCTTCTCGTCGTAGACCTCCACGTGCTCCAGGTAATCGACGTAGACGCCCTGTGAGAGCAGCAGCACTTCCAGTTCGCGGTCCTCGCCCGCCGAGGTCAGATGGACCACGTTTCGCGTGAACCACTTGTAATCGAAAGCCATCCCCGAGCCGATCAGCGCGCTCGACAAGCCCAACCGGACGTGGCCCTTGCGGAAGATGGAGTTGTTGACCTCCTCGCTCATGCCGTCCAGAACGGCCATGTCGGTATCCCGGTTCTTGGCGATGCGGTGGCACTGCATGGCCTGCACCCCGGCGTAGTAGGCGTCGTTGATCGAGGTCAGGAAGTTGGGCGAAACGCCGTTGTCGGCGTCCAGGATGATCAAAATATCGTATTGTTCGCCCTCGGCGTGGAGCCTCTCGACGGCCAGGTTCAGCGCCTTGGCCTTGGAACTCTCCTCGTAGGCGGCCTCGTAGACCTTGATGGGCAACTCCTTGAGCCTCTGGTTGGTCATCTGGTGCATATGGTCGGAGATGACCACCACGTCGAACAACTCCCGGGGGTACTCCTGTTGCAAAAAAGTGGTTACCGAGTTCTCGATCACACGGTCCTCCTTGTAGGCGGGGAACAGGACGACGAACCTATGGTTTTTGGGCGACTGGGGATACTCCGAGTTGCGGCGGAACAGGGCGGCGAAGGCGAATACAAAGAGGTACAATACCGACAGGAACAACAACGTAAAGAGGATGGTGTCCAGGATATCTACGATATTCATCAATGACATAGCGCAGGGGGTCAAACGGTGAGTTATTTCGCCAAATGTAGCAAAAATATTCCGGAATTTTCGCAACTCCCGGATATTTCAAGCATTATGTCCGGAAATCGCCCTTTTTAAGTGGGGTTCAGCGCTTTTTGCCCTTCAGGGTCAGAAAGGCGCCGGCCCCGCAACGCGTGGCGGCGGCCAGTTTGAACTCGCCCTTGAGCAAAGAGGTAAGGTAGCTCTTGGGCACGGCCACGCACATCTGGTAGGCCACCGAGACCGCGCGTTTGCCGGGCGAAAGGTTCCGCCAGGCGTACAACAACCTATTGCGGGTCATGTAGTAACGCTTTAGGGGGCTCTCCTTGCCGGTCGATTTGCTCTCCTTGTGGTAGACCTTCAGGCCGGGGTAGTACCACAGTCGGTAGCCCGCCCGCTCGATGGCCGCGCACCAGTCCAGCTCCTCGTAGTAGAGGAAATAAAGCTCGGGCATGCCCCCCACCCTGTCGATGACCTCCCGGCGGACCATCATGGCCGCCCCGTGGGTATGGCCGGTGGGGGCCGGCTGGTCCCACTGTCCCCGGTCCAACTCGCCGTATCCCAGGGACTTGTTGCGGATGGTAACCGGCGAGAGGGGCGTGGCCCCGGCGAACTGGATCACCTCCTTTTCATCGTCGTAGAGGATCTTGGGCGAGACGGCCCCGATTTCGGGGTGGGCGTCCATAAAGGCGACCAGATCGCCCAAACCGTCCTCTTTGAGGTAGGTATCGTTGTTGATCAAAAAGATATAGCGGCCCTCGCTCACTTCGAAGCCCAGGTTGTTGCCCCCCGAGAAACCCAGGTTGCGAGGGCTCCGGATAACCTTTACCTGCGGGAACAGCTCGCGGAGCATGGCCGCCTCGTCACGCTGCGAGGCGTTGTCGACCACGATGATCTCATAGCTGACGCTTCGGACCACCGAAACGACCGAGCGGATCATTTCGCACGTGTCGTCAAAACCGTTGTAGTTGACGCTAACCAATGATACGCCAGGG
The DNA here is from genome assembly GCA_031551275.1 of Rikenellaceae bacterium. GTDB lineage: Bacteria > Bacteroidota > Bacteroidia > Bacteroidales > Rikenellaceae > JAVBMJ01. The sequence continues at coordinate 9,107 of JAVBNX010000002.1, forward strand.
GCGTCGTGCGGCTTCATCGGCTAATCGTTTCTTTTCGGTATCCTCGATGTCCTTGTCCAGGGAGAGGCCCATGAAGATAAAGGCCATGCTCATAAAGACGATGAACCCGTTGGGGAACTGGCCCATGATCTCGTTGCCGTAGGAGGTAACCATGATCCCGAACACCCCCGCGATAAGGGCCCCCAGGACCCCCTTCAGCTCGGGATCGCGTATTCTAAAGGCGATGATCCATATCCCCCGGAAGATGATGTAGAACAGGATCCCCAAATAGATGCAAAGCCCCACGATCCCGGTCTCCACCCAGATCATCACGAACCATGAGTCGGTGGGGATCTGAGAGAGCGCAGCGTCGCGGGCGAAGGCTTTGGCCTTGCCCCCGCCCATGCCGATACCCGCCCCGAAGGGCAAATCGCGCATGATCTCCCTCAACCGGTCCTGGTTCTGCAACCTTACCTGGAACGAAGGGTCGTCGGGATTGAAGGCGCTCCTCATCCGCCGGATGTAGGAGTTGCCCTGCCCGTAGTTCGTGTAGTTGAGAAAGACGAACGCCGCGACCAGCCCCAACCCGAAGATCAAAATGGTCTTCCAGTTGCGCGAACAGAGCAGGAAGATCCCGTACCCGGCAAAGGGCACAGCAATCGAGCCGCGCGTTCCCGAGAGCAGCATGGCGTAGCCCGCCGCCAGGGAGACGGCCCAGAGGTAATACCTGTAATACCGGTTCTTGACGTAGAACGAGTAGATCGAGAAGACGACCATCGACATCCCCATCGTCGCCCCGAAGTTGGCCGCGTCGGTAAAGAACGAGAAGTAGCGTATCCCCGAGTAGATCAGGTGGGTACGTGCGCCACCCGTCACGAAAAGCCAGGTCATCTCGGCCGAGTCGAAGCCGTGGGTCTTCTGCCACCACGCCTTGGCGAAGGCCAGCAGGGTAAAGACCGACCAGACGGCCAGGAAGGCCTTCAGGTCCTTGAAGCGGTTGAACAGCAAGGGCGTGAGGATCGCCAATAGGAAGATGTAGATCGCGATGCTCCGGATACCCGTCGCCCAGGCCTGCGGCGTGGAGTCGGGATGGAAGTTCAGGAGTTCCAGCACGCAATAGCCGAGCCAGATCCCGGTTACCAACGTAAACCCGTTGCGCACACGGCTCCACTCCACCTTGGTATAGCACGACTGGATGATGATCCCCAGAAAGGTCAACCCGATCAAGGAGTCCATCACGATCCCCCCGGGAATGGAGGGGAAGTAGCGCGTGATACCCATGATGAAGTAGTTGACCGCGAAGACCGCCCACAGCCCCCAACGGGGCTGCGTGACGATGGCCGTGACGATGAACAACGCGGCGGGGAACAAAGCGATGATGATGGCGTACATCGTACCCATGCGCATCAGGGCCATGTAGAACACCAACACGGCGCAAAACAGCCCTGCGAGCAACACCATCGGGAGCATCCACGACGGTGAGTCGGTCATGTATCGCTTTTTCTCCTGCATAACGATCGATCCGGTTTTCCGGCTCCCGGCCGGGGCTTACCTCGAGGAGGTAAGGCCCAACTGGAAGATACGGTAAACGAACTTGCGGCCGCGGGTGTAGGGTGGGAGCAGACCCGTGAAGTTCTCAACGGTCTCCCGGTTGGCCTGGGTCAGGTAGATGTAGAGGGGCACCTCGCCCGTCTGCACTTTCAGGCGCTCCAAAAGCATCTGGTCGGTGTCCTTCCACACCCTGTCGGCGCGTGCGGCCACCAGGTTGATCGAACCCTCCTCCAACAGCGCGGTCGGGATGCTGCTCTGCTTCATGGGCGGGTGGTTGATGATGATCACATCCTCGCCCTGGTTCTCGTAGAGGTCGGAGACGCTCGAAGCCAACGCGTACTTCTTCGGGTCGGCATCCAGGTCGTTATCCCAGGCCAAAACCTTGACGTTCATGCCCAGCGAGGTCCAGTAGTCGTAGAGCTGCGTGGCCATGAAGTTCTTCCCGTCGCCATCCTCGGTACTGATCAGGTTGATGATGTTGGTCTTTTTGGCGGGGTTGATGTTGTTCAGAAGCGACGAGCTCAAATAGTTGGTCGCTATGCGCATACACTCCTTCGCGTAGCCCCTGTACTTGAGCTTGCCCTGGTTGGGGAAGGCCCCGAGCACCCGCAAATTGGTCAGGCGCTCGGTACGCGACTTGTCCCGCAGGGTGTGGTCCAGGATCTCCAGGATCAGGAAGTACAACAGCACCAGGATCAAGCTGCCGAAGAAGGCCAGCGCGACGATCAGCTTGCGCGCGGTCGGGATGGCGTCCACCGGGTAGACGGGCGGGTTCAACACCTTGAGGGTCGCACCGGTCATCTCCAGGTTGCGCAGACGCTGCATGGCCGAGTTGAGGTTGTGCAGGATGTTCAGGTAAGCCTCCTGGGTAAAGTTGATGTCGCGTTCGATCCGCTTGATGGTCGAACCGATCGGCGAGTAGTAGACGTACTGCTGGTTGAGCTCCTTGCGCCTCATGCGCATCACCTCCATCTCGGCAGCCGCCTTGGTGTGGCGCAAAAGCTGGGTAAGCCACTCGACCACCATGTCGTCGGTCGAGATGCCCTCCTTGGTAAACTTCTGGGCCATGTAGGGCGCGGTAAAGGCCGCGAAGTCCGCCTCCGCCTTGTCCAGCTGGCTCTTGTAGTTGAGCAGCGTCTCCTGGTTCGAGTTGCTGATCAGCGTGTCGGAGTTGAACGACTCGATGCGCGTGATCTTGGTGGCCAGATCGGAAATATTATGCAACTGCTTGATAAAAAGGCCATTGTTGAGGATCTGCTTCGCCTTCTCGGAGATGTGTTTTTCCAGCTCCTCCAAAAGGGCGGCCGAACTTTCGTGGGCCAGCAGGATGTCCTCGTAACGGATCTCGAAGTCGCGGCCCAGAGCGGCGATGTGCTTGGTCTGCTCGTCGTAATTGATGATGTGCTTCGAGATGAAGTAGTTGGTCAGCGAGTCCTCGGCGTGGGTCAGCTTCGCCTTGGTCAGGGCCAGTTGCTCCTGGAAGTACTTGATCACGTTGTTGGTCTGCCCGAAGCGGAGTTGCAGGTACTGGTCGACGAACTCCTCGTTGAGGATGACCAGCGTGTTGTAGGCGATGCCCGGGTCGTTGGCCTCGTAGGAGATATCGAGCATGTCACTGTTCGACAAACGCCTGACCACCACCTTGCTCAAAGCCTCGAAGCTGTAATGGGGGTGGTGCCAGTTGAAAAGGCCGTAGATGAAGTTGTTGGGGTCGGGACGCTCATAAGCCAGCAGGTTGTTGACCGTGTTCTCCTCCGAGGTCTTGTCGATGCGGGCCAGCACATCCTTGGGCGTGCGGTCCAGGATGGAGCGGTAGTGGGCGGCCGAGATGTAGTTGTTGTCGTTGTTCGGGTCGCCGTGGATCATGTGCTGGGCGTAGAGCCTCAACGACACCCTTTTGAGGGTAACCCTCGAGCGGATGATGTTGATCAGGTTGTCCATCGCGTTGTTGACGGTGTTCCAGTCGATGTTCGCATCGCTTGATTCGATGCTGAAGCCCGAGGCGATACCGGTGTAGATCGTGGTGTTTACCTGGTAGGTACGCTGCATATTCCGCGTGGCGATGATAGCCAGCAGGGTAACGATCAGCGGGATGAACAACAGCCACAACCTGATCCTGTAAATAACCCTTAAGATGTAAAGAAGTATATTCATAGCGGGTGTTTTTCTGTGTGTTAGACTCCGGGGTGAGTTATTGTCGGTTGGTTATCTTCATGTTGGCCAGGATCTCGAGCTTGAGGATGGCGTTCATCAGCTGGGCTTTGGTCCCCTCGAAGTCGGCCACGGCGTTGGACTGGATGCTCTTCTGGCGCGAGAGCGACCCCGCGTCGAGACGGCCGTTCATAAAGTCGAGCTCGGCGACCAGGTACTGCGTGGTGGCCACGGTGGCCATCTCCGACTTGACCTTCAACGTGGCCAGCATCTGCGAGGCGGTGGTGTACCACTCCACGATGCGGAGCTTCTGCTCGTCGTACCACTTCTCGATCTCCATCTCGGTCTGCTGCATGCGGATCGTCTGGCGCTGGATGCGGTTGCGGCGGTCGAAGATATCGTCCAGCGGGATGGCAACCCCCGCGCCCACGTTCCAGTAGTGGGTCTGCTGGGTGGAGTAGATGCCGGTTACAGGGCTCGTGTAGTTGAAATTCCCGTTGTCCGCGTCGGCGTAGGCGTAATAACTGCCGTAAGTGTAGTTCCCGAATACGCGGAAATACTTCAGCCAGCTCCTGCGCTCGGTCCTCAGCGCGGAGACCTCCTCCTCGGTGCGCAGCGAGTAGAACTCCACGTTGGGGTTGTTGCGCGCGCTCTCGAACAGCACGTTCAGCGAGGGCAGCACCAGGTTGGTGTAGTCCACCTCCCAGAGGTTGGCCGCGCCCACGGGGATCTCCATCGACTTGTAGAGGTAACCCTCGATGTTCTGCGCGTCCTCCGAGACCCGGAAGCGGGCCACGTCGGTCGTCTGCCCGCCCGTTTGGGATGCCGCCTGGAGCGTGGTCTGGTAGTTGGGCTGGGCCGAGGGCACGTAGCTGGGCTGGTAAGTCGATTCGGGCGCCGCCTGGCTTGCCTGGCCGGAGGGTTGGCCTACCTGTTGGGGGGCTCCCTGGCCGCTCCTGTCGAGCCGGGTAATCTGCGCCCGGGCGGTCGTACAGGCCAAGGCCGCCAGCAGGATCAGCGAAGTGAACTTATACATAGGGATTATTTTAGTGAGCGCTTTACACATTTTCTTTCTGGATGAATGAGGTGAAGGTTCTCAGCAATATCTTCATGTCCATGCCGAAGGTGTAGTTCTTCGCATAGATATTGTCCAACTGTTTGCGCTCCTCGGCGGACATCTTGCCCGCGTCGCCGCGCTTTTCAACCTGCCACAGCCCGGTCAGGCCGGCGGGGGCCATGAAACGGTCGATGTACTCGTCGCCCGTGAGCAACTCGGCCTCGTACAAGGGCAAAGGACGGTTGCCGATTACCGACATATCGCCCTTGAGGATGTTGAACAGCTGGGGCAGCTCGTCGATGCTGTACTTGCGGATGATCCGCCCCACCCGGGTAATCCTCGGGTCGTTCTCCAGCTTGACGAAGCTGTTCTCCTGCTTCTGGCGCTGGTTTTTGGCGAAGGATTCGGTGTCGACGAAGAAGTCGTCGGAGATCAGCACGTCGTCGCCGATCATTTCGGGCAACGCGTCGGCTTTTACCTCCTGCTCCTCGACCCGATCCTCGCTGCCGGCGTACTGGTTGAGGGCCTGGAACTCCTTGAGGCGCTTGTCGGCGTCGGTGTACATGGAGCGGAACTTCAGAAAGTCGAAGATCCGGTAGTTGGTCCCCACGCGCTTGGAGCGGTAGATGGCCGGGCCGGGATTCTCGATCTTGATGGCCAATACGGTCAGGATCATCAGCGGCGAAAGCACGATGATCGCCCCCAGCGAGGCGGCGATATCGAACGAGCGCTTCCAGAGCGGGATCCGCGTGCGGCGCATCTCCCTCTTCAGGGAGACCGCGTGGGCCTTGCGCTTGGCGCCCTTCTCGAGCGAGGTGTCCACCAACTCCATGAAGCCCAGTATCTGATCGAAGCCCTCCTGGCTGACCTGCGGCGAGACGATGTTGTGGACCCCGCCCTTGAGGTAGGCCACCGACTCCTCTTTTTCGAGGGGCGGACTGATAAGGATTATATACAAAGAGGGCGATGCCTTACGCAACGCCTTGATCGTGGAGATGTCTTGTTTGAATCCCGTCCGTTCCAGCAGGATGACCGGGGTTTGAAGGTCGATCGACCGGGAGAGTTTGACCACGGCGTCGGAGGAGTCGGGGGCGGCATCGAACAAATCGTTGCGTGCAAGTTCCCGGAATCGGGACAACTGGGCCTGGTCGACGCCTATGTAGAGAAACCTACGCTCCACTAAATGATCTTTTTAACCCTCACTTTAAGCTCCATCGGGCTGAAGGGTTTGACGATGTAGTCGTTAGCGCCTTCGTTGAGCAGCCTGATCCTCTCGCTGGTGCTCTCCTCGCTGGAAAGAATGATGACTTTTATATCCTTGAACGGTTCGTTGCTCTTCAGGTATTTCAGAAAAACGTCGCCCGTCATCTCGGGCATACGGATATCGGAGATGATCAGATCGGGGATATTACCCTGCTGCAACCAGGCGATACCCTTGATGGGATTCTCAAACCAGACTATATCGTATTCATCTGATAGATAAACCGATATGATTTTGGCAATGGTCTCCTTGTCGTCCAGTATGAGTATTCGTTTTTTCATAATCACGCAATTATCCATGATCTATATTATTTGCAAAGATACCCCCATTAAATAGACGCCACAGCCACATTCGACCAAAGTTATCCTCATTTTACTAACAATCCCGGAACCCTGACTTAACCCCGCACCTGCCTGGCGGAAAGTTTGCTATCTTTGGCTTCGCCGAAGAAAGGATGCGCCTCGGCAATCTTTTCAAGCAAGCTTGAAGATTGCGCTCAGCTTTCACTATCTTTGTCCCATGAAACGACTTTTGCTGGTGTTTGCCGTCCTGCTGGCAGGTCTTCCCGCCTCGGGCCAGCTCCCCGAGCGCACCACCACGCTGGAAAAAGGCTGGCGGTTCGCCTTGGGCGACGACCCCGCCTACGCGATCCCCTCGTTCGACGATTCGGGATGGAGAGCCGTTACCCTGCCCCACGACTGGGCCATATCCGATATAAAACCCGAAGGGACGGGCTGGTACCGCATCCGCCTCGACCTGGGCGACGCCTTCAGGGAGAAGCTGATCAGCCTGGAATTCGAGGGGGCGATGTCCAACGCCCAGGTCTTTGTCAACGGCCGCCTCGTCGCCGAGCACCCCTACGGCTACACCTCGTTCGAGGCCGACCTCACCTCAGCGGTCAAACACGACGGCAACGACGTGGTCGCCGTCAGGCTCCACAACCCCGCCGAGTCGTCGCGCTGGTACACCGGGGCCGGACTCTACCGTAAGGTCAACATCACGGTAAGGGACAAGACCTCCATCCCCGACTACGGCGTCTTTGTCTCGACGCTGGAAGCCTCGCCCGAAAAGGCCGTGCTCAGCGTCTCCACGACGGTCAACAACAAGACCTTCGATTTGCTGGAAGCCACCGTGCGCACCACCGTCACCGGGCTGTACGACAAGGTCGCCGCCACCGCGATCCACCCGCTGGAGATCGGCCCCGCGCAGGATAACACATTGATACAGAGCCTGACCGTCAGCGAGCCCCTGCTCTGGGGCCCCTCCACGCCCATCCTCTACACGGCCGTCTCGGAGCTCTACCTCGGCGAGCGGCTGATCGACACCTACACCACCACGTTCGGCATCCGCACCGTCGAACTCGACCCCTCGCGCGGGGTGCTTGTCAACGGGGTGCACATCCCCCTGAAGGGCGTATGCCTCCACCACGACCTGGGCCCGTTGGGGGCGGCGGTCAACCGCAGCGCGACCGTAAGGCAGTTGGAGATCATGCGCGAGATGGGGGCCAACGCCGTCCGGACCTCCCACAACCCGCCCTCGAAGGAGTTTTTGGAGGTGTGCGACAGCATGGGGATGCTGGTAATCGAGGAGTGCTTCGACGAGTGGCGCACGCCCAAGACCCCCAACGGCTACGCGCGCCACTTCGACACCTGGGGCGAGCTGGACCTGGTCTCGATGATCCGGCGCGACAGGAACCACCCCTGCATCATCGCGTGGAGCATCGGCAACGAGATCCCCGACATGACCGCCCCCCACGGCGCGGTAATCTCCCGCTTTTTGTCAGCCGCCTGCCGCCGGGAGGACCCCTTGCGTCCCGTTACCGCGGGCCTCGACCGTCCCCTGGAAGCGATCAAAGCGGGATCGGTCAACCCGCTGGACATCATCGGCTTGAACTACAAGCCCCATTTGTATAAGCAGATCCGTGAGCAATTCCCCGACAAGACCGTCCTGGGCAGCGAGACCGCCTCGACGGTCAGTTCGCGGGGCGTCTACTACCAGCCCCGGACCGTGACCAAAGAGCCCTCCCACCCCGACAACCAGTGCAGCTCCTACGACGTGGAGTGCATGCCCTGGTCGAACCTGCCCGACGAGGATTTGGCCGCCGCGGCAGACCTCGATTTTCTGGCGGGCGAGATGGTCTGGACGGGCTTCGACTACATCGGCGAGCCCTCGCCCTACATGGCCCCCGGCTCCCCGTCGCGCAGCTCCTACTTCGGGATCGTGGACCTCGCGGGGATGAAAAAAGACCGGTTCTACCTCTACCAGAGCGTGTGGACGGATAAGCCCGTGCTCCGCCTGATGCCACACTGGAACTGGGAGAGCGGCCAGACCGTCGCCGTGCAGTGCTACACCAACTACCCGGAGGTGGAATTAAGAGTCAACGGCCGTTCGATGGGGCGCCGCAAGCTGGGTCAAACCCCCGAAGAGCGTTTCCGGCTGGTCTGGGACAGCATCGTCTACCGCCCCGGCAAGATCGAGGCCGTCGCCTACGATAAAAACGGCAAAAAGGTTGCCCAAACCGCCGTTAAAACCGCAGGCAAGCCCGCGCGCATCCGGCTAATCCCCGAGCCCAAACACCCGAGGGCCGACGGCAGGGACCTGGCCTGGGTGGAGGTGGTGGTTACCGACGGCAGCGGGACTCCCGTGCCGTTTGCAGCGAATGAATTGACTTTCAAGGTAACGGGCGGCGAACTGGTCGCGCTTTGCAACGGCGATTCCACCTGCCCGTACAGCTTCACGGGGACGGTCATGCCCGCCTTTTCGGGGCGCTGTATGGCGATCGTCAAAGCTAATGATTACGCACGGCCCGACATTACCCTAAGCGTGAAAAGCCCCGGCCTGAAAGAAGGGAAGGCGGTCATCCACAAATTGAAACCGCTTTTGCGGTAGGGCTTTGTATTGCCCCGGGATTGCGCTCCCGGGAAGCATTACAGCGTTACCCCGCTCTTGAAGATCGCGATCTCCCGGAAACCGTTTTTCTCGTTGTTGACCTGCCGGCCGCTCGCCACGTCGATCACGTAGTCGGCGAATTGCGCCAGCAGTCGGTCCATTGCCACGCCTTGCAGCAGCGATCCGGCGTTGAAGTCGATCCAGTGGGGTTTGGCCTCGAAGAGCGGCGTATTGGTGGAGATCTTCATCGTGGGTACGAAGGTCCCGAAGGGGGTTCCCCGGCCCGTGGTGAAGAGCACGATCTGGCAGCCGGACGAGGCCAGGGCGGTCGAGGCGACCAGGTCGTTGCCGGGCGCGCTCAACAGGTTGAGGCCCTTGTGGGTCAGCCTCTGGCCGTATTTCAGAACGTCCTCGACCTGGGAGCGTCCGCACTTCTGGGTGCAGCCCAACGATTTTTCCTCCAGGGTCGAGATCCCGCCCGCCTTGTTGCCCGGCGAGGGGTTTTCGTAAATCGGTTGCTCGTTTTTGATGAAGTAGCCTTTGAAATCGTTGATCAGGCCCACCGTCTTTTCGAAGGTGGCCTTGTCGCGGCAACGGTTCATCAGGATGGTCTCAGCGCCGAACATTTCGGGCACCTCGGTCAGCACGGTGGTCCCGCCCTGCGAGACGATATAGTCCGAGAAGACGCCCAACAGCGGGTTGGCCGTGATGCCCGAGAAGCCGTCCGAGCCTCCGCATTTGAGCCCTACCTTCAACTCCGAGAGGGGGACCGCCGTGCGCTGGTCCTTGCTTGCCAGGGCGAAGATCTCCCGCAGCAGGCCCATGCCGTACTCCACCTCGTCGCCCCCGACCTTTTGTGTGACCATGTAGCGGACGCGCTCTTTGTCATACCCGCCCAGGCTCTCCATAAAGGCCTCAGGCTGGTTGTTCTCGCAACCCAGGCCCACCACCAGCACGCCGCCGGCGTTGGGGTGCAGCACCATGTCGCGCAGGATGGTGCGCGTGTTCTCGTGGTCCTCGCCCAACTGGGAGCAGCCGTAGTTGTGGGGCCAGGCGACCACGGCGTCGACGCCGCCCTCCTTACCCGCGATCTCCGCGCGCAGAAGCTCGGCCAGCTTGCCGACCGTCCCGTTCACGCACCCCACCGTGGGGATGATCCAGATCTGGTTGCGCACCCCGGCCTGCCCGTCTTTGCGCTTGTAGCCCATAAAGGTCCTTGCGGGGGTGGCCGCCGGGCGGAAGGGCTCGACGGGTTCGTATTTGTAGTCGAGCAACCCTTCGAGGTTGGTCTTGAGGTTCTTTTCGTTGACCCATCCGCCCTTTGCGACGGGGGCTATGGCGTGGCCGATCGGATAGCCGTACTTGACGATGTTATCGCCCGCGGCGATATCCTTCAATGCCATCTTGTGGCCCGCGGGGATATCCTCCACGGCGGTCAGGGAGAGATCCCCGACGCTGACCTGTTCGCCTTTTTTGACCGGCTCGACGGCTACGGCCACATTGTCCCCGGGGTCGATCCTCAGAAATCCCATATGCGGAAAATTATTTCGTGTAAACGTACTCCTGCCCGTCGGCCTTGATGGTGACCGCGGCCCTGTCGGAAGGCTCCACGCGCCCGATGATCCGCGCGTCCACGCCCTTGCTTTGGCTGATGGCGATCACATCCCCGGCGGCGGCGGGATCGAGGTAGAGCTCCATCCGGTGGCCCATGTTGAAGACCTTGTACATCTCCTCGCGGGGCGTTCCGCTCTGCTTCTCGATCGCCTCGAAAAGGGGCGGTACGGGGAAGAGGTTGTCCTTGATCACGTGGCCCTTGTCCAGAAAGTGTAGTATCTTGGTCTGCGCCCCGCCGCTGCAATGGATGATCCCATGGATCCCGCTGCGGGCCTCGCTTAGCACTTCTTTGATCACGGGCGCGTAGGTCCGCGTGGGGGAGAGCACCAGTTTGCCCATCGTGGTGGGGTGCTCGTCGACGACGAGCTTGTCGGTCAGCCTGCTGCCGCCCGTGTAGACCACCTCTTCGGGCAATCCGTTGTCGTAGGTCTCGGGGTATTTCAACGCCAAACACTTGGCGAACACGTCGTGCCGCGCCGAGGTCAGGCCGTTGGAGCCCATCCCGCCGTTGTACTCGTCCTCATATTCCGCGCGGCCGTAGGAAGCCAACCCCACGATCACGCACCCGGGCTCTATCCCGTCGGCCGAGATCACCTCCTCGCGCTTCATGCGTGCGGTCACCGTGCTGTCCACGATCACCGTGCGCACCAGATCGCCCACATCGGCCGTCTCGCCGCCCGTGGACCAGATCCCCACGCCGTAAGAGCGCATCTTTTCCAAAAACTCCTCAGTTCCTTCGATGATGGCCTTGATCACCTCGCCGGGGATCAGCCTGCGGTTGCGCCCGATGGTGGAGGAGAGCAGGATGTTGTCGACCGCCCCCACGCACAGCAAATCGTCCGTATTCATGACCACGGCGTCCTGCGCGATCCCTTTCCACACGCTCATATCGCCCGTCTCGCGCCAGTAGGCGTAGGCCAGCGAGGACTTGGTCCCGGCCCCGTCGGCGTGCATAACGATGCAATGGTTGGGGCTGCCCGAGAGGAAATCGGGGACGATCTTGCAGAACGCCTTGGGATAAAGCCCCTTATCGATGGATTTGATCGCGTTGTGGACGTCCTCTTTCGAAGAGGAGACCCCGCGCAGGTCGTAACGAGATTCTTTTGCCATAGCCGGAAAATATGCGCAAAGATAGGAATTTCAAAGGATATTGCGTCCGATCCAGAACAAAACGATGACCGAAAAGATGACCGCCAGGCAAACCCTACTCGTCAGCTTGTCGTAGAGCATGGGGAAACGCCTCCGCCCCCCGAAGATCTCGAGGTAGCCCAACAGCGCCACCAGGGGCATAGCGAGGATCATCAGGGGATTGTATCCCCAAGCCTGCCCCAACCTCAAATGAAGCAGATGGTGCAACGCCCGCGAAGATCCGCACCCCGGGCACTCCCACCCCGTAACCAGTTTGAATAGGCATTTGGGCGCGAAAAGCTCATCGCCGGGATTGTAGAGGAACAACATAACCCCCGCCGTAACGATCCCCGCCACGGCCAGCCCGATCCATATCTTTTTATCGATTGCTTTGAGCACGAACCACTACCTCGATCTGCTCCCTGACCTCGGGAATCACATTTTTTACCACATCCCAAACGATGAAGTAGTTGATCCCCATGTAGTCGTGGACCAGCCTGTCCCGCATCCCGGCCATATTTTTCCACGCGATACCGCTCCACTGGACCTTAACGTCGGCGGGGATCTTCTTGGTGGCCTCGCCGATAACTTCCAGGCTGCGGACAACGGCTCTTTTGAGCGTCTCGTCCTCCATCATCCGCTCCCGGGTAAGCCCGGCGGAGACGACCGAATCGATGTATTCGCACTCGTCGAGGATGTGCCGCAGCAGGTCGATGTAATTCTTATACATAGACCACCTCGTTTAAAATATGTTCTCCTATGTAGGGACTCAATCCCTTATAGGTTACAATATCCACTTTCTGGCCTTGCAGCTCATTCTCGATCAGCTCACACGCGGAGAGAAAGTTCCGGTAAGTCTCCATATCGCTGCGAAAGTCGATCAAAATATCGATGTCGCTGCCCTCCGTCGACTCCCCCCTGGCGGCCGAACCGAACAATCCGACACGGGAGACCCCGTACCGGGAAAGCACTCCTTTGTTCCTGCTTAACACACTCAATATTTCGTCTCTACACAACATGGCTATTGCAAAGATAGCATATTATAATCTTCCGGCAATACCCAACAGCTCTTCCACCATCTTGCGGTCGTTGCTTAGGCGGGGGACCTTGTTCTGGCCGCCGACTTTGCCGTTGAGCTTCATCCACTCCATGAAGGTGCCCTGCGGGACGGCGGTAATTACCGGGGCGCGCAGGGTGGCGTCGCCCGTGCGTTTGGCGTCGTAGTCGGAGTTGACTTCCCGCAGGACCATGTCCAGCGTGCGGGAGAACAGCTCGATGTCGAAGGGCCGGTCGGTAAACTCGATGACCCACTGGTGGGCCCCCTTGCCTCTGCCCTGCATATAGACCGGGCCCGCGCTGTACTCGGAGACGCCCGCGCCGGTCGCCTGGCAGGCCCTCGAGACGGCCGCCTCGGCGTTGTCGATCATCAGCTCCTCGCCGAAGACGTTGATGTAGTTGCGGGTGCGCCCGGCGATCCGGATGCGGTAGGGCTCCACGGAGGTGAACTCGACCACGTCGCCGATCAGGTATCTCCACAAACCGTTGGACGAGGTAATGATCATGGCGTAGTTCTCGCCCGTGTGGACCCCCTCCAGGGGAACGGCCTTCGAGTGGTCGTCGAGCGAGTCGACGGGCAGGAATTCGTAGAATATCTTGTAGTCGAGCATCAGCAGCATATCGCCGCTGCCGGGCTGGTCGGCCACGGCAAAGAAGCCCTCGGAGGCGTTGAAGGTCTCCATGTACTTCATCCGGGGGTCGGGGAAGAGCTTTTTGTACTGCTCGCGGTAGGGCGCGAAGTTCATCCCCCCGTGCATGAAAAGCTCCATCTCGGGCCACACCTCGTGCAGGTGGCGCTTGCCCGTATAGTCGAGGATGCGGTTCATCATGACCAGGTTCCACGAGGGCACCCCGGCAAAGGAGGTCACGTTCTCGGAGAGCGACTCCTGGCATATCCTCTCCACCTTCTCATCGAAGTCGGGCAGCAAAGAGGTCTCCAGGGAGGGCTCTCGGCGCCATTGCAGCCACCGGGGCATGTTCTCGATCAGGATGGCGGACAGATCGCCCGTCTTGGCCCCCGTACCCTGTTCGATTACCTTGCGGCTGCCACCCAGCGTGAGGGTCTTGCCGCTGAAGGCGTTGCTGTCGGGGAAGTTGCCCACGTAGAGGCCCATCACGTCCCTGGGTCCCTGGAAGTGGCAATCCTCGAGGCCCTCGTCGGTTACGGGGATGTATTTGCTGCGGTTGTCGGTCGTCCCCGACGAGCGGGCGAACCAGCGGATGTCGGTGGGCCACAAAAGGCCGTGCTCGCCCATCATGGTGCGGTGGATCAACGGGCTGAAGTGCTCATAGCCCGCCACGGGGACACGGGCCTGGAACTGTTCGATGTTCTGGACGGTCCCCATCCCGAATTGCTGGCCGTAAACGGTGTTCGCGCCCATCTCGAGCAGGTACTCCAACTGGCTGTGCTGGACTTCGACGGGATGGCGGCGGAAATGGTCGATCTCTTCGCGGCGACCGCGCGTGATAAGGCTTAAAATATTCGACGTTAATGCCATATTCTATAATTAATTGAAAAATTTACCGATCTTCGGGATCGCGTCGGGCAAAGCGAAGACCACCACCCGGTCGTAGGCATTGATCTCCATGTTGCCCACCGCGATAAAGACCTTGTCGCCCCTGACGATCCCGCCTATGATGGCGTGGTCGGGGAAGTCCAGGTGCTTGATCTTCTGCTTGGTGGCGGGCGAGTTGGGCTTGACGATGAACTCCAGCACCTCGGCCTCCGAGCCGGTCAGGCAGGTGATCGCCTGCACGTCGGTCGACATGGTAAAGCGGAATATGTTGGAGGCTGTGATCAGCTTCTTGTTGATGATCGTGTCGATGCCGATGCTCTCGGCCAGGTTGATGTAGTTGAGGTTCTCGACCTCGGCGATTACCTTTTTGACCCCCATCTGCTTGGCGAGCATGGCGGCCAGGATGTTGGTCTCCGAGCGTCCCGTCACGGCCACGAAGGCGTCCATGTTGCTGATCCCCTCCTCGACCATCGATTCGGTGTTGCGGCCGTCCTGGTTGATGATCAGCGTCTTCTCCAACTGCTCGGCCAGCTTGTAGGCCTTGTCGGGGTTGTAGTCGATCAGCTTCACGTTGGCCTCTTCCTGCAACTCGGCGGCGATGTGGACCCCGATGCGGCTGCCGCCCAGGATCATCACGCTGCGCACGTCGATGTTCTTCTTGCCCGAGAAGGCCATTACCTCCTTCGCGGATTCGTACTTGGAGACGACGTAGATCGTGTCCTCCTCCATAAAGGTGTCGCTCCCCTTGGGGATGATGGTCTCGCCGCCCCGCATGATCGCCACCGTGCGGTAGGGCATGTTATCGCGGTCGCGCGTCGCCTCTAAAAGCGTCTTGTTGACCAACGGCGAGGAGGAGTCGAGCTTGAAGACCACCAGCGAGAGCTTGCCGCCCGAGAAGTCGACGTACTCCGAGGTGGAGGTGTGCCCCAGCAGGTTGATGACCTGCTGCGCGGCCAGCTTTTCGGGATAAAAGAGGTAGTCGATGCCCATGTTGATGAACAACTCCTTGTTGTTGGGCTCCATGTATTCGTTGTTGTCGATCCTCGCGATTACCTTGCGCGCGCCCAGCTCCTTGGCCAGGATGGCGGAGAGGATGTTGTCGTTCTCCGTGGTGTTGACCGCGATAAAGAGGTCGGCCTTGCGCACCGAGGCCTTTTTCAACACGGCGAACGAGGTGCAATCGCCCTCCATGGTCACCACGTCGGCCATATCGGAGACCTGGTCCAGTTGTATGGGGTCGGCGTCGATGATGGTGATATCGTGGGTCGACCCGCTCAACATTTTGGCCAGGTGGCTACCCACCTCCCCGGCTCCGGCAATTACAATTTTCATTGTTTATGAATTAATCACGCAAAGTTATAACTTTGCACCGAATTATGACACTCATTCTTGTAGCCATACTGCTCGTTGCTGTTTTCGTGGTCGGTATCTCGCTGACCCTGATCCTGAAAGGACACAATATCCGTTCCGAAATCGGCGACAACCCCCACATGAAGGAGCGGGGCATCGAGTGCGCGGCCTCCCAAATGCGTAAGGATGAGGCGTGTGGGCAGTCGCAAACCGATTGCGTCGGGGATTTGTGCAGCGACGGGGATTGCCGCAGTTGCGGATCAAACAATTAGCCGCGCGGAAAAGATTTAAGCGTAAATTAACACGCCGGCCACCCCCGAGGCCACGATCAGCCAGATCGGATTTATTTTCAGCACGGTCAGAATAAAGGTCACGCCGAAGATCGCCCAGGTAATCCAGTCGGCGAACGTGTCGGGCGTGAAAAGCAGCAAAGCCGCCGCCACGATCATCCCCAGCATCATGGGTTGCATGCCCTTCATGGCCCCGGCGACCATCTTATTGGTCCGGAGTTTTATATAAAACCTCGTCACGGCGATCATGATGGTCAACGGCGGCAAACAGACCGCCAGGGTGGCCAAAAGCGAGCCCCAGATGTTGCCCGTTACCGAATAGCCCACGTAGGTCGCGCTGTTGATGGCGATGGGGCCGGGGGTCATCTGGGAGATCGCGATGATGTCGGTCAACTGCTGGTTGGTAAGCCAGCCCCGCTGCACGACGATCTCGTTCTGGATCAGCGACAGCATCGCGTAGCCGCCCCCGAAGCCGAAGAACCCGATTTTCAGGTAGGAGTAGAAAAGCTGCAGGTAGATCATTTCGGCACGCTTTTAATATTTCTGAAAGTCAGTGCGATCCCCACGGTCGCGCCCGCCAGGATAAAATAGATGGGAGAAAGCCCCACCCACCAGACGCCTGCGGCGGCAGCCAACGCGGCCAGTATCCGCCAGAATCCCAAACCCTTGGACAGGCCCAGCACCGGGCCCAGCATCAAGGCGATCACGGCCGGTCGCATCCCCTTGAGGGCTGCCGCCGCGTATTTGTTCTCGGCGATCCGTTGGAAAAAGATCGCGATGACCAGGATGATCACAAACGAGGGCAGCACTACTCCCGCCAAAGCGCACAACGCCCCCTTGAATCCCCGGGCCGAGTAGCCCACGAAGACCGCCGTATTGAGCGAGATGGGCCCCGGTGCGGACTGGGCCAGGGTAAGCAGCTCCAGAAAGCTATCCTCGCGGACCCATTTGCGCCGACCGATCACTTCGTCCTTGATCAGGGGGATCATCGCGTAGCCGCCCCCGAAGGTAAACAGCCCAATCTTGAGGAACGACACGAACAGATCCCACAGCCTTACGGGCACGGGTTCGGGCTCCATGATCTGCTCCTGCCGGACGATATCTTCCCGCTCGCCGTTCATCGCCCTACCGCTTTTTCCCTTGCGCGGCCCGGCGTAAGGAGGTTACCCCTTCGATAAAGGTCATCGGATGGACGGGCGCGCCGGGCAGGTAAAGGTCGACGGGGGTTCCTTGCGGGAATACCGTCCCGTTGTGCCCCGTTCCACCCTCCAGGAAGGCGCGGTCGATGCAACGGCTCGGGGCGAAAAGGCCGCCCGAGATCGCCTCCGCGCCCGCGAGGATCAAAATGCGGGGTTGCGGGACGGCCTTGTAGGTCGTCAAAAGCGCCGGGGCCATGTTTTTTGTGACGGGGCCGGTTACCACCACCCCGTCGGCATGGCGGGGCGAGGCGACGAACTCCACGCCGAAGCGGGCGAAATCGAAGTTCACATTGCCAGAAGCGTTGAGCTCCATTTCGGTCGAGTTGTCGCCGCCCGCGCTGACCTGGCGCAGTTTGAGCGCCTCGCGGAAGTAGCGGTCGAAGCCGGGCTTTATGGCCGCCGGATCGAACCTCGGGGCGGGCTCGCCCTCGGTAACGATCAGCCCCTCGCGGGTATTGGTCCCCATACGGTAGTCCTGCGTGAAGGCGATATGCTGCGGGGCTTTGCGGGCGCACTCGCCGCAGAAGACGCAACGGCCCAGGTCGATGGTCAGCCCTTTTTCAAATCCGATGGCTCCCGTGGGGCACATTTCGACCAGGGCGAGGGCATCCTTCTCCCCGATCCCGCCCGTGATGCGGGGCCTTCCCCGGTAGGGCGCGGGGATCTCCACCTTCCCCAGATCGGGAATGTACTGGCGGCCGTGGCTGCGGAGTATTTTTATCTTCGAGAAAAACATAATTTACAGATCGTGACCGCAATAGGAGAGATTGAAACTCTTGTTGCAGACCGGGAAATCGGAGATCCCCGCCCCCCGGACGGCCAGCGCCAGCGCCATCCAGTTGTGCACCGAGGGGTCTTTTACCTTGTAGCTGATCAGCTCCCCTTTTTCATCCGTCGCCGCGACGTGGACGCACTCGCCGCGCCAGCCCTCCAGGGCGGCGAAAGCCAGCGTGCCGGGCTTTAATTTCAACGCGTAATCGGGCCCGGGCAGCTTCCCGGTCCCCTGCCCCGCCAGTAATCCGGCGATGTATTCGACCGACTGCCGCACCTCCCTTACCCGCACCATACATCGTGCCATCACGTCGCCGAACTCCTTGACCACCGGGTCGTGGCTCAGCTCCTTTCCATAGATGCCCCACGGATGGGTCGTCCTCAAATCGCGCCCCAGCCCGCTCGCCCTCGCGGCCATGCCCACGGCGCCGATGCGTTGCATCTGCTCCCGGGTTACCACCCCGCACTCCTCGAAACGGGCCAGCACGGAGGGGGTGTCTTTCAGATCGTCGGCCACCTCGGTGTAGCGCCGGGCCACGTCGGCCAGGTTGGCGGCGATCGCGGCGGACAACTCCGGGGTCAGGGGACAGTTCGTCCCGGCGGGACGGATCAGCGAGCGCCCGAAGCGGTTGCCGCACCAGAGTTGCATGGTGTTGATCACCACCGTCCTCAACGCCTCGCAGGCGACCTGTCCCAGTTGGTAGCCGATGTCCATGCACAACGCCCCGGTATCGGCGATGTGCATGGCGATCCGCTCCATCTCCAGCGCTATGGTCCGCTCGGCCCAGAGGCGCTGCGGGACTTCGACCCCCGCCAACCGCTCGGCCAGCATGGCTGAAGCCGTGGCGTGGGCGATCGAACTGTCGCCCGCGATGGCCTCGGAGAGCACGCTGCGGCGCAGGGGGCGGGCCTTGACCATCAGCTCCTCCACACCCCGGTGCTGGTAGCCCAGGGCGATCTCAAGGTGCAAAACTTTCTCTCCCTGGCAGATGAACCGGAATCCCCCCGGCTCGATGATCCCCGCGTGGACCGGGCCCACGTGCACCTCGTGGAGCATATCCCCCTCCATCTTGTAGAAGGGGTAGTCGTCCGGGAAAGCGGTCCGCAGGGGCTTGGCCCAGGGGTTCTTCGCAAAAACGATGTTGTTGCTCTCGGCGATCTCCCGCTCGAAGGGGTGCACCTGGGGATGGATGGCCGTCAAAGAGGGCAACTCCTGCTCGCAATAGTATTCGTAATCGTAGGCCAGGACCAGCACCTTTCCGGTCCTATCGTCCGCCACCAGGCAGACCAGCCGGAAACGCTCCTCCAAAGACAGGGCGAAATAGTGGAAAATATGGCGTGCGGGGTCATCCAAAAGCCCGCGGATGGTATCGTAAAAGTCGGCGTACTCCAACACCGGAATATCGCCCAAAGCTACCGACCCTTGCCGGTTATCGCACTCGATCCACTTCATCGCAATACCCCGTTAATCAAATCCATAAGCCAGCCCGGCTGCCAGGCGCCCAGCGCGCACGCCAACGCCATGAAAGCCAGCGCGCTCCATAGCACCGCACCGACCCGGAGTTTTTGTCCCGGCTCGGGCGCGGGTTTGAAACACAACTCGTAGACCCTCTGGCCCAAAATATAGATCGCCACGCAGACCAGCCCCGCGATGGCCGCCACCGCCCACCACTTGCCGCCCGTGACCGCCTGCTGCACGAATCCCAGCTCGGAAATGAACAGCACCGAGGGTGGGAATCCCAGCAAAAAGGCCACAGTCAGGGCCAGGCCCACACCCGCGGCCGGGTTGAGCTTCATGTACTCCCCGCCGTCCTCGATCCGGTAGCTTCCCAGGCTTTTGTAGAGGGGACCCAACTGGAAGAACAGGCTCGATTTGAGGAACGTATGCCCTACCAGGTGCAGCACGGCGAAAAGCAACGCCCCGCCTCCGAGGCCCAATGCGATCAGCACCAGCCCCATGTTCTCGACCGAGGAGTAGGCCCAAAGCCGCTTGTAGTTGCGCACCCTGCGCATGGTCAGCGCCCCCACGGCGAGGGTCGCCACCCCGAGGATCAGCAGCACGCCTTGCATCCAGGGATAGAATTCGCTCTGCATCATGACTTTGTAGACCCGGAAGACCGCCACGAAGCCGCCGTTCAGCAGCGCGGTCGAGATTACCGCCCCGGCGGGCGCGGGCGCGGCCGAGTTGGCGTCCACCCCGGCGGCGTACAACGGGAAGGCCTCCAGTTTGCAACTGTACCCGACCAGAATAAACAGGAAAGCCATCTTGGCGTACAACGGATTGGCCGTCGCGATGCGCATCGCCAAATTGGCGTAGGTCAGATCGCCCCCGTCGCGCACCACGGAGCTTAAAAGCAATATGCCGAGGTAGGCCATCGAGATGCCCACCGAGCAGACGAACACATACTTCCAGGCCGCCTCCAAACTCTTGGCCTCGCGGTGGTAGTAGATCAGCCCGGCGGCGGACAACGTGGTCGCCTCCAAAAAGATCCAGGTTACCGCCGCGTTGGCCGCGAAGTAGACCCCCGAAAGCGAGGCCAACAGCAGGATCAGCGCGGCGAAATAGATCTTGTACTCCCGCAAGGTGTCCCCTTTCAGGTAGGCCCAACTGTGGGTCACGGCCATCAAGCCGACCAGGGCCGAGAGCGAAAAGAACAACTTGCCCAGCGCGTCGTAGACGAAGAGCTGTCCCCCGGCGGGCGGGTAAACGAACATCCATACCGCCGACCCCGCCTGCAACAAAGCGTACAACCCCGAGAGCAAATTGACCAGCCCCCTGCGCCGGGAGAGCAGAATCCCCGCGCAACAGGCCAAAGCCGCTATCATCAAAGAGACCGCTCCCATATCAATCCTTCAATTCGGTTAAATCCTCGGCATCGAGCACGTGCATCCGGTCGCCGATCCGGCTCATAAAGATCCCGAGCATCAACACGCTGATCAAAATGTCGAGCAAAATGGCGATGTTGATCAAAAAAGGCATCTCGACCCCCATGGCGATCGAAAACAAAAACACCCCGTTCTCTATCAGAAGGAAACCGACCAAATGCGAAAAAATCCGTTTGCGCGTGGTAATCATGACCATACCGCTCAAAAGGGCGTACAACGCCACCCCGAAGAAGAGCCGGTCCGTCCCCTCGTCGGCGATGTACCACGTGACGACCGCGCTGGCCACCAAGGCGAGGATCGAGCCCAGCAGCGAGTTGAACTGGCTCTGGCCGAAGGTGGCCACCCGGTTGATCTTCGTGCGCCGGATAATCCGGTACAGCATCCCCGGCACGATAATGGCCTTGAATACAAGCGTCTCGATCAGGATGAACAACAAATCGAAAATATTGATCGAGTGGAGCCGGAAGATCGCGATGGCGAACAGGATCGCCCCCTGCAACCCGATCAGCATGGCGTAGTTGCGGTAACGCTCCGTGATGGAGACGTAGACCAGCGTAACGACGTATAGTATCAGCAGCGATAGCATCCTAAAGCAATATAAAGGCCGTCATAAAGACGATCACGGACAACGAAAGTATGGTCAATATCCAGGTCGTGTTCCTCGAAAGGCGGTTCCTCGCCTGGAACGACTCGACACCCCCGATCAGCACCCCGACCATCAGCACCAGCGCCACCGAGAACAAGGTCGGCATGGGCAGCGACCCGGCCAGCGCGGCCGACGCGATGGCGGCCAACGCCCCGGTCTTCAACCATCCGCCCATGCGGATCATGGCCAGGTCCACCCCGCAATAATCCAACTCCATCACCTCATGGATCATGGTCAATTCCAAGTGGGTGCGCGGATCGTCGACGGGGACGCGCCCGGCCTCGACGGTGATTACCTTGACCATCAAATAGAACAGCAGCAGGAGCACGATCCATATCTCCGTCCCGCCCTGCGCCGCCCCCTGGGCCATCGCACCGAGGCTCGGTTGCCCGGTCACCATGGCCATCGCCCCGAGGATCATGAACAGGGCCGGTTCGACCAGCGCGCCGTACAAGGCCTCGCGGCTCGCCCCCATCCCCTCGAAGCTCGACGCGGTATCCATCGCCCCGAGGATCAGGGCCAGCCGCGAAAGGGCCAGCAGATAGGCCACCACCACGAAATCTCCTTTAAAGGAGATCAAAGGCGGCAGGTCGCCCACCGGGACGAAGCACAAAACCAGCATCGAGCAGGCCAGGTAGACCGACGGGGCGATCCGGAAAAGCGCCGTGGTCGCGGTGGAATAGACCGCCCCCTTTTTGAAGAGCAGCTCCACGTTGTGGATGTGCTGCCAGAAGCTCACCCCCTTGCGTCCGGCCAGCCGGGCCCGCAAACGGTTGACCACCCCCGGGATCATCGCCGAGAGGATAGCCAGAAGCAGCAGCGTGAGTATGCCCGTCAGATCCATCCGAAAAGCGAGATTAAAAGTATGGCGAAAAGGGTGGCCAGCGCGGTAAAGACATACCCGTTGACCTTCCCGGTCCTGAATCTTTCCAAACGCTCCAACACCATCCCCGAGTACTCGCCCCACCACGCCACGAAGAGCGTTTCGATCCTGTCCCTGCGGCTGACGGCGAAGCCTTTAGGGGCGGGGAAGACCTCGTCCTTGCTCACGGGGGCCGCCTCGCCCGAGGTGTTGGTCAACGAGGCGGCGATGTTCTGCAACCCCTCGCTGAAGGACTCGCCGCTGTATTGCATCTTGGCGTCCGGGTCCGAGAATCCGCAGCCCCAGGTGGGCCCGCTCTCCACAGGGCGGTTCCTCAGCGCGGCCTTACGCAGCAGGGCAAGCAAAGCCGTCAACACGACCAAGGCCCCGCCGATCGTGGCCACCCACTTCAGCGCAGGTGCGATCTGGAATTGGACAGAACCGCCCAAGCCGGGCATATCGTATATTTTCGCGATCAACCCCGTAACCGCCCATGAAAAAAGCGACGGGAAAGCGGAGATAATGATGACGCCCCCGGCCAGCAGCCCCATCGGGATAATCTGCCACATGGACGCCTCGCGGGCCCGGGCCGCCTCGTCTGTTCGGGGAAGCCCCTGGAAGGCCACGCCGTAGAGCTTAATAAAGGCCATCATCACGATCCCGCCCGAGAGGGAGATGACCGCCAGCGCTATGATCGACGAGATGACCGCCCCGCCGCCCGAGGCGATCGAGTCGACCAGCCCGAAATAGATAAAGAACTCCGACACGAAGCCCGCCAGGGGGGGCAGCGCGCAGATCCCCACGCTCCCGAACAGCACCAGCGCCGCGGTCAGGGGCATCCGCTTGCCCAGCCCGCCCAACCGGTCGACGGAGAGGGTGTGGGCTTGGGAATAGACATTCCCCGCCCCGAAAAAGAGCAGGGGCTTGATCATCGCGTGGGCCAGGATGTGCATCAAAGCGCCGCCCATCGCGCATACCGCGAGGAAGGTATCCCCGCGTCCCCACGCCATGAGGGAAACCCCGACGGCGATCAGGATAATTCCTATGTTCTCGATGCTCGAATAGGCCATCAACCGCTTGAGGTTGTCCTGCAAGGCGGCGAGGATCACGCCCCACAACGCCGTCACGCAACCGACGGCCAGCAGGATGACCCCGAGTGTGAAAAACTCCGACGAGAGGGCGAAGACCACCCGCAACGCCCCGTAGATCCCCATCTTGATCATCACGCCCGACATCAGGGCCGAGACGTGGGACGGGGCGGCGGGGTGCGCCTCGGGAAGCCAGGTATGCAGGGGGAAGGCGCCCGCCTTCATTAAAAAGCCGATCAGCAGCAAAATCGCCACGGGCAGGGGATTGTTCGCCGCGAAGTAGTCCGGCAGCCCCGCGAACCCGCCTGTCCCGTCCGGCGCGACCCCCATCGAGAAGCCCGCGACCAGGGCCACGAAGCCCACGTGCATCATTACCAGGTAGACCAGCCCCGCTTTGCGGATCTGCGGCTTCTCGCCCTCGAACATAATAAGCAGGAACGAACAGAGCGTCATCGCCTCCCACGCGCACAGGAACCAGAAGGCTGTGGGCGTGACGACCACCAGCCCCATCGAGGCGATCAGGCCCCACAGGGCGGCGAAGTGGAGTATGAATTCGGCCGTGGTTTTCTTTCCCTCGTACATCTGAAGGTAGCCCCGGCTGTAAAGCGTCGCCGCCACGCCCACCACGGCGATAATGACCAGAAAGAACCCGCTCAGCGCATCGGCCTGCAAGCCCTGGCCGCCGAAGACGGAGTTGGCGGTAAATACCTCCGTGTAACCATACACCAGGGCGTGTTGGCCCAGAAAGAGCATCCCGGCCGCCAGCAGGCAGACAAACACGAAAGCTATGGTCCAAACGCAGCGCATCTGCTTACCCGATATTGATCCCCGCGACCATCGCGACCGCCATCAGGGCCGCTGTCTCGGTCCTCAGGCGGTTGGGCCCGAGCGTTATGGGTTTAAACCCCGCGTCGAGGGCCGTTTTCAGCTCATCCGGGGAGAAATCCCCCTCGGGACCGATCAGTATGGTAATCTCTTCCCCGGGGACGATGGCCTGCAAAGGGGTAAGCTTCTCCACGCCCGGATCGCACCAGCCGACCAGCTTGGTACCCTGCGCCTGGGGGATGAATTTAGCAAACGGGGTCAGCTCATCCACCACGGGCAGCCACGCCCCCGTCGATTGCTTCATGGCCGAGAGGACCACCTTGCGCTCCCGCTCGACCTTCAACACCCTGCGCTCGGAGCGGGCGCACAAAAGGGGCACGACGCGGTCGATCCCCATCTCGGTCGCCTTTTCCAGAAACCACTCCAGACGCTCGGGGTTCTTGGGCGGGGCGATGCCTACCGTCAAACGGCAGGGCCTCGGGGCGGCCTTCACGGGGTCGGATACCTCCACCCGGCAGGCCGTGGGCGAGGCCCCGGCGATGGTCCCGGTGTAGACCGTGCCCTGTCCGTCACCCACGGCGATCCTCTCCCCGTCCGCCAAACGCAACACCCTGACCGCATGGCGGCTCTGGTCGGCGTCGAGGATGATCTCGGCGGGAACGGGGGCGGGATGGTAGAAATATTGCACGTGTTGGAAAATTTCGTAAATTTGCCGCAAAGATAGTGAAAGCCAAGAGCAATTCAAACTCGTTTGAAATTGCCGAGGCGCATCCTATTTTATTTAAAAGTACGAAATTTTAACCGATATGAAAAAGATCTTTCTTTTCCTGACGCTTATGGCAGCTATCGTTTCCTGCAAGAACGGCCTGATGGGCCCCGGCGCCAACCCCTTCTTCGAAACGGAATGGGACACCCCCTACGGCGTCCCCCCCTTCGATAAGATCGACATCTCCCACTACCGGCCCGCCTTCGACACGGCGATGGTCAGGCATTTAGCGGAGATCGACGCCATTACCGCCAACCCGGCCGAGCCCGATTTCCAGAACACGATCCTCGCGTTGGATAACTCGGGCGAGATGCTCAACAAGGTCTCCTACGTCTTTTTCAACGTTACCCAGGCCGAGACCAACGACGAGTTGCAGGCGATCGAGGAGGAGATAACCCCCAGGCTGACCGCCCACGGCAACAAGGTCAGCATGAACGAGGCCCTGTTCGAGCGCATCAAAAAGGTCCACGAAACGATGGATTCCAAGCCCTACGACGCGGCGCAGAAAAGGCTGATCGAAAAAACTTACAAGAACCTCGTCCGGGGCGGCGCGCTGCTGACCGGCGAGGCCCGCGAGCGTTACAAGGCCGTCTGCGAGGAGCTCTCCAAGGCCACCCTCAAATTCGGCAATAACCTGTTGGCGGACAACAAATCCTTCGTCCTGGAACTCGACTCCTCGCAGATCGGCGGCCTTTTGGCCTCGTCGCTGAACGCGGCCGAGGAGCTGGCCGCGAGTGAGCAAAAACCGGGCAAGTACCTCTTCACGCTCGACAAGCCGAGCCTGATCCCCTTTATTACCAACTCCACCGAAAGGGAGTTGCGCAAGACCCTCTACGAAGGTTACCTGGGTCGTTGCAACTACGACGACAAAACGGACAACAAGCAGGTAATCAACGACATCGTCCGCCTGCGCACCGAAAAGGCCCACCTGCTGGGCTACAAGAGCCACGCCGACTACGTGCTGGACAACGAGATGGCCAAAACCCCCGCCAACGTCTACGGGCTGTTGAACGAGATGTGGACGCCCGCCCTCAATTCGGCCAAAAAGGAACTGGAAGAGATGCAGGCCATCAAACTCAAGGAGACGGGCAGCGACGACTTCGAGTCGTGGGACTGGTGGTTCTACGCCGAGAAAGTGCGCAAGGAGAAATACGCCCTCGACGAGGAGATGTTGCGCCCCTACTTCCCGCTGGACGGCGTGCGCTCGGGCATCTTCAACCTCTCCAACCGTCTGTTCGGCATTACCTTCAAGCCGCTGAAAAACGCCCCGGTCTACCACAAGGATTGCCAGGTCTACGAAGTGCTCGACAAGGACAACTCCCACCTGGCGGTGATCTACCTCGACTTCTTCCCCCGCAAGGGCAAGCGCGGTGGAGCGTGGTGCACCACCTTCAACGAGCGCTACTACGTGGACGGCAAGAAGGTCGACCCGGTGGTCTCCATCGTCTGCAACTTTACCCCGCCCCAGGGCGAGACCCCCGCGCTGCTGAACCTGGACGAGACCGAGACCTTCTTCCACGAGTTCGGCCACGCGCTGCACGCCTTCTTTACCGACACACCCTACAAGGGCCTGGCCGGTGTGGAGCGCGACTTCGTGGAGCTGCCCTCCCAGATCATGGAGAACTGGGCCATGGAGCCCGAAGTGCTCAGGCAATACGCCTGCCACTACGCCTCGGGCGCGGTCATCCCCGACCACCTGATCGACAAGATTACCAAGAGCGCGCTGTTCAACCAGGGCTTTATGACCACCGAGCTGCTCGCCGCCTCGCTCTCCGACATGGACATCCACTCGATGGAGGCCTACGCGCCCATCGACGTGAACGAGTTCGAGTACCAAAACCTCAACGTGAAGCACGGGCTGATCCCCCAGATCGCCCCGAGGTACCGCTACCCCTACTTCTCGCACATCTTCGACGGGGGCTACTCGGCCGGCTACTACGGCTACACCTGGGCCGCCGTGCTGGACAAGGACGCCTTCGCCGCCTTCAAGGAGACGGGCGACATCTTCAACCACAAAGTGGCCACCGCCTTCCGCCAGGAGATCCTCGCCAAAGGCGGCATGGAGGACGGCATGGTCCTCTACCGCAACTTCCGCGGCCAGGAACCCTCGCGCATCCCGCTGCTCAAATCGCGCGGTCTAATCCCCCAGGACACCGTGGACGACCAAGCCGAGACCGAGATCGCCCAATAAAAGCGGCCCGCAAACGAAAAGCCTGTCTCAGAACCAATGGGGCAGGCTTTTTTTACCGATAGCAACAGTAAAATATGAAAACAATTTTCAAGGGGATCCTTTTAGCGGCAGCATTTTTTACTTCTTGCGCTACCGTTAACAGCGAATTGGTAAGTTGCAGGCTTAAGTATGACAGCCATACTTCGAAGGTCAAATTGAGAATCCCGTCCAATTACGTTAAGCACTATCTATCAATAGTCACATCTATGTACAGCGACAATATACATCATTATGTTTACCGTGATTCCTCAGAAATATATATTAATAATTCCGAGACCCTTTCTTTCCCGAATTATTATAATATCATGCGGCTTAATAATAAAGACTCAGAATTGCGTCTCCAAAATGAAGAGTTAATAGTTGCAGTCAATAAATCTCTCGCGGAAAAAAAACGTCCATTGCTTCCGGTAGCTCCGGATTACTATGAGTTATCAGGAACGGACGCGAATGGATTGTATTGGAAAGATATTAAAATCGGGAAAATTAGCGTAGGGTACTTAAATGTACCTGAAGATCAAAAGCAAAGCTTTGACAATGCGCTTAGCACATTGCAGATCAAATAAACACAAGAAATCAGGTCAGGGCAAACCCGGCTATATGATCGACTCGAAATACTCGATCGTCTTTTTGAGGCCTTCCTCCAGTTTGACGGTCGGGTGCCAGCCGCCGAGTTGCTCCTGCGCCAGCGAGATATCGGGGCAGCGTTGGCGCGGGTCGTCCTGGGGCAGGGGCATGTAGATGAGTTTGGAGGAGGAGTTGGTCAGCTCGAGCACCAGTTGGGCCAGTTCGAGCATGGTAAACTCGTCGGGGTTGCCCAGGTTGACCGGGCCGGTAAAATCGGGGCGGGTATCCATCATCCTGACCATGCCCTCGATCAGATCGTCCACGTACTGGAAACTGCGGGTCTGGCTGCCGTCGCCGTAGATGGTGATGTCCTCTCCCCTGAGCGCCTGCACGATGAAGTTGGAGACCACACGCCCGTCGTTGATGTCCATCCTCGGGCCGTAGGTGTTGAAGATGCGCACGATCTTTACCTCGATCCCGTTCTGGCGGTTGTAATCCATGAACAGGGTCTCGGCGCACCGTTTGCCCTCGTCGTAGCACGAGCGGATGCCGATCGGGTTGACGTTGCCCCAGTAGGATTCGGGCTGGGGATGGATCGCGGGATCGCCGTAGACCTCGCTCGTGGAGGCCTGCAGGATGCGCGCCCGCACCCGTTTGGCCAGCGAGAGCATGTTGAGCGCACCCATCACCGATACTTTCGTGGTTTTGATGGGGTTATACTGGTAATGCACGGGCGAGGCGGGACAGGCCAGGTTGTATATTTCGTCCACCTCGGCGGCATAGGGCTCCACCACGTCGTGGCGCACCAGTTCGAAATTATTGTTACCCAACAGGTGGCGGACGTTGTCCTTGCTGCCGGTGAAGTAGTTGTCCAGGCAGATCACGTCGTTGCCCTCCTTCAAAAGTCGTTCGCAAAGGTGCGATCCCAGAAAACCGGCTCCTCCGGTTATAAGTATCCTCTTCATGCAGGGGTGAGTCCGTTTAAGAGATAAGTTGATTTAAATTAGTTCGTTCCGATACCGATATAGATAAAACCTTTGTCGCGGAGTTGCTCGCTGTCGTATATGTTGCGGCCATCCACGACCAGGGGGTATTTCATGCTCCGTTTGACCGAGTCCCAGCTCGGCAGCCTGAACTCCTGCCATTCGGTCAGCAGCAGGATGGCGTCGGCCCCGCGCGCGGCGTCGTAGATGTCCCGCGCCATGAAAACTTCGGGGTCGAACAGCTTGCGGGCCTCGCCCATCGCCACGGGGTCGTAGACCCTTACCCGGCAACCGGCCTCCAACAGCGAGTTGATGACCACCAGCGAGGGGGCCAGGCGCATGTCGTCGGTCTGGGGCTTGAACGACAATCCCCATACGGCGATGGTCTTGCCCGCGATGTTGCCGTCGAAGTGGCGGCTGAGTTTTTGGAAAAGTATCTTTTTCTGCTCCTCGTTGACCGCCTCGACAGCCTGCACGACCCTCATTTCATAGTTGTGCTCGTGGGCGGTGTGGATCAGCGCCTTGACGTCCTTGGGGAAGCAGCTCCCGCCGTACCCGCAGCCCGGGTAGAGGAACTTGGGCCCGATCCGATCGTCCGTGCCGATGCCCTTGCGCACCGAGTTGACGTCCGCGCCCACCAGTTCGCACAGGTTGGCAATGTCGTTCATAAAGCTGATCCGCGTGGCCAGCATGGCGTTGGCGGCGTACTTGGTCATTTCGGCCGAGGGGATGTCCATGTAGAGCACCGGGTGGCCGTTCCTGAGGAAGGGCTTGTACAGGTCGTCCATGACCTGCTTGGCGCGGGGCGACTCGACGCCCACCACCACCCTCGCGGGCTTGGAAAAGTCGCTGATCGCGTCGCCCTCCTTCAAAAATTCGGGGTTGGAGGCGACGTCGAACTCGATCTTCTCGCCCCGGCGGTTCAATTCGAACTCGATGGCCTGGCGGACTTTGACGGCCGTCCCCACGGGGACCGTGCTCTTGGTAACGACCAGCTTGTAGTCGTTCATGGTGCGCCCCACCTCGTGGGCCACGTCGAGCACGTAGCGCAAATCGGCGCTCCCGTCCTCGTCCGGGGGCGTTCCCACGGCCGAAAAGATTACCTCCACCTGGTTGACGATGGTGGAGAGCGAAGTCTCGAAGTGCAGGCGGCCGGCGCTCACGTTGTTGTGCACCAGCTCTTCCAGGCCGGGCTCGTAAATGGGAATGACGCCTTTGCGGAGGTTATTGATCTTTTTGGCGTCGATATCGACGCAGGTAACATCGATACCCATCTCCGCGAAGCAGGTTCCGGTAACCAAACCCACATATCCCGTCCCGACGATCGCTATTTTCATAGTTTACAAACTTTTTCAATTGGCAAATGTAATAAATTTTTGAATAGCATGAAATTAATGCTACTTTTGTGATAGTTTTTTAACAATCCACGCGCCGGATGAAAGGGATCGTACTGGCCGGTGGATCGGGGACAAGGCTCTTCCCGATCACCAAAGGCATTTCCAAGCAGCTTCTGCCTATATACGACAAACCGATGGTGTACTACCCCATCTCGGTCCTTATGTTGGCCGGCATCAAGCAGATACTCATCATCTCCACCCCCGTCGACCTCCCGCTTTTCCGCCGTTTGCTCGGCACGGGCGAGGATCTGGGCGTGGAGTTCCACTACGCCGAGCAGCCCTCGCCCGACGGGCTGGCCCAGGCCTTTATCATCGGCGAGAAGTTCATCGGCCACGACGACGTGTGCCTGGTGTTGGGCGACAACATCTTCTACGGCCAGGGCTTCCGCGGCATGCTGCGCAACTGCGTGGCCAGGGTCGGCCAGGAAAGCAGGGCCACGGTCTTCGGCTACCTGGTGCGCGACCCCGAGCGCTACGGCGTGATCGAGTTCGACCAGAACAACCGCGCCCTCTCGATCGAGGAGAAACCCCTCAAGGCCAAGAGCAACTTCGCCGTGCCGGGCCTCTACTTCTACCCCAACGACGTGGTCCGGGTCGCCAGGACGATCAAGCCCTCCGCGCGCGGCGAGCTGGAGATTACCTCGGTCAACCAGTGGTATCTGGAGCAGGACCGCCTCTACGTCCAGGAGCTGACCCGGGGCTTCGCCTGGCTGGACACGGGCACCCACGACTCGCTCTCGGAGGCCTCCACCTTTATCGAGGCCATCGAAAAGCGCCAGGGGCTGAAGATCGCCTCTCTGGAGGAGATCGCCTTCCGCCAGGGCTGGATCGACGCCGCGCAGGTCCGCCGACTGGCCGAGCCGATGAAGAACAACGCCTACGGGCAATACCTGATCCGGCTGGTGGAGGGGTTGTAGCCCGTCCCGCAGCCCCCTTGCCCATGCGCCGCCTGATCTTCTTTATCTTCCCCTGCCTCTGCACCTTTGTGTGCCTCTACGGCCAGGGCACGCCCGCGCCGACCGCCGACCGCCTCCAATCCATGGCCGACTCGGCACTGATTTACTGCAAGGCCAAAGGGATGAATACCGAATATTGCGTTATGGTCGACATGTCCGTCCATTCGGGGCGCAAAAGGCTGTGGGTCTGGGATTTTTCCAAGAACGAACCGCTGCTCTCATCGCTGTGCTGCCACGGCAGCGGGCTGGGGAGCACCACCACGCAGCCCGTCTTCAGCAACACGCCGGGGAGCTACTGCACCTCGCTGGGGAAATACCGGATCGGTATCCGCTCCTGGAGCCAGTGGGGGATCAACGTGCACTACAAGCTCCACGGGCTGGAATCGACCAACGACAACGCCTACAAGCGGATCGTGGTGCTCCACTCCCACAACCCGGTCCCCGAGACCGAGATCCACCCGCTGCACCTGCCCATGGGGTGGAGCCTGGGGTGCCCCGTGGTCTCCAACAACGTGATGACCGCCCTGGACAAGACGCTGCAACAGGGCGGCAAGCCGGTGCTGCTCTGGATTTACGAGTAATTGAGCGGCCCAACCATCCCCCACTGCTTACCAACCGTCAGGTGTCACCAGAGCGGTACTTTTCCAGTCCCGGAAACGGAATCCAGGTCCGTACTTTTCCAGACCCGGAAACCGAACCCAGAGCGGGAGCGGCAGCACCTTATATCCCTCTCTCCCCTACGGTTAGGGGAGAGAGATGGAGAGAGGGGTGATCGGACCGGACTGCAAGGGGGACAGCGAAGCGAATCCCCCATGCAGGCTTAGGGCTAATTCCTGAAATACGTTTAAAGGTAGAGCCAAGGCGGGTTGGGCAGGCCGGGTCGGGATAAGGAACAACGCGGGCCATCAGGCCCAACTGGTACCCCGCATCCTCGCGAGCAGCGAGGGGCGGCCTAATTCTCAGGGGGTGTCCCTATCCTTAAAACTTCCCCTCGAATTCCAAGGAAGCCCAAATAAAAGGCCCCACCCCCTTGGGATCGTTGTCAATAACCGGCTCCGAAATATAATACTCGAACGTCCCGCTCCGCTCCGCCTTGCCGCCCAGCCCTGCCACAGCACAGCAATGCACCAGCGAAATCGTCCCGTCATTCTCCTCGCGGATAAACTTCTTGACCAGCCTCAAATAGCTGTCCCGCGCGTAATTGCGCATCCCGGCATCCAGGTACCCCTTGCGCACGCCCTTGAGCATGGCATAAACCAGCATGGCCGAGCAGGTGGCCTCCTGGTAGTTGCCTTTCTCTTTGGGCTTGGTCAGCACCTGGTACCACATCCCCGTCGAGGAGTCTGCGTATTTCGGCAGTTCGGCATAGATCCCCTGCAAAATATCGATCAGTTGTCCGCGCCCCTCCACATAGTCGGGCAGATAATCCAGCACCTCGACGATAGCCATCGCGTACCACCCCAGGGCCCGGCCCCAGACCTCGGCCGACTGGCCGGTCACCGGGTCGGCCCACTTCTGGGTGCGGGACTCGTCCCAGCCGTGGCGGTAGAGTTTGGTGGCGGGATCGTAGGTGTGCTTGCCCACCAGAACGAACTGTCTGACGATATCCTCATACAAAGCAACCCGGTCGGCGTCGGGCAGGAACTTCGACACGTACTCCGCGTAGAAAGGCGCGCCCATGTAGAGCCCGTCCAGCCACATCTGCCAGGGGTAGACCTTCTTGTGCCAGAATCCCCCCTCGGAGGTGCGCGGGTGGGCGATCAACTGGCCCCGGACCAACGCCAG
The DNA here is from genome assembly GCA_031551275.1 of Rikenellaceae bacterium. Lineage (GTDB taxonomy): Bacteria > Bacteroidota > Bacteroidia > Bacteroidales > Rikenellaceae > JAVBMJ01. The sequence goes on from JAVBNX010000002.1 coordinate 41,908, forward strand.
CGCCTTGCGGTAACGCTCCTCGCCGGTGGCTTCCCAGGCGCGGAAGAGGATCCTGCCGGGGCAGACCAGGTCGAGGTTGTACTCCTCGGGCTTATAAGTCAGTATGCTCCCGTCCGGGTTGGCCATCTTGTCGGCGTACTTCATCGCCCACGCCTTCAGCCCCGCTTCGTTGTAGGCTTCGGCGGCATCCAGGACGGCCAGGGCCTCCAAACCGTTGGTGTAAGTCCACCGGGGCTTGCCGTCCTTGGAGTCGATGATGCACGGCACGACGTTGCGTTTTACTTCCGAATCGGCCATCTTCAGCGACCAGGGCCGTTGCTCTTTCGCTGCCATCGCCGCCGTACAGAGGGCCAGGGCCAGCAGGGTGCATACCAGTTTATTCATTTCCTTGTTGTTTGATAAATTCGGCCGGCGAAGTCCCGGTCACGTCCTTGAAACACTTGCTGAAGTAGCCCGGATCGGCGAACCCGACCGTGTAGGCGACCTCCGAGACCGACACCTTGCCCGTTTTGAGCAGCGATTTGGCCCTTCCGATCCGGTACTCCTTGATCAGCTCGACGGGCGACTTGCCGGTCAGCGACTTGAGCTTGTTGTACATCGTGGTCCGGCCCATGTTGACGTGGGAGGCCAGTTGATCGATGGTCAGCTCGGTGTTTGCGATGTTCTGCTCGATCCACTCCATCGTCTTTTTGATGAACTCCTGGTCCCGGTCGGTAACCACCACCTCGCCGCCCGAGAGGTCGATTACCTTGACGGCCGGGTTGTCGGCCGAGGCCAGCCTTTCGGCGAGCCTGCGCCTCTGGTGCAGCAGGTTCTCGATGTTGGCCTGCAAGAGCTCGATGCTGAAGGGCTTGGTAATGTAGCTGTCGGCCCCGTACCGCATCGCCTCGATGCGCGCCGAGGGCGCCGTCTTGGCCGTGAGCATGATGATCGGTATGTGGCTGACGTTAAAATCGTTCCTTACCTTGTTGATGAACTCGATCCCGTCCATGACCGGCATCATCAAATCCGTTATTACCAGATCGGGGGCCTCCTGGGAGACGCGTTCGAAGGCGTCGGCCCCGTTCTCGGCCTCGGAGATGTGGTACTTGTCGCCCAACTGGTTGTATATGAAGATCCTTACCTCGCGGTTATCCTCGACCACCATGATGTGGGGGGCGTCCGCGGGCGGGGCCACGTCTTCGCGGCGCATCGACTCGTAGGTCGAGAGTTCGGCCTGGGAGACCTCCCCGGCCGAGGTCTGCACGGGCTCGGTACCCTGGAAGTCGATCTGGTTCTTGTCGAAGTGGGCGTTGCCCATGGGCAGGGTCACGGTAAAGACCGACCCTTCGCCGGGCGTGCTCTCCACGTCGATCGTCCCGCCGTGCAGCACAGTAATGTCGCGGCACAGGGCCAAACCGATCCCCGAGCCCTTCATCGTGTCGGAGACGGGTTCGCCGACCTGCACGAACCGTTCGAAGACCCTGGATAGCTTCTCCTTGGCTATGCCCGCGCCCGTATCGGCGACCGAGAGCGAAAACTCGGGCGTCCCCTCGCGGTGGGAGACGGTCAACGTGATGCGCCCCCCGTCGGGCGTGAACTTGAAGGCGTTGACGATCAAATTGTAGATCACGCTCTCGATGCGCCCCTTGTCCACCCAGACCATCAGTTGCTTGACCGAGGTGGAGAGCAGCAATTCGATTTTCCTTTCGGCGGCCATCTCCCTGAAATCGTCCAGCACGTCGGTGGCCAGGGCCACCATGTCGAGGTAGCTCACCTTGAGCTCCAGCTTGTCGTTGACCACCTTGCGGAAATCGAGCAACTGGTTGATCAGGGCCAACATCCGCCGGGTATTCTTCTCGGCCATGCTCAGGTTGATGCTCCCCTGCCCCGAGAGGGTCTCCTGGCGCTTGACCTCCTCGATACCGCCCAGGATCAGGGTCAGCGGGGTGCGCAATTCATGGGATATGTTGGTAAAGAACTGCAATTTAAGCTCGGTCATCTGCTGCTCGACCCGGACCTTGTTGCGCAGCACGAACATCGCGTAGAGGGTCCTCAACACCAGATAAAAGACCAGCCCCCCGAACAACACGTAGACCAGGTACATCCACCCGGTGCGCCACCAGGGCGGGCTGACCACGAACCCCATGCTGATCGTCTCGCTCAACGCGGGGTTGTTGTCCGCGCTGCAACTTACCTTGAAGGTGTATTTTCCCGGGGGCAGGTTGGAGTAGAGGGCGCTCCGGAGCTCCTTGACGATGTTCCACTCCGAATCGTAGCCCTCGAGCATGTAACGGTAGATGATCCTCGGCTGCAGGCGCGAGTTGAGCGACGCGTAATAGATCCTGAAATTGGAGAAGTCGTGGGGCAGGGTAATCGAGGTGGTCTGCATGACGGTCTTTTGCAGGATGCCGTCGGGCGCGCCCACCGCCACCTCCGCGTTCCTCAGATCGAAGCCCGTAAAGGCGAGTTTGAAATCCTCGTGGGCGTAGGTCATCTGTTCGGGGTCGATGATGTAGAGGTTGTTCACGCTGCCGAAGAGCACGTCGCCTTTGGAGTCGGTCAGGGCGGTCGCCTCGCTGAAGTTGGTGGTTGGTATGCCGTCGTAGCGCGAGAAGTTGCTGAACTCCCCCGTCTCGGGATTGAACTTGGAGAGCCCGTTCTCGGTCGAGAACCATAAGAACCCGTCGTGGTCCTCGGTGGCCGCCATCACGATGTTGCTCGACAGCCCCTGTTCGGTCGAGTAGATATCGAACCTGGGGGTCTCCTGTTCGTCGAGGCCTTTGTAGAGGTTGACCCCGCCCCCGAAGGTCGAGAGCCAGATCCGCTCCTTGGAGTCGCGCAGGATGTGGATCACGTCGTTGTTTCCCAGCGAATGGCTGTCGCCCTGTACCTTCTGGGCCAGTTTGAACTTGGTCTTGCGGGGCTCCTCGGCCGTGGGGTCGAACAGGATCAGCCCCTCGACCGTGGCCGCGAGCATCGTCCCCTGCTTGTCGCACAGCATGTAGCGCACCTTGTCGCCGTGGTTGAGGGGGTACTCGAAGAAGGTGTTGTAGGCGTTCAGGAACCTGGCCTTGCCCTGCTGCTCGACCATCTTGTTGATCCCGCCCCCGTAGGTGGCGATCCAGACCGATCCCTGGGAGTCCCCCGTGATGGAGTAGACGTTGTCGTTGCTCAGCGAGAAGTTATCGCCGGGGATGTTGCGGTAGTGGTCGAATTCGCGTCCCCGGGGCGTCTGCCGAAGGCGGTACACCCCGTCGCCCTTGGTCCCCACCCAGATGTCGCCGTTGGGCGCGCACCAGATCGTGTAGGCCAGCCCGATGTAGGGCATGCCCCGGTCGGGGTACTTTTCGATCAGCCTCCACAGGGGGTCGTAGCAGAACAACCCGCCCCCCTTGGTGGCCATCCACACGTTGTTCTCCTGATCGAGGGCCAATGCCCGGAGCTCCGCGTCGGCTTTGTTGGTCAGCCTCGCGTCGGGGGTGAAGATCCTGGCCCGGGGCTGTATGATGGTGATGCGCTCCAGGCTCCGGTCGGAGGTCGACATCCAGAGCACGTTTTCCGAGTCGATCTCGAAGCAGGCCACCCCGTTGCTCATCCGGCAATCGGGCTTCTGGGGGTCGTTGTAGAAGGAGAAGAAACTGTCCGAGGTGCGGTCGTAATAGCCAAAGCCGTGGCGGTTCAGCTTCAGCCACACCAGGTCGCCCCGGTCCACCACCCTGGCGATCGTGTCGACGTAGTAGGATGCGGCGTTCATCTGCTGCTCGTAGTGCTTGTAGCTCTTCAGGGCCGGGATGTAGCGCGAAATGCCCGCGCCTTCCGTGGTAACCCAGATGATCCCCTTCGAGTCGGCCGTCAAATGGCGGATCCGTTCCCTGACGGGATACTCCGGCAGCAGACGCCCCGAGGGGCTGTCGTACGAAAAGATCCCGGATCGGGCCGTTCCGGCGTAGATGCGCCCGTCGGCCGGGTCGATCGTTACCGAGGTAATATGATCGCGCACGGGCAGCGGGACCATCAAAGTCTCGAAGGTCTGCGTGCTGTGCAGCGCGAGCTTGTCGCCCACGGCCAGCACGACCCATTGGCCGTACTCGGCCAGGTCAACGACGGGTTGGTCGCGGTAGAGGGCGGTCACGTCGTACTTCCCCGACCGCGAGACGACCACGCTGGCCCCCGCGTCGGAGATTACCCAGAGCCTTTGCAGCGAATCCTGGTGCAGGGCTATGCCGCGCTCACCGGCCAGGGCCTCATCCCCCACGCGCGCTAGTTGGATCCCGCCTCCGGGCAGGGTCTCGGCGCGGACCAGCCCGTGCCCCGAAAAGACGATCCAGGTCCCCTGGTCCGGGGTGTTGAGGTAGGCCTCGCTCTTGATGTTGTTCTTGTCGCCCCGAAAATCGGTCAGCAGGGCGGCGATGTCCTCGAACTGCTCCGTGGTGCGGTTGAAGCGGTAAAGGCGGTTGTCGTATGTGGTCAGCCAGAGGTCGCCGTAGGCGTCCTCCGACACATCCAGGAAGCGGTTGTGGGACAAGGGCGAGTTGTCGCCCGGCAAGGTGCGGTAATTCTTGAAAGAGTAACCGTCGAAGCGGCTCAGCCCGTACCAGGTGCAGATCCAGACCATGCCCTGGCGGTCTACGCAGATATCGGAGATGTAGTTGTGCGGCAACCCCTCCGAGGAGCTGTAATGCTGGAATACGCACTCCAGTTGCGCTCCGCGCGCACCCCCCGTCCACAGGGCCGGGAGCAACAACAAAACCAATAACCGCTTCATACCGGGGAACAAATTGCCTGTTACAACAAGGCAAAGGTAGAAAATATTGTGTTATTCTTCCCTACACCCCTTGTAGTAATCTTAATTACTTTTCTAAGAGCGCCTGCCCGTTGACGCAAATCTCCGCGTTGCGGCTTCCGGTCACTTCGGTCTGAACGCCGGGTTGCCCCCCGTTGAGCTTCTCGACGAGGATATTCTTCGCGTTGTGCAGCCGCAGGGCCGGGCCCCGGGTGTTGTCGACTTTCACATTGTTGATCTTCACGCCCGTCGCCTCGAAGATCTCGATGCCCAACTCGCTGGTAATCGAGCAGTCGGAGACGGTCACGTTCTCCACGTTCATCTCAGGCAAACCGTTGAACAGCATGGCCCTGCGCGCGTTGCGGCACGACACGCCCGAGATGTGGATGTCCCTGAACTGGGGCGTTCCCTCGTCCACGGGCATCATTTCGGCGTCGGGAGCGCTCCCGTCGCCCGACTTCTCGAGCTCCTCGACCGCCGATATGCCGCCGTAGAACAAATCGAACAGCAGCGCCTCGGTGGGAATGTCCTGCATCACGATATCCTCGATCCAGATCCCCTCGACCACGCCTCCGCGGCCCCGGCAGCTCTTGAACCTGAGCCCCACGTCCGTCCCCAGGAAGGCGCAACGGCTCACCTTGATGTTTTTCACGCCGCCCGACATCTCACTGCCCACCACAAAGCCGCCGTGGCCGTGGTAGACGATGCAGTCGTCGACGATGACTTGCGAGGTGGGGATCCCCCGCTCGCGTCCCTCCCTGTCGCGCCCCGACTTGATGCAGATCGCGTCGTCGCCCACATCCAGCACGCAGCCCGTCATTACCACGCCGGTGCACGACTCCAAATCGATGCCGTCGCCGTTCTGGGCGTACCACGGGTTGCGTATGGTAATATCCTTGACGATCACATTTTTGCACATGGCCGGGTGGATGTTCCAGTTGGGCGAGTTCTGGAAGGCGACCCCTTCCAGCAGCACGTTCTCGCACTCCACCAAACTGACCATTACCGGGCGCAGGTAATCCTTGATCGGATCCCAGGCGGGGAGGTCCTGCGCGTCGGGCAAACAGCACGCCTCCATCTCATTGCCCCGGAGCGACCCTTCGGAAGGGTACCAGACGTTCTCCTGCGCGTTGAGCACGCCGCCCGACGCGACCAGGTTCTTCCACGCCGAGGCGGTCATCTTGCCCTTCTTGACGGGCCTCCAGGCATCCCCGGAGCCGTCCACCACCCCGTAACCCGTGATGGCAATATTCTTTGCGCCCTTGGCCGAGATGGGCGACTGGCAACGGGGCATGGTCTTGCCCTCGTAATAGCCCTCTATGATGGGATACTGCGTAAAATCGGGTGTGAAACTCAACAGCGCACCCCGCTCCAGGTGGAGCTCGCATCCGCTTTTGAGCACGATGGGACCCGTAAGCCACACCCCTTCGGGGACGACCAGCCTCCCCCCGCCCATCTCCTCGAGCGCGGCGAAGGCTTGCGTAAAGGCCTGCGTATTGAGGGTCATCGCGTCGCCCGCCCCCCCGAAATCGACGATCGAAACGCTGTTCGGCGCTATGGCGGGACGCTCGACCCGTTGCATTTCAAAGGGGAGGTCCTTGTAGAGGTGTGCGAATTCATACCCCGCCCCGCCAGCGCAACCGGCCAGCAGGGCCGCCAGGGGCAGGCCGCAGCAAAAATATCGGAAATTGGGAAAAGCTCTTTTCATCGGGCAGTTTGGTTTGGAAGCAAAAGTAGCCCGGCACACATTCCGCCCAAAGGAATAATTATCCCATTACAGGGAAAAATTGTCAAAAACAAAGAAGCGGGACACGCGGCCCCGCTTCCCGATGGGTTGCGCGCGCTTTTAACGCACCAGCACGTCGGCCGTCCCGATCCGGTAGCCGTCCATATACAGGGCGACCTTGTAGGTCCCCGCCGTGATGCCCTCGCCGTTGTAGTAGATGCTCACGCTCAGGTCCTGGTTCTGGTAATCGATGCCGCGCATGGCCGAGTAAGCCAGTTTGTCGCCCTCGAAGTCGAAGACCGAGCCCGAGGAGTTGGCCATGATGTAGCCGTCGGGGGCCGTCAGCCTCATGTAGATGTTCCGTTCGCCCGGATTGGCCAGCTCATTGGCGGTCAACACGAAGTCGACCCTCACCCGGGAGGCCCTGGAAGCCCTGGACACCTCCTTGTCCGACCCGCTCAGGGTGACCAGCGAGATATCCCGCACCCGGATCACCGACCCGCGCCTCACTTTGGTGTTCAACTCGGAGGCCTGCTCCTCGGCCAGCTCCGCCCTCTGCCGCTGGGTGGTTACCTGACGGCGGAAATCGAGGTTTTCGTCTACCAATTTGCGGTTCAGCGTGTTCAGCGAGTCGATCTGGTGGACGAACCCGCGCATGATGGTCCTCATCGTGCCCAACTCCTTCTCGTAGCCGCGTATCTTCGCAGCCGAGAACGACCTCTCTTTTTGCAATTTTTGCAGGATCGAGTCGGCCTTCTCCCTCTCCACCGCCAACTGCACGTTAATGGTATCGTTCTCGGTCTTCAGCCCGTCCATCTGCATGATCACCGCCGACAACTGGTTGGTCAGCGTGTCCCTCTCGACGGAGAAGTCCGCCTTGAGCGTCTGCACCTGCCGGAAATACATAAACGACAGCGCGCCCAGCACGACCGCCAGGATCACGATGACGATCTGGTACCCCTTGATCGATTTGTCTTTCGATGGTCCTTCCTGATAATCTTCCATAACACTCATTTATCTCCGTTTCACAATTTTTCCCAAAGTTTCTTCCTTACCCAGCCTCCGGAAAAGTACCCGATCACGATCCCGGCAAATGATCCCCAGGTTCCGAAGATCCATCCCCCGAGCGATCCGAGCACCACTACGAGCACCAGCTTGAATATCCACGTCGGCACCCCGTTCACGCCGTTATCGGCCTTCTCCGCCTGCTCCAAATCCCCCTCCTGGGCCCCATCCTTGCGCGTGGTAAACATCAGGTCCTCGAAGCCCAGCGTTTCGGTTTTCCCGGTCTCGGTAAACTTTACCTCCACCTGGGGGCCGTTTACCTTAACGATCTCGCACTCGCCTTTCCCCTTCGCGCCGCCGTGCGGATTGGCCACCAGGTTGTACATCCGGGCGATCTTCTCGAAGGGATAGATCCGCGTATAATCGCTCTTCAGCCCGTCGTAGAACTTCACGCACGCCTCCCCGTTGGGATTCACGTACAATATTTCGGCCAGATAATACTCCGGATGCCCCGCGTACTTGGCAAAGACCTTATCCCCGGGGGCGTAAATGGGCTGCTCGAAGACCTCGAGCGAGCGCATCGGCGATTTGAAAGCCGCGATCTCCCTCGGCGGTGCGCCGAACTCCTCGTCATGGGGCGCGTCGGCCAACTCCGGAAACGCCTCGAGGGCCTGCGCGCGCAGGTCCGGATCGAGGATCATCGCCACGCAATACTCCGCTTTGGCTTCGTTGTCGTGCCCGCCGGCCTTGTACATGCCGCCGCGCATGGCGTGCAGCGAGGCGAGCGTTTTGACATACTCCTCCCGCTTCTCGTTACAGAACGGGTAGACGGCCACAGCGATCTGGTAATCACTTACCTTCCAGTCGATGTTTTCGACGTCGGCCTCCCCCCGGCGGAGCACGCTGGCCCGCGCCAACTGCTTCCTGTGCTCGGGAAGCAGATCCCGCTCATATTCCACATACCCCCGGACCTTCTCCCGGACCTCTTCGCTGACATATTTTATGAGCTCGTCGGCCGCGACGTTCCAGTTGCGGCTGGTGAGCATCCAGTACATATCCTTGAGTTTTGTGAAGGCCGACTCCCATTCGCCGCCATTGACCGCCGCGACGCACTCCTCCCTCAATTCGGTCGCCTCGTTCAGGGGCATCCACATTTTCTGATGCGTCGCCTCGGCATTGGCCTGCGCCACCATCCAGGAGTAATCGACATCCATCTGATGCGATTTCGCTTCGCTCTGGTAGTCGAATTGTTTTCCGTCGCTTGTCTGATAAGTCGCCATAAATTATGAGGGCTTTGAGCGTAAAGGTAACGAATTTAATTGATTTTACTCTCCAGCGGGAACCTCAGCCCCGAAAATTTGGTCAGCCGGACCTTCACGCTGCCCACCCGGATCGGCGTTTCGATCAGCAGGGGGATCTTGTTCCTGTCGTCCGTGACCCACAAAAACAACTCGGTCCCGTCCTCGAACGACTCGCCGGTGCTGGTGACCAGGTTTAATGAAAATTTAAGGGTTTTAAAAGTTCCCACCCCTTTGATCTCCTTGTTCTCCCTGCCGAGGTACTTGTAGCTGATGACCCGGATGGTGTCGTGCAGCACCAGCTTCATGGTCTGGGACTTGCCCGCGGCCAGGGTCGAGATATCGGTCGCCCGCAGGTTGTAGAACAACGACACCCCGTCCATGGCCCCCTTGGTAAGTTTCATCGCCTTCTGCTTGTTCTCGGGATCGCGCTTGTGGTTGCGCCAGAAGTTGGTCGTCTTCATCGCGGCCCAATCGTATATGTAGGTGCTCGAAAAGCGGTAATTCCCCTCCCGGATATCGGAAGTGGCCTTCAACGGCTTGAGTGTCATGGTGTCCATCCAGACCTGGTAGGTATCGTTGATGTCGAAGAAACCCTTGAAGAACCTGGCCACCTTGCCGTTGGCGTGGATGTGGTAGACGGGCTGGGACATGTACTTGTCCTTCTTGATGTTCATGGTTACCGCCGCCACGTCGATGTTGGGGACCAGCGCGGCGCGGTAGGTAATCGCGAAGGTCAGCTGCTCGTCGTTGCCGAAAGCGGGTTCAAAGGCCCTGGCGGGCGAAACGGCGGCCAGCGCCAAGGTCACGAGGAGCGCGATCGCCCCGAAGGGATTCTTTTTCATACCCTTTAGCATTAAGTAAGGTGGCGCAAAGTTACACCTTTTGTTACAAGATAGATGCTTCCGCCGCCCAAAATGTTACAGCGCGCCATCGAATTTGAGGCTCATGTCCAAACTCCTGATCTGGTGGGTCAGCGCCCCCACGGAGACGAAATCGACCCCGCAGAGGGCGTACTCCCTCAGGTTTTTGAGCGTGATCCCGCCCGAGGACTCGATCTCGCACCGTTTGGCTATCATAGCGACGGCCTTGCGCGTCATCTCCGGCGTGAAGTTATCCAGCATGATCCTGTCCGCCCCTCCCGATGCAAATACCTCGCCGATATCCTCCAGGCTCCTCACTTCGACCTCGATCTTCAGGTCGCGCCCCGTTCGGGCGAGGTACTCGCGGCATTTTGCGAGTGCCTGCGGGATGCCGCCCGCGAAGTCTATGTGGTTGTCCTTGAGGATGATCATATCGAAAAGCCCCATCCGGTGGTTGGCCCCGCCGCCGAGTTCAACCGCCATCTTGTCGAGCACCCGCATCCCGGGCGTGGTTTTGCGGGTGTCGAGCACCTTGCAGGGCAGCTCTTTTATCTCGTCCGCGTAGACGGCGGTCTGGGTGGCCACCCCGCTCATCCGCTGCATGATGTTCAACACGATCCGCTCGGCCTGCAAAAGCCCGCGTACGCGCCCTTCGACCAGAAAAGCGATCTCCCCAGGTTTTACCCGCGCCCCGTCGCCGATCATCAACTCGAACCGGTTGCCCGGCACGAGCCTGTCGAACGCCATGCGGGCAATCTCCACGCCCGCCAAAACGCCTTCATCCTTGATTAACAGCTTCATGCGCCCCATTGCCTGTTCGGGGATGGTGCTCAGGGAGGAGTGGTCGCCGTCGCCGATATCCTCCCGGATGGCCAGTTCCAACAACTCGTCGACAAAAGGAATGTACTCCGATTTCATAAATTTTCTTAAAAAATGATAAACCCTATTGCAAAAATCCCTACCTTTGCCACAAATTTTTAACAATCGGGACGCAGTTATTTGCCGCAAAGATAGGAAAAATGGGGAAACTGAGAAGTAGCACGGCGACGGAGGGACGGAAAATGGCAGGGGCTCGAAGCCTCTGGCGCGCCAACGGCATGCGCGAGGAGCAGTTCGGGCAGCCGGTAATCGCCATTGTCAACTCCTTTACCCAGTTCGTACCGGGCCACACCCACCTGCACCGGATCGGCCAGAAGATGAAGGCCCTGATCGAGGAGAGGGGCTGCTTCGCGGCGGAATTCGACACGATCGCCATCGACGACGGGATCGCCATGGGCCACAGCGGCATGCTCTACTCGCTGCCCTCGCGGGACCTGATCGCCGACAGCGTGGAGTACATGGTCCAGGCCCACTGCGCCGACGCGATGGTCTGCATCTCCAACTGCGACAAAGTAACCCCGGGCATGCTGATGGCGGCCATGCGGCTGAACATCCCCGCCGTGTTCGTCTCGGGCGGCCCGATGGAGGCCGGCGAGATGGACGGCGAGAACTGGGACCTGATCGACATCATGGTCAAGGGCGCCGACCCCGAGGTCAGCGACGAGATGGTCGAGCGGCTCTCCAAATCGGCCTGCCCCACCTGCGGATCGTGCTCGGGCATGTTCACGGCCAACTCGATGAACTGCCTCTGCGAGGCTTTGGGCATGGCCCTGCCCGGCAACGGGACGGTGCTCGCGACCCACAGCCTGCGGGGCGGATTGTTCGAAAAGGCGGCCGACCTGATCGTCGACAACGCCAAACGCCACTACTTCAACGACGAGGACAGCGTTTTGCCGCGCAGCATAGCCACCCGCGAAGCCTTTCTAAACGCCATGACGCTGGATATCGCGATGGGAGGCTCCTCGAACACGGTTTTGCACCTGCTGGCCATCGCCAATGAAGCCGAGGTCGAATTCTCCATGCAGGACATCGACCGCCTGTCGAGGCGCGTCCCCGTGCTTTGCAAGGTCGCGCCCAACACGCGCAAATACCATATCCAGGACGTCAACCGCGCAGGCGGCATCCTCTCGATCATGGGAGAGCTGGACCGCGCGGGGCTGGTCGACACCTCGGTCAAACGCATCGACGTACCCACCCTCAAACAGGCCATCCTCCAGAACGATATCCTCAGCCCGCAGGCCACCCCGCAGGCATTGGAGAGGGCGCTATCCGCCCCCGGGGGCTATTTCAACATACAATTGGGCTCCCAGTCGAACGCCTACCCCGACGCGGACACCGACCGGGAGAACGGCTGCATCCGCGACGCCGCCCACGCCTACTCCAAGGACGGGGGGCTGGCGGTCCTGTTCGGCAACATCGCACGCAACGGCTGCATCGTCAAGACGGCCGGGGTGGACCCTTCCGTACTCCGCTTCCAGGGCAAAGCCCGCGTCTTCGAGTCGCAGGAGCAGGCCTCGGCGGGCATTTTGAACGGCAAAGTACAGGCGGGCGACGTGGTGGTCATCCGCTACGAAGGCCCCAAAGGCGGCCCGGGTATGCAGGAGATGCTCTACCCGACCTCCTATTTAAAGAGCGTGAAGCTCGATAAGGCGTGCGCCCTGCTGACCGACGGGCGCTTCTCGGGGGGGACCTCGGGCCTGAGCATCGGACACGTATCCCCCGAGGCGGCAGCCGGGGGCGAGATCGCATTGATACAGGACGGCGATGCGATCGGGATCGATATTCCGGACAGGAGGATATGGGTTAGTGTGGACCCGGCGGAGTTTGAGCTTCGCCGCCAAGCGATCCACGAGTTCAAGCCCGCCGACCGCGACCGCAAGGTATCCAAAGCCTTGCGCGCCTACGCCTCGATGGCCTCTTCGGCCGACAAGGGAGGCGTGAGGGAGCTAAAAGACTGAATGTAAAAACGTAAAAAGAGAGCGGGAACCTGTGTTCCCGGTATATATATGCCTAACAAACAAAGAATAGCGGGTGGAGAGGCGTTGCTTCGAAGCCTGATCGAGGAGGGGGTCGACATCCTGTTCGGTTATCCGGGCGGTCAGGTCATACCCATTTACGACTACCTGTACGACTACCGCGACCGCCTCAACCACATTCTTACGCGCCACGAGCAGGGCGCCGTCCACGCCGCACAGGGCTACGCCCGGGTAACGGGCAGGGTCGGGGTCTGCCTGGCCACCTCGGGCCCCGGGGCGACCAACCTGGTCACGGGGATTACCGACGCGATGATCGACTCGACCCCCCTGGTCTGCATCACGGGCCAGGTCCCGGCCACGCTGCTGGGTACCGACGCCTTCCAGGAGGCGGATATCGTCTCGATGACCATCCCGGTTACCAAGTGGAACTTCCAGGTCACGGCCGCCAGCGAGATCCCCGGCGCCATCGCCAAAGCGTTTTATATCGCCCGGTCGGGCAGGCCCGGGCCGGTTCTTATCGACATCACCAAGAACGCGCAGGTCGAGATGATGGAGTACGCCTACCGTCCCTGCGAGGGGCTGCGCAGCTACTCCCCGCGCCCGGTAGTGGACAAGGACGCCATCCAAAAAGCGGTCGGAATGATCAACGCGGCCGAGCGCCCCATCATCCTGGTCGGGCAGGGCGTCAAGCTCTCCGGCGCGGAGAAAGAGCTGATCGCGCTGGCCGAGGCGGGCCATATCCCCATGGCCACGACCCTGATGGGCATCTCGGCCATCCCCAACGACCATCCCTTGATGATGGGCAACCTGGGTATGCACGGCAACCTGGCCCCCAACGAGATGAGCCAGCGGAGCGATCTGATCGTCTCGATCGGCATGCGCTTCTCGGACCGGGTCACGGGCGACGTATCCTCATACGCCCCCTGGGCGCAGATCATCCACATCGACATCGACGCGGCCGAGCTGGGCAAGAACCTTAGGCTCGATTTGGGCATTCACGCCGACGCGAAGGACGCGATCCTGGCCCTGATGGAGGGGATCGAGTACCGCGACCGGAGCGAATGGTTCGCCATCGCGGGCGAAAAACGCCAGGAGGAGCACGAAAAGGTGGTCGTCCCGAGCGTCAGGCCCGAGGAGGGGATCATTACCATGGCCGAGGTGCTGCAAAAGCTGGCCGTACTGGCCAGGGGCGAGGCGGTGATCGTTACCGACGTCGGCCAGAACCAGATGTTCAGCGCGAGGTACTCGCGGTTCAAAAACACCCGCAGCTTTATTACCTCGGGCGGCCTGGGCACAATGGGCTTCGGCCTTCCCGCCGCCATCGGCGCCAAGCTGGGCGCGCAGGATAAGACCGTGGTCGCGGTCCTCGGCGACGGGGGCCTGCAGATGACCATCCAGGAGCTGGGAACGATCATGCAGAACCACATCGGGGTCAAGGTCCTGGTGCTGAACAACTCCTTTTTGGGGATGGTGCGCCAGTGGCAGGACCTGTTCTACAACAAAAGGTATTCGTTCACCGAACTCGAAAACCCCGACTTCGTGACCGTGGCCAAGGCCTACGGCATCCCGGGGCAGAGCGTGGGCACGAGCGCGGAGCTCGAAAAGGCCCTGCAACGGATGCTCGACACCGACGGCGCCTACCTGCTGGAGGTAAAGATCGCCCCCGAAGACAACGTCTTCCCGATGGTTCCCCCGGGTGCGGGATTGTCCAAACTGATATGCGAAAAGCCATGAACCAGGAGTATATAGTTATCGCCTTCACGGAGAACCATCCGGGGGTATTGAACAGGATCACGGCCTACTACCTGCGCCGGAAGATCAACATCGAGAGCCTGAAAGTCAGCGAGAGCTCGATCAAGGGGATCAGTATGTTCGTCATCTCGGCCTACACCACGGCGGAGATCATCGACAAGCTGGCCAAGCAGTTGAGAAACATCGTGGACGTGCTCGAAGTGGAGTACTACACCGCCGGCGAACTGATCACCCAGGAGATCGCCCTGTACAAGGTATCCACCAAAACGCTGCGCAACAGCCGGGTCGACACCCTGGCCATGAAGTGGGGCGCGCGGCTGATCGAGATTACCCCCCGTTACGTGGTGGTCGAGAAGACCGGCTCGCGGGAGGACATCGAGGAGCTGCACAGGGAGCTCATGCAGGACGGCGTGCTGCTGGAATTTACCCGCTCGGGCAGCGTGGTGCTGCACCGGGAGTCGATCGACGACATTTTGAACGAATTGGACAAATAAGTTAAACGGAAAATAACAGACGAAAATGGCAAAAATGAATTTTGGGGGAACCGTCGAAAATGTGGTTACCCGTGAGGAATTCCCTCTGGAAAAAGCGCGTGAGGTATTGAAGAACGAAACCATCGCGGTAATCGGTTACGGCGTACAGGGCCCCGGCCAAAGCCTTAACCTGAAAGACAACGGTTTCAATGTGATCGTAGGCCAGAGGAAGAACTCGCCGACGTGGAAAAAGGCCGTCGACGACGGTTGGGTGGAGGGCGAGACCCTTTTCGAGATCGAGGAGGCGTGCCAAAAGGCGACTATCATCCAGTATTTGTTGTCCGACGCGGCCCAGATCGCCGTCTGGCCGACCATCCAGAAGCACCTGACCAAAGGCAAAGCCCTCTATTTCTCGCACGGCTTCGCCATTACCTATAAGGAGCGCACGGGCATCATCCCCCCCGCCGACGTGGACGTGATCCTGGTGGCCCCCAAGGGCTCGGGCACCTCGCTGCGCCGCCTCTTTCTGGAGGGACGCGGCCTGAACTCCTCCTACGCCATCTTCCAGGACGCCACCGGCAAGGCCATGGAGAGGGTCACGGCGCTGGGTATCGGCGTGGGCTCGGGCTACCTGTTCGAGACCACCTTCAAAAAGGAGGTCTACTCCGATCTGACCGGCGAGCGCGGTACGCTGATGGGCGCGATCCAGGGGATCTTCGCCGCACAGTACCAGGTGCTCCGCGAGAACGGCCACAGCCCCTCCGAGGCCTTCAACGAGACCGTCGAGGAGCTGACCCAGAGCCTGATGCCGCTGGTCGCCGAGAACGGCATGGACTGGATGTACGCCAACTGCTCGACCACGGCCCAAAGGGGCGCGTTGGACTGGTGGAAGCCTTTCCGCGACGCGAGCCTTCCCGTCTTTCAAAAGCTCTACGCCGAGGTGGCGGCCGGAAACGAGGCGCAGAGGTCGATCGACTCGAACTCGAAGCCCGATTACCGCGAGAAACTCGAAGTCGAGCTCAAGGAGCTGCGTGAGAGCGAGATGTGGCAGGCGGGAGCAGCAGTAAGGGAGTTGAGGCCCGAGAGAGCCAAGAAATAGGGTCCAAAAAGGCCTTTAAAATCTGAAAAACTCCCGGGCTCGGAAAGTTCGGGAGTTTTTTTGTTAGCTTTGCAACGATTATGATTGTAGCAATTCAAGGGTACGAAGGATCGTTCCACCAACTCGCAGCCCGGGACTATTTCGGGCCGGGGATGGATATGCTCTCCTGCCGCACGTTCCGCGACGTGGCGCGCGCGGTCGAGGAGGGCCGTTCCGATTTCGGGGTAATCGCCATCGAGAACTCCATCGCGGGGAGCATCATCGCCAATTACAACATCCTTCAGAACGACAGCCTGCAGGTCTGCGGCGAGGTCTACCTGCGCATCTTCCAGAACCTGATGGTCCTGCCCGAGGTGGAAATGTGCAACATTACCGAGGTCCACTCCCACCCGATGGCGTTCCTGCAATGCCTCGACTTTCTGGAAAAGCACCCCTGGAAGCTGGTCGAGACCGAGGACACCGCCTTCTCCGCCCGCCGCATCGCAGAGCAGGGCCTGGCCCACGCGGCGGCCATCGGGGGCGAGCTGGCGGCCGAGCTTTTCGGTTTGAAGATCATCGCACCGGAGATCAACACGATCCAGAACAACTACACCCGCTTCATGATCCTCCGGCGCAGGGAGCTGACCATCGACCCGGGGGCCAATAAGGCGTCGCTCTATTTCAAGACCGACCACACGAAGGGCTCGCTCTTGAAGGTATTGCGCCAGATGGAGCACTCGACCATCAATTTGAGCAAGCTCCAGTCCTACCCCATCCCGAGCGAGCCGTGGCACTATTTGTTCCACGCCGATCTGGAATTCGACACATTGGACGACTACTTTTTAACGCTCGAAAGGCTCCGCCAGGTCACCGAGGAGGTGCATGTCTACGGGGTCTACGCCTCGGGGCGCGTGGTAACCGACAGGGAGATATCGCTATGAGACAACTGAATATATGTGTGGTGGGCCTGGGGCTGATCGGCGGCTCGTTCGCCCTGAACCTCAAACGGCTGGGCTTTGTCAGGCAGGCCACCGGCGTGGACGCGTCGGCCAAAAACGCCCAAAGGGCCGTCGAACTCGGCATCGTGGACAAAACTGCCGCAGACCTGGCAGCAGGCATGCAGGATGCCGATTTGATCGTGCTGGCCACCCCGGTCGACACGCTGCCCATGATCGCGGTCAAGGCCCTCAACGCGGTCAAACCCCACCAGATCATCATGGACGCGGGCTCGACCAAAGGAGAGTTGTGCGAGATCATCGCCCTGCACCCCAACCGGGGGCGGTTCGTGGCCACCCACCCCATGTGGGGTACGGAGAACAGTGGCCCCGACGCGGCCCTGGAAGTGGGCTTTTCGGGGCGCACGGCCGTGATCTGCGAGGCGGAGAAGAGCGACCCCGACGCGCTGGCGTTGATCGAAGGGATCTACACCGCCCTCGATATGCCGATCAAGCACATGACCGCCGAGGACCAGGACCTGCACACGGCCTACGTGTCGCACATCTCCCACGTTACCTCTTACGCCCTGGCCCTGACCGTGTTGGAGAAGGAGCGCGAGGAGGAGACCATTTTCGACCTGGCGGGCGGCGGCTTCGAGAGCACGGCCCGCCTGGCCAAGAGCCCGGCCAGCATGTGGGCTCCGATCTTCAAACAGAACAAATACAACGTGCTGGACGTCTTGCGCGAACACATCCACCAGTTGCAGATCCTGCGGCGGATGATCGAGCGCGACGAGTACGACCAGCTTTACGCGGCCCTGGAAAAGGCCAATACGATCCGAAGAATACTGAAATGAGCGAAAAATTCGATATGAAAAGCAAGCGCCCCCTCATCATAGCCGGGCCTTGCAGTGTGGAGAGCGAGCAGCAAACCCTTTCCACGTGCCGTGCAATCGCCGCCACGGGCAAAGTGGACCTTTTGCGCGGCGGGGTGTGGAAACCCCGCACCAAACCCGGCTCCTTCGAGGGGTCGGGCATCCGGGGGCTGGCCTGGCTGGCCAAGGCCCGCGAGGAGACCGGCCTGCCGATCGGCGTGGAGGTCGCCACGGCCAAGCACGTGGAAAGCGCGCTGGAGTACGGCGTGGACGTGCTTTGGATCGGGGCCCGGACCACGGGCAACCCCTTCAGCGTGCAGGAGGTGGCCGACGCGTTAAGGGGCAGTGATGTGACCGTGCTGGTCAAGAACCCCCTCAACCCCGACGCCGACCTGTGGGCGGGTGCGGTAGCACGGCTCCAGAACGCCGGGGTCAGCGAGGAGCGCCTGGGATTGATCCTGCGCGGATTCTCCCACTACGGCAACTCGAAATACCGGAACAATCCCATGTGGCACGTGGCGCTCGAGATGCGCAACCGCCTGCCCCAACTGCCCATGATCTGCGACCCGAGCCATATCGCCGGGTGCAGGGAATACCTGTATGAAATCAGCCAGAAGGCGGCCGATTTGCGCTTCGACGGTTTGATCGTCGAGAGCCACATCTGCCCCGAGAAGGCCCTGAGCGACGCCAGCCAGCAGCTTACCCCGGAGGATTTCCTCTCGCTGATCGACAAGATCAACTGGAGGGCCGGGATGACCGACGACCCCGAATTCATCAGCGCGCTCGAGCAGTTCCGCGACCAGATCGACCAGTTGGACGCCGAGGTGTTCGAACTGCTGGCCAAGCGGATGAAGGTCGCCGAGGAGATCGGCCGCGTCAAGCGCCAGAACAACGTGGCTATCCTGCAGGGGGGCCGCTGGTCCAACATCGTGGACAAGGTCAAAGCCCAGGCCCCGAGGCTGGGCCTGAGCGAGGAGTTCCTGCACACCATCCTGGAAGCCATACACATCGAGAGTATCAACAAGCAGAACGAAATAATGAACCAATAGCCGGACCATGCGCCTGCCCACCATATGCCAGTACATCGAGACCGTGGCCAACCCCGAGGGACGCTTTGCCACGATCGGCGAGTTCGAGCCTGAAAGGGACCCCTACGGGGAGATCAAGGTAATCGCGGGCAACAACTCGGCCATCTTCAAGATCAAAATGGACGGGCGCCACTACCGGCTGAAATGCTACACCCGGGAGATCTCCGACATCCGGGCCAAGATCGACTACTTCGTCGACAAACCCTCCCAGATCGTGGGACTGATGCGCTACCGGCCCAATGAAATGTACGTGCACGGCCACACGGGCGAGGGCGAATTCTACGACGTGGCCCTCTCCGAGTGGATCGAGGGGAAGACCATGGCCCAGGTGCTCAGGCGGGCAGCCAACATGGGGGACAAGGCGGCGCTGGAAGACCTGGCCAACCACTTCGACGTGATGGCCCTCGACCTGTTGAACGAGGAGTGGGCCCACGGCGACGTGAAGCCCGAGAACATCATGGTCGATAGGAACGGCTGGCTCTACCTGATCGACTTCGACGCCGTTTACATCCCCTCGCTCAAGGGGCGTAAGAGCTCCGAGCTGGGCACGCCCCCGTTCCAGCACCCGATGCGCGACGGGGATATGTACGACAAGCACATCGACGACTACTCGCTGGCCATGATCTCCTTCGGGCTCCACTACCTGGCCGAGCACCCCGAGGTGTTCCACTCCTACGACAGGGGCGACAACATCTTTCTGGAGCCCGTCGAGATCCTCGAGGGACGCTCCGCGATCTATAAGGACGCCCTCGACATGTTCCTTTTCCAGGGACGCCACGCGCTTTACTACCTGGGGTCCCTTCTGGCCTCGCCCACGCCCCGCTTTCACGGGTTAGCCGACGTATTCAAGCAACTGATCGGCTGTGTGACCCCCGGCAAAGGCCTCTACCCCGTGCGCGAAGAGGGGAGGTGGGGCTACCGCAACGCGAAGGGCGAGATCGCCATCCCGATCATCTACGAGGATGCGCGCCCCTTCTGCGAGGAGCTGGCCCCGGTGCGCCTGGGCGGGCTTTGGAGTTATATCGACAGCCGGGGAAAGGTCGCCTTCAGTTGCCCCGGATGCCGGAGCGCGGACCCTTTCAGCGAAGGGTTGGCCGCCGTCAACCGGGAGGGGCTCTGGGGCTACGTCGATCGCACGGGACGGCAGATCATCCCCGCCGTCTACCAGGCCGCGGGCGCTTTCCGGGAGGGGCTGGCCTCAGCCAAGACCTTCGGGAAGTACGGATTCCTGGATCCGCAGGGCCACTGGGCCATCCCGCCCCGGTTCGAACACGCGCGGAACTTCCACGCCGGGAGAGCCGAAGTGACGCTCGACGGAGGTACCCACATCATCGACAAAACCGGCGCGATCGTCGAGCCGGGAAGGTAAAATTCTTTAATATTGTTATCTTTGCAATAAACGCTCAAACCCAGCGAAGATGTATTCAGCGCGAATTACCCGCCTGCGCCCCACGGCCATCGTATTTCTGATCGACCAGTCCGGCTCGATGAACGAGCAGGTGCTCTTTGAGTCCGATACCATGACCAAGGCCGGGGCCGTCTCCCTGGCCACCAACAACCTGCTATCCGAGTTGATCAACCGCTCGCGCCGGGAGACCGGGCTGAACGACTATTTCGATATCGCGGTAATCGGCTACTCGCAGGCGGGCGTGCAATACCTGGTCGGCTCCCACAAGGGCTTCGTCACCCCCACGATCCTCGCGGGCCTGGACGTACCCGTGAAGCGGATCACGCGCACGGTGGTCATGCCCGACGGGAGCCAGCGCAACGTCGCCTCGGACCAACGTGTCTGGGTCGAACCCCGCGCCGAGGGCGACACGCCGATGTACGAAGCCATGCTCACGGCCTACACCCTGCTCGACAAGTGGTGCCGGGCCACGGCCAACCGCAACTCCTATCCGCCCACGGTGTTCAACATCACGGACGGCGAGGCCACCGACGCCAAAGAGGAGCAACTGCTCTCGTTGGGCGAGAAGATCAAGGCCCTGGGGACCACCGACGGCAACGCGCTTCTGATCAATATGCACATCCCCGGCCCGCAGCAGGGCGCGCAGGTCGTCTTCCCGGCAAGCACCGCCGAGTTGCCCGACAACCGCTACGCCAAACTGCTCTACAAACTATCGAGCGAGATGCCCGAAAAATACCACGAGGCGGTCTGCAAGGTCAGAGGGAGCCGCAAGGCCGGCCCCTTTAGGGGCATGAGCTTCAACACCTCGATCGGGGAGCTGATTACCATGATGGACATCGGGTCGCTGAGTTCAAACCTGACCTAAACGATGATCTCGCCCACGTTAAACTCCATCAGGGAGACCTTCCTGAATCCCGCCGGGAGGTTCCGCACGCTGGAAGGCATCTACGGCCTGAGGGATCCCCAGGGTGAGTTCCTGATGCGTGCATCCAACCGCATGGCCAGCGTGGAGGCCGTCTGCAAAGGCCGGCGCTACACCGTCAAATGCCTCTACGAGGGCGAGGGGTCCTACGCCCCGGGCGCCAGGCTGTTCGCCTCGCGGATGGCGGGGCGGGAGCTCCCCTTCCTGACCGGTTGGGAGTACCTGCCCGAGGAGATGCTGCTCATCGACGAGCGGGGCCACGGGCGCTACTACGACGTCGTGCTCCAGGGCGTACCTGCAGGCGTGAGGCTGGACCACCATATGCGTGCCCTGTGCCTGAAGTCCGACCGCGAGAACATGATGCGCGCAGCCCACTCCGTGGCGCGTTTCTCGGAGCTGGCCATGGGCCACCGCTTCGTTTCGGCCAGGGTCAGGCCTCCCCACTTCTACATGTCCCCCTCGCTGGACCTGGTCGCTGTCAACTACGAGCAGGCGCGGCTGATGACCGAAGCCGAACTGGCCGCCGATCCCGGGGCGAGGGAGATCTACGACCTGCGCCTGACGGGGATCGGGGTGGCCATCTACCTGATGGCGTGCCAGCCCGACCTCTACGAAGTGATCCACGCCGCCTTCTCCATCTCGGTCGACCGGGTCAACAGCTACGGCGCCGCCCTGCTGGAGTGGGCGAAGGCCGAAAAGCGCGACGCGCTGGCCTCGATCATGCAGTACGTCATGGAGAGCGGCGGCAAGAACGCGGGCCCGGCGCACGGGATACCCGGGCGGTTGTACACCCTGGCGCAAAGCGTGCCGCTCCCCTCCGACTCCCTGGCGGCGGTTTTCGGCGGTCGTCCCGTTCCGGTGCATGTGTTGGCCGAACCGGGTGCGGAGTACACCGCGGGCGTGAAAGATCCTGCGGGCAGGACCATCCATTCACACGGCGGTTCGCCCCGGGGCCTGCCAGGCCCCGACGGGAAATACCGTTTCCCCCAGGCCGAAGAGAGAAGCCTGCGGGAGATGGCCTTCGACTACGCGGGCGACTTCGAAGAGGGCCGCGCCGTGGTGGAGACCGGCGGCTACTACGGTTTGATCGATCTGCAGGGAAAATACGTCCTCCAACCCGTGTGCGAGGAGGTAATCTGGGACAAACGCACGGGGATCGCCCGGATCATGACCGACGGCAGGTGGCAGCTCGCCGACAGGACGGGACGCAAACTGACCGGGGCCGATTACGAATGGATGGGCGAGTACGACTCCGACCGCATCCCGGTCAAGTTGCCGGGCGGCAAATACGGCTACATCGACTCGAAGGGGGAGACGGCCATCGCCTTTCGCTTCGACGACGCGTACAGCTTCCACGACGGGACGGCCACCGTGGAGGTCGAGGGGAGGCTATTCGACATTTTACCCGACGGAACGCTCGCCGGGAATAGCTGAAAAAAGCTTTTAACTCCCTAACCAAGAGTTAAAAATTTTGTTTTGTTGTATTTTTGCATAGCTTTGCGATTGCTTTTCGCATCACCCAAACCCCCACCCATGAAAGTCATCCATTTCGTTACCTCGATAGACCGCACCGCCGGAGGCGTATCCACCTCGGTGGCCGCCCTGGCCTCGGAGGAGGGGAAGCACGTCGAAGCGTGCATCGTTACCGCCCCCACCCAGAATCCGCTCTCCACCCGGGACGTGAAAGTGATCCAGGTCCCCCTCGGCATGGGGCGTTACTGGAGCGTTGTAAGGAGTTTCCGGCGCATCCTCGCCCAGGAGAAGCCCGATCTGGTCCACATCCACGGGATCTGGGACCCCCAGACCTGGTGGTTCCAGAAACAGGCGCAAAAGCTGGGCATCCCGGTGGTGGTCTCCCCGCGGGGTATGCTCGAGCCGTGGATCCTGAGGCGTAACCGGCACAAGAAGATCCCCGCCCTGCTGCTCTACCAGCGCAAAGCGATCCTCAGGGCGGACTACATCCACGCCACGGCCGAATCGGAGCGCGACAACATCATGTTCTTGGGGCTTAACGGATTGATCCACACCATCCCCAACGGGGTGGACGTCTCCACCACGGAGATCCGCACCGATTGGGGCACCAACAAAAAAATACTCTACCTCTCGAGGATCCACGTCAAAAAAGGGATCGAGATCCTCATCCGGGCCGTCGACGCCCTGCGCGACCGCCTGGAGGGCTACCAGGTCATCATCGCCGGACAGGGCGAGGAGTCCTACATCCAGTCGCTGGACGAAATGATCCGGGAGCTGAAACTGGAAGGGATCGTCCGCCTGGCCGGGGGCCTCTACGGGGAGGAGAAATGGGACGCCTACAAAACGGCCGACTTCTTCGTGCTGCCCACCTTTTCGGAGAACTTCGGCAACGTGATCGTCGAGTCCCTGGAGTCGGGTACGCCGGTAATTACCACCTGGGGTGCGCCCTGGGAGGAGTTGATCCTCGAGAAATGCGGCTGGTGGATCGACCTGTCGCTGGAGAACCTCATCGAAGCGATGAAGCAAGCCCTGGTAATTACCCCCTTCGAGCGGGAACAGATGGGACGGCGGGGCCGCCACCTGGTCGAATCCAAATACACCATCGGGCAGGTTACCCTGAGAATGATCGAATTCTATAAAACGGTTATCGCACGCAAGGATGGGAAAAAGCGTTGATATGTCCAATTACCAGGACGCGCAATGTTTCCGCGAACGTGCAGCGCGGTTGGCGTGGAGCATCGTCTGGACCGTTTTCGCACGGCCCATCCCCCGGGCGATGCTGAGCGGCTGGAAGCGTTTTCTGCTGCGCCTGTTCGGGGCCAAAATATCCTCCACGGCGATCGTCTATTCGGGCACGAAGATCTACGCCCCTTGGAACCTCGAAATGGGCGACCACTCGACCATGGCCGCTGGGGTGGATTGTTACTGCGCGGACAAGGTCGTCATCGGCAAACATTGCGTGATCTCGCAGAAAGCCTCGCTTTATACCGCCTCGCACGACATAACGACCCCGGATTTCAAGTGGTTTTCCGCCCCCATTACCATCGGCGACGGGGTCTGGATAGCCGCCGAGTCGTTCATCACGTTGGGTGTGACGATCGGCGAGGGCGCCGTGGTCGGGGCGCGTGCCGCCGTTTTCAAAGACGTGGAACCGTGGACGGTGGTCGGGGGCAACCCGGCCCGAATCCTTAAAAAGCGCGAACTGAGATGATGGACCTCAGCGCGATCGTCATGACGGGCAACGAGAGCCTGCACATCGAACGGTGCATCGAAAAGTTGCGCCCGTGGTGCAGGGAGATCTTCGTGGTGGACAGTTGCTCGACGGACAATACGGTTGACCTGGCACGGGCCATGGGAGCCAAAGTGGTCGAAAATCCCTGGCCGGGCTATGCCGAGCAGTTCAACTGGGCGCTCGACAACCTGGAGATCAAGACCGCCTGGACGATCCGCGTCGATGCCGACGAGTACCTCTCCGACGAGCTGGTCGAGGAGCTGGAGACCACCCTGCCCGGCCTGCCGGACGATGTAACCGGGGTAGTGCTTACCCGCATGCAGGATTGTATGGGCAAGTGGGTGCACCGGGTCAAGATGCTCCGGGTGTTCAGGACCGGGACCGGGCGCTGCGAACAGCGGCTGATGGACGAGCACATCGTTTTGAGCCGGGGACGCAGCGTGGGGGCGAAAAACCTCTTTTACGACCACAACCTCAACTCCCTGGGCTGGTGGATCGACAAACACAACGACTACGCGACGCGTGAAGCGGTCCAACTGCTCGACATGAAATACGGGCTGATCCCCAAACAGGAGGACGGCACCCAAATGGCAAAACAATCCCAAACCAAGCGCAACACGGCCAAACGCTACGCCAAAGCCCCGTTGTTCTGGCGTTCGGCCGCCTACTTTTTCCTGCGCTATATCCTTATGGGGGGCTTTCTGAAGGGTACCCGCCAGTTTATCTGGGACTTTTTCCAGGGGTGGTGGTTCCGCGCACTGGTGGACGCGAAAATCTACGAGATCGAGCGGGCCTGCGGCGGCGACCGTCAAAAGATGATCGCTTTCATCCGCGACGTCTATAAAAAAGAGTACTGGAAATGAAAATATCCGTCATCACAGCGAGCTACAACCGCCGGTCGACCATCGAAGGGGCGATCCTGAGCGTCCTTTCGCAGGATTGGCCCAACGTGGAGTACGTCGTGGTGGACGGGGCCTCGACGGACGGTACCCAGGCCGTGATCGAAAAGTATGCGGACAGGATCGGGAAATACATCTCCGAGCCAGACAAGGGCATGTACCAGGCCATCAACAAGGGCATCGGCCTGGCCACGGGGGATGTGATCGGGCTGGTGCACTCCGACGACGAGTTCTACTCCCCGGACGTGCTCTCCCGCGTGGCGGCCAAATTCATGCAGGAGGAGCTGGACATCCTCTACGCCGACGGGATCTTCGTGGACGAAGGGAACACCGCCAAGGTGGTGCGCAACTGGATCAGCGGAAAATACTCCAAAAAAAGGGTGAAGCGCGGATGGCTGCCCCTGCACCCCACGGTATACGTGCGGCGGGAGGTCTTCCAGAAAGCCGGGCTGTACGACGAGAGCTACCGGATCGCGGCGGACAGTGACTGGCTGGTCAGGATCCTCTACGACCACGATTTCAGGGTGGGCTACCTGGAGGCCTACACGATCAGAATGAGGATGGGCGGGGCGAGCACCTCGGCCAAAACCCAGATCAAAAAGTGGAAGGAGGACCTCAGGATGTACCGCTCACACGGCTTTTGTGCCGGATGGTCGCTCACGCTCAAGATACTGTCCAAGGTAAAACAGTTCATCCCCCAAAAAGATGCAGGATCACAACAAATATAGCGCGCTGCTGACCGTGATCCTCGAGGGAATCGACCTGGTAATGCTCAACGCGCTGTTCTTTACCCTGGCCACGTTCTTCCCGGTGGTCGAGCTCGACTCGATCCGCTACCAGGTGATGCCCATCGTGCTGAACATGGGTTACCTGCTGAGCGCGCTGCTGGTCGACAGCAGGATGGACCGCCGCAACACGCGCTTTGAGAAGATCGTGCGCAACGCCTCGATCCGGGTGGCGGCCACGCTGGTCATCCTGGTCGCCTCGTTGTTTTTGATGAAGATCGTCGACGTATCGCGTCTTTTCACGGGAACCTTCTTCGCGTCGTGGCTCGTGCTGATGATCCTCACCCACACCGTTTCGAAGTACGTCCTGACCTCGGTCATGCGCTCCTCGAACGTGGCCACCAACGCCATCATCCTGGGGGCGGGCAAGCTGGGCCACAAACTGATGAGCGAGATCAGCCACAACAGCTTTTTAGGGATCAAGGTACTGGGATTTTTCGATGACAAGCCCGGCCCCGGCAAAGACAACATCCTGGGCAACATCGCCTCGGCCAAGCGGTTCGCCCTGGACAACAAGGTGCAGGAGATCTACTGCACCCTGCCGGTCACGGCCAAGGAGGAGATCCTCGACATGATGGAGTTCGCCGACAACAACGTCATGTCGTTCTACATCGTCCCCTCGATCCGCTACTACGCCGACATCCCGCTGATCTTGGAGACGATCGGCAATATGCCCATCCTCTCGACCCGGAACGTCCCGCTGAGCTACGCCCACAACTACTACTTCAAGCGGAGTTTCGACATCTTCTTCTCCGTGCTGTTTTTGGTTACCCTTTTTCCGCCGATGTACATTATCCTGGGGACAATCATCAAGCTGACCTCCAAAGGCCCGATCTTCTTCAAACAGAAGCGCACGGGAGAGAAGGGCAACGACTTCTACTGCTACAAATTCCGCAGCATGCGGGCAAGCACCGACGCCGACAGCAAGCAGGCCAACAAGGGCGACAGCCGGATTACCAAGATCGGCGCCTTCATGCGCAAGACCAGCCTGGACGAGTTTCCCCAGTTCATCAATGTGCTCAAGGGCGAGATGTCGATCGTGGGCCCGCGCCCCCACATGCTGCTGCACACCTCGGAGTACTCCAAAGTGGTGGAAAAATACATGGTGCGCCACTTCATCAAGCCCGGCATCACGGGCCTGGCCCAGATCACCGGCTACCGGGGCGAGACCGAATCGGTCGAATTGATGGACGCCAGGATAATGCGGGACATCTGGTACATCGAACACTGGTCGATCGGGCTGGACATCCGGATCATCTTCGACACGATGCTCGCGGTGGTCAAACCCGACTCGCGGGCATACTGACCCCCATCCCGAAAACTCTACATTTCCTCTACAAGGATTGTTAACATTTTGTTGCAACCCTTGCGGCGCGGGGTTGCGCCCTAAGGAAAAAAAAATTATTTTTGTAGCGTTAAATTGCGGGAATGTTCCTTTTTCCATCCCGCACGAACGCTAAAAAATCCGCATGGAACCTGTTTTCACCCTTATCGTAGTCATTTTGGTCGTCCTGGCCGTCTCGGGCCTGGTCGTGGGCGTTTCCAACGACGCGGTCAACTTCCTCAACTCGGCGATCGGCTCCAAAGTGGCTCCCCGCAAAGTGATCCTGGCCATCGCCTCGGTCGGCCTGTTGATCGGCACGATGACCTCGAGCGGCATGATGGAGGTCGCCCGCAGCGGCGTGTTCTACCCCGAAATGTTCAACTTCAGGGACGTGATGATCCTCTTCCTGGGGGTAATGTTCGCCAACGTGATCCTGCTGGATCTGTTCAACACCTTCGGCCTTCCCACCTCGACCACCGTTTCGCTCGTCTTCGGCCTTTTGGGTGCCGCCATCGCGGTTGCGTCGGCCAAGATCTGGGGGACCGACAATCTGAATATGTCCGACCTGAGCTCGTTCATCAACTCGGGGCGGGCGATGGCCATTATCTCGGCCATCCTGGTCTCGGTGGTGGTCGCCTTTATCTCGGGCTCGATCGTGATGCTGATCACGCGGATCATCTTTACCTTCCGCTACCAGAAGATTTTCAGCCGCTTCGGCTCTTTGTGGTGCGGCTTCGCCTTCACGGCGATCGTCTACTACACCGTCATCAAGGGGCTGAAAGGGACCTCCATCCTGCCCGCCGGGTTAATGGAATGGGCCGACAGCCACACCTTCCTGTTTATGCTGGCCATGACCGGCGTCTGGAGCGTCTTGATGTTCTTCGTCCAGAAAGTTCTCAAATTCAACATCCTGCGCATTACCGTACTGGCGGGGACCTTCTCCCTGGCGCTGGCCTTCGCGGGCAACGACCTGGTCAACTTCATCGGGGTCCCGATGGCGGGGATCGACTCCTACCGGATGGCTAAGGCGGCGGGCGATACCTCGATGATGATGGGCGGGCTGAACGAGGCGGTAAGCGTCAACTTCATCTACATTATGACGGCGGGGGCGATCATGATCGCCGCCTTGTGGTTCTCCAAGAAGGCCCAGACGGTCTCCGACACCGAGATCAACCTGGCCAGGGGCGACGAGGGCTCCGAGCGTTTCGGCTCGACGCTGATGTCGCGCACCATAGTCCGCATCGCCCTGAGCGCCAGCAATATTTACCAGAATGTTACCCCGAGGCGCATGCAACTCGGCCTGGAGAGGCGCTTTTTGCCCGCCCCGACCGGCGACGAGCCCAAAGCGCCCTTCGATCTGATCCGCGCCACGGTAAATCTGACCGTCGCCGCCCTTCTGATCTCCTTCGCCACCTCGTTGAAACTGCCGCTCTCGACCACCTACGTGACCTTCATGGTGGCGATGGGTACCTCATTGGCCGACAGGGCGTGGGGCCGCGAGAGCGCGGTCTACCGCATCACGGGGGTCTTGACGGTAATCTCCGGCTGGTTCGTCACGGCTTTGATCGCCTTTGTGATCGCCTACGGGGCGACCCTGATCCTGGCCTACGGCGGCACGGTCGCCGTGCTGGCGGTTACCGCCCTTTGCGTGCTGCTGCTGCTCCAGAGCGCTGCCATCCACCGCAAGCGGGCAGCCCGCGCCGCCGCCGTGGAGGCCCCCGCAGGCCCCGGCACGCCCGACGAGATCATGAGCAACATCATCGCCGACGTCCACCAGACCATGTTGGACGCCACCAAGATCTACCGTGACACGCTGATCGGCATCTTCAACGAGGACCGCAAGCTGCTGAAAACCTCGCTCAAGGAGTCCGAAGAGCTGTTCTACAACGCCCGCGACCGCAAATACGGCATGATGCCGACCCTTCAAAGGCTCCAGGGCCGCCACATCGAGACGAGCCACTACTACGTCCAGATGGTCGACTACATCTCTGAGGTCTCCAAGGCGCTGGTCCACATTACCCGCCCCTGCTACGACCACATCGTCAACGGCCACGAGGGGATGCCCAAGGAGCAGATTACCGACCTGATGAGGCTGGACGACGAGATGGCCAAGTTCAACGACAAGATGAACTCGATGATCTCGACCAACAACTACGAGGACATCGACGGCGTGCTGCTGATGCGCGACGAGCTCTTCGTGATCATCGAGGAGGCCCTGCGCAACCAGATCAAGCGCCTCAAAAAAGGCTCCGGGACCAAGGCCAGCTTCCTGTACTTTACCATCCTGAACGAGACCAAGACCATCATCCTGCAATCCCGCAACCTGTTGAAGTCGCAGCGTTTCTTTATCGAGAACCGGGAGCATTAATATGGCAAAAGTCGTCATCGGACTATCGGGCGGCGTGGATTCGAGCGTCGCGGCGTGGCTTTTGAAACAAGAGGGCCACGAGGTAATCGGTATGTTCATGATCAACTGGAAGGACACGACCGGCACCCTCTCGGGCGACTGCCCCTGGATGGACGACCGTTTGTTCGCCGAACTGGTGGCCAAAAAATTGGACATCGAACTCCACACCGTCGACCTGAGCGCGGACTACCGGACACGGGTGGTCGATTACATGTTTTCCGAGTACGAACTGGGCCGCACGCCCAACCCCGACGTGCTGTGCAACCGCGAGATCAAGTTCGACCTCTTTATGAAGGCCGCCTTCGACCTGGGCGCGGACTACGTCGCCACCGGCCACTACTGCCGCCGCGAAGTCCTGCAAACGCCTTCCGGCGAGAGGTACCGCCTGCTGGCCGGGGTCGATCCGGGCAAGGACCAGAGCTATTTCCTCTGCCAGCTCTCCCAGGATCAGCTCTCCCGGGCGCTGTTCCCGATCGGGGGCATGCTCAAGAGCGAGGTGCGCAGGATCGCCTCGGAGCAACGCCTGGCCACCGCCGAAAGGAAGGACTCGCAGGGGATCTGCTTCGTGGGCAAGGTCGACCTCCCGGTCTTTTTACAACAGCAACTCGAACCCAAAACGGGCGATATCGTCGAGATCCCCGCCGCATGGCCGGGCTACGGACGCACCGCCGAACCGGGCGATTTGACGGCCGCCTCCCTGCCCTGGGCATACGCCCCGGAAGACGGGACCAAGGTCGGCGAGCATCGCGGA
The DNA here is from genome assembly GCA_031551275.1 of Rikenellaceae bacterium. Taxonomy (GTDB): domain Bacteria; phylum Bacteroidota; class Bacteroidia; order Bacteroidales; family Rikenellaceae; genus JAVBMJ01. The sequence goes on from JAVBNX010000002.1 coordinate 72,322, forward strand.
GCATGGTTCTACACCATCGGCCAGCGCAAGGGCATCAACGTGGGCGGCAAACCCGAACCGTTGTTTGTGATCGGCATCGACGTCAAGACCAACACCTTGTACGTCGGCATGGGCGACGACCACCCCGGCCTCCACCGCAAAGCCCTGCGGATCTTGCCCGGCGATATGCACTGGGTGCGCCCCGATTTGGCCCACACCGACCCCAAGCCCTACTCGGTAAGGATCCGCTACCGCCAACCGCTCCAAAAGGCGACCCTGCAAACTACCCCCGAAGGCGGCTTTATCCTCTTCGACCAACCCCAGCGGGGCGTTACCCCCGGCCAGTTCGCCGCCTGGTACGACGACGAGGAGCTCATCGGCTCGGGTGTGATCGCCTATTAGAGGTATTCCACTCTGGTTGGCTGCGCGTATGGTACGCTACATCGAGGCCAAAAGCATCTTATCAAAACTGAAGGTTGAAGACCCCTGGTTCGGGATCGCCTACAACATGAACCTCTACCGGGGGTGCCAGCACGGCTGCATCTACTGCGACACCCGCAGCGAGTGCTACGGCGTGGGCGACATCTCCACGATCTCGGTCAAGCGAAACGCGCTCGACCTGCTCCCCAGAGAGCTGGCCGCCAAACGCCGCAAAGCCACGATCGGGACGGGCTCGATGAACGACCCCTACATGCCCCTGGAAAAGGAGCTGCGACTGACCCGGGGCGCGTTGCAGGCGATCGCCGACGCCAAATTCCCCGTCCACATCATTACCAAAAGCGACATGGTGGAGCGCGACGCCGATATATTGCAGGAGATCTCCCGTACCTACGCCGCGGTAAGCTTCACGATTACCTGCGCCGACGACGCCCTCTCGCTGAGAACCGAACCCCACGCGCCCGCGACCTCCGCACGTTTCCGCGCCATGGAACGCCTGGCCAAAATGGGGATCTACACCGGGGTAACGCTCATGCCCCTGCTCCCCTATATCAACGACACGAAACAAAACATCGAAGGGATCCTCCGCCGGGCCAGGGACACGGGAGCCTCCTATGTCCTGCCCATGCTGGGCGTTACCCTGCGCAAAGGCTCGCGGGAATACCTCTATAAAGCCCTCGACGAGGGTTTCCCCGGTATTAAGGATCGATACATTTCCCGTTTCGGGGAGCGCTACGAATGTTTCGGACCGGATCACACCGAACTGAAACAAACGCTCGGCGAGCTGGCCCGGGAAGTGGGGATTCCGCTGCGCATGGAGTTCTACCGCCCCGGTCCGGACCCGCAAATGAATTTATTCTGATTCCTGCCCCCCGCGACCCTCGCCGCGTTCGGGACGCTGCCCCTGGGGACCCCGCTGATGTTGGCCTTGTTGCCCCTGCTCTCCGCGGGTCTGCCTGTCCCACATCTCCTGCTTGCGGCGGACCTGCATATCCTTCTCCAGCGCGTTCCATTTGGCGTACTGGCCGCTGTCAAGGATCTTTTTCATCTTTTTATCGCGTTTGGCGATATCCTTCTCCGACTCCTCCGGCATCATCGGAGCGCGGCCGCCCATCCGGGGCGCCTGTCCGCCCTGTGCATCCACCTGCGGACGGCCTGCGCCCATACCGGGTCCGCCCTGTCTGCCACCACCACCCGGGCTGCCCATACCGCCGCCCGGAGCGCCCATCCCAGGACCGCCGCCAGGGCCACCGCCGGGACCGCCCTTGCCCATCCCTGGACCACCGCCCGGACCACCCATACCGCCGGGCCGCCCGCCCTGCTGTGAGGGCTGCGCCTCGGCGAGCTTTTTGGCCTGTTCGAGGTAGAGCTTATAGACTTTCTTCTGTTGTTTCTCATTCAGGGACAGATCCTTGGCAAGCTGCTGCGACCTGCGCTCGGCCATCTGCTCGGGAGTCATCGGGGAAGGGGCCTGCCGGGGAGGGCGGGCCTGCTGCGAGGGCTGCTGTGAAGGCTGCTCCTGCGCCAGGGCGGCCGAGGTAACGGCCAGGGCCGCGCAGAGGAATAATGCTGTTTTTTTCATCTCTTTCAGATTGGTTGGTCTATCTATACAGATGTAAAAATAGGAGAAATGTTCCCGCGGCGGATCGTTTTTTCAGCGAACGCGGCCAATTCGTCTGCCAAAGGGTAAAATACAAATATGGTAAAGTATTTGGCAAAAAGACAAAGATTGTTCGGCCGATAAGCACTATCTTTGTTTGATTCGAACTATATTTTGAACCATGAAACCCAGAGAACGCGTTTTAGGAGCCTTTAACCGCACGGGCTACGACCGCATCCCGGTCAAGCACGAGGGAACCCCCGAGATCAACCGGATGATCATGGACCACTACGGGCTGACCAATATGGAGCAGCTTTTAAGGGTGGTCGGCGACGATTTCCGCTACGTTGAACCCGTCTACACAGGCCCCGAACTTCGGACCTTCCCCGACGGCAGCGTGGAGGGCTACTGGGGCGAGCGCTACAAGTACGCCGAGTTCGAGGGCGGCAAGTACCTCGAGGCGGTCTACCTCCCCTTCGCGGGGATCCACGACCCCAAGGACCTGGACCGCAGCCGCTTCCCGAAGGCCGACTGGTTCGACTACTCGACCATCAAAGCCCAGTGCGAGGAGTTCCATCGCCAGGGCTACGCCGTCTGCTTCGGCACGGCGGGCGACATGGACTTCGTGAACAGCATCGCCCGCGCCAAGGGCACCGAGGAGGTGCTGATGGATCTGGCGATGGACGATCCCGCCTACCTGGAGATCATGCAGGCCCGCTTCCGGTTCTACTACGATATGCACGAAAGGGTGCTCCAAGAGGCGGGCGGCCTGGTCGACTTTACCCACATCGGCGAGGACCTGGGCACCCAGCGCGCCCAACTCTTCGACGACGAGACCTTCGAGAAACACTTCGCCCCCAAGTTCGGCGCCTACTTCGATATGGCCCACCGCTACGGCGCCAAGACGATGATGCATATGTGCGGCTGCGTGAGGGCCTTCCTGCCCCGGCTGATCGAGCTGGGCCTCGACGTCTACGACGTGGTCCAGCCCACCACCCCCGAGATGGACATCGAGGTGCTGCAACGCGACTTCGGCTCCAAGCTTACCTTCTGCGGCAGCGTATGCGTGCAATCGACCCTGGCCTTCGGCACCGAGGCCGACGTGGTCCGCGAGGTCGAACGCCGCAAGCGCCTCTTCCCGCAAGGCGGCCTCTTCCTGGGCCCCTCCCACGCCATCCAGGTCGGCACTCCGATTGAGAACATCGTCGCCATGTACCGCACGGCAGGCTCATTGAGCGAAAACATCGACGAAAGCATCCTCGCCGCCACCGGCAACGAGGACACCACGAAGATCAATATGTCGAAGCTGTTCTGAGCCGCCCGCATTTCTTACCAGAAGAAGGAGCCGAGCGACAGCACCAACATCAAAACGGACAAGACAATCATAAAAATTCGAAACTCCTTTTTTCTTTTTACCGGGACCGAATTCTTTATTAACTCCTGTATCTGCCCTGCCTGCTCAGCGGTAAAGCACTTTTTGGGCAAAATATAGCACTGTATCGAAGAAATATAGAGGTAAAAGGAGTGCTTGTCCTCCATGTGATCGTACATATCGGCCCATGGGATAACGTTGATTCCATGCCGGGACTCGATGGACAATGCCTGCTCTGAAATGCGGTAGGTAATGGGATGTTGGAAAACCACCGTCTCCCGTTTCTGTTTCCGGGCAACCCAGTAATAGATCAACAGAAAAATAGCAGGCGCCAACACAAACCAGATGCCCATTACCAGGTCTGCACTATCCGAGCTTCCCCGGAAATAAGCGCGCAGGCAGGTAATTCCCACTGCGAAAAACGCCACGAACATCCATACGGAGATCCGACGGTTCATATGGGCCAGCTGAAGCTGGAAAAAATTGCGCTGGGTAATCTCGGTCGTTGCTTCAATTTCAGTCATCATAATAAAGGAATTACACGAACAACAAAAATGCAACTGCGATCAATACCGTAAAGAGAGCCATAACGACGGAAACGATACGGCCTTTTTTGTAAAGCCTTTTGGAAGCGGGCGTTTTCAACAACTCCCCGACCTGCTCCTGTTGAACCCCGGAAAAATATCTTTTAGGCAGAATCAAACTCTCCTCCACAGAGAGAAACAGATAAAAAGCATATTGATCCTCAAAGCAGTCGAACATCCCGTCCCACGGGTACACCTTGTCGCCTCGGCTGGTATCGATGGTCAGCGCCTGGTCTGAAATCCGGAAGGCGACGGGATGCTTAAACTCATCCGTTTCATTCTTTTGATAGTACGAAAACAGGCCGAGCAATCCCAGCCCATAGACCGGAAACGAAATCAGGGCTATCTCTATGATCAGCCCGCCGGTGTCGAGTCTGTCCTGAAAGCCGCACGCCAAAAGCAGTATCCCCGCGACGGGCATCGCAACAGAAGACACCCAAACGCCCCGCCTGCGAAAATTAGCAATATGAAACCTGAAAAGGTCGCGCCAGGCAATCTCGGCCGTTACTTCGATTTGGGTCATAACAGGTAAATCTAATAAGTCAACGGTTCCCTAACACCAGAGTTAACAAGGAAAAAAACAGCAACCCCACAGAGAGGAGAATAACAAATATGCGAAGGGTTATGTACTTCTTTTCGCGAACCGAAGATTTCAAAATTCTCCGGGTTTCCCTCCCCTGCTCGCGCGTGAAGCATCTCTTGGGCAGGATATAACCTTGCATGGACGAGATATAGACGTAAAACGCGTGCTTGTCCTCCGTCCTGCTGAACACATCCGCCCAGGGAATGACGACCGTTCCGTGGTGGGACTCGACAGATAACGCCTCTTCCGATATCCGATAAGTAATGGGGCGGTTAAACGCGACCGTTTGACGCTTTTGTGTCCGCGAGATCCAGAACCACAGATACGGAAAAAAAAGCAAAACGCCCATGAAAAATACCCCCATTAACAGATACGAAATCTCATTCTCCCCTGAAAAATAGACTTTCAGGTAGGATATACCCGATACCGCGAACGCGATAAACATCCAAACAGTGCACTGTCGTATCGTGGAGGTAACCTGGAATCGAAAGAAATCGCGCAGGGTCAGATCGACCCGTATTTCCACTTCCATCATCGCCTTAGTAGTACTTTACTTCCCTGCCCTCGATGGCCGAGATCAAATTGTTGGCCGCCGAGCTGGCTCCGATGCGGAACCACTCGGGCGTGAGCCAGTCGGGACCGAGGATCTGCTGCACGATGGTGTAATACAACGCCGTGTCCCCGGGCGTGGCCACGCCCCCGGCGGCCTTGAAGCCCACCATGGTCCCGGTCTTGTCGTAAAAATCCTTGATCGCCATGCACATCGTCACGGCGGCCTCGGGCGTCGCGGCCACGGGCATCTTGCCGGTCGATGTTTTTACAAAATCCGCGCCCGCCAGCATGGCGAGCAAGGAGGCGCGGCGGATCAGAGCCGGCTCTTTCAACGCGCCCGACTCGATGATGACCTTCAGCACGGCGTCGGGGATCTCGGCCCTCAGCACCTCGATCTCGTTGGCGGCCTCGTTGTCGCCGCCCGCGAGGAACTCGCCCAGGTTCAACACGATATCGATCTCGTTGGCCCCGTTCTCGGCGGCCATGGCGACCTCGAGCATCTTGACCTCCAGAAAGCTCTGCGAGGCGGGGAAGCACCCCGCCACCGAGGTAATGGCGATCGGGCTTTCGCCCAGGGCGATGCCCACCGTCTCCACGAAGTTGGGATAGACGCACACCGAAGCCACGTCAGGAACGCCGGGGAAATGGGTGCGCTGCTCGGCGGCCTTGGCCGCGAAGGCCTGTATGCGCCCGACCGTATCGGTGGAGTTGAGCGAGGTCAGATCCAGGCACGAAAAGCAGAGCTTGTAAACCTCGGTGTTGCAATTTGACGTCGAGGCCTCACGGGCGCGGGCGACCTGCGCGGCGACCTTGGCGGGATCGGCCCCGAGGTCGTACTGCTGGAGTAAGGATTGGTAGTCCATATCAATAAGTTAAGGAGATGCCGATGTTGACTTGCTGGACGTAGGGCCCGTGGCCGTCCTTGAAGATCTGGGTCGGGTAGTAGCTGACGGCCAGCCCGAAATGGGAATACCCGCCGCCGATGCAGATCCCGGCGTGGAAATTGGCGAGGTTGAGGTCCTTCGCGTCCTGCTTGAGCTTGTAGGTCTGCCCGCCCATTTCGTATTTGACCTTGGTGTGCCCGCTCATCCGCCAGCCCACCACGCCGCCGAAGTTGACGTACCCTTTGCCTTTGCCGCCCAACGAGAGCTCGGCCATCACGGGCAGATTGAGGTAGGTGGTCACGAGTTTGGACTTGGCCACATCCTCGAAGACCACGGGCTCGGGGAGGGTAACCCCATTGTCGGAACGGAGCGTCACATTGTCCGAAAAGCGGAAATTATTGATCTCGACCCCCAGCCCGGTAAAGAGGACCAGGCTGCGGTAGCGGTAAAACGTCATGTCGAACAAATTGAACTGCACCCCGATCGAGTTGGCCTCCGTGGCCATCGACTCGGCCCCCGCAGGCATCGCCCAATGATCCAGCCCCCCGATCAGCCCCGAGTAGTTGACGTTGATCCCCGCCCAGTGTCCGTCCTTTGAGAAGTCGAACCAGCGGTTGCCTTTCACTTTGAACACGACCACCTCCTCGGAAACTTCTTCGGAAACCCCTTCCGACCCGGGCGCGGGCTGCGCCGTACGCTTTTTGTAGGCTCCGGGGCGGAAGAAACGGTCCTCTTTCAACTCCCCCTGTCCGGGCTGCGGAACGGTATCCCCCTGGGCCCTGGCGGCCGCGCAAAGCGAGGCGAGGGCAACCAGGATGAGCAACTTTTTCATCTATTCTTTATTTAATGCAAAGGTATCATTTTTCGCAATATCTTCAAGCCTTTTTCGCAACACCTCCCAGGGCGTGCGGGCCATCGGCGTATCGCCTAACACCCGGACATACTGCTCCGGGGTCATCTCCCGCCAGAATCCCGGATCTTCCGTTCCGGGCTTGGGGACAAAGAACCGCGACGGGGGAACCTCCGCGTTGTGCGGACAGCAAGCCTGGCACTCCTCGCACCCCATGATCCACCCGTGAAGTTCCGCGGCGGGGGCCTCCGCCCCTTTCTCCATGGTCCTGCGGGAGATACAGCGCCTCAGATCGACGCTCCTGTCGGGATTTATCGCCCCCGCGGGGCACGCCATAACGCAACGCCTGCAACCTCCGCAAGGATCGGCAACAGGAACGGCGGCAGGCAAATCATTCTCCACCCCGCAATCGAGCACCAGCACCCCCAGCATGGCGCGCGAACCCAATCCCGGGACGATCAGAAGCGAATTTCGCCCGATCGCTCCCAGGCAGGCCTGCACGGCCCACGATTTCTCGTTGATCGGCGAGCTGTCCACGCAAATCCTCCCCTTCGCGCCCGGCTCGTGGTCCTGCACCCGCCCGAGCAACTCCCCCAGCATCTCTTTGATAACCAAGTGATAATCCCTGCAAAGGGCGAACGCGGCCACGCGGGGCGGCTCTGCAACCCGGCAAGGCCCGCCGTTGACCCCGCAGACGACCACCGTGCGCGCGCCGGGAAAGAGTTTACCCGGATCGAAACGCTTCTCCGGGTCGCGCTCCAGGTAACCCAAACGGTCGTGGTGCCCCGCCGCGAGCCAGCGCGAAAAAAATCCGTGCTGCCTTTCGAGGCGCGACGCAGGGGCTATCCCGCACGCATCGAAGCCTATGGATGCGGCCCACGCAGTTATCTGTGATGCGGTTATCATCAAAAAGTTTCACAAATGTAACGAAAAGACAATAATTAGCCCTACTTTTGCCGTTGCCTCAAAGCAGATAAATACTGAAGATGGACTTACTCACCCTCAAAGAAGTTTTGGATCATAGCATACAAAACTTCGGCACAAGGCCGTGTTCCTCTATTTTCGAGGGAGAAGAACTGACATACAACGACTTCTGGGGAAGGATACAGGAAGTCCGCGAACTTTTGTTGAACGCCGGCGTGGGCGCGGGCGACAAGGTGGCCCTTCTGAGCAGCAACATGCCCAACTGGGGTGTGAGCTATTTCGCCGCGACGAGCAGCGCGATGGTAATCGTCCCCATCCTGCCCGACTTCTCGGGCGAGGAGGTCCAGCGCTTCATCGTCCACAGCGAAGCCAAGGCGCTGATCGTCTCGGACAAGCTCTTCCAGAAGCTCGACCCGGAGTTTTTAAAGACCCTGAACATCGTCATCCGGAGCAAGAACCTGGGCGTGCTCTCCCAAACCGTTACCGAGCGGGCCGAGCCGGGCATCCCCCAACCCCAGGACCTGGCCTCGATCATCTACACCTCCGGCACGACCTCGGAGCCGAAAGGGGTGATGCTCTCGCACTACAACCTCTGCAAGCAGATCGAACTGCTGGTCCCGGTCAAGCACGTGGTCAAGGAGGACGTCTACCTGGCGATCCTGCCCCTCTCCCACGTCTACGAATGTTCGCTCGAGTTGCTCTTCGGCATCCGCCAGGGAGCCTCGATCGTCTACCTGGACAAGCCCCCCACGGCCGCTTCGCTGATGCCAGCCCTCAAAGCAGTCAGGCCGACCATCATGCTGAGCGTACCCCTGATCATCGAGAAGATCTACAAATCCCAGGTGGTCAAGAAATTTTCGAAATACAAGGTTACCAAGGCGATGTACGCCTTCCCCCCCGTGCGCAAACTGGTCCACCGGATCGCCGGCAAGAAGCTCTACAAGAGCTTCGGCGGCAGGATACTCTTCTTCGGCATCGGCGGGGCCAAGCTCGAAGCCTCCACCGAGCGCTTCCTGCGCGAGGGCAAGTTCCCCTACGCCATCGGCTACGGCCTGACCGAGACCGCCCCCCTGATCGCGGGGATCGACGCGGGCCTGGGCAAGTTCCAGTCCACGGGCCCGGTCATGCCCGGCGTGGAGATCCGCCTGGAGAACATCACCGCCGACGGGCTGGGCGAGATCGTGGTCAACAGCCCCTGCACCATGATGGGCTACTACAAAAACCCGGAGGCCACAGCGGCCGCCTTTACCCCCGACGGCTGGTTCAGGACCAAGGACCTGGGCGCGCTGGACAAGGACGGCTTTTTGTACATCAAAGGCCGCCTGGGCAGCATGATCGTAGGCCCGAGCGGCGAGAACATCTACCCCGAGGAGATCGAGAACGTCATCAACGGCCACTTCCTGGTTACCGACTCCATCGTCAAGGAGGAGAAGGGCAAACTGGTGGCCATGGTCCAGTTCGACCGCGAGGAGCTGGAGCGCAAGTACCAGAGCCTGAAGGAGGGTTTGAGCTACAAGATGGAGGAGATCAAGTCCGAGCTGATCCACTACGTCAACTCCAAAGTGGGCAAGTTCTCCCACATCTCGATGGTCGAAGAGAAGTCCGAAGGCTTCGAGAAAACCCCGACCAATAAGATTAAGCGGTTCCTCTATACCAAGAAGTAAGGTAGCTGCGCGGATCGCAGGCCATCTTTCACAGATCCCCCGCCCCGAAAATCCTCACGTACTAAAGTACGCTCCGGTGTTTCGGACCGGACGATCTGCAAAATCTGACCTACGCTGCGCACAGCGGCGCTCTGGAAGGGACGGTTCCGGACGGCCGGGCCGCTAATTTTTGTTTGGATTGCGGCGGGCTTTTTGTACCTTTGGCTTCGCCGAAGGTTTTTGCGCCTCGGCAATCTTTCGCAAGCAAGCTTGCACGATTGCGCTCAGCTTTTTGTACCTTTGCCCTGATGGACGCCGCACCCCGGGAGATACCCGAGCAACCCGAAAAAAATCCGCTCGACCGAATCCGGTTGGGCAAGATGGTTTGGCCGATCTTGATCGGTTTGGGGGTCGTGGTGTGGCTCTTCGCCAGGGATTTCGATCCCAGGATCTTTTCCGATATTACCTTCGGGGTCAGCACGATCCTTTTTTTGCTGGCCGCCCTGCTCTTTATGGCGGGACGCGATGTGGGCTACATGTGGCGCATCCGGGCGCTGACCGACAGGCAGTTGAGCTGGCGTGCGAGCTTCCGGGTAATCATGCTCTGGGAGTTTACCTCGGCGATTACCCCCTCGGCGGTGGGCGGGACCAGCGTGGCGGTCATCTACGTCCACAAGGAGGGGATCAGCGTGGGGCGCAGCTCGGCCATCGTGATGCTGACCTCCTTTCTGGACGAGGCCTACTTTATTTTGATGTTCCCCGTCGTGGCCCTGGTCGCGGGCTTCGACAAACTTTTCGACATCCCCAACCAGAGCACCGTGGCAAGCGGCCTGATGCTTTTCGCCGGG
>JAVBNX010000020.1:0-52306 GCA_031551275.1 Rikenellaceae bacterium
CAACCGCACCTACACGGTCTACATTCTGGCCAACTGCCAATTGCCGCGCGCATCGCTCGATGGGAAGACTTTTACAGCATTGCGGCAGACTGTACAGGCCAATGCCACCGGATTCAATGCCGCGACGTTCGTGCCGCAGGAAAACTTCCTGATGGACGCGCAACTCAACGTTACCCTCGTCTCCGGGCTCCGCAACCTGGGAAAAGCCGACCTGAAGCGCGCGGCCGCCAAGATCGTGGTCAACATCACGCGGGCCTCCATCACAGGCTACACGCCCGGGCAGGCGACCGTCGTACTGAACAACTACCTCGACAAGACCCTTTTAGGGGCCGATATGCTCTACCAGGGCTCCCCGACCGACTATCTCCACTCCCCGGCCCGGGCGATCGGCGACCTGAGCGTCGACGGGCCCCATACCGCCGCCCCGTTCTATACCTATGCCAACGACTGGGAATTTGACGCAGGAAAAGAGACCTACCTGATGATCGCCGTGCCCTGGAAGAAGGGACTGGAGGCCGTGCAGACCTACTACTACCGCGTGCCGATGAACTACCTGCAGGCCGTGGGGGAAACCGACGCCCACCGCTACCGGATCCGGCGCAATTACATCTACCAATTCAATATCGATATCAGCGCCCTGGGGGGACTCGATCCGGAGAATGCGGTAACGCTCAATCCCGGTTTCGAAGTGCGTGACTGGACGACCCGCGCCATCGCGGTCAGCGTCTCGCAATACGATTTTCTGGTCGTTTACGAGCGGGACATAGTAATGAACAATATTTCGCAGCGCGTTATCGAATACTCCTCCAACAGCCCGATCCAGATTACCTCGGCCGCATCGTGGTGCAACGAGTACGCCACCGACGGCACCGTCTCGCAGCGGAATTACGCGGCCGGATCGCCAGAGTTCCCCCAAGTGACCGTAAATACCGCCTCGAGCCTGATCGGGATCGTGACTTTTACCCCGATCAATTACGTCCCCCGCTTCCTTACTTTTACCGTAATCAACGCCGCCGGGCTCAAACAGTATGTCAGTGTGGTAATCTATCCGCCCAAGTACATTACCGCCCAGAAAGCAACCGACAATCCGGCTAACTTCGGGGAGGCCGGATCCAACCTCGGGGGCGGCACCAACAACCCGACGGGGGCCTCGGGGCAGACGAACTTCAATATGTTTACCATCACGACCTCGTCGCTCGACGCATCGGACCGTATGCCTGACGGGGCGCCGTTCTACGGGGTGCCCATAACCCTGGGCGACCCGACCGAATCGGTCGGCGGCATACTGCAGACGCGCTCCGACGTCGTGTCTAACGCCATCATGTCGCCGCGCTTCGTCGTGGCTTCCCAGCGCGGCATCTCCTCGCAACACACCTACGACAATGCCGTGCTGCGCTGCCGTGGCTATCAGGAATACCCCTATCCGCGCGGATCGTGGCGCGTGCCCACCGCCGCCGAGTTGGCCTACGGCAACCGTTTGCAGAACGACGCGAACAGCGCCGTGAAAGGCCTGTTCGTGGCGGGCAATAACTCCTGGTGGACGGCCACGAAATACTACGCTTTCAATTTCCAGTCCAACGGCCTGATGGCCGGCACCTCGACGTCCGCCTATTACATCCGTTGCGTCCATGACGTGTGGAAAGACCAGTAATGCCATGAAACGAATACTCATATTATCGTTTGCGCTCGCCCTGCTGTATTCGTGCAGCAACGAAGAGTTTTTCGACCGGGCTCCCGCCCCGGAAGGGCAGGCCGTCAGTTTTACCGTCGACATACCGGGTGCATCCGGTGTGACGAAGGCTGCCATAACCGCAGGCATGATATCGAACATGAGCGTACTGGTATTCGATCAGAACGGTGCGTTCCTTTCGCGCAGCAAGGCGACGCTCAAAACGGGCCAAAATGTTTACGAAGCGCTTCTGCCCACCTCGTCATCCAAGCGCATTCTGCACATAGTGTGCAATTACGACTGGACCACTTTCTCCGATGTGGCTTCCCTGGGCAAGGGAGAGGCCGAACTCATCCCTTCGCTTTCGGTAGGGAGCGGCACGGTGGCTTACTGGCAGCGCGTCGAGTTGCCCACGGGCATCGTCGCAAGTTCATTGGGAACGACCATAACCTTGCTGCGCAACATCGCGCAGGTGTCGGTCGTCAACCTGACCACGGGGACCATTAGAATCACCAACCTGTCCTTCGCCCTGGGCGACGTGCTCGACCGGGGTACGGTGTCTCCTTTCGTGCCTTCGTCAGGTACCCCCTTCGCCGAAGGAGGTCTGACCGAATCGCCGGCGGGAGTGTACAAAACCATAGCCGAGGCTAATTTCGTCGCGGCAGGTACGGCCGTCAATGTGTACGAACGCAGGAATACCGGGGCGGCACGCCCGGCCTATGTCATCATCAAAGGCTATTACCAGAGCGGGGGGACGGCGAATACCACCGTGCCGAGCTACTACAAGCTCGACCTGGCCGACCCCAATGCCGAAACGCTCCTCAACCTGCAACGCAACGTCCAGTACACGCTCAATGTAAACACAGTGGCAAATGCCGGTTACGCCACCCTGGCCGAGGCGATGCACGCCCCCGCGTCGAACAACGTGGCCTCGTCGGTGCTCATGCAGCAATTTACCTCCGTCTCGAACGGCACCTCGCAGCTCAATATCGAAACCTCATCGCGCCTTTTCGTAAAGGCGGGGCAGAGCTTCAGTATCAAATACTCCTACATCCCCGACGCGGGTACGGGCGTTGTCAACAACACGGGCGTCACCTTTTCGCTGACGCAGGAGGGGGTAAAACCGGTGGTAACCGGTACGCTGACCAACACCCCCGGCACCGGAACCATCAGCGGGACGACCGCCGCACTGCCTCCCATCACGGATGTCTACACGGCCACGATAACGATTAACGCCGGGACCCTGCAGCGCAAGATTACCCTGCGCCTGCACCAGCCTTACGACCTGTCGAATATCTATTCCACACCCACCAAAGTAGCCAACGCCACCGACCAGCCGCTCGACCTGCACTTCACGATCCCCTCGTCGCTGGCCGAATCCGATTTCCCGATGCCGATATACATTACCACCCAAAAACTCTCGCCCAACCTCGACGCCGGTGGGACGCCCCTTTCGCTCAGCTTTACAGGCGGGCAATACCGTTACGTCTACATGGCCGAAGGCCCCGGCGAGCAGGTGGCTTATTTTACCACCAACTCGGCCAGCAGCGACGAACAGATCACCATCGGCGGCGACTATTTCCGCAACGCCACCTATGCCCTGACGACTGTTTCCATACCGCCGCTGACCAACCTCTCGTTCAGCCCCAACGGCACGGGCCTGCCCGCCCAAAAGGGGCAGACCGTCACAATGACCTTCACGATCCCGGTGGTGGCAAACGTCAACCCGCCCTTCAATATCAACATCCACACCACCCGGCTTACCTTCGTCAGCTCTACCACGGGTACGGCAACAGCCACAAACTACGGCTACCGCTACACGACTACCCGGACCGGGACTCAGACCCTCGTATTTCGAACCTCGCAGGCCGACAACGACGAATACGTGCGCGTGGACGAGGAGCGCTACGCCTCGGTGGGCTTCCACCGCACCTGCACGAAGATGGATTTCGTCAACCCGCGTTTCGATGCGGTCAACGGTCTCACGGGCTCTGCGGTAAGTATGCGCATCGGCCTGCCGACGACTTACGATCTGGCGGCCAACGACAGCAAGTGCGATATATACGTCTACACCACGCAACTGGAGCCGGCCGCAGGCAACCCGAGCGGTCTGGTGGCCGTAATACACCCACAACTGGGGGCGGGCTACCGTTACACGGCAACCACGCGCGCCGACCAGGAGGTAAAATTCCGCGCGGCGAACAACTACACGTTCGAAACGGCGCGCATCGACGCCGGAGGGTTCAACGAGGCACTTGTAACGCGCTATTTCGCCTTCGGGGCAACAACGGCCTTCAGTCCCAAACCGTCTGCCACCAACAACACGACCTCCAACATGACATTGACCATAGCCGTACCTCCGGGAACAATCCCCACGGGCGGCCTTACCATCAATATCAATTCGCAGGACGTGCTCGTCTCTCCAACCACGCAAACCAACCTCACGCGCGTGGGACAAACCACCGACGCAACAGGCTATTTCCAATACCTTGTAACCGCGCCGGGGACCTACACCTTAACTTTCCGCAACCGGGTAAACACCGCCGCTACGCGCCAAAAAACCATCACACTCTCGGCAACGAATTTCACCACGACAACCAACCTGAATTGACGCTGTCCGATTTTCACGGACATATGTTACCGGCCTCCCTTGAGAGTTCCGAAAATATCTCATGAAAGATTTTTCAGGTCCCCCTGTGGGTCCCCAATGGAAAATTGGGAATGAAAAACCCCGCTAGAGATGCTTCTCGCGGGGTTTTTCGGTGTTTGGCGAGGTCTGAAGCGGGGATGAATTAGACCTATAATCAGCGACTTACTAATATTTACTGACACTTTGTGACACTATCGGAAATCCAAATCCGAAAAATCATAGTATCAGATAGTGTCATGGCGTCTCACCGGGTGCCGGGAAACTGGCACCTGCGCTGGCACCCGGTGCGATCATCCATCCAGGCCAAAGAGCAGCAGGGGTCACAGATCGGGCGCAGCGTCGAAGATCGTCTTTTTTATCCGGCCGAATTTGAAACGGACACCGTTGATGCCGGTTTGACTGAAGATCGGATCGCCGAGTGTATTGCCGGTTATCGGCCTGACCACGAATGTAGCGATGTGATCCCCCGTCCAATCCTCTATGAGGTAGTAGGCGATCATCGTACCCTCTTTATTGGCGCTCAGGTAGTCCACGTTGTCGAATTCCGGGACGAAAAAACAGAGCCTGACCGGACCGGATCCGTCGATACCCGCCGACCATAACGATATATTCCCATCGGCTGGTTTCGCGAAATAAAGTATTCCGGTATCGGAAATCGGATAGGCGCAGTCTACCTTATCCCCGCCCGTGGCCCGGATGATCTTTGCGCCTACCGTACCCGATGCCGGGAATACTGCGATATATTTTTGCGAGAAGTCGGTGGCCACGATCTTTTGCCCGTCGGGGGTGTAATTGGGGCGGGCCAGGTCGTATTCAGTTATAGAAGTGAGCGCAGTACGGCCTGTGCCGTCGGGCTTCATGGTTTCGAGTTTGGATGCGCTGCCCGCCCAGTTCGCATAGAGTATCCTGCTGCCGTCGGGACTCCATACCGCCTCGTCGGCATAGAAATCGTCATCGTCCCGCCCTTTAAGCACCGTTACTGAACCCGTGGCAGGGTCGAGAAGCTTGAGGTCGTAGTCGCCCGAGACGATCTTAGTGCCGTCGGGGCTGAGTGCCGCACGGGAAACCGGTTGCCCCTGCCCCTGGGTGTAGAGTACCTTTTTGCGCGATCCGTCGGGGGTCATCGCCACGATGTTGCGTTTGGGCTCCCCGGGGCCGTCCGGGGCGCAGACATAAACTATCACGTCGATCAATCCGTCATCTGCGGGCGGTGTCGGATCGTCGCCGTCTTTATCGCCGCATGAAGCGCCAAGTAGTAACATAGTGCATATTGCAAGATAATAAGCGTATTTCATAGCGGTATCGTTTGAAAGTTAGAATTTCCGGATAATACGGGCGGGGAAACTTTGCTCTTGATTGATAGACCACGTAGCAATAAATCCAAATCCATAGAAACTTAATACGACATTAAGGTTATTCGGCGCCAATGTCGATGACCAGTAAGGAACAGCTGTCGTGCTGCCGCTTCCATACGTTGTTGCGAAGGCTTTCCCTCCATCGACGGCGGTCAGCTTGGCATCGAAAGCCTGTCGCGCGAAAGAATTACTATAAGCGAAGGGCATATTCTCCGAAATGCCCCAATCCGGTATATCCTCATAACGCACACCATTGTAGCTGGCATGAAGTTGTTTCAGTTCGTTGATGGCGGGGATATACCATTCATAATCGAGCTCATAGCGGGAGTCCAGCCAGTCAAACAGGGGGAAGTAGGGTGCGCCGTACTTTATCAGAGTCGCAATCCCTGGATTCAACTCACGCAACAGTTTGGAGGCCTCACTGCCGTCATCGGCATTTACGAGAATCGTATACACGCCAATACTCAGGTCGGGTCGTTGATAGTCGTTGTGGAATACGGCGCTTATATTACACCATTCAAACCACCCTGCAGACTCTTCTACAACAGGCTCTTCTACAGCAACGACCTTCCCGTGCAGGCTGCGCCCGTCGGTCGGTTCCTTCAGCCAGAAGACCAGCCCCTCGGCGGTGGCGGTGTTGTAGGGGTCGGGCCAGTAGTCGCCCACGGCAAAGTGGTGGACGGAATTGGCCGCGCGATTTATGTCGAATGACTTCTCCGCGGCGGCGTCCGGGATGAAGGTAATCGTGGCGCCGTCGGCGCGGATGGTACGGTTGGCTTTGACCGTGACGGTTACAGAGCCGTTACCTTCGCCCGATGCGGGAGCCACGGTGGCTATCGCGGTATCGTCGCTC
Source organism: Rikenellaceae bacterium (assembly GCA_031551275.1). Classification (GTDB taxonomy): domain Bacteria; phylum Bacteroidota; class Bacteroidia; order Bacteroidales; family Rikenellaceae; genus JAVBMJ01. The sequence goes on from JAVBNX010000020.1 coordinate 6,528, forward strand.
TCCACGTCCCAGGCGGTGTTAGACGTTACGGTGACGGTAAAAACTTCTCCGGTTGCCACAACTGCCCGGTCTTCGGCTTGACTTATGGTAAAAGCAGGTACCTCGCCGGGGGCTTGCGTGATGGTAAACGATTTACTGTCGCCTCCGGCCGAGATGGTCACGGTGGCTTTACGCTGGGAAGTGGTGGTGTTCTTGCGCGTTTCTACGGTCACGCTCGCCGCGCCGGCATCGCCGCTCGAAGGGTAGACCATGATCCAGTCGGGCTGGTCGGCGCGCGTTTCCACCACGGAGAGGCTCCATGCCGAGGCGGCGGTAAAACTGATCTGTTTGGAGTCCGTCCCGGCGGCAAGGCTTAACTGGGTATTTGTTCCGGCGGGGAAAGTTATGGTCGAAGGAGTTTCTTCTTCCTTGCCGCAAGAGGCCATCAGAAGTACGGACACAAAGAGGTGAAATCGTATTTTCATACTTATGTGGATTTAATTAGGTTGCCTAAATTTAGCCTTCCGGCGCACCGCACGCAAATTTGCACGGAGATTATTCACCAACTGCCCTCCATGATAAATGAACGGGGCGGTTTTATACATGAAATTTTCATATATTTGTAGAACATCCGCCTTTTCGCCCGTGAAACGACTGCTTTTGCCCATGCTCCTGCTTGCCTTGCGCGGCGCCGCCGCGGGGGGCGAGGTTATGGATGTGCAGTACGCCTCGCGTTGCTACACGACCTCCGACGGGCTGTCGGGCATGATGGTGGAGTGCGTGCGCCAGGACGGCGACGGGTTTATCTGGGTGGCGGGCACCTCGTTCATCGCCCGGTTCGACGGATTCGGATTCCGATCCTACACCGAAGGGCGCACCCCCAATATCGGGGTACTGACCACGGACGTTAAGGGAAGTATCGCTGCCTTTTCAAATAAATATATCTATACGCTCGACTCGCGGGCCGACACCGTGCGCCGCACGCCGATCCCGGACGGTTACCAGATCTCAGACCGCAGTTCTACGGCACTGCCGCCCGGCTACGGGATATTCTACCGTAAACAACCCCGGCGGCAGGCGCTGTTCGCCATCCATGGCGACACCATAACCGAGGCGGCGCACCATGCCGACCTCGAGGCTTTGGGTGACGAGCATAAGGCCTGGTACGACCCGGCCTCAAAGTCACTCTACCTGCCCCTGCCGGAGGGGGTAAGCGTGCTGCGCGGCGGCGAGCGGGTGGCGTTTCACGAAGGATTGCAGGCGCGGGCGTTCGTTTGGTATTCGGACGCGTTGTGGGCCATTACCCAGGACGGCTTCTACCGCCTCGACGGGGATCGGTTCGTACTCGTAACCCCCTATGATATTGATCGTCAGACGGGCTTTGTAACCGCACGGGTCGATGCGCACGGCGATCTGCTGTTCAAGGATTTCAACACGCTCTACCGCTACCGCGACGGACGGGTGGAGCGGATATTCACGGCCAACGCCATCCGCGATTTCATCGTCGATACGGAAGGAAATGTCTGGGTGGCCACCTATCAGGGGCTTTACAACCTGTTCCGGCTCAATTTCCGCAACTACTGCCTCGCCGATCCCGGCGACGTGGTGCGCTCAGCGGTGTGGGATCCGGTCTGTAAGCGCGTTTTGGCCGGATCGCTCAACGGGGCGCTCGTCGGGATCGACGAAAACGGCGCGCGCGAACTGCGATACCCGGATAATCCTTACGGCGCGGCGTTCTTTGACGTTTATCCGGCGACGACGGACGGGACGGTCTACCTGCCCGGCCCCGGCGACCTGCTCGAAGTGCGCGGCGGGCGCATGCGGTGGATGGGGCTGCCGTTCCACGACCCGTATTCCTCGGTCACTCCCCTGCCCGGCGGCGCAGTGCTTACCGGCGGCAGGACGCAATATTACGAGCTCGACCGGCAGGGGCGCACGAAAGGAGAATATAACATGGTGTTGTTGGGCCAGCGCATCTATGCCCGCCCGGTGGCCGACGCCCGCGGGCGGCTTTGGTGGGGCGGCGTTGACGGGGTGACGGTAACCGCCGGGGATAGGGTCGTGCGCCGCTTCTCTGATGAACGCTTCTCCCTATGCCAGGTGATGGGGACCGATACCGCGGGCCGAGTGTGGTTCGCCTCGGAAGACCGCCTTTACCGCCAACAGGGCGATACGGTCGAGTTGGTGCGCACGATGGGATCGCAGGTCACCAACATCCACTTCACGCGCACGGGATTGACGCTTGTCGGCACCCTGCGCGGGCTTTACCTCTTTGACCTGGATTTCGACCGTTACGCTTTCTATAACCACCAGAACGGATACACCGGCATCGAACCCCTGAAAGCCGCCGTGGCGGAAGACGATGGGGGCAACCTGTGGCTTCCCTCGTCCGCGGGGCTGGTGCGCTTCGACCCCAGGCAGCTCATGTACGGGCAACCCGCCCCGAGGCTGCGCCTTTCGGGCGTCTGGTCGTCGCGGGACAACATCGCCTGGCAGAAAGAGGACACGGCCGCTTTGCGGTTGAGCCACCGCCAGCGCAACCTGCGCTTCGAATACATCGGGCTCTGTTATTCAGCCGCGCAGAACGTGCGCTACCGCTACCGCCTGGATGGATTGCAGGATGACTGGTCGGAGCCGACGGCCTCGCGCCAGGCGTCGTTCAACAACCTCTCGCCCGGCCGCTACACCTTCCGACTGGTGGCCGACGCGGGGTTGGAAGGCACGCTTACGGACGAGCTCTCCGTAACGGTGGAGATACGTCCCGCGCTGTGGCAGACCTGGTGGTTCCGGATCCTTGCCGGGGCGTTGCTGCTCGGCGGATTCGCGTGGGCCGCGGGGAGATATATCGCCCGCCGTCAGGCCGCCCGAATGGCCGCGGCCAACCGCGAGCGGGAGATGAATGAACTGCGCGTGCAGTCCATCCGCCTCAAATCGATCCCACACTTCAATTCCAACGTGCTGGCCGGCATCGAATACCTCGTCATGAAGCAGAGCCGCGAGGAGGCCAACCGCCTGCTGTCGCTCTACTCGACCTTCACCAACCGCACGCTGCAACAGATCGACCGCCCGTGCCGCACCCTGCGCGAAGAAATCGACTACGTGCGCCTCTACCTCGAACTGGAGAAGATGCGCTACGGCGACAAACTCTCATTCTCGATCGAGGTCGCGCCGGATGCCGATATGGATGCGATGGTTCCCAACATGGTGCTGCACACCTATGCCGAAAATGCCGTCAAGCACGGCATCCGGGGCAAGAAAACTGCGGGACGAGTGACGGTCAGCGTGACGGCCTCCGATGGAGGCGTACTGCTCGCGGTCGGAGACGACGGCGTGGGCCGCGAAGCCTCGCGCCTGCGCGACCCGGGGCGCAAAGGGCACGGCCTTGCGATCCTGCTGCGCCAGATCGAGCTTTACAACCAGCAAAACGCGGCGAAGATCGTCCAGACCGTTACCGACCTTGCCGACGGGCAGGGAAACCCGGCGGGGACGTGGTTCGAACTCTTCGTCCCGTATAACTATAATTATCTGTAGCCATGGATCGTTTGCGAGCAATTATCGTCGAGGACGAGCGGATGCCCCGCCTCTCGCTGGCCGAAAAACTGGCCGTCTACCACCCCTCGGTCGAGGTGGTAGATATGTGTGAGGATTGCGACACGGCGATAGAAAGCATCCTGCGCCTGCGCCCCGACGTGTTGTTCCTGGATATCGAATTGCCCGAGAAAAATTCGCTGTGGCTGCTCGGGAAACTGCGCGAGGTTTCGACGCTGCCTATGCCCCACATCATCTTCACTACGGCGTTCAGCGACTCGGAATACCTGATGCAGGCCATCAAATTCCAGGCGGCGGATTACCTGCTAAAACCCGTCTCGCTCGACGAACTGGCCGCCGCCATCCGCAAGGTGCAGAAGAAACTCAGCGCCGCGACAGGGCAAACATCCGCCGGTATCCCCCGCCGGTTCTCGTTCAAAACCATGCACTCGGTGCTGAGCGTCGCGCCGGAAGATTTCGTCTACGCCCAGGCCGACGGATGTTACAGCCGCTTGTTTACCGCCGCAGGCACCGAGGAGGCCGTCTTCGAGCGTTTGGGTGAGATCGAACGGCAGGTCACCGGCGGCACGATAATTCGCACTGGCCGCAAATACATCGTCAATACCGCCTATATCTATAAATTAGACACCCGCACCTCTGTTTGCCGCCTGCGCCTGCCGTCCGGAGAGATCGTAAATCTCAGTCTGTCGGAAGGCGGGATGGAAGCCTTAATCAAGGCCGTATCCGCTAAGACCGGTTGCGGTAGATCAAATCTCGACCGCTAATCTTGCCGTGAGTCCAATAAATTCATCCGAGATGTTTTCTAACTTTGCAGGTACCAGAACCATCAACTCGATGAATCCCATGTATCTATGACGAATCAAAACAAAATACAACTTGTCGAACAAAAGAAAGTTCGCACCGTTTGGGATGAACCGCAGGAGGGAAGCAAAGGATCAATCTTGCTGATACCGAGGGAATATTCCGCATTATTCAATCCATTCATTCGCCCAAAGCCGAACCGTTCAGGCAATGGATGGCAAGCGTAGCAAGTGAGCGGTTAGACCAGATGCAAGACCCCGAGCTCTCCATCGAGCAGGCGATGACCGACTACAAGAGGCTGGGATATTCCGAGAACTGGATCAATCAGCGTCTTAAAAGCATCGAAATCCGAAAAGAGCTTACCGACGAGTGGAAACGCCATGGTTTGGAGGAGGGAATTCACTTTGCCACGCTGACCGACATCATCTACAAAACATGATCAGACCACACCGCCCGCGAATACAAGCGGCTGAAAGGGTTGAAAAAGGAGAATCTGCGGGATCATATGACCAACCGCGAGTTGGTGTTGAATATGCTTGCGGAAACTTTTGCTATATTTGTCTTATGAAGAAAACAATTGTCTTGCTGCTTACCGGCGTGTGCATCGCCCTGCAAGTTCGCGCCGCAGAATCCGGAGCAGTCCGGCAGACAGACTCGTTGTACCGCTCCATTCCCTCCCTGCAGGGCGAGGCGCGGCTGGACCGCTACGAGCAGCTCCAAAAATTGGCGCGCACCGAGTGGAGCATCGACTCACTGGTCATGCTGCTGGACGAATACAGAAAGGAAGCGCACCGTCAGCAAAACACCGAGCACGAAGCCAGGGCCATCGTTTGGAAAATATCCAACCTCAAAGACCACAACCGCAATGACGAGGCGTTGGCGGAGGTCGCCCCCGCGCTGCAATTCCTGGAGCAGATCGGGGACTGGGACCAATATTACGAGATACGCCGGCAGAAGAGCAAAATACCCCTGCACTTCGGGAAATACGAGGATGCGCTCACGGCCGCTCGCGAGACCTACGACTTCGCCAAGGCCCGCAACCACACCCAGGGCATGGCGACCGCCCTGGTCGATATGGGGCGCGCTTATCAGGGCACGGGACTTATATCCGACGCGGAAAATTCCTACAAGGAAGCGTTGTTGCTTTTCGATCGTGTGGAGATCGGAGAGATCGGAGCCATTATTTTCGACACCTACGATTATTATGCCGGGTTGCTCGGCGAGCAGGAGCGTTACACCGAACAGCTCGAGGTCGCCCGTCGTTGGGAGGCGCTTGTTGAGCACTATCGCAAAGAGGGGTATTCGATGCCCGTCGTCGAAATGGATATCGACGCTGCCTATATCGGTGCATACGTGGGATTGAAACAGCCGGACCTGGCCCAAAAGCATCTGGACCGCATAGCGCAAAGCCCGCTGATGAACCTCGAACTGGGGCTCAACTTTCTGCGGCACAACCGAATGCAAGTACTCTACGCCCAAAAACGTTACGCCGAGGCGCTGCTGGTCGCCGACACCATGCGCCGCACGATGCAGGCCATGGGCGACATGCGCAGCGTACTGAGTATCCTCTCCAATAAAGCCTTTGTCGCTTTCGACAGCGGTTTATACCGCGAGGCGGCCGAAACCTACAAAGAGTGGAAAGAACTCTCGGACTCGGTGCGCTCGGCCGACAACGCCGAGGCGCTCAACGATTTGCGCACCGTCTACGAAGTCGACAAGCTGGAGGCGCAGAAACGCGCGCGCGAAAATTACCTGTGGCTTACCTGCGGGATCATCGTCCTGTTGGCCGTGCTGCTGGCCGTATGGATGGTCTACGCGAAGCGCATCCGCCGCAAGAATCTGGCCTTTTACCACAGGATACAGGAGTTGCTGCAAAAGGACAAGACCGCCGGAGCCGCCCTGCTCGCCATCCCCGAGGCGGAACTCAGCCGCGAAATGCAACTTTTCCGCCGCCTGAGCGAACTGATGCAGGCCGAAAAGCCCTTTACCGATCCCGACCTGAACCGCAGAGCGCTGGCCGAGCGGCTGGCCACCAACGAGACCTACCTGGCCGCCGCCATCCGCGAGGCTACCGGGCTGACCGTTGCGACCTACATCGCCCAATTGCGCCTGCAATACTCGCTCGAACTGATCGCCGCCCATCCGGACATGACGCTCGACGCCGTGGCCGCCGATTCGGGACACGGATCCTACTCCTCCTTCCTGCGCCTTTTCCCTAAGCAATACGGCATCACTCCCTCGGAATACCGGCGCCTGGCGGCTGTCAGGAAGAACGAGGAGGAATAGCCGTCCCGGCCCGCCGCCCGCCTTTCACATACCACTCCATAAGCAATGAAGCACCGCGTAAATGCGGTGCTTTCTTGTCGATTTACCGAATTTGGAGAATTGTTTACCAGATTTGAAGACCTCCTCCGGCGCGGGCGGCGTAGGTTTGTGGCATGAACATAACCCTCAAAATCCAACTTATGAAAACCTTTCACTTTTTAACCCTCGCCCTCGCGGCGGCCGCCATCTGCAGCTCGTGCGGCAAAGACGACACCCCCGAACCGGCAGGGCCGTCGATTCCCGTTTCGGTCTGGGACGGTAGCACCAAAACCCAGCCCGCAGGCTTTACTTCCACGCCCGGAGCGGTAAACATCGCCTCTGCCGCCGAACTGGCGTGGATCGCGGCGAATTGCACTGCCACCAACAACGGCTTTGCGGGCTACACCTTCACCCAGACCATCGCCATCGACCTCGACTCGAAGGAGTGGACACCGATCGGGACGCCCGAAAATGCATTCAAAGGCACCTACGACGGCGGCGGTCACGACATCTCCAACCTGACGTTCACCGGTCCGGGTGTATCCGCCGGCCTTTTCGGGTACAGCGGCGGCACGCTCAAAAACATCCGCGTCGCCTCGGGCAGCGTCTCCGGCAGCAACCCTTTAGGCAACGCTACTGCCGGGCTGTGCGGATTAAACGACAGCGGCGGGGTAATCACCGCCTGCCATAACGCCGCGACGGTAAGCGTCTCCGGCATTTCCGGCGCCGTCGGCGGGGTGTGCGGAATCAACAACGGCGGGGTGATCACCGCCTGCTACAATACGGGGGCTGTAAGCGGCGCATGTACCCAGGTCGGCGGAGTATGCGGAGGTAGCACCGGCACGATCACCGCCTGCTACAATACCGGGGCGGTAAGCGGCACAGGCTACAGCGTCGCCGGGGTGTGCGGAGGCAACTCCGGCACGATCACCGCCTGCTGGTGGCTCCTCTACACCGGTACGCCCATGAACGGCATTGGGGGCGCCTCATTCTCCACCACCGCCTGGCCCGCATCGACCGATACCGGCTGGGCGCAATGGACCGCCGCGGGCGACGAAATGGCCGCCTCGCCCAAATACTGGAAAACCTACGGCGAATGGAACGCCGACGACGCCACGATCGCCCCGGGCGCAACCCCCAAATCCACCTTCCCCAAACTTTGGTGGGAATAAGCCCGGATCCCAATCCTGAAAATTACAACCGATATGCAAACCGGCGACCCCATAATGCATCCCGCAAGCGGATGGGTGTATGTCACCCGCCGGGGCACGGGCGCGCGTGCGGATTACCGGATCGGGTACGCGCCCCCGGCGGCGGGGATGCCCTTCCCGCCGGAAGGGGCATCGCCGCCCGGCGCCCGGGCCTCATCCGCACCGCCCGGTGGCCCGCCGCCCTGTACCGTGCCGCCCTTTATCACCCCACCCGCCCCGCCCGGCATGCGGGTGGTCTACCTGCGGGCGTTCGACGACCCCCTGGACGCGCTGGGGCATAAACTACTGCTGGAACAACTCTCCAACGACTCACTGCTCCGCCTGATCCGCAAATTCAACCGAAATCACAATCCTTAAAAACCAAAGCCATGAAAACCTCCCGCTTTTTTATCCTCGCCCTCGCGGCGGCCGTCATCTGCGCCTCGTGCGGCAAAGACAACGACCCCGACCCCGCCCCCAAGTCGGGCGTACTGATTAACGGTGTGCGTTGGGCCGAGTACAACGTAGACGCTCCCGGCACCTTCGCCGCCACGCCCGAAAGTCCCGGGATGTTCTACAAATGGGGATCGAAGGTCGGATGGAGTGCGACCGGCGAGCCGACCTCTTCGCCCGCCGATAAGGCATGGGCCGATGTCGCCCCTGAGAGCGGCAATGACTGGCTTGCGGACAACGACCCCTGCCCGGCGGGTTGGCGCGTGCCGACCTTAGACGATTTTACCGCCCTGTGCGACGTCGGCGGCACTAAGGTAACCAAAGCGTGGGATGCCTCGAAAAAAGGCTACACATTTACCGACATCGCGTCCAATCAGTCGATTTTCCTTCCCGCCGCGGGCTACCGCAGCAGCAGCAACGGCACGCTCAATTTTGCGGGCGTCAACGGGTACTGCTGGTCGGGTATGTTGGTCTCGGCTGGCAGCGCATGGGGCCTGGACTTCAACTCCACCGGTGCCAGCCAGAGCACCAACGTCAGTGCGGTCGGCTTTACTGTCCGCTGTGTTCGCCAATAATCGAGCGAAGCGGGAGCAGAGGCTGCTTGCAGACTATGCCCCGCAAGGAGATTAAAGACGAAGTCAACAGAGCGCTGCAAATATTCCATCCGAAAACCGTATGAAAACCGGCGACCCCCTGGACGTACTGGGCCACAAGCTGCTGCTGGAACAACTCTCCAACCAATCGTTGCTTCGCCTGATCCGTAAATTTAACCGAAATCACAACGAAACCCCGGAACCCGAACCCGGTTTGCAGTAAAGTAGAATATAATTGATTAACCTCTCTCTCCCATTATCTTGATGAAAGTTCAAAGTAAAGATAAGTAAAGGGAAAAATCGCCTTGGTATTACAAATGTATTACAATCTCAAAAGAAAACCGCCTTGCAGATATCTGCAAGGCGGTTTTAGTGAGGTCTGAAGCGGATGCCATAAATATTAATCTATGAAATTATATATTAACCATATTTAATTATTAATCAATAATATAAATATCACAATAATAAAGTCAGATAAGACTCAATTAAGATAAAACAAGAAAACGTCGGACAAATATCGGACAAATTTTATACCTTTGTATCATCAAATTACAAAGGTTATGCCGAGCATAAAATTCATTATCCGAACCACTCAAAAAACTAAACTTGCAAAAGTTTATGTCCGACTCTACGAGGGGAAGGCCTACGACTTCAATGCCTCGGCAGGTTATTATGTGATGCCGGATAGCTGGAGTAATAAAACCCAGTCATTCAAGCCGCGTTTCAAATTCAGCGATGAGTTTACCGAGCAGCAGGCCCGGGATATGGAAAACAAATTTGAGGATCTGCGTAACCTGATCCTCAAAGCGGTCAACAACAACCGCGACAAACCTATTGATAAATCATGGCTGGAGAAGATCATCCATGATTTCCATAATCCAACGGTGGCACTTGAAAAGTCAAAAATGACGCTTGTGAAGTATATCGAAAAATTTGCAGCGGAAATGGAAAGTGGTGCACGGCTGAATGTAAACAAGCTACGCTATTCCCATTCGACTGTCAAAAACTACAAGGGTTTTGTCGTGCAGTTCGCCGAGTTCTCAAAAGCGAAACGGAAGAAATACGACTTCGCCGACATCAATATGGCTTTCTATGATGATTTTGTTGCCTATTTTACCAAGAAGAACTATTCGATCAACACCATTGGTCGCCACGTCAAGGAGCTGAAGATCATCATGCGGGCTGCCCGTGACGAGGGCCTGCACAACAATAGCAGCATTGAAAGCCGGAAGTTCCGCGTGCTGACCGCCGAAGTGGAGAACATCTACCTGACCGAAACGGAACTGAAGGCCATCGCTGCCGTCGACCTAAAAGGCAACAAGGCCAAAGAGGTCGCTCGCGACGTGTTCCTGGTCGGCTGCTACACTGCCCAGCGGTACAGCGATTACTCGACCATTAACGAAGGTAATATCCGCAAGTTGGAGAACGGCCAGACAGTGATCGACCTGAAGCAGCAAAAGACCGGCAACCACGTCGTGATTCCTGCCCGGCCCGAGGTGTTGACCATCCTTGCCAAATACGGAAACAGCATGCCCAAATCCTACGAACAGAAGGTTAATAAGCACATTAAGGAGATTGCTCGCGAGGCTAAAATCACCGAGTCGATAGAGATCGAGTATATCGAAAATGGCGAGAAGAAACGGAAGACCGAAGAGAAGTGCGATCTGGTCAAGACCCATACTGCCAGACGCAGTGGGGCCACGAATATGTATCTGGCTGGCATCCCATCAATATCCATTATGAAGATTACAGGCCATAAGACCGAGAAAGAATTCATGAAGTACCTCAAAATCTCGGAAGAAGAAACGGCCATCGAGTTGATGAGCCATCCGTTCTTCAGCGGCAAACCCGCTTTATGACCACCTACTAGCAGGTAGTAAATAAATTGATCGTATATTTGTTAAAATCGCAACGATAAATCACACATAGGCAACGCCCGAATAATGAAAAAAACACTGCTATTCCTCTGGATAATTGCCATTCCGATCACTGCATTATCTCAATATAATGTACTGCAGATCCCTTCAGAAGATCACCCCGAAGAAAAAATATCCAAACTGGACTCTCTTCGCATTTATTACAATGGGAAGCACATCCAGTTTTTCTCCAGGAATAACGATGTAAAGTCGGTAGAGTGGCTTTATTATGGGAATTTTTACTCCCAGGACCCGGCGAAACTTCTAAGTCCGTTCGCCGTGACACCCCAAACCGACCGGAACAAGCGGATATCCATGTACGACAAAGGAATACGAAAAACGAAGAAGGTATTGCCCTCTATTCGGTATAAAAGCCAGAAAGCATATGAATATCTTATAGTTTTCGACGATGGATTCAGGCATGGCAATGTTCATCCTTTTGGGCAAGGATATTTTACTCCATACCCAATTGTCGAAGGGCGTACTTTTCAGGTGAGGGATATTCAGCAACATGATTGCCTGAACAGAAACATCCTCTATGGATTAAAAAGAATACCCGGACACGACCTGCCTTTTGACTGGAACGTTCCCATATGGATCTTCGAATTGGAAGACGAACAGGGGGAGCGGTTATTCTGGATGACCAACAAAGGTAATTATGTAACGGCGGTATTTATAGTGGAGGAAGTAGATGCGGTAAGGGAGGCTTATATCGGGAATTATTATTACATACGCCAACCCTCCAGTCCGATTATGGCTGGTAAAAGCATCAAAGAATTATCGACCAATAAATATACGACCTGTTACGACAGATTGCTGGCTAAAGATATTATGCTGACCGCCGACGATAATTCCCGGAAATTCTATACTCCCCACTTGTTACTGGAAGACGACCATGGCAAAACGTATAAAATAGAGATTGTTAATGGTCTGAAATTAGAAACTGTACGCCCCCCGGATCACTTGACTGCAAACATTGACTGGCTAATTCCAGAGGGCGTTATCCTTGCTGAGCGGGCGGCAGAGCAGGAACGACAGCAGGAACAGGCATTGCGGCGCGAGCGTGAAGTTGAGAAGTCCCGCCTGGAACATGCCCGCCGTGAAGAAGAGACCCGAAAAGAGCAGGAGCGGATTAAAAAGACCTATATTTCGAAGTATGGCACCCGTAATGCCGACCTGATTCTGGCGGAACGTGTCGCCTTGGGCATGACCAAACAGATGTGCATCGAAGCATGGGGAGAGCCGGAGTCTGTCAACCGGACAGTTACCCGCTATGGTACAAGCGAGCAATGGGTTTACGGGCTGGGGACATACCTCTATTTTGAAGGGAATAAATTAACCGGAATCCAGGAGTAACCGATTGAATTATTCATCCGGGAAATGGGAATTATCACACGAACGCTTGTGGGATAACCCTTGATTTCAATGAGTAGGCGGTTGCTTTTACCGGCAGATCGCACCTATCCCACAAAAAAGGCGCCCCGAAGAGCGCCTAAAGAAAATACGACCGAACCGCATCGAACACGCTTCCGGGTTGGACGGTTTAGCCTTTCGTTGCCGTACGGTTTGCATTTCCCTTTTTTGAGGATGTCGGAAAATTCCCTATTCAATCCAAATTGCGTTTTTTAGGCAGAAACTTTGTATCTTTGCATTAACGTAACCGCCATTACGGTAACCTGCGTTACGTTAAAAATAGAAATTATGAGATTTTACGACAGGACATCCGAGATAGCTACGCTACGGGGCATCGAGCAAGCCTCGAAGGAGTCGGCACAAATGACTATGATCATAGGCCGCAGGCGCGTAGGCAAAACCACTCTGCTCAAAAATGCTTTCGAGGTTACGCCCGTACTCTATTTTTTCGTAGCGAAGAAGAATGAAGTGCTTCTCTGTCAGGAGTTCGCACAGGAGATAATCGAGAAACTGAACATTCCCATCGGCAGTTTCAATAGTTTCGCGGAGTTGTTCCGTGCAGTGATGAAACTGTCGCAGCAGATAAATTTCACGCTGATCATCGACGAGTTCCAAGAGTTCCGTAACATCAACCCCTCGATATTCAGCGATATGCAGAATATTTGGGACTCGGAGAAGGATGCTGGCAAGATAAATCTTGTGTTGTGCGGTTCGATCTACTCAATGATGAAACGCATTTTTGAGAATTCGAAAGAGCCTCTTTTCGGCCGGGCGACGGCGCGCATGATCGTAAAGCCTTTCGATATTGCCACCATAAAAGAGATCTTGTCGGAGCATCACGCCGGTTACACCAACGAGGATCTGCTGGCTTTTTATATGGTGACCGGTGGCGTGGCCAAATACATCGAGCAGTTGGTGATCCGCAAGGCTTTCACAAAGAAAGCAATCCTCGATACTGTTTTCAGCGAAGGATCGTTCTTTCTCGACGAAGGCCGTGACGTGTTGGTGGACGAATTCGGCAAGGACTACGGCAATTATTTCTCCATCCTTTCGCTAATCGCTTCGTCAAAGACCGACCGGAGCGACATCGAGAGTACGTTGAACATGGACGTGGGCGGTTATCTGGATCGCCTTGAAAAAGAGTACAACATCATCAAGCGCACCCGCCCCTTCGGCGCCAAGCCCGGCAGCCGTTCCAATAAATACAGAATTGAGGATAACTTTCTCAATTTCTGGTTCCGGTTCATCTACAAATATCGCAGCGCAGTTGAAATAGGCAACCTCGACTATGTGCGCAACATCGTTGAGCGCGACTATGAAACATATAGCGGCATTATCCTGGAAAAATATTTCCGCGCCGTAATGATCGAGTCGAAACAGTTTTCGGATATACAGGGCTACTGGAACAGCAAGGGAGAGAACGAAATTGACATCGTGGCGATCAATGAAGCGGATAAGCGCCTGGTATTCTGTGAGGTCAAACGCAATCCCAAACGCATTAGCCTACCCGAGTTAGAAGCGAAGGCAAAAGAGATAATCAAGAAACACCCCAAATTCGACATCGAGTATAAGGAGCTATCGTTGGAGAATATGTAGTTTTTCGTGAACTGAACATCCGAATAATTCGGATGTTCAGTTCACGGATATTCAGGTATAATGGACAAAAGTGGTTGGTGTGATAGATTGTAAATGATTTATTATTTGTTGTTTACGACGATCTTTTAGCTGTTAGATGAAACTCATTTCATCTAACGGTTTTTTATCAGCGAAAAAATAGCACCTGTTCTCAATCAGTAGCGCGCCCGAAATAGCCGTGAACGTTTCAGGCGCGCTTGCTAGCTTTGTGCGTGCTATTTTTTCGAGAAATGCGTAGAGCAAACACCAACCACTTTTGTCCACATTACCGATATTCATAAGGGGACGCTTCGGATTTATCCGAAACACCCCCTTATTTGGTCAGTAACGTATTACTTTTCCGGCGCAGTGTAGTCGACCATCCAGTTGATGCCGAATTTGTCGGTCCACATGCCGTAAAGTTCGGCCCAGAAGGTTTTCCCGAGCGGCATGATGACCTTGCCGCCGGCGGAGAGGGCTTTGTAGATCCGCTCTGTCTCCTCGGGGGAAGATGCGCTGACCATGATCGAGAAATTGTTGCCAGCGATTAGTTTCGGTGCGCCAAGCGATTCGGGGCTGTCGCTACCCATCAGTACCGTTTCCTTGCTGATCGGCAGTGCGATATGCATGATTTGACTTTTGATCGCGTCGGGAATTGGGCTCTCCGTCGCAGGCATCTCGCCGAAACGTCCGATATAGGTAAATTCTCCGCTGAAGACAGATTTGTAGAAATTGAACGCGACCTCGCATTGGCCGTCGAAATTCAGGTAAACATTTACGGTTGCCATATTAATTGTATATTAGAAGAAATAGAAGGCGTTATGCCGAGATATTGCCATGCTTATTTCCCGAAAGAGGATCGTATCATTGACTTCATGAACCTGCCCGATGGTATAAAGAAGATGTTATTGTTGCAATATGCTGATATATAGCGTTATAAATTGAGTTGGCATGAATGATTTCCTTTTGCTATTAGAAGAATTATGAGTTCATCTAATTATTCATCTAATTATTCATCTAATTATTCTTTATAAAGAACCCAGATGGAATTCCGATCGGTCCCTATATTTATGATTACTTCTCTTTGGCGCAGAATCGCAATTAGATTATTGATTTTGACCTTTTTTTGCGAAACGGTCATCCAGTCAGGCAGTTTGTCCCATAACAGTTCATCAAAATCCTTTCGACCGCACCTGTTGTGTTGTTTGATGGCAGCAGTCATCAAATCCAGATAATACTTTTGATCGAAAGCTCTATTTTTTGTGTAAACTGCCTTCTGACCAGTTTTTTGGGCTACATTTATTCCGATAAAAAAGTTCGGCCGCCTGCCTTCAATTAAGTGTTTGGATTTCAATAACCTTTCTCCTTCTGTCGTGATCGGAAGCTTCTTTTGCACTTTATCCAGCAACATTATCTCATTAAGTCCCAAATCTGTATTATTTGCTAATAGATTTGCATAATCCATATTCAATACTTTACCTGTCAGAGTAACTTTGACCTTACCTCCCGATAAGTCATATTCCGGCATCGGGAAAAACCTGGCCCGTTGATAATTGAACATTTTTTTGATCCCACCTCCGGCCGTATCAACCATCTTCAGATTGAACATTGCTGCCGCCAGAAATCTATTCCGGTAGTGTTCTTCAGGAGCGTCCTCGATCACTACCTTTTCTACACTGCCGGGGATAAAGCTGCCTAGGTTAGTGAAAATCAGGCAGTCATCCTTTTCTATCACATTTATACGACCCCCTTTTGTATAGTCTTGGTGGGCGATACAATTATTTATAGCCTCACGTATTGCATAGGGTTCATACATATCTACCTCTTCAGGGAAGAGAGACTTATCTGTCTTTAAGTACCGATATTTCAGATTGCGTATCTTCGAATATATGATATTTACGGCAAGCAGCAGAGGGCAGCCGACCGTATCATAATCTTTATCGTTGTTCTGGGCGTCTTTTAAAACCCATCTTATTTTGGCTTCGGCTGGACTGATAAAATGTTCAGACTCTTCTTTCCCTAACAAAATGATCGCTGTTCGTGTAATCTTCCCTTTAATTGTAAGTTTAGCTTTGTTAAGGAAGGTAATATCATCCCACCCGTCCACCTCCTCAGCTTTATACGGAAATTTGCTTTTGTAATTATCCCGGGCAACAGCGATGGCTTTTTGATCCAGATCACCCAATGTTGCCTCAAGGATAATTCCTGCACTCCAGTCTTCAATGTTTGCTTGTGACCTTATGCGGTCTAGTTTTTCAAGATTTAACGGAGCGGTTTCCTCACCGTTCCGTCCATAAAAATGACCTTCAAAGGCGATAGGGATACCTCGGGGAGCTGCGGGAATCTGAAATAAGACTACGCGACCTTGCGGTTCGTGAAGTTCGTAAATGTCAATAAAGGTAATATTGTTGGTGGTTTTGCTGGCAATTTCACCTTTTAGAGAATCCAGGTCTTTGCGGGTTGTCCGATAACCGGTTCCGACAATATTGTGAGTTTTATCATCTATGCCGAAAACCAACCACGCATATTTTAGGTTGCTAAGATTAGCCTCATTGCTTAATGCGGAAAAATACTTGCCGAGTTTTTTGAAATCGTAATTGGTCTCGGCTTTTTTAAACTCAACAACTTCCGTTTCTGCTGTCAACGATTGCAGATCGGATAGTATTTTTTTTATTTCAGCAGTGGTCATAATATTACTTGACGTTTATACGAACAAAGGTAGTGAAAAGATCGAGTTAAAAATATATTCATTTCCAGATGATCCCCTTCGATTATTTCCGTTTCCGGGGAACGACCTGAGCGAGCGCCTCTTCTATCTCGTTCTCGCGAAACAGCACTCGCCCGCCTATTTTATAAGCCCTGACCTTGCCCCGGTTCACCCATTCGGTCAGGGTGACCAGCGACACCTTCAGTCGCCGGGCGGTTTCCTGGCGGGTAAGGTAACGGGGTTCAGACGCGGGTTTAGACGGCGCGAGGGTTTGCATCCCGTCGCGCACAGAATCACGGATCATCTCTGAAAGCTGGTCGGCGGTCATGCCACTCAGATAGATTTCTTTTCCCATATAATTGCGCTTTATAGTATTTGTCTCCAAATTCGCAAACCCAGAAAACGATATGACCGGGAATGATGCGGGCAAAAGAATACCATATCGTGCAATTATGGGTACATTGACCGTATTTTGCCCCGTTCGTCGTCGTTTGTCCCCGGTCGGGGGCTGTCTCGTCCTGAAATAGGTTGACACAAAAACGTGTAAACCGATGGACGGATTAAAGAAGAAGCGAGGTAATTTGCCCCAACTTGATCAACAAGATGGTCTGTCGCTATAATCAAAGAAATAGGGCTATCATGGGAGGCTCGTTCGCGTACTTGTCGATGGTTACAGACGCCTGTTCACGCAAGACCCTGAGACATTGTACGTCCCAGGATCTTGCGCACGAGGGAGCGTTAACCGCACTCAGGATGGCTTTGACTGCTAACCCTGTCGATCGTGCCGACCAGATCCATCACTTCGACCGCGGCACCACATACTGCTGTAAGGAAAATAAGGTTAATTGTTCCCCAATGGTTTTTTAGCGACGATGCTCATATACATGTCATTGATTGTATCTTCGTAGTATTTAAGATGGTGCGTCAGTATATTGTTTATGTGTGTGGGAATACCGAGGCCGGGCGAGATCACGGCCAGGTATTTTTGGATGCTCTCATAGATCGACCGGTCGATGTATATCTGCACCCTCATACCGACAGGGTTGCCCTCCAGGAATAACCCGGCATAATCCTGCGGTGCAACGTCTTTCCTTCGCCGGGATGCCGTTCTGGCTGGTACCGGTACCCGCGACGGTTCCGGTACGGGGTCCGATTCGATTTCCTGCACAACTTCCGGCCCGGCTGCTTGCGGCTCGTCTTCATTTTCGGGCAGAGGCTTGCCGGCAATGATCTCCTTCAGTGCTTCCTCTTGCTCGGGAGTGAGTTTCTGCTTTGTCATTTTTATAGTGCCAGTAAGGTTAATATTTCGTCAGCCAGCAGGTCGATCAGCACCAGGTCCACTTGTTCCCCCGAACTTTCGAGATAGTGTAATGCCGCCTGACGCGCTTCCCCCGGCTTTGAGGTGACGATGTGCCAGGCTTTCTTTCCTGTACGCTCCAACTGCGCCAGGAGCAGTTGTTTGTAATAGTCATGCTGCATGACGGTTTGTTTATCGCGCTCCCGCATAGCATTGATGCTGTGCTGCGGAAAGTCGCAATCCACTACAAGAACATCCATGCCCTTGACATAGTGGTAATAACTCGCCATCAGAACCGTGACGGCGGATTTGCCTACCCCTCCTTTTTGGTTGGAGAAGGCGACGAACAACGGTGGTTTTTTCATTAGCATAAGTTTTAGTTTATCGGTTTTTTGCTTGCCAGGGTGGTTATAACCCATCATTGGTTGTAATCCATCATCGGTTATAATCCATTATTGGCTATAACCCATCACTGATTATAATCCATCATTGGTGTGCGTGCATTTATACTGCACTTGAAAAATATGCTGACCCATTACACGTTGAATTATTAGTAATGGAGCCGGAGAGTAGCATGGAGTTTATTAAGAATCCGCAAAACCCAGTATTGACATACGAGAAGGTTCGATTATTAGAGTCCGAAATGTTCAATCGAGAACAGAAGATCACCATCGCCAAAACGATATCCACGACCAAAGCAAATATGGTGCTTTTCGCAGATGACATATCTCGCTTTATTATTGATATGGGTGTCTGGGAATTCCCCAAGGAGTATGTCGTCGCCGTAATGCGCGAAATCCAAAATAACGAGCAGACAAAAAAATTACTTATAGCATGTTTGTCGACTTGGAATGATCTAGACGATAGCCAGATCAATAAACTACTTTACTTGGTAAATAGTGAGTGTTTGAGAGTTGCTTTGAGTACAAGAAGGGCTTCGGTATCAGTTAATGATTCCAATTATAAAATCGCTGAATTATTGAAAAACAAAGGCTACTTAAGAGATTACTGGCAAGAGAACGATAAAATCGTATTTGCAAAAAATAGCCTTTATTAAAACGATATTCAAGAGGTTCACTATCCATTTGAATATGGCAATATGCAGTTACAGGAAAAATTTCGGACAAAAATCGGACAAATCCCCTAAAGCAAAACCGCAATCGTTGAATTATCAAGCGATTGCGGTTTTTTAACGAGGTCTGAAGCGGAATCGAACCGCTGTACGAGGTTTTGCAGACCTCTGCCTAACCGCTCGGCCATCAGACCCTGATTTTCCGGTTGGCAAAGATAAGGACTTTTTTGGGTTTTGCAAAAATTCGCGGGGAAAAGCGCCGGAACCGACACCAGAAACAGTAAAAAAAAGGAAAACCGCTCCGAAGAGCGGCTTTTCCATCTATTTTTCGGGCGATTTTTCGCCGCCAGGGGGGTTTCTACCAGCGGAAACCGATGTAGAAACGGGTGGTGTTGAGTTTGATGGGCATCTTCGAGGCAGGCTCACCCTCTCCTTCGTCGAATGCGTTGACGAGTTCGCCTTTCACGTCGCGGTATTTACCGGAGCCCCAGATGTTTTCGACACCGAGGGTAATCGTGCCCCACGACACCGAGCCGCCGATCGCCCAGCGGGTCACGTAGTTGCCCCAGATGTTCATACCGGCTTCGTCGCCGTTGATGTCGACGTAGTCGCTGTTCAGGAACACGAAAGAACCGGTGGGAACGAAATGGGCGTACACCTTGGCGTTGAGTTTGCCGATGGGATTGACGTTTACCGTGGGGCCGAACCTGAAGGCAAGGTCACCGCCGTAGATACCCTTGTAGATCTCGGGCGTGTCGTTTTTGTACTTGGTAAAAGCCAGGTCCATGAAATCGGTGTCGAGGCCGATGTGGATCATGCCGAGCAGGGGCTTGGTGTGGAACCAGCGCGCTGTACCCATGCTCAGGGCGATGCCCAGGTCACTCTTCATGGTTTCGCCGGAGTCTTTGAAAGTCAACTCCTGGTTGAAGTAGTTGAAATAAAAGTGCTTCTTGGTGGGCTTGGAGTAGGTCTCCTGCGCACCGGCGGTTTGTACTGCGCCCAACGCGAACGCGAATACGAAAAACAAGGGGACGAGTTTCTTCATGGCTTTGTTATTTGGTTTAAGTGTGGTTTGTACTGGTAGTTTCCTGCACAAATATAAATACTTCTCCCAAATAACGCAACACCCTTAATTTTTAGTATTCAACATTTCATTATCAACCTCCAATACCACGGGTTTCTCCTTGTCCACGCTTCCTGCCAATATCTTCTTAGACAACTCGTTGACCACATTCTTCTCGATCACGCGTTTGACCGGCCGCGCCCCGTACACGGGGTCGTAACCCAGGTCGGCGATCTTGTCGATGGCCTCTTTGGTGGCGGAGAAGTCGATCCCGACCTCTTTGAGCATCCTGGCCACGCCCTTGATCTGCAACTCGACGATCTGCCGGACCTCGGGTTTGGAGAGGGGCAGGAACATGACTATCCTGTCGATCCGGTTCAAGAATTCCGGTTTGAGGGTCTGGCGCAACAGCTCGGTCAGCTCGTCGCGCGTCTTTTCGACCACCGCTTCCGACACCGACCCGTCCTTGTCCCTTTGGGCGAAGTGCTCCATGATCAGGTGGGACCCGATGTTGGAGGTCATGATGACGATCGTGTTGCGGAAATCGGCCGTGCGGCCCTTGTTGTCGGTCAACCGCCCGTCATCCAAGACCTGCAACAGGATGTTGAAGACGTCGGGGTGGGCCTTTTCGATCTCGTCCAAAAGCACCACCGAGTAGGGCTTCCTGCGCACGGCCTCGGTCAACTGCCCGCCCTCGTCGTAGCCCACGTATCCCGGAGGGGCGCCGATCAAACGCGATACGGCGTGCCGCTCCTGGTACTCGCTCATATCGATCCGGGTAATCATGTTCTCGTCGTTGAACAACACCTCGGCAAGCGCCTTGGCCAGCTCGGTCTTGCCCACGCCCGTGGTCCCGAGGAAGATGAACGACCCGATGGGCCGCCTGGGGTCCTGCAAACCCGCCCGCGAACGGCGGACGGCGTCGGAGACGGCCTCGATGGCCTCATCCTGTCCGATCACGCGCTTGTGCAGCTCTTTTTCAAGGCTCAGCAGCTTCTCGCGCTCGCCTTCCAGCATCCGGGTCACGGGGATCCCGGTCCATTTGGAGACCACCTCGGCGATGTCCTCGGAGGTTACCTGCTCGCGGATCATCGACCCCGAGGCGTTCATCGCGGCCAATTCGTCATTCAGCACCTCGATGGCGGTCTCCTGCTCGCGGATGCGTCCGTAGCGGATCTCGGCCACCTTGCCGTAATCGCCGTTGCGCTCGGCCTCGGCCGCCTCGACTTTCAGGGACTCGATCTTCTCTTTGCCCTCCTGGATCTTTTTCAACACGTCGCGCTCGGCCTGCCACTTGGCCCTCAAGGCGTTGCGTTTGGCGTTCAAATCGTCGATCTCGTGGCTCAACTCGTCGATGCGCTTCTGGTCGCCCTCCCGGCGGATCGCCTCGCGCTCGATCTCCATCTGGCGCACCCGGCGGTCCAGCGTGTCGATCTCCTCGGGGACGGAGTTCATCTCGAGCCTCAACCGGGCCGCCGCCTCGTCGATCAAATCGATCGCCTTGTCGGGAAGGAAACGGGACGTGATGTAGCGGTGCGACAGCTCCACGGCCGAGATGATCGCCTCGTCCATGATCTGCACCTTGTGGTGGTTCTCGTAGCGCTCCTTCAACCCCCGCAGGATCGAGATCGCATCCAGCGTCGAAGGCTCGTCCACCATTACCTTCTGGAAACGCCTTTCGAGCGCCTTGTCCTGCTCGAAATATTTCTGGAACTCGTCGAGGGTCGTCGCCCCGATGGTCCTCAGCTCGCCCCGCGCCAGGGCCGGCTTGAGGATGTTGGCGGCGTCCATCGCCCCCTCGCCCTTGCCCGCGCCGATCAGGGTGTGTATCTCGTCGATAAAGAGCAGTATCTCGCCGTCCGAGGTAATTACCTCGGTTACCACGCCCTTCAAGCGCTCCTCGAACTCGCCCTTGTACTTCGCCCCGGCCACCAGCGCGCCCATATCGAGCGAAAATATCTGCTTGGTGCGCAAATTCTCGGGCACGTCGCCGTCCACGATCCGGTGGGCTATCCCCTCCGCGATGGCGGTCTTGCCCACCCCGGCCTCGCCGACCAGGATCGGGTTGTTCTTGGTCCTGCGCGAGAGGATCTGGAGCACGCGGCGGATCTCCTCGTCGCGGCCGATTACCGGGTCAAGCTTGCCTTCGCGCGCCATCGAGTTGAGGTTGATGGCGTATTTGCCCAGCGCGTCGAAGACCTGCTCAGAGGTCTGCGAATCGATGGATGCCCCCTTGCGGAACTCCTTGATCGCGGCCACCAGCTCCTTCTCACTGGCCCCCGCGCTCTTCAGTATGCGGGAGGCCTCGCCCCCGTCGGTCAACGCACCCAAAAGCAGGTGCTCCACCGAGGCGTATTTGTCGGCGAAGGTCTTGTTGTAGTCTGTGGCCTTCTGGATCATGCGCGAGCTGGCCTGCGAGAAGAAGTTCTCCCCGCCGCTTACCTTGGGCAGCGCGTCGATGGCGCCCTCCAGCCGACTGCGCAGCGCGGGCACGCCCACCCCCACCCTGTTCAACAGGAACGTGCACAGCGAATCGTCGTCCTGGATCAAAGCGGCGAGGATATGCACCGGTTCGACCGCCTGGTTGGATCGCCCGGCTGCCAATGAGAAGGCTGCCTGGACAGCCTCCTGAGCCTTAATGGTCAGTGTGTTTATATTCATGGCTGTAAATTTTTTCTATCTATCCGGTCGTGCAACTTTCCTGCCAATGGATAAATCCTGCCATTTTGTCATATTTTTTTCGTAACCTTGTATAATAACGAACTCAAACCTATGGGGAGCAGCCTTAGGCTGCGACAAGGCCCTCCCCTACGGTTAGGGGAGGGTTTGGGAGGGGTGATCGAATCTTGCGGCTTTGTAAAAGCCGCATAACGTGAGTCCGGGATAAGAACTCGCGAGCAACATACAGGAAACGAATAATTTAAAACGAGTTCTTATCCCGAACTCACGTTACAAGACCTGCGCCATGAAAATGTTTTTGATTTTGGCCATCTCCCTGCTGGCCGTTTTTTCCACTTCGGCCCAAAGCGAAAAAGCCGACACAGGGAGCTTGAAAGTAATGGTCGTCAACCCGAAGGGCAAGCCCGTGCGAAGTTCGGGAGTCTTCTTCAAAACGTCCGCCACCCCGTCCGCCATCCCGATGGGCGACAAAGGGACCACCGTGATCCCTGTCATCCAACCCGATGACACGCTGACCATCGTTACCCTGCGCAGCATCTACGACGTGCCCGTTTCGGGCCTCGACTCGCTGGTGCTGCAGATGCGCGCCCGCGAGTTCCTCCCCGTCGAAAAGGACCCGACTCTCAATGCGGGCTACTACACCATCTCCAAACGCGACAACACCCTGCCGGTCAGCCAGATCAGCATGAAAGGCATCGAGTCCTACACCGACCTGGCGAGCTACCTCTCGGGCCGGGTGGCAGGGTTGTCGATCGTCAGGGACGCCTCCGGCAGCAAGGCGATCATCCGCGGCATCAACTCGATCCACAGCGAGATCGGAGCCCTGATCGTGGTCGACGGCATGGAGATGGCGAGTTTCGACGCGGTCAACAGCTCCATCAACATCCGCGACATCCAATCCGTGGACGTGCTCAAGGACGGCTCGATGTACGGCGTGCGCGGCGCCAACGGCGTGATCATCATTACCACCCGCCGGGGCGCAAAATAACCGCCCGCCGTCCGCCCCGGCGAATTCCAAATACGTTTGGAATACTCTCTGTTTTTACTATCTTTGCCGGATGGAAAATTTTATCGTTTCCGCAAGAAAATACCGCCCCGCGACCTTCCGTTCGGTCGTCGGGCAGGACCACATAACCTCCACGCTCAAGAACGCCATTTCGCGCAACCAGCTGGCCCACGCCTACCTGTTCTGCGGCCCGAGGGGCGTGGGCAAGACCACGTGCGCGCGGATCTTCGCCCGCTCGATCAACTGCCTCTCGCCCGTCGACAACGAAGCGTGCGGCGAGTGCGAATCGTGCCGCAGTTTCTCCGAGTCGCGCTCTTTCAACATCCACGAGCTGGACGCAGCCTCCAACAACTCGGTCGACAACATCCGCTCTTTGACCGACCAGGTGCGTGTCCCGCCCCAGATCGGCCGCTACTCGGTCTACATCATCGACGAGGTGCACATGCTCTCGGCCGCGGCGTTCAACGCCTTCCTCAAAACGCTGGAGGAGCCCCCCGCGCACGCCATCTTCATCCTGGCCACCACCGAAAAGCACAAGATCATCCCCACGATCCTGTCGCGGTGCCAGATCTTCGACTTCAACCGCATCCGCATCGAGGACAGCGTGGGCTACCTGCGCTATATCGCTGAGCAGGAGAACATAACCACCGACGACGAATCCCTGCACCTGATCGCCGCCAAGGCCGACGGGGGTATGCGCGACGCGCTCTCGATGTTCGACAAGGCCGTTTCTTTCTGCGGCTCCGACCTCCACTTCAAGGACGTGGCCCAGACCCTCAACGTGCTGGACTACGACACCTACTTCGGCGCGACCGAAATGATCCTGCAGGGCGACTACCGGGGCCTGCTTTTATTGCTCGACCAGGTAATCGGCAAAGGCTTCTCCGGCCAGCTCTTCATGGCGGGCCTGGCCACCCATTTGCGCGACCTGATGATGTGCAAGGACCCCGCGACCGCTAAGCTGATGGAGGTAAGCGGCTCCGTACTCGACCGTTACAAGGCCCAGGCGGGCATCGCCCCGGCGGGTTTCCTGTTCGAGAGCATCGCCCTTCTGACCCAGGCCGACGGCGCGCTGAGAAGCGCGACCAACCGGCGGTTGGTCGTCGAGGTAGCCCTAATGAAACTCTGCGCCGCAGCCGAAAAAAAAAACGGCGGGGGTGAGCTGACCCTCGACGCTGAAAATTTCGAGTGGGACGCCCCCGAGCTCCCTTCCGCCGCGCCTGCAACCGCTGCTCCCGCCGCATCCACACCCACCCCGGCCGCCGCAACTCCCACACCTGCGCAAGCGCCTCAGGCCGCACCCGCGCCCCCCACGCCTGCGCAAGCTCCCGAGCCTGCCCCGACCCCTCAACCCCAAACCGCCGCCCCGATCCCCGCACCGGCAAGCCCCGCGCCTGCCGATCCCGCCGCAAACCCTGCCCCCGCCAAGCCCAAAAGCTCCATGTTCGGCAGCTCGATCGCCTCGATCCTCTCCGAGACCCGTCCCATCGAGGAGGACGTCCCCCAGCACGGCCACGTGTCCGAGGACCCGCGCGCCGAGGAGAAGATCAAGGCCCACACCGAGAAATTCTTGCGCTGTTTGACCGACGAGCGCCCGCGCATCGCCATGGCCTTCCGCAACATGACCGTCGAGGGCAATGTGATCCGCATTACCGTCCCCTCGACCGAGCTGGCCGACGAGATCAACCGCAGCCGGGTCGAGGTATTGCTCCTACTGGCCGCCACGGCCGAAGTGAGCGGCAACATCGAGCTGGATATCAATATTGTAGACAAGATCGCCAACATCCGTCCCATCAAACGCGAGGACAAGCTCAAGTACCTGACCGAGCTGAACCCTTTGCTGGACAAACTCCGCAAGGACCTCGACCTGGAAGATATGTAGGGCTAAAACTCCTTCCCCTTAATACAGGTTGCGCATGGGCGGTTTGATGCAGATCCCGGCCCGGACCATCGAAGTATATTTGTCATACTCCATCAAACTCTCCCCATACCCCTGGTACCACTGGATAAAAAGGTATTGGTTGGCCTTTTTCGGCACACGGAAATTGGCCTCCAACGTGGTATTGAACGCCGTCATGTAGTGCCGCGGGTTGACCACCGCCGAGAACCACCACCTGCTGCTCAAAGTGCGGTAACTCACCGCCACCAGCCCGTTGCCCCGGTAACGGTAAATATCGGGATTGTCGTCTCCCGCCCACCCCGGCCAGAGCTTGGCCTGCAGGGTCAGCGTTCGGGTCGGATACCACGACCCGTTGAGGATAAAGTAGTTCCAACTGCGCGAAAAGAGGCTGTCCCGCCCGTTCGATTCATGCTCGAACCCCACGGTAACCACTCCCCTGAGCCTGGCCTGCTTAAAGACGGCCCTGCCGATATGCACACCCGGATTAAAATCCAGGTCGGCGAACGGCGACGAGTGGACATACACATCCCAAAACGACTTCTGCGTGTAAGTCAACAGCAGGTAGGTCTTAAAAGGCAGGATCGACTTGGTCAGCCTCTGCCGGATGCTGATCTGGAACTTGGCGTCTGCCGTATGCTTATTCACGGGCCGGTCCAACGGGATCCCCGTCAAAAAATAGTTGTCCTTATAGAGCCCGAAAGAGGGCTGGTCGTCGAACCACTCGCCCAGCGTCCTCTGGTCTATGCACAGCCACCCGGCCTCGTTGTAACTCATACGCGTCGAGTCCGACGCGCTCCACCACAACTCCGCGTCGGGATGCTGCCCCGCCCGAACGCCGGAAACCGGGAACAACAGGATCAAAAAAAAGATGATTTTCCGCATATCCCTCGCTATCCGCAAGATATATGCCATGCAAGGACTACTCCTGCAAAAAGACCTCGAGGAAATTCTCAGGCAACTCAAAGGCGATCTCGCGACGCCTGCGGCTTACCTTTTTAACCAACCCTGCGGGCACCAGCGCCTCGCGTCCGTCGACTTTGACGCCGAACAGCGGATTGGGCCCGTCATAAAAATCGACTATCTCCCCCCTGGTTTGCTTGTCGAGCAGGGCTGCATAACCGATCATCAAAGCCCCGGCCCCCGCCTGTTCGTCCTGTTCGTCCTGTTCATCGGAGACCGCCCCGCCGGCCCGTTCGATAAAAAGCTCCTTGCCCACCAACTCGAGCGCGCGCCTCTCGGTATCCATATCGGCGAAACGCACCACGGCGCGGGACTTGCCCTGGGGGTTGAAACTGTCTAAAAAAAGAGGAACCTCCAGCGAGTCGATCCCGACCCACAGAGGTTCCTTCATATCGATCTTAGCATCGGGGTCCGCGAGCCTTACGACCAACTCCCCCTTGGCTCCGAACAGCTTGGATACCTGCCCAAAAGGCTCCTTAGTACCCATGATGCGCGGAATTATTCGGCAGCAGCCTCTTCTGCGGGAGCAGCCTCAGCGGCGGGAGCCTCCTCTGCGGGAGCCTCGGCAACAGGTGCCTCTTCCACTGTGGGAGCAGCCTCTTCCACCTCTTCGGTCTGGGCGGCAGCGGCTTCGCCGGTTGCCTGTTCGGCCTCCTGCTCGGCTTCACCGGCAGCCTCGGCCGCTACGGCGTCGCGCTTGGCCTGGATGGCTTTTGCTTTCTCTTCTTTTACTTTCTTCTCAGCGGCGAGGCGAGCCTTTTCCTCGGCTGCCTTTTCGCTTGCGAGCTTACCGCTCTTGTCGTCGATGCGTGCCGACTTCTCGGTCATCCACTTTTCGAACTTTGCCTCGGCGTCTTCCATCGAGAACGCGCCCTTGGCCACACCGCCCAGCAGGTGTTTTTTGTACATCACCCCCTTGTAGGAGAGGATTCCCCGGCAGGTGTCGGTGGGTTGCGCTCCTTTTTGGAGCCAGTCGAGAGCTTTGTCGAAACAAAGGTCGATCGTAGCAGGATTGGTGTTGGGGTTGTAGGTCCCGATCTTTTCGATAAACCTGCCGTCGCGCGGCGCCCTGCCGTCGGCAACAACGATGTGGTAAAACGCGTACCCCTTCTTGCCGTGCCGTGAAAGTCTGATTTTAACAGCCATTTTCTTAATTTTGTTTGTACTCTCCGGACCCGCCGGAGTGTGATTTGGGGTGCAAAGATAGGGAATATTTTTGTCCTGGCAAATGATGCGGGGGTTATTTTTCCGTTTCCTTGTAAAACGTGAGGGGAAAATGCGGTTGCGTGAGAAAAAGCGGTCGCCCCTCGCTGCTCGCGAGGACGCGGGGTACCAGTTACCAGTTGGGCCTTACGGCCCGGGGTTTCCTTATCCCGACCCGGCCACCTCGCCCGCTGTGGCTCTACCTTTAAAAGCATTTCAGGAATTAGCCCGAAGCTTGCGTGTGATTCGCTGCGCTCTCAAACGCACGCCGTTTCCGATTACCCCTCCCTCCATCTCCCTCCCCTAACCGACGCCAAGCCGAGTGCCATCGAGCTTGCTCGGAATGGCCGAGGCGCGAAGGAGGAAGGCGAAGCCAACCGTAGGGAAGGGAGGGATATAAGGTGCTGCCGCTCCCGCGCTGGGTACAACTTAACAGTTGGGTAGCAATGAGGGTAGGTTAGTTCCCCAGCCAACTTAACTATCAGGTAGCAAAAAGGTAAGGAATATTCCTTACCTTTATTGTCATTGCGTCTTGCCGTCGCGTCGGTCCAGGTCCGCGCTGTGCGGAGAGTGCGGCAGGTTTTGCTTATCGTCCGGTCCGAAACACCGCAGCGTACTTTTGGTACGTGAGGATTTTCGGGGCGGAGGATAAGTGAAAGATGCCGTACTATACGCGCAGCTACGTTCTATTGGAGTTTGGCAAGCGCATCCTTAATGCGTTTTACGGCCTCCACGATGTTCTCGTCGCTGGTGGCATAGCTCAGGCGGATGCAGTCGGGGGCGCCGAAGGCGGTACCGCCTACCAGGGCCACGTGGCCGACTTCGAGCAGGTACATCGCCAGGTCGCCGGCGTTGGCTATCTTCCTTTCGCCGAATGCCTTGCCGTAATACGAGTCGCATTTGGGGAAGAGGTAGAACGCTCCCTGGGGCACGTTCACTTCCAGGCCCGGGACTTCTTTCATCAGCTTGACGATCAAATCGCGCCTGCGTTCGAAGGCTTTCCTCATCTCCTCGACGGGGGCCTGCGTGCCGACGTAGGCGGCCTCGGCGGCCATTTGGGAGACCGAGCAGGGGCCCGAGGTGTACTGGCCTTGCAGCTTGTTGACCGCGCCGACGATCCATTGGGGGCCGGCGATAAAGCCGATCCGCCAGCCGGTCATGGCGTAGGCCTTCGATACGCCGTTGACGATCACCGTGCGCTCCAGCATGCCGGGGAACTGGGCGATGCTCTCGTGCTTGCCCACGTAGTTGATGTGCTCGTAGATTTCGTCGGCGATGATGATTACCTGCTCGTGCTTTGCCAATACCTCGGCCAGGCCTTTCAACTCCTCCTTGCTGTACACCGACCCGGTCGGGTTGGAGGGGGAGCAGAGGATGATCGCCTTGGTCTTGGGCGTGATGGCGGCTTCGAGTTGCGCCGGGGTAATCTTAAAGTCCTGGTCGATGCCCGCGGGGATGAACACCGAGGTGCCCTCGGCCAGCTTGACCATCTCGGGGTAGCTTACCCAATAGGGCGCGGGGATGATCACCTCGTCGCCGGGGTTGACCAGCGCCATGACCGTGTTGCAGACCGATTGCTTGGCCCCGTTGGCGACCGAGATCTGGTTGACGGTGTATTCCAACCCGTTCTCCTTCTTGAGCTTGGCCACGATGGCGTTGCGAAGGCCCGGGTAGCCCGGCACGGGGGAGTATCTTGAAAAATTGTCGTCTACCGCTTTTTTCGCCGCTTCCTTGATGTGGTCGGGCGTGTTGAAGTCGGGTTCGCCGACGCTCATGTTGATCACGTTGATACCCTGGGCAGCCAACTCGCTGCTCTTTTGCGACATAGCCAACGTCTCGGAGGGAGACAAACTGTTCAGGCGGTCGGATAACTGGTTCATTTTCGGTTAATTTTTATCATTTTTCTTCCGGGCACAAAATTAGTGATAATTTCCGGGATTTGCGTTCGATCGCCCGAAAATTATTCAAGATTATTAAATTTTATGCAAAATGTTATTTTTTTAACCCCAACTTCGCCGCCTCCCTCTCCATCAGGGCGTAAGCCGCGTCGTACTCGTTGGGGATCTCGCCCTCGAGGATGGCCTCTTTGATGGCGGCCTTGATCGTCCCGACCTCCGCGCAGGGAGGTATGTTGTAGATCTGCATGATCATATCGCCCGAGATCGGGGGCTGGAAGTTGCGTATGCGGTCTTTCTCCTCGATCTCGACGAGCTTTTTGCGCACGATGGCGAAATTTTTCAGGTAGCGCTGCACCTTGGCGGGGTCGCCCGAGGTAATGTCCGCCTCGCACAACGCCATCAGCTTGTCGATGTCGTCGCCCGCCTCGAACAGCAGCCTGCGCACGGCCGAGTCGGTGACCGTATCCTCGACCAAAAATATCGGCCTCATATGCAGCGAGACCAACTTTTCGACCATTTTAAGCTTCTGGTCCATCGGCAGTTTCATCCGCCGGAAGATGCGCGTAACCATCCGCGAGCCCAGCACCTCGTGGCCGTGGAAGGACCATCCGCCCACCGGATCGAAGCTCTTGGTCAGGGGTTTGGCCACGTCGTGCAGCAGCGCGGCCCACCTAAGCCAGAGGTCGTCGCTCGCCCGCGCCACATTGTCCAACACCTTGAGCGTGTGCTGGAAATTGTCCTTGTGCGCCCACTTGCCCCGGCGCTCCACCCCTTTCAGGGCTGCCAGCTCTGGGAACAACAGTTCCAGAAGCCCGGTCATATCCAGCAACTGGAACCCGATTGAGGGGACGGGCGACATGAGTATCTTATTGATCTCCGCTGTGATACGCTCGGCCGAAAGGATCTCCACCCTGCCCCGGTTGCGTTCGATGGCCTCGAAAGTTTCCGGCGCGATATCGAAACCCAACTGCGTGGCGAACCTCACGGCGCGGATCATCCGCAACGGGTCGTCGCTGAAGGTCTTGTCCGGGTCGCACGGCGTGCGGATGATGCAGCGCTCCATATCGCCCGTCCCGTCGAACGGATCGACCAGCGCGCCGTAGTCCTCCTCGTTCAACGACCAGGCCATCGCGTTGATGGTAAAGTCCCTGCGCAGTTGGTCGTCCCGCAAAGTCCCCTCTTCGACGGCGGGCTTGCGCGAGTCGTGCGAGTAGGACTCTTTCCGGGCCCCGACGAACTCGACCTCCCGGTCGCCGGAGCGGAGCATGGCCGTGCCGAAGGTCTTGAAGACCGATACCGGCGTATGGAGCCGGCGACCCAACTCGCGGGCCAACTCCACCCCGCTGCCCGTCACCACGATATCGATGTCGGTCGAGGGGCGGCACAGGTAGTAATCCCTCACGAATCCGCCTATCACATAGGCCTTTACGCCGCGCTCGCGGGCGATCTCCCCCACCAGGCGGAACAAGCTGTCGTCAATGGGCGGCGGAACGGAGGACGGGACGGAAGGTGTCATCGGGGGCTATTTGGGGTCGTACTCTTCGCGCAACGCACGTAGATAAAGCTGCACAGTATTATGCATACCCAGGTACAAGGCGTCGCATATAAGCGCGTGGCCGATCGACACCTCCAATAAACCGGGTATCCGGCGGGCGAAAAAGGCGAGGTTTTCAAGGTTCAGATCGTGGCCTGCGTTGAGTCCCAGGCCGATTTTCTGCGCTTCGACCGCCGCCTCATAGTACATTTTGATCGCCAATTCCGGATCGGCGGTATATTGCCTTGCATAGTACTCGGTATAGAGCTCCACCCGGTCGCATCCGCACGCCTTCGCACCCGCCACCATGGCCGGATCGGGGTCGACGAAGATCGAGGTGCGGATCCCTTTGGCGCGGAACAGATCGCACATCCGGGTCAGAAATTCCCTGTTTTCGGAATTGCGCGTATCCCACCCCGCGTTGGAGGTAATCGCGCCGGGTCCGTCGGGCACCATCGTTACCTGGGCGGGAACCACTTCCAAAACGAGGTCTACGAAGGATTCGATCGGGTTTCCCTCAATATTAAGTTCGGTCGAAACAACTTTTTTAAGGTCCCGGACATCTTTATATCGGATGTGCCTCTCGTCGGGACGCGGATGGACAGTAATTCCCTCTGCGCCAAAGCGCTCTATATCGAGCGCGGTCTTCACCACGTTGGGCATGTCCCCGCCCCGGGAGTTGCGCAGGGTGGCGACCTTGTTGATGTTAACACTTAGTTTCGTCATAAAAACGATTATCTTTACGGCGTAAAGGTACAAAATTCTCCGAAAGTGAAAATCTGCTTATACTCGCGTCCCAATGCGTCCCACGATCCGGGGGAGGTCGCCGCGTTGCTTGCTGCCTTGAAACGCAACCACATTGAAACGCTGCTCAGCGAGCCTTTCGCGGAGAAGCTCGCCGGGATGGGGGCGGGGGCGGACCTGAAAACATTTACATCCCCTGCTGCCACGGAGGCCGATATGCTGCTCTGCTACGGCGGGGACGGGACTTTTCTGGACGGGGTAAGAATGCTCGACGGCCTTCCCATGCCCGTTTTGGGGATCAATTCGGGGCGGATGGGCTTTCTGGCCAACATTCCGGCCGAGGGGATCGACCAGGCCGTGGAGGATATCGCCAAAGGGTGTTACTCGCTCAGGCGCAGTGCGATGCTGACCGTGGCGGGGGACTTTCCGGAGAACACGACGAACTACGTCGCGTTCAACGAATTTACCATCCAGCGGGCTTCGGCGGCCATGATCTCGATCGAGGTGTGCGTGGATGGCGAGATGGTGGCCACATACTGGGGCGACGGGGCGATGATCTCCACGCCGGCCGGGTCGACCGCCTACTCATTGAGCGTGGGGGGACCGATCATCGCGCCGGAGTGCAACTGCTTTGTACTCAGTCCAATAGCACCGCACAACCTGACCATGCGGCCCGTGGTAATCCCCGACTCCTCGAAGGTCAGTTTCCGGGTCGAGTCGCGCGACGGGTACGCCGGGGCGACCATCGACAACTTGAGTTTCCGGGTCGAAAGCGGCAGCGTGTTCGAGATGGGAAAAAGCAACAAGGAACTTTTTTTGGTGCAGTTGCATAATAATTCGTTTTATCATACGTTAAGTATGAAAATGATGTGGGGCATCGACCACAGGAATAGGTAATTTGCGGAAAATATTCTTATCTTTGCGTCCTTAATGAGCATGAGCCAGAGCAAAGCAGCGGTCCCGACACACGTCGCTATCATCATGGATGGCAACGGGCGGTGGGCGCAACAAAAGGGCAAAGAGCGCGTATTCGGCCACCTTCACGGGGTCGAGAGCGTGCGGGCGTGCGTACGCGCGGCCCGCCGTTTCGGTGTGCGCTACCTGACCCTCTACGCTTTCTCGACCGAGAACTGGGGCAGGCCCCAGCAGGAGGTGGACGCGCTGATGGAGCTTTTGTGCAAGGCCGTGATCGAGGAGACCGACGAACTCTGTAAAGAGGGGGTCCGCGTGGTCATGATCGGGGACCGGGACGGTTTCTCGCCCAAAGTAAAGGAGCACATCAGCCTGATGGAAAGCAAGACGGCACAGGGCGGCGAGCTCACGCTGGCGCTGGCCCTCAATTACAGCTCGTACAGCGAAATAACCCGTGCGGTCAGGCAAATCGCCGACCGGGCGGCCAAAGGAGAGATACAACCGGAGCAAATCACACCCGAGACCATTTCCGAGGGGCTGTACACCGCCTCGATGCCCAACCCGGACCTTCTGATCCGTACGGGCGGGGAGCTGCGGGTAAGCAACTTTTTGCTTTGGCAGATCTGTTACACCGAACTCTACTTTACCCCCGTCTTCTGGCCCGATTTCGGCGAGGAGGAGTTCGCAAGGGCCATCGACGACTACACCAAAAGGCAACGGAGGTTCGGCCTTGTAAACGTAAATGAGTGAAGCGAGATATGAGGAACAGGTTTTTGATGATGCTATTAGCCCTGCTTGTGGTCCTGACAACGGGAGCGCAGGCGAAGGATAAGGCATCCGAAAAGGAGCAGAAAACCACGACCGGGCAGGTTGCCGCCGGCGAAAAATCCGGCAAGACCAAAAAGTCCAAAAAGG
This sequence comes from Rikenellaceae bacterium, assembly GCA_031551275.1. Taxonomy (GTDB): domain Bacteria; phylum Bacteroidota; class Bacteroidia; order Bacteroidales; family Rikenellaceae; genus JAVBMJ01. The sequence goes on from JAVBNX010000020.1 coordinate 40,230, forward strand.
GCGAAGCCGCGCAGCAAAGCGCCCAAGTGGTCATCCCCGCCGAGCAGGCCGACACGGCTTTCACGGTGCAGGCCGTCGCAGAGCCGGAGCCCGCACCCGAGCCCGACGAGGAGTTCGACCCGAGCGTGGGCATGGCCGATTACAACGCTCCCAAGCCCTACATCCTCAAGGATATCAAGGTAAACGGGATCAAGTACTTCGACCCCAACATCCTGGCCGCATCCACAGGACTGGTCCGGGGCGACACGATCTACCTGCCCAGCAACTACCTCTCCCAGGCGTTGACCCACCTGTGGAACCAGCGCTACTTCTCCGACGTGAAGATCGTGGCAGAACCCCAGCAGGGCGACAGCGTCAACCTGCTGATCTTTTTGACCGAGCGGCCCAGGATCTACTCCTGGAAATTCAACGGGGCGCGGAAAGGCGAGACCACCGACCTGGTCGAGCAGACCAAGCTGCGCCGGGGCGACGAGTTGTCGGACTACATCCTCAACAAGGACATCAACCTGATCAAAAAATTCTACATCGACAAGGGCTTCCGCAACGTGGAGGTCGATGTGGCCATCAACAACGACAGCGTGATCAAGAACGGGGTCAACCTGGTCTTCGACATCCAAAAGCACAGCAAGGTAAAGATCGGCAAGATCAACTTCGAGGGCAACGAGGTGTTCAAGGACTCCAGGCTGAGGGCCTCGCTGAAAAAGATCCACCAGAAGGGCTGGAAATTCTGGCAGGGGGCCAAGTTCAAGCAGAAAGAGTACGACGAGGCCAAGGAGAACGTGATCGACTTCTACAACTCGAAAGGTTACCGCAACGCGGTGATCGCCAAAGACTCGATCTACGACATCAACTCCAAGCGGATGGGGATCGACTTCCAGATAGAGGAGGGCAACAAATACTACTTCCGCAACGTGACCTGGGTGGGCAACAGCGTCTACCCGACCGAGCAGTTGCAGGCCATGCTGGGGATCAAGTCGGGCGACACGTACGACAAAAAGACGCTCGGCAAGCGCCTGGGCACAGGCAAGGACTCCACCCCGGACGATATGTCGGTGGTTTCGCTCTACCAGAACGAGGGTTACCTCTTCTTCCAGGTCGACCCCGCGGAGACCATCATCGGCGCGGACTCGATCGACCTCGAGCTCAAGATATTCGAAGGCAAGCAGGCGACCGTGAACAACGTCAACATATCGGGTAACCTGAGGATCAACGACGATGTGATCCGCAGGGAGTTGTACGTGCGTCCGGGCGAGCTCTACAACCGGGCCATGCTGATGAACACCATCCGTTTGCTCTCCCAGATGAGGCACTTCAACCCCGAGTCGATGAACCCGGGCATCAACCCCATATCGGCCGAACTGGTCGACATATCCTTCCCGTTGGAAGAGGTCCAGTCCGACCAGTTGGAGGCCTCCGGCGGCTGGGGCGCTGGGATGTTCGTGGGTACGGTGGGCATTACCATCAACAACCTGTCGCTCAGGAACATGTTCAGCGGCAAGAAGGGACAATGGAGGCCCTATCCCCACGGGCAGGGGCAGACCCTCCAACTCCGCGCGCAGAGTAACGGTTCGTACTACAAATCGTTCATGGCATCCTTTACCGAGCCCTGGTTCGGGGGACGCAAGCCCAACTCGTTTACCGTGAGCGCATACTACTCCGACGAGACCAACGCCTACTACATGTGGCAGCAAGGGACCAAGCACTTCCGCACGCTAGGTATGTCGGTAGGTATCGGGCAAAGGCTCTCATGGCCCGACCCCTACTTCACGTTATACAACGAGGTCGCATTCCAATCCTACAACCTCAAAGACTGGGACTACTTCATCGTCAAGAACGGGACATCGAACATCGTCTCCTTCAAAACAGTGTTCGGGCGAAGCTCGGTGGACCAGCCCATCTACCCGCGCAGGGGCTCCGACTTCTCCATATCGCTGGCACTCACGCCCCCCTACTCGCTGTTCGACGGCAAGGACTACTCCGACCCCACCCTGAGCGACAACGAGCGCTACCACTGGATCGAGTACCACAAATGGGGGTTCAAGGGCACATGGTACCACCCGTTGAGCAGGAACAACAACCTGGTGGTAATGGCCAAAATGGAGATGGGCTTCTTGGGCGCCTACAACAAAGACAAGCAGTCGCCCTTCGAAGGCTACGACGTGGGCGGCGACGGGATGGTCAGCTACAACGTCTACGGGGTCGACATCATCGGCCTGCGCGGATACGAAAACGGAGCGATCACTCCCACATCGGGTTACGCCAGGGCGTATAATAAATACACCGTCGAGATGCGTTATCCTTTCATATTAAAACCCCAGTCCCAGATCTACGGCCTGGTATTTGCCGAAGCGGGTAATGCCTTCCCCACCTGGAAAGACTTCAACCCCTTCCAGGTCAAAAGGGCCATCGGAGCGGGCGTGAGGTTGTTCCTTCCCATGGTCGGGATGATCGGGGTGGACTTCGGCTACGGCTTCGACTGCCCGGCGGGAAGCACCACGAAGAGCAGGTGGCAACCCCACTTCATGATCGGGCAACAGTTCTAAAAAATCAATTAATACTTGCAGATATGAAAAAGCTTGTTTTGATTTCGGCATTGGTCCTGGCCTCTTTCGCGGCCAAGGCCCAGAACAACGTTATGGTTTTGGAGACCGAGCGGATATTTAAATCCATTCCGGCCTACACCACCGCGCTCAGCGAACTGGACGCGCTGGCCAACACCTACCAGAAACGGATCGACGAACAGTATGCCCAGATCGAGAGGATGTACAACGAATACCAAACCCAGAAAGCCGCCCTGAGCGAGGCGACACGCCGCACACGCGAGGACGCGATCATCGCCAAGGAGAAAGAGGTGGCCAAGCAGCAGGAAGATATCTTCGGGGCGGAAGGGACCATCATCAAGACCCGGATCCAGAAGATGAAGCCCATACAGGATAAGGTCTTTGCCGCCGTGGAGAAATACGCCGCGGCCAACGGATTCTCGCTGGTAATCGACCTCTCGTCGAACAGCTCGGTAATCTACTCCTCGCCCGCGTCGAACAAAACGGACGAGATCATAAAATTGCTCGCAAGCGTCAAATTCTAACTAATAAAATAACCCGGAAAATTCCATGAAAAATCTCAACAGACTGCTTTTGACCGCCGCGCTCGTTTTGGGCTGCATGGGTGCAAGCGCGCAAAAATTTGCGTACATCAACTCCCAAAGGCTCATCGAATCGATGCCCGAACGCGACTCGGCTATCGTAAAGCTGCAAAACTACCAGAAAGAACTCAGCGACCAGATGGAGCTGATCCAGGTCGAGTTTAACAACAAACTCAACGAGTACCAGAAGATCGGCGCAACGGCGTCCGACGCGGTAAAACAACTCAAAGAGAAAGAGCTCCGCGATTTGCAGACCCGTTTCAGCGAGTTCCAGGAGACTGCCGACCAGGATATGCAGCGCATGCAGGGCGAGTTGATGCAACCCGTGATCACAAAAGCCCAGGAGGCGATCAAGAAAGTGGGCAAAGCCGGCGGATTCCTGGCCGTATTCGATGAGGCGGCCGGCGCGCTGGTCTACCACGACGAAGTAGCGATGGTCAACCTGTTGCCCGCGGTGCTCAAGGAGCTGGGGATCACAGAAAAACCTGCCGCCACACCCTCGAAATAAGGGACGGTCGGAAAAACCGGAAAACGGATAAAACAGGGAAACGGAGCTTTACGGCTCCGTTTTTTTTGTCAGCAGATCGACTTCGAAGGGACGCACGCGGGGTCGTACCCGGCAGCGGGATCGCCTGAGGGATCGTCCGCGGAGGGGCTGCCCATCTCCATGACCAGCATGAGCTTGTCCACGCAGCTCGACCAGGAGAAGGTCGCCGCCACTTCGCTTTTCTCCTGCATATCCGCAGGCGAAGGGTTCGAGCCGAGGGCCAGGCGGCACATGGAGACGAACTCCTCGTGGCCGGAGGCAGAAAAGACGTAAGGGTCGAGGCCGTAAGCGGAGATTACCTCGGTGGAGACCACGTTCTTGCCCATGGCCAGGTATTGGAGCACGCGCTCGGGCAGGGTATAGACCGTCAGGGGGTTGCGCACCTCGGGGTTGATGCAGATGTCGAACGAGGCGATGTAGGAGGCCATCTCGCCGGGGCTTTTATCGCCCAGGAAATAGACGTTGTCCAAACGGTGGAGCGGGTGGCGCGAGAAAAGGGAGTCCTCGCCGCCCACCAAAACGAACGAGACGTCGGGCATCTGCTGGGCGCACTTGTAGATCAGATTCGGGGAGTAATGTAGCGCCCCCAGGGTGTCGGTCATGCCGATGATGGGGTGCGGGATGCCGGTCATATCGACCGGGTGGCGGCTCGGGGCGGCGGCGTCGAACAGGGTAAGGTCGACACCGGAGCCGATCGTGTAGGTGTTGGGGTTGTAGCGGTAGACCTCCTCGGCCAGCTCGTCGGTGGTGGTAACCACCAGGTCGCACTTGTGGAGCAAACGGGGCTCCAGGCGCGAACCCTGGCTGCGCCAGTAGGGCAGCGAGGTCAAATCCAGGCGGCGGAAATAGATCAACTTGTCGTGGGCGAGGAACTCGTCGAGGTAGAAGCTGCGGAAGATGTCGTTGTCGACCAGAAGGGCGATGTGCTCCAGGCCCAGGTACTCCGCCGCCCATGAGATGCTGCGGGCGTACCGGCGGGCGGATTTGCGGTTCATGTAGTCGAAGCCCGCGTTGGTAATCAAATGGGGGAAGAGCGCGAAAACGACCGGGGCTTCCAGCACCCAAAGGCGGTCGCCCATTTTGCGCAGCGCCGGTTCGATGCCCTGCATGACCCGTTCGCGGTGGTCCTCGAAAGAGGAGCCCTCGCCCAGGACGAATGAGGCATTCATCGGAGGATTGACATACAATACCTTATGTGTCAAGGAGAGCTCCCTGGCCAATGCCTGTGCCTCTCCCTGCCCCTGCCCCTCCCACGGAGAGATCGAGGTGATGATAAATGCGCTATCCCGTACCATTCCGCCCTATTGCCTTACAAGAATCATACCTAATTATTACTTTAGCGTTAACCCGGGGGGAGGCGTTTTTGTAAACCTATTTGCAAAACCGCAAATTAACACTATTTTTGTGTAGAAACCTATTCGTATGAAAAGCGTTATACCGTCCTCTGAAAAACCCTCACCGCTGGTCATTATCCACCAAAGCGAACTGGACTATATTTCGCGTTGCATACTATCCTCGCCGCGCATCGAAACGGGCGGGCAATTGTTCGGTCTGTGGACCGACAACGGCATACCCGTGGTAATGTACGTGCTCGGGCCGGGGCCCGGCGCGAACCACCAGATCGCCTTCTTCAACCAGGACGCCACATGGCTCCAGTCCGCCGGGCAGAAGGTGATCGACCGGTACGGCATCCAGCACATCGGCGAATGGCACTCCCACCACGAACTGGGGCTCTCGCAGCCCAGCGGGCACGACGTGAGGTCGATCCTGGTGGGGATGGACAGCGACAAACTCAACCGTTTCGTGCTGGGCATCGGGGTGTGCCGCAACGGGGTAAGCTCGATCAACGCCTTTACCTTCCACAAGGATTACCGGCAGCGCTGCGAAGAGGCCCTGTGGGAGGTCAAGCCGGGGGAGAGCCCCATCCGGACGGCGTTCGACAAGGAGTTTTCCCAGTTGGTCTACCAGCCCGGGGTCGAAAAGGCCAACATGGGCGGTTTGAAGCTCAACAGGCCCGCGGACGGGGAGGCGGCGCAAGAGGCGGCCCCCATATTCAAAGAGGAGTACTGGATACGCAAAAAGGAGAATACGGCGCAGTTGAAGCAGATCATGGACTTCCTCGCGGCCAAGACGGGGGTAATCGAGGTGCACACGCAGGTCTCGGAGAACGGGGAACTGAACCTCAAGGTGGTGTGCGCGAAGGATTTTTTCGATGTGCTCTTCCCCCTGGAGTTTCCCAAGGCGGCCCCGCTGGTCAGCTTCATACCCGTCCCGGGGGCGGAGTGGAAATACGACGGCGGGGAGATCGCAGGGGCTTTTATGGAGTATTACGACAAAATCACGCAATAGGATATGGAAGACGAGACAAAAAAACAGGACGGGGAAGTTCCGGAGAATTCCCAGCCGGCTTCGAGACGGAAATCGCTAATCTATGATCCCGAGAAGAATGAATTCAGGTGGTCGGACAAGCCGTTTGACGACGAACCGGTCACTTCCATGATCGAGGAAGCCTAATAATAAACACGACAAAGTTATGATGGACAATCAACGCTACGAGGCGGAAAAAGGGGTGCTGATCGAAAAGTTGGGCAGCAACCTGGTCAAATTTATGGATATGAATACCTCGCGGCCCTACGTTTTGATGGGGGCGCGCACCAACAGGGGGAATACGTACACCCTGAAGGTCGAGTTGCAGGACTTTCCCAACCAGGTGCCCAAGGTCTTTATTACCGCGCCCAAACGGCCGTTGTGCGACCGAAGCGGCAGCCCGATGACCGAGGCCAGCGCGTCGATGCACACCCTGCCCGCCGAGAACGGGTGCACCCGGATATGCCACTACGGGTTCAGCTCGTGGAAAAACAACGTGGCATTGTACAAAGTCTACATCAAGGCGCGGATGTGGCTCGAGGTGTATGAGATGCACCTCCAGACCGGGCATCCGCTGAACCATTACCTGAAAGAACAACAATAAAACAATATTGTCATGGCTAACGAAACACAAGTCGGCGAAGAACTGCGCAAAAAGAATTATCCTTCGGGCGGCAGCTCGATGAAGGATGTGGTATTCGACTTCGAGACGGGGCAATTCTCGGTAATGAGCAAGCCCGAAGCCGCCGTGTCGAGCGGCACGACGGTCAACTCGATCGTCGAGGAAGGGTTCGCTTAAAACACACGGCCGATGGAAGATATGGACCTTGTTTACGAACAGGAGGAGTCGCCCGTCGTGTATGTCTACGCGGACGAGCTTAGGAAGGCGGAGTACAAAACCGTCGCCGACCACCTGGGCTGCGTGGCGGAGTGGGAAGGGGAGGATGTGTTCCACCTCCACGTCCGGCACGTGCGCAACCAGGGGCGGAGCAAGGCCAGGTGCACGTTCCTGCGGGTGGAGAGCGGCGAAGAGCTGCTTTCGGAGCAATACCCGGCGCTGGTTTTCGATCCCGGCTCGGGGGAGTTCGTGATGCAGTACAGCGACGACGGGCCTCCGCCGCCGTTCAAACACGGGACTTCGTTTTCGGGGGAGTTGGACCCGCAGCACGACTTTGTGGTCCGCTACCGGATCGACGGGGAGGAGGTATCGGCCAGGTGCCTCGACTTCAAGGAGTGGAATGTGTCGAAAAAGCCCGTGGAGGTCGGCGTGAAGGTCGTGCCCGGGCGCAAGGAGCTTTACTCGCGCAGCAAAGGGCTGTTGGAGGTCGACGCGCTGGCGCAGAAGCGGGTAATGATCGTGGGGCTGGGCAGCTTCGGGTCGCAGATCGCCGTCGAGCTGGCTAAGGCGGGGATCGGGAACTTTTCGCTGCTGGACTTCGACCGGGTGGAGCTGCACAACCTGGCGCGGCACACCTGCACGGTCAGGGACCTGGGGCGATTGAAGACCGACGCGATCAAAGAGGCCGTGCTGGGGAAGAATCCTTACGCGAACGTGGAGACGTTTGCGGTAGATATTAATAAAAACCTCGGGCTGCTGGACCAACAGGTCGCGAAAGCGGACCTGGTAATCTGCGCGACGGACAACAACGCCAGCAGGTTCAACCTGGGCGACGCGCTGATCAGGAACAACAAAACAGCCATCTTCGGGCGGGCGATTACCCGGGCGGAAGGGGGCGACGTGTTCGTCTACCGGCCCACCGAGGCGTGCTACACCTGCCTGATCGGCGGGGACTGGTACAACGCGCAGGCCGAGGAGATCTCCAGCCTGCAGGCCGGGCGCCGGAGCGAGCAGATCGCAGCATACGTCTCGGACAACGACGCGCAGGCGGTAATCCAGGTGGGGTTGTCGTGCGACATCGAGCCGATCTGCAACCTGATGGTCAAGCTCTCCCTCGTGGAGCTTTCCAGAGGGTTGGAGACGGGGCTGTCGGGGTTGGAAGACGAGCTGGTGTTCAACTATTATATCTGGGCCAACCGCCGGGAGCGGCACTATGCCAACTGGGGGCCCTTCCCCAACGCGGGAAAGATGCCGACCATTTTGAGGTGGTACGGGGCCAAAGTCCAGAAAGAGGAGACCTGCCCCGCCTGCGGGTGCGCGGCCCCGGAGCTCGACCTGGGGGAGGATATGGACGGATTGATCGCCGGATTGGGGATAGAATTGCAATAATAAGATGGGGTGGAAGAGTAGGAAAACAATTATCGGGTTGCTCCTTTGTGCCCTAAACTCTATTTTTGTTTTAGGCAAACAAGGCAACGAGACATTGGATGCTTGTTTTGATCGAACTTTTCAATCCGTGCAAGATGTGGAATGTTATCCCCGGGAGATTGTTTTAGACTCTCTGTCCTGGAGTGCGTTCATGCAAAATGATCGAGTAAAAAGATGGCAATGTTCCGTACAGGAGGACGCACTATCGACATATTCCATTAAAACAGAAGACAATGACTATCTCATTATGTCCTCTGAACTTTTTGCCCCTACCGGACTTATGGTAAATTTCCACAGTTGGCTATTAATGGATATAAAAAATGGTATCGTTGCAGGAGACGGTATGTTGAGTTTATCTGCGGATAAACGAAGTTGGTTTATTCGGAATGGGGCACTTTATTTTACACTTTTTAAATTTGGCGACGAGTTTTACAACAACCGTGATTTTGATAAATTTCCGATACAGGCTGTTACATATACATTGAGAGACGGAACGATGGAGGAGTTGTATCGGCTTGACGCTAGCAACGCGACCAACTGATAATAAACGCAATTACACAAAAAAATGCCACTGCTTTACTACGACAGGCACGCCAAAAAATTCCGCAAGGGTGCGCTCCCGCACCTGACCAAGCTCGTGCTCAACGAACGGACGGGCGAGTGGTCGGAAAAGGCCGTCGGGGGGAGCGGATTCAAGGTGGCGGCGATCGGGGTGCTGCTGTTCCTCGCCAATGCGGGGATTTGGATCCTCAACGCGCTCTGGGCGGTAATCGCCTGGGTGTTTACCGCCCTGTGGAGCGTGATCGTTTTCATATTTACGTTTATCTGGGAGATGATCAAGGGTTTCTTCCAGGTGATTTGGGCGCTGATCGTGGGCGTGGTCGGGTGTGCGCTCGAATTGTTGATGTACGCGGCCATTATCGGGTTCATTATCTGGATATTGACCTTAATTTTCTGACCCTATGGATTTCAACCGGTTTACAGAAAACGCGAGGAGTGTGATGCCTGCGGCGCACGCGTTCGCCAAGCAATTGAGCCTCAAGGCGATCGAGCCCGAGGTGTTGATGCTGGCCGTGATCAGGCAGGCCAACGAGCTGGTTACCTTCCTGTTGGCGGATATGGGGGTCGACAAGGCGGAGTTCGGGCAGAAGATTGCGGCGGCGGCCAACGCGTTGGAAAGGGACGCGCAAAATTCGGCGTGGGGGCTCTCTCCCGCCGCGGAGAAGGTGCTCAAAGAGGCGGGGCACGCCGCCTCGCGCATGGGGGACAACCTGGTCGCGGTGGAGCATATCTTTTTGGCGCTTTGGAGCGTGGAGTCCGGGGTTTCGCAGGTAATGCACGCCTTCGGGATCGAGCGCGAGAAGATCACAGGTGCGATCGACACATTCCGGCAGGCGCAGGCTCCCCCACCCCAGAGCGAAGCCACGCAAAGGACGTTGCCTTTCCTGGACAAGTATGCGCGCAACCTCTGCAAAATGGCGCGGGAGGGGCATCTGGAACCTGTGATCGGGCGCGAGGAGGAGATACGGCGCGTGCTGCATATCCTGGCGCGCAAGACGAAGAACAATCCGCTTTTATTAGGCGAGCCCGGGACGGGAAAGACGGCCATTGTCGAAGGGCTGGCGCACAGGCTTTTGCGGGGCGATGTGCCCGAGTCGCTGCGCAAGGTGCAGATCTACTCGATCGACCTGGCCTCGATGATCGCGGGGGCGGGGGCGCAGGGGGAGTTCGAAGAGCGGTTGAAAGGGGTCATCAGGGAGGTAACCGCAAGCGACGGGGAGATCATACTTTTTATCGACGAGATACACCTGCTGGTCGGCGCGGGGCAGGGGTCGGGCGGCATGGACGCGGCCAATATCCTCAAGCCCGAGCTAGCGCGGGGGGTCATGAAAACCATCGGGGCGACAACGCTCGACGAGCACAGGAAATACATCGAGAAAGACAAGGCGTTGGAGCGGCGGTTCCAGCGCGTGACGATCGACGAGCCGGACATCGATTCGGCCATTTCGATCCTGCGGGGGATGAAAAGCAGGCTGGAAGGGCACCACAAGGTGCGGATCCTGGATCAGGCGATCGTGCACTCGGTCACGTTGTCGGACCGGTACATTGCAGACCGGTTTTTGCCCGACAAGGCGATCGACCTTTTGGACGAAGCGGCGGCCAAGATGCGGTTGGAAAGGGAGTCCGTCCCGGCGGAATTGGACCTTTTGGAGCGGCGGATACGGCAGTTGGAGGTTGAGCGGGAGGCTTTGAAGCGGGAGGAGAGCCCGAAAACGGCGGAGGTCGAGGAGGCTTTGGCCAATTTGCGGGAGAAGCGCAACACGCTGCACGCCAAGTGGCGCAACGAGAAAGGGATCGTCGAGGCGATCCAGCAGCGCAGGGACAAGATCGAGGAGAACCGCAGGCTGATCGAGGAGAAAGAGGCCGCCGGGGGGTACTCCGAGGTGGTCACGTTGCAGGAGCAGATCGGGGTGCTGAAAGGCGAGGTCGCGGGGCTGGCCGAGCAGTTGGAGGAGATGCAGGGGGATACCTCGATGGTCAAGGCGGCGGTCGATGAGGAGAACATCATGGAGATCGTGGCGGCGTGGACGGGAATCCCGGTCAAGCAGATGACCGAGGACGAATCGGCGCGTTTGGTCAACCTCGAGGCCGAGCTGCACAAGCGGGTTGTGGGGCAGCAGGAGGCCATCAAGGCGGTCGCAAACGCCATACGGCGCAACCGCTCGGGGCTCTCCGATCCGGGCAAGCCCATCGGGTCGTTCATCTTTTTGGGAACGACGGGCGTGGGTAAGACAGAGCTTTGCAAGGCGCTGGCGGAGTACCTTTTCCACGATCCGGAGATGATGGTAAGGTTGGATATGAGCGAGTACCAGGCCGAGCACTCCGTGTCGCGGTTGTACGGCGCGCCTCCGGGGTATGTCGGGTTCGACCAGGGGGGGCAACTGACCGAGGCGGTCCGCAGGAAGCCCTACTCGGTGGTGCTGCTCGACGAGATTGAGAAGGCGCACAAAAAGGTGTTCGAGACGCTATTGCAGGTATTGGACGACGGGCGGATGACCGACGGGCAGGGGCGCGTGGTCAACTTCAAGAACACGATCATCATCATGACCTCCAACATGGGCGGGGCGGAATTGTGGCAGCGTTTGGGCGATGAAAACCATACCAAACAGGACGTCGAGTGGGCCACGCAGGCGGTCATGAATGAGATGAAGCGCAACATGTCGCCGGAGTTCATCAATAGGATCGACAACATCGTGATGTTTTTGCCTTTGACGCGCGAACAGATACGGGAAATCGTGGGGATCCAGCTTCGGGGTTTGGTTAAGAAGCAGAAGGCGAACAATATGGAATTGTCGTTCAGTGATGCGGCGGTGGATTTCCTGGCGGCGGCGGGGTATCAGCCCGAGTATGGGGCGCGTCCGGTCAAGCGCGCGATCAGCGAGTTTGTGATCGATGAGTTGAGCATGGCGCTGCTGGACGGGAGTTTGGATCGGACACGCCCAATCACGGTCGAGGCGGCGGGGGAACGGCTGGCGTTCAGCAACTGAAGGGGCGGCCATAAGAATTTACCCGGACATACTTGTGCATTGCGCCCGGCTTTTCTATCTTTTCAGGGTAATGTGGACAAAAACAGTTGGTAATTTACCGGTAGTTTCGTGAGCCAATAATCCGAGCCTATATTGAGCTCGGATTATTTTTTGGTTCGCTTTTGATCCCGGTTACGAAAATAGAGATACCATTTCACGTAATTTTGA
>JAVBNX010000023.1:0-59226 GCA_031551275.1 Rikenellaceae bacterium
TTCCCTTGAGGGTCGTGGGAGACTACCACGTTGATAGGCCGCAGGTGTAAAGGCAGTAATGTCAAAGCCGAGCGGTACTAATTACCCGAAAGAATTTCTTGTAAAGGTATTTTCCATCCTTTTGGTTGTCAAACCTATACGGTTGCCGCGAGGCAGCTTGACATAGGTGGTTATAGTGTTGGTGTTCCACCTCTTCCCATTCCGAACAGAGTCGTTAAACCCAATTACGCCGATGGTACTGCGTCAGAGCACGTGGGAGAGTAGGAAGCCGCCTTACCACAACGCCCCGCATCGAAAGATGCGGGGCGTTTCTTTTGTATTGTCGTCGTTGCGCCGCACAAAGACGCGTCGCTCCCCACTGCATCGCCTCGGGCAAGGTCCAAGCCCGTCGCTTCGCTCCCGGAATGCCCGTGCCGCCTCCCTCTCGCAAGCGAGCTTGCTTCGGGTGCGCCCCGTCCCTTCCGATGCCTTCGGCATCATGGGCTTGCACCTTCCCGCTCGGCTCGGTTGTGCGGTAAACCCAATTACGCCGATGGTACTGCGTCAGAGCACGTGGGAGAGTAGGAAGCCGCCTTACCACAACAGCCCGTCCCGAAAGAGACGGGCTGTTTCTTTTTTATCCCGATCCCGTTCCCGCCCCATTTTTTTGCTTATCTTTGGACAATTAATAACATACACCCATGAAACGACACATTCTTACCGCAATACTCATCCTTTCCGCCCTGTTCGCCCTCTCATCCTGCGGCAAGGAGAACAATTACAACACCTACCCCGTCTCGATCCTCGGCACCTGGTACGCCATCGAGATGAACGGCCAGACCATGCAGACAGACCAGACCTTCGTGGTTACCTTCAAGGCCGATGGGACCATGAAGGACGCCCAGCGCCGCTGGTCGGGACCCGAGTCGGAGTGGAAAGAGATCTCCGGCACCTACACGCTGGATAAGAACATCGTTACCGAGAGCCAGCAGGACGGCGATGGGAACACCTACAAGTACGAGATGCGCATCTCGATCCGGAACGACCAGATGTATTGCACCCTTCTGGAGGTCTACTACAACGGCGTGGCCCAGAACGACCACTCGACCCTTACCCTGCAACGCGTCACGTCGGACAACAAAGCCAAGTTTACCGGGATATGGAAGGGCCACGAGTCCACCGACGGCGTCGCAGCCCCCGCGCACGACACCTACTGGCAGTTTCTGGCCGACGGCACTTACCGCTACGTTTATTACGACGCCGACGCGGGCAAATATGTCGAGAAAGCCGACAACAACGGGAAGTACTTCCTCTACGGCGACTTTTTCGCCTCCAACTACACCAACGACCTGCTGACCGGCGGGACCGGCCGCACCTGCGAGGCGTGGTACTTTATGATTACCGGGACCTCCACGATGGAGTGGAGGGGCATGCGTGAGGACGGCCTCAAATCCTTCCAGTTGTACAAAGCCTCCAGTTTGCCCGCCCTGTAACCCAACCCCATGAATACGACCACCGACCCAGCAGTCGCTCCGAAAAAAGAGCGCAACCCGCTGAAAATATGTTACAACTGGATGCTGGGCTGGGCCAACTCCAAATGGGGGGCCGTGGCCTTGTTCTGCTTCGCTTTCGCCGAGTCGAGTTTTTTCCCCGTCCCGCCCGACGTGCTTTTGATCGCCCTTTGCCTGGGTGCGACGGCCCGTTCTTTCCGCTACGCGCTGACCTGCACCGTGGCTTCGGTCCTGGGGGCGATGCTGGGCTATACGATCGGTTATTTCCTTTGGCAAACGCCCGGCGGGGAGTTCACCGCCGTCGCCGATTTCTTTTTCCGGGTCATCCCGGGCTTCACCCCGGACGTCTATACCCAGATCAGCGGGATGTACGAGCAGTACAACTTCTGGATCATCTTCGCCGCCGGTTTCACACCGTTGCCCTACAAGGTCTTTACCATCACGGGCGGGGTCTTCCACATCAATTTCGTGATGTTTATCATCGCTTCGGTCATCAGCCGCGGCCTGCGTTTCTTCCTGGTTTCCTGGCTGATCTGGAAATTCGGCCCCCCGATCAAGGTCTTTATCGACAAGTATTTCAATACTTTAGCCCTGGTCTTCACGGTGTTGCTGGTGGGCTCCTTCTTTTTGATCAAATATTTACTTTAGATGCGACTTTACGGATTGATCGGAGCCTCTTTGGGGCACTCTTCCTCGGCGGCCTACTTCGGGGATAAATTCATGCGCGAGGGGGTGGCGGATTGTGAATACCGCCTGTTCGAGCTCCCCGCGATCACGGCCCTGCCGGCGATGCTGGCCGCCCATCCCGATCTGCGGGGCTTTAACGTCACCATCCCCTACAAACAGCAGGTCATCCCCTACCTGGACTCCCTGAGCGCGGAAGCCGAAGCGATCGGAGCGGTCAACTGCGTGAAGATCGGCCCCGACGGAAAACTTGCCGGCAACAACACCGACGCCTACGGTTTTCAAAAAACGCTTTTGGAACTGATCGGCGACGCGCGCCCCGACGCCCTGGTGCTGGGAACCGGAGGAGCGTCCAAAGCCGTGCAATACGTCCTGCGCAGCTTGGGGATTTCATACGAACTCGTATCGCGCACCCCGGCTCCCGACACACTAACCTACGCCCGGGCTGCCGGCCTGGTATCCACCCATAAGCTGATCGTCAACACAACCCCCCTGGGCATGACCCCCAAAACCGAAGACCGTCCCGACCTGCCCTACGACCGCCTCACGCCCGATCATTTCCTCTACGACCTGGTCTACAACCCGCCCCTGACCCGCTTTCTGGAGCCCGGGCAGCAGATGGGAGCGCAAACCATGAACGGCCGGGGTATGTTCGTCGCGCAAGCCGAGCGCTCCTGGGAGATATGGAACGGTTAGAACTTTAGCACAGAATTTGCAAATACATTCCTAAATTATACCTGCTATGGCAAAATCTGCAAACAAATTCTACTGGCGCGGCATCATCGCCATCCTGACCGGCCTTGTGCTGGTCATCTGGCCCGGTTTGGCCATCAACACGGTGGTCACTGTGATCGGGGCCCTGCTTCTGGTGATGGGCGTGATCTCCCTGGTCGTGTTCTACTCCAACCGCGGCACGGGCGACTGGGGCCTGGGCTTCCCCCTGTTCGGCATCGTGACGGCACTTCTGGGCATCCTTTTGATCTCCATGCCCACCACCTTCGCCAAGATATTTATCGTCGTTCTGGGCCTGCTGCTGGTCTTTGCCGCCCTGGACCAGATCTACCTGCTCTACCAAGCCTCCAGGCGCGGTTTTGCCATCGTGCCCTCGCGCTATATCGCCCCGGCCCTGATCTTGATCGTCGGGGTCGTTGTGGCCTGCAATCCGTTCAGCTCGACCAAGGTCGTGTTCATCGTCTTCGGGATTACGGCCATATTGTACGGGATACTCGATTTGGTGGACCAATACCTGATCCGCAAAGGGCAGTAACCCGGGCCTGCCTTACTTTTGCGCCAGGGCGATCTCGCTCAGGATGTACCTTATTTTGCCCCCGTCGTCGCCGAGGGTTTCGACGATCTCGACGCGCACGGGTATCTCTCCCTGGGCCTTCAGCTCGAGCGTCTTGCGGATCGACTCGAGCAACGCCGCCGTAGCTTCATCCCGCTTGAACACTTTCGCGTAGACCGTTACCGAGTAATCCGCCTTTTGGTGTACCCGGAACCGGTCAATGTATTCGGTGCTGTCGTCGAAGATACTGTTCAGGTAGTCGCCGTCCAGGCGTATTCCCGACGGAGTGCAAACCACGTCCGATACCCGTCCTTTGACCTCTTCCATCAGCGGCAGGCTGCAGCCGCAGCCGCATTTTTCCCGCAGCAATGTTCCCCGGTCGCCCAGGCGGTATCTGATCAGCGGAAATGCGTACCCGACCAGGTTGGTAACCAGGATATCCCCTTCCTGCTCCATCAGGCATTCCCCTGCGGGGCCCGTCACATCCACATGTACGCAATCGTAATTGATGTGTAAATGGCTGCTTAGGGGACATTGCACCGCGATACTGGGTATTTCATTGCAGCCGTACTGGTTCATGATTCCGCACCCGAATGCCCGTTCCATCTTCGCGCGGGTAAGGGGGTGCAGCGGGGCCGCCGTGGACCATATCAAGCGGAGCGTCTCCGCCCTCATACCGTTGGCGAGCATATGGTCGGCCAGGTTTTCCAATCCCCCGGTATACCCTTGCAGCCAGGCGATCTTTTTGCGGTTGATATCGGATGCGAACCGCGCGACCGCTTCCGGGGTCTGCGACGAAGCGTTCAGGTAGATCCGCCGCGTAGGCCACCACAAGGCCCTGTTTTTGAGTTTGGGTAGAAAAGAGACGGGGACCCGGCGGTGGATGATTCCCACATGGGCGGCCGGCGAGACTCCCCACCATTTGAAGGAGCGCCATCCGAGGGCCTCCCAGTTGAACCGCCGGTCGGTGTACACCTTCAGGGGCATCCCTGTCGAGCCTCCAGTCGTGGCCGTGCCGAAATCGCCGGGTTTGCACGTGGTGTCTTTCATGCTTTCGGCAAACTGTCTGACCATCTGCTTCTCCAACACGGGCACCTTCTCCCAGTCGGCGGGCGTGCTCAGCATCTGCGGATGGAACCCGACGCTGTCCCAATGTTGTTTATAGAACGGCGTATTGTCGTACGCGTGTTGCACGATGGCTTTGCGGCGCTCCCAGTTCAGGGCGTCCAATTCCTGGTCGGGCATTGACATCGCTTGGACGGCCTGGTCGTATTGCCTGGTCGCACCACGTCTGAACAGCTGGTTTTTGATCCAAAAAACCGAGTCTACAATAGAAGCCATCTTACATTCGGGTCAGTCCCGGCAAAGATAGCTTAAAATTGTAATGTTGTATGTCAGTTGCAGTATTTTCTTACTTTACGACCTTCACACCTTTCGGGGCCTCGATCCTGGAGGCGATCTTTCCGTCAGGGCCCTTTTTGTGCTCGATCCTGATCACTCCGTACGGGGTGGGGAAGGTACCCTTCGCATAGGCCAGTTTGCCCAGGTTGGGCTGGATGCGCACCACCTTGCAGCCCGGCTCGAGGGGTGTGACGCCCAGCACGTGCTGCATCAGCCAGGGAGCGGGACCCGAGGCCCAGCCGTGGCACAGGCTGTGGCGCAGCCCCTTGTAGCAATATGCGCCCCCGTCGGCGTGAATATCGAACTTGCCCTCGGGCACGAACGCGTCGATGCGCCCCGCGTTAGCCACGTCGCTCCAGGTCAAATCTTCCCAGAACGAGGTCGCCCCCAAATCGAGCATCGTGCCCCAGTATTGCGAGATAATATCCAGCGCCGTGTCGTACCGCCCGGCCAGGGCAAGCGATTCGAGCATATAGTAGCCGTAGAAGGTCGAGAACCTGTCCGGTCCCCCTTGGGCCACCACGTCCGCCCCTTTGTCTGGATCGATCAACCCGGCCAACGCCAGCAGCGAGGCCGATTGCTTGACGCCGAGGTGGTCGGGCGTGTAACCCTTCAGCCTGGCCGCCGCATCCGTGCACGCCGCTTTGAGTTCGTTGTCGGAGAGCCACCCGGCGATCTGCGCCCCGGCCTCCAGGGTCATCGTCAGCAGGGCCTGGTATCCGGCGTGGATCACACCGGGTTTCTCGGAAGTCGGCCAGTCCAGGAAGCGTTGCCCGCCCCGGATGTTCTCTTTGTTGCCTTCGATGTTGGATATCAGCAGCTTCATCAGCCCGGTCAAATACTCTTTCTGCTCCTTGAGGTAGGCCAGATCCCCGCGGTAAAGGTACAAATCCCTGTGGATCAACGCCCACCACATCGAGTAGGTGCTGATCCCGTTCATCCATCCGGGCAGCGGAGTGGTGTCGCGCCCCTTGTCGAGGCTCTTTTGGATGACCTCGTTGTCGCCGAACACCGACATGACGGTCATCACTTCCGGGTGCATATCCCCCAGCCAGACCAGCCTGTCGCGCTTGATGCCGTCCCAAAGGAACTCCTGCATATTGACATGGACGGTGTAGGCCGCCGTTGTAAAAATATCGTTTATGCGTTGGTCGTCGCACTCGAAACTCCCCAGGTAGGGAATATCCCGGTATCGGAAGACGGCCTGCACCGATTTCAAGAGCAGCGATGCGTCCGGCTCCACCAGATCGATCCTGGCAAACCGGAAGCCCGAATTGCCCACCTCGATCGTCCCCAACCAGGGCAACTCGAGGATGAAATCCCTCATCGCATGGTCGTTGGTGGCGCTGTTGAGCCCCGTCAGCCTCTCGGGCTCGCTGCACGCCTCGCTGACCGACTCGCCCAGCCTGATCCTTACCTTGGCGGGATTGTGCACGCCCCGCATCCCGGCCGCGATCTTGATCCCGCCGCACAGCTCCTTGCCGAAGTCCAACAGCACGGCCGCCTGCCTGCCCCCCGCGGTATTGAGCTCGCACGTCGTCGCGGTCTCGACGATCAACTGCCCGTCGAACGGTTTTAACAGCAGGTCTGCATTACTAACGCCGGCGCTCTCCGCGGCCGGCAATCCGACCACCGAAGCGGGTGTTACATAGACGCGGCTGATCTTATCGTCGGCTTGCGTGCGTCCTTCGAGTCCTTGGTTCACAGGGCCGCTCAGGGCAGCCAACAACATCAATGCGGTTAAGCTCATAGTAAAAAAATAAAAGTACCTTCATTCGCGGGTCAACAACCCGGTCGTGAAGGTACGAAATCAAACGCAAACCCTTTTAAACAAGGGCAAATTTCATAGACAAAAAATCAAATTTGAACAATCGCCGTGGCCCGGCATCAGTTAAAGACGACGGTCTTGTTCTCAAAGGCCAATACCTTTCTCTGGATATGCTTCTCAACCGCCCTTGAAAGCACGATTTTCTCCAGGTCCTGCCCCTTGTACACCAGTTGGCTCACGTTGTCCTTGTGGGAGATCCGGGTAATATCCTGCTCGATAATGGGCCCCGCGTCGAGTTCGGTGTTGACGTAGTGGCTTGTCGCGCCGATCAGCTTGACCCCCCTTTCGTAGGCCGCGTGGTAGGGCTTGGCCCCCACGAAAGCGGGCAAAAACGAGTGGTGTATGTTGATGATCCGGTTGGGGTAGCGCTCGATCATCTTCTCAGAGACGATCTGCATGTACCTGGCCAACACGATAAAGTCGACTTTGTTCTCGGCCAGGAGTTCCATCTGGGCCTGCTCCTGCCCGGGTTTGTTCTCTTTGGTAATGGGAAAGACATGGAACGGAATGGAGAATTGCTCCCCCACGATCTCCAGGTCGGGGTGGTTGGAGATGATAAGCGGCACCTCCACGTTCCACGCCCCGGCGGTGTAGCGGGCCAGCAAATCGTAGATGCAATGGGAGAGCTTCGACACGAAGATCGCCATCCGGGGCTTGTAATCGTTGAAATAGAGCCTGAAATACATCTTGTATTTCTGCGCGTAGAGCGTCGAAAAATAGTCTTCGATCTTCTCCCTGGGGATCACAAAATGGGTCAGCTCCCACTCGACCCGCATAAAAAAGACCCCGTGGTCGCGGTCGACGTGCTGGTCCAGGTAGACGATATTCCCCCCATTCACGTTGATAAAGTCGGTTACCACGGCGATAATGCCCGGCTGGTCGGGGCAGTGTATCAGCAAAATGGCTGTTGAATTGCTCTCACTCATTGTATTTTCTCGAATAACTGACTGCAAAATTACTCCCTTTTTTTTCAATGGTGTTATTTTTTGTAAATTTTTGTCAAAATTCACACGAAGGGATAAAAAAGCCGGTCGCCCAAAAACGACCGGCCTTTTATGTCAAAACCCGTTTTACTTGGTGCTTACCTCGGCCGTCGAAGCCGTCGTGCGCGCGTTGACCTCGGGGTCGTACATCGCCTCGACCATCACGGCAGGCATCACGAACCTGCCCGCGTAGGCTGCCGTTACCCGGGTCTTAAAGGTCTTGCTGCCGCCCCTGTCCAGGTCGAAGTAGGTCAGCACGCGATCGTCCCGGATATCGAGGTAGGTGTAATTGGTCCTTACGCTCCCCTCCGACTCGGGATTGGTCAGCCTCTCGTTGAAGATCTCCCAACCCGAGGGCACGATATGGGTCAGCGCGATGTTCTTCATCCGCGCCTCGCCGCCCAGGTAGGTAACCTTGATCTCGGCCATCAGGTCGGTGCCCTGCACCAAACTCTGCGGGGAGGCCGCGTTACCCTTCATATCTTTGTAGCTGACCTCCACTTTCAAATCGTTGGAGCTCTCGGGCAGCTTGTCCACCAGGGGCTGCCAACGCGAGGTAAGGGTCAGGAACAGGTCCCCGCCGCTGCGGTTGGTAACCACCAGTTTTTCGCCCTTGCCCTGCACCTCGAGCTGCTGCTGGACCATCGGCTTGGAGGATTTGAGCGTCTTTTTGCTCCCCCCACCCAGGCTCCACTCCACGTCGATCGACCCGCCGCTTACCTTGGCCGCGAACCTTCCCATGGCGATCAGCGAGAAGGCCGTCGACTGGGGCGAGAACCAGTATTGCGTCGAGAGGTTTTTCGAGATGATCTTCGCCTGCTTCAAAGCCCCGGTCATATCCCCCATCAGCACCTGGGTCTCCAGCACCATCGCGTCGTCCCGGTCGGGCGACCCGTAGACGTACCATGAACCCGAGTACCCGCTCCGCGAGAAGGCCGTGGCCTGCCCCACCGAGGCGAGGATCTCCTGCGCCACCTTCAACTTGCCGTCGAGCGCGTAAGCCGCGGCCAGCCTCCAGCGCGCCTGCGTCGAGGTAAGGTACTTGCTCTCCCGCAGCCTGTTCATCGAGGCCTGGTCGGCGGCCCCCGCCGCAACCAGTGTGTAGAGCCTGTATGCCTGTTGCAAATCGCTCATCGAGTAGTTGTCGGACCGGTTGTCGGGATTCCACTCGCGCGCCCTCTGCTGCTGGTAATTGCGCCACTTGTCCAGCACGCCCGGATTGACTTCGTAGCCCTTCTCTTTGGCCTCGATCAAAAAGTTGCCCGCGTAGGAGCTGACCCATTCGTCCGCGCCGCCGCCCGGCCAGAGGGTGAACCCGCCGCCGCTGAGCTGGCGTCCGTAGAGCGCCCGGATGGCCGCGCGCACATTCACGCCGGTATTCTGTTTCTCCGCCGCGGAGAGCTCCTTAAAGGTCGCAGCGTACAACTGCGGGAACCCTTTCGAAGTGATCTGCTCCGTGCAGTTGTGGTAGTAATCTTCCAAATAGGCGAATCGTCGCGCGAAGTCCACCGAGGGCACGCTCGAAATTTCGAATTTCGACCACCCGCCCGTCATATCCTCTTTCGGCGTGGCCAGCTCGATGCTCTGCCCCGCCTTGAGCACGGTATCCACCGCCACCGTATGGAACGGATTGGGGTTGCGCACATCGATCTCTATGGTCTCGGTAACGGTCTCCCCGCCGCCCGTGGCCGTGATGACCACCTTCTCGATCCCCGGCTTCATCCCCATCTCCATGGATATGTAGGCCATCTTGTCGCCCGGCTGCGAGAAGCTGAGCGAAGCCGCGCTGCCCGCCTTGATCAGCCCCGAGGTCTCGGCCTTAACCGTCACCTTGGAGACCGAATTTTCCATCGCGAACACGTTGACCGGCATGGTGATCTTCTCGCCCACGCTGACCACACGGGGCAGGGTGGGGAGGATCATCAACGGCAACTTGACTGTAATGTTTTTGTCCGCGCAACCGTAAGCCCCATGCTTCCCGGCCACGACCATCGCCTTGACCGAGCCCACGTACATGGGCAGCGTGACCTTGTGCACATCCTTCTTCCCCTTGCCCAGGTTGAACGGCCCTAAGAATTTAACGACGGGCTTGAACCGGTTGGCCTTCTGGTCGCCCGGCTTGAGGGTCTGGTCGCCGCCGATGGCGAACATCCCGGCGTAACGCCCCGTGTAGGCCCCCACCACGTAGTTGTACATATCCCACGTTTTGATGCCGAGGGCCTCCCGCGCGAAGAACTCGTTCCACGGGTTGGGCGTCTTAAACCCGGTAATATCCAGCAGCCCCTCGTCGACGATGGCCAGCGTGTAGGTCATATCCTGCCCGTTCTGCTCGCTTACCTCGACCTTGAATTCGGTCTGGGGGCGCACCGATTCGGGCGCGCCGACCACGGGTTTAAGCTCCGACCCGGGGTTGGAAACCTCGATCGGGATCACCCCATAGAGCCTGATCGGCAAATTGTTGGCATTCTGCCCGTGGGGCTGCAACAACGAAACGTGAACATAGAAGTTGGGAGCCATCTCCTCGGTAATGCGGATTTTATACCGCGTGTCGCCCTCCGCCGCACACTCCACCCACGAGGAGGAAAGCACCTTCGACCCGTTCTCCAGCGAGACCAGCGCGCGCCCGCCCCCGCCCGTGGCCGGAATGGTAATGACCGCCTCCTGTCCCGGCTGGTAAGATTTCTTATCGCTGCTGAAGGTCAGCATTTCCAGCGCCGAGGGATCGTTCCTCTGCCCGCGCGCATAGCTCGACGGCCAGTCGAGGTAGATGATGCTCCCCGTGGCGTGCCCGCCCGGAGCCTTCACGTAGACCAGGTAGCGCCCCCATTGCGGATAGTCGATCCGCACGTTGAAGCTCCCCTTGCCGCCCTTGGTGTTCAGCGACCCCGAGGCGACGACCTTGACCGAAGTCGAGTTGATATAGGATTCCAGGCTGCTGTACGAGCGCTCCCACCACCAGCTCCAGTCGATCTTGTAAACCTTGTACTGCAACCCGTTGACGTCCTTCGCCTTGCCGTCCGCGTCGACCGTGACCACATCCATCGCGTGGTTCTTGTTGGTCTCCATCCAGGTATAGTCGTCCACCTGCCCGCTCTTCAGCCCCACATAGGTATTGTATGGCGAGAACAGAACGCTGGTCGACATAATGCTCGCGTCGCCGCCCGGCTCGAAGACCCGGCACACGAGGTTGCCCCTCAGAAGCCCCGGCGCGTCGCTGATGTCCGCGCTCAAACGCACCGACGCGTTGCCTTCCGAGTCGATATTGCCGTCGTAGATATCCTCGGTCGAGGAAGAATATTCGGTCGCTGGGTTGTTGAACACATAGCTCTCCCAACCCTTGGGCGCAGCCCCGCGGCTCGACAAACTGGCCTCGATCCGGGCTTCAAGCCCCGAAGCCGTCGCCCCGGTCAGCCACGCCACGTGGAGCTTGGCCGTGGTCCCGCTGGCGTCTATCCGGTTGTTGGGCACGTCCAGGTTGATTTTCAGCCGATTCGGTTTTACCGTCTCAACCCTGATCCCCTTGTGGAAGGTTACCCCGCCGACCTTGACGTAGGCATTCCACATCCCGGTCGGATCTTCCGGATCGGTGGCCATATCGTAGCGGTAGAACCCGCCCCCGGAGGATGTCGCCACCTGCCGCGAGGCGAACTGGTCCCTCGCGTTGTAAAGTTCCAGCGTCACGGGATGGGAGGCGGGAATCTTCCCCGACACGTCATCCAGGATAAAGCAGAGGTGGATCGTATCCCCCGGCCGCCAAACGCCGCGCTCGCCGTAAATAAACCCTTTCAAACCCTTCTGGACCTTGCGCCCGCCCACGTCGAACCTCGAAACCGAGCGCTCCTCGCCGTCGACCATCCGCATCACGGTTGTCTGGTTGCCGGATGTCGCCACCACGGCGAACACCCCGCCTTTGGGCTCTATTTTGGCGATCCCGTCCCCGTCGGTCGAGCCTTCGCCCACGACCTGCAACTGGTAATTGTACGCCTTGACGTGCGCCCCCGACACGGGACCCGCCTTGATCATATCGCTCACGGCCACCCACATCGCCCCCTCGCTGTTGCTCTTGGCGATCACCCCTAAGTTGGTCGACAGCACGTTGCAGTAGGCGTGGTTGTCGGAGACCATGTAATAGGTCGGCGTGCAGGGGTCTTCCCGATCCCTCCAGTTGTACTCGCTCCAGTCGAAATCGTCGTCGTAGTCGTCCCCGTAGTAGTAGCGGTTGGGACGGTCCCACTCCGCCTCCTCTTCTTCCGAGATCCCGTTGCCCGACTCGGCGACCGTGTTGAGCACCGGCTGGGGAACCTCCCCGTCGCACGGATAGAGCGAATAACCCTTTTTGAACGAGAGCTTTATGCGGTATATGGCCCCCGGCTCGCGCTTGAACATTTCACTCATGTCAAGGGCGAACTCCTGCCTGATGTTGAGTTTTTTTGTCGGGTCGGTGTCCAGCCGGATGGTCTTTTTGAGCACCGGCCGCGCCACCCTGCGTATCTCGTCGCTGCCCGAATAGGTATTGACCTGCAAAAACGAAAGCACATTGGAAGGAAATATCCGCACCACCGTCAAATCCACCGCCGCTAAATTGACCGCGGTAAAAGGCAGCAGCAAATTCTTCGAATCGGGCAGGATCAGCGCCCCGTTGCCCTGTATGCTGACCATCGGCTTGGGAGCCTCCACCTCCACCTCGAATTCATAGCTGCGCGGCAGGGTCGATCCGGTCACGCTCTTGACCGACTCGTCGATCCGGACCATCAGCGTGGACGCGTCGTTGCCTGGCAGGGTAATGATCGCCTTGTTGCCCTCCTTGCGCACTTTGTACCCCTTGATATCGTCCACGGTTACCAGCCCGCTCAAACTCTGCTTCTCATCCAAAAGGTCCGAGAAAGTGACTTCGATCAGCCCCTCGTCCGGGGAAACCATCCTGCAATCGGTTACCGAAAAGTCGGTCAGCGCCGGGATCACGATGGGGTAGCGCGCGTTCTCCTTAAACCCGTGCTTGCGCCCGTAAAACTCCAGGTAGAGGGTCTGCTCCTTCTCCTTGCGCTCCAGGTTGTCGAACGTAAAGAGGTAAACGCCCCTCTCCCTCTGCTCGATCAACGAGGGACCCTGGTTGCCGATCCTGAGCATCGCCGCCAAAACTTCCTCGTCCATCGCCTCGGAGAGCACCAGCTCGCCCCGCTGGATCACCCTGGTCCTGTCGCTCGGCGAAAGCTCGCTCGGGAAGAGCTCCAACGTAAAGTCGCGCTCGGTTACCCGGAACGAGAACTTGAACTCCGAAAGCTTGGAGGGCACCTCCATCACTTTGCCCAGCTTGAAGGCCGCGTTGTACATCGTCCCCACCTTGAGCTGCCCCTCTTCGGGCCGGAACTCGACCGTGTATTCGTCCACCCAGTAAGCCTGCCCCTTGATCGAGGGCTTGAACTTAAAGAGCTTGCCCTTGACCTGCTCCCCGGCCTCGACGCCCTGCGCGGGCGATGCCAGCTCGACGCGTATGGTCGAAGCGCTCGACACCATCCCGCCCGAATAGGCGTTGATGTAGGGTGTGAATTCCACCGAGGGAATGATCTCTTTGTTGCCGCCGCAGGAGGCGAGCACAGCCGCGAAAAACGCAAGGCCGAAGGGGATAACTCTTTTCATAATCAGGGTATAAGGACTAATCCACAAATGTATAAAAAAATACGGAACCGGGAGAAATTATTTCTCCCGGTTCCGCCGAATTAACCGATATTTATTTCCTACGCCTTGGAAGCCCGTTTCCGGTCATTCTCGTCCAACAGAATTTTGCGTAAACGCATGCTCTTGGGCGTTACCTCCACATACTCATCCTCCTTGATATACTCCAGCGCCTCCTCGAGCGAAAACACCTTGGCAGGCGAAATGGCCATCTTCTCATCCGACCCGCTCGCCCGCATGTTGGTCAGCTTCTTGCTTTTGGTCAGGTTGAGCGTCATATCCTCCGAGCGCGTGCTCTCGCCCACCACCTGCCCGCAGTAGATCTCGTCCTGGGGCGACACGAAGAAGGTCCCCCGGTCCTGCAACTTATTGAGGGCGTAGGCATAAGCCTGCCCCGTCTCCAAAGCGATCAGCGACCCGTTGATCCGCATCTCGATCTCCCCTTTCCAGGGCTCGAAGCCTTTCAAACGGTGCGACACGACCGCCTCGCCCGCCGTGGCGGTCAGCAGGTTGGAGCGCAACCCGATGATCCCCCGCGAGGGTATATCGAACTCCAAACGCGTCCTGTCGCCGTAGGTGCTCATGTTGGATAGCACCCCTTTGCGCTTGGTTACCAGCTCGATGGCCCGCCCGGACATATCTTCCGGCAAATCGATGGTCAGCTCCTCGACCGGCTCGCATTTCTTGCCGTCGATCTCCTTGACGATCACCTTGGGTTGCCCCACCTGCAATTCGTAGCCCTCCCTGCGCATGGTCTCGATCAGCACCGAGAGGTGAAGTACCCCGCGCCCGAAAACGACGAAGCTGTCCGCCGTAAGCCCCGGCTCGACCTTCAAAGCCAGGTTTTTCTCCAACTCCCTGTCCAGACGCTCCTTAATGTGCCGCGAGGTTACGAATTTTCCATCCTTGCCGAAGAACGGCGAGTCGTTGATGGTAAACAGCATGCTCATCGTGGGCTCGTCGATGGCGATGGGTGGCAGGGGCTCCGGGTTCTCCGCGTCGCAGATCGTATCCCCGATCTCGAATCCGTCGATCCCGACCAGCGCGCAGATCTCCCCGCACCCGACCTTGTCGACCTTGGTTTTCCCCAGCCCCTCGAAGACCATCAGGTCCTTGATCTTGGTCTTCTGCATGGTCACCCCGTCGCGCTTGGCCAGCGTGACGGCCATCCCGTTGCGCAATTCGCCGCGCGTTATCTTGCCCACAGCGATCCGTCCCAGGTAGGGCGAGTATTCCAATGAGGTAATCAACATCTGCGGCGTCCCCTCCACCACGGCGGGCTCGGGGATCTCGTCGATGATCGTCTCCAAAAGGGGCTCTATGCTGTTGGTGGGCTCTTTCAACACGTGGGACATCCACCCCTGCTTCGCGCTGCCGTAAATGGTCTTGAAATCCAGCTGGTCCTCCGAGGCGTCGAGCGCGAACATCAGGTCGAACACCTGCTCGTGCACGTAGTCGGGCCTGCAATTGGGCTTATCGACCTTGTTGATTACCACGATGGGTTTTTTGCCGAGCGACAGCGCCTTCTGGAGCACGAACCGCGTCTGGGGCATGGTCCCCTCGAAGGCGTCGACCAGCAGCAGCACCCCGTCGGCCATGTTCAACACGCGCTCGACCTCGCCGCCGAAGTCGGCGTGGCCCGGGGTGTCTATGATGTTGATTTTGTAGTCTTTGTAGATAACCGAAACGTTCTTCGAGAGGATGGTTATCCCCCGCTCGCGTTCCAGGTCGTTGTTGTCCATGATGAGCACCCCGGTCTGCTGGTTTTCCCGCAGGAGGTTGCCGTGGAGGATCATTTTGTCAACTAAGGTCGTCTTTCCGTGGTCTACGTGGGCGATGATGGCGATGTTGCGTAATTTTTGCATCGAATGAAATTATGGGGCACAAAGTTAGTGTTTTTCCTCTAATGTCCGTACCTTTGCACACAATGAATCCGCAGATTATTCCCGTAACCGGTCGTTCCCAGGTCGTTGTAGGTCCTTTGGGCGACCTTCTCCCCGGTCTTTTGCCCCAAACGCGCGTGGTGGTCATCTCCGATACCAACATCCACCGTTTGTACGGCCACCTCTTCCCCACCGCGGAGTACATCCTGATGGGTATGGGCGAGAGCTCCAAGACGCTGGCCACTGTGGAGGGCATCTACCGCCAACTGATCGGGATGGGAGCCGACCGCGACACCTTCATCCTGGGGATGGGCGGCGGCATCGTGACGGACGTGGCGGGCTTCGTCGCCTCGACCTATATGCGGGGCCTGGACTTCGGCTTTATCCCCACCACTTTGCTCGCCCAGGTCGACGCGAGCGTGGGCGGCAAGAACGGGGTCAACGTCGACGGATTCAAAAATATGGCAGGGGTGTTCAATCAACCCCACTTCGTGATCTGCGACCCCGCCTTCGTCGATACCCTGCCCCTTCGGGAGACCCGCGCCGGAGCCGCCGAAATGATCAAGGCGGGCATCATCGCCGACGTGGCCCTGTTCGAACTCTTCGAGCGCACCCCCCTCGACCAACTGGTCAAAGACAAACAAACCCTTACCGACGCCATCGTCTCGGCCATCAAAGTCAAAGCCGACATTGTCGCCCGGGACGAACGCGAGGGCGGCATCCGCAGGCTTCTGAACCTGGGCCACAGCTTCGGCCACGCCATCGAAAAGTCCACCGACAAGATGCTCCACGGCGAGGCCGTAGGCGCGGGCATGGCCCTGATCGCCGACATCTCCGTCTCGATGGACGTCCTCTCACCCACGACCGCCGCCCGCATCCGGCGCGCGATCCAGACCGCGGGCCTGCCCACCGAACCGGGCGTGGACCGCAAAAAATTGTTAACCGCCGTCAAATCGGACAAAAAGCGCTCCGACAACGGCATCAAGCTTGTACTGATCAAGGACATCGGCAAATGCTTCGTCCGACAGACCAGCTTCGAAGAATTAGAAAATATCTGAAAAACCATGAAAAAAGATAGAAATCCGCGAGCCCCGATGCCCACCTACACAGGAACCGTCGATCTGCTCGCCTCGGGTTCCGCGTACGTTATCGTCGAGGGCCTCGAAAACGACATATTCATCCCCCAGCGCCGCACCGGCCACGCCCTGGCGGGCGACAAGGTCGAGGTCCGTTTGATGCGCAAGCGCAGCCGCCCCGACTCCCCCGAGGGCGAGATCACCTCGATCCTCGAGCGCAGCAGCAAAACCTACGTCGGCACGGCCGAGCGCATGGAGCACTTCATCTTCGTAAGGTGCGACTCCAAACGCATGCCCTACGACATCTACATCCCCGAGGATAAAATGAACGGTGTGGAGAACGGTTTTAAGGTCCAGGTCAGGGTAACTTCCTGGCCCGACGACGCGAAAAACCCCCGCGGCGAGATCCTCAAAGTCTTCGGTAAGGTCGGCCACAACGACACCGAAATGCACGCCATCCTGGCCGAGTTCGACCTGCCCGCCGACTTCCCCGCCGGGATCGAACAGGCCGCCGAGGCCATCCCCGGCGAGATCACCGACCAGGAGATCGCCAAACGCCGCGATATGCGCACCGTTACCACCTTCACCATCGACCCCGCCGACGCGAAGGACTTCGACGACGCCCTCTCGATCCGCACCCTGGAGAACGGCAACACCGAAGTCGGCGTCCACATCGCCGACGTGACCCACTATGTGCGCGAAAACTCCGAGGTCGAATCCGAAGCCGTCCAAAGGGCCACCTCGATCTACCTGGTCGACCGCACGATCCCCATGCTCCCCGAAAGGCTCTCCAATTTCTTGTGCTCGCTGCGTCCCGACGAGGACAAGCTCGCCTTCAGCGCCGTTTTTGAGCTGACCAACGATGGTCAGGTGGTCAATGAGTGGTTCGGCCGCACGGTAATCCGCTCGAACAAACGCTTTACCTACGCCGACGCCCAGCGCATCATCGAGGGCAACGACCACCCGCTGAAAAACGAGGTCCTGAGCCTGCACAACCTGGCCCAAAAGCTCCGCGCCGACCGCTTCCGCAACGGGGCGATCTCCTTCGAGCGCGAGGAGGCTAAGTTCAAACTCGACAAGGACGGCAAACCGCTTGGCGTCTACTTCAAGGAGCAGCAAGAATCGAATCAACTGATCGAGGAGTTCATGCTGCTGGCCAACAAGCAGGTAGCCACTTTCCTGACCCAGGCCAAACCCAAGCGCCCGGTCGTCTACCGCGTCCACGACAAGCCCGCCGCCGAGAAGTTGGACCGCTTCAAGAACTTCATCGCCAACTTCGGCTACCGCTTTACCGCGACCAAACCCCGCGCGATCTCCAACGACATGAACCGCCTGATGGCCGAGATCCACGGCAAAGCCGAGGAGAACGTGATCTCGACCCTGGCTATCCGCACGATGGCCAAGGCCTTCTACACGACCGATAACATCGGCCATTACGGCCTCGCCTTCGATTACTACACCCACTTTACCTCCCCGATCCGCCGCTACCCCGATATGCTGACCCACAGGATATTGGCCCACACGCTGAAGGGCGACAGGAGCCTCGACAAACCCACTTTGGAGGGCCTGTGCGAGCACTCGACCGACATGGAGATCCGCGCCTCGGAGGCTGAGCGCGCTTCGATCAAGTACAAAATGGTCGAATTCATGACCGAAAGGATCGGCCAGGAGTTCCAGGGCACGGTCTCGGGCGTGGCCGAATGGGGCATCTACGTCGAACTGACCGACACCCACATCGAGGGCATGGTCGCGCTACGGGACATCCGCGGTGACTACTACGAGTCCCACAAAGCCGACTGCAAGGTCGTGGGCCGCACGCACCACCGTACGATTACCCTGGGCGATAAGGTATTAATAAAGGTAAAACGCGCCGACCTGGCCCGCCGGCAACTTGACTTCGACCTGATAGCAACCTACGATTTCGGAGTCGAGCAGCCCGATTACTTGCCGGAAGCTCCCGCAACAGAGCCTCCCCGTATGTACAACAGCAAGCCCCGCCGCAGGTAGGGCAACTATTCTTCCTCCCCGACCGCCAAATCGGTCAGTTTGCTCAGCAGCATCCCCGCTGCCTGGAACACTTCCCGGGCCGCGGGGTCTTCGAGCATCTCCTCGTACCCCAAATCGGTCACGCATCGCCCGTCGGTCAATATGAAGGTCATCCTCAGATCGCCCTCGTGCGCCAGTACGCCATCCCTTTCGTCGGCGAACCACGCCAGACCGTTGACCACCTCGATGCTTTTGTTGAACAGATCGTCGGTCAATGCCTCCACTTCTTCGTCCTGATCCTCATATACGAGCATCTTCTCCGTGTAGTTGATGTACCGGGCCGTTCCGTCGCAAAACGCCGCCAACGTATCGAGCCCTCCGTTATTGGCCACCTCGACTATGACAGCCAAAAGTTCGTAAGCCTCGATCGACTCGCCGGTCTCTTTCAATAGCCTTTCACTGGCCAGTATCCGGCAGCGCGGGTCCAGTTCGCGGTTTGCGACGATCCCCTGAAGCTCCTCTACGGGACTGTCTTGGTCATAGATCACGTTGAGAGGGTAGGGGGGCGCCCCTTCCGTGTTGACCTTGTATAGCTCCAAATCGTCGCAAAACAGCAACTGGTACATAAAGTTGACCCACGAATCCCGGTAAGGCCCGCTGATCTCCATGTCGGTAGGGTTTTTAAGTGTGATGGTACGGTTCGCCCCGCAAGATAGTAAAAGCCCGGTACAATTGCTCGCAAAAGATCAGCCTGACCATCTGGTGTGAAAAAGTCATCCTGGAAAGCGAAATCTTGCCATCCGCCCGCCCGTAGACCGCCTCCGAAAACCCGTAGGGCCCCCCGATCACAAAGCACAGCCGCCTTGCCGACGCGTTCATCCGCTTCTGTATCCACCCGGCGAACTCTTCCGAGCCGAGCTCCGCCCCCCGCTCATCCAACAGGGCCACAAAATCCGCCCCCTCGACCGCTTTGAGGATCGCCTCGCCTTCCAGCGCCTTCTGCTCCTTCTCGGATAGTCCTTTCCCCTTTTTCACATCGGGAATGACCCGTATATCGAACCGCGTGTAAAACCCGACCCTGCGCGCATAGTTCTCCACCAACGCGCCGATCTGCTCCGAGTCGGTCCTCCCGACCACGACCAGTTCGATATTCATAGGCTACCTCTTAACCGCAGGCTTTGCACCCGGTTTTGCCGTCGCCGGCAGGGGCTGCGCCAAAACCTCGGAAGCCTCCCTGACCGCGGGCAAACTCAAATCGCTGTCCCATTCCCCCCCCGCGTCGGGATAGACCACCGCCCGCGAAGGCTCCAACCCCTTGAGCAACTCGTAACTCTTGTACATGTTGTACCCGTTAGAGCTCTCCCGCCCGATCGACCACGCCGCGATGCAGGCATGATTCCGGTTGCGCGCGAACTCCCCCCGCATCCGGACCAGGTACAAAGGCAGCCACGCCGGATCGTTGGTCGGCGTCCCGCCTACCTTGCGGTCGTCCCTGCTCGCCGGAGCGTTGATATTGACCCGGTCCACGACGTTCATCCCGATGCTGTCGCACAGCTCATAGAACCACGCCTTCTGGGGCGCGTCGGGACAGACCGTATTGATCCCCCGCAGTTTAAGCCCCTCGATGTCCTTGCGCGCCTGCCCCAACGACACGGCGTTGTACCTCGCCGCCGCGCAGTTGACCGGCACTCCATTCCTTACCAGCCCCTTTTCGGGATCATACCCGAAAGTCGTGAATCCCACCCGGTAGGGAATGTACTCGATGATGCGCCCCTGGTACTTGAGGTAGACCATAAAGTTGTATAGGAAAGGCGTTTGCGGGCTCCAAAGCCTCTGCATCGCCCCGTAAACCGTCTCGGTAAAGCGCAGCGTATCGACCCCGTGCCCCACGACCTTGATGTCCTTGAGATTGTATAGCAGCAGTTTCCCCTCGGGCGAATAAATATCGATCCCGATAGTGACCGTCTCTGCCATGTTGTAGGAGTTCGACACCAGCACGTCCACCTTCAGCTCCCCCGCCTTGCCCGTCGAATCGGGCGCCGCCGAGATCGCCATATCCCGTATGCACAGCTTGGGCTGCGACCAGAGGTAGATTACCGGCTGCCCCGGCGCGGGCGGCAATCCCTGCTCCAGCTCGATCCCGGGTCCGCTTTGCATCTTCTCGATGCGCAGGTTGTTGACCCCCTCGCGCGCAAAGGGCGAGAGGTGCATCTCAAAGGGCATCCTGCTGTCGGTCATCCGCCCGATCAGCTTGTCGTCCAGATAGATATCCCCCTGGGCCACCCCCTCGACATGAAGGTAGATCTCCCGGTCCAACCACTGGAAGGGAATGTAGGGCTCCACGATCCACCCCGACCCTTTCCCGTCGCTGGTCACATAGGCGTTGGCCCGTTTGCTCAAATCGAGGTAAAACACCGAGTTGGCCAGGTCGCGCCCCTCGGCCTCCAGGCGGATATTGTAGCTGATGAATTCGGTCCGCGCCCCGTCCCGGTTCATCTCCCAATCGCTGTTCATCTCTCCCGCGTGCGCCGTCCCAATTCCCGCGGCTAGGCAACCCGCCGTAACTATCTGTTTGATCTTCATATCGCAATTATTTCCCCCGGACCGCATAAAAATCGTCGTCGATCTCCTTTTCACTCTCCGCGTCGATCCCGTATCCGGTCTTTGTAATGGTGTCCCTGTCTTTTTTCGCGTCCTCTTCGGCCATATCCCTGAGCATCTGCGACGCTGTTTCCCCTGCCGCGACGGCCGCCTCGATATCGCCCTGTTCCGGCACACGCCCCAACTGCATTTCAAGCCGCTCCAAAGCCCACGCGTAAGCATACTGCGCATACCCTTTGTCGATGCCTTTCAGTGCTTTAGCCACCTGCTCGCTCTTGGTCAACTCTCCCGCCTCGATCTTTCCGATCAGCTCTTCGACCATCGACCAGGGAGCCAACATCCCCGACATATCGACCCAGCGCCCCCGTCCCGCATTGCCCTGCGCACCGTTCGCGCCCTTCTCCGCCGCGTTTTTCCCGCCGCCGCCCGCGAGCATCGCGCCCAACGACGAGGCCAAAGCCAGCTTATAAAGGTTCAACCCCCTGCGCACCATCACTTGCTTGATCCTGACCCGCTGGTAGTTGTATGTATCGACCCCCTCCTTGGCGAGCATCTTCTGTGAAATCTCGATTGCCTGGAAAATCTTCCCCGCAATGTAGGGATTGTGCTCCTCGAAGCGCACGATATCCTGGTCCGCCTTGACCCTGTGGTTCCGTTGGGGCCACTTTTTCAGGTCCCTTACCGTCCCGTAACTGCGCAAATTGATGGCAGGCACGAGGTAAGATTTCCCCTCCTCCTCGATCAGGTAGGAGAACGGGAACAGAGCCGTATCGTGGTGGTCTTTGTGCCGCCCGAGGATCACCGTGAACGCCCCCTCCCGCGCCGGCAGCATGATGTAGGCGTCCGATGCGAACTTGCACCCCCGCTCATGCACCCCCTGGTGGACGGCGCCCGTCTTAAAGAGGTGGTTCGACTGGTTCGACCCGCTCCCCGCGTTGAAGAACGAGAAGATCCCCGCGATCAGCAGCGTCGATTTGTGGTGGCTGACGGTGTAGGGCCCCGCGAAGATCGAGCAGGCCTCCCCGTTGGAGCAGTGCGTGTTGGCGAAGAAAAGCGAATTTTCCGCCGTATAATTGTAATCGATCTGGCAGGCCTCGCCCACATAGCAACGCCGGATCACCGACCCGTTGTCCGTGCGCGACCCCGCCCCGAAGATCGAGTCGTACCCCTTGACCGCCACCCCCAGAAAGGTAGGGTCGGAGGGCGTGCTGTTCACCGTCACATTCTCCAGTATATCGACCCCTTCGAGCGTCGCGCTTTCCCCGATCTTCACGTTGCGCACTATCCTGCACCCCCTAAGCTGCGACCCGCGCCCCACGCTGCCCATCGGTGAGCGCACCGAGTCGCAATACCCCGCGATCATCTTCTCCAACGCCGCCACCAACAAGGGCCTGTGCCTGTACATGGCGATCATGTAGGCGATCTGTGCCGAAAGTTTGTCGTAAATAGGCACCTCGCGCCCCCCGGCCTCATTGACCGCGGCCACCATTACCCCGTTGCCGAAAGCGCTCTCATAGGTAGTCTCCAGCACGGCGCAATTCTCGATGCAAACCCCGTCCTGAATCTCATAATTGGCGATATAAGCCCCGACATTGGCGATACAAACGCCCTTCCCGATCCTGATCCGCCCCCTGAAAGCGCAATGGAATATATTATCGGCGGTAAATCCATCCGCCACCTCGACGCTGTCCCAATTCTCCGCCCGGCACCCCTGCGCCTCGAGCTGCTTGATCTGTTCCCGTTCTATTTTCCGGTACATCGGCATTTGCATTTCCATGCAAAGATATAAAGTTTCTGCCTAAAAGCGCAATTTGGATTGGAATGGATGTAAGTTGTGGGGGGGCAGATGAGAACCGCCCAAGTCCGTTGATATTGCGTTCGGGCATAAGTACGGATTAAATTAGGAAACCCAATTTTGTGAAAATGCGATTGAATTTACTTCGGTTGAGGATAAATTCTGGGTGCTGTCCAGCAAAGGGAGGCTGGAGCGGCTGATACCGTTGCACAACTGCCGGAAACTGTTCGGGAAGCGTCCGGATCAGGCATAATTCGCCGCTATGAATTTCCGGATCTCCGTGAGTTTGGGCGCGCCACCCGTGCATGTCGCATGGCGGAGGTTGAAACGGGCGGAGGTATTCGCAAATAGCAAGGCGTCTTTCAGTGCCATGTCTTCATGCAGGGCATAGAGCATCCCCGCGCAAAAGGCGTCTCCAGCACCGACAGTCGAGATGATTTCGCCGTTTTTGAGCATCTTAGAGGGTTCGAAGTGCGCACCGTTTTTTCTGTCCAGAGCGTAACCCCCTTCGGGAAAGTGGATCACGACCGTTTTGCCTACCCCGTGATTCATCAGGCGCGCCGCCGTCGTTTCGACCTTTTTCAGGTCCACGCCGTTTTCCGTACGAAGGGAGTCGCTGAAACAGGCACCGGCCTCGATCTCATTCACGATCAGGTAGTCGGTGTAGGGAAGGCACGGCAACACGACGCGCGGGAAACGCTCGCTTTGCTCCGAAACCACATCCACGGAGGTCAGGTAGCCTTTTTTTTGCAACATGTCGAGCACGCGCGCCGCGCACACGCCGTATTGCTCATCGGGTGCGTCCAATTTGTCGAGCAAAAGCAGATACCCCACGTGAAATATTTTGGCGGGAACCTCCATGGCCTTGAAATGCTCCATGTCGAGTAAGGAATTCGCACCCCGGTTATGGAAGAACGTGCGGGTCGAGCCGCTTTCGGGAATCATCACGTCGGTGTAAGAGGTGGGGGCGTCCACCCTGTGGAAGAATCGTGCGTTTATGCCCATCCGCTCCACTTCCTGGATAATGCGGTCGCCGTTGGCGTCGTTGCCCACGCACCCTCCCGCATAGAGCGGAAAGCCGGGCTCCATGGCTGCCAGATCGGCAAGCACGTTGTGCGAACACCCTCCCAGGCACGACTCCTCCCGGACGACGTTGGTCAGGTTGCCCTGCTCGGGCCACGCGGTAATGAACTTCAACTGGTCCACAAGCCAGTTGCCTGCCGATATGATGCCTCTTCTCATGGGATAATATATAAGGTATTGGCCGTTTCTTGAAGCAGAGTGAAAACAAAGATAGAGCGATTTTTTCAGGAACGTGCACGATATCGAGTTTTTC
Organism: Rikenellaceae bacterium; assembly: GCA_031551275.1. Classification (GTDB taxonomy): domain Bacteria; phylum Bacteroidota; class Bacteroidia; order Bacteroidales; family Rikenellaceae; genus JAVBMJ01. The sequence goes on from JAVBNX010000023.1 coordinate 24,022, forward strand.
TGGCCCCATGTGTTGTTTTGTAATAATGCTGATTATCAGCATCTTGAATATTGGTATCATATTTCAGTATGAAGGTATCATAATATAGCGTGTGTGGTGGTTTACCTTAATGCTATAATAAGGACAATACCAGGCCGCGATTGATGGGCGGGCAATCCGGTAATTGCGCGCAATGCGGTGAAAAGCATCACAAAAGCGGTCGAATGTATTATATAAACGGATGGCCTCTGTGTACCTTTGTTAAGGATCATATTAACTGCAAAATACATAAAACCATGTCAAAAAAATTAGCGATCGACGGCGGTGAAAAAGCCGTCAGGGCCCCCCGCATCGGCTGGCCCAACTTCGACGAGAGTTCGATCAAGGCGGTGGAAAATGTACTCCGCTCGGGTAAGGTGAATTACTGGACCGGGAGCAAGGGAATGGAGTTCGAGAAACGGTTCGCCGAGTGGCAGGGCAGCAAGTACGCCATTTCGGTCGGCTCCGGTACGGCCGCGCTCCACGTGGGGCTGACCGCGATGGGCATCGGGCCGGGCGACGAAGTGATAGTTCCCAGCTACACTTTTATCGCATCGAGTTTTTCGGTGCTCCAGGCGGGTGCCATTCCACGTTTTGCGGACGTCAACCTGGACGACCATTGCATCAGCGTGGAGTCCGCCGAAAAGCTGGTCAACGAACGCACCAAGGCCATCATGCCCGTCCACCTCTACGGCAACGTGTGCGACATGGACAAGATCAACGCCTTTGCCAAAAAGCACAATTTGCTGGTGATCGAAGACAACGCCGAAGCGTTCGGCGGCACCTACAAAGGCATAAAGACGGGGGCGTTGGGCGATATCGCCGGGTGCAGCTTCTGCCAGAACAAGACCTTCACCACGGGCGGCGAGGGCGGCATGGTAACCACCGACAACGAGGATTACGCCTGGCTGGCACGCAGCTTCCGCGACCACGGCTACGACGTCAAGCAACGCCTGTCGCTGCTCGAGTTGGAGCAGAAGCTGCCCTACATCCACAACATGGTGGGCTTCAACTACCGCATGACCGAAATGCAGTCCGTGATCGGCATCACCGAACTCGACCGCATGGATAACTGGAACATGCCCAACCGGCGCCGCAACGCCCACATCATCATCGACAAGATCAAAGACCTGCCCCAGGTAAAATTCACCCCGGTTGACACCCCCGACCGCCAAAACGGATGGTTCGTGATGGCTTTCTCGCTCGACGTGGAGAACATGAACTGCGACATCCACCAGTTCGTCAACGCGGCCGTGGCCGAGGGTGCGCCGGTGTGGAAAGTCTTTTGGCCCCAATGCCACATCGAGGCCGCTTTCCAGAAGCACCAGGCGTTCGGGCGCACCGGTTTCCCTTTCACCTCGAAAGAGTACGCCGACCCGAAGAGCGTCGATTACAGCCACGTTGAGGTGCCCAACGCCATCTGGCACGAGAAGCACACGTTCACCTGCTTCGCCTTCCCGACCTTTACCGCCGAAAACTGCGAGGAGATCGGCGACGCGTTGCGCAAAGTGATCCTCGCTTACGCGAAATAAAACGCCATGGAGAGCAAAGTCAAATGGGGAGTGATCGGCTCCGGCGGGATCGCCCGCCGGCGCACGATCCCCGAGGGGATCATCCCGGCCCGCAACGCGCAACTGGTCGCCGTGTACGACACCGACCCAGAGGCCAACGCCGCCGTGGCCGCACAGTTCGGCGCAACGGCGTGCGGTTCGGTCGAGGAGTTGCTGGCGGCGGACATCGACGCGGTCTATATCGCATCGCCCGTGAGTTGCCACCTGGAGCAGGTAAATGCCGCCGCCAAGGCGAAAAAACACGTCCTGTGCGAAAAGACGCTCGGTTTGAACGTCATCCAGGCCGAGTTGATGGCAACCGCATGCAAGCAGCAGTGCGTAACGCTGGGTACGGCCTACATGATGCGTTTTACCGCGCAACACGCCGCGGCGGCCGAAATGATCCGGCAGGGGAAACTGGGAAAGCCCGTCTACGCGAGGGCGCAGCTTTCGTGCTGGTATCCCCCCATTGAAGGGGCATGGCGGCAGGATCCGGCGCAGGGCGGCGGGGGATCGCTGGCCGATATGGGCAGCCATTGCATCGACCTGCTGGAGTTGTGCTTCGGGGAGATCGACCGGGTGCATTGCTTTATCAACAACATCGTGCACGACTACCCCTCCGAAGACGGGGCGGTGGTGTCGCTCTTCTTTAAGAACGGTGCTCTGGCGACTGTGGACGCCTTTTTTTCGATCCCTGACAACAGCAGCAAGAACGTTCTGGAACTCTACGGCTCAAAGGGAAGCATCCTGGCCAAAGGTACGATCGGACAGGGCGAGGCGGGCGAGATGACCGCGTTTCTCCAACAGGACGACGCGGGTTACGACGCACAGCAGGCGCGCGAAGCGGATCAGGGCATAACCATAGCCCCCCCGCCCATCAACCCGTACAGGGCCGAGATCGAGGAGTTCTCAGCGGCTCTGCTCGAGGGGCGCGAGCCCGCCAACAGCGGCGCGATCGGGCTCAACAGCCAAAGGATACTGGCCGCCTGCTACGAGTCGGCAAAAAGCGGCAAAACCGTAAAATTATAACAAGGCATGGACGGTAAAGGCGGCAAAATGCCCGTGGTCATGGCCATAGCGGCCCATCCGGACGACATCGAATTCATGATGGGCGGCACGCTGCTGTTGCTTAAAGAGGCGGGGTGCGAGATCCATTATTTCAACATCGCCAACGGCAACCGGGGCAGCCGCGAGTACGATTCCGACGAAACGATCCGGGTCAGGGGTGCCGAGGCGATCCGGGCGGCGGAGATACTGGGAGCAGTTCATCACCCCAGCCTATGCAACGACCTGGAGGTGTTTTACACCTTTGAAAAGCTGCAAAAGGTATCGGCCATAATCCGCAAGGTGCGCCCCACGATCGTGCTCACACAATCCCCCTTCGATTACATGGAGGACCACATCAACGCGAGCCGCCTGGCGGTCGCGGGAGCCTTTACGCGGGGGATGGCCAACATGGAGAGCATTCCGTCGCAAACGATCTACGACAATGACGTGGTAGTCTACCACGCCCTGCCCTACGGGCTTCGGGGGCCCTTGCGCCAGAGGGTCGTCCCGGAGGGTGTTGTGGACACTTCGTCGGTACAGGAGGTGAAGATGCGTGCGCTGGCCGCCCACCGCAGTCAGCAAAACTGGCTCGAAGTGAGCCAGGGGCACAACTCCTACCTGGCCGCCATGGAGGGGATGTCGGCCGAGGTAGGTGCCCTTTCGGGCGCATTCAGACTCGGCGAGGGGTGGCAAAGGCACTCCCACCTCGGGTTGGGCAATGAACAAGCCGACCCGTTGCGCGAAATACTTGAAGAGAAATACTGGCTTAACCCGGACTATTAAACCAAAACGATCATGGCACGCAAAGAGAGCATGCTGGCCCCAGGCTGGTGGGATTTTACGACGTTGGACCGCGATATCCTCAGCGATGCGGCCAAACTGACCGAACGCGACCTGGCACAGTTGTCGCGCGAAGGCTTCAGGGTGGTGTTTTACGATACCCTGGAGGAGTTTTACCTCGCCGAAGCACTGGAATACATCACCGCATGGAAACGCTCCACACCCGACAACCCGGTGGGTGTATGCGGCCCCGTGGGTCCCACCGAGCAACTGCCCCTGGTGGCGCGTATGGTCAATGAGTTGGGCCTCAATCTGGGCAATGCCCATTTCTGGGGGATGGACGAATGGTATGTGGGTGGCAAGGAGATGGATGCATCCAACCCGCTCTCCTTCGAAAGGGCAGACAAGGAGTTGTGCTTCAATAGGATCGACCCCAAATACGCCATGCCTGCAACCAACATGCACTTCCCCAAGGCCGACACCGCCGTGTACCGGGCGAGCTGGGACAGCGGCGTCAAGTGCGCGGTAATGCAGGGCGGACAAGGCGACACGAAGCATTGGGCGTTCAACGACCCGGTCAAACGCGAGGGCCAATTCAAGGATGCACCCCCCACGCCGGAGGAGTACCGCCGGTTGACCACCCGGATCGTCGACCTGCACCCCATAACCTGCATGCAGAACGCCCGCACGAGTGCGGGGGGCGTGGTAACCGACATTCCGACGCGCGCCATCACGGTCGGGCCGGTGGAGACCTGGAAGGCTGAAAAGATTTCGATCTGGCAGGCAGGGGCCCACGACAACGCTTTCGGTCAGCGGCTTACCGCATTGATGATAAGCAAACGCATCATGGACAGCTCGGTGCCGATGTCCCTGTTGGCCGACCACCCTAACGTGCAATTCAACTACTACCGCGGCGGGTTAGGCGTTTGCGAAACCGAAATGCACTGAGGCGCGAAAGGAGCGTAGTTACGATTTTTTCACTATCTTGGGCTGATGGTTGGCAGGACAATAATTTTCGCCGCGCTGTTGGGCCTGGCCGCGTGCAAGGGAGTGCAGAATACTTCTACGGACGGGGTTTACCGTGTGGCGGCGTTGACGTCCGCCGTAATCCCCGATTGCGGATGGGGCAAGAGGGTTTGGGCGGATGCGGAGATATTCTCTCTCGGGCATTTCATGGGGCCGGAACCCGGCTTTATGCCGCACGTGGAGGGCAGGATGGGATATGACGCCCAAAACCTGTACATTATATGGAAGGTGGACGAGCGTTACGCCCGAAGTTCGGTCACCCGGACCAACGGCCCGGTCTGGGAGGATTCGTGTGTCGAGATCTTTTTCGCGCCCGACACGAGCCAACCGGCCCGGTATTTCAATTTCGAGATAAACGCCGGGGGGACGGCCCTGATGTGGTATATCAAAGAACCCCGCAAAGAGCTACTGAAGCTCGATACGCTGGATGTCCGAAAGATCCGAGTGGCCCACTCGCAACCCGGGGTGTTCGACGCGGGGGAGCAGCCGACGACCTGGTACGTCGAATGCGCGATCCCGTTCGGGATGCTGGAAAAATACGCTCCCGTAACCCGTCCCGCACCCGGGGTAAAATGGCGGGCCAACCTCTACAAAACGACGGCAGAAAAGGGTCCTGCGCCCCATTGGCTTACTTGGGCGGAGGTGCAGGCCGAAAAGCCCGATTTCCATTTGCCGCAGTACTTCGGGACGCTGGTTTTTGAATGACATAAAAGACGTTGCATGACCCAAACCAATGAAAGCACGGGAGGACTTAAGCGGGTCCTCGGATTGAAAGACCTGGTATTTTACGGCATCGTGCTCAACCAGCCGGTGGCCGCGATCGGCCTTTTCGGTCTGGTTTCGCAAATATCCAAAGGACACATGGTCTTTACCCTGCTCTTGAGCATGGCGGCGATGCTGCTGACCGCGGTCAGCTACGGGCGTATGGCGGCACTCTACCCCTCGGCGGGCTCGGCCTACGCTTACGTGGGCAGGGGAGTGAATCCCTACGCGGGCTTTATGGCGGGCTGGACCATGTTTTTGTGCTATTTGATCATCCCGATGATCAACACCGTTTTCGGGGTGTTGTCCTTCATGCGTTTGTTTCCCGGGACGCCCTACTGGCTCGGGGTGGTCGTTTTCGTGGCCATCGTCACGGGGCTCAACCTGATGGGGGTGCGCAACAGCATGCGGGCCAACAAGATCATGCTGTGGTTCATGCTCATAATCATCGGGGCGTTCATCGTTACGGCCATACGCTACATCTTCCAGACACTGGGATGGGGCGGGCTGCTGGACGCCCGGGCGATCTACAACCCGGCGACGTTCAACTTCGGGGCCATCGCCTCGGGGACGGCCCTGGTGGCGCTCACCTACGTGGGTTTCGACGGGATCACCACGCTGGCCGAGGAGGTGAAAAACCCGAAACGGAACGTGATGCTGGCCATTTTGATCGTATGCCTGTTCACGGGGCTGTTCAGTGCCTTGCAAATGTACCTCGCACAGCAGTCGGCCCTGACGATGTGGGTGTCGGGGGCGGATGCGGGCACTCCGTGGTACGACCGGATCCCGCAGCAGAACATAGAGACCTCCTTTATGACCGTGTGTGCGCAGGTAGGCGGGCAGTTGCTGCTCAGTGCCATCAGCCTGACCATGTTCGTGGCCTGTATCGCCAGTGCCATAGCGGGCCAGATGGGGGCCGCGCGGCTGCTCTACGGCATGGGGCGCGACAACGTATTGCCCAAAAAAGTCTTCGCCAAACTCGATGGGAATAACGGCACACCCATCAACAACCTGCTGATCGTCGGCGTGTTGGCCGTATTGGGATCGCTGCTTTTGAACTACCAGAAAGTGGCCGAGTTGATCAATTTCGCGGCCCTGCTGGCCTTTATGGGGGTCAACCTGGCGGCGATCAACAAGTTTTACTTCCAAAAAGCGTCGGGCAGGCGCAATGTTGTGACCGACTTTCTGGTTCCTGCCGGAGGATTCGCGTTCTGCTTGTGGATCTGGTGGAGTTTGCCGCTGGCCCCGATGATCATCGGCGGGACCTGGATCGCGGCGGGATTGCTCTACCTCGCCGTTATGACGCGCGGCTTCAGGCGCAAACCCGTTCAAATGGACTTCTCCGAATCATAACCGCTTCTCCCCATGAAAAGACAGATAGCCCTTACGGCACTTCTTCCTGTGCTTGCGGCATGCACCCAGACCGGGCAACGCTCCGATTTGACGATCACCGAACTGCCGGACGCAAAGCCGCGAAACGTGATCTTCATCCTGAGCGACGACCACCGTTACGATTACATGGGATTTCTGGGTACGGTCCCCTGGCTCCAGACCCCGAACATGGACTTTATGGCCCGCAACGGGGCTTACGTGCAAAACGCCTTTGTAACCACCTCGTTGTCTTCGCCTTCACGCGCGTCGATCCTTACCGGGCTCTTCTCCCATGAGCACACCGTGGTGGATAATGTGGCACCCATGCCGGACAACCTCGTCTTCTTTCCGCAGTACCTGCAAAAAGCGGGGTACAAGACCGCTTTTTTCGGCAAGTGGCACATGGGTAACGTGGGCGACGACCCGCAGCCCGGCTTCGACCATTGGGAGAGCTTCAAAGGGCAGGGCACCTATTACGATGTGCAGATGAATGTGAACGGCACACAGGTGGCCTATCCCCCCGACGCCTACATCACCGACCTTTTGACCGACCATGCCATCGACTTCATCGACAATAATAAGGGAAAGCCCTTCTTCGTCTACCTCTCCCACAAAGCCGTTCACGATCCTTTCGCGGCCTCGGTGCAAGACAAGGACAGATATAAAGACCAGAATGTGCCCAAGCCCCCGTCGTTTTACTCTCCCGACTACGGACTTCACGCCCTGCCCTCGAAGGACGCCTCGGGCCAGCCCGCCAAAGGCGCGGAGTGGTACGGGAAAGGACGGCTTCCCGACTGGGTTAAGCAGCAGCGAGAGAGCTGGCACGGGGTCGATTACAGCTACTTCGGGCGCACCGACTGGGAAACGGAGGCCAGGCGTTACTGCGAGTGCCTGACCAGCATGGACCAAAGCATCGGGCGTGTGCTGGAGCATCTGCGCGAGAGCGGCCTGGACCGCGAAACGTTGGTGATCTACATGGGCGACAACGGCTTCTGTTGGGGCGAGCACGGTCTGATCGACAAGCGCACGTTCTACGAGGCGTCCGTGCGCGTGCCGATGCTGGCTTATTGCCCGGCGGTAATCGAGCCGGGGACGGTGGTCGAACAGATGGTGCAGAACATCGACATCGCGCCCACCGTTATGGAGGCGTGCGGCATAGGCAAGGCACCCCAAATGCGGGGAGAGTCGATGTTGCCGTTGCTCTCGGGCGAACAGGTCGAAGGGTGGCGTCAGCGCATCTACTACGAATACTACTGGGAATACGACTTTCCCCAGACCCCGACCACGTTCGGGGTAAGGACCGACCGCTACAAATACATCCGCTACCACGGCATCTGGGACACCAACGAATTTTACGATCTTCAGAACGATCCCTATGAGCAGCAGAACCTGATCGCCGCCCCCGAGTACCAGCAGACCATTCGCGCCCTAACCGACGACCTCTACACATGGCTCGAGCAGACCAACGGGATGAGCATCCCTCTCAAGCGGACTGTAAGGCCCCGGATGGGCGACCATCGGAACCTCGATGTAAATTAAAGTCGCAATTACCTGCGGGGAAACAGCGCATCCAATTGCTCCAGTGCCGATCCGGCCAGCTTTTCGCCCGCGCCTATATCGTAAAGGGTGGTTCCCGGGGTGGTCTCATAACCGGTTATGCCGGGGGTGAAACCATCGGGACCCTGCGTGAAAGCGTCCCGGGTGGGGAAATATTTGCAGTTGTCGTTGGCCAGGCAAACCACAAAGGTGTGTTTGGCAGGCGACTTGGACTTTACCTCCATGCCCAAAGCGGCGAACATCTCGCCGGGAAAGGCCACTATGGCCGCGTCGCCTACGCGGATCGCCATCACTTCGAGCGAGTCCACCGTGTCCTGTTGCTTGTGGAGTTCCAGCCAGTCCCGTGCGTAGACCGCATCGGGCATACCGTCGGCCTGCAAGGGAGGCATCCCCTCCCTCTCCACTCTTTTCATAACCGCCTCGGCCCATGCCACCTGCCGGGGGGTTATGGTTATCCTTTTTACGGGAACCATGCTGCGCGACACTTCCACGTCGCCTCCACGTACCTCCTGCGCACGGAGCAACGCGTCGGCGGCGGCACTGCCGAGCATGTAACCTATACGCTGGCACTCCTCGAACGTGTCGATGAAACCGCGGCGGTAGTCGACCTGGGTCACATCGCCGCAAGCCCCGTTAAAGAACATCGGGGTGCATCCGGGACCGTATATTTTTCTTAACGATTCTACCATGTAGCCCGGGTAGTCGGCCGAATAGAGCCAGTTGTTGCCCGTCATGGTCGTGGGATGGCAGGCGAAATTGACAATTATGCCTGCCGGAGCACCCTCGCCCCTGCGTTCGATGCCCAGGGCCAGCACATCGTAGTCGGGATGGGACAGGAAATCCTCTACATAGCCATCGGGCAGTTTTTCCCAACACATATGGGTCGTGCCGTCGACAGCCTTCAGGCGGCGGCTGAACGACAGCCTCTTTTCCGAGACGCGGCCTGCGAAGAGGGTCGTTGGGGCCAGGCGACGGTTGGCTTCGATCACCGCGCCCGCGGCACGAAGCAGATATTCCTCTGCGTATGGCGCGTCGAGCAGCGATTTGGGACCGCTGTGGGTGTGGGTAGCGGCGATAAGGACGTTTTGGGCCGGGATGTCGCTGTTGGCGGCAATGTACCCGCGCATCAAATCGATCGCGGGCCTCTTCATCCAGCAGATGTCGACTGTGAGCATGGCTGCCTTCACGCCGTTCGAGCCACGAAAAACCAGGGCTCGGGCATAAAGCGAGTCGTGCACTCCGCGCGAGGCGTAGTCGTCGCCGCGGTAATTGCCCACCATGTCGCTCCCCACGGGCGGGTCGTAACTGACCTCGGCTATGCCGGTCTGCAGCTTCCCGCCGCCTGTGCACGCAGCCAGAAGCACCGGAAGCACCAGGCACATCATATTTTTCAGAATTGACATGGCAAGGAGGATTTCAGGTGTTCAAGATACTTATTTCGGGTTTACACACAACCGGTGCGGCGAAATTTCCGCCGCGCCGGTTGTATTTATAGTTGCTATTTATCGGCTGCCATGCCGCTGCACTTGATCAGCACGCCCTGGCCGGCGGGTATCCAGTAGTTCTTATCCTTGGCGAGGGCCTGCTGCTCCTTGGAACTCCCCGAAGTGCGCGATTTGCGCAGTTCGTCGTTGGTGATCTCGCGGAAATAGGGGGTTTGCTCACCGGTGGAGACTACGAACAGGCGTTCGTTCTCGATATCGGTGTTCAGGATAAAGCGGGCCGAGCGTTCGAGGCTGATGTTGACTACCATCACGTAGCGATTGCCCTTCGCGCTCACGAATTCGCCTATCATCAACGGTTCAGGGCACTCGACGCTCTTGACGATCTTTCCGGGAAGCAGCGGTAGCGAGGGGTCTATGGTGGGGTCGGTAAAATATACACCGGTGGATTTCAGGGTCTTGATGATCGGGCCCAGGATCGAGAGGTGGCGGTTGACTTCCCTCAGAGAGTACCATGTGTTGGTGCGCTCCTCGTTCTTGTTGATGGGGGCGTAGTCGTAACCCGCCTGCCAGTAGGTAAACCAGCGCACGCCGCCTGCGCCGGCAGCCAGCGAGGTGTAGGCCTGCAACATCATGTTGTCCAGGGTGGGGATTACGGTAAAGAAACGGATCTGGTTGCTCGACACCACGTTCCACCACGGAATATCGTACTTCAGCGAAGCCGCCCTGACCGACATGATGTTGGTGTAGTGCTGGGCCATGCGCTTGCGGTTTTGCTGGTCCATCGATAACTGAACCATGTAGTTGTCGTAGGAGAGCATATCCGGTTTGAGGATGGTGGCCGCCTTCTCGACATACTCGTCGTAGGTCTTGGTTCCGAGCTGCGACTTTACCTGGTCGAGCGTCCACAAGGTGGCGTAGTTGGGGTAGAGGTTAATGGTGGCCATTTTGCCAGGGGCGTACTTGCGTACGGCCTCGATGGCTACAGCCAGCTTGGGAAAGGCCAGCGACGAGGGTTCATCGCAGATGTGGTAGCCCACGATCGATTTGCTGTCGCCGCCCTGGCGGATCATCTCTTTGATGTAGGCGTCGATCTCCTTGTCCGACATGGCCATCCAATCCTTGCCCACCAGGTGCTTGCCCTTGGCCGAAACCACCACGCTAAGGCCCAGCTCTTCGCAAAGGGAGAAATTCTGTTTCTCGCCGTCCGAAGCGTCGGCCATATTCATATGGCATTCTGCCATGTAGCGCAACCCCTTGTCCTGATCTTCGAATTTATTTTCATGGAAGTCGCGGCCGATAACGAAACCGTTGACGTCGAATGGCATTTGGGTAATGGAAAGGATTCCGTCCTCATCGGGAATGACGGCTGAATCGGCCCATTTGATATGCACCTGGGCCGGCAGCATAAATACGCCGAGGGTCATGACCGCCGTCGCGATCGCTTTTTTCATCGTTCTCATCGTTCTTATTTATTTTACGGTTATGATTTCGGTAAGCAAAATATTGTCGGAGGCGGTGCCCACCTGCAATTCGAAATCGCCGGGCTCGACCACCTCCTGCATCCCGGCGTTCCAGAGCGAAAGCTCGGTCATGGGGAGATCGAAGGTCACTTTTTTGGTTTCACCCGCTTTGATGAGCACTTTCTCGAAGCGTTTGAGCTCCTTTACGGGAGTCGCCACCGAACTTACCACGTCGTTGACGTAGAGCTGGACGACCTCCTTGCCGTCGCGTGTGCCCGAGTTGCGCACCTCGACCTCTATGCGGCAGGTTTCGGCCGCCGAGAGCTCGGATTTCGAAACACGCATCGAAACGTATTCGAAAGTGGTGTAGCTCAAACCGTGTCCGAATGCCCACACGGGGTCGGGCGACGAGAATACATAATCCTTGCCGGGTGTTTCGGGTGTTCCGCGCTTGTTGTAGAAACCCTTATCACTCGGATAATAGTTGTAGAACACAGGTAAATGGCCGGTACTCTGCGGGAACGACACGCTGAGTTTGCCCGAGGGGTTTACCTCACCGAAAAGCACTTCGGCTATCGCGTTGCCCTGCTGCTCGCCTGCATACCACTGCACGATCACCCCTTCGCAATTCTCCTTCACCCACGGAATGGCCGACGGTTTGCCGGCCACCAGAACCACGACCACGGGTTTGCCGGTAGCTTTTACCGCCTTGATGAGTTCCTCCTGTACGCCGGTCAGGGCGATGTCCGAGAGGTCGTAGCTCTCGCCGCTTACCGAGTTGGGCCAGGGGCGGCCGGGTGCTCCGCTCATGGCACCGACGAACACCACGGCCACATCGCTGGCGCGGGCGGCGGCGACGGCGGCGGGGAATCCGCTGCGGTCCCGGGTGTGGATTTCGCAACCCTTGGCGTAGTTGATCTTCACGCGGCCTTTGACCAGCACCTCGATACCTTGCAGGGGGGTGACGCCGTGGGCGTTGTCGTTGGTCCACATGTAGTCGCCGAACTGTACCTGCGCGGCGTTGGGGCCGATGACGGCCAGCGAACGCAGCTTGTTCACGTCCAGCGGCAAAACGCCGCCCTTGTTCTGCACCAGTACGGCCGATTCGCGGGCGGCCTCCAGTGCCAGTTCCACCGATGCGGGGGTGTGCATCACGTTCTTTAGCTTCTTCGGATCGGGAATGTTGGCGTGTTCAAACATTCCCATGGCGAATTTTGTCGTCAGGATGCGCGACACGCATTTGTCGATCTCGGACTCGGGCAGGAGCCCTGCCCTGACCAGGCTGTCGAGTTTCGAATAGCAGTCGCTGTCGACCTCCATGTCCACTCCGGCCGTTACCGCCTGACGTGCTGCCTCGGCTTTGTCGGCGGCTGTATGGTGGAAATGGCGGAGCATATCCACCGAACCCCAGTCCGACGACACGTAACCCTTGAAGCCGAGCTCCCCGCGCAGGACATCCTCGAGAAAGTACGTCGAGGCGGCCACCACGTCGCCGTCGTAGGAATTATAAGAGTTCATCACGCTGTAGGGGTGGGCCTCACGGATAACGGCGGCGAAAGGTTTCAGGTAAATGGAGTGCAGCTCGCGCTTTCCGCCGGCCACCGAAGCGAGGTTCAGACCGCCCGATGGCGTGCCGTGCGCTGCAAAGTGCTTCAGGGTGGTTACCACGCCGTTGTCGTTGTACGCCTTGACGTAAGCCACTCCCATGCGGCCGGCCAGGTAGGGATCCTCGCCATAGGTCTCCTCCACACGGCCCCAGCGCAGTTCGCGGGCCAGGTCGAGCACGGGCGAAAGCACCTGGTCAACCCCCGCGGCTTTGCACTCGGCGGCTATGGCGTCGGAAACACGGTAAACCAGGTCGGGATTGAATGTGGCACCCATGGCTATCGAGTGCGGGAAAATGGTCGCACCGTCCTGTATCAGGCCGTGCAGCGACTCGGCCACGCCGGGCATAGGTATGCCCAAACGGGTTTTCTCGGCGGCGTAACGCTTGACCGTCGCCAGGCTTTTGGCCAGCTCTTCGGCAGTGAGTTTGGAGTTGAAGACCGCGCCGTAGCTCACTCCGCCGAGAACAGAGTCCATTTTCAGGGTATCGACGACTTTGTCGCCGTTCGAATACCATTGCAGCTTGCTCTCACGCATCTGGGCGATCTTCTCTTCGAGGGTCATACGGCGCAGGAGGTCTTTCACACGCACTTCTACCGGCTGCGCGGGATCTTTGTACTTGGGTGCTCCGCTTCCGCAGGCAACCGCGACGCCCGCGATGGCCGCAATCATCATCAGCTTTCTCATTCTGTTATCGTGAATTTATGGTTTCCGGATTTTACTTCGTAGCGTTTGTCGGCCCACACCGTCGCCGTGCTTCCGGCGGGAATGGTGACCTGGAGGGTCACCTTGCCGTTCTGGCGGCTCCACGACGAGCGGATTACCCCGCGCACCGAGTCGTAGTGGGCTTGGGCCCAGGAGAGATCCTTGATAAAGTGCGGGCGGATGACGATGTGGCCGAAGCCGGGCGAATCCTCGCCGGGATTGATGCCCGCGATGTCGTTGACCATCCATGCAGACACGTCGCCCAAAAAGACGTGGTTGAGCGAAGCGTCCTTGTAGTCCTTATCCAGCACCCAGGTTTCGGGCAGCGCGGTCAGGCCCAGCGACATCCATTGCGACCACGAGGGAGCGTCGGGATTGACGACCATCTTGTAGGCATCTTCGGCGTAGCCGTATTTGGACAACATGCGGGTTACGAATTTGCTGCCCAGCATGCCGAAGTCGAGGCTGTGGTTGTTCCCCCGGATCATCTCCGCCATGCGATCGGCCACGCCCTGCTCCATGCCGTCTGGCACCAGCCCCAAGGCCAGGGCCACCGACTGCCCGGCCTGAGTCCCCCCTGCGTAAAGCAGGGTCGAAGGATCGAAGAACTTGGCGTTGATCAGTTTTTTGAGCTCGGCGGCTTTGGCATTGTAGGGCGCAGGGTCGTGGCCCAGTAACGCGGCGAACTGCGCCATGAGCACATTGTCGAGGTAATAGAAGGCCGTGGAGGTGTACTCGGTATTGGTTTTGGCTTTGTAGAATACCCAGTCGCCGATGCCATAAGTCAGGGTGCCTTCCTCGCTTTCGCGGGTTTTCAGGTACTCGAGGTATCGCACGCACGAGGGCCAGATCTGCTCGATGGAGCGCAGATCGCCGTAGTAACGGTAGAGCGTCGAGGGGATGATGAACATGGCTGCGTCCCAGACCGGACCGATCCAGTCGGCAAACCCCCAGCCGTAGCTCGGTATGATGCCCGAAATATCGCCGCGGGGACGCTGGTTGTCTGCGAAGTCGCGCAACCACTTTTCATAGATTCCCACCCCGTCGAAATTCAGCAGGGCCAGGTCAATGGCTATGTAAGCGTCGGCCAACCAGCCGTTCTTCTCCCTCTGGGGACAGTCGGTGGGGATGCTGTGCAGGTTGCTCAGGTAGGATTGGCGGGTAGCCTTCACGATGCGGTTCAATACATCGTTCGAGCATGAGAAACCTCCGGCGTCCTCCACGTCCGAGCAGAGGAACAAGCCTGTCAGCGACTCGATCTGTACCGGGCGGTCGCTCTCCACCTCCACGTACTGGAAGCCGTGGTAGGTAAACGAAGGGGTGAACTGTTCGGGGTCGCCTCCGCGCAGGTAATAGGTGTCGGTCTGGAATACCTCCTGCGGGTCACGGTGCAGGGGCATCCCGTTCTTCTCGCGTTGGAAATAGATGTCAATGTTGCCCTGGTTCAGGCGGCCGTCGGCGTGTACCAGTTCGGCGTGCTTGAGGGTTATGCGCGTTCCCGCCTCGCCTTTAACCTTCAGGCGGCACACCCCGGCGAAATTCTCGCCCATGTCGTAGACGCGGATGTTGCCGGGAAAGTCCTTGTGCGAAACAGGCGTTATCTCCCTGCGGACGCGGATCGGGGGCATCGACTGCGCCACCAGCACCGGAGCAGGGGCGTCGACCTCGACGGCGTCCTTCCACGTTTTGCGGTCGTCGAAGCCTGGCTCCTTCCACCCTGCGGCCTCCAGGCGTGCATCGTAAACATCGCCGCTGTAAAGATTGTTGAAAACGTACGCGCCCGATGCGGTACGCCACGAAGTGTCGGAAGCGATGGTCTGTACCGTGCCGTCGGTGTACTCCACCCTCAATTCGCAAAGCAACTGCGGGCGGCGGCGCCATTCGGCCAGCTCGAACCTCCACACCGACATCGACTGAATGTTCAGCCAGCCGTTCCCCAGGGCCGCAGCCACGGCGTTGTCGCCTGCGCGGAGCATATCCGTAACGTCGTACGTGGAGTAGATCACACGCTTGTCGAAAGCGGTGTAGGCGGGGTCCAGCATGCGGTCGCCCACCCTTTCGCCGTTCAAAAACAGCTCGTAGTAGCCGATGCCGCACACGTAGGCCCGGGCACGCTTAACGGTCTTTCCCGTTTCGAGGGCGAAGTTCTTGCGCAGGAGCGGCGATTTGCGGAATTCCTTGTTGAAACCGTCGCTTATCCAGTCCGCCTGCCAGTCGCCTGCCGACATTTTGGCCGTTTCGAACCATGCGGGGGCCGATGTGAACCTCTCGCTGCGGGTGCCGCGCACGGTTACGTCCCAATAGTAACGCTTGTGGGATTCGGGTGCCGGGCCGCCATAAACCGCGCGGGGGGCGGGGGACACCGATTCATGGGTCCACACTTCGCCCCTGCCTTTGGCCAGTGCCTCGGGCGAGGTGGCCACGCGCAGGGTGTAGCCGGCCTGCATGAAGGGTTTGTCGGACTCCACGGTCCAGGTAAAGCGCGGCGACGGGGTGTCGATGCCCAGGGGGTTGTCCAAATATTCACACCTCATCCTCTCCACACCTCCTTTGGCGCAGACATCACCGGCGGCCAGCAGCAGGACGATACATGCCGCCGCGATCGGGCATCGCAAAACGCTTTTCATATCCAAAACGGTTTTTATGAAGTTTCCGGGGCAGTCCCTGGTTTTCCAACCGAAGGACACCCCGGAAACTATCGGGTTTATTTGCCGTAAGTTACCTCACGGCCGGGAGGCTATTTCCACTTGTCGAGGTTGTAGAGGTACTCGAGCAGGGTGGTGTAGGCCGGTTTCGGGGTCAGGTCGTTGTTGAACAGGGTCGGCTGGTCGTAGTACCTGTAAGCCGGGTCGCGGCCGTCGCCGATGCCCCAGAAGAAGATGCCTCCGGGTTGTTCCAGCGTTTTCCTGTCAGCCGGATTCGGACCGCCGATGCCTTCCACGATGGCTGTTATATAGTTCGTGTAGTGCTTTACCTGCAGACGGTTGTATTCAGCTTGATCTGCTTCGGTAAGTGCCGTGGTGCCATTATTACGTCCACAATCCAATTCATTGAAATAAACCTTCATGCCTGCCTTCTGCAGCCTTTCGATCTGTTGCACCGTCAAATCCCAACGGATGGGCGCGGGCGTTCCGCCCACACTACCGATAGTTTCTGTCGCCCAACCTCCCGCGGCGAACGACTGATGTCCCTGGAAGCAAACGCCGTCGATGGGAATCTCGCGTTTTTTGAGGTGCGTTATCAACTGATTGAGCGAGGTGCTTCTCACTTCGGTAAGCATACTGCGCTCCATTCCCCTCTCACAGATGAGCAATTCGGCGGTGGGCGCATACTTACGGGCATAGGTAAGGGCCAATTCGATATAAAGCGGAACATTAGCAGGGTTCGGGTCGGCAGTGCCTTCTGTGGCGACAACGCCGATCGTGGAGAATTTATTCGCGGTATAATTCCTGTTCCCGGAGTTAAAGAACTCGTTGACAACAACCCACTTTTTGATCGATGGAGCTGCCTGTATCATGGTTTTGATGCGGTCTTCGAGCATGGTTTTGAGTTCCTCGGTCGTCCATGTGCCGTCTTTAAACCAGGCAGGCATATAATCGGAGTCGTTACCACCGACCAGGAAGTGGCCTACGGGCTCGATGCTGTTGGCATTACACCATGTTACCCAATTTTGCAGGGCCAGGGTGCTGTGTACTTCCTTCGAGGTCCACCCGTTGAACGAAATGCCGTAAACCGGTATCTGCAGAGCGTTGTACTGCGCCTTGATCAGGGCGTCGTCGCCAGGATTTGTGCCCAGCGGGGCGATTGCCGTCGTACCGATCAGCATCTTCACGCCGGCGGTCTTGGGTGCGTAACGGGCCAGCGACTGCACGAGATTGATGCGGATAGACAGGGCGTCGCCCATGACGTTTCCGGCGTCCGTCTTGGCGTAGTAGCGGGCGTAGTAGGTGTTGCCCTCGACAAGGCCCGTGATGTCGGCCTGCAGGTCGCCAAGGGCTACTGGCGTCATCTTCTTGCTTCCCAATACGGTGGCGAAGTCGTTCTTGGCCGCCCATTCGATACCGATTTCGCTGACCACGGCACCGCCCAGCGACGAAACAGTGGTCTTCACCGAAGCCGAATTGGTGGTGAGCGTCCCGTCGACGATGGCAAGGGCAGTGAACACGGGCAGGTCGACGTTCGAAGTGATGAACGAGATCTGTTCGCCGTAGGCCGTACCGGCTGTGCTTCCGGCGTAGGCGCGCACATAGTAGAGGGTGTTCTTCTCCAGGCCGGTGATCGCAGTACTGAAACTACCCATGGCTACGGGGGTAATGTCCTTGTGGGTGGTTCCGTCCTGGCCCTTGGTGGGATTCTCCTGTTTGCTCCAGCACACGCCGATCAGATTGAGCGTCATGTCGCCCTCGTCGGTAACCGACGAGCTGATCGTGGCACCGTTGTAGAGGATCGTCCCCGATGTGGTCGTACCCACGGTCGGGGAGCGCTGGACGGCGGTGGTAAACTCGACGGTTTGGCTGTAAGAGGTTCCCTTGGCGTTGGAGGCATAGGCCCTCACGTAGTACTTGGTGGAGTGCGTCAGTCCCGTGATCGCGCCGTTGAAGTCGCCCACACCCGCATTTTCGAGATTTCTGCGGGCGCAGGTCTCATCGGCGATGTTGGGCAACTCGGGATCCCCCATGACTTTAGGATCCTTGGTGGTGCTCCAGCAGATGCCCACCTGGTTAGGTGCCATGCCGCCGTCGGAGTCGACGCTGAAGGCGATCGTGGCACCGTTGTGGACGATGGTGCTCGCCACTACCGACGGGGTTCCCATAGTGGGCTGATCGACTTTGTTAAGATTGGGCTCGGTGCTCTGGATAGGATCCTCACCGCACGAGGTCAACGAACCGGCGACCATGACCAACGTCAGCGCGCCGTACAGGATGGCTTTCGTTACCCGCCTGAAATCAGAAAGTAAGAAATGCTTCATGAGATTAGTGTATTAAAGTTTTAGGGTTTATAATGTCAGAGTGTCACTTTCAATAGGTGGGTGGAGGCGAAGGGGGCGTCGAATGCCAACTTAGCGCCTTTGGGCGAGGAGGTGAACGGCACGTTGCGCCCGCTCTCCACGTCGGTAATGCGGCCCGGGGTGAAACCGAGTCCCGAAAGGGTAATAACGGTGGGCGACAGGTGCGTTTCGTGGTTGATCACAAAGAGGTATGCGGTCCCGGGACCGGCCCTCAGTCCCGCTTCCACGTCGGGGTTCGAGGAGTGGACGTGCGAGACGACCCCCGCATCGGAGAACAGCTCCCCGACCAGTGCCGCCAACTGCGAACGCGTGTTTTCATCATACTCCTTCCATGCCTGGAAGTAGGTATCCTGCACGCAGAAGCCCAGCAGGTACGCGCGGCCTGCACCCGTGGTTTTGGAGGTAAGTGCCGGTACTCCCGAGAGCATGTCGATAACGGCCGGTGCGCCGCCGGCGACCTCTATCGTCCTGGGTGAGGTAACCTTGAAATCGAACTCCCCTCCGCACGGGCCGCGCCCGGCCAGGTGGTCGAACACGGCTTCGGAAGCCTCCACGCCGTCTGCCGCGGGAAACGACATCTTTTGCGGCAGGCGGACGAAGGGCACCCATTGGCCCTCCCTTTTGATGCGGTCGGTCGAAGCTTCGTCCACTCCGAACACATCGGAAAGGAGCCTCATCGGCTTGAGTGTTTCGTCCGTTTGGGGCAAACAGTCGGCGATTACCACGCCGCCGCGCTCCACGAAACGGGCTATGTGCTCTGCCACCTTGCGGGGCAGCAACTCCACGTCGCACATGACCAGGGCGCGGTAGCCGCTCAATGTTTCATCGGTTATTTGCTCCTCGTGGATGATGTCCATTTCGCCGAACGCCCTGAGGAACAATTCGTAGGCTACGCCCACATTATAATACTCCTGTTGCAACAATATGTGTTGTGTACGGGGAAAAAGGAAGCACGCCGAGGCTTTTACCTTCGGGGCGGCGAGTATGCCGGCACCCTCTTTTTGGATCACCCTCATGCCGCGGCCGTAGCTCTCCCAGTGGGCGGAGTCGACGGGCTGGTTGTCGCCCTGGTAGAATGAAGGGGAGATCAAATAGTCGCAACCTCCCGCTATGGCCGTATAGGATATTTCCCGTTCGCTCCACCATTGGTTTTTTCGCTCCTCTCCATGAAAACGTACAAACCAGTTGGGGTTGTAGGTACCCACCCAGAACCCCATCTTCTTGCCGTAAGCGGTGGTCATGTTGCGCATCTGCGCCATGGTGTAGTGCAACTGGCTGACGCGCGGGCGGCGTATGCGACCCATCTCGCCGTAGCGGTAGTCGAATGTGAGGTAGGGATAGATGTCGTAGACGAACAGGTCGGCATAGTTGCCTCCCCAATGGTAGATGTCGTCGATGGCCATGCGCGAGTTGGACTTCACGCCGCTGCCGTAGACGTTGTGGCTGTCGTGGGTTATGGCTATTTTGATGCCCGGATACTCCTGATTGAGTATCTCGTAGCATTTCTGCCATCCGTCGCGGAATATTCCGGCCTGGAAATTTATGAAGTCGACCTGCGTGCGGGGGTCTCGGCATGCCTCCTGGAAACTGCGGGGCATTTCATAACCGTAACGGCGGCTGAATTCGGCGCGGGTGGCAGGGCTGTAATCCAGGTTTTCAAGGATGTGGAACGGCTCGTCCTGATAGGGATAGACGTAGCCGCGGTTGTTGATCTTCGCCGCGTCCGCCAGCCCGTGCGCGAAACTGACGCGCACGGAGTCGGCATAGGCGGGATCGTAGACGCTTACCGGGGGAGCACTGTTGCGGTTCAAAAGTTCGTACCCGTGGGTCATAAACTCCACCTTCAGACCCATCTCTTCGGCCGCGGCAACCATGGCCTCGGTCTGCGGGGTCCGCACGTGGCGCACGAAGATGCGGTCGACGCCGTGCTCTTTGAGCGCAAGGAGGGTGGAGGGGTCCAACTCCGCGCCTTCCGCCTCGTAATATTCGAGGCAGAGGGGGAAGGCGTTATCCACCTGCGCGCTATTTCCTTCGCACCCGGCGAATAGGAGCGTCAGCAGCAGTGGCGTCAGGACGGTTACAAGCGTTCGATTCATCGTTGTCTATCCTTAGGCGTCCGAGAGCGAACGCAATTTAAGTTGTTTTTCGAAATCGCCGCGCGACAAACCGGTGGTTACCTTTACCGTAACGCTGCCGCCGGGGAGAATGTCGAAATAATTATTTTCAACGAAGTAATCCACGCCGTCAAGCGACAGGCACACGCCGCGGGCGAACAAATCGCTGCTTACGGTAACCGTAAAGCCGTCGCGGGTACTCTCCACGTTGCGGGCAAGGGCGGGCGCGGGGTAGTCGACCTCTTTTTGCCTGCACAGGAAGTAGTTGTTGGCGTAAAGCTTTCCGCCGGCGGAAAGCTCGGCGCGCACGAACACACCGCTGCGCGATTCTCCATCCAGTACCTTGTCGAGCGCGGAGGTGAACAAAGCATGTGAACAGTTTGCCGCGACGCGCACCTTCTTAGCCTGCGAAAATACCTCCCTGCCGTCGAAACGCATTACCGACACCTTCAGTTCGCCGTTGAAATCCTTCAGGCGGTCGCTTACCGCGAAGACCCTGAGTGTGTCGTTTGCCTCGATGGGCGAAACCAGTACGTCGCGGAAGGCGTCACGCGCGAAATAGTGCAATGCCTTCCACTGCCCGTAGTAGTCGCGCGACGACCACGAAGCCACGGGCCAGCAGTCGTTGATCTGCCAGTAGAGCGAGCCCATGCAATAGGGCATATCGCGGCGGTGGGCCTCGATGGCGGTTTTTATGGCGTCGCCTTGCAGGATGTGGTTCATGTAGAGGAATTCCTCGAAATCCTTAGGGGTGCGGTACTCGTTGAGCAGGTAAGCCGCTATCAATCCATTGGCGTGGGCACCGCCCCTCTGGTGCGACATCATCACGTCGGAATTGATATCCCAGTCCCCGGGCTCGGGGGCGTAAACCTTTACCGCACCGAACGAGGGGAACGATTGAAAACCGTACTCGCTGAAAAAACGGCTACGGGTTACGTTGTAGTTGGATATCGGCTCCTTGGCGTGCCATACGCCCCAATAGTGGCGGTCGCCGGCGGTCGCCGTTTGGCCCTGGTAGCGGTCGAAGAAGGGCGACGAGGGAGTGTAGGGCGCTCCGGCGCCGTACCGCTCGACAACCTCGGGGAGGACTACGAAATACTGGTCCTCGAACTGTTTGAAAACGGTCTGGGCGGCTTTCGGATCCATCTTGTCGAACTGCTCCTTCCATCCCCAGGCGTACCAGGCCACCTGGTTTTCGTTGTTGCCGCACCATAGGGCCAGACAAGCGTGGTTGCGCAGGCGGCGCACGTTGTCTATCGCCTCATGGCGTATGCTTTCGAGCAACTCCCCGCCGGCCGCATAGAGGCTGCATGCGAACATGAAGTCCTGCCATACCAGTATGCCGTTGCGGTCGCAAAGCTCATAGAAATAGTCGTCCTCATAGACCCCGCCGCCCCAAACGCGGAGCATATTCATGTTGGCGGCTATCGCGTCGCCCACAGTGCGGTCGTAAACTTCGTGCGTTACGCGCGGCAGGAAGTTGTCGTTGGGGATCCAGTTGGCGCCCTTCATGAAGACTTTCACGCCGTTCAACTCGAAGGTAAAACTTTCGCCCCACTTGTCTTTCTCGCGCAAAAGTTTTATCGAACGGATGCCGATGTTCTCGACGCGCGCATCGAGGGACTGGCCCTGGTTGGCCACCTCGGCCTTCATGCGGTAGAGGTGCGCTTCGCCCAGGCCGTTGGTCCACCACAAGCGGGGGTTCTTCATGGTAAAAGAGACCGCGACCTTATTCTCGCCTTTAACGAGCGAGGCTTTGGCCGTACCGTAAACGATCCCCGCATCGGCGTGGTCGACTATGCGTACCGTGGCACCGGGCATGTCGGCGTCGGCCAGTATTTCGAATGTGGCCGTTACTTTGGCCTGGCGGGCCGTAACATCCATCTGGCGATACTCGACGCGCTCGATCTTCGCACCGCTCCACCCCTCCAGGTATATGGGACGCCAAACGCCCGAGGTCACCAGCCTGGGGCCCCAGTCCCAACCGTAATGATAACCGGCCTTGCGGGCGAAAACGCTCACCTGCTTATCGAACACCCCGCCGTTCTGCGACTGGTCGTTCGAGGCAGGATAACGGAACGGCACGCTGTCCAGTTTGGCCAGATCCTCCCTGATCGGCGAACGAAAAACGATCTTCAACACGTTGCCTTTCTCTTTGAGCACGGCCTTCACATCGACTGTCCACTCGCGGAACATGTTGTCGGCCGAGAGCACCTCCACGTCGTTGAGCCACACCTTCGCGTAGGTGTCGAGACCTTTGAATACCAGGTTGATCCGGGGCTTGGAGAAGATCTCCTCCGGGGAGTCGAAAGTGGTCCGGTAGACCCAGTCCTCTTTGTCGACCCACTGCAGGCCGCGTTCGTTGAGGCGGAAGAAGGGGTCTTCGATCTTGCCGGCGGCAAGCAGGTCGGTGTGGACGGTGCCGGGCACGGTGGCCGGATACCAGTTTTGTAAACGGCCCTGACGGAAAGTCCACCCCTCGTTCAGTTCCATGGACACAGGTGCACCCACAGCGGCCTTTGCAAGCAGCAGTGCCAGGGCGGCGAAGATGGATCTGAGAAACATTTTACGCATAATTATTTTTTAGGCGTCACTTTCAACAGCCGGGTTATGCCCGTGGGCGTGCCCTCGCGGGCTAAGATCGTAAAGGTCGCATCCCCGCCGGTGCTTTTGAAATTGATGTTGTACACATTCGACGGTTTGCCTGCAAAGCCCACATCGACGATATTCCCGACTTCGAAACCCAGGCCCGAAAGGGTAACGTCGGTTATCGCGTCAGGTGCCTCGTGGTTGATTATGAACACGTAGGCCACGTCCTTGCCGATCCTTACGGTCGCCTCCACGTCGGGATTCGAGGAGTGGGCGGCGGGGCGTATGCCGGTGTCTGCGAATACGTTGTGTACCAAAGAGCACAGACCCTCGCGCGATGTTGTATCGTCATCCTTCCAGGTCTGGAAATAGGTGTCCTGCAAACAGAAACCGAATAGGTAGGTTTTACCTTTGCCCGTCTGTTTGGTTACCAGGGCAGGTTTGCCGGAGGACATCATCAGGGCCGTAGCTCCGTTGGAGGGCTTGCAGTCGCGGGGCGAAACGACGCGGAAAGCGACGGGTTGGCCGTAAGCCTGGGCGTCGATTTTATCGAACACCTTCTCCACTTTCGGGGCCACATAACCCTCGGGCATGAAGGCCCACTTGGCGGGCAGCATCGAAAAAGGATTCCATGTGCCTTTCTGCTCTGCGCGTAGCGAGGTCGATTGCTCCACTCCGAAGAGTTTTTTCATGCGGCCGTCCGCCTTTTTCAGCTCGTCCATTTGGGGCACGCAGTCGGCGATCACTATGCCGCCGTTTTGCACGAATTTCTCGATGTCGGCGGCTACCTTTGCGGGCAACATTTTCACGTCGGCCAGCACCAGTATTTTGTATCCGCTGATCGAGGCGTCTGTGATCTGCTCCTCGTGGATAATGTCCACTTCACCGAAGGCCCTCATGCAGAGTTCGAACGTCATGGCTACATTGAAATACTCTTCGTTCAGTTGCACGTACTGCGAACGGGGGAACAGGAAGCAAGCTTTGGCCTTGGCTTTGGGTGCGGCGAGGATCCCGGAGCCTTCTTTGTGGATGATGTTGAGTCCTTTGCCCATGTCTTCCCAATGACTGGCCTCTTCGGGGATGTAGATACCCGACATCAGAAAGTCGCACCCTCCTGCCACCGCCGTGTAGATCATCTCGCGTTCGCCCCAGTACTGGTCGCGCATGTCGGCGTTCATGTAGCGGCGGAACCATCCTTCGTTGTAGGTGCCGAACCAGAAACCGAGTTTTTTGCCGTACGTGGTGGTCAGGTTGCGCATCTGGGCCATGGTGTAGTGCATCTGGCTCATGCGCGGCTTAGGGCACTGGCTGTGCTCGCCGTAGCGGTAGTCGAACATCGTGTAGGGATAGATATCCCAGACGAACATATCTGCGAAATCGCCTCCCCAGTGGAACACGTCGTCGAAACCGTATTTCGAGTCGGAGCCCACGCCGCCGCCCATCGTGTTGTGGCTGTCGTGGGTCATTACCAGCATGGGACGCGGGTCGGTTTTCTTTACCTCGGCGTAGATCTGCCGCCAGGCGTCGGAAAAGAGGTAGGTCTGGAAGTTGACCAGGTCGAGGTGTTTGCGGGGATCGGCCTGGGCTTCGGCGTAGCTGCGCGGCATGGCGTAGCCATACTTTTTACGGAACTGGTCGGCCGAGTATTTATCGTATGCAAACGAGGTGGTGTCGTCGTGGAACGGCTCGTCCATGAAGGGATAGAGCGTGCACAGGTTCTCGATCTTGCGGCTGTTGCCCAGCACGGGGCCGATCCGCTCGCGCACTTTTTTCATGTAGTCGGGCGAATAGACGCTCGGGGTGGGCGGGTCGTGGCGTTTGAAAAGCTGCACGCCGTTGGTGGTGTAATCCACCTTCATGCCCAGCGACTGCGCGTATTCCATGATCTTGGCGTTGCTGCCGTCCCCGGAGAACTCACCCGCCGAGAGGTTGGTCACCCCGTGCAGGATCATGTTTTCGATGGTGCGCTCTATGAGTTGGTCGGTGAGGGGCTGATTTTGCAACGACCATCCCTCACCCGAAGGTACGCGGGAAAACTGCACCGAAACAGGGAAAGAACCCTCTTTCACGCGCGGTGCCGGCTGGGAGGGCGTCTGTTGTGCGGCAAGATCGGAACACGGCAGCATAACAACCAGGCCGAGAGCGCAAATAGAGGATAGGGTAGTAGATCTCATCGTTTCAGGTTTTCAAAATTTTTACAATGTCGGGTCGAGCGTGGTCAGGGCCACCACACTGCGGGCGGTCATGGGAAGGGTAACATTGCCCTTGGCGTCGGCCGTCACGTCGTCGCCCCGGACCAGATCACCGGCTTGGGTCTTGTTCCAGATCAGCGTGTGAAACGTTTTGTTGGCGGGCAGGCCATCGATGCCGATAAATAATTCGCCGTTGGAGTTATTCATGGCAAAGACGGTCATGTTGCCTCCGGTGGCGGATTTCATGGCGGCCACCAGCTTGAATTCATCGGCTTTTTTTACGGTCGTCTTAACCGTTTGCCAACCCGAAGCCATCGAGTGGGTGAATAGGCGGAACATGTGATAGGCCGGATAGAGGGGATAGCCGTCGGTGCCCGACCCTATCAGGTAATTGTGCTGGGGCGTGTTGTCGTACATGGCCTTGTAGCAGTCCCACTTGATCACGCCGTTCATGCCGTAGTTGAGGGCCTCGATGTTGAAGCGGGCGTGCTCCGTAGCGTAGACGGTCGTGGGCCCGATGGGGGCTCCGTGATAGTAACCGGGCCTGTACGGATCGCCGTCGATCCACACGCCCCTCACTCCGAATTCGGTAATGTACTTCGGCCTTCTACTCGCCGCCGGCATGGCGTCGATGCTGTTTTTGACGTTCCTCAGACGGTCGGTCGCCTTGGTGGGCTCGGCAGGGTAAAACCAGTAGATGTGCGCCGAGTAGCCGTCGAGTATGTCGGCCATATGCTCGCCCATATAGGCGAACCACAACGGCTGGTTGTCGTAAAAGAGCAGATCGCCGCCCACTATATCTATCCTGTCACGGATGCCCAACTCCTTCAACCGCTTATCGAAAGCGCGGTAAATGATGTTGTATTCGGGCTGGGTAATGCCTTCGCTGGCGGCGTTCACTTCATTCTGGATGGTAACCTGCGTGATGCAGGTCAGGCCGCGGTCGAACATCTCCTTGATAAATTCGGCGAAGGCCGGCATCTGTGCTTCGGCCGAAGTATGCCAATAAGTCAAGTTGACCTTCGAGCCCGAGGCCTGCGCCAACTCGAGCACCTTGATGGTCGAGGGCATGAACTCGGCATTGGAGCCCGAGTACCCCGGCCAGCACTTGCGGTCGAAGAATATGCGCACGTACTGTGACTTGAGGTCTTTTACCTTTTTTTCGAGGTCGGGCAGGTTGGCCGCACTCACCCCGTCGGTATTGTAGGTACGGGTGGTGTAGAGGTAGTTGTTGTACTGGGTTCCGAAACCGACGAAATTGTCGGTTATCACCGAGTTGAAATCTACGGTAAAATCGACAGCCGACGTTTCTTCGCCCTCTCCGCCGCCATCGCTGCATGACGGGCAAACGCCCGTCATGAGCAACAGCATCCATATGAATCTCACTTTACGCATTTGCCTGATTTTGGCAGAACTGTTTCCTGTGCCTGACGATTTTTACAAAGTCGGATTGAGCGTGGTCATCGCCACCAGGCCGCGGGCTGAAACGGTAAGTTTCACGTATCCGTTGGCGTCGGAGGTAACATCGTCACCCTTGGTAAGCAGCCCTGTCTGGACCTTATTCCAAACCAGGGTGTGGAAGGTTTTGTTGGCGGGCAGGCCATCGACGGCAATATGGATGTCGCCGTTGGAGTTGTTCATGGCATAGACGGTCATGTCGTTGCCGGTAGCCGCTTTCATGGCAGCCACCTTTTTGAACGCGTCGACTTTATTCACGTTCGACTTAACCACTTTCCAGCCGGAGGCCGAGGAGTGTGTGAACAGACGGTACAGGTGATAGCCCGGATAAAGCGGATAGCCGTCGGCACCCGACCCGATCAGGTTGTGGTACTGAGGCGTATTGTCGTACTCGGCTTTGTAGCAATCCCATTTTACCAAACCCGCAATGCCGTAGTTCAATGCCTCGATGTTGAAACGGGCGTGTTCGGTGGCGTACACCACAGTGCGGCAAATGGGGGTTCCCTGATAGGTCCCCGGGTTTTTGTAGGGGTCGCCGTCGGTCTGCACGCCCCGCACACCGTATTCGGTGATGTACTCGGGTTTTTTCTTTCCAGTGGGCATTGCGTTGATAATGTTCATGATACCACTCAGACGGTCGGTCGCTTTGGTAGGCTCGTCGGGATACTTCCAATAGATGTGCGAAGAGTATCCGTCCAGGATGTCGGACATGTTGTCGGCCATGTAAGCGAACCAGGAGGCCTGGTTGGTCAGCGTGAGGTCACCTCCCACAACCTGTATCTTATTGCGGATACCCAACTCCACAAGGCGGGCTACGAAGGCGCGGTAAGAAGCCTGGTAGTCGGCCTGGGAAATGCCGGTGTCGTTGACCTCGTTCTGGATCGTTACCTGCTTTACGCACGTCATGCCATCGTCGAGCATCTTCTTGATGAAGTCGGCGAAAGCCGACATTTGGGCGGCATTGGATGTGTTCCAGTAGGTGATGTTGACCAGGGCGTTGGTGGCCTGTGCCAATTCGATGACCTTGACGGTCGAGGGCATGTACTCCGCATTGTAACCGCTCTGTCCCTCCCAACACTTGCGGTCGAAGAATATGCGCACGTATTGCGATTTAAGGTTTTTGACCTTCTGCTCCAGGTCGGGCAGGTTGGCCGTGGTTACCCCCGTGTTGGTGTAGGTGCGGGTGGTGTAGAGGTAGTTGTTGTACTGCGTTCCAAAACCGGCGAAATCGTCGGTTATTACCGAATTGAAATCTACGGTAAAATCGGCTGTAGCCGGCGTTGTGTCACCGCCACCGACTTCGCCGCCTGACGAGCAGGCGCCCGCCAGGAGTAGCAACGACATTAAAATTTTCACTTTACACATTTCTGTTAGTTTACTGGGTTTACGTTACAACGCAAGCCAACGGGCATAAAGTATAACATCCAGATAGATAGGTTTCGTGGTAAGGTCGTAGGCGGGGAATTTCAATACGCCGCCCTTGGCCGTGTTCGCCTGCGCGGCGTCGGTGTACCACCCTTCGAGGTAGAACCCCGGTTTTTCCACCACCGGTATCTGGGGAACAAGTTGGCCGGGGACTACATCCATGAATATGGTGTCGCCCACCAGGGCAGGGGTATTGACCTTGGTGACAAACGCAACCCTGCACTTAACGCTGGTGTCGATGCCCTCCTCCTTGTCGCATGAAACGGCGAGCAGAAAACCGGACAAGGCCAGAGCGGATAATATTGTTTTCATTGTGTTTTTCATGGCTCGGTATTGTTTTAAGTCCATTTTTTTATTATTCCCAACCCGGATTCTGGGTCAGGACAACGCCCTGGCGACTATAAAGGTCGATCTGGTCGGTGGGTACCGATTCGAGGTACTGGTTATCATTCACGTAACTGCCGGTTTCGGTGCGCTCGCTGGCGGCCGGTTTGATGTAGCCGGCACCGGTAACCGTGGCACCGTCGGAAATGATGACCCCGTTGATGTCGGCCACCACGATCGCTTTGGTGGTTGCGCTCTTCTCGATCCAGGCACCGAGGTTGCCCTTGGGGTAGGTGTTGGTCCTCAGGTAATGAAGTTTCCTCCAGCGCTTGAGATCTTGCAGGCGGTAGCCTTCATAAACCAACTCCACGCGGCGTTCGCGGCGGATTTCCCAAATAAAGGAGGGCACACTCTGGTCGCGGCTCGCATCGTCGTACGCCACGCCTCCGACTGCAGGCTGCCCGCCGATGATTTGCAGGTTGGGCAGTTTGGTGCCGTAGCCCGAACGCTGGCGCAACTTATTGATCGTTATGTCGATGTCGTTCTGCGTTACGGTGTATTTGCCCATGTTGGCCAACTCGGCGCAAGCCTCGATGTAGTTCATCATCACTTCACCCAGGCGGATGATCGGGGCGTCGGTAACATTGAAGCTCTGGGTGGCGGTAGCGTCGGCCTTGGTAGCCTCGTCAAGGAATTTCAATGCGCGGTAACCGGTGGAGCCGTAAGCCGAATTCTCGAACTGGGGATAGTACTGGTCGATATAGAAGGTTGCAGCAAGGCGCGGGTCGCGGTTGGCGAACTGCTGGTCTGCGGACTTGTCGCCCCTGTAGCTGGCGTTGGCCCCGGCCACGGGATTGATAGGCAGGCCGTTGGTGCAAAGATAGGTGTCCATCAGGTCCTTGGTGGCGGCATAGCCCTGGGCGGCATTGATGCCGTTCGAGGTCATTATGGCATGGGTCAACAACCCTGTCGCATAGATGCGGAACAAGATCATCTCGTTCTTGGCATTGCCCGACGTGAGGTCGACGGTGCTGCAAATTTCCCTGTAATTGTTGGCCAGCGAGTAGCGGCCGGAAGAGATTACGCGGTAAGCAGCGTCTTTGGCGGCCTGCAGGTAAGCAGCGGCACGCTCCAGTTCGTCGGGAGTGGTGGCGGGATCGTACTTGATCTTGGTGCCCAGAAAGAGCATCTGGCGCGATATGAAAGCGTCCACTACGTCGCGCCGGATCACTAATCCGTCAGGACCCGTACCGGTGTCCGTGATTTTCACATTGGCCGCAGCGAATTCGAGGTCCTCGAGAGCCTTGTCGGCTACGAACGTCCTCGGGTCGCGGGGGCGGTAGAGCTCGGGGTCGGTCTCTGTGAGAACCTTGTCGTAGTAGGGGAAATCGCCGAACGACAGCACGGCATAGGTGTAATCCAGGCCGCGGAAAAAACGGGCGATGCCCATCCAGTGGTCGGCCGTCTCCTGATTCAGGAATTTCACGCGCGGCAACCGCGAGACAAAGATGTTGTCCCTGCGAATGTCGCTGAAATAGCCTGACCATACGCCGCTCGAAACCGATGTAACGCCGCTGAAACCAGGAAGGGTTGGGTTGGCGAAGTCGTCATTGAGTGCCTGGCGGATGGAGTAGGCACCGCCCGAGTCGGTACTGCCGAAACCGGGGAAACGGTCGGCATAATATCCGAATGCAAAAGCCTTGGCACTGGCCTCGTTAACCCAAAACGAGTCGTCCGTCACGCTGGTCAGTGGCTCCTTGTCCAGGAATCCTTCGCAGGAGGACATGGAGAGCCATGCCAGGCAAAGGGTCGCTGCGTACAATATTCTGTTTTTCATAACGTTCAAGTATTTTCGTGTTTTAGAAAGTGAGGTCTACGCCGAAAGCCCAGGTCCTGAAATAGGGGTAGGTACGGCCGTAGGATTTGGCATCGGTAAAGCCTTCCACGCTGTTCTGCCTTACTTCGGGGTCTATGCTCACGCCTTTCAGGTGATCGAAAGTAAGCAAATTTTCTCCGTTGACATACACGCGGGCTTTGCTTAACCCCACCTTGCCTATCCATTTCTGCGGCAAAGAGTAGCCTAATGTCACGGTTTTGAGCCTGGCATAGGCCATGTTGAGCAGGTAGCGGGTCTGCGGCTGCCAGTTGGCGTTGTGGTTGTTGGCACCCGGGTTCGAGGGAGCGGGGTAGAATGCGTTGGGGCGTTGGGGAGTCCAGTAATCCATCTGGTTCTGGTAAAGGGCCTCGTTGTTGGTGAAGTTGGGGATGAACACCGCGCCTGTGGCCCAATAATCGGCCTTGCCCACGCCCATCACGAATACCCTTGCGTCGAAGCCCTTCCAGCTGACAGTAACGTCGAAACCATATTTGTAGCGGGGCAACGAGTTGCCGATTACCTTCATGTCGCCCGAATCGTCGGTGGTGCCGGAACCGTAGTTGACTTCGCCGTCTCCGTTGATATCCATGTATTTGACGTCGCCGGGACCGTAGTGGAACGCGGATGCGGTATTGAGTTTGTCCTGGTTGGGAACGCCGGGAGCGTAGTACCAGGTGGGGTTGGCGTTTCCGTCGTTGCCGGAAAAATCGCTCTCGGTAAAGAGGCGGTCGGTAACATAGCCCCAGATCTCGCCCATGCGCTTGCCTTGGTAGTTTTCGGTGGTGCCGTTTCGGATACCGTCCCTGTACAGGTCGGAAAATTTGGTTATTGTTGCGTACTGGTCGTCGATGGAGGCCTTTACGCGTAGCGACAGCCCGTTCTCGAAAATTTTGTTGTAGGCCACGGTCGCTTCGAAACCATTCTTGGTAATCTCACCGTAGTTGCGTGCCGGGGGCGTGGTTCCGAGCGAGTTGGGAACGGTGCTGCCCTTGGTTACGATCTGCGAAGTGATCGCCTTGTAGTATTCGAACTCGATCTCGATGGCGTTTTTGAATAACTTCGCTTCCAGACCCGCGTTGTAGGAGCTGAGGGTTTCCCAGGTCATATTCTCCGCGGGAATCGTCGGGCCTGAGAACGCGCGTTGGTTGGTGGTGCCTATATACCAGTTGGAAAGGCTTGAAGACATCATCGCCAGGTATTGGTGCCCCACCCGGGCGTTGCCGACCGAACCGTAAGCGGCCCTTATCTTGAGGAAGGAGAGTATGTTCTGCAGCCTGGGAGCGGACATGAACCTCTCCTTGCTGACCACCCAGCCGGCGGACACAGAGGGGAAATATCCCCATTTGTACTTGGGCGGGAAGTTAGAGGCGGCGTTGGCGTTGATGCTGGCGCGCAGGAGGTACTTGTTATCAAAGGTATAGTCAACGCTGCCCAGGAAACGGAGCGAGGAACTGTGGCCGTGCCCGCCACTAACCACTATGTTCTCCCCATCGGTAAGGGCGAACTCGGGTTGGGAGGGGAAGAGCAGACCGCTGCGTTCGGAATAGTTGCTTTGGTTCTGGTTGTAGTCGAAGTCCATACCGCCCAGAGCGACAAGAAGATGTTTGCCGTTCTTGTATTTGTAATTGGCGGTTGCGCTACCGGTGTGCGTACCCGATTTGTAGGAGTTTTCCCTCAGGTAATTCTGGTCTACGAAGAAACTATTCTCGACGTTTTTGAGGTTTGTCGTTGCCAGCCACTGGTTTACGCCCGTTATCGGGGTCGCTGCGATCTTGTAGTGGGAGTTCGTCTGGTAGTAGCCGTACATCAGGTCGATATTGAAGTTCTTGACCGGAGTGATCGTCAGGGTGGCTTGCATGGTCGAGCGGACGTAGTCGTCGGAGTTCATGTTGGCCTGCTCGAGCTCGGTGCGGATACTCTTGAGCGGCATCCCGTCGACATAACCGTAAGGATAGGTTTCGGGATAGCGGTAGACGTTGAACCAATATTCGTTGGCACCCTGCGAGGCGTTGGCCAGGCGGAAGTTGGGTGTATCCCGGTACTGGTTTGTGGACGAAAGGTTGAAACCGGCCTTTACGTACTTATTGATCTCGGTGTCGAAACGTGCCCTGGTCGTGAAACGCTGAAGTCGGTCGGGTTTCGGGGTGATGTTCACCAGACCGGTTTGGTTCAGGTAACTGATGCTTCCATAGTAAGAGCTTTTATCGGTAGCGCCCGACACGGATATGTCGTTGCGCTGCTGGGGAGAGGCACTGTTCAGAAATACCTCGTCGACGTTCCACGGACGGTAATAGTACATCGCACCGTTGCGGTATTCGTAATCCCTGCCTGCGACCATCTCGTCGCCGAGGTTCATCCCGCCGTAGATTTGTTTCCACTGCCTCATCCTCTCGATGCTCAGGTCGTCGTAATAGGCACCCAATATATTGTAACTTGCCGCGCTGGGGGCGGTTCGGCGGGCGGATTTGAGCAGGAACTCGGCAGCATCGGCCCCGTCTGCGATCTGGGGGGTGTTGACGGGAGCTGACCATGCAAAATTGCCGCTGTAAGAAACCGTGGCTCCTTTTTGTCCTTTCTTACCCTTTTTGGTGGTGATCAGCACAACGCCGAATGCGCCGCGTGTACCGTAGATGGCACTCGACGAAGCGTCTTTGAGTACCGTGATGCTCTCCACATCCTGCGGGTTTATCGCCATCATGTCGGGAACCTCGATGTTGTCGACAAGGATCAGCGGTTGTGCGTCCGCATTGAGCGAGCCGATCTGGCCGCGGATGTAGATCTGCGGGGCCACACCGAGGTTACCGCTCGAAGTGATGACGTCCAGACCCGGGGTAACGCCCTGAAGGCCGCGCGAAAGGTCGGCTACCGAACGCGAAGCGACGGTTTTACTCGGGTCGATAACGCTTACCGATCCGGTGAGGTTAGTCTTTGGGATGATGCTGTAGCCTACGATCACCACGTCGTCAATCTCCTCGGTCTGCTCCTTGAGGGAGATATTGACCACGGTCTTGCCGTTGACGGCGACCTCCTCGGTAATGTATCCGATCGAGGAAGCGACGAGGATCCCGTTGGCAGGGACATCGATGGTAAAACTACCGTCGGTCCCGGTTGCGGTGCCGGTAAAGGTACCCTTGATCATTACGGTCGCCCCGACAACGGGTTTCGCGTAAGGGTCGAGGACCTTCCCTGAAACTCTACCTTTTGCACTTTGGCCGGAGGCCGCGGTGGCAAACAAGGCAAAGCATGCCAGAAGTGCCAGTAAAAGTTTTCTCATAATTGAAGTTAGTATTAAGGTTTAGGTTATGCATTGTAGAAACGGAACAAAAATCGAAATATATTTACAAGATTACATTTTTCGAGGTTAGTTAACAATACCTATATTGTATAGCATACGGGCCGACGTGTATATCCACTCCATTGTATCTGCCTGCCTCGGAATCGGCGGCCGTTTATTCATAACCAGAATACCACAAAGAACGCAACAAATAGAGGGCGAAAATGGTTTTTTACCAATTTCAAATTTAGGCTGCGGGGGACAAATTTTATAATACTAAATCTTGCATATATGGTATTTTTATCCACCGTATGCTCTTTTTCTTGCTTTTTTAAAGATTTTTATGGATGAAAATACTACATCCTGTGTGACAGCGATATAATAAGGCTGCAAGGCGGAAATCGAGACTTCCCTATATGGGGCCCGGCAGGAAGAACCTGCGAAACCTTTGTTTTTTCAAAGCAATTTCAATAACTTTATAACCAATTAACAAGAGCCGGAGATGAAACTTGCAAACATTAGGCTGTTAAAAGAGCCCGACAAATCGTTTATTCTCTATCGCGAAAGCAATCCGTTCTCGGTGTGGCATTACCATCCCGAATACGAGTTGGTCTTGATTATAAAAGGTAAGGGCCGCAAAATGGTGGGCGACTACATCGACCGTTTTGAAGAGAACGACCTGGCCCTGTTGGGTTGTAATGCCCCGCACGAATGGCTGTGCGATCCCGAGTACTACGACCAGACCGGCCACTTCGGGGGCGAAGGCATGGTGATACAGTTCGTTTATGATTTTCTGGGTGCCAACTTCATGGAGGCTCCCGAAAACGCTTCACTCAAAACGATGCTCACCAATTCGGCACGCGGTATAGAATTTTACGGGGAGGCCAAGCGTCGGATTATCGAGATCATGCTCCGCATGGAGACGATGCCCGAAAGCGAAAGGCTCTACGAACTGTTTTTGATTTTCAGGATCATCGCCAACACCGGCGAATACCGGCTGATGGCTTCGCCCGCCTTTCTGGAGTCGCTGGAGATGAGCGGCAACGAGCCCATGCAGAAGGCACTGCAGCATATCATGCAATACTTCCAACAGAACCTCCAGATAAAGGACCTGCTCAAAGTCACCAACATGTCGAACACCGCGTTCTGCACCGCCTTCAAGCAGACCCACCGAATGACCTTCAAGGAGTACCTGCTCAACATCCGCATAGGCTACGCCTGCAAACTGCTCACCGAGGGAGGCCACAACATATCGGAAGTAGCCTACGATTCCGGATTCGAAAACCTTTCGAATTTCAACCGCCAGTTCAAGAAGATAAAAGGTATAACCCCCTCACAGTACCAGGAAAAACTCAACACCCAGCACCCCGAGCAGGCATTGTGAATTCAAGGTAATGTGCTGCAGTTTTGATCAACGCACCATTCATACTGTAGGGAGATCCCCCTGCGTTTCAGCCAGAAACTATTTATCGCTGAAAAGGGTATAATGGTCAAAAACAGTTGGTAAAGCGGCTGTAATTATGTGAATATATTTGCATTATGAGTAGTTTGATGAAACGTGTTTCATCAAACTACTTTTTTATGTCAAAATCGAAGCGAAAGCGCTGCCCTGAGTGTGG
>JAVBNX010000022.1:0-47513 GCA_031551275.1 Rikenellaceae bacterium
GACAATCATCCGCTGGCTGAGGGGGCGCCCCAGAGCGTCGTACTGCACAAGGAGCCACCGGTTGTCTTCCCGCATAACAGAATCCTGGGTCATCACAGGTCGGTCGCTCATGTCGTAGACCATCAGTTCGGGGCCCTTGCCAGGGAGACGGCGCTCGATCATGCGGTTGCGGTAATCGTGGCGGTAAACGTAGGCGAATTGACGCATCAGGGCGCTGGTGTCGGGCAATTCGGCGTCTGAGGCGATCTGGCAGGACAGGGCCGGGGGAAGGACGTAGCGCAGGTTGCCGAGGTGGTCGTACACGTAGTGCGTGTCGTGGTTGGGCGAGGCGCCCTCGCCAAGCGTACGCGTCAGGACCGTCCTCTCCTGGCTGTCGGTAAAGGTCAGGGTCCGGCGGCCGTCCGGGTCGGTGGTCGCAGTGATATGCAGCGTCCCGGGGGCGTATGTCCCCTCGGCGGTCAAACCGGTTTGTGCGGCATTGTCGGTAATCGTGAAACAAAGAGCGTTCAGACTGTCGGCCGGCGTGTTGGCCCTGTGCTCCGTGCGCACCGACTTGCCGCCCGTGTGGAAAAGGGCGCCGGGACCGTACTGCTCGGCTATGCGGTTTAAGGGCGAAGGCTCGTAAACGGGTTTGGAATAGGGAATGGTGTCGCCCCCGTGGTCCAGAATGGCCTTTGCCCGGATCGCACCCGGGGTCACGTAGCCCCCGGCGTTACCGGAGAAGACGGCCGGAAGCCACACATTCGATTCCCGGCCCCGAGCGTCGTACTCCTGCAGGGCGACCAGATCGCCCGACAGCGGGGTGGCCGCCACCTGCACCGCTTGCGTGGGACGGCCTATCCCGTCGAAGTACTGCACGTCGGTCATGCGCAGGGGGGACGAGGAACCGGCCGTGGCCTCATCGAGGTAGACCTTCGTAGCGATGTAATTGCGGTTGGCGAGCGGCTGGGCCACGGTCAAGCAGACCGGGGTCGTGTATTTCGTCTCCGGGAACTGGTCTTTCATCCGCGTCGCTCCCCGGCGGTAATAGACCGTAGCGGTACCGCATGGCGGCTGGTAGGTCAGCTGGTCCGCACCCGGGATTACCGTCCAGGGACCGTTCGACGTCGGTGCCTGCTCCCAAAAAAGCGAGTAGGACCCTGCCGGGTTAGCGGGCGACTCGAGGTTTTGCAGGGGATCGGGCAGCGCGTACCACCCCAGTTGCTGGTCGTCCGAGATCGCCCCGGGCGTCAGATCGGGCCACGGCACGTAGCCCGTGATCCCCTCGTAGGTTACCTTGACGTAGACCCCGACGCCTTCGCCGCCCGACACCCCGACATAGTAGGTGCCCGCGTAGAGGTACGCGTCCTGTGTGACCCCATAGCCCTGGTTCACGGAGGAGGCGCTGAATTGCACAGAGGCGGCCGTCATTCCCTGGTCATCGATAAAATCAAGGGAATTCCAGGTCCAGGGATCGGGCGGCATATCGGGATTGATGTAACCGGCGGAGATAACAATAGACACCGTTTGACCGTAATCGATGGTAAATGAGTTCCCCGATTCGTATACGGTTTCAAAATGAAGATTCATTTCCATGCTCCCGAAGATAGGATCCCCCGGATTATCGGCAAGCGAACGATGTACGGGAAAAATTGCCCACAAGAGAGCTATGGCCGTTATGTGTATGATCTTTTTCATCGCTGAGAATTTATTCCTCCGTTTGGTAATGGTATTCATACTCCTCCAGTAGCTGGCCACGGTCGTCATAAATGCGGGCCAGCCGCATCATGTCATCGTATGCGTAGCTGGTAGTCCGGCCCGACGGGTCTGTAACGGAATGGATCATTCCCGCCTTGTATGTGTAGGCGGTAACCAGGGCGTCAGGCAGCGACTCCCTGAGTGAGGACATCATGCCGCGAATGGCGGTATCGGTAAGGATCAGCGCATCCAATGAAGCCAGCGACGTTTGTCCGAGCGCCTGTGCTACCTGCTCGTAGGTGGCGTTACGGATCTCAGCCACGGGACGCGTGCCGCGATACCCCCACAGATAGACGATATTCTGGTCGTCGAGCGTAATGAATTGGGGATTCCCATAGGCGTCGTACTTGTGGAAGACCATCCGGGATTCGGGCGCATTTTGCAGGTGCGTCCGGAATTCCTGTGAAGCGGGAGCGAACAGGTTGCCGTTGCGGCCTGGCCATGAATTGCTGTAATTTGTCCGGGCAAGGGAGAGAAACTGGTCGTCACGGTAGGCGCTTTGCTCTATTACCGGAGCCAGGATATTCCGGGCCACCATCTGCGAATAGAGTGGCGTGGAGGCCTCCTCGAGCGGGTACTTGTACCGCGTATGCAGGCTGTCGCCATGGCTGTTCAGAAAAACGGTATGCAAAGGCTGTCCGTATTGGTTATAGTCGCCATAGACGGTTCTTTTGATCGCACCGTCCAGGATTTCGACCGAATGGTCCAGTACGTAGTCCCCGGTATTGTGGTAGTAATTGAAATAGTCGAAGCGCGAGTATGGAAAATGATAGTCTCCATACAGGCCCTCGCTGAAATAGCGCGAGAGGTTTTCGCCATATCCACCATTCGACATAGAACCTCCTACAGCAGGGTTGATCTTTACCGTGGGGATGACCTTCAGGTTTTTGATCTCCCTTAAGTTTACCTCCTTATAGGTATTGACAAGCGAATACACGCAACTGTCGTTCCGGTCGTATACTTTCTTCTCCAGCAGATGCCCGCTTTTCCACGCCCCGGACCGCTTATGTGTATCGGCATAATAATGGTGGAACTCGTCGCTGGAATAAGAGTATTTATAAACGGTCTTCCCGTCTGCCTGGTCATCCGTCATACCTCCATGGTATTCCGCAACCTCGGTATAGACCATAGCGCTTTGGGTATGGACGTATTTGTTGAACGGAAAGACGTGGTAATAAGTTGCCTCCGTTTTATACCATGGATCCTCTGCCATGCCATCAGACGATGCCAGGTTGTATTGGAGCTCCGTACTGGTAA
The DNA here is from genome assembly GCA_031551275.1 of Rikenellaceae bacterium. Taxonomy (GTDB): domain Bacteria; phylum Bacteroidota; class Bacteroidia; order Bacteroidales; family Rikenellaceae; genus JAVBMJ01. Next base: position 2,995 of record JAVBNX010000022.1, read on the forward strand.
AGTCGTCAGGTATCGGAAGGCATTGGGTGTAACCGAAACCGCTCTCGTCGATACCGTATTTATACCATTTTCGGTCGATGAACTGCCCGTCCTGGTCATATCTGCATATCTCTTTGATGCGCAAACCACCGGACAGTACATCTTCGTTAAAACGGTTGAGTTCGAATTCAAAGGTGGAAAAGCCCTTCGTCGGGTAGATCACTTTTTTGATGATTCCCAGCTTCGCGATTTCGTCCGGTGTTCGGGACATACCTGTATTGACATACTCAAATAAGCCTTGAGGTCCTCTCACAAGCTTCAGAAAATCGGGCACCATGAGACGCGATCCTGTCGCAGGAGAACCCACGTTAAAATACCCCCAGTTGTCAAAAGATGGCACTACAAGCGATCCGTTGGATTCTCTTGACACGCTTGGAGATGTGCCGTCATACTCGAAGCGGTAGTCGTACATCTGCTTGCCGTTGCGGTCAAGGAAAGCGACCTTGTCGAGATTGGCATAACCCTGAGGGCCGCTTTGTTCCACTTTGATGTTATGCATGGGCGCAGGATCGCCGTCGCTGTATACGAGGATACGGGATAGAGCGAATGTATTTGAGGGGGTTTCATATTTAAAAATGACCTTCCCTCCCCGATACCGGATGGAATCGATACTGGCCGGGGTAAAATTGCGGGATTTCACATCATAGATCTCCCTGCTATACTCGGTCGGCAAAAATTCCTGTGCGGGATTCGGTTGAATGAGTGTGTGAAAGTAGGTAATGAACATATCATTGGGAATGATCTGCAACAAAGTGTTGGTCGGATCAGTAAAACTCCGGTAATAATATTTTACGGTATCCGCTTTGTCCGTCGAAATAATCTGGTCGATATGGTATTCCCATACCTTTGCATCAATATGCCCGCCGCGCTTGAAGCGGTAACAGATTCCATTTTCATCAGTAAGCGACAGGGTTTCCTCGGCTGGAAAATCGAATTTCCATGGCTTGGACGGCATAAACAGGGCATCATAACTACCGTCCGGCATTAAGATGCGTGAGGTAAACTTACCGTACTTCCCCAGAAAAGCGTAAGAATAGATGTCCGTTTGCCCTTCGAGTGCCAAAGGACAGTAAGGCGGCCATTCCGTCCTGTCGCTGTTGGCAAATTTTTCCAACAGCATGTTGTCTGTTTCCACATCCGTCAATCCGCGCGGGTCGATGTCGATATCGTCTTTGATATCATCCACATCCAGGGGCCTGGAATTATCGTCAAACCCGTGGATAGCGTGCGTAACTATGCCGCCGGCCATGAGTGTCCATCCCAGGCCCAACTCCATGCTCAGGTCATCGTATTTCAGCCCCGAGGCGTGGTATTTGAACTCGATGGGTACGTTGATACCGTTGACCTGTATGGTGTAAATCGGAACCGAGATGTCGACAAGTCCCGAATAGAGGTTTACCGGATAGTCGCCGAAGCGCAGCATCGATGTCGCCTTGGGGGTAGGCATGAAAACCTCCGGTGCGATGGGGCTAACCTGCGGAAGATTATACTGTCCTGACGCGGATAAGACGGACATTATCGCAAACAGGCAGCTCAAATTAACAGCATGGTTTAGGAAAATAGTTGGTCTCATTTTTATTTATTTTGGTAGGTTGAGAAGTTCTACTGGTTCAAAGGCTGTTTTCTGCATCTATTTTTACATGATGCAAGTTAATGCCTTATAGGGACTAAATAATGAAAAACCAGCCTACTCAAAAATTGTGTATTTCGGTTAAAAACAATACGCTATAATGAAAAGTTCATTGCAGCATTTTCGAGATACGCAAAACGCGACGATTTGCGTCCGTTTTTTGTCATAAATGAGCAGTATTATAAAGCTAAAGCGCACCATTTATTAAATGGGGTGCTATCGTTTCACACCTTATTATTTAATACAAGTCTTAGCTTGGACTTTCTGGCGGGCGCGATAGATTTTGGAGTATGCTGCGTTCTGGTGGTTTAAGTTGTAGATTACAAGCAACTCCGTATTTGAAAAGCCTGCTTTTCGAAAGCATTCTATCTCACGCAAAAAGACGATTTCAGGGTCCGCATGTTCTTCTCCTGCTTTGGAAACGCAATCTGCATCCAGTGTAACGATCCCGTTTTTGATCAGCTCCTTGGCGCTGACCGCCTCACGAAACTTTTTAAGGAACAAATCGGCATCGTTCGCATAAACGTGCGACAAGTCGATCAGGAATTTGAAATACTCAAATCTGACAGCCGCTTCGCGTTCCGTTTTTTCCAACCGGGCTAATATTTTCGCAAAAAATAATCGGCAGGCAAATACCGATAGACGGGTTTGTAGTTTTCTTAGCATATGCAGTCATTGGGCTTCTATAAAATTACCCAAGATGACGCGTCCCTAGGCACGAGGCCGGGGGATGCAATGAATATTTTACTGCAACTAATTTTCAGTTAATAAGTTGAATAAATATTGAGTAGGTCGTTTTCTGGTCGGTTGTCATTAGAACTTGTCATATTGTCCGTAATTTTGGGGACAGAGAAAATGGGCATCAAGTAGTATCGGAAATTTTATTGGAATGAGAAAAATAAATCCCCTTGCATCTTTAAAAATTTGTTTCCGTAAAAAGCAACTCCGCGCCTTTTCGCTTGCCGAGCTATTGGTCGTGCTGGTAATCATCGGGATCTTGGTATTGATCGCTTTGCCGAACCTGATGCCGTTGATCTCGAAGGCAAAGAGCACGGAGGCTCAACAGCAGTTGGTGTTCCTGCATACGTTGGAGAAGAACCATTTTTACACCTACTCGCGTTACTCGGCCTCGCTGGATGAGATCGGATTCGAGCAGGTAAAGCTGACCTCGGACGGCGGGCAGGCGAATTACCTGATCGAGATCGTCGAGGCCTCGGAGCAAGGGTTCAGGGCGACGGCGACGGCGGTGGCGGATTTCAACGGCAACGGGGTCTATAATGTCTGGGAGATCAATCAGGATAAGGAGCTTAAGGAGGTCGTAAAGGATTAAAGGCACCAGAAGAACGGGGAGAAATCTCAGGCAAGATCAAAGGGAATAGAATGGTTGGGGACTGGCTGACATTCTGGGCGAATGGCGTCGTGGCGCACTCCGGCGTAATTGCCGGGTGGGGCAGCGATTTGGTAACTCAGCCCGGCGCAATTGTCGGATGGGACAACGATGTGACTGCCTGGTCCGGCGGGTTGGAGTATGGCAGCTCCGTGCTTTTTGCATTTCCGGGAATTGCCGGCGGGGGTAATCATGTGTCTATGGGGATTACCGATTGGTTGCCGTTGCTTCTTGCCGTGCCCGTTTTGGCGATGATTTTAGGGGATTTCCGGCACCGGGAGGTCGGGCTGGGATGGATGGCGGCTTTTATGGCCGGGGCGGTCGCGGTGGCGGTTTGGCGGCTGGGGGTAAGAGTGGCGGCACTGAATATGGCGGGGAATATCCTGTTGCTTTTGTGGATGGCCGGGGGGGTAATGCTTTACCTGCGTGTAACACGGGGGCGGTGGATCAATCCGCTGAAAGATTATATCGGCGAAGGGGATTTACTGTTCATATTGGGCCTGACCCCGCTGATGGGACTCAAAGCGTTCCTTGTTTTGCTGCTAGCCGGGTTGGTTGTCTCGCTGCTCTGGTGGGCGGCGGTGCGGATATTTTCAAAGCGCAACGCGACCGTGCCGTTGGTGGGCACGATGGGGGCTGTGTTTTGCGTATGGTTGTTTTGTAGCGCGTGGATGGGATGAACGAGCGTATTCCGGCGGAGGTTATCCAACGGCTCACGGCGGGACAGGCGTGGGAATTCCGCCTGGTGCCCTTTGCGGCGGAGGACGACCGGTTGAGATGCTACGGCCAACAGGGATACGATTACAGCCCCGCATTGCAGGAGTTGGAGGTGCTTTACGATATCGCCGCCTCCGTCGAAGCCGTCGAGGCGGCCGAGCTGGACAAACTGCTGAAAAAGTATTACCGCTCCGACGGTGGAGGCCGCCCCTCCCAGGCGCGCTCGATTACCGAAATCAGTGCCGGGCAGGGCTTTCTGGTGGGCCTGATCGAGGAGGCATTCGACTGCTACGCCAGCGATATCCATATCGAGAGCTACGAGCAGCGCTGCCGCATTCGTTTCCGCATGGACGGCAAGCTGATCGAGCGTTACGTGGTCGAGCGGGGGAATTACGCTTCGCTGATCAACCAGATCAAGATCCTCGCCAACCTGGATATCGCCGAAAAACGCCTGCCCCAGGACGGGCGCATTCTTTTCAACCAGGCGGGCAAAAAGTTCGATGTGCGGGTCTCGTGCCTCCCGGCGATCTATGGCGAGAAGGTGGTTTTGCGCCTTCTGACGCGCCACGTGGAACTGCTCGAACTCGCCAACCTGGGATTCAGTCCCAAACAACTGGAGGACTACTGCCGCGCCATCGCCCGGCCGCACGGCATGGTACTGATCTGCGGGCCCACGGGATCGGGCAAGAGCACCACGCTTTACGCGACATTAAGGCGGCTGAACAAGGAGACGGACAACATCCTGACCATCGAGGACCCCATAGAGTACACCCTGGAAGGAGTGAACCAAGTACAGCTCAAGGAGGAGATCGGACTGACTTTTACCAGCGCGCTGAGGACTTTCCTGCGGCAGGACCCGGATATCATCATGCTGGGGGAGATCCGGGATGCGGACACGGCCCAGATGGCGATCCGCAGCTCGCTGACCGGCCACCTGCTTTTTTCGACCATCCACACCAACAGCGCGTGGGGGGCCGTGGCCCGTTTGGCCGATATGGGGGTGCATCCCTACCTGATCGCCGACACGCTGGTCATGTGCGTGGCGCAACGGTTGGTGCGACTGCTATGCCCTCATTGCAAGCAGCAGGAGGCTGCCACGGACGAAATAAGGGCCATTTCCCCCGTCGAACGTCATTACACGGCCGTAGGCTGCCCGAAGTGCTACCACACCGGATACAGCGGCCGCAGGGCGATCTACGAGGTCATCCCCATAGACGCCGAGCTGGCCCAGGAAGCCCGGGCCAACAGGACCGACATCGAATCCATATTCGCCCAGCAGGGCATCGTAACCCTGCGCGAGGCCGCATTGGCCCTTTTCGCGGCAGGCGAGACCTCCTTCGGGGAAATTATCCCCATGTTGAACAACAGGACATAAAGCATATTAACCTGACTAATTCCCATGAAGCATATATTACGCTATTTCATACTGTTCCTCCTCTTTTTGTCTCCCTTTACCGCAGGGGCCCAGAAATTCGTGGTGCCCGACGCCGACAGCCTGCGGCTGGAGCGCATCCGCACCCAACTGGACGCCCTGGCGGCGGGGGATCCGGCCTACGGGGAGGCCATCGATATCTCGGTGGGCAAGATGTCGCTTTCAGAGATGCTGCGCAATGTGGCCAAGGTGGGCAATGTCAATTTGAGCGTCAAGGGGGCCGAGTCGATGCAGGTAACGGTCAATTTCTCCCGCGCCAGGATTACCGACCTGCTCTACTTCCTGTGCAAGGAGTACGGCCTGGATATCGATATCGTGGGCAATATTATCGCCATCAAGCCCCTACCCACCACGCCCGTACCACCCAAGATCCCCGACGTCTCCTACGCCATAGGCCGGGGGCTGAGCTACGATTTGAGCGGGGATAAGCTGATCGATGTGGTCAAACGCATTACGGCCCTGACCGGCACCAACATCGTGGTCCCGCAGGGGCTTTATGCCAAGCAGGTGTCGGGCTTCGTGAGCGATATGCCGATGGATGAGGCCATCGGGACCTTCGCCTCGGTAAACGGCATCGAGGCCCGCAAGGAGAAGAACGGGGTTTGGGAGTTTTCCGAGCCTCCCGTGCAGGCCGGGGGCCAACCCGGCCAGGCGGCACGCTACGCCCCCGCTTACTCGCGCACAAGCGTCTTCGGACCCAACCAGTTGAGCATTGACAGTCTGGGGCTGATCACGGCGCAGATCGGGCGCGGGAATATCCAGGACATCGTTACCGACCTGTGCGAGAAACAGCAACTGAACTACTTTTTCGTCGCCCCCGTATCAGGACAGACCAGCATCTATGTGCGCCAGGTAACCTTCGAAACACTTTTAGGGGTCCTGTTCGCCGGGACGCAAAATTCCTACTACGTCGAGAACAGCATCTACATGTTCGGCCAGCAGGGCGGGCAAGGCGGCCAGGGCGGACTGACCGCCGCAAGGGTCATCCCCCTCGCCAACCGATCGGTCGCCAAACTGGATGAGGTCATTCCCGATATCCTCAAACAGGGCTTGCAGATCAAGGTCTTCCCCGATTTGAACAGCATCATCGCCTCGGGCGACCAGCGCCAGGCCCTGCGGGTGGAGGCATTCCTGCGCTCGATCGACAAGCGCGTCCCGTTGGTTACCATCGAGGTCATTATCGCCGACGTGACCAAGAGCGACATCAAGGAGGCGGGCATCGGCATGGGACTGGGCGAGGCACCCGTCGCCAAAACCACCGGGACGCTCTCGCCGGGCGTGAACATGACGCTCAACGCCAATTCGGTCAACAAGCTGATCAACAGCTTCAACGGATTCGGATCGATCAACCTGGGCAAGGTAACCCCCGATTTCTACATGACCCTCAAGTTTTTGGAGGACCACGGCAACATTACCTTGCACTCGACCCCGAAGCTCTCAACCCTGAACGGCCACGAGGCTTCGCTCAAAAGCGGGGAGAAGCAGTACTACAAGGAGATCATCAACTCCTACTTCGGATCGCAGACCCCCATCCAGAACGAGTCCTACACCTGGAAAGACGTCGAGGCCAACCTGAACATCAAGATCGTGCCCTTTGTGAGCGCAGACAAGCACATCACGCTCGATATCGAGATCGAGCAGAGCGAGTTTACCACGCGGGTGGAAAAGGAGGGTCCTCCCGGCACCTCGACGCGCAGCTTCAAATCCCAGATCCGGATCCAGAACGAGGAGATGGTATTGCTGGGCGGCATCGACCGCAACTCGGTGAACAAAACCTCTTCCGGGCTGCCCTACATCGCTCGGATCCCGGTGCTCAAATGGCTGTTCGGCAATACCACGGATAACAAAACGGACCATAAACTGAATGTCTTTATCAAACCGACCCTGATCGATTGATGGGTTTTACGGCGAAGATATTGGGGCCTTGCCGGGTGTTGGTGGTAAATTTTACCGCTTCGGATGCGTATGATCTGTTGTTGGTTACGGGGAGCGAGGCCGAATCGCTTTCGGGGCTCCCTGCGGTAAAGGAGAAAGCGGGGAAGGCTCCGTTATTGATCATGGCGTGCGGATACGGGGTAATTACCAAGGAGGTGTCTGCCGCTCCGGATGTGGCGGCCAAGGTAATGGCTCCGGAGAGCGGGTATATATGGGCCCGGGACGGGGACAGGCTGTCTTTCGTGCGGCAGGCGCAGATGGAACCTTTCGCGGAGTTGAAACCCCTGGCGATGGGCTGCGGAGTTTCACCGTCGGACGCGGGACGGTTTGCGGAGCAGTATTACGCGCAAAACGTAAAACTCCGCAATGCCCTTCGCCCTACCCCGGAAGGCTCGGTATTGGCCTTGCAGCTTGTCCGGCGGGTGCAGATGCCTGTCCTGTGCCTTTTGCTGACGTTACTCGTCGCCAATGCCCTGATCGGGCCGCGCGTAGCAGGTCGCCGACAGGCCGTGCAGTCCGAGATCATGGCCCTGGAGAGGCAGTTAGGCAAGGCGGACGATGCCTCGCGCAGCCGCACGCAAACCCTGGCCGAATGGGGGCATATTCCGCCCCACGGTTATGCCTGGCTGTGCGACCGGGCGGCCTCGGTAATCCCCAAGGATATCTTTTTGACCTCGCTCTCGGTCCAACCGTTGTTAAAAACCATCGAGGAGGGCAAGAAACCGAATTTTTCGGAAAATGAAATGGTCATTACCGGCTGTTCGGCCCGTTCGGAGAGCGTATCCGGCTATGCCGCCGCCCTGGGCAACCTTCATATGGCCCGGCAGGTAAGGCTCTCCTCGGTGGAGCATGACCGCGAAAAGGACGTTTACACCTTCCGCATCAACCTCGAACTATGAACGCACTCGATAAATACCGTGGTTTGGCCTACCTGCTGGCGGTAGTGGTGTTGCTGCCCCTGCTCGCATGGAGTTTGGCCCTTTCCGGTACCGCAAGCCAATGGCGCGAGACCCGCAAAGCGGAGAAACAGCTCGATGCCATGCGACAACAGAACGGAACGTCTGCCGTTTCGGCCGTAGCCCTCGCCGCGCAGGAGCATATCAGCGACGGGGAGTTGCTGGGCGATATCCTCTGCGGCCCGGGATGCTGCGAGGTGGTCAAGTATGTGCCTTACGTTACCGGCAACGCCGACGGTCTGGCCCTCCATACCGCCGAGATCGTGCTCAATACCGATTATAAGAGCCTGGTGCAGATTGTGGACAATATCGAGCGCACGATGCCTTTGTCGCGCTTGAAAAGCCTCTCGCTGCGTAGCGTTACCCCGCGCGGAAGCAATCAGGTTCAGTTGCACGCCGTGCTTATCATTCAGCAGATCACAGAAAATAAATAAGATGGGACGAATCCTTCATATACTCTTTCTGACGGCGGCGGGTATGTTTGCCATGGCCGCCTGCGACGATGTTTTCGAAAAGGACATTTCAAAAAAGCAGGTTACGGTGGTCGCCCCCGTCGACGGGGTGACCGTCCCCGAGGGCGGGGTAACCTTCCTCTGGCGGCAGACCCAAGGGGCCGACGCCTATAAGGTTACGGTGGTCAGCCCGTCGTTCGCCCAGGCGGCGATGGTCGCCGCCGATACGCTGCTGCGCAACGATTCGATCTCAATGAAACTCTCCCTGCACCTGACCCTCGCGGCCGGGGAATACCAGTGGAGCATCCGCGCGCTGAACAGCGCTTACGCCACGGCAGAGCAGTTTTACACCCTTCTCGTGGCGGCACCCGAACCGGAAGAGCCCGAAGAACCTGAAGTACCGGAAGAGCCCGAACCATAGCCCGCCCGCCCCTAAGGAAGTGAAATCGAAGATCACCACATACCTTTTGCTCGCCGCCGTGGCGGCCATCTGGGGCATTATCGCCTGGAAGGTGCTCTCGCCCTCCAGACCCGATACCCCGGGGAATGCCGCCGTCTGCTCCGCATCGGCCAAGCAGGGTGTCCCGGATACCCTGCTGCTCAACTACCGCGATCCGTTTTTGAGCGTACGCAAGGCGGCCCCGGTAAGCGTGCCTACCACGGGTTTCACACTACGTCCGTTGCCGGTTGCCCCAGCTCCTAAAAAGACAGTAAAGCATAACGTCCGTTACATCGGCCGCATCCGGCGCACGGGGGTGGAATATTCGCTCGTGGAGATCAGCGGCACGCACCATACGATGAAAACGGGCGAAACGCAGGACGGCTATCGCTTGGAGCAGATCTTCGCCGACTCGCTGCACTTTGTTTTCGACGGGGAACGCTGCTGCATAAAACTGGCGCAATGATGCGCCCCCGCCGATATCCCCGAGCCTCCCGATCTTCCCGCGCCGCGACGGGAGTGCCCGGGAAATTACGCGCCGGGGTGCTCTCCACGGTCGTCGTCGTGTCGGCCCTGATGCTTTTGCTGCTGGCCGGGGTGTTGTGGCTGTGGGATGCCGATTTTTTGCTCTTTTCGCGCACCAATTACATGCGCATCCAGTTGGCCAACATCGAATCGGCCTTTACCCTTTACCGCAACGATCCGGGAATTATGGATCGCCTCGACGCCGACAGTACCTTTGTGCTGTACGACTCGCTCCCTGGTTCGCGTGTAAAGATCGCCTGCAAGCCGTGGGGCCTCTACGAGCAGGTCGGCGTAACCACGGCGGACGGACGTGTGCACTCCGTCCGGTTGATGGCCGCCGCACAGCCGGGGAAGAATGGCGGTACTTTCTGGTACAAGGACAACAGCGGGGCGCTTACCCTGTCGGGAAACACGAACCTGCAAAGCAAGGCTTTTTTACCCAAGAACGGGGTAATTTACGGCCAGATGCAGTCGGTATTCTTCAGTGGCGAGAAACTGGATCCGGCCGATGTCGCCAAAAGCGAGAAAGAGTTGGTGCAACCTTTGACCGGAGTACGCGAGATCATTCATACACTCCTCGATTCGCAGGGAGATAAAGCTGCGACGGACAGCCTGCGGGTGGATTTCTACAATACCTCTCCGGCGGTCATCGATCTGGGTAGCGGAACTCTTGCCGGATGCTATTACGCAGGCAATATCATCCTGCTGGGCGATAAACTGCATATCGACCCCTCATGCCGCTTGCAGAATATTATCGTGTCGGCCCGGTCGGTATCCGTGGCGGACGGTTTCAAGGGCCGGATGCAGGTCTTCGCAACCGATACGGTAATCGTGGGCGCGGGAGCGGAACTGGCTTACCCGTCGGGCGTCTACGCGGGACGGTATGCCGAAATGGGGGATAGTTGCCGGGTAAACGGCTATTTGATCGTCGATCTGGAAGGCAATCCCGGCATCGCGGACACGCCCTTTAAGGCCGATATCAAAAAGCCCAATCTGCGAAAGGCGCGCACCTCACGTTTGAGGGGATTGCTCTGGACAGACGGCATTGCCATGCTGCAAGGGATCGTTACAGGAGCGGCCATTCTCGGCGAGTCGGTCTACTACTCCCCGCAGGGCTACTACCGCCATATGCTTTACGACGCCTCGGTGTTGGAATGCCCCGCCGTCGGCTATCCCCTGTGGCTCGATGCGCCCAAGCGAAGAAAGGAGGCGGTATGGGTAGAGTAAAGCAATCGGGCAGACAAAGCTGTCTCACCCGCCACTGTTCCGGCCCTGGCCCCAGTACCGGCCGCCGCGCCCGCTACCACCCCCGCTGTCCTTTCCGCCGCCGACCCCTCAAGGCTAGCACCCTGGTCGAAGTGATCGTGGCCTCGGTGGTTTTCCTGACGATCTTCGCCATCTCGCTACACACCCTTACGCGGCTCTCGGTCAATCCCCGTGAGGGAGAAATGTTCGCCGAGGTAGATTGCCTGCTCCGGAGCACATTCCGCGAATATGCCGACGGTCGCCACGACGAGGGGAAATACACCCGCGAATGGGAGCGCGGCGAGATTACGGTTGTTGTTGCGCCTTACCGCGATTACGGCAATCTGCAGGAAATTACGGTATCGACCGTCGTCAACCGCAAACGGATCGAGTACAAACACATTATCGAGTTCGCGAATGAATAACCTTCCCCAAAGAGTCCCTGTGCTGTGCGGGCATTTGCGCGCCTCGACCCTGGCCGAACTGCTGGTCGTGATGGTGGTGGCGGGGATCGTCCTGGTCTCCGTGCTCGACGGTTTGGGGCTGTTCAACCGTGTGGCCTCGTCGATGGCGGACCGCATCGGCCAAAGCGCGGATTTTCGCGAGAGTTACCACCGGCTGGAGCACCTGGTCTCCTCGGCCGACAGCCTGACCGAATTGGAAGGCCGGATCACGGCGTGGCGCGGCGGGGAGTCCGCGGCCGTCCTCTACCAGCGCGACTCGCTGTTGCTGGCCCTCTTTGCCCGGCAGACCGACACGCTGTTCTCGGGCGTGATCTCCCTGGCGGCACTGCCCCGGGAAGACCGAACCGGCCTGGACAGCATCATCCTGCAACTGATCCGCAACGAGGGGCCCATGCGGATCGCACTCCCTGTGATCGTCCCGGAGTATATCCAAGCCCAACAAACCATCGAACAAACCGAGAGCGGCTATGTTTATCAATAATTTTTCCCGACCATTGAAAGAGGCGAAAAAGGAGCTTCTCTTTTCCGAGTTGCTCTCCCTGCTCTCCTCGGGGCTCGACTTCTCGCACGCCTTCCGGCTGTTGATCGGCCAGGAAAGCGAAGGGTCGGTAAAAACCCTGCTGGAGAAACTCTACGGACAAGTCGTCTCCGGATCTCCGCTCTGGCAGGCCTTGGAGCGTAGCGGGAAATTCGCAACCCTCGATTGCGGGGTCGTGCGCATCGGCGAGGAGACCGGACGCCTGGCCGAGGCCCTCGAATTTCTCTCCGACTACTACCACAAACGCATCGCCCAACGCCGCATGGTCTCCTCGGCGGTCAGCTACCCGATCATTATCCTGTGCACCGCCGTGGTCGTGGTAACTTTTATGCTCGCCTTTATCGTGCCCATGTTCGAGCAGGTCTACTCCCGTATGGGGGGCGAGCTGCCTGCTATGACCAAGAGCATTATCGCCCTCTCGCGGAATTTTCCCGCGTACATGGCGGTTATCCTGTCGGTGGTCCTGCTGGTTGCTTTGTTGCTCTACTCGATGCGGCGCAATGAAGAGATCCAGCGCGGGATGGCTTATGTGCTGTTGCGCCTGCCGTTGGCCGGAAGCATCCTCAAAAAGAACTACCAGGCCCACTTCTGCAAACTGTTGTACCTGCTTACCTCCTCGGGTGTGCCTTTGCTGCACGGCATTACCATGCTGCGCTCGATCATCACCTTCTACCCCTACCGCCAATCCCTGGGTAGCGTGGCCGATGGGCTCGCCCGCGGTAAACTCTTCTCTGCCGGGTTGGAGTGCTACCCCTCCCTCTACGAGAAACGCCTGACCACCCTGCTGCGCGTCGGAGAAGAGACCAACCGCCTGCCCCAGATGCTCCAAAAACAGGGCGACGACCTCACACGAGAACTCGAATACAAACTAAAACAACTCGGAGCCATGCTCGAACCCATCCTCATCCTGATCGTCGGAATACTCGTCGCAGTAATCCTGATCTCAATGTATCTGCCCATGTTTAAACTCGGAGGGGTAATGGGAGCGTAAGCACGACTCGCTCCAACGGGACAAAACCAGCCACCGAGACAAAGGCCGACAATCTACGAAACACTACGTCACATTTTGCCGCCCGCTAACTACCTTCCCTATGTTTGCTCTCCCACCCCACCGGCAAACAAAAGAGGTAGCACTATGGATAATCCCTTTGAAACTATCGGGCACAGGTTAGATAAGATCGAGAAATTACTGGCAGAACTTCATCGAAATGACAACACCATCCCCCGATGCAACATTTCTCCTGATCCGCAACAAAACTCATTGATCAAAATCGATCAGGCCGCCTTTCTTACCGGCTACAAAAGTGGATATCTATACGAATTAGTCCACAAGAACGCCATCCCCTACATCCGCCGGGGCAGAAGCATCCGGTTCGACCCGGAAGAACTGGATACCTGGATGCGGGCCGGCCATCCCGTCATCCTGAAAGAAGCAATACGGCGCATGAAATAACTAATCAGCCGCGGACGACCGTCCGATGCCAGCCAAAATATCACTCACATCTTTCTTCTGATCATCCGTAAAATCGGCCAGATATTTTTCGGTTGTCAACATCGAGGCGTGCCCCATGCCCTTGGAAATATAACCGACGGAAACATCATTTCTTAAGAGCGTCGTCGCCCAGGTGTGGCGTGCAACATATGTCGTTATATCCGTTGAAACCCCGATCTGCTTCATCATCCGCTTCAACCGTTTATTGATCTGATTCAACACATACTTACGACGGTTGTGTTTCTCCTCCGGCGACATCGAATCATCCAGAAAACCGAAAATATACGCTTTGGGCGACACCGGCTTTACCCCCCAATCCTCGATAATCTGCCGTGCCGGTTCCGGAATATGCAGGCGCACAGGCACCTGCTCCTTACGGGTCCTGATCGTCTTCTGACGATAAAAAGTCAAAAAATTGTCCTCAATATCCGCATACCGGAGATTGACCACATCGGCAAGGTTCATTCCGTTGCAGTAAAAAATAAACAGCCACACCGCCCTGGCCTGGGCGACCAACGGCTGATCCGGCCTATACGCAATGATCTTCGCCATCACATCCCCATCGACGGCTTTTTTTACATTCTGTGAAGTCGGTATCTGGTATTTCTCATCTTCCTCCCTGCCGAACGGATAACTGCTTTCAGCCAGCGCCCCATTCTTGACTCCCCGCTTCACTATATGTCTCAGGTGCCTCATCCTGATCCCGACCGACGACTTGGTATTACCGGCATCCACCAAATGCTTCTCCCAACCCTTCAAAAACGGAACAGTAATTTGGCTGAACTCCAACTTGTTCCGGTATTTTTTCAACGCAACCGCGACAACATTGTATATATCCGCCGACCCGAACTGCATATCCTCCCTCAACTCTTTCTCCTTGAGTTCAAACTCTGCGAATACATCCCTCTTATCCCGCCCTACTTTGGTGGGCGTCCCGAACATCAACGCCTCGAACAGATCAAAGGTAAAGTTATCCCCCAACTGCTTGATACACTTCAAAGCCTCGCCCCTAATCTTGTCCACCTCTTTCTTTTTCTCCACCAAAATCCGTTCCTTAAGGTTGGGCGACTGGATCTTTTCCCACTCCCCTTCCGTAAAGCCAAACTTCAAAGTATAATCCTTTCTCTGCCGCTTAACCGTAACAAACAATTTCAAAGGATATCGTCCTGATTTATACGGCCTTCTCTTGTCCAGACGAATGATCGCCGACACATTCAAATCGAAATTTCTTGCCTCCATAAGCAATATTCATCATATTTATACACAAACATAATGAATATTGACTTATTAACAATGCGTTGTATCAAAAAATGTGCCCTACAAATTTACCCCACAACTGGCAAAAATCAGCATAAATTAACAGCAAATAACAAAACTTAAACTTCTGATATGCTTGCATATATTGCTAATAAGCAACCATTTAACAACAAAACATTATTGTTTATTTGTGTGGGCATGCGGATTCATAATCCGAAGGTCCGGGGTTCAAGTCCCCGTCTCGCTACAAAATGCAAGGAGTCGGCAAGGGTTGCCGGCTCCGTTTTTTTTGCTTTAAGTTTTGTCCCGCATCGGCTTGATTATCCGGCATACACGCTTTTGAACAAGGGTTTGGCGGGAAAAACTATTTTATATTCTGCAATTAATTTCTTAACTTACAAGCGAGGTTCCCGGCCGTTGCCGGGCACGATGGCAACGGGGTGGTCCGGAACAAACCATTAAAATCAAGGCCATGAAACCTCTGTGTATGTTACTCCTGCTGACGCTCCTGCCGGGCTACGCGGCCTATGCGCAGGAGACGGACAACGTCTTTACCGTCAGCGGTACGGTGGTCGACTCCCGTACCCGCAAGGCGGTCGAATCGGCTTACGTCATGTTGTCCGGCACCAAAACAGGGACCGTGACCAATGCCGACGGTTTCTTCTCCCTGAAGATCAGGCGGCCTTCCGCCTCCCCTTGGCTGGAAATAACCTGCCTGGGCTACGCTACCGTCCGTTTGCCGGTCGACGGCATGACCACGGACCATGCTGTTATTTACCTTACTGCCAGCCCGGTCGCTGTGGGTGCGGTCACGGTACACAACATCGACGCCCGCGAACTGGTCGCACGGGCTATCGCCAGGATAGGGGATAATTACAGCGACCAGGCAAGCCTTATGACGGGCTTCTACCGCGAAACGGTGCAAAAAAGGCAACACTACATCGAAGTTTCCGAGGCCGTGGGGCAGATCTACAAAACACCCTACTCGCGGGACATTTACGGCGACCGGATGAGGATACTTAAAGGCCGCAGCCTGGTCAGCACCAACCGCCGCGATACGATTTCGGTAAAGTTTACCGGCGGGCCGGTCCTAATCATCGACAACGATATGCTCAAAGCGCGCGGCGTGATCTTCGACCACGAACTGTTTGAGTATTACAACCTGGCCATGGAACACCCCCAGGCCATCGACGACAGGATGCACCACGTGGTAAGTATGGTTCCCAACGCCGACGTACCGTGGACGGTCATGTTTTTCGGCCGCCTGTACATCGATATGGAGACGCTCGCCTTTTCGCGCATCGAACTGCAGGCCGACATGGGCAACCGCGACAAAGTGACCTCGGCCGTGCTCAGGAGCAAACCGGCGGGATTGCGTTTTACCCCCAACGAACTGACCTTCACGTTATCCTACCGCAGTCGCGCGGGGCGCAGCTACCTCTCCTACATCAAATACGGCCTGCGTTTCCGGTGCGACTGGCGCAAGAGGTTGTTCTCGACCAACTATTCCGTGGTTTGCGAGACCGTGATAACCGACGGACAGGACACCTCGCGGGTCCCCTTCACTGCAAGCGAAGCGTTCAAATCGTCACACATCCTCTCCGAACGCATCGGCAGCTTCTATGACGAGGGTTTCTGGGAGGACTACAACATCATCGAACCCTCAGAATCCCTCGAAAGCGCCGTCGCCCGGCTGCGCAAACAGCAGGATTGATGCCGCCCGTTCAGGCGATGTACATCAGTTTGTTCCACGCCCACTCCAACGGTCCGCGTTTGTGCCGGGCCAGCCACCAACGGCTAAACAACAACTGGAGGGTAAAAACGGCGGCGGCGATAAGCAGGCTGCATAGCGGGCCGGCAGTCTCAAAGAGGCCCAGGCCCCAATGATAATAGAGAAACGAGCCGATGGCCGAGCCGCAGATGTAGTTGGTCAAACTCATGCGCCCGTAGGGGATCAGCCCGGCCTCGACCCTTTGAAACCGGGTTTTGGTCCACAGCAGCACGAAGGAGCAGACCAGAAACGTTGCAAAAGCGATGTTGCTCCACATGGAGAGCATCACGCCCAGCGGGGCGGAGATCCCGGGGCGCAACTCCCCGGTCCAGGAGCCGGTCTTCAACAAAAAGAGCGGGATAAAGCACAGGATCGAGGCAAGCCAAGCCTTTTTCCACGATGCGGTTTTCTCTCCGGCATGGGCGAACATACCGCTCCGGCCCAGGACGATGCCCAGAAGGAAGAGCGCGATGGTCTGGAAGTAACGCCCCGAACGCCAGGCGAAAAGGTGGGCGTTGGCCAGGCCCGAGGTCAGGTTGGTGGTCGCTGCGTCCCAAAAATTGCCCGTCGTGGCGGCCTCCACGGCGTTGCGGTAGAATTCACGCGGGTAGGCCATAGGCACATGCCCGGGATCGGCCGCCCCGATCCCCAGTTGGATAAGCTCCCAGGGTTCGAGCAGGAAAAAGACCATCAGGACCGTCAGCCATTTGGTGCTCAGGTTCCGCAAGGGGATGACCAGCATCCCGGCCACGGCGTAGACCGACAGGATCTCGCCCGAGTAGAACACCACGTGCAGCAGCCCGAACAGAAACAGCAGGCACATGCGCCAGAAAAAGCGCCCTGCGAACGCCTCGCCGCGTTTTTTGCGGTTTTCGAACTGGATGAAGAAGCTGAACCCGAAGGTCAGCGCGAATATGGCGTACATCTTCCCGCCGAACAGGAAGAACACGGCCTCCCACACGGACCGGTCTATCGCGGCCGGCAGCGGGGATTGGGACTCCACGAAATTGGCGATGTCGAAGTGCTCGACATGGTGCAAAAGGATGATACCCAGCAAGGCGAAGCCGCGCAGCGCGTCGACCAGGCTGACCCGGTTGTTCAAAGCGGTCATTTCAAATGTAATTTATGCAATTTTTTAACGTCAAGCTGTCCCGTAAGCCGCTCAGTTTGCGTAATTGTCCAGGATCGACTGCCGCAAAGCCGCGATCAGGCCCTGCTTGACGTAGGTGCGGCGGGTGGCCAGGGCGATCTTCCTCGAGGTCGCGCCCTTGGCGAAGGGCTTGACCTGGGCGGCGCTGCGGGCGGGGATGTACTCCAAAGCCATATGGGGGATGATGGTCATCGTGCCGGTCGCGTCGACCATGCGGACGAGTGTCTCCAGCGAACCGCTCTCGAACAGGGCGCCCGTGCGGTCGGCGATCCCCTCGGGGCAGAGCTCGATGATCTGGTCCCTCATGCAGTGGCCCTCGCTCAGCAGCAGGATGCCGCGGGTCTTGATGTCCTCCGGGCGGATGTTGGGGCGCTCGATCAAGGGGTGGTCGGGCGAGAGGTAGGCGTAGAATTTGTCGCTGAAAAGCTCCTGCTCGTCGATGCCGTCCGGGGTGGTCCCGCCGGCTACGATGGCCGTATCCAAAGCGTCGCGCCTTAGGGCGGTAACGATATCGGCGGTGGTCATCTCGCGGATCTCCAACTCCACGGCCGGGTAGTCGGCCTGGAATTTGGGCAGAAAGCGGTGAAGCAGGTAGGGGGCGACGGTCGGGATTACCGCCAGGCGCAGGCTGCCGGAGACCTCGCCTTTCAGCTCGTTGACCGATTCGCGGATGAAGTTGTAGGCCTTCAGGGCCTGGCGCGCGCGTTCCAGCACGACCTCGCCCGCCTGGGTGGGGACCACGGGCTTGTGGCTCCTGTCGAGCAGGATCACGCCCAGTTCGTCCTCTAAGTTCTTGATCTGCATACTCAAAGAGGGCTGGGTCACGAAACAGCGTTTCGATGCCTCGGAAAAACTGCCGCAGTTGGCGATCGCTATAAAATACTCAAGTTGGATAATGGTCATATTGCCGCAATGATGATTCTCACAAAGCTATAAATAAATTTTATCATAATCAGGCTTAACGGCAAAATTTTTGCTCAACCGCGAAAACTACCTACCTTTGCTACAACAATAAATCCCTTCCGGTTATGAAAAAAGCACTCAAGATTTTCGGGATCACCGTCGGCTGCATCGTGGCTTTGTTGCTGCTGTGCGCCATTATTTTGCCCTTTGCCCTAAAGGGAAAGATCACAGGAATAGCCAAAAAGGTAATCAACGAGAACGTCAACGCGGTCGTCGATTTCCAGGACCTGAAAATTTCGCTGCTTAAGGAGTTCCCCCGGGCGAGCGTCTCTTTGCACGACCTTTCGGTAGTCGGGATCGACAAATTCGAGGGGGACACGCTCGCTTCGCTGAAGAGTTTCGGCGCGTCGGTCGACGTGATGAGCTACCTTAAAAAGGGAGTGATCGACCTGCGCACGGTGGATGTGGTCTCTCCGAGGATCCACGCCGTTATGCTGGAGGATTCGACCGCCAACTGGGACATCATGAAGCCCTCGGACACCCCGGAAGAGGAGGCTGACACGACTTCTTCATCGTTCAACCTGAGCATCAAACGGTTCGTGATCTCCGACGCGGCCATTGTCTACGAGGACCGCACCCAGGGCCTTGCGGCCGGGATCGGAAGCCTCGATTTCTCGCTCAAGGGGGATATGTCCGACGCGCGCACGGTGCTCGATTTGGTGTTGGAGTGCGGCGAGGTAAATGTGATCATGGACAAGACCCAATGGCTGACGGACGCCTCGCTGAGCGTCGCGTCCAAGGTCGACGCGGACATGGAGAACATGTTCTTCAAGATCGACGGGACTAAACTGACCATCAACCGGATCGCCCTGAACGCGGACGGAACGATCGAAATGAAGCAAGACTCGACCATCGCGCTCGATCTGACCTACGCGGCGCAGGTCCCCTCGCTGAAAACATTGCTCGAGATGATCCCCGCCAGCGTGCTGCCCGACGTGAAGAACGTCGACACGAAGGGCGAAATGGCTCTCGGAGGCTGGGTCAAGGGGGTTTACGGGACCAACTCGATGCCGACCGTCTACGCCGAGATGAAGGTGGCGGACGGGTGGCTGAAATACACCGAGCTACCCCGCTCGATCGACAACATCGCCATCGCGGCCGTGGCCCTGTGGGACGGCAACGACGACAGCAAGAGTGATATCGACCTGAGCAAATTCCACTTCGAAATGGCGGGCAGCCCCTTCGACGCCCACGCCCACGTGGCCACCCCGATGACCGACGCCAACATCAAGGCCGGGATCAAGGGCAAGGTCAACTTCTCCAACCTCAAGGAGGCCCTCCCGCTGGAGGTCGCCGAGCTGGGCGGGACCATGACCGCCGATATCGACTTCGCCGGGCACATGTCCGCCATCGAGAAGGAGCAATACGATAAGCTCAACTTGGAAGGCACCCTCGACCTCGAGAAATTCGTCGCCACGACCAAAGACCTGCCCATGCCGATCAACATCAACACGGCCAAGCTCAAGTTCAACCCCCGGACGGTCGACCTGACCGCCTTCTCGGGAACGATGGGCAAGAGCGACATCAGCGCGTCGGGCAAGCTGGAAAATTTCCTGAATTACTTCCTCAAGGATGAGACGCTGAAAGGGTCGCTCTCTTTGAACAGCAAGTTGATCGACTGCAACGAGCTGCTCTCCGCCACCGGGGAAGAGACCGAGGCTGCACAGGATGCGCCCATGTCGGTGATTGTGCTCCCCTCCAACGTGGACCTCTCGATGCAGGCCAAGGTCGGCAAGATCCTCTACGACAAGATGGAACTGGACAACGCGGCGGCCAACATCGCCGTCAAGAGCGGGGCGCTGGTAATCAACTCGCTGGGCGCGGGCTTCGCCGACGGGACGATCGCTTTGTCTGGCAAGTACCTGGCCGAGAACACCTCGGGCGCGTTTACCAACATGAAGATGGGGCTCAACAACGTGGATATCAAGCAGGCGGCCGCATCGCTCGGGATGTTCGACAAGGTGCTGCCCTTCCTCTCGCAGGCCCAGGGCAAAATGTCGCTGGACTTCGATTTCAGCGACAACCTCGATGCCCAGATGAGCCCCGTGCTCTCGGCCCTGAACGCCGTGGGGACGCTCAAGACACAGAGCCTCCAACTGATGAACGCCGAGACGCTGAACAGCATTACCCAACTGGCCGGGCTCAAACAGACGGGCAATACGCTGAAGGACATCAACGCGTCGTTCGCGGTCAAGAACGGGCGGATCGGGATCAACCCCTTCAAGCTCAACGTGGCCGACGTGCCCATGATGGCGGGGGGCGACTACGGCATCGACGGGACCATCGCCGCGCAGGTCGATATGCGCATACCCACCGAGAAAGTAACCTCGCAGATCAAGGGCTTCGCGGGCAGTTTGCTCTCCAATTTGAACATGACCGTGGGCGTGGCCATCGGCGGGACGACCTCGAAGCCCACCTTCTCGCTGGCCAAACCCCGCTTTATGGGCGAGGAGGCCCAGCCCTCGGTAACCCAGCAGGTAACCCAGCAACTGACCGACCAGGCCAACCAGATCGTCCAGGAAAAGGCGGCCGAGTTGCAGGAGAAAGCGACGCAGGAGGCCTCAAAGGCGGTTGGAAACCTGATCGACAACCTTCTTAAAAAGAAAAAATAAGGACCGTAAGTTATAATTGAAAAGGGGGAGACAGAAAAGCCTCCCCTTTTTTGTATCTTTGACTTCGTCGAAGATTTGGGCGCCTCGGCAATTCTTTCAAGCAAGCTTGAAAGAATTGCGCTCGGCTTTTCGTATCTTTGCAATTAGATAAAAGAGCAACAATTTTGATCTCCTTCAAACTCGCGACCTGCCTGTAACGGCAGGGTTTGTCCAGATCGGATTGTCCGCTTGAGGTGTGCGCCGGCTTTAGGGCCGGGGCAGCTTCGGGCGTGGGCAGTTTTCTGGATATGGCTCGCGAGGCCTGAAGGAGAGGGCTGCATCCACGCCCTTTTTTGGCAGGGGGGGTGTATGCGAAACGGCACGGCCATGAAGGGAGAGAACAAATTCGGCGACTTTAGCTTTGAGGGGCGATGGGATATCATCAGCCTGCAAAAGCGCAGAGGAGGGGGAAAATGGGAGATCGTGCAGGCCTACTCCAAAGGCAGTTACTTTTGGGTATGCGACGGGCGAAACCACAACATCGGGATCTCAATGCTCGGGCACATCGAGAAAAGTGGGGCGGGAATGGTAATGGAGTACCTCTATTTCGCCCAAAGCCGCTTGTTTTATATCCTGCGCACACAATGGGGACGGCCCATACCGGGCCGGGGCGACGATGTATTCCGGGTGGAGATCGTGGATAAAAACACCGTCATGCTTTACCCCCGGGCGGATCGCCGAACAAGGTACCTGCTGCGGCGGGGCGGGTAATCACTTCAACTCCAGCAACTGGCGCGCGGCCTCGAAGGAGCTGACCTCGCCCCTGGCGACGCGCTCCTCGTAGGCGGGTAGGGCGGACTCGACCGCGGGGTTGCGGTAGAAGCGGTCCAGAAGCTCCTCTTCGATGGTTTTGTACATCCAGTATTTGTTCTGGCGGGCGCGGTTGCGGTTGAACCAGTCGTTGGCCTTGACCTGGTCGAACCAGTCGTCGATCTTCGTCCAGAGGGATTCCAGCCCCTCGCCGGTCAAAGAGCTGGTGGTGCAGACCGTGGGGCGGATGCCCGAGTCGGGCTCGGGAAAGAGCCTCAGTGCGCTGGTAATCTGGGCCTCGGCCAGGCGTGCGCGGTCGATGTTGTCGCCGTCGGCCTTGGTGATGACCACCATGTCGGCCATCTCCATGATGCCGCGCTTGATGCCCTGCAACTCGTCGCCCGCGCCGGAGATCTGCAGCAGCAAAAACAGGTCGGCCATCGAGTGGACGGCCGTTTCGCTCTGGCCCACCCCGACCGTCTCGATAAAGACGGTGTCGTAGCCGGCCGCCTCGCAAAGGATGACCGTCTCACGGGTGCGGCGGGCCACCCCGCCCAGCGAGCCTGCCGAGGGGGAGGGACGGATAAAGACGTCGGTGCGGCCCGAGAGGCTCTCCATGCGGGTCTTGTCGCCAAGGATCGAGCCTTTGCTGCGCTCGGAGCTGGGGTCGATGGCCAGAACGGCCAGGCGGTTGCCGTGGGCGGTGGCCCGGTTGCCGATCGCCTCGATAAAGGTCGATTTGCCAGCTCCGGGAACTCCCGTGATGCCGATCCGTTTCGAGCGGCCCGCGTGGGGCAGGCAGCGCGAGATGATCTCTGAAGCCAAAGCGTGGTGGTCGGGGTTGGAGCTCTCGATGAGGGTGATGGCGCGGGCTAGGATCGATATGTCGCCGCCCAGGATGCCCTCCATGTATTGTCCGGCGGTCAGCTCGCGGCGTTTGGGCTTTTTGAAGGCGGGGTTTACCACGGGGGGCTGCTCAACGCCGTCGTTGACGATCAATGCGCTGTCGTGGTGTTTTCCGTGCTCGGTCTCGAAGTGGTCTATCTTTGCTTTGGCCATTATTTCAGTAAAGTCTCTATTTGTGCGGGGGTGAGGGTCTCGGGATTGCCGAACCACTGGACGCGGCCACGGGCGTCGATCCATACCGCGAAAGGTACAAATTGCACGCCGTATGCAGCGAATGCGGACCCGTCTCCATCTATGCCGGTGTAAAAGGCGGCGTCGGGGGGAAGGATCTCCCGCATTACCGGGGCGGACTGGCGGGCGACCAGGACGACCGAAAGGGCGGGATGCTCGAGGGCCAGGGCCTGTAACGCGGCGATACGTTCCAAAGCCACCGGGCTGGCCGAGTGGAAAAATTCCACCAGGCGCGGCGTCTGGGCTGCGGGAGGCGCGGGGATCCACTCTTTGATCCGCAGATCGGGGGCCTTGGACTGCCCGGTCAGGCGGGACTGGGAATGGACGGCGGACAGAACGCAAAGAAGGGCAAGGCACGTAAAGATCTTTTTCATGGCTTCCCGTTTTGGTACGTTACAAAGGTAAAAATATTTCGGCGAAAGGCGGCTTTTGTCGCGTGTTAAACAATTTTGAAAATATTTTAAAATATTTTTTATTGTTAGGAAATTAACTGTACCTTTGTGGAGATCACTTCCGCGATTACAAAATCAAAAATAAAAATATATGAAAGTTACTCACATCGAACACATTGGCATTGCCGTTAACTCCCTCGAGGAGGCGATCCCCGTATGGGAAAATTTGTTGGGGACCAAGTGTTACAGCATCGAGGAAGTACCCGAGCAAAAAGTGAAAACGGCGTTCTTCAAAGTCGGCCAAAGCAAGATCGAACTGCTGGAATCGACCGCTCCCGACGGAGCGATCGCCAAGTTCATCGAGACGCGCGGCCCGGGCGTACAGCACATCGCCTTTGCCGTGGACGGCATCGAAGACTCCCTCAAAGAGGCGGAGGAGAGCGGCATCAGGCTGATCGACAAGGCTCCCCGCAACGGCGCGGAGGGATTGAACATCGCCTTTTTGCACCCCAAATCGACACTGGGCGTGCTCACCGAACTTTGCGAAGACAAAAACAAGTAATCCGCCATGAGCAGCAACCAGGAAAAAATCCAACAACTGATCGACCTCCGCGACAAGGCCAAATTGGGCGGGGGGCAGAAAAGGATCGACTCGCAGCACCAGAAAGGCAAGTTTACCGCAAGGGAGCGCATCGACATGCTCCTGGACGAGGGCAGCTTCGAGGAGTTCGATATGTTCGTCTCGCACCGTTGCACCAACTTCGGCATCGAGAAGGAGTCCTACTACGGGGACGGTGTAATTACCGGCTACGGGACCATCGACGGAAGGCTGGTCTACGTCTTCTCGCAGGATTTTACGGTATTCGGAGGGTCCCTTTCGGAAACTTTTGCCAACAAGATCTGCAAGGTAATGGACATGGCCATGAAGAACGGCGCACCCCTGATCGGGATCAACGACTCGGGCGGCGCGCGCATCCAGGAAGGCGTTAACTCGCTGGCGGGGTACGCGGAGATCTTCGAGCGCAACATCCTGGCATCCGGGGTAATCCCCCAGATCTCGGCCATCTTCGGGCCGTGCGCGGGCGGGGCGGTCTACTCCCCGGCGCTGACCGACTTTATCGTCATGAGCAAGGGGACCAGCTACATGTTCGTCACGGGCCCCAAAGTGGTGAAGACCGTGACCGGCGAGGACGTGACCCAGGAGCAACTGGGCGGATCGTCGATCCACGCTGCCAAGAGCGGGGTGGCACACTTCGTCTCCGAGAGCGAGGAGGACGGCGCGGCCCTGATCCGCAAACTTTTGAGCTACCTGCCCCAGAACAACCTCGAGGACGCCCCGTTGGCCGTGACCAAAGACGTGGTCGACCGGCTGGAGGACTCCCTGAACGAGATCATTCCCGACAACCCCAACAAACCCTACGACGTGGTCGAGGTAATCAAAGCCATCGTCGACGAGGGCCAGATCCTGGAGAGCCAGAGTTTGTACGCTCCCAACATCGTGACCTGCTTCGCGCGGTTCAACGGCCAGAGTGTGGGCATCATCGCCAACCAGCCCAAGTACCTGGCCGGCGTACTGGACATCAACGCATCGAGGAAGGCGGCAAGGTTCGTGAGGTTCTGCGACGCGTTCAACATCCCCATCGTCACGCTGGTCGACGTACCGGGCTTCCTGCCGGGAACGGCCCAGGAGTACGGCGGGATCATCATCCACGGGGCCAAACTGTTGTTCGCCTACGGCGAGGCCACCGTGCCCAAGGTAACCATCATCCTGCGCAAAGCCTACGGCGGCGCCTACTGCGTGATGAGCTCGAAGCACCTGCGCGGCGACATCAACTACTCATGGCCCACGGGCGAGATCGCCGTGATGGGTCCCAAGGGCGCCGTCGAGGTGCTCTCGGCCAAGGAGATCGCGTCGATCGCCGACATCGACGCGAGGGCCAAGTTCGTGGGGACCAAGGAGGACGAGTACAAAGAGGCCTTCGCCAACCCCTACGTGGCGGCCAAGTACGGCTACATCGACGACATCATCGAGCCGAGGAACACCCGCATCCGCATCATCCGCGCGCTCCAGTCGCTGGCCACCAAGAAGTTGACCAACCCGGCCAAAAAACACTCCAATATCCCGATGTAATGAAACGCACAGCATTAGTCATATTGCTTGCCGTGTGGGGCCTCGGGGCGAAAGCCCAGGGGACGTTGTCGGAGGTAAAGATCAACGAGGTCATGGTCTACAACCAGACCAACTACATCGACCACTACGGCGAGAGGCTCGGCTGGATCGAGCTGTTCAACACCGGGCACTCGGTCGTGGACCTGGCGGGCGCCTACCTTACCGTCAAGGAGGGGAGCGAGAACCTGACCTACCGCATCCCCCAGAGCGAGCAATCGAAGATGGGGCCGCGGAGCTACCGCGTCTTCTTCTGCGACGGGAACGCCACCAAAGGCGTGTTCCACACCAACTTTACCCTCGACCAGACGGGCTACATCGCCCTTTTGACATCTTCGGGGCAGGTGGTTACCTCGGTCAGGTACGAGGTGGCGGACCAACTCCCCGACGTCTCGGTCGGCTGGAAAGCGGAGAACGGCAAGGAGGTCTTCGGACAACTCGACGCGGCCACCCCCGGGGCGACCAACGAGCTGCTGATCGAAGTGCCCAAGCACGAACTCTTCCGGCGCAACGACCCCTACGGGACGATGATGTCCATCACGGCCATGGTCGTGGTATTCTCCGCGTTGACCGTCCTGTTCATCCTGTTCGCCCTGTTCGGCAAAGGAATGGTCTGGCTGGCCAAAAAACGCAGCGAGCAACAGGCCGAACTGCTCTCCAAGTCGCCCAAAGGCAACGCGTTCAGCGGCGAGGAACAGATCGCTGCCATCGCCATGGCCCTGGCACAGTACCAGAGGGAAGAACACGACAGGGAGTCCACCATCCTGACCATCAACCGGGTGGCGAGGGCCTACTCCCCCTGGAACTCCAAGATATACGGCCTGAGGCAAATCCCCGAAAAGCGTAATAAGTAAAGAGCCATGAAAATCTACAGATACAAGATCAACGACAACCAGTACGAAGTCTCCATCGACTCGATCAACGAGACCACGGCCAGCGTGACCGTCAACGAGGTGGAGTACAAGGTCGAGATCCAGAAGGCGGTCTCCACCATCAAAACCAACACCAAACCCTCCACCACCCCCGCGGAAACCTCGCCCGAGGTGCGCGCCGCGGTGGCAAAACCCGTGGTCCAGAGCGGGGGCGTCCTTGTGAAGAGCCCGCTGCCCGGCGTGGTCCTCTCCCTCTCGGTAGGCGAAGGGCAACAGGTCAAGGCGGGCCAAAGGCTGCTGGTATTGGAAGCGATGAAGATGGAAAACAACATCGACGCGGAAAGGGACGGCAAAGTCAAGGAGATCAAGGTCTCCAAAGGGGATTCGGTCCTGGAGGGCGACGTATTATTAATCCTTGAATAGCTATGCTCGCCGCCGCAACACATAACATGTCGTTCTTCTCGTTCCTGGGCGATAACCTGGGGCAATTCTTTGCCTTTACCGGGTTCGCCAACGTAACGTGGGGGCACATCGTGATGATCCTGTTCGGGCTGGGGTTTTTGTACCTGGCCGTGGTCAGGCACTTCGAGCCCATGCTGCTGGTCCCGATCGGCTTCGGGATACTGATCGGAAACATACCCTTCTTCCCCGGCTTCGAGATCGGGGTCTACGAGGACGGGTCGGTACTCAACTTCCTCTACTTCGGGGTGGCCAAGGGGTTGTATCCCCCGCTGATCTTTCTGGGGATCGGCGCGATGACCGACTTCTCCTACCTGATATCCAACCCCAAACTGATGCTGGTGGGGGGTGCGGCCCAGTTCGGGATCTTCGCCGCCTACATGTTCGCCCTGGCGCTGGGCTACACCGCCGCCGAGGCCGCATCGATCGGCATCATCGGGGGGGCGGACGGGCCTACGGCCATCTTCCTGTCCAGCAAGCTGTCGCCCTCGCTGATGGGAGCGGTCGCCATATCGGCCTACTCCTACATGGCGCTGGTCCCCGTGATCCAGCCCCCCGTGATGAGGCTCTTCACCACCCAAAAGGAGCGGCTGATCAAGATGAAGACCCCCCGGCAGGTCTCCCAGACCGAAAGGATCCTCTTCCCCGTGATCGGGCTTTTGCTGACCACCTTCCTGGTGCCCGCCGCGCTGCCGTTGCTGGGGATGCTCTTTTTAGGCAACCTGCTCAAAGAGAGCGGCGTGACCAAGCGCCTGGCCACCACGGCATCGGGTCCGATGATCGATATCGTAACCATCCTGATCGGTCTGACCGTAGGGGCCTCCACGCAGGCGACGACCTTTTTGACCGCCAAATCGATCGGTACATTTTTGATCGGCGCGGCGTCGTTCTTTATCGCCACCGCCTCCGGCGTGCTGTTCGTCAAGCTGATGAACGTCTTCCTGCCCGAAGGCAAGAAGATCAACCCCCTGATCGGCAACGCGGGCGTCTCGGCCGTGCCCCTGGCCGCGCGCGTATCGCAGGACATGGGGATCAAGTACGACAAGACCAACTACCTGCTCATGCACGCCATGGGCCCCAACGTAGCCGGCGTGATCGGCAGCGCGGTGGCAGCCGGGGTGCTGCTCGGCTTCCTCGGAGGGTAAAAAGTTTACCAGAAAGAACAGGAAACCCGTTGCCCTGGCAACGGGTTTCCTGCGTTTACTCCGTCCCAGCTCCCGAAGGCGGATGCCCGAACTGTTTGGTATAGCACCGCGTAAAATACTTCGGGTCGTTGAAGCCCACCTGGTAGGCGATCTCCGAAATATTCAACGACTTATCCCTGGCCGTGGCCGCGATCAGCTCCCGGGCCACGTTCAGCCGGAAGATCCGGATAAACCGGTTGGCCGTCTCGCCGGTCAGGTTCTGCAACTTCTTATGCAGCAAACTGCGGCTCATCCCCATCAGGTCGATGAACTGCGCCACGTCGAACTCCGGGTCGGTATAATGCGCCTTGGTAATCTCCAACACCTTGTCCATGAACTTTTTGTCCTGCGACTGGTCGGGGATCCCCAATTCGGAGGGGTCCATACCGTAGAGGAAGCGCTCCTGCTTGGCGGCGCGTTTTTCGAGCAGGTTCCTGATCCCCGCCAGCAGGACCTTCTCGTCGAAGGGCTTGGTAATGAATAAATCCGCACCCAGGTTCAACCCCTCGGCGTGGGTCTCGGGCGAGGTTTTCGCGGTAAGCAGCACGACGGGGATGTGGGAGGTGGAAAAATCGCCCTTGACCCGGCGGCAAAACTCCATGCCGTCCATCACGGGCATCATCACGTCGCAGACCACCACGCCGGGCTGGTACAAGGCCAGCATCTCGAGGCCCACGCGGCCGTCGGGGGCCTCGACCACGTTGTAGGATTGTTCGAGGATGGAGGCGATGTAGCGCCTCATGTCGGGGTTGTCCTCGATGACCAGCACCAGGGGACGCTGCTCGTCGAAGGTGCGGGGTTGGGACGCGTCGGGGGCGGGGGCGGCCGAGTGGACGGCGGCGAGGGGGACCTGGGGGTCGCGCTGCAAGGGAACTTCGATGCGCAGGGAGGCTCCCCCTGTGGAGTTGTTGCTCGCGGCGATCGTCCCCCCGTGGAGTTGGACGATACTCTTGCACAGGTAGAGGCCTATGCCCGTGCCGCTCTGCCCCCGGAGCGAGAATTTCTCGGTGGTGCGCGACTGGTAGAAGCGCTCGAAGACGCGGTCCAGGTCCTCGGGCGGGATGCCCGGGCCGGTGTCGCGGACCACGATGCAGAGCTTCTCGGGTTGGTCGCCCGAGGCGGGGATGGAGCTGACGATCAGCTTGATTTCGCCGTTGTCGGGGGTAAACTTGATCGCGTTGGAGAGCAGGTTGGCGATTACCTTTTGCAGGTTCTCCTCGTCGATGAGCATCACGGGATCGGTAAGCATGTAGCGCTTGCGGATCGATATGCTGCGCTCGCCGGCGTACTCCTCGAAGGAGGGGAGCAGCGAGTCCAAAAAGTCGATCACGTTGGTTGAAACCAAGGTTACCTTCATGTTGCGCGTGTCGGCCTTGCGGAAATCCATGATCTGGTTGATCAGCGAGAGCAGCGACTTGGCGCTCTTTTGGGCGAAGGTCAACTGCTCGGCCACTTTGGGGTCTGAGGTCAGTTTCAACGCCCGGTCGATGGGGCCCGCGATCAGGGTAACAGGGGTGCGCAGCTCGTGGGTAATGTTGGTAAAGAAGGCCAGCTTGTCGAGGTTCATCTCCTGCATCTTGCGGGTCATGGTCAATATCTCCTCCTTCTGGCGGGTGATCTTCTGGTTCTGGAAGGCGAGGGCCTCGTTCTGGCGGCGGACGTTGTCCTGCTCGGTCATCAGATTGCCCAGCGTGGCGTTCAGTTCGACGGCCTGCTTTTCAAGGGAGACCTTTTGGAGCTGGATCTCGTGGGTGCGCTCGTTGACGACCTTTTTCAACAGGTTGCGGTGGCGCTCCAGCGAACGGACCCGGTAGGCGTAAAAGCCGTAGGCGGCCCCCAGGGCGAGCAGGATCAGCGGGAGCAGGAACCAGGCCGTCTTGTAGAAGTAGGGGCGCATGACGATCTGTAAGCTCGTAGTCTGGTCGCTCCAGCTTCCGTCGGGATCGGTGCAGCGCAATTCGAAGCGATATTTGCCCGCGGGCAGGTTGGTGTAGGCGGCGTAGCGGCGGGTGGCGTCGACCGTCTCCCAGTTCGCGTCGAAGCCCTCCAAACGGTAGGCGTAGCGGGTGCGGGCGGGGTTCTCGTAGTCCAGGGCAGAAAATTCCAGCGAGAAGGAGCGGTCCCTCTCGTGGATGACCACGCGGGAGGTCTGGCTGATCGTTTGGGTAATGTAGCTACCCGACAAGGGGGTCACGTCCTGCCCCATGATGCGCATGCGGGTAATCACGGCGCGCGAGCGGGTCGTGTCGGGGGTCAGACCCCTCGCGTCGAGGCAGACCACCCCGTTGGCCGCCCCGAAGTAGAGCATCCCGTCGGTGCAGGAGCAGTAGGCGTTCCAGTAGAACTGGTTGCCCAGCAGGCCGTCGGAGCGGAAGTAGCCCCGGCCCCGGCCCGTGGCGGGATCGAATTGCGAGAGGCCGTTGTTGGTACTCAGCCAAAGCTGGCCCTGCGCGTCCTCCAGGATGCCGTAGATGCTGTTGTCGGAGATGCCCGCGTCGGTCGTGTAGTTGACAAAGCGCAGGTTGTCGCGGTGTTGGATCACTCGGTAGAGCCCTCCACCCATGCTGCCGAGCCAGATCGTGCCGTCGTAGCCCTCGGCGATGCAGTTGACCCGGTCGGAGAGGAGCGAATCGGCGAGGTTGCCCCCGCCGTAGTACTCGTATTTGTTCTGGTTGCGGCGGGGGTCGGAAAACAAATCGACGCGGCAGATCCCGTCGCCCACCGCGGCCCAGAGCGTGCCCCGGCGGTCGATCATGGTCGCCCCCACCACCGTCTCGGAGCGGGAGGGGACCTCCAGGCGCAGGGGATGGAAGCTATCCCGGGCGGGGTCGAAGAAGCACAGGCCTGCGGGTGTCCCCAACCAGATGCCCTCGTTGCGGGCGTCCCAGCTCATCGAAGCGATGTAGTCGCTCGGCAGGTCGGGGCGCGTGGCGCGGGAGTAGCGGTCGAACAGGATGCGGTCGGGGGCGGGGTCCTTGACGCGGTTCACGCCTCCGCCCCAGGTGCCGATCCACAGGCTCCGCGAGGGGTCCTCCACGATAAAGCTGACCGAGTTGTGGCTCAGCGAGCGGGGATCCGACGGGGAGGTAACGTAGCGGCGGAACTGGTCCGTCTCCCCGATGCGGCGGTTGAGGCCCCCCTCGACCATGCCCACCCAAAGGGTGCGGTAGGAGTCCTCGAACAGGGCGTTCACGCACCCCGCGGGCAGGGACCTGGGATCGGTCGGGGAGTTCTGGATGTTGTGCACGGGCAGGCGGCGACGGATCATCCTATTGATGCCGCCCTTCTCGGTGCCGATCCACAGGATGCCGCCGGGACCCGTGTAGAGGCAGTTGATAAAGTTGCAATTCAGTGCGCCCGGCACGTCGGGGCCGGGGCTGATCACGCGCAGGAAGCCGTCCCGGGCCCGGTCATAGAGGTTCAGTCCGTTCAGGGTGGCGACCGCGATCTCGCCGTCGGGGCCTTTTTGTATATCGGTAATGTAGCTTTGGCTCAGCGAGTAAGGGTCAACCGGCGAGTGCATATACCGGCGCAGGGAGCCGCGGCCCAGGTCATAGAACCACAGGCCGTAGTCGGTGCCGATCCATACGCCCGTCCCGTCGCGGTGCAGGCTGCGGACCTCGATCGCCTCGGGCAGGTTAGACAAAGCCGGGATCGGGGCGGCGGTAAAGCGGCCGCCCGCCTCCAGGATGCGGCAGACGGCGTTGCCCGCCCCGGCCCAGATCTCGCCGTTGACCTCGCGGATCGTGAATACGCCGCCCGGCACCGGCATCTCGACCGGGGCGGCCCTCAAAGGCAACCCCTCGGGCGAGAGCCTGACCCCGTAGAGGCGGCGGCCGGAGAGCAGCCAGGCGGTCTGCGGGGTAAGGTAGACCCCCTCGACGGGGCGCGTGAAGAGCTCGCCGCCGGGGATGACCGCAGCGTCGAGGGGGACGAGCGCCCCCGTGGTAAGGTCCAGGATGTCGAGCCCCGCATCGCCTGCGATCCAGAGGCGGCGGCGGGAGTCCTCGAAGAGCTGGCGCACGAAGTTGCTCTTCAGGGCGATCGGCGTGCGGGTGTTGTACAGGGTAAATTCGTAGCCGTCGTAGCGCTCCAGGCCGTTCCAAGTGGCGATCCAGACAAAGCCGTCGCTGTCCATCAAAATGTCATCGACCATGTTTTGGGCCAGGCCCTGCTCGACGGTGATGGCGGAGAAATTATAGGGGATATCGCCCTGCGCGTGCGAAGGCAGGGGCAAAAAAGCCGCGATCAGGAGCGGCAAAAAGAAGGGTAGACGAATCCTGTGGCAAATCATAACATAAAAGTAATACTATTTCGGTATAGTTGAAAGTTCCGGTCAGTTTTACTTGACCGACTGCTGTGTTTGTTTTGTTTGACGATCGCCCCTCCCCCGCCCCCTCCCCTAACCGTAGGGGAGGGGGGAAGTCTAAGGTGCTGCCGCCCTCCCCGGATGGCTGAAGCGGATTAGTACAATATAAAATGTTTCGTCCACCGAAAATGGAATTTCGTCCACCCGGTTGCGGACAAAGGGCGGTATGTTTGCATTATGAAATACTTTTGGCTCTCTACGCTCTTATTTACGGGATTGGCCTGCGCCTCGGCGGGGCTGGCGCCCGAATCCCGCCCTAATCCCTGGGCGGACGACTACCGCAACTTCAGTTCTTTGGAGCACAAGGACAAATGGGGGACCTACAACGTGCACGACCCTTCGTGCAAAAAGTTCGGGGACACCTACTACATGTACTCGACCGACGCGATCTACGCGGGGCCCTCGCAAGGGGCCGATGCCCGGACGGGGTACATCCAGGTCAGGCGGTCGAAGGACCTGGTCGACTGGGAGTTCGTGGGGTGGGCTTTGCCGGAGATCCCCGCGGAGGCGAAAGAGTGGGTGCTTACCCAGAGCGGGGGGCGCGGGGCCGGCAACATCTGGGCCCCCTATATTACGGAGTATAAGGGCGTTTACAGGCTCTACTACTGCGTTTCGGCCTTTGCGCGGCAGACATCCTACATCGGGCTTCTTCAGAGCGAATCCCCGCTGGGACCGTGGCGGGAGAGCGGGTGCGTGGTCAAGACCGCGAAGGGCGATTTGATGAACGCGATCGACCCGAGCGTGGTCACCGATCCCGCGACGGGCAGGCAATGGATGCACTACGGCTCCTACTTCGGGGGGCTCTACTGCATGGAGCTCGATCCCGGGACGGGGTTAGCCCTTAAAGAGGGCGACCAGGGGGCTTTGATGGCCTCGCGGTTCAATATTGCAAAGGACAACATCGAGGCGCCCGAGGTGGTCTACCATCCGGGGCTGAAGAAGTACTTTTTGTTCGTCTCCTACGATCCCTTGATGACGACGTACAACGTGCGTGTGGGGCGGTCGGATAATCCCGAGGGCCCTTTCTATGACTTTTTCGGGGAGGATATGCGCCTGCCGACCGATAATTTCCCCATCCTGACCCATCCCTACCGTTTCGACTCCCACCCCGGATGGGCGGGGACGGGCCACTGCGGTGTGACGCAGGACGGCGACGGCAACTGGTTTATGCTCCACCAGGGGCGGCTCTCGCCGGACAACCATTTGATGGTGCTGCACGTCCGGGAGATGCGCTGGACGCAGGACGGCTGGCCGGTAGTCTCGCCCGAGCGGTACGCGGCGACGGGAAACAAGGCCGCCCAACGGCGGGATATCCCGGGCGTCTGGGAGGTGGTGCGCATTACCCCGTCGGAGCACCAGCGCGGCCTGGAGGCCGGGCAGGTGCTCTGGGGCGAAAACCTGCTCAACGAGGGCGAGTGCTGCGTCTCGGTGCGCTACCGCCTGGACAGCAAGGGAAAGGTAAGCGATGCGCAGGGCTTGCCCTGCGGGGAGTGGGAGCTGGCCGACGGACGGCTCAGGCTCTCGGTCAGCGGGCGGAAAGGGACCCTGGCCGAGGTTTTTCCGGGGCATGACTGGGAAAGGCAGGCCTCCACGCTGCTTTTCACGGGACTCGATGAGACCGGACGGTCGATTTGGGGCAAAAAAGTGGAATAGTGATAACATATGTTTCAATTCTTTCATTCAAATCCGGGCCGTTTGCTATTTTTGCAGAAAATCCAACCCATTATGAGAAAAACGATACTTTTCATGGCGGCCGGCCTCATGCTGGCCTCATGCGGCGGCAACAAACCCGCGACAGGACCGCAGCTTTTCGAAAGCCAGGCGTTCGACACCGTGCTCAACGGAGAGCAGGTCAAGCTCTACACGCTGGCCAATGAGAGCGGCATGACCGTGCAGATTACCAATTACGGCGCGCGCATCGTCGATTTGTGGGTCCCCGCGGCGGACGGCTCCTACAAAGACGTAGTCATGGGCTTCGAGAACATCGCCGCCTACCTGGCCGCCAAGGACGTCAACAACGGGCCCGTCGTGGGGCGCTACGGCAACCGGATCGGCAAAGGGCAGTTCACGCTCGACGGGGCGTCGTACCAACTCTCGATCAACGATGGGGAGAACCACCTCCACGGCGGGACGGGCGGCTTCGGGAGCAAAGTCTGGAGCGTCGCACCCGAAGGGACAAGCCCCAGCAGCCTGACGTTGAGCTACACCTCGGCGGACGGCGAAGAGGGCTACCCGGGCCAGATGACGCTGGTGGTAACCTACTCGCTCACGGAAGACAACTCCCTGTCCATCACGTACAGCGCCACGGCCCAGGCCCCCACCATCCTCAACCCGACCAGCCACAGCTACTTCAACCTGCACGGCACCAACTCCCTTTCGACCAACAGCCACGTGATGCAGATCAACGCGAGCCGATTCACGCCCACCGACGCGGGGTTGATCCCCACGGGCGAGATCGTCCCGGTGGAGAAAACACCGTTGGATTTCAAACTCCCGACTCTCATCGGCGAGCGGATCGGGACGGACTTCGAGCCGTTGAAATTCGGCAAGGGCTACGACCACAACTGGGTCCTCGACAAAGCGGGCGAACCGGGTGCGGTCGAACTGGCGGCCACCGTCTGGGAACCCTCCACGGGGATCGGGATGGAGGTCTGGACCGACCAGCCCGGGCTGCAGTTCTACAGCGGCAACTTTATGGACGGCAGCGAGACCGGCAAGCGCGGCGAAGTGAACAACTACCGCTCGGGGATCGCGCTCGAAACGCAGAATTTCCCCGATGCGCCCAACCACGCCGACTTCCCGTCGGCGGTGCTCCGTCCGGGCGGGATCTACTCGCACGTTTGCATCTACAAATTCTTCGTGCAGAAATAGGCGGGGCGGCAGGATGTCAAAAAGGGGCGCGGTTTTACAGCCGCGCCCCTTTTTGACACCGTTACTCCTTGTTCTATTGCTCCATTTCGCCGCTCAGCAGCCTGACCTCGTGGATCTTGGGGGTGGAAGATTCGCCCAGGATCTCGATCAGGACCGGGCCTTGGAGGTTGCCCGTCAGGGTAAAGTGCGACACGGCGGTCCCGTCGGGGGAAAGGTGCGGTTTGCCGGAGGGTTCGAGGGATTTGCCGCCGGCCAGCACGGTAAAAGAGGGGGCATTTTGCCCGGTAAAATATTTGACGTAGACGCAAGAGGCCTGCCCGGCGGAGTCCTTCATTGTATAGCCGAACCGTTTTCCCCTGCGCCACGCGCCCAGCTCGTCAAAGCCCATTTCGGACTCCCCGGCGACGATAAAGTGGTCGGACTCGGGTTGCTGGCGGCCGCACTGCACCTCATCCAGGGTCAGGGCCGCCAAAGCCAGCGCGGCCTTTTCCGCCTCGGCGGACCGGGCCACCATCTCCTGCGCCTGGGCGGGGGTGGCGGCGGGCCAATAGATAATGTAGCGCGAATCGTGCACACGGTAGAAGGGGATCAATTGCATCCCGTCGGCGTACCGGGCAGGGTAGAGGCCCGTGATGTGGAAGCCGAGGGGGGCGGCGACCCGATCGATCGAGTCGAGCTCATGGCCGGGTTCGCGGACCACGACGGGCATCTCCCCGATGGGGATCATCCTGCCGTGGGCGATGTGCGCTCCCCGACCCTCATCGGCGAACAGGCCCCGCAAATCGGTGGTGTCGGTCTTGGCGGCCAGCACGATCGGGCCGTACATATAGGCGCGGTAGGCGGGGTTGTGGGGCAGCTCCTCCGCGTGCAGCATCATGGGCAAGATAACCTCCACCTTGTCGCCTTTTTTCCACTTCCGGGTCAGCGAGAGGTAGCCCTCGGGGGTGGCCTGCACGGGTTGGAGCTTGCCGTTGAGCAGGATCCTCACGCCGTTGCCGTTGGCGGCCCAGGCGGGACAACGGACCGTTAGGGTAAAGCGGGCGGGGTTGGCGGGGTTGATGGTCAGTACTGTGCGGGTATCTTCAGGGAAGCTATTGGTCTGGATGACCTCGACGTTCTTCTCTTTCCAGTCGAGGCGCGAGGGGATAAAGAGGTTGACGAAGAGTTCATCGTCGCGTTGGGCATAGATAAAGGCCCCGTAGCGTGCATGGTTCTCGATGCCGGAGCCCACGCAGCACCAGAAGCACTCCTGGGCCTGGGAGTAGACACGGTAGTGGCCTGGGCGCATCTGGGTAAAGTAGACCAGGCCGCCCGTCTCGGGGTGCTGCGAGGAGAGGATGTGGTTCCACAGGGCCCGCTCGTAGTAATCGGCGTAGAGGGATTGGGGCGAGGTGAGCCAGAGCATCTCGGCCAGGCGCAGCATGTTGTAGGTGTTGCAGGTCTCGGGGCCCTGCTGGGCGGTAACCACAGGGTTGAAGTCGTCGGCGGGGTGGAAATGCTCCGTGCAGCCGTGGCCGCCGATGCAGACCGAGCGGTTGTAGACCACCGTCTGCCAGAAAAAATCGGCGGCATCGGACCATTCGGGTCCCGGGAAGGGGGTGTCGGAACCGACGGGGACGGTTTTAAACGGGGAGTGGTTGGCAGAGGCGGGTTGGCCGGCCGGGGGAAAGGCGGCGACGTCGGCGATCCGTTTGAAGCCGATTACCTTGGGGATCTGTGTGTTGGCGTGCATACCGGTCAGCTTGTCCTCGCCCTGCAAAAGGGGGTCGAGGATCGCCTGGTGGGAAAAGCGGCACGCCAGCAGCAGGTATTTGTCGTCGCCCGTGATGGCGGCCACGTCGGCGAAGACCTCGTTCAAACCGCCGTGTTCGCTGGAGAGCATATCCTGCATTTGGGCGTCGGTCAGGTTGGCGGTCAGGTCGAGCATCCAGTCGGTCAGATGGACCAGCAGATCGCGGGCCTGCTCGCTGCCTGCGTGGATCCAGGCGTCGCGCAGCCCGGCGTAGATCTTGTGGATGTTGTACAGCGGGACCCACTTGCCGTTCAGCGAGAAGGGGCGCGCGTCGATCCGGCCTTCGGAGATATCCTTCCAGACGGCCTTGCCCTCCGGGACCCCGCCGATGTAGCCGTCGCCGTTGGCCTGCTGGACGCGGGCGAGCACGCCCACCATATAATCGATGCGCTCCTTGAGGCGCTGATCGCCCGTGGAGGCGTACATCATCGACATAGCCGAGAGGTAATGGCCGCCGATGTGCCCGCCCAGGCCCGTGTTCTCCCAGTTGGGGTAGTATTCGGCCGCCCACTCCAGCCCCGCCTCATGGACGAAAGGGGCCAGCAAACGGTCGGCGTCGAGGCTTAACAAATACTCCAGGTCGAGCTGCTGGGCGCGGAGGAACGGGCTCTCCAGCAGGTGGACCCGGCTCAGGGGAAAGTAGTCCGGCGCGGGGGTTGGCATGGAAGCGGGGGCGGCAAACGACAAAACGCTCAACAAGGAGAACAGCAAGGAGAAACAAGCTTTCATGGGCATGGTTTTATTGCTTCAAATATAGGCGTTTTCATCCGGACGGCCCACCGGAAAAACACCGATTCCACCCTTTATACGAAATTGTCCACCCTTTATCCACCTTTTTCATTGATTTGTCCACTCGGTTATAAAAAGAACGGGTTATTTTTGCATCATACATCATTCTCTGGTTATGAAAAGACTACTCCCCTTGCTTCTTACGGCCCTGGTAGGCTGCAACAACGCACAAACCGTCACGATCACGGTCGACACCGCGCAAAAGATCGCGGAGATCCAACCCAACATGTACGGCATCTTCTTCGAGGACATCAACTTCGGGGCGGACGGCGGACTCTACGGCGAGCTGGTCAAAAACCGCTCGTTCGACTTTCCCCACCCGCAGACGGGCTGGACGATGTTCGGGGATGTAAAGATCGCATCCGCCTCCCCGGCCTTCCCGCGCAACCCGAACTACGCCACCCTGACGCTCGCACCCGGGTCGCTGACCGGGACGGGGATGGACAACGCGGGGTTCAAAGGGATCGGCCTGAAAGAGGGTGAGACCTACAACCTGAGCTTCTGGGCCAAAGGCGCGGGGACGCTCAAGATGGATTTCGTCGACGCGGACAACGACCTGTGCGGGGGCAAGGAGATCCAAACCGACGGCGGGGAGTGGAAACAATACCGTATGGAGATGACCCCGGAGCGCACCGACGCGCACGGCAGGCTGAGGATCAACCTGCTGAGCGAGGGCACCCTCTGCCTCGACCACATCTCGCTCTTCCCGGCCAAGACCTGGAAGGGACGCGAAAACGGGATGCGCGAGGCCCTGGCTTCGGCCTTGAACGACCTCAACCCGGGCGTCTTCCGCTTCCCCGGGGGGTGCATCGTGGAGGGGACGACCCTCGGGACGCGTTACCAGTGGAAAAACTCGGTGGGGCAGGTCGAGAACAGGCCTTTGAACATCAACCGGTGGAACTACACCTTCCGCCACAAGTTCTTCCCCGACTACTTCCAGTCCTACGGTCTGGGCTTTTATGAGTACTTTTTGCTGTGCGAGGATTTCGGGGCCGACGCCCTGCCGGTCCTCAGCTGCGGGATCGCCTGCCAGTTCGAGAACGACCAGTGCGTCGAGCCGGCCCACCTGCAACCTTATATAGACGACGCGCTGGACCTGATCGAGTTCGCCAACGGGGCGACCGGTACCAAATGGGGCGGTTTGCGCGCACAGATGGGCCACCCCGAACCGTTCGGGCTGAAGATGATCGGGATCGGCAACGAGCAGTGGGGCGAGGTCTACCCCCCCAGGCTGGAGATGTTCGTCAGGGCGATCCGGGCGAAATACCCCGAGATCCTGATCGTGGGCAGCTCGGGCCCCAGCGCGGACGGCGAGCAGTTCGAATACCTGTGGCCCGAAATGCGGCGCATCGGGGTCGATCTGGTCGACGAGCACTACTACAAGAGCCCGGAGTGGTTCTTGGCCAACGCGGGGCGCTACGACAATTACGACCGCAACGGGCCCAAGGTCTTCGCCGGGGAGTACGCATCGCACCATGCCGAGAGCGGCAAGGCCAACAACTTCCTCTCGGCCTTGTCCGAGGCGGCCTTTATGACGGGTTTGGAGCGCAACGCGGACGTGGTCCATCTGGCGACCTACGCGCCTTTGTTCGCCCACGTGGACGCGTGGCAATGGAGGCCCGATTTGATCTGGTTCGACAACATGCAGCGGCTGCTCACGCCCAATTACTACGTACAGCAGCTTTACGGCCACCATGCGGGGACCCACGCGCTGAAAACATCCTGCGGGACCTCCGACCTGAAAGGGGAGGAGGGGATCTACGCATCCTCCGCCGTGGACGAGAACAAATCGGTCGTTATCATCAAGATAGCCAATGTTTCGGATAAAACGCGTAACTTCGGGATCGAGCTTGCGGGTGAGGGGAAAAAGTACGTTTCGGCCGAAGTGGTCGTTTTGCAGCACGACGATCTGATGGCGGTCAATACATTCGAAAATCCCCTGAACGTCGCGCCCCAGGAGGGCAAGGTAACCCTCAAAGGGAACAAGGCGACGATCGAGGCTCTGAATAACTCATTTAACGTATTGATCGTCAAGTATGAATAGGTTTCTGGTTTGGGGAGCGCTTTTGCTGGCTTCCTGCGGTTTGGGGCAACTGAAAAGCCCCGGCGGGCAATTCGTCCTCAACGTGGAGGTCGTCGACAGCGCGGCGGTGTTCAGTGTGCCGGGCTGGCTGCCCGCCTCGGTGTTGGGCATCGAGACCTCCGAACAGCAGTACAAGGTGGAACGGATCGCCTCCCGGTCGAAGGTCACGGCAATCGAAAAGCATTACCCCCTGCACGGCAAGACCGCCCGGGTGGATTACACGGCCAACGAGCAGGTCTACACCTTCGCCTGCCGGGGCGGGGCGACCTTCGAGGTGGTCTTCCGGTTGTCCGACGACGGGGTGGCGTTCGCCTACCGTTTGCCGGGGGAAGGGTCGGTAAAGATCATCAATGAACTGACATACTGGCAAATGCCGGAAGATGCGACCGGGTTTCTGACCCCGCTCTCCAAAGCCGGGACGGGGTGGGCCCACACCAACCCGAGCTACGAGGAGCACTACCTGTACGACATCCCGCACGGCACTCCCTCGCCCACCGGGCAGGGGTGGACCTATCCCGCGCTTTTCCGTTTAGGCGACCGGGGCTGGGCCTTGCTGAGCGAAACGGGGACGGACGGCGGTTATGCCGCCACCCGGTTGAGCGACAAGGGACCGGGTAGTTATTATAAGGTGGAGTTCCCCCACCCCGACCAGGGGTTGGCCGGGTGGGACGAGAAGCCCACCGTGAAGCTGCCCTGCCAGACCCCGTGGCGGATGGCGGTCCTGTCCAGGGACCTGCAAGGCATCACGGCCTCCACCATGGCGCAGGACCTGGTCGACGAGGTTTGCACCGGCGGGACCTACCTTCCCGGGCGTGCCTCCTGGAGCTGGGTCCGGCTCAAGGACGGCAGCATGAATTGGGACGAGCAGCTCCGTTTCGTCGATTTCGCCGCGCAGATGGGGTGGGAATATACGCTGGTGGACGGGTATTGGGACCAGAACATCGGGCGCGAACGGATCGCCGAACTGGTAAAATATGCCGATGCGAAAGGGGTCAAACTGATCCTGTGGTACAACTCCAACGGCAACTGGAACGACGCGGACCAGACCCCGCAGAACTGCATGGATACGCCCCAGGCGCGCCAAAAAGAGATGGAATGGCTGCGCGACACAGGCATCAAAGGGATCAAGGTCGACTTCTTCGGGGGCGACAAGCAAACGACCATGCAGCTCTATGAGGACATTCTCCTTGACGCCTGCCGGTACGGGATCGCGGTCAACTTCCACGGGGCCACCCTGCCCCGGGGTTGGGACAGGATGTACCCCTGCTTCGCCACGACCGAGGCGGTCATGGGGATGGAATACGTTACCTTCGACCAGCGCAACGCAGACCGCCAGCCCAACCATTGCGCCATGCTGCCTTTCAGCCGCAACGTGGTGGCCCCGATGGACTTCACGCCGGTCATGCTCGGCAGGTTTTTGGGGACGGATTCCAAATCGGGCGTCGAGCGCAGGACTTCACAGGCTTTCGAACTGGCCCTGCCTGTGATCTTCCTCTCGCCCATCCAGCACCTCGGGGTAATCCCGCAGGAGTTGGCCGATGTGCCTCAAGAGGTAACCGACTACCTGAAAGCCGTACCCACGGTATGGGATTCATCGCGTCTGATCGACGGCTACCCCGGAAAATACGCCGTTTTCGAGCGCGTTTCCAAAGGCCGCACTTTCGTAGCGGGGGTTAACGGCGGGAAAGAAGCCTATACGGCCAAATACACTTACCAAGGTACGCAGCATGCGGTGTTCACGCTGATCGCAGACGGCGACAGGGGGCTTACTACCGAAGAGGTAACCCTGATACCAGGCGGCGAATTCTCCTTGGAGCTCGCGCCCGCAGCCGGCTTTGTTTTGTACACTAAATACAATCCATAATGAAACCGTTTTTTCTTGCATTTTCCATCCTCTGCGCCCTCTGCCTGACGGCGTCCGCGCAGAAAAAAGAGGCCGCCAAAGGCGCGGACAAAGCCAAAGCGAGCCTCGAAGTCAATGTTTCACAGGGTGTGCACACCATCAGCCCACACATTTACGGGCACTTCTCGGAGCACCTCGGGCGCGGTATCTACGGCGGCCTGTGGGTGGGCGAGGATTCCAGGATCCCCAACACGAACGGGGTGAGGAACGATATTATCGATTACCTCAAGCAGATCGACATCCCCAACCTGCGCTGGCCGGGCGGCTGTTTCGCCGACGAGTACCACTGGAGGGACGGGATCGGGCCCCGCAGCGAAAGGCCCAAGATGATCAACACCCACTGGGGCGGCGTGGTCGAGGACAATGCCTTCGGGACGCATGAATTCCTGAACCTCTGCGAGGTGCTGGGGTGCGAACCCTACATCTGCGGCAACGTGGGTAGCGGAAGCGTGGAAGAGATGTCCAAATGGGTGGAATACATCACTTTCGACGGGGAGAGTCCCATGTCGAACTTGCGCAAAGAGAACGGGCGCGAAAAGCCCTGGGCGGTCAAATACTGGGGCGTGGGCAACGAGAACTGGGGCTGCGGGGGCAACATGCTGCCCGAGTACTACGCGGGCGAGTACCGCCGTTTCCAGACCTACTGCCGCAACTACGGCGAGAACCACCTCTTCAGGATCGTGGGCGGGGCCAACGTGGACGACTACAACTGGACCGAAGTGATGATGCGGGACATCCCCACCCGGATGAAGCAGGGGGTTTCGCTCCACTACTACACCTTCCCGGGGACCTTCGGCGACTGGGGCTCGGCCATCGACTTCGACGCGGCGGAGTACTACCGCACGATCTTTATGGCGCAATACATGGAGGAGCTGGTCAAGCGCCACAGCGCGATCATGGACAAATACGACCCCCAGCGCAGGGTGGGCCTGATCGTCGACGAGTGGGGCGGATGGTACAATCCCCATCCCGGCTCGAAGATCGGCTTTTTGTACCAGCAGAACACGCTGCGCGACGCGATCGTGGCGGGGACGACCCTGAACATCTTCAACAACCATTGCGAGCGGGTCTATATGGCCAACATCGCACAGTTGGTCAATGTGTTGCAGGCGCTATTCCTAACCGAGGGGGAGCAACTGATCCTTACCCCGACCTTCTACGTGTTCGATATGTACAAAGTGCACCAGGGAGCGCGGATGCTGCCGCTGTTCATCCAATCAGACGACGTGAAAGACGACCGCGGCAGGAATTTCAAGCAGGTCAATGCCTCCGCCTCCGTCGACGCGCAGGGCGTGGTCCATATCTCGTTGGTCAACACCTCTCTTACCTCGGACGTGGAGCTGAGCTGCGCGCTCAACGGGCTGAAGAAAGGGGCCAAAGCGTCGGGGCAGATCATCATGTCGCCCAAAATTACCGACTACAACTCCTTCCAGGAGCCCAACAAGGTAGTCATGTACGACTTTAAGGACTTTAAGGTCGACGCAGGCGGTTTAACGGTCAATTTGCCTGCCAAATCGGTAGTAACCATTGCTTTGAATTAAAATTTGAATACCTTTGGGCCCGTAGTAAGCTAAACGACACTGTACTATGGACCACCCCGTCCCCAGGGTAAGCGTTCTTATCCCCGTATACAACGCCGAGCGCCACATCGAAAGGTGTGTGCGCTCGCTGTTTGACCAGACCATGGCCGAAGGCGTGGAGATTATCTTCGTGGACGACTGCACGCCCGACTCGAGCATCGAGGTCCTGGAACGGGTACTGATGGAGTATCCCGGGCGAAAGGAGCAGGTTAAGATAATCCGCCACCAGAGCAACCTGCGCCAGTTCGCCGCCCGGGCCACCGCGTTTGCGCAGGCGCGCGGCGAATACGTGCTCATCGTCGACAACGACGACTACTTCGAGCCGGATATGCTCGAGGCGATGTACACGCGGGCCAAGACAGATGACGCCGATATCGTATTCGCCGATTTTTATAAAACCTACCATGACCGGGAGACCTATGTGGAGGCAGGCAACCGGGGAGGCGATTTACTCGACCTGGACGACCTGATCCTGGGGCATACCCACTCATACTTGTGGAACAAGATGTTCCGCCGATCACTCTATACTGAGAACAGCGCCGAAGTGACCACGGTCGGGGAGGACGTCGAGCACTGCATCCAGCTCTTCTTCTTGGCCCGGAAATTTTCCCACATTCCCAAGGCATACACCCACTATGTGTGTTACAACGCCCAGGCGACCACGACCATCATGAATGACTGGTACAAGGAGAAGATCATCCATATGGTCGGCTTCTTAGAGGATTTTCTGACCCGTCAGGGAGTCTATGAGCGCTACCGCGCATCCATGCTCCAGCGTATGCTCAAAACACGGGTAATCCTGCTGTTGAAGACTCCCGCCAGCGAAAGGCGGAAGTGGGTCGGGACCTTCGCCCGGCAAACCGACTCCATCATCCTGAAAAAAGGGATATTGAACCTTCCCTCCCGGATCGCGCTGTGGTGTGCGGTGCACGGCATGATGCCCGTTTTCAATATCGCGGCCCGGATTTACGACAAGGCATAAAACCTGACAAACAGAGGGCGGGCCGGGAGATTCCCGGCCCGCCCGCGGTTTGGCGGGTTACGGCGACTTGGCCGCCCCCCCGGGCTTCTGCCCCAACAGCGGGGCGTTGACGGTCTGGGCGGAGGGGGTGGGGAAAAAAGAGGGCG
>JAVBNX010000029.1:0-9196 GCA_031551275.1 Rikenellaceae bacterium
CCAGGGCCCGGATATAAATATCCCGTATCATCTGGGCTTCGGCCTCCGCTTTCCGGCGGCTGTTGCGGC
The DNA here is from genome assembly GCA_031551275.1 of Rikenellaceae bacterium. Classification (GTDB taxonomy): domain Bacteria; phylum Bacteroidota; class Bacteroidia; order Bacteroidales; family Rikenellaceae; genus JAVBMJ01. The sequence continues at coordinate 70 of JAVBNX010000029.1, forward strand.
TGGTGATCCAAACGATCAGAATAATGAAAAGAAGCGGAAAAATAAAGATCCCGAAAATTGCGAGCGCCCCCGTAAGTCCTCCCATAAATCCCATAATTTTAAATGTATTAGTTGGTTTCTATACATTAGACGCATGAAAGGGAGGGTTCGGTTGCATACGGATCAAAAAAACAGGGACCAATTGATTTTGGTCCCTGTTTTTTTCCTGGTCGTGGAGATGGGGGATTCCGTGCCTTCCCCTAACCGCCTTATGGTCAATACTCAAAAATTGCGACTTCAGATATGTTAGCGATTTTGCATCCCCGTTTTACGGTCTGCTGCTCAGTATTTCATATCGGTACAAAGGTAGCGATTATCCTTCTGAAAAACAAACCCCTGCCGGGCGGATGCCGGCAGGGGACGCGCGAAGTGTTTAGTGGTGTGTTTCGCGTTTTTGTTTTGGGCGGCGCTACCTTGCGGCTTTACCGTGCAGGCTTACCGGGCGCGATGCCCGTCAGAGCGAGGGATAGTCGGGCGAGCCGCCGTTCCAGCCGCCGAGCGAAGCCCAGGGGGTGGCCCAGATCACGCCTTCGCAGCAGTCGAGGTCGTCCCAATTCATAGGCTTGGTCGGGCCCCAGCCGGCGAGCGAGGCCGTCGGCCATGCGCTTGCGCCGAATTGGCTTATGATGTAGGTCGGCTGGCTGGGCGGGGTGCCTTGCTCGGCGCCCATGCCGAGCATCGGGCCTACGACGCTGCCGCTTGCGCTTACCGCGGCCGAGGCGTAGCAGTTCTCGATCGATCCGTCGTCATAAACCGATCCGCAGATCTGGCCCGTGATGGCCCGGCAGGCCTCGGGGACGTCGAACGTCCCGGTCGAGTAACATGCAGAGATGATACTGGGATCATGTAGTTGGTAGGTATTGGTAGCGAGTTGGCCGACGATGCCGCCGATGCCCGAGTCGGTAAGCTTTGGCGAGGAGGCAGACAGGCAGCTTATCGTGCCGCTGTTACGGCACCCGGTGACCATGGACCCCTGGCATACGTAGCCTGCGATCCCGGCTGCATAGTAGTAGCAGGCCGCGCCCTCCTCGGTACTGGCCACCGTCCCCATGTTGGCACAGCCCCGGATCAGGCTCTCGTTGCATTCTCCGGCGATACCGCCGACCGCTTCTTCTGCGCTCACCGCGCCCTGGTTGGTGCAGGATGTAACCAAGCTGCCCCTATCGAGCTGACCGCAAATGCCGCCCACACCCCATTCCCCGCCGAGGACGGTCGCCGCGTTCGAGCAGCCGATGAAGACGGAATAGCGAGCCATGCCGCAAATGGCGCCGACCTCGTCATCACCCTCGACCGTACCCGAGGCGATGTGGATGTTTTTCAGCGTCCCGCTCATACAAAAGCCGAATAACCCCTGGTAATCATTCGTACCGCCGGTGACCTTGAGGTTGAAGATCCGGTGTCCGCCGCCGTCGTAGGTACCGCCAAAGGGCGTGTCGTCGTTTCCGATCGGCGCCCACTCCAGAGAGGCCAGGTCGATGTCGATCGTCTGGGTAAAGGTGTAGCCTTCGAAGTTGGTGTAGTCCGCGATGTTTTCCGAGATCCAGGCCAGGTTGGCGGCCGAGGCGATGGTAAGCGTCCTGGCCGAGGTATTCATGCCGGCGGGCGCGGCGGCCGTGCCGTCCCACACCGAGCGCGGGGCTTCGGGCTCGGTGTCGTTGCCGTCTTTCTTACAGGAGGTGAACGCCAGGACCGCTGCGGCCAGGGCGAGAAGGGTGAATCGGAATGTTTTCATGTTTTTAAATTCAGAGGTTGTTATTTGATTTGTATCGGTTGAGCGTGTTTGCGCACGATGGAAAGCAGGGCGTCCAGACCCGGTTTGCGCATTTGTATCAGCCGTTGGAGCGAGGCATCCGAGAGCTGCTCCAACAGCAGCTTGTGCCCCAGCGCGTCCAACGGGTCGGCGAACGGGCGCAGGTAGACCACCCGCTCGTCATCCTTGTGCTCCCAGCGCACCAGGTCGCGTAGGTCGGCGCTCTGGCCTACGCGACAGCCGCCCCGCTCGTGGGACTGCAGGACGTAGACCCACGCGGACGCGCTGTACGTTGTATGGTCGCCGGGTTTCATGCGGTTTTACGTGTAGTTACGGCCTGTTTGTATAGCACCGGATAGGCGGCTATGGGAAGGTAATGATCCGGACCCCCTGGCGGTGACTGGCAGCGGAGGGATACGAGTAGGAACGACTGGCCGAGCGGCAATTGTTGGCGAAAGCGCCATAGTAGCCGCCGCGTAGAATGTGGTGGGAGGCGCCATCCTGGTCTGGTTCGGGGTCGATAACGGCAACGGCGGCATCGGTGAAGCTGTAATCCATCCAATACCAATCAGAACACCACTCCTCCACGTTGCCGTGCATATCGTACAGTCCATAACTATTCGCATACGCGTAAGAGCCTACTGCAATGGGGGCCTTCATATAATAAATGTCTTGCGTTTTATCGTAATAGTCCCCTGGCGTCGGGGTGGCATCGAGATCGTAGGGTCTCGCTGCGGCAAAACAAGCCATATCACCCATCAGTTTGCGGCCCGTGCCGATCCCGAAAGGTAACTCCCCCTTGTCGCCGCGGCAAGCGTACTCCCACTGGGCCTCGGTGGGCAAGCTGCCACCTGCCCACTCGGCATACTCGTAGGCGCCGTACCACGTCACCCAGGTCACGGGGAGATTTTCCTTCCCGCTTACCGGAAGCCACTTGCCTGCCGAATCGTTCCAGTTAAGGCTCCAGTTGTAATCTTCGTAGCTTGTCCCTGTCGGATCGAAGATCAAAACCATTCCCGAATGGTCGCCCCAAGTACATTTGCCGCCGATCATATAGACATCAGAGTACGATTCTAATACGTCCGCTTCACCCTGGACGCCCTTGTCATTCAAAAAAGCCGCATACTGGGCGGTGGTTATCGGGTACTTGCTCATGTAAAAATTCCTGGTAAGGGTAACCAAATGCTGGGCTTCTCTGGCTTCGCGGTTCGGCTCGGTCGCCGGGCTGCCCATCTTGAAAGTGCCGGCAGGGATCAGCACCATCTCGATGCCTTGTTTTTCCCAGAACGGACGGTTGTCCGGGGCGTCGTCTTTTTTACAGGAACTGAGCGCCACGGCCGCTGCGGCCAGTGCGAGAATTGCGAAACGGAAAGTTTTCATAAGGATTATGTTTTTGATTGTTGTTCTCTTATTTCATGGCTACATATCTTTCCACAGCACCGGGTATTGAATGTGCACTCCGCCGCCGTTCCAGCCCCCGTTAATACCCCACCCGGTTTTGTGCAGGACGCTGTTGGGAGTGACCCATACATAAGTGTAATTCCCATCCGGGAGTGGAGCAGTGGGCGGCCAATGGCTGTTGGAGAATTCATAGCTCTCCGTCATCGTGGCGAAGTTCGATGCGGTAGTCGCATCTCCGGCGAGTGTCCAATAGCATGAGTATATCCCAAGTGAAGTATCGCCTGCCGAAAACGCCACCGCATACGCTTTGTTCGAGGCGGTTTTCGACATTACTTTGCCGATGTTGTAGCACTGGCTCAATGTTCCGTCTTTATATCCGCATATCCCGCCGATATGCTTTCCCGTACCGGTAACCTCGCCGCTGTTCCATGTGCACACGACTCTTCCTCCTAGGTAGCAGAGCTTCCCGATCACTCCGCCTACATTGGATTCACCGGTTGCCGGTGAGTTCGCCGTTACCGATCCGGTGTTGGTGCATTCGAATATGTTTCCGCTCCCCGTCGCGTTCTCCCCGACCACTCCGCCGATCGAACTGCCATTGCCGACTATTTCGCCGCTGTTTGAACTCCCCTCTACTCTGCCATTGTCATGTGAATACCCGCAAATGCCGCCGAGCCTGTTTACGCCGTCGCTGGTCGCTTCGACCTTTCCGGTATTGACACAGTACGATATGATGGATGTGGATGTTGATGGTTTGGCTGTGAGCGATAACCTGCCAACTATGCCGCCTATACAAGAGCCTGCCCCTTTGATGTGACCGCTGTTGGTGCACTTTTTTATAGTGTACGAAGTCGCAAGGTAAGCCGAGGCCACTCCGCATATTCCGCCGACCGGGCTCTCATAGCCTTCAATGTCTTTACGCGTTGATATTATGGCTCCGCTGTTTTCACATGCTGTCACCCAGTTAGAGATTAATCCGCATATTCCGCCTACCCAAGACCCCGAAGTCTGGATTTTGGCCGTGTTCTTGCAGTCTCTTATCTCAGTATAACCCTGTCCGCATATCCCGCCGACCATCGAGCCTTTTGCGTTATTACCGGTAACATTTATCTCCCCGTGGTTCTCACAGTTGAGTATTGGTTCCGACTCTTTGCCTAACCCATTACCGCATATTCCCCCATATGACTGACCATTGCTGACCACAGTGATCTCCCCGTAGTTTTTACAATTACTCAGATTGCCTTTGGGTGCAAGAGCGCCGCAGATGCCGCCCAAGTTGTATATCCCGGGGGGGGAGTTGCTGCCGACGCTGTTAGGGGTGGGGTCGAGGTCGGGGTCGATGGCGCTTATAGTTCCCTCGAAGCAGCAATCGTCAATCGATGTGCCGGCAGTGGCACTTCCGCAGATGCCGCCCACATCGTATATGTCGGTGCCAGCGAAGGCAATGGTGATCGAGCACGATTTGAGCCTGACGCCTGAAATCGTCGCACCTTCCGCGTAGCCAAAGAGCCCCTGGTAATTTTCTGTCGCGGAGATGCTCAGGTTATGAATAGGGTACGCGCCGCCCTGGAAAGTCCCGGTAAAGTACTCGTGGACCTGGGGAGGAGTATCGCGGCGAATGCCGATGGGCGACCAGTTGCCCGGCTCATCGCCGTTCATGTCGTTGCCCTTGAAGTCGAGGACACCTTTCTGGGCATACTTGCGGCCCTTAAGCTTCGTGTGCATGTCGTCGCGTATCGCATTGAGCTCCTCCAGGGAGTTGATCTGGATGAAGGTATTGTCACTATTCCAGGTCCGGTCCAGGGCTTTGTCCTGGCCGAAGGTAAGTTCGACCTGCTTTGCGCTCGAGTCAGGCCTGCGCCCCAGCTTTACGGAAGTCGAGCCGCCGTCCTGGAAGCCGGCTTTGCAGGTCACCATCACGGCGGACTCATCGACGAGCATCTTGAATTTGTTCTCCCCGTCGGGCGCGCCCGTCTTTTGGGCTCCGTTGTCAAGGGTGACGGTCAATTCCGACACGGTGGGGCCATGGAACACAAAGGCCATCTCTATACCCGTCTCCCCGCCGGGGTTCTCTCCGGGGTTCTCTCCCGGGCCTGTGATCTCTTCGCCGCCCTTCCCGCACGCGGCGACGGCAAAACAAGTTGCCGCTACAAGGGCGATGCGGCGCAGGGTGGTCAGATTAAGATTGGTTTTCATAGCTTGTTTGGTATTTGTTGTTTTCGACTTTTTCCACAGGCAAAAGTACCCTGTTGCCGCCCGGCGGAGTTTGCAAATCAGGAAAACAATTTGTCATTCCAGGAAAACGCACAAAAAAAGCACCCCCGAAGGAGTGCTTTTCGTGCGGCCGGCGTTTTCGGCCGGGTATGCGATGCCTACTTCTCTTTGACGGCCGACAGGCGGCGGTATTCCGAGGGGCTGATGCCGTACTGTTTGGTAAAAGCGCGGAAGAACGACGAGTAGGACCCGTGCCCCGAGTCGATGGCCACCGCGTCGAGCGTCAACTCATCGCGGCCGGCGAGCAGATCGAGCGAATAGCCCAGGCGCAGGCCCGCTATGTAAGCCGAGAAGGTCCCTCCCGTGGCCTCGCGGATGGCGTCGGCCAGGTAGGATTCGTTGGTCGACAACCGGTCGGCCAGCGCCTTGCGGTTCAATTCGGGGTCGGTGAAGAGTTTTTCGGCCTGCATTACCTCGCCCACGCGGCGGAAAAGCTGCATCCCGCGCGAGAGTGCCTCCTCGGGCGTGGCCAACAGCACCTCTTCGGCCTGCCGCTGGCTTTGCAGCAGCTCCTGTATCTGGTGGTACAGGGCCACGTTCTTGCGGCGGACGCGGCGGGCGTAGATCATCCACACGGCCAGCAGCCCGGTCAAAAGCGCGATGATCCCGCAGGCCAGCCACAGGTAATTGGCTTGTGCGCGTTTCTGCGCTTCGAGTTTATCCACCTCGTAGACCGTGCGCAGGTCGTTCAATTCCGCGGCATTGTCCGCCGAGCGCACCGAGTCGGCGAGCTCTTTCCATTCCTTGTAGGTATCGGCCGCCTGCTGGTAGAGTTTGCCGTCGTGGGCGGCCATCGCTTTGTTGGCCAGGATGGTCAGCACGCTGCGTTTATCGCCGATACTCTCCATCGTGGTGCGCATACTGTCCAGGGTAATCAACATCTCGCCGAAACGCTTTTCGGCCTTGAGTATCATGCAGCGGTTGTGTTGCAAGTGGAGCCTGCCCAATTCGTGGCTCATAGCCGGGCTTTGCGCCATGTGGTCCAGGTACTTGCGGGCCATCGCCGGATCGCCCAGCCCCGCGTAGGCGTTGATATAGGCCGCGTCGATGTTCAATTCCGCACCGAGCGACGTCATATCTTCGCTGCGGTAGCGGTCGTAGAGCGCCTCGAAACTGCGTGCCACCTCCAACTCTTCGGCGTAACGCTCGTGTTCGCCCAGCAGGCCGATGTAATAATCGTAGGTGGCGAAGATCACGCCGCCGATCAATCCGGGCTCCACCTTGTCGAAGAGTTGCAGGGCTTCCTTGTAGGCGTTCATCGCCTCGTCGTCGAGCTTCATCCCCTCGTATGCGCGTCCCGATTCCGAGAGGGCGGTCGCCATGCCCTGGATATGGCCGTGGGATTTGGCGAAATCGTAGGTCTCGCGTGCGGCCGTCAGCGCGTCCTGGAGTTTCCCGCCGTGCATCAATATCTGGCACCAGTAAGCGCATATCTCATAATATTCGTCCCACAGTTCGTTGGCCTCCATGAACTTCAGGGCCGGTGCAACCTCGGCGAGCGCCTCATCGCGACGCTTGTTCTCCTTCAGGCAGATGACTTTCCAGCTTATCGCCAAGGTTTCGTGCTCCACGTTATGCTGCTTGTGCGCCTCCTTGCGGTACGCGTCCAGCAGCATGACCAGCGAATCGATGCCCCACTCGGTGCGGGCCATTCTCCTTACCTGCTTGTAACATTCCAGCCGTGCCTCCCCCTCCAGCGACGGAAGGATGCGGTATAACGAGTCGATCTCGCGGGCGGTCTGGGGGTCAGCTGCGGCGTCCAGGGCTATGCACACCACGGCAAGCAAGAGGACTATAAGTTTTTTCATAGGGTAGACAGATCCAAAATTCTACAAATGTAGCGAATATTTTCTATCCAGACAGCATTTGCCACACCACCCCTTTCCCGTGGCAGCAGACCAAAATTGTATTAAAACGAACCGTGCAAGGCTTGCCGCAGGCAACCGGTGTAGCCGGCCCCGTTGTTATCCCTAACAATGTGTTCCTCCTTCAGCCCTTTCATGTCCGAGAACGCAAGGCCAGTGAAACAGCGAAATATGAAGGTATCCCGCACCTGGGCCAGCCGCTCGATGTTGATGTGTTTATCCTTAATGGCGTGTATCTCGTGGTCTTCCAAGAAATCTCAATCCACTTCTTCCATTTTAAATCGGATGTTTACGAACGGGTCTTTGGTAATGTAGCCGTTGGCGAGGGCTATGCGGATGATCTTGCCGAAGTTTTTAAGATACTTCACGGCCGAGTTATGGCAGCACTTGCGCTCGACTGTGCCGGGGGCCATGCCATTGCCGGATAGCTTGCGGCATTTCTCGTTATGCTCACGGAATAGGGCCAGCAACATTACAACCGGTTTTTCATTGCGCCCCAAATACTTATCGACCATCTTGAAGGCCGAGATAGGCTCCCGGTCAAGTTCCGTCTCGCGGTAAACCTGCATGACCCGCGCCCGGATGGTGTCAATGCGGGCATTGAGTTCGTAGTCCTTGCGGGTGTTGCTCGAAGACTTACCGGTCGCCGCGTTCCACTTTTTAGGCTCGACTTTGAGATTGACCGAGGTAACGACCCGCTGGCCGTTAATGGTAACGCGCATAACTACAGGCACTTCGCCGTTCTTGGCGATGCGTGTTTTCTGCACGTAGAAATTGATGTTGAATGTGTTTCGTTCCATACGTTTAAACCGTTTTTAAGGATTAGACAAACGTATGAAATACAGGCAGGAACAGAGCTACGCAAAACGCAGTAAAATAGTGATAAAGACGCCGTTACATTTTAATCGCTATCATCTTCAAAAGAAATTTTCCGTTAGCGATTTTGCAGGTTTCAACCCCTCTAAAACGCCGTATTTGCCTGAAATACGGCGCTTTACCAAATATTGCCATGTTACCTGGCGGAGAAAACGGGATTCGAACCCACATCCTTGCGGATGCTCAACCATCGAAGTAGCTCTCGCCTACGGCACTTGTTTTATGTTTAATTCGCTTTGATGTTCAGCAACGGTTTAATGGTATCGAGTATCGTGCAGGTATCTGTTATTGCCTCCATAATAACCTCTTTGTCTTTGTAGGCCATCGGCGACTCGTCCAGCGTGGCCTCGCAGACCGACGTTGAATAGATCCCGGCCATCTCTTTGTTGAACTCATCCATGCTGAGCAATTTTTTGGCCTGGTTGCGGGCAAGTATCCGTCCCGCGCCGTGGGGGGCCGAGCAGTTCCAGTCCGCATTGCTTTTCCCTTCGCAGATCAATATCCCGTCGCGCATATTGAACGGGATGATCATTCTCTCGCCCCGGTAAGCACGGATCGCCCCCTTGCGGATGATCCAATCCTGCGTATCGATAAAATTATGCATCGAATGGATCGTTTCCACAGCTTCGCAGCCATTCCGTATCGCGGCAAAAATCGACTCTGACATCACGCGGTGGTTGAATTCGGCGTAGGTCTGCGCGATGATCATATCGACAAGGTATTGGTACATATCGTCGCCCTGCAACAGGTATTGCCGCCCGCCGGCTTTGTATCGGTCGTCCAATTCCCTGATCTTCGCCTGGATGTCAGCCCTGGGTTGCGCGTGTTCGACAATATGGCTCAACTCCGCGTGATACGCTTCGGGCAACGCCTTGTTGCCTTCCATCTTCCGGGCGTGGTGTTTGCAGGCCTTCAGCCCGAA
>JAVBNX010000014.1:0-198183 GCA_031551275.1 Rikenellaceae bacterium
CCTTCACGCTCTCGCGTTCATAACTCAACTTTACCGCTCGCTCCTTGAACGTGCGATCATAAACCCTTTTGTTCCCATTTTTCAAAGTTAAGATTATTAAACAACCTTAACTCTTTGTGCGGGCTAAGTTAGGAACTCCAATTTTAAAGGGTTTGACACTCGTATTCGACCGCAAAGGTATGGAATATTTTATATTTATTATCTTTGTCATCATGGTAAACCAAACTATTCCGGCATGAACAAAGCTGTAACGTGTGTCCTGTATATATTGATCCTGATCCCGGGTGCGATCGGTTGTTGCGGGAGCGACCGGCAGGATTCGATCCTGCGCAGGCAGATCGGCCAGATGCTCATCGTCGGGTTCCGGGGGACGGAATTGCAGAGGGACAACCACATCGTCGCCGACATCCGACAACTCGGCATCGGAGGGGTAATCCTGTTCGACTACGATAGTCCGGGCCGGACGTACGACCGCAACATCGCCGGCCCGGAGCAGTTGAAAAAACTCAATACTGAGCTGCAAAACTTGACCCCCGACAAACTCATCATCGCCATCGACCAGGAAGGAGGCAAGGTCAACCGCCTCAAAACGCGCTACGGTTTTCCCGCCACGGTTTCGGCGCAATATCTGGGGACGCTCGACAACCGGGACTCGACGGAGCGTTACGCCGCCGCGACCGGCGCCACGCTGAAAGAGTTGGGATTCAACCTGAATTTCGCTCCCTGCGTGGATGTGAACGTCAATCCCGCCTGCCCGGTCATCGGGGCAATAGGACGCAGCTTTTCGTCCGACACCACCGTGGTAATCGCCCACGCGCGCCGGTGGCTCGACGCGCAGCAACAAACAGGGGTAACGGGTTGCCTCAAACACTTCCCCGGGCACGGCAGCTCGACGGTGGACACCCACCTCGGGGTCGCCGACGTGACCACCACCTGGAGCGAGGCGGAGCTGGCTCCCTACCGGCAGCTGATCGCTTCGGGTGGGGTGCATGTGGTAATGACCTCGCACATCTACAACGCCAACCTCGATGACCGGTATCCCGCCACCCTGTCGCGGGCGATCCTGACCGGGATATTGCGCGAACAGTTGGGATTCGAGGGGGTAATCATTACGGACGACCTGGCGATGGGGGCGATGGTAAAGAACTATCCGTTCGAACAGATACTGGAAAAGGCGATCAACGCCGGGGCCGACCTGCTGTGCCTGTCCAACAACGGCGAGCAGTACGACCCGCAGATCGCGCAAAAGGCGGTCGAGGCCATATTCGGCCTGGTCAAATCGGGCCGCATCGACCCACAAATCATCGAGGCGGCCTGCGGGCGCATCGAGCGGTTGAAAGAAAGGCTGTAAAAGGGAACTAACTACATTGTCTAAACGCCTGTTTTTTCATGAAGCTTTTTGAGATTGGCGACGGCCTGAAATCCATCAAAGTTCCCTCGCATTATTATTCTGACTGGGAGGAAGAAAATGCAATCCTCTATGACCCTGAGTGCGACTACATCGAGATCCGCATCAGCGTACTGACTGTCGAACCGAAAAACCCGGAAGATGTCGCCCCCATGTTTGAAGATATAGTCGAGCGGGAAAAGGAGGCTGGTCGGCAAGCGAGCGTCATTGGGGACAAGAGTTATTTTACATACACAAAAGATTCCGAATCGGACGGGATACCGATCCGGTTGTTTTTTTATGAAATCGGCTATCGGTGTCATTGCATCCTTATCAGCGTTACCGTGCCGTCCGACCGGCTGGAAGAACCGGCCGTGGGAAAAGTGCTCGGCGATGTGGAGGCTATGATCCCGACAATCGAGGCGGTACCCACCGAAGGCCCCACCATTTTTGAGCCGAAATATACCGACCTGGCGGAGATCGACCGACGGATATCCGCGGTATTGGGCATCCGGGAAGAAGAAATTGAGCGAACCCACAAGTCCGGCCGAACACCCAAGTCGATACAACGGATACTCGACAGCGGCAAGTTGGGTGCGGACAACACGTTTGAGTTGCAGTCGCTCGGTTTGGCTTTTGGGGACTATATCCGGTACACGGATGACGCATTCCATTGGGCGGTCGTGAGCGACGAATACGGCCGCGATCTGTGCTTGCAGTACAAAGCCCTGGCGATGACCGTCTTCCCCCTCACGATGATCTCGAAGCGCGTCGAGGACGGAGAAAAATTCGATGTGGCGGCCCTATCCGTGGCATTAGTGGACAAGATCTCCGCAGTAGCCACCCAAAACGATTACGCGGAGCTTGACCACAACTTTTGACTGCCGGATTAGGTTATACCTGATTCACACTACTTTATCCGGATAATCGGCCCGTTACGACTTCTTCAGGAAACACGTTTTGAGCACGATGCCGAAGCCCTGTTTGTTACCGCAAAAGTACGCAATAAATCAGGGATAAACGCAACACCCGCAGCGCAATTTGCGTTATATTTACGAATATGAAACCGATCCGATCTATAAGCGCGATGCTGGCAGCCGTTTTGCTGTCGGTAAACTATTCAAACGCACAGACCATGAAAAAGCCGCTGAACGATTTCGAAAAGTCCGTGATCATCGACAAGGGGACCGAGCGCCCCTTTACCGGGGAATACACCAACTTCAAAGGACAGGGAACCTACGCCTGCCGCCAGTGCGGGGCACCGCTCTACCGCTCGGCCGATAAATTCGACTCGGGTTGCGGATGGCCGTCGTTCGACGACGAGCTCCCCGGCGCCGTGAAACGCACGACCGATGCGGACGGGCGGCGCACCGAGATTACCTGCGCCAAGTGCGGCGGCCACCTGGGCCACGTTTTTACAGGCGAGGGGTTTACCCCGAAGAACACGCGCCATTGCGTCAATTCGGTGTCGATGACTTTCGTTCCCGCTTCCGAAAAGCCCGCCGCGGATAAAATCCCGGCCCCGAAGACCGAGACCGCCATCTTCGCCGGGGGTTGCTTCTGGGGCGTGGAATACTTGATGCAGAAAACGCTGGGCGTACTCTCGACCGACGTGGGGTATATCGGCGGCCGGACCGAAAAGCCGACCTACCGCGACGTCTGCTCGGGCACGACCGGCCACGCCGAGGCGGTGCGCGTCACGTTCGACCCGGCCAGAGTCAGCTACGAAACGCTGGCCAAACTCTTCTTCGAGATCCACGACCCCACGCAGGTCGGCCGCCAGGGCCCCGATATAGGCGACCAATACCGCTCGGAGGTATTCTATACCACTCCGGAGCAGAAGGCCGCAGCCGAAAAGCTGATCGCCCTGCTGCATGATAAGGGTTACAAAGTCGCCACGAAGGTAACTCCCGCCGCAACTTTTTACCCGGCCGAGGAGTACCACCAGGACTATTACGACCACAAGGGCACGCAGCCCTACTGCCACGCCCGTGTGAAGCGGTTCTGAGCTACAATAGTGCGGCCTACTTTACCTTCATCGCCGAGGGGGTCAGAAAGGCCGCCACGGCGGTCAGCATGATTACCGCGCCGCTGATGATAAAGGTTGTGGTCAGTCCTACGCCGTCGGCGAAGAACCCCACCCCGGCCACCCCGGCCAGCGACGGAAGCATACTCACGGAGAAGAACATCGAGAAGACGCGCCCCAGGGCGGCCGGGTCGATGTTGGTCTGGACGATGGCGGTAAAGGCGGCCGAGTAGACCGTCCCCGAGACCCCCGCCACGGTGGTCAGCACGGCGAACCACACGAACCCCGACGGGGGCAGCAACCCCGAGAGCAGGAACGTGGCCCCGACCACCACGTACATCCAGTTGACCAGCACCACATTGTGCACGTTCCATTTCCTGGCCCCCATGATCGCGCCCCCGACCAGCGTCCCGGCGCCCCACACGGCCTCGATCAGGCTGGCGTGGTAGGCCGTCCCCCCGAAGTGGTTGAGGCTCATCAGCGGGAAGAGCACGCTGACGGGCATCAAGAAGAAGGTCACAATGACCGAGTAGAGGAAGATCATGCTCAGGCCGCGGTAGTGCAGCACGGTATTTAGCCCCTCGCGAATGTCGTGCAGCACGTTGCGTACCTTTTCGATATGCCGCTCCGGGTCGGGGATGCGCACGAACAGCAGCGACGTGCAGGCGATTACCGCCCCGACCACGTCGAGCATCAGCACGTATTCCATCTTCCAGACCATGATTACCAGTCCACCCAATGCGGGCCCGGCAATGTTGCACACCGAGGCGATGGTCTGGTTCACCCCCGCGATCCGGGTCAACTCGCCGGCCGGGGCCAGCAGCGGCACGGAGGCCTGCATGGCGGGCATATGGAACGCCGACCCCACCGAGCGCAACCCCAGCAGGATGAAGATGTGCCACATCTCCGCCGCCCCGGTCGCGAACAGCACGGCCAGCACCAGCGTGCAAAGCGCGATAAAGCTGTCGGCGGCGATCATCGTCCGCTTGCGGTTCCAGCGGTCGATGAACACCCCGCTTACCGGTCCGATCAACGCCTGGGGCAGCAACCCCGCAATGGCGGCCCACACGAGCATCCTGGCCGAGCCGGTCTCGATCGAGAGCCACAAAATGACCGCGAAGTTGACGATCGTGGAGCTCAGGATGGAGAAGAACTGCCCCGCCCAGATGATATAAAATGTCCGTTTCCAGTTGTTCATGATACCATGGCCCTGTAAAAAGGGGCGTCAAAGGTAGTGAAAAAAACCGTAACTTAGCGGCCGGAATCCCAACCGGCCCCAATGAGCTATAAGGCAAAGAAGATCGTCATCGCCCTGTTTGCGACCCTGGCCGTAGCCCTCGCTTTTACGGGGTACTATTACGACTGGAAGCACAAGCGCGAATCCCTGCGGGCCAACACGGCCTACACGCAGGGCCGGATCGTCAAGGTGGTCACATGGGGGACAAGGTACACCCGCAGCGGAGTCTACTTCGAATACAAAGTACAGGGAAAAAGGTACCGCAGGCGCGTACCGAGGTACAATCCCGAGAAACAGCCCGCACTCGGCGGCGTCCCGATCCGCAAAGGGATGTACTGCCTGGTGGCCTACGACAAGACCAACCCGAAGATCGCCACCATTTACCAGAGTCTGGCCCGGTAAACGAAAATTACACTATCTTTGTGTAACGAGCAACCATACCCCGATGAAACGACTTATCGCCTGCTGCGGCATCGACTGCGAGAAGTGCGACGCCCGCATAGCCACCGTCAACGACGACGACGCCCTTCGTGAGCAGACCGCCCGAAAGTGGAGCGTGATGAACAACGCGCCGGAAATTACCGCGGATACGATCCACTGCATGGGCTGCCGCGCGGACGGCGCGAAGTTCGGCTATTGCGCCATGTGCGCCATCCGCTCCTGCGCTGCGGGCAAAGGCTTCGAGACCTGCGCGGAGTGTACAAAACTGGACTCCTGCCCGACGATCGCCCCTGTTCTCGAACACGCTCCCGGGGCGAGGGACAATCTCATGTGCAACGCCTGATCTTACTGATATGAAAATCGTGGTCTTCACAGGCGCAGGCATCAGCCGCGAGAGCGGGATAGCCACCTTCCGCGACAGCGACGGGCTGTGGGCGAACTACCGGATCGAGGATGTCTGCACGCCGGAGGCGCTGGCCCGCAACCGGGAGGGGGTAATCGACTTCTACAACATGCGCCGCCGCGAGGTGCTCTCCAAGGAGCCGAACGCCGCCCACATCGCGTTGGCGGAGCTTGAAAAGCATTTTGAGGTCGAGGTAATTACCCAAAACATCGACGACCTGCATGAACGGGCGGGCAGCACGCGGGTTACTCACCTGCACGGCGAGGTGCGCAAACTCCGCAGCTCCTTCGACGAACTGGCCACCGTGCCCATCGAAAGTTGGGAGCAGAAATACGACACCCGCCACCCCGACGGTTCGCTGCTAAGGCCCTTCGTGGTCTTTTTCGGCGAGAGCGTCCCGATGCTCGACCGCGCGATAGAGATTACAGGCACGGCTGACCTGATGATCGTGGTGGGGACCTCGCTCCAGGTTTATCCGGCGGCGTCGCTGGTCCATTACCTGGCTCCCGGAACCCCGATCTACATCGTCGATCCCAACACCCCCGCCACACACCTTGCCAACCTGCACGTGATCCGCGAGCCCGCCTCGACGGGCGTTCCCCGGCTCGTCGACAAACTGATCGCGGGCCGGGCGGGTTGATCCCGAACGGCACGTTTGTTGCCGGGCATGAGGTATTGAAAGCAACCGCCTTATGAAAAAAACACTCTACCTTCTCATCCCCGTCGCCGTTTGTTTCCTGGTCGGCTTCCTGGGAGCGCGTTTCCAGGTCCAGTCGCTCGCCGAGTGGTATCCGCAACTGGTCAAACCGTCGCTTACCCCGCCGAATTGGGTGTTCCCCATAGCCTGGGGCATCCTTTACCTCTGCATGGGCCTCTCGGTCGGGCTGGTCCTGCTTTCAAAGAGCCGGGACCGCAACCTGCTTACCACCGTGTTCTGCGTGCAGCTGGCGCTCAATTTCCTTTGGAGCATCCTGTTCTTCGCCCTGCGCAATCCTTTGGCGGGATTGATCGACATCGTCCTGCTCGACGCCGCCGTGATCTTCTACGCCGTGCGCAGCTGGAAACAGACACCCGCCGCATCGGTACTTTTCTGGCCCTACGCCGCCTGGCTTCTGTTCGCTTCGTACCTCAATCTTTTCATCCTGATACACAACTGACACACATTGTAATACCTTACCGCTATGAAGACCAAAAACGTGGAACGAATCTTTCCGCCGCCGCCCACCAGGTGGGTAGGCAACGGATTCAAGGTGCACAACTTCTTCCCCGGGTTGATGGACGTCGAGCGCATGAGCCCCTTCGTGCTGCTGGATTACAACGCCCCGACCCGGTTTCCGCCGAGCGACATCCCCCAGGGCGTCGGCGTGCATCCCCACCGGGGCATCGAGACGGTCACGGTGGCCTTCAAGGGCGAGGTGGCCCACCACGACAGCGCGGGCCACGGCGGGGTAATCGGCCGGGGCGACCTGCAATGGATGACTGCCGGCGGCGGGGTGCTGCACAAGGAGTACCACGAGGAGAATTTCAACCGCGAAGGCGGCGAGTTCCATATGGCGCAGGTCTGGGTCAATTTGCCGCGCAAGGATAAGTTTACCCCGGCCAAATACCAGGCCCTCGTGGATCGCAACATTCCCCGCGCGACACTCGAAAACGGCGAGGTCAAGGTGGTCGCGGGCACTTTCAACGGCATAAAGGGCATCGCCTCGACCTTCTCGCCGATGGAGATGTACATTATCACGCTCGACAAAGGCGGCCAAACGGAAATCATCCTGCCCCAGGGGTACAACACCGGCATATTGGTAGCCGGGGGCTCTGTCCGGGTAAACGATTCACACGACGCCCCGGCCGACCACTTCATCCTCTTCGCCAACGACGGCGGGCGCATTGAGGTACAAGCCAAAGAAGACGCCCTGCTGCTCGTCCTGAGCGGCGAGCCCCTGAACGAGCCCGTCGCGGCGGGCGGTCCCTTCGTGATGAACTATCCCGAGGAGCTGCGCGAGGCGTGGCGGGACTTCTACGACGGAAAATTCGGCTACCTGGAGGATTGACCCGGCGCATTCCGGCAATAAATCGGTACCTTTACAGCCGATATGCAGAAACAGGAAGGCGCGCCCCTCGTCCTGGGGAGTGAGAACATAGGCAAACTTTTGATGCAGTACGCGCTGCCGGCGATCATCGCCATGACCGCGTCGTCACTGTACAACATTACAGACAGCATCTTCATCGGCCACGGCGTAGGTCCGGGGGCCCTCTCGGGGTTGGCGATTACCTTCCCGTTGATGAACCTGGCGGCGGCGTTCGGCTCGCTGGTGGGTGTAGGCGGGGCGGCCATGATGTCGCTCCGGCTGGGCCAGCGCGACTACGCCTCGGCCAACCAGATCCTGGGCAACGTGCTGGCGCTGAACCTGATCGTGGGCGTCGGGTTCTCCGTGGCGGCGTTGCTGCTGCTCGACCCCATGCTGCGTTTCTTCGGGGCGAGCGACGTGACGCTGCCCCACGCCAGGGAGTTCATGCAGGTCATCCTCGCGGGCAACGTGGTCACGCACATGTACCTGGGCCTGAACGCGCTGATGCGCGCCGCCGGGATGCCGCAGCGCTCGATGACGGCCACGATCTACACCGTTATCATCAACCTGGTACTCAATCCGACCTTTATCTTCGCCTTCGGGTGGGGCATCCGGGGCAGCGCGCTGGCCACGGTCATCTCGCAGGTCATCGTCCTTTTGTGGCAGTTCCGTTTCTTCGCCGACAAAAGCAACTTTTTGCACTTCCGCCGCGAGGCTTTCCGCCTGAAAAAGACCATCGTCGACGGCATCCTGTCGATCGGCATGGCTCCTTTTCTGATGAACGCGGCGGCCTGCGTGATCGTCGTGCTGATCAACCAGGGGCTTATCCGCTATGGGGGCGACGACGCGGTGGGCGCCTACGGCATCGTCAACCGCGTGGCGTTCCTCTTCGTGATGATCGTCATGGGCGTCACGCAGGGCATGCAGCCCATCGCCGGGTACAACTACGGGGCGGGGCTCCACAGCCGCGTGACCGACGTGCTGCGCCGCTCGATCATCATAGCCACCGTCGTTATGGCCGCCGGGTTTGCCATCGCCGAGCTCTTCCCGCACGCCGTGACCAGCGCCTTCACATCCGACCAGAGCCTGAAAGACATGGCGGTCGAGGGGATGCGCTACGTCTTCGCCTTTTTCCCCTTCGTGGGCTTCCAGATGGTCACCTCGACCTTCTTCCAGAGCATCGGCATGGCCAAAAAGGCGATCTTTCTGTCGCTTACCCGCCAGGTCATCTTCCTGATCCCGCTTTTGCTGCTACTCCCCCGCAAACTGGGTATCGACGGGGTTTGGTGCAGCATGCCCATCTCCGATTTGGCCGCCGCGGCGGTGGCCGGGATCATGCTCTACTCGCAGTACCGCCAGTTCAAACGCAAGCAGCCGAATTAAAACCCTACCGCCATGGATCGCAAATTCGTTATCAACATAGGCCGCCAACTGGGCAGCGGCGGACGCACGGTGGGCCGTATGCTGGCCGAACGCCTCGACGCGGGGTTCTACGACAAGGAGCTGATCCGCGAGGCATCCCGCCAGAGCGGCCTCAAGCCGGAGGTCTTCGAACGCGCCGACGAGCGCAGGCGCTTCAGCCTGCAAACGCTGCTGGGAGGGGTCTTCCCGGGGCTTTTGAGCGAGGACTACCTCGGCACGTCGGCCGTGGGCAGCCAGGAACTTTTCACGTTGCAAAGCGAGGTAATCCGCCGCCTCGCCGGGGAGCGCTCCTGTATTTTCGTGGGGCGCTGCGCCGACTATGTGCTCAGGGAACACCCCTTGGCGCTCAACGTATTCGTGTGCGCCGACGCAACCGACCGCCAGGCCCGCGTCATGGAATTGACGGGCCTGGACGCGGACAAAGCCCTCGAACTGATGGCGCGCACGGACCGCCAAAGGGCCGCCTACTACAACTTTTACAGCGGCAAGACCTGGGGCGCGTCGGCCTCCTACCACCTGTGCGTCAATTCCTCCGCGCTGGGCGTGGAGGGCACCGCCGACATGATCCTTGATTTCGCCCGGCGCAAGCTGGGAATTTAGCCCCGTTTTCCGAAATAAAATCCGATCTTTGTGAAAAGCTGCTGACATAGGGTTGTCATCGGCCGGGGATATCTTTGTGCTGTAAACCGGTAAAACCATCCGATTATGAAACTGACTCCTTATCTCGTATTCAACGGCGAGGCCCGGCAGGCGCTGGACTTCTACGCCGACGCGCTGGACGCGAAGATCGAAAACCTGCACCTGTTCTCCTCGATGCCCGACGTGGCCGAGGAGCACCGCGACAAGGTCCTGCACGCCTGCCTGATCTTCGACGGCGGCTCGATGAGCGTGGCCGACACCTTGCCCGAGGATCCAGCCGATTTCGGCCGCCTGGGGCATATGCTGACCCTCGATTTCGACTCCATCCCCCGGATCGAAGCGGTCTACGCCAAGCTCACGGCCGGGGCGCAGCAGGTGCGCTGCCCCCTGGGCGAGGCCTTCTTCGCCAAACGCTACGCCGAGGTCTACGACCGTTTCGGGGTGCTCTGGGCCCTGATGGTGGAGTAAATGAACCGGATCGACCGCATATCGGCGCTGCTGATCCAGTTGCAGTCGCGCCCCGTGGTAAAGGCCTCGCAGATGGCCGACCGCTTCGGCGTGAGCCTGCGGACGATCTACCGCGACATCCGCTCCCTGTGCGAGGCGGGCGTGCCCGTCTGCGGCGACGCGGGGGTGGGTTACTCCCTGGTGGAGGGTTACCGCCTGCCTCCGCTGATGTTTACCAAACAGGAGGCCACGGCGCTGCTGACGGCCGAAAAGTTCGTCGAGCAACTGACCGACCCCCACAACAGCCTGAATTTCCGCCAGGCGATGGATAAGATCCGCGCCGTGATGCGCGGCGTGGACAAAAGCTACCTCTCCGGGGTGGGCGACTCAATGATGGTCTACCGCTCGCGCCGCACGCCGGGTCCCAAGCTGCCCGGCCTGCTGCAAACCCTTTTGGGGAGCGTGAACGACCGTTTGATCCTTCTGATCGACTACACCGACGCCGACGGCAAGGCCACCCGCCGGGAGTTGGAAGCCGTGGGCGTGACCTATTCCCACCCCTACTGGTACCTGGCCGCCTGGTGCCACCTACGCAACGAGTACCGCTCCTTCCGCATGGACAGGATCGGAAGCGTCGAGACGACCTCCAAACCCCACACCCGCGAACACCCGCCCCTGGAGATAGTCGTCGGCCAGGACGACCCCGGCTGTCTAACCGAGGTGGTGGTCCGCACGAGCAGGGAGCTTGCCCGGCGCACGGCCGACGCCTCCTACTTTATGGGCCTGGTCAATGAGCATGAATTGCCCGACGGCTGCGTCGAGCAGACCTACATGACATACAGCCTCGAATCGATGGCCCGCTGGGCGCTCTCCAACGCCGACACGACCACGGTGGTCTCCCCGCCGGAAGTGAACGAACGAATCGAACAAATCCTAAAAAACATCAAGCCATGAAAATAATCAGCATGGAGGTCGAAAACCTCTCCCCGCTCCAAACCGTCGCCATACCCCACACCGGCCCCTACTCCGGCATCGGCTCCGCCTTCGAAAAACTGGCCGCCTGGGCGGGCAAAAACAACCTGTGGGCGAAAGGTCCGAAGATGGCCGGGGTCTACTGCGACGACCCGGCCGCCACCCCCGAGGCGCAACTCCGCTCGCTGGCCTGTCTGGAAGACCTGTCCGGCACCTCGCCCGACGCAGGTATGGAGCGCTACACGATTACCGGGGGCAAATACTTCGTCTCCACGTTCGAGGTAAAGATGGCCGAATACGGCGATGCGTGGCTCAAAGCCGAGACCGCCCTCAAAGAGAAGGGCTACACCCACGACCAGCGCGACCACTTCGAGCTCTACGTCAGCTGCGTCGACCAAACCCAGGGCGACGACGCCCCCTGGATCGTCAGGATCTGCCTGCCCGTGAAATAGCATGAGCATGAGCGAAAAACCCTTGGTCGACAAAGACTACCTGTTGGAGCGCTCCCCCGGCAAGGGGGGCTGGACCTACACGGTCATCCCCGAGATCCTGCCCGACCCGCACGCCCCGTTCAGTTGGGTGCGGGTTCGGGGCACGATCGACGGCCACCAGATCGATAACTACCACCTCATGCCCTCGGGCAAGGGGACGCTGTTCCTCTCGGTCAAATCCGATATCCGCAAAAAGATCCAAAAGCAGGAGGGTGACTGGGTCCGCATCGTCCTGTACGCCGTCAACACCCCGCTGGAGGTCCCTGAAGAACTGATGCTGTGCCTAAGGGAGGACGCCGCCGCGCTGCAATTTTTCAACTCCCTAAAACCGAGCGAGCAACACCGCTACGTCAAGTGGATCTACTCCGCCAAGAGCGACCAAACCCAAGTGGAGCGGATCGCCAAGACCCTGGACCGCCTCTCCCGGCACAAGAAATTCACAGACGGGCAATAGCCGTCGGCTTTCATCCCGGCCCGGTACGCTATTCGTTGCTCAACACATACCCTACCGACAGGTCGGTCAGCCGGGTCTGCCCGCCGTCGCGTAATAGTGTTATCCGATCAAAGACGATGCGGTAGCCGCCGTGGTCGTAAACCTGGAACTCACCGGCATGCTCTTCTATTTGGTCGGCGTACAGGGAATCCTTCGAGAGCCCCGTCCGGGCCAACTGCGCGGAGAGTATCTGTTGGTGCGACTCCCTGAAGACGCATTCGCCGTCCGTACGGTAAACCCTCAGGCTGTCCGCATCGTTGGCGTATCGCCAATCGTAGGCCCCCATACGGGATCCCGTTGGGTGCAGGTAGCGGAATCCGGCCACTTCGACGGGGGTTTTCCCGAAACGGACATTGAAGCTGTTATCCGGGACAACGGACGCCATGTTGTGGTAATAGCCATATTGCACATTGTGGGGCATCACATCACGGCTCAATTCGGCATTGTCTGTGATCCCGCACAACTGCTTCAGGTAAGCCTTGTCGTTTTGGCGGCTCAGGTAGCTGAACGCCTCGTAGAGCTGCACAAAGTCCTGCGCCCGCAGGCTGTCCGCCTCGGGTTGCTTCCATCGCTTCATTTTTCCGTTTTCCCCGATCAGGTCGAGCTTGTCGAGCGTCTTTTCCAGGCGCGCGCGCTGCGAGCGGATACCCAGCTCCTTGGCCGTGATCCCGGGTACATAGGTAAAGGCGGCCAGCAAAACGATCGCCACCGTCGCCGCGTACACATACCGGCCCCAACGCCCCGAGAAGAACATCAGCGCGACCAGGGTCATGATCAACCCGCACACCAGCAGGTAGACCCGCTCCTGCGTGAGGCCGTACTCGCCGATGCGGTGGGCCACCCCGACCCAGAACATCGCCAGGGCGGGCAATGAGATCCACTGGAATCGGTCGTAGAACCAATCGTAAAGCCGTCGCCCGCCCATCATCGGCTGGTAGGCTTTGGCCAGCACGGCCAGGATGGCGAACGCGAAGACCATCCAGGCCACCCCGCCCTGGGGCAAAGACCAGAGCAGCACGATCTTCAGAAAATAAATGTACAGGATGGCGGTATAGATCAGAATGGCGGGCGAGACCACCCAGGTAATCATCATATCGACGAATTTCACGGGCTTGAACTCGTCATCCTGCAGCCTGACCAGGGTCAAAAAGACCAACGGCAACAACAATACGAAAGCCACCATCGCCACGTACTCCGCGACCTTCTCTTCATCGCCCCAGGGCAATCCCGGGAAGATATACCGCAGCGAAAAATAGATCGCCGCCGACAGCGCCCAGGCCGCGCCGGTAAGCAGCTCTGCAAAGAAGAAGTTCTTCAGGTAATGCAGCCCGTCGCCCACGAAATCGCCGTTGCCGCGCCTCCAACGGCACACACCCACCATCAGCACACAGAGCACCAGCGCCACCGCGTAGGCGACCGAGGAGGTCCAATCCTGCACGTCGACCCACAAAAAAGGCACGGCCAGCAACGGGCTGGCATAATAGATCCACCTTACCTTGCCGCCCCGCGCTGTCCAGCGGTTGAGCAGCATCGACGCGCAAAAGAAGAGCGGGAAGAGCCACCGGTAGCCATCCCGGTCGTCGACGCCGGCAACTTCCTCGACCACCAGGGCAAAATAGACAAAGAAAAACAGACTCAACACCGCCTCGGCAGGGCACAGGCGCAACGTATCGAAGCATTGGCTGAAAAAACTACGGATGCGATCTCTCATACGGGTTCGGGTTAAAGGTTCTGTGTAAAGGTAATGAATCGCTGCGAATTTTTGGTTATGCAAACCGCTTTATAATTCGTACCTTGTCCTGCGATGAACTACCTGGCCCATATAGTGCTCTCCGGCGAGAACGGCCGCCTGCAGGTCGGCAATTTCATCGGCGACGCGGTCAAGGGCAGCTCTTTCAACGGCTACCCGCCCGCCATGGCCGACGGGATCAGGCTCCACCGCATGATCGACCACTTTACCGACCACCATCCGGCGGTCCGGGGGACCGTGCAAACGCTCCGGCCCCACTTCGGGCGCTACTCGGGCGCGCTGCTGGACATCTATTTCGACTACCTGCTGGCTTCCCGCTTCAACGAATTTTCCGCCGTGCCCTTGCGGCGTTTTACCCGGCGTTTCTACCTCTCGCTGGCCTGCAACCGCCGCCACTTGCCCGAGCGGATCAAACGCTTTATGTGGCATTTCATCCTGACCGACCGCCTGGGCAAATACGCGACCGTGGAGGGCATCTTCGATTCGCTCGCCATCATGGAGCGCTACGGGCGGATGAAGGTCTCCCCCGACAAGGCAACCGACTACCTGACCGCCCACCAAGAGGAGCTATGGCAGGTTTTCGAACCTTTTTTCCGCGAACTCCAACAACACGTCAAGGGCGCGTTGAAGTAGCCCCCTACCCTTCTATCTCGCTCAACTCCAGCCACCGCATCGACCCCAGGTCGATCCGCTCGATCACTTCGGCGATCCGTTGGCTTTTGGCGGTCAATTCATCCAATGAAAGATCGCCGCTGCTCATCTGCTGCTCCAACTCCGCTTTCTCGCGCTCCAACAAGGGCAACTCCTTTTCCAAGCTCTCCATCTCCCGGCGCTGGGCGTAGCTCAATTTTTTACGCTCCGGGGCCGGGCTTTCGCGCTCCGCACGCGCCGGTTTGGGGACGTTTTTCTGCGCCTGCTCCTGCATCTGGGCGTCGCGCAGGCTCTTCCATTCGAGGTAATCGCTGTACGACCCGGGAAAATCCTTGATCCGGCCCCCGCCCTCGAAGACCAACAGGTGGTCGGCCACATTGTCCATAAAGTAGCGGTCGTTCGAGACGGTAATCAAACAGACGCCATACCCGGAAAGGTACTCCTCCAACACCTGCAAGGTCATAATATCCAAATCGTTGGTCGGCTCGTCGAGGACCAAAAAGTTAGGACTGCGCATCAAAATCGTGCACAGGTACAACCGCCGTTTCTCCCCGCCGCTCAACTTGCCGACAGGGTTGTACTGCGTCTGGGGCGCGAACAAAAAGTATTGCAGGAATTGCGATGCGCTCATCTTCCGCCCGTCGCCCAATTCGATGCTCTCGGCGATATCGGTCACCACGTCGATTACCCGCGCGCCCGGATCGAACTCGATCCCCTGCTGCGAGTAGTACCCGAACCGGACGGTCTCCCCGATCTCGATCACCCCGCCGTCGGGCTCGACCAGCCCCAGGAGCATCTTGATAAAGGTCGATTTGCCCGTCCCGTTGTCCCCCACGATCCCCATCTTCTCGTAGCGGGCGAAGAGGTAGTCGAAATTTTTGAGGATCACGCGCTCTCCGTAGCTTTTCGAAAGGCCTTTGACCTCGAATATCTTCTTGCCGATGTAGGCCGCCTTCACGTCGAGCTTCACACTCCCCTGGTCGCGCTCCTTTTTGAGCCGCTCCTCCAAATCGTAGAACGAATCGATCCGCGCTTTCGCCTTGGTGGCCCGTGCCTGGGGCTGCCTGCGCATCCACTCGATCTCCTTGCGGAAAAGGTTCTTATCGCTCTCCCGGCTCGCCGCCTCGGCCTCTAAACGTTCCTGCTTCTTCTCCAGGAAGAAGGAGTAATTCCCCTTGTAGGCATAGGCACGCCGGTTGTCGATATCGATGATGCCCGTGCAGACCTTGTCCAGGAAATAGCGGTCGTGGGTTACCATCAAAAGCGTCACGCCCGACACGACGAGGTACTCCTCCAGCCAGTGCGTCATCTCCAGGTCGAGGTGGTTGGTCGGCTCGTCCAGGATCAGCAGGTCGGGCTCCCGGATCAGCGCCCCGGCCAACGCCAGACGCTTGGTCTGCCCGCCGGAGAGGTGCTCGGTTCTCTGGCCGTAATCGGTAATTTTCAACCGGGTAAGGATCTGCTTGACCCGCGCCTCGTAGTTCCACGCCCCGAGCGCATCCACCTCCGCCATCGCCTGCTCCATCTCATTCCCATCGCCCGAGGCGAGACTCTTTTCATACCGCGCGATGGCCCTCAACTCGGGCGATTCGCCCCTAAGCGAGGCGTCCATTACCGTGGTCCCCGGCTCGAATGCGGGGTCCTGGTCCAGGACGGCCACTTTCAGGTCGCGCATAAAGGTAATCGTCCCCGAGGCGTAGTCCTCCCTGCCCGCAATGATATTCAGAAGCGTGGTCTTTCCCGCCCCGTTGCGCGCGATCAGCCCGATGCGCTGCCCCTGCGCGACGATCATCGACAACCCGTCGAACAACACCAGATCGCCGAACGATTTGGAAAGGTTTTCTATTTGCAGGTAGCTTGCCATCCCGGGAATTTTTGCGGAACAAAGGTACACAAAGCCGAGCGCAATCGCGCAAGCTTGCTTGCGAAAGATTGCCGAGGCGCAAAACCTTCGGCGGAGCCAAAGGTACACATAATTACCCTTCCACGTCCATCCCGTATTTGCGTATGTTAAATTAAGGTTATATCTTTGCGCCCTTTAAAACACAATCTCCCTAAATTCTCACTCGAAATGAAAAAAATTTTTATCCCTGTCCTGGCCCTGATGACCCTGGCAGGATGCGTGAAAGACGAAGGCTGCAACGGTTCCAACCCCCTCCCCGGCAACGTGGAGGTCAAACTCCAAAGCCCCCAGGTGGTGGCCAGCAAAGCGCCTGTCGAGAGCGCCTACGTGAACCTCCCGGCATATGTCATCGCCAAAACCGCCGCCGCCAGCACCTACACCACCCTCTACGCCTCGTCCACGCTCACTTTCGCCAGCCCGTCGCCGGTTGTCGCGCAGAGTTTCGACACGCCCATGTACTACCCGAAAGACGGCACCGGCATCAATCTGTTCGGCATGTCGCCCCAGGGCTGGAGCGCAGGCGACGGCGTGAAGACCGACGTGAGCGGCCAGGTTATTACCGCCAGCCGTTACATCACGCCCCAGATCGACGGCAAGACCGACATCATGTCCACCCTGGCAACCGTCGCCACTTCGGCATCCGACGCCCCCTCGAACTTCAAGAGCCTTACCTTCGAGCACCTGCTCACGCTGGTCCGCTTCAAGGTCGTCGCCGCCGCCCCTTCGACCGTGGGAACGATTACCTCGATCGCCTTTACCGCAGGTTGGGAAGGCAACACCAGTGCTAAGGTCGGTCCGAAAGGCCTGGCCAATAACCTGGTCATTGATCCGGTCAGTTTCAACCGCACCTTCGTTACCAACGCCGCCAACCCGGTCATCCCGGTCTACAAACTGAGCGAGAGCAGCAACGTTTTTACCTATACCGACACCGTGATCGACGCAACGAACTTCTACACCCCCACCGCCGCGGCGACCTACATGGGCTATTCGATAGTCTCTCCGTTGCGTGTCGGCTGGGGCGAGACAACGAACTACGCGATCGACATTACCGCCGGCGGCGTTACCAAGACCAACCAGATGATTACCATCGACACCTCTACGCTGGCCAACGGCCTGGCAGTAGGCGCATCGAGCGCGGGCTACATCCTGGACGTTACCCTCACGTTCTCCGCCACCGAGATCGAGGCCTCCGCCACGGTAAGCCCGTGGAAAGCGGGCGGCACAGGCGGGATCACGCTCTAATCCGACCGCATCATCCAAAAGGGCCGGCAGTCGTTGAACTGCCGGCCCTTTTTCGTATCCCGTTATTTCTTTCCGGCCGCCCGCCTGAGCATAGCCTTGACGACCAGCCCGTGAAAAGGCCTGACAAAGAAAAAATAAACGCGCCCCAACCGGTTATGGTAGTGCACGAGCGTAACGGCATAAACCTCTTTCACATCCCCCTGTCCGGCGATATGAACCCCCATCAAAGCGTCCAGGTGCCTGTCCGAGAGCCTGAGCAAGGTCTGTTCCCCGTTTTTGGCCGCCACTGAAGCCAGGCCGTATGACCCGCCCGTGCGGATGCAGCGCTCAAGCTCCTGAATCTTCCCCTGGTCCGGCCCTTTCAAGCCGACCAGCCGGACCAGAAAGTTCCGCAACCGGAACAAGGCGGCGACCCACCCCGGGAAATCGGTCCAGAACCCGACCATGATATCATCAGGGCCTGCCCCTTGGGGAAGCACGGCCCTGCACTTGTAAACGTCCGAATAATCCGCTGGCAGGAACGCCCTGGCCAGGCTATCCTGCGGCATATCGCATTTTTCCACTCTCATACCTGTTCAAAAACCGTTTAGCCCCCAAAAATAGCTCCAAAATCGTATCTTTGCAAACCATGAAGCCGCACCAAAAACAAATCGCCGCCATCCGCCTGGCCGCCCAACAACTGACCGCCCCATGCTTTGATACCCCCGAAGAGCTTGTCGCGTGGATGGGGGCGATCCAGGCCCAGGAGCGCAACATGGTCCGCTGGGCGGTGGGAACGCGCCTGAAAACCCCCTCGCTGAAGAGCGTCGAGGGCGCCCTGGACAAGGGCGCGATCCTGCGCACACACGTTATGCGCCCCACCTGGCACCTGGTCGCCGCCCCGGACATCCGTTGGATGCTGGCCCTCTCCGCTCCCCGGCTCCGCACGGTCTTCCTCTCCTACGGGCGTTACCTGGGCATCGACAAAAGCCACTACCTGAAAGCCAATCCCCTGATCGAAAAGGCCCTTGCCGGGGGCCGCAGCCTGACCAAGGAGCAGCTTGCCGAAGAGGTAACCCATGCCGGGATGAAGACCACCCCCCACCAGATGGGCTGCATGATCTCGGGAGCCGAGATCGAGGGGATCGTGTGCAGCGGTCCCGACCGGGGCGGTAAACACACCTACACCCTGCTCGAGGAGCGCGTCCCCCCGGCCAAAGCGCTGCACAAAGAGGAGGCCCTGGCGCTGATGGCGCGCAACTACTTCCGCAGCCACTCCCCGGCCACGATGGACGATTTCAGCTGGTGGTCGGGCCTCTCGCTGACCGAGGCGCGGCAAGCCGCGGGCCTGATCGCGGACGAGCTCTCCACAGAGCGCTTCGGGGATACCGACTACATAATCCATACCTCCTGCCCGGGAGCCGCCGCCCCGCCCAAAGGTTTCCATTTGCTCCCCTCCTTCGACGAGTACCTGATCAGCTACAAAGACCGGACGGCGGTGCTCGACCCGAAGCACGCCCCCAAAGCCTACACCATGAACGGGATCTTCCACCCCGTGGTCGTGCACAATGGAAAGATTACCGGCAACTGGCGCAAAACCGCCTGCAAAGGAGGCCCCTCGATCGAGGCGACCTTTTTCGAGCCCGCCTTCCAACCCAAAGAGGCGATGCTCGACCGCGCCAAAGAGCGCTACAAATCCTTTTTGAAGTGATTGGGCCCCTGTTCTTTGAGCAGCCCGTAATAGTGCAGGTCGATTACCCGGCCGTTCTTGACAGCCGCCTGCCTAAAAACGCCCTCGCGCACGAACCCCGCCTTTTCCAGCGCCCGCATCGAGGCCGCATTGAACTCGAACACGGGCGCATAGAGCTTGGTGATCGGAAAATTCCCGAACACATACCCCGTCATCTGGCGGATGGCCCAGGTCATGATCCCTTTGTTCCAATACCCCTCCCCGAGCCAGTAGCCGATCTCGGCCGAGATCCGTTCGACGTCATTTTGCGGTACGATCCCGATCCCGCCGACCGCCTTTCCGCCGACCACTATGGCCAGGTCGGTCGGGGGCGCCGAGCGCGCCATGACCATGCGGATAAACTGCTCGGCGTCGTTCTCCGTATAGGGATGCGGAAAATAATCCCGCAAATTGTCCCATACACGGACATTGTTTGCATTTTCAGCCAGCGACCGCCTGTCGCCCAGCCGCCACTCCCTCAACAAAACCCCTTCCATGACCGTCATTTTAATCCCTTTTCATCGCCTCCGCCCTCATCCCGGGCGGCATCTTCTCGATCGCATACCGCAACGCCGTGCGGGGCATGACCGCCTTGTTGGCGACCACGAAGTCGAATACCTCCTTTTGCCGCGCCTCGCTCGCCGCCTTGAGCATCCAGCCATAGCCTTTCTGCACCATATCGTCCGCATCACAGAGCAAGATCCCCGCGATCTGTAAAATATCCCCGAAGAAAAGCCCCTTGCGCGCCGGGATGATCAGCGTGACCGCCGCCGCGCGCTTTACCCAACGGTTCTCCTCCCGCGCCCACTCCTTCAACCGCTCCACAAACCCGGGATACATCTCCACGAAGGTTCCCACGGTGTGGTTGCAGAGCGTATCGCAGGAGGCCCAGTTGGAGACATACTCCTTTACCCAACGCTCGAAGACCTGGAAATCCCCCGGTTTGAACTCCCGGTGCCGGGAATAGGCCCACTCGCAGGCAACGAACGACTCCTCGATCCACCCCGATTGCCAAAGCTGACCGCAAAGGGCGAAAACCTCACTCTTGGACTGCCCCTTGATCCGGGGCAGCCACGCCCTGGCGACCTGTGTCGCCCGAGTCCCTTTCAGCCCGTAGGCCTTTACCTCCTCCTTGAAATAATGCTGGGTGGACAACCGCGTCCCCTCATCCGCAAGGCTCAGAAGTTCTTGTCTGAGCGAGTCTATGATCTGCATTCCAGTTCTTTTTAGAAGATACCCCAACGGTCCATTCCGGCTCTTTGCGCACGCCGCCGTAAGCTTTGACGAACTTTTTGCCGGCAATCTGATAAAGCAATCCGCCGTAATGCCGCGCCTGCTCGGGACAAACCGCTATACACCGGCCGCAGGCTATGCAAAGTTTTTTGTCTGTTTTTCGGGGATGATCCTCGGGGATCGCCCTCGCCGGACACGCCTTCACGCATGTCCCGCACCGTGTGCAACGCCTGTCTCCCCGGGGCCGCAAAGGGATCTTCCCGACGGCCCGGTATGGAAAATTACCTTTTACCCCAACTTCCGGCAGGGGCGATGCCCCTTCCCACCCCTCCAACATCTCCCCGACCGCACGGCCGAAATTTTCCGCCAGGTCCAAATCCTTTTCATCCGGCCGTCCTTCCGCCACCGCCGGAAAGATCGAGTGCTGCGCCACGAACGCGCCCGCCGCCACGATCCGGAAACCGCCCGCTTCGACGATCTCCTTCAACTCCAGCAAGGCGTCGTCATACTCCCGGTTGCCGTAGACGACCACGCAAACCGCTGGCGTCCCATCGCCCTTGAAGAGGCGGAGCGACCGGGCGGCCACCTCCGGAACACGCCCTGAATAGACCGGAACCCCGAACACAGCCACATCCCCGGCGGGGATAACTTCCTCCGTGGAGTTGGGCGAAGTAATATTATGCCTTTGCGGCTCTCCCCCGATCCCTTTGGCCACGGCCTCCACGACCCGGCGAGTGGTCCCGGTCGCACTAAAGAAAACGGTGTGTATCGTCGACGGCTTCATAGGCACAGGTTTTGGACACTTACAAAAATAGTGAAAGTCTATAGAAAAGCCTAATTTTTGAGATTACCCCCTGCTGCCCCACCAAAGGAAAGCCAGCCCGATCAAGACCAGCAAAAGGTCGAACGCCTTGCTGCGCAGGTTCTTCTCGCCGAACAACGCCGCACCGAAGCCGAACGATACTACCACGCTGCCCCTGCGGATCATCGAGACCACGGCGATCATCGACCCGGGCAGGCTCAGCGACCAGAAATAGGCGAAGTCGGCCGCACACAAAAACAGCGAGATCAAAGGGATGCTCCACCGCCACTCGAACGGCGTGCTTTTGTGGCGCTGGGGCCACCAAAGCAGCAAAATGATCGCCCCCATCATCCCCAACTGGTAGAGGGTGTACCACGACTGCACCAGCATGGGCGGCAGGCTCTTCATCAGGAATTTGTCGTACAACCCGCTCGCCGCGCCGGTTATGGCCGCCATTACCACGAAGAATATCCACTTGTTGCTCCTAAAATCGATCCCCTCCTTCTTTCCCGAGCGGCTGAGCATGAAGAACGACACGATCCCGAGCGTCACCCCGATCCACTGGTAGAGGTTCAACCGCTCGGAGAAGATCAGCATCGCCCCGATGAGCACCATCACGGGCCGCGTGGCGTTGATCGGCCCCACGATGGTCAGCGGCAGGTGCTTCATCCCGAAATAGCCGAATATCCACGAGGTAAGCACGATCGCCGATTTCAGGAGGATCAGCCCGTGGGTCGCCCAGTCCGCTGGGGGCACATAAACGGCCGTATGCCCCTGCATGATCCCGGGCCAGATCTTCGAGGCCAGGATAAAGGGCAGAAATACCAGCGAACTGAACAGCGTATTGAGCAACAGCACCGGCAACACGGCGTTGTGATGCAGGGCGTGCTTCTTGGCCACGTCGTAAAATCCGAGCAGCAGAGCCGAAACAAAGGCGAGTGTCAACCACATAAACAAGGCGGAAAATTGCCTGCAAAATTAACGAAAATCCCCGGATCCCACATCGTGGCAAGGGGTTTGCTTCAACGAAAAGCATAACAAACAATCCCTTACCATGAAAACATCCCACAACCGGATCGCCATCGTCACCGGGGCCGCCTCGGGCATCGGCGAAGCCATCGCCAACGTCCTGGCCGAAAAGGGCGTCTCGCTCGCCCTGGCCGACGTGAACGCCGACTCCCTGCAGCGCGTCGTAGAGCAGGTAAAGGCCAAAGGCGTCGAGGCCGTCGGCATCGTGACCGACATCGCCAAACGCGAAGAGCTCGAAAAGCTGGTCGAAAAGACCCTCGCCCATTTCGGCACGGTCGACTACCTGGTCAACAACGCCGGGATCATGGACAATTTCGTCTCGGTCGACGAACTGGACCTCGCGCTCTGGGAGCGTGTGATGGACATCAACGTCAAGGGCCCGACCATCCTTTGCCAGCTTGCCATCCGCCACTGGCTCAAAGAGAAGAAACCGGGCGTGATCGTCAACACGGCCTCCGTGGGCGGTATGTTCGGCGCGCGGGGCGGGGTGAGCTACGTGACGAGCAAGCACGCCGTGATCGGCCTGACCCAGAACATCGCTGCGGTCTACCGCGCCGACAACATCCGCTGCGTGGCCGTCGCCCCGGGCAGCATCCAGACCCACATCGGCGACACGCTGCGCAACCCGGCGCAAAAGGGACTTGCCGCCCTGACGCAGTATGTGGCCCAAGGGCCCCTGGGACAGGCGGTGGACGTGGCGCAGGTGGTCGCCTTCCTGGTCAGCGACCAGGCGAAATTCGTGAACGGGACGGTCGTTACCGTCGACGGCGGCTGGACCGGGGCGTGATCAATCCGGTTGCCGTACCTCCCGGGGCTCCCCGTCGGCGGGCGAGAGGTGGCGGTACTCCGATGGGGTCATCCCGTACACCTGCCGGAACATACTGCTCAGGGCGCTCAGGCTCCGAAAACCGCATTTCTGCGCGATATCGCCCAGTTGCATATTCCTGCATCCCGCGTCCGACATGATCGCCTCGGCCTTGCGCAGGCGGTAGCTGTTGACCAGGGCGTAGAAGTTGGTGCACATATCCTGCGTGATTACCTCCCACAGGTAGGTCCTGTTCGTGTTGAGCATCCTGCACACCTTGTCATTGCTCAGGTCGGGATCCTTGAATATCTCCTCCTCCTCCAGCAGCCGCAGCAACTCCTGCCCCAACTGGAGGTGCTTGATCTCGGCCTGCCCCCCGGGCTCGGGCCCCTCCGGCTGCACGGGGCTGCTTTCGGGCGAATAGAGGTCCTTGCGGCGGATGACAAAGATATTGAGTATGGTAGGCATCGCCACGCCCATAAAACTGATAGCCAGCTTGAAGCCGTACCCTTCGACCAGCAGGCAACCGATCACGCAGAGGCTCAGCACCAGCATCCCGCCGGAGACCCATTGGATCCATTGCAGGTTGCACCCTTCGAAATTGGAATACCTGTCGGCGATAAGGCGCCTATGGCTGTTGTGTATCCGAACGATCACGACCGACAGCACGACCTGCTCGGCAATGACCATCGCGACCCCCGCGAAACGCACCCACAAGGCGGGCTCTCCAAGGTAAGGCCCTATCTGCGCATACGACAGGAACGGGGGCAGCGGCCCCCATATCCGCCCGGTCAGCGCCAGGGCCAGGGCGAGGATCGCCGGCGGCAGGTAGGCGGGCAGCCAGTGGCGGGGTTTTATGCAACCGGGACGCATCAGCTCGAAAAGGTAGAAATAAACCAGCGGCCAGATCAGGAGCACCATCATCGTGTGCACCGGATTGAGCAACGCCCGCATATAAAACGCCGTGTGGAAATGCTGCACGACGCCCACCACCGGGACCAATGCCGTAAACAGGTAGGCCAGGGCCAGCAGGTTGGCCGGACGCCTCATCCCGCGCAACACACACAGGAATATGGTGTTCAGCAGCATGATCGCACTGAACGAGACGGCAATGCACAGAAACAAATATGGCTGTACTTCAGACATTTGGTGAGATATCAGTGAGTACAACAAAAGGGGAGGGTATGCAAAAGTAACCAAATAAGATGAAATCCCATCCGCCGGACCGTCACTTTCCTGTTTTTTTCGATTAATTGTGCCTTGGCTCATTTTTTGAGATAAATAAAAACTTATTTGAGCCAGCCGGAAATCCAAATGCTATGCAACCGGAAGCATTATTATACATTTGCGTAACATTTTCTTAAGCATTGCAAATCCGATACACTCACCTAACCCAAGAGTGTTTGATAATGGGGAGCGGGTAGCGGCGTAAGTGAGGCCGCACAGTAAAAATGGGGGATTACTACCGCCTCCCCAGCATAGCATACCGCCGGGATTCCGGCGGTATGTTTTTTGGTGCCTATACGGTTATTCCGCACCGTCGTGCGGCTCATCTTCGTCGGGGAGCTGCGACGCGGAAGCCTGCCTTTTCAAGAATTGCTTGCGGTAGACCGAGGGGGATACACCGAAATTGTTGCGGAAATACTTCCCGAAATAGTTCAATGAGCTGAAGCCCAAATTTATGGCTATGTCGCCGATGCTCATCTCCTCATTTTCGAGCAACATGTTGGCGGCTACCTTGAGTTTGATGGTCTGGATGAATTCGTGGGGGGTCTGGCCCATGATGCCCTTGATCTTCAGAAAAAGTTTGGAGCGGCTGATCCCCATGTGCAGGCAGAGTATGTTGACGTCGATATTCCCGTATTCGACGTTCTGCTCGACGATCTCTATGGCCCTGTCCATAAAGTCGCGGTCGAGTTTGTTGGAGGTTACCACCTGCACCGAGCTGTCCTTCTCCCGGCTGAATTTCTCCCTGAGCAGCGCCCTGTTGTTGAGAATGGCCATGCACTTGGATACGAGAACCTTGACATTGAACGGCTTTGTAACATAGTCGTCGGCGCCGCAATTAATGCCCTGCAAATAGCGCTGCGTGCTGTCCAGAACGGTTACCAAAACAACCGGGATATGGCTGGTATTGAAGTCCGACTTGATCTTCGCGCAGAACTCCACCCCGGAGAGGTTGGGCATCATAACGTCCGAGATGATCAGGTCGGGCGAATACTCCCCTGCCGCCTTGAGCCCTTCCAATCCGTCGGCGGCCTCGTAAATGCAGAAAAGCGGCTCGAAGATGCGCACCAAAAGGCGGCGCAGTTTGTGGTCGTCTTCCACGATCAGCAGGGTGCGCTGTTCGCCCGATTGTTGCTGGGTGGCCAGGTGTTCGATATACTCCTTGTCCTCGTGCATGAACTCCGCGTCATACCTGCGCTCCTCAACCTCGGATATCTTGGCGTTGGGGTTGTTGTCGAATACCCTGTCGTCGGCATAGAGCTCTACGATAAAAACGCTGCCGCCCTGCTCGGCGGACTCCACCCATATCAAGCCGTTGTGAGCCTCGACGATCGATTTGCAGAGCGACAGGCCTATGCCCGAGCCGACCTTGCCGATGCGGAAAAAGCGATCGAATACCTTGTGGTGCATCTCCGGCGGCACGCCTATTCCGTTGTCGCGGACCATTACCCTTACTTTGTCGCCCGAACTGACGATAGAAATCTCTATGCGGCCACCGTTGGGGGTGTATTTGAAGGCGTTGGAAATCAGGTTGTCGAACACTTTTTGCACCTGCATTTCGTCGAACCAGACATCGAGCGCATCAAAGTCCGACCTGAAGGCAAAGTCGATCTCCTTGAGCTGGGCGAAACTCTCGAATGAGTGGTGGGTCTGGCTGACGAAAGCGACCAGATCCTGACGGCGAACCTTCTGAAGCGATATGCCGTGGCTGTGCTTCATATACTCCAGCAGCTCGTCGATCAGCCTGTTCATCTTGTTGCCGCTCTTGAGTATTTCGCCCAGGCTCTTATGGACGTCCCCTTTCAGCCGGCCCGACATGAGCAGCAGCTCCAGTTGCCCGACGATCAAGGTAAGGGGTGTGCGCAATTCGTGGGAGATGTTGGTAAAGAAGGTAATGTTTTCGCGGTTGTCCTCATCCTTCTGCTCCCTTTCCCGGCGCTCGGTCTCGATTACCTTGCGCGAGGAGTGGTAAAAATTAACCACGATCAGGGTCACCAATGCCGCTATCAGGATATAGGCCAGGTAGGAGTACCACGAGGCGTAGAAGGGATGCCGGATGACAATATCCATCGACATCTCTTTGGTCGGGATATCGCCCAGGATAAAGACGGCCCT
Source organism: Rikenellaceae bacterium (assembly GCA_031551275.1). Taxonomy (GTDB): domain Bacteria; phylum Bacteroidota; class Bacteroidia; order Bacteroidales; family Rikenellaceae; genus JAVBMJ01. The sequence continues at coordinate 26,490 of JAVBNX010000014.1, forward strand.
GACCTTCAGGGTGTACTTGCCCGGGGAGAGGTTGATGTAGCTGATCGGCGCCCCGGTACTGTTCTGCCACTCCTTGTCCAGACCCTCGAGCCTGTACTGGTATTCGGGCATGCCGTAGTTGGTAAAGTTGTCGTGGCCGAACTCCACCGAAATACTGTTTTGGTAGCTGTTCAAAACGATTTTGCGGGTCTCCACAAGCGCCACATCCAGGATGTTGCTGCCGTCGCCGGGCAGTATCTCCTTGCCGTTGACCGTAAGTTCGGAAAACCACATTTTGAAGGAGACCAAATCCGCAAAGGCGATCCCGGGTTGCATCACGGCGATCCCGTTCATTCCACCGAATACGACGCTGCCGTTGCGGGTACGGACAATGGTTCCCGGCATCATCGAGGTTATCGGGAAGCCTCTCAAAACATCGAAATTGGAGGACTGGCCGGTGTGCATGTCGAGATAGGTCAGTCCGGCGCTCGTTCCGATGAAAACGCTGCCGTCGCCGTTGTAGAACAGGCATCCGATATAATCGCTGGCCAAGCCGCTATTCTGGTTGTTGAACCTGGCGAACCTGTCCGTGCGGGGGTTGTACCGTATCACTCCGTTGCCGGAGGTGCCTATCAGTATGTTGCCGTTGGGCTCCTCGATCATGCAGGTACCGATGGTTACCGCCGAATTGGTAAGTTCGGCAAGTTCCCGGTTGAAATCCCTTACGGACCCGTCCGACAGGTTGTACCTCATCAATCCGTTGCCGGTTACCCACATGTTGCGCTCGCCGTCGACGATCATGGCGTTTATCATATGGATGCTGCTGCCGGGCTCATCCATCCGAACCGAGACGCCGGATACAGGGTCGAAGGAGTAAATCCCCCCCAGCGTTCCGAGCAGGAACCTCTTGTCGACACGCACTATGGCATGCACCGACTCCGAGCGCCTGAGGGGATCGGAAGGGTCGATCGTATAGTAAGCGAACTCGTCCGCCGCCTGGTCGTAACAACAGAGTCCCCCCAGGTGCGTACCGATCCAGATACGCTCCTCATTGTCGACGTGGATGTATTTTATATTGTTGTGGGGCACTGAATTCGGTCCGGCAGTATATATTTTGCTGCCGGAAGTCTTCAGGTTATGGCGGATCAGTCCGTTGCCTTCGGTGCCGATCCAGAGATCCCCGTTCTCCACCTCGACGATCGAACTTATTATGGGATAGTTGGCCTTCTGGTCCGGCTTGCCGACACGCTCGTAATCGAACACATTGGTCCTCGGGTTATAGTAGTCGATCCCGCCGTAATAGGTGCCGAACCACATGGTGCCCCGGTTGTCCTTTATAATGATCCACACCGACAAATTAGAGAGTCCCGAAATTTCGCCTTCGCTCAGCCCGAAGTGCTCGACTTTGCGGGCGGACAAATCGATACGATCCGCCCCGTTGACCGTTCCCACCCATATTTGCCCGTCGTTATCTTCGCAGACCGTCCTGACGTAGTTGCTCGCAAGGGCGCAATCGCCCTTTTCGGTAAAGTTGGTAATTTTTCCGTCGGGAGCTATCATAAAGAGCCCGGCATTGAATGTGCCTACCCAGACATTCGCCTTGGAATCCTCGTAGAGACAGAATATTTCGCCTGTCGAACGCAATACCCTCTGGCGGCGGAGATTGGAATCGATCCTGAACAGGCCATCGTCCGAAGTGCCCACGAACAGATCGCCGTTGCGCGCGGAGAGCACCGCGGAGATGACCGTCGATGGATTTGCCAGGGGCACAGTGCAATAAGGTTTCAGCACGCCCGACTTGTATGTATAGATCGAGTCGATGTGCCCGATCCAGAGCTTGTCGTTCGAATAGTTGAATGAGATATCGGGGTTGATCGCGTTGCTGCGCTGGGTGTATACCGTCCTGGTCTGCTCGGTGCCCAGATCGCACTCGATGACCCTGTAATCGGCGCAGAAGTACAAATGCCCCTGCCTGTCGCCGGTCAGCGAGGGGGCGCGGCCGCCTGTACGGTATTCGGGAAACATCCGCACCAGCCTGTTGCCGGTATAGGTCTTGATTCCGTCGCGGGCGTTGATCCACATCCTGCCGTACTCGTCCTGGTACAGACCGCTGACCGAGACCTGCGAATTGCCGGAAGCCTGCTCGATATGCCTGAACGCATTTCCTGTATTGGCGCTGACAATCGTGGCACACGCCAGCGCACCCATAAGAAAGCATACAAAACTCCTCATTTTCATCATCGTGTATCGAAGATAATGCTTTTTTTCCAACACAAAAACACCCATGAAACCCGATAGACAAAATTGTCGAATCTCTATACGATTTTGTCGAGACACACTCGAATCAAACCGATACTTTTGATAAACCGGTACAACCAGGGCGACGAAACGGAATAACGGAGATAAAAGTACTAACAAATTAAAATAAAACGAATGGCGTAAAAAACAAAATGAAACCAAAGCGACACGGCAACTTTAATTCCTACTAAACTAAATTTAAGTTATGGAAAGAAAACAACGAAAATGCGACACCCGGGCGGCTCGCCGCGGATTAGCTGCAATGTTGACCCTAATCGGGGTCCTCTTCTTGCAGAGCGTCCAGGCGCAGACCACCGTGAAGGGCGTTATTAAAGATGAGCAGGGCGAACTGGTCATCGGAGCCAACGTGGTGGTTCTGGGAACCAGCACGGGAACCACGGCGAACGCCATGGGGGAGTTTTCCATCAATGCCGCACCGGACGCCACAATCCGGGTATCCTTTATAGGGTATCTGACACAGGATGTGCCTGTCTCGGGACGCACCTTTATCAGTGTCTCCCTGCGGCCGGATGTGACTACCCTGGACGATGTTGTGGTGGTGGGTTACGGCTCCCAGAAAAAAGTGAACATGACCGGTGCGGTGGCATCGGTAAAGGTCGACGAACAGTTGTCGGGCCGCGCCCTGGACAACGTATCTTCGGCCTTGTCGGGCCTGGTACCGGGCTTGCAGGTAAACGTCAACACCGCGATGGCCGGTAAGAACAACACCACCCTTATGATACGCGGAGTGGGAACCGTCAACTCCGCCACCCCGCTGATCGTTGTGGACGGGATGCCCGACGTGGACATCAACCGACTTAACATGAACGACATCGAAAGCATATCCGTGCTTAAGGACGCATCTTCGTCGGCGGTCTACGGTTCGCGTGGCGCCAACGGCGTTATCCTGATTACAACCAAGAGCGGGGCGAAAGATAAAGCCACCGTCTCATTCAGCACCTCGATGGCTTTCTCGACGCCCATCAAGATGATCGAGCACATGACCGACTACGCACAAGCTACCGCTTTCAGGTCGCAAGCGGCTTTGAACGGGGGCTCGGTCAACCAGTTCCGCTGGTCTTCGATCGAAGAGTGGGCGGCAAAATCCTACATCGACCCGATGCGCTACCCCAACACCGACTGGATGGACATTACCTCGAGGACGGGTACGATGCAAAACTACAACCTTTCGGCAAGCGGGTCGACCGAAAAGTCGAACTTCTATATATCGGGAGGTATCATGGACCAGGAAGGTATCCACATTACCAACGACTTTACCCGCTACAACGCCCGTTTCAACTACGACTACCTGGTAAGGAAGAACATCAAGGTAGGCGCTAAATTCGACGGCAGCTGGACCAAATGGACTTACGGCCCCGACGACGGATGGTTTACCAACTCGGCCTCGGGAGGTCTTGTGAGCGCCATAGCGGGTGTCTATCCCTATGACGCGGAGACCAAAAGATATGGGGGTACGATGATGTACGGCGAGACCAACAACATTTTCCAGCCGATCAGGTCGTACGAAAGGGACCGTATCGTGAAGCGCGACCGCCAGGATATGTTCGGTATGGTCAATATCGAATGGGAGCCTTTGAAAGGGCTCAAATTCATGGCCGATTACAGCCTCTCCTACTACACGCAGATGGTGCGTTACTGGACCATGCCCTGGAGCGAATGGAACTTCCAGACCAATGCCATTACCAGGACGATCATTACCGACACGAACGCGTCGATGAGCAACAACATGGGCAACGGCTACCGGACCCTTTTGAACGGACGGCTTACCTATGCACTGAGCAAGGGCAAACACGATTTCAACGCGTTGCTGCTCTACGCCGAAGAGTACGCCTTCGGCCGCAACCTGGCCGCAGTGAAAACCAACAGGGTTCACGAAAGCCTTACCGAACTCGATGCGGCGCTGACCCTCAATTCAATAACCGGTAACTCAAGCGCCTGGGGCCTGAGGTCATATGTAGGGCGTCTGAATTACGCATTTGCCGGAAGATACCTCGCCGAAATGAACTTCCGTTACGACGGCTCCTCGAAATTCTACGACGGCCATCAATACGGTTTCTTCCCTTCGGCATCCGTCGGTTGGAGGTTTACCGAGGAGACGTTCCTCGAGTTTATGAAGAACGTGGTAACGAGCGGAAAGTTCCGCGCCTCCTATGGCGGCCTGGGTAACAACTCGGGTGTGGGCAACTATGAGCAGAAAGAGAGCATGAGCCAACAGGACTATGTTCAGAACAACGTCAAAGTGGTGGGTCTTGTCAACAAGAGCATGATCAACCAGGCACTCTCATGGGAAACCACCAACGTACTCAACCTGGGTCTCGATCTGGGCTTCTTTACCAACAGGCTGATGGCTGAAATCGATTACTACGACAGGTATACCAAAGGTATGCTCAGGCCCTCCGACCTCTCGACCCTCCTGGAAGGCGCATACGCGGCGCCGAAGCAAAATATCGGGGAGATGCGCAACCAGGGTATAGAGCTTACCCTTACCTGGCGCCACTCCCTGAAGGACTTCCAGTACAGCGTCAGCTTCAACGGCTCGTACAATGCCAACAGGCTCAAAAAGTGGAACGAGTACCTCTCGCGCGGAACCACGTTCATCGATATGCCGTACGGTTTTGTCTACAACCAGATCAACCGCGGCGGCGTAGTCCAGACGTGGCAACAGATCTACGACGCCCCCTGGCAGGCTGCCGGATCGGCCCCCGGGGACTTGCTGGTCGAAGACCTCTCGGGCAACGGAACGGTCGGCGGCGAGGATATGAAAGCCTACCCCCGGCTGCTGAACATCCGCCCCACGGCCTATTTCGGCCTGAACGCGAACGCTTCCTGGAAAGGGATCGACTTTGCCATGCTGTGGAGCGCGTCCACCGGTCGTAAAGACTACTGGAACGACCATTTCAACCGCACGACGCTCAACACCGACCCGCAGGCGATTTCCAAGCAACAGTATTACGATACCTGGAGCTACACCAACCGCGGTGCGACGCTTCCCAGGGTAGTGCTCGGCGCACGCGGACTCAACAACGGCAATACGTCCTACTTCCTGGATGATTTGTCCTACATCAGGCTCAAGAACCTTCAGGTGGGTTACACGATCCCGACAAAGCTCTGCGCAAAAATAAAGATAACGAGCCTGCGCATCTACGTCTCGGGGGAAAACCTGCTGACCTTTACCAACTACCGCGGCCTCGACCCCGAAAAAGCGTTGACGGGGACCACGAGCGAAAACGACGCCTACCCGATGGTCAGAACATTCTCCTTCGGCCTTAACCTGGTAATCTGATCTTAATTATGAAAAAGATGAGAAAATCTATTAAGCTTATTGTCATCGCGGCTACCGGATTCCTTTCGACGTTCTGCACGCAGAATCTGCTTGAACAGGACCCCACCACGCAAATGCCCAAAACCGCCTTCTGGAAGACGCCCGACGATGCCACCAAAGCTATTTACGGTGTGTACAGCAGCATCAGGCCGTACTTCAGCTTCGAGTATTCGTTCGACTGCATGACCGAGATCGCATGGTCGCGCGGCTCCTCCGCGAATACCAATACCCTTTACAGCAACGGAAGCCACGCCCCTACCCAGAGCAACTTCTCTCCTCACTGGATAGGTTTGTACGGAGGGGTCAACCGAGCCAACTACGTGATCGACAACGTCAACGCGATGTTGCCGACTGCGGGAGCGACAGATGTTCCAGACCTCGAAAGGGTGTTGGGCGAAGCGCGTTTCCTCAGGGCTCTGTGCTACTTCAGGCTGATCAGCCTTTGGGGCGACATGATCTACCTGGAAAAGACTGTGGAAGACAAGGATGAAGTCATTACCATGTCCCGCATGCCCATCAAGGAGATCTATGAGCGTAACCTTGCGGACTTTACCTATGCCTACGAAAAGTTGCCGAAAACGATTCCCGCTTCCCAGACCGGCCGTGCATCGAAAGTCGCCGCCCTTGCCTTCAGGGGCAAGATGCACCTGTTCTGGGCCTGTTGGAATAAATTCGGTTGGCCTGAGCTGGCAGGGTTCACTCCCGATGCTGGCGCGGCGGCCACCGCTTACGCGGCGGCTGAGGCCGACTTCGAGGAGGTAATCGACGACTACGGCCTCAAACTGTTCAGGGACGGGGCTCCCGGTTCGCCGGGAAGTGCGGGAAGCGCCGATCCGCTTCCCAATTATTACCACATGTTTACCCCGAATTATGACGCTCCGGCGACCAACTCCGAGATCATTTTCGCATTCGCATGGGGTGGTCCGCTGCTCGGACAGGGGAGCAACCTGCTCAACGACCTGGGCAACCGTTCGACCCAGAACTCACAGAGCTACGTGGGCACGACGATCGAACTGGCCAAAAGGTACCAATTGGTCTCCACCGGCGACTTCAGCCCGATCACGGTCAACAAAGCCACGCCGACGGCAGAAGGCAACGCCCTGAACCCGGCTACCTACGAGGGACGCGACTACCGTTGCCGTTCGACCATACTGTGGGACAAGGAGAAAATGACCTCGCTGGTCGCCTTGCAGACCTCCGTACCGGTAACCTGGCTATTCAAAACGACAGGGGCAGGTTACATTGAAGCTTCCGCGATGACGACCGGCTATGTGGTGCGCAAGTGGATACGCAACGAGGGCATGAACTGCGAGCGTAACGATACCCCGCAGGACTTCTACCTGATGCGCCTGGCCGACGTCTACCTCATGTACGCCGAGGCAGTCAACGCGCAACGCGGACCTCAAGCCAAATCCATCGAGTTGGTCAACAAGATCCGCGCCCGCGCAGGACTCCCCGCGCTTGCCTCTACGAAGACCGACAATGCGGAGAACTTCTTCCTGGCGATCGAACAGGAGCGCATCGTGGAGTTCCCGCTGGAAGGACAACGTTACTTCGACCTGCGCCGCTGGAGAAGGTTTGAATCGGTTTGGGGAGAAATAGGCGGAAACGGTCTGTTGATCGTCAATACCTACGGCGAAAACGTAAGGAACGACTACAGCAGGTACGTCGAGCTGAGCAGGCAGAGGTACTACATTTTGCCCATCCTGCAAGCGGAGAGGAACCGCAACCCGAACCTCACGCAAAACACGCCATGGTTGTAAGTCCGGCTGAACTAAAAATCAAAATGAGTATGAAAAAATTGAAAATATTCTCCGTGATCCTGGCTATGGCGGCTTGCTTTGCGCTGTCGGGATGCGAGGAGTACCCCCTCGATGAGAACGGGCTGCTCATAACCGATAAGACCGAATCGCTTATGACCTCCCTGGCGCTGCTCGGTAGCGACCACGTCTCGGTATTGGTAGGGACTCCCGTAATCAATAACGAGACCGGTGTGGTTACCGCCGTGGTTAAGTACGGTACGAACCTGGGCAAACTCAAGCCCAGTTGCGGCACGTCGATCGACGCTATCGTAACCCCGAAAATGGGTGTGTGGACCGACTTCAGCAACATGGATAGCCCCCTGAAATACACAGTTATATCGGGCGACCGGAAGCACTCCACGACCTATGAGATCAAACTGACCGTTCAGGCAAAACCTTAATGCATGATGACTATGAAAAAGATAATCAATCTTCTGGTAATCCCCATGCTGGCGGTTTCGTTCTCCCTGGTGTCGTGCAACAAGGACGAAACGAACGAGCATGCCGACATTATCGTTAAGTCCTACGGTCCGTGCGTTGTCGGAAATTCCATCGATTACGCCTACATTCTGGCCAGCCCCTCTTCGGTGCTGTCGAGAGCCTTGGTGGAGGCTTCCATTCCCGGAGACGCGGGAACGGGCTTCGATCCCAACGGCTACACCACCTCATCGGGCGGCATCGAGATTCCTCATCTGATCACGACCTCGGTAAGTACCGACGGAATGTTGTCTGTAGCCAATATGGTGGATACGGTTGTGGCCGCACTTCGCTACAAGTATGTCATTCCTGAAGAGGCACGAGGCCAAACCGTACACTTCCAGTTTACCTACACCAACTTGGCAGGCAGACAGGCAAGCATCCATACGAGTGCGGAGGTACGCAAGCAGAGGATCAAAAAGGGCATTGTATTGACCTCGGCAGACAGATGCTACATCTCGCTCAAGGATATGGCGGCATACACCGCGGCCGAGGTAAGCTCTCTGGGCATTCAAAACAAGATCGATCTGATCTACAACTTCAAGTCGATACTTGCCGGTACTGTCCAACTCTACGGCCACGCTTTTCTCTCGCCCAGTACGAATGCCCAATACCTGGAAGGTGCGGTCGTTCCCGCGGGATGCACCAACAAGACGAAAGTCGAAAGGCAGCTCTACACCTTCGACAGGCACCTTGCCGCTACAGGCGATGTTTCGAGCGGCGGTTACTCGTTTATCGACGACATCGACTTTGAGACCTACAACCCCGGAAACGTCGCCGATTACTCCCTGACCTTCGGCAAAGGCAACGCCATGTGGGCGGTATCGCAAGACGGCCAAACGGTCTCTTTCCTCCAGGTCAACGGCACACCCTCCGCTACGGTCGGCACGATAACCCTGAGCATGAAGAGCTACGACAAGTAGCCTTCCGGATCCATTCCCCAAGAAGTCGCCCCGAATTTGAATTCGGGGCGACTTCCTGTTTAAAAACGTCAGCCCCGGCACGTTTGGCCGGGGCTGACTCGCAGGCGCACCAAACGCCGGACTGCGCACTGTTGTACTATTCGCCCAGCAGGGTAACCGGGCCCAAAAGGCCGGAGGGCAGAAGCGGAGAGTCCTTTTTGTAGTGCCTGAACGCGGCGAAGGTATAGCGGCCCGAGGTACGGGGTTCGCCCTTGAGAAGCCACTCGGGCCACTTGCCCTCCTTTATGCCGTCGTCCGGCAGTTGCTCGTCGCCGATCAGGCGGTTGGGCCACAGGTTGACCACCTCGACCCTGAGCTGGTTCTGGCCGGTCTTGACCGCACCGGATATGTCCGCGCGCCAGGGCGAAGTCCACACGATCCCGCAATCCTGCCCGTTGAGCCATACGCGGGCCATGTTCTTGACCACGCCCAGGTCGATATACGAAGGCAGGTTATCCTTCTCCGCCTCGAACGAGCAGTTGTAGAAGGCGCTTCCCGAGTAGTACTTGATGCCCTGGTCGGCATTCAGCGTCCAGTCTGTCAGCGTGTCGAAGGCAACTCTTTCCGGTCCGCCCCACTTGGGATCGAACTCCACGCTCCACTCTGCAGCGATCTCCCCATAAGGTTTTAGCGCCCGGAAATTCTTTTTCGATTCCGCCTTGAGCGTAGAACCCTTCGGAAAGACGATAAAGTAACTCTCGAAAGGCTCGAAACGGAGCGGGATCAGCGTCGCTGCACTCGAAGTCCTGTACTCGGGCAGCGCGCGCATTTCGCCGCTTACCGCCGACCAGAGTTCGGGCCTGCGGCCTGTAACCCGGAACGAGCACTCCGTCTCTACCGCGTCCGGGGTTTTGTTTGCAACGAAATAGATATCGTAATCCTTCGCCGTGCGGTGGGTGTACCTTATGGCCGAAGCCGTCGATGCAGCAAAGTCCTCGATCGTACCCCCTTCTAAGAGCAGGGAAGAGGTTATCCGGTAGTTCGGGTAGAGGTTGTCGACCTGGGAGACGAGCTCGGCGCCCCATACGATACGGCCTTTGCCCACATTGCGCGTGGTCAGCTCCGCCGGACACACATTGCCTCCCCACAACTTCTGCACGAGGTTTTCTACCTGTTTATCGCACTCGGGATAATCCTCCAGGCCGGGGGACTTGGCCGGAGGCATACCGACCACCGTTGCACCCGCTTCGATCAGTTCGGCCAGCTTGCCGAGCAGTTGCGGGGTCATGGTCTCCCAGGCCGGCAACACCAGGAGTTTGTACCTGGCTCCGGAGGGGAAGACCACTTCGCCCTGCTCCACGGAGGCCTGGTAGAGCAATCCGGGGGGGCAGCCGTCGAAGTTGTACCCGCGCCTGTCGGGCAGGGTAAAGGTCTTGTCGTTGAGGTCGTTTACCTCGAACACCTTTGTGTCGTATGCCGATTCGGGCGCCAAAAAGACATGGGGCGAGCCCTCGGGGGCGAGGTAAAGCACATCGGCCACGGTGCGCCCCTGCTGGAGGAGGAACTGGCTGCGGGAGACGTATGAATGGTACGCCCCCGCGAGGTGCCACCACGTCTGGTTGCGGTCCCAATGCACGCCGTAACGCCCCATCGTCATGCCGGGACGCAGCTCCTCGGGCAGGCTCTGGTGGGCGAAAGTATGGAACACCAACCGGTTGATGCCGGATGCGAAAGCCCAGTCGGTCTGGTCCTTTATCGTGCCGGGATGCTGCCTCCAGCCGTCGCGGTCGGAGGTAAAGGACTCGGCTGGAACCTCCGCAGCGCCCTTCAGGTGGGCTATCGAAGTCCCTTCGGCGGCACTGAACGCCGTATTGTAACCGTAGCCTACCCCCCAGAACTCACACATCGGCACATCGGCCACCGAGCCCAACTCGAGGTCGGCTGTCGGGTTCATGTCGTAGGGTTCGATCGAGAGCCCCATCCCCCGCTTGTGGGCGTAATCGCGTATATACCCCGCATGGTTCTCGATGATCAACTCCTGGGCCGTCTGGCGCACATCCCACAGGAAGCGCTCGCTCATCTCCCGGCTTTGGATGATCACGCCGTCATACACCGGCAGGAAATGGAGCGGATCGTAACCCCTGCGCTTGGTAAACTCGTTTACGAAGTGGTCCGACCAGTTCTGCGCACCCATCTCCCAACTGTCCATGTGGAGCATCTTGAGGCCGCCCTCGAGCGAGGTATCCCTTGGGCCTATGTGCTGCAGCAGGGCGGTGGTAAATACGTCGAAATGCGCGACCAGGGCCGTGGTGTCGAACTTATCGCACTCCATACCCACGCCGGGCAGGGGGGCGGGACGCGTGACGGCCCCGTTGTTGCGGCAGCCGAGCCTCATCAAGGTCCATTTGCCCTCGGGGGCATCCCAGTTGAGCACGCCTTCGGGCGACATGCTGGAGGTCAGGTTGATCACGTCGGAGGCCATGACCGGCGCATCCCCCGGTTTGGCGGTAAAGAGCGGAAGCGAGGGGATGTACTGGCGCACTACCGAGCCCCGGGGAAGGCCCGCGGCCGAACTGTATGGCGGGCGGTAGAAAAGGGCCTTCTCATCGGCATCCTCTATTTTGTTGCCTGCGGGGGTTTTGAATGCCAGCACGGCCACGTCGGCGTAATACTCTTGCCATTTCTCTTTCATTTCGGGGGTAAAGCCTTCCGATCCGAAATAGGGCCTTTTGGCTGCCGGCACGGGCAACTGGACGCTGATCCTGCCTCCGCCGTCGACCTGTACGCTGCTCGAGACCAGGTGGCGCATCGACTGCTCGGGTTTTACCCACGGGCCGCCGCTGCCTGTCCATCCCGGCCCCACGCCGAGGGTAATGGCGATCCCCAGCCTTTCGGCCTGCTCGACGGCGTGTTTGAAAAGGTCCTTCCACCGGTCGCTCAAAAAGGGCACCGGACCGCGCGGAACACCCACGTTTACCTCGAGGTAGACCACGTGGCCGATTCCGGCCTCCTTCATCGATTCGAGGTCTTTGGTAATCGCCTCCTCGGAGAGGTTACCATCCATAAAATACCAGTAAACACCGGGCTTGGCCGCGAGCGGCGGGTTGTCGAACCCTGCCTTCAGCGCCTCCACTCCGGGATTGCTGCAGCATCCGGATAAAGCGGCAAGCCATGCAACGACAACCGGGAGTGCCGTCCGCAGGCTTCTTCTCAACAAATTATTGGTTATCATAATGGTATATATTAGTGTCTATCAATGCGCCGCGGCGTAGGCAGCGACCTCCAGTCCCGAGAGGGCGAAAGCGGCTGTGCCGTAGACTTCATTCTTGTCGGCGGTAATGTTCTGCGGCGCGTCGCCTATGGGCTGGACGTAACCGAGCTTCCCGTCGGGATGGACGGCGGCCACCATCGCGCTCCACGCCTTTTTTGCGGCGGGGAGGTACTCTTTCTCACTGAGCAGACCGTTGTTGATCCCCCACCACAACCCGAACGTGAAGAATCCCGTGGCGCTCGCTTCGGGCGAGGGATAGGTAACCGGGTCGAGCAGGCTGGTGCGCCAGTAACCGTCCTTGCCCTGAAGGGTCACGATCCTGGACATCATCTCCCGGAAGAGTTGTTCGTACCTGTCGCGCGTGGGATGGGTCTCGGGCAGGTAATTCAATATCCTGGCCAGTGAGCCGATTACCCAGCCGTTGCCGCGGCCCCAGAAGACCTTCTCCCCGTTCGCTTCCCTCTGGGACATGTAGCGGGTGTCGCGGAAGAACAAACGTTCCTCCTTATCGTAGAGCACATGCACGGTCATCCAGAACTCCCTCTCCATAAAATCGAGGTACTCCTTGTTGCCTGTGATGTTGGAGAAGAGGATAAATGTCGGGGGGGCCACATAGAGCGCGTCGCACCAGCACCAGCGCTCCTGGTTCTGGGGCACCTCGAAATCCAGGTTGTCGGTTCGGGGGCAGTATTTGACCTGGTAGTCGAGCCTCTCGATGGTGGGGATCAGAACCTTCCACCCGCCCAGCAATCCCATGATGGTCTTGCCGTCCCACTTTTCGATCCTCTCGACGGTGTATTTGGGCTGCGGATCGTCGAGCCACAGGTTGGCGTACATCAGCGAAACGGCCAGGTCGTTGGCGGGATTGAGCGACCGGATGCCCGGCTCCCAATTAACCTCCCGGGCGATCTTGGCGCACCACTCCTTGAATCCGAAGCTGTTGTCGTAGCGGGCCCAGTCACTGACCGCGCTCATAAACACGCCGTCAGCCCAGCCCGTGTACCTGGGATTCCAGATGGCCCTCCCGAAGGTGGGCATGTTGTTCCTTTGCCAATCGATCGAAGCGTTGATCACAGCGCGCACATCGTCCACCGCGATTTTGTCTGAGAATTTGCCCGCACCGAAAGCAGGGAAAGCGGCCGATGAACAGACTAAAAAGGCCATCAGCGGCTGGAAGATTCTTTTCATAGCACTCTATCTTGTTTGTGTCAAAGATAATTATGCTTTATTTGCCTTAATGGATAAAAGTGTCTCCCCAACTCAATACTTTTGTTTTTCCGGGAGATTATTACTGAAATTTAGCGAATCGCGTGGACTAAATTATCCAAAAAGTAAAGATTTCCGGTCGTACCTTTGGGTATCAGTTAAACCCCGAAAAAAACATCCGTTATGAAGAGACTGCTTACACTGCTGTTACTCGCGCTCCCGATCTTGAGTTGGGCCGCGGACGGCAAACGAAACCTGCTCAAATCGCTCTGTACCGAGCAAGAGCTCTCCACCATGCTGCTGCCTGCCGAAAAGTGGGTGCCTTTCCCCGCTTACAGCGACAGGGAGGGCTGGAACCGCCTGCCCGAACAGGTGCGGGTAAAATACGCCAAACAGGCCGAAAGGTACCTGGACTTCCCCTGGCACGACGTCAAGGCCACCGAGTACCTGGCCTTCTCCCGTACCGGAAACCGCCAGGCGATGGAGAACCCGCAGAGCGCCCGCGTCGCGGCGCTGCGTTCACTGGCTATGGGCGAGCTGGCCGAGGGCAAAGGCCGCTTCATGGACGATCTGGTCAACGGGGTCTACTCGTTCTGCGAAATGAGTTCATGGTGCCTCTCAGCATGCTTCTATATGCACCAGAGGGGGAAAGACGGGTGGAACGGAATGCTCGGGCCGACCAACCTGCCCGACATCGAGGACCCCATCATCGACCTCTGGGTGGCCGAAGCCGGCAACGACCTCTCCTGGATATGGTATTTTTTCAAGGATGAGTTCGACAAGATGAGCCCCGTCATATCCAAGAGGCTTCATTCTGAGATTACCAAACGGGTCCTCGAGCCCTACTACACGCGCAACGACTACTGGTGGATCACGGGCTGGGGACGCGACGAGGCCAACAACTGGAATCCCTGGTGCAACTACAATGTCTCGACCGCCATCCTGCTCTGCGAAAAGGATCCGGCCAAAAGGGCGAAGGGAATATACAAGGCCATGACCTCGGTCGATCTTTTCTTCAACATCTACCCCGAGGACGGGAGCTGCGAGGAGGGCCCCAACTATTGGAGCATGGCCGGCGCCAAGGCGTACGACTTCGTCAATTTGATCGACATGTCCACGGGCGGCAAGGTCAACATCTTCTCCAATGAGCTGTTCAAGAACATCGGAAGGTACATCTACCGCGTCTACATCTCCGAAGGCACCTACTTCGTGAACTTCGCCGACGCCCCCGCCAAGATCGGCCCGCGGGCCGGACTGATCTACCGCTACGGCGAGAGGATAGGCGACAAGGAGCTGGAAGGCTTCGGGGTCTTCCTGCTCAAGCGGGCCGATTTCGACTCGCAGGCTCCGATCGGCACCTTCGGTCCCGTGTTGGACGACCTGTTCATGGACCGCGATTGGAAGAACAAGCAGGCGATCGAGCCCATGGTAGGGCAATACTACTTCCCGGGCAACCAGGTGGCGGTCATGCGCCAGCACCCCGGGACCAACGACGGCTTCTACCTCGCGGCCAAGGGAGGCAGCAACGGCGAGACGCACAACCACAACGACGTGGGCTCGGGCATCATATACTACAACGGCAAACCGGTATTCGTGGACGCAGGCGTGGGCACATACACCAAGGAGACCTTCGAAAGGGGTCGCTACAAGATATGGACCATGCAGTCCAACTACCACAACCTTCCGGTAATAAACGGCGCGGCACAGCTTCCGGGCTCCAAATACAAAGCCGAAGGCTCCGAGTACGCCGAATCCAAAAAGGTCGTCGGTTTCTCGACCGACATCGCCAAGGCCTACGATCCGGCTGCCAGGGTCGAAAAATGGATAAGGTCCTACACCCTGGACAGGAGCAAAGGGATAACCATTTCGGATGAGTACCTGCTCGGGGAGGTAACCGGCAAGAGCCAGCTCCGGTACGTCACTCCGCTGGAATTTACCATCGAAAAGGGGACGGTCGCGCTCAAAGGCGACGGATTTACCGTTTACGTGAAATACGACCCCAAACAACTCGTGGCGGGCAAGGAGGTAAAGACCATCGACGATCCCAAGATCACGCGCGTGTGGGGCGATAAGATCAACGTATTGACCTTCGACCTCCCCGCCTCGCCCAAAGGCAAGGCGACTTTAAAGTTAACCGGTTCGAACGACAAATAAGACGACAATGAAAAAACTACTGATACTTATAGCCGCGGTCATCTCCTTTACCGCGCTCCAGGCAAAGGAGCAGAGGAATTTCCTGACCGGCTCCTTCACAAGGGACCAGGTCAAGGCCATGCTCGTGCAGGACGACAGCTGGATCAAATTCCCCGCCTACAAAGACCGCAAGGCATGGGAAGCCCTACCCGCCGCCATGCGCGAGCAGTACGTGGCCAACGGCGAGAAGTACCTCAACTACACCTGGCCGGTGGTCAGGGCGACCGACTACCTCGCCTTTACCCGCACGGGCGACAGGGAGATCATGCAAAAGCCGATGTTCGATAAACTCAGGGCCCTCCAGGTCCTTGTGATGGCCGAGCTGGTGGAGGGTAAAGGGCGCTTCATGGACGACATAGTCAACGGGGTCTTCTCGATCTGCGAAATGGGCTTCTGGGGCCTCTCCGCGCACTTCTATATGTACGTCGAGGACGAAGGCCCGGGCAAGGACGTCCCGACGGTAAACTTCCCGGACATTACCAACCCCATCATCGACTTGTGGGTTGGGGAGGTAGCCGCCGACCTGGCGTGGACCTACTACTTCTTCAAGGATGAATTCGAGAAGATCAGCCCGGTACTCCCGCGCAGGATCGAGCACGAGTTGCGCACCAAGGTCCTCGAGCCCTACTACACGCGCAACGACTACTGGTGGATCACGGGTTGGAAGCGGGGCGAGGCCAACAACTGGAATCCCTGGTGCAACTACAACATCATGAACGCCATGCTGATCATCGAGAAGGACCAGGACAAGAAGGCCGACGCGCTGTACAAAAGCATGAAATCGGTCGACCTGTTCTTCAACTCCTATCCCAACGACGGGGGCTGCGACGAGGGTCCCTCCTACTGGGGCGCCGCCGGCGGCAAGGCGTTCGATTACCTCGACCTGCTCTACCGGGCCACCGACGGGGGCATCTCGATATTCGACAAACCGCTCGTCAAGGATATCGGACGCTACATCTACCGAGTCTACATCAGTCAGGCGCACTACTTCATCAACTTCGCCGACGCGCCCACATGGCTCTACGCACGCTCGGGCACGATCTACCGCTACGGCGAAAGGATAGGCGACAAAACCATGGCCGGTTTCGGCGCTTTCCTGCTGCGTGAGGCGCAATACGGCACCCGCCCCATCAACGGGCTGCTGGCCACCGCGCTCGAGGACCTGTTTACCCTCGACGGATGGGAGAAGACCACCCCGGTGGAGCCGCTCATCGGCGAGTACTACTTCCCCGACCTGCAGATCGCCCTGGCGCGGGAGCGGGCGGGCTCCAACGAGGGCTTCTATTTCGCGGCCAAAGGGGGCCACAACGGCGAGACGCACAACCACAACGACGTGGGCTCGGGCATCGTGTTTTACGACGGCTACCCGGTATTCGTCGACGCGGGGGTGGGCACCTACACCAAGGAGACCTTCGGCAAAGGGCGGTACAAGATCTGGACGATGCAGTCCACCTACCACAACCTGCCGCTGATCAACGGCACGCCCCAGTCGGTAGGCAAACAATTCGCCGCCTCTACCCCCAAATATTCCCACACCAAGACCTCCACCTCGTTCTCGGTCGATATAGCCAAGGCTTACCCCCCCGAGGCCAAAGTGACGAAGTGGGTAAGGGGTTACGCCCTCAACCGGGGCAAGGGAGTGACCATCTCCGACGATTACCTGCTATCGGAAGCGGTCAGCCCCACCGAGCTCCACTACCTCACGCCGATGGAGTGCAAAATTACCAAGCCGGGCGTGATCGAGCTTAAAAACAGTAACTTTACCCTCACGTTCAAATACAATCCCGCACTTCTCAAAGCCGATGTCAAGCTGGTAACGATCGAGGATGCGAAGCTCACGCGTGCATGGAAGAGCCTGAACATGATCGTGCTTACCCCTGCCTTGAAGACAAGCGGCAAAACGTCGGTAGAGCTCACGGCGGTAAAATAAAAACAACCCAAAGTCAACCATGAAAAGAGAAGCGTTACTGGCAAGCCTCTCCCTGGCCGCGATAGCGGTCGGGGCAGAGGCCAAGGCCCCGGCCAAGAACAACGTCCTGCTGATCATTTGCGACGATCTGCGCACCGAGTTGGAGTGCTACAACCATCCGATCGTCAAGACCCCGAATATCAACCGCATCGCCACAAACGGCGTGGTCTTCGAGCAGGCTTTCTGCAACATCGCCGTCTCGGGCGCATCCCGGGGGAGCATACTGACGGGCCTGCGCCCGACCCGCGACCGCTTCGAGCACTGGAACATCCGCATCGACAAGCAGGCGCCCGAAGCCGTGACCCTCAACCAGGCGTTCCACGACGCCGGATACTACACCGTTTCCAACGGCAAGATCTTCCACCACCAGGACGAAGCCTCCAACAAGTACTGGGACAAGATCATGCCCTACGGATCCCCGCTGGAGTACAGGCGCGGCGACAACATCGAATACCTCGACGAATGGAGGGAGCAGAGGAAGAAGCGCGGCCTGTTCTACGACGACGCCGACCACCCGGAACAGGACTACCTCGACACCCGCATGGTAACGCAGAGCCTCGAGGACATGAAGATGCTGGCCGGCCAGGACAAACCCTTCTTCCTGGCGGTAGGTTTCATACGGCCCCACCTGCCCTTCATCGCCCCGAAAAAATACTGGGACATGTACCCGGCCGAGAAGATCAGCCTGCCCGACAACTACGTGCTCAAAGAGGGCAACGACATCCCGCAAAAGGCGCTTACCTTCTGGGGCGAGCTGACCGCCTACCGGGGCACCACCGCGGGGCCGTATCTCTCCGATGAGGCCGCGATCAACATGATCCGGGGCTATTACGCGTGCGTATCGCACATCGACAACCAGATCGGGCGGCTGCTCGACCAGTTGCAGGCGTTGGGCCTCGACCAGAACACGACGGTGGTCCTGCTCGGCGACCACGGCTGGAACCTCGGCGAGCACGGGATGTGGTGCAAGCACTCGATCATGTACACCAGCCTGCACGCCCCGCTGATCATCAGCACTCCCGACGGGTTGAAAAACCACAGGACGAGCCAGATCGTCGAGTACCTGGACCTCTACCCGACGCTTTGCGATTTCGCCGGCATCAAAAAGCCCAAGCAGCTCGAAGGCGAGAGCCTGATGCCGCTGGTCAAAGACAAAGAGGCCAAAAGCAAGGGCTACGCCATCGCACGCTGGGAAAACAGCTTTACCTATGTCGACGGCAGCTACTCCTACACCGAGTGGTGGAACAAACAGGACAAGAAGGTCGACGCCATGCTGTTCGACCACATCTCCGACCCGGCCGAAAACTACAACGTGGAGAAGAAACCCTGGTACAAGGGAACCGCCGGCGACCTGAACATAAAGCTCAGGGCGCTACGCGGCAAGGACTTCCTGATCACTGTGGAGCAATAGGCCAAACCGCACTCCCCACCCTAACGACAAAATCCGACCCAAATGAAAAATATGAACCGGTTTTTGAAACTTTCGTTTTTTATTCTGCTGTCCGGGGTAATCGCTTGTGCGGACGGGCGGGGAAAGAGCAGTTTGCCTTTGCCTTATCCGGTCGAAACAGAGCCGGAACAGCTGTACGAACAATTTCGCGACCCCGACAACTCGGCCCGGATGTTCGTGCGCTGGTGGTGGAACGGCAACCGCGTCGATGAGCGGGAGATCCTGCGCGAACTCGACGCGCTGAAAGCCGTGGGGATCGGCGGGGTGGAGATCAACCCCGTCGCCTTCCCGCACGAAGCCTGGGATACGCTCGGCAAGGAGCAGATTCCCTGGCTTTCGGAGCGGTGGCTGAAGATGGTGGAGGTGGCGGCCAAAGGGGCCAAAGAGAGGGGTATGTACTGCGACATGATCGTGGGATCGGGCTGGCCCTTCGGCGGAGAGTTCCTCACACGCGACGAGCAGATCAAGATGCTGGCCCTCGAAACCCGGGAGTTTACGGGTCCGGCGCAGGTAACGGTCGAGGTCGAAGAGATCATTGCAAGCGCCCAGCCCGAGATCCACTCCAAGCACGACGACAAACTCGTCGAGTTGACCAATATCCGTCTGGTGCCCTACGATATGGAGGAATTTACCCCGGGCGAGGAGATCCGTTTCGACAAAAACGCCGGTCAAATCGTCCTGGATATTCCCGAGGGGAGGCACGTGGCTTATTTTACGGTCAAAATGACGGGCTATATGGCGGTCATCCACGGTTCGCTCGGTTCGCGAGGACCCGTACTGGACCATTACAACGCCGAAGCGGTAAAACTGTTCCTCAACAAAATGTCGGACGCGCTCAAGGGCGTGTTCGGCCGGATCGGGGACTACATCCGGTCCTTTTTTACCGACAGCCTGGAGCTGGAGGGGGCCAACTGGTGCGACGATTTCCCGCAGGAGTTCCAAAAACGCCGGGGGTACGCCCTGGAGCCCTACCTGCCTTTCGTGCTCAGAAAAGTAGGGCACATGGGCGACGAGATCGAAGGGGCCTACGGGGCGAAACTATCCCCCAAGGCCCGGGAGATCGTCAGCCGGGTACGTTACGACTTCGAGATCACTTTGACCGAGCTCTTCAAGGAACGGTTCATGGACGTGATGATCGACTGGTGCCATGAAAACGGAGTGAAAGCGCGTATGCAGGCCTACGGCCGCGGGTACGTGCACACCGAATCGACCCTCGAAGTGGATATTCCGGAGTGCGAGACCTGGCTCTGGAAAGAGAACGGCGTAAGCCTTCCGCCGAGCCTCTCGGGTTTCGGCAGGGGATTCTCGATGTCGAACAAATTCGTCTCCTCGGGCGCCAACCTGGGCGGCAACCGGATCGTGAGCTGCGAGGAGAACACCAACACCGCGATGGCGTTCAACGCCACGCTCGAAAAACTGAAGATCACGGGCGATTTGAGCAACCTGTCGGGAGTAAGCCACTCGATCATCCACGGGTTCAGTTACAGCCCGCCCGAAGCGCCTTATCCGGGTTGGGTAAGGTACGGGACCTATTTCAACGAACGCAATACGCTTTGGAAATTCTTCCCCCTGTGGTGCGACTACAAAGCCAGGCTGTCGACGGTGTTTTTGAACAGCGACGTGCAGGCACACATCGCGCTTATGCACCCCATCGCCGATTTGTGGAGCTACCACCAGACCCAACGCGACCCCTTCCCTAAAATGGCCCTGCCCGGTTACGCCCACTTCCTTTGGGAAGCGGTCAACCAGAACGGGAGCGGATGCGATTACCTGAGCGAGGGGATTCTCCGGGCCTCACGTTTCGAGAAGGGTCAAATCCGCTACGGCGAGCGCGCCTACAAAGCATTGCTGTTGATGGAGGTCGAAACCATCGCTCCCGAAACGCTGGACGCCATCGAGTCCTACGCCCGTGCGGGAGGAAAGGTGATCTTCATCGGCAAGCAGCCCTCGAAAGCCCCCGGACTCAACGGAATGGGCGAAACGGGCGCGTCGGTCGCATCGCGCACCGCGGCCCTGAAAAAGGCGTACCCGAAAACGGTGGTTACCGTTCCGGCCCCGGAATACGACAACCTGTTTGGGTGGTACAAAAACCTCCAGGAGCGTTTCGAACTTACCCCTTACGTATCCATCGAGCAGCCCGGCCGCTTTATGAGCCAGATTTACCGCAAGGCGGGCGATATGGATCTCTTCTTTTTCGCCAACTACAACCTGAAAGAGACCTTTTCGTCGCCCGTTTCGTTCCACGCGGATATGGCCGGGCGCGGGATATGGGAGTGGGACCCCGAAACCGGCGAGAAGCGCCTGCTCGCCCTGGGAACGGATGCATTGGAGCTCGACCTCGGCCCCGCGGAGACGAAACTCATCGTGTTGGACAAGGCACCTGCCGGGGCCGCTATCGTTTCCCCCAAGCGACTCCCCTCCGTTTCCCGCGAAATAACCCCCAGATGGCAGATCACGCTGAACCATTACGACGGGAGTGTGCAGCAGTTAAAGACCGACACATTGTTCAATCTCTGCGGAAACGACAAATACCGCGGCTTTGCCGGGCAGATCGTGTATGAAACGAACATTACACTGTCCAACCCCTGCCCGTACATGGAGTTCGACATTCCGAACGGCGTGTCCGAACTCTACGTCAACGGCAAACAAGCCGGGACAAAATGGTATGGCAGGCACCTTTACGAGGTAGGCGACTACATCCAAAAGGGCGACAACACCATCAAAATAGTCGTGACCACCACATTGGGAAATTACACGAAATCCCTTACCGACAATCCCATAGCACAGGTATGGATGCGCGGGCAGGATTACTATCCGATGGGAATGCTTTGCTTCAAAGTGTACGAATAAGGCAAACGGAAATAAATAAACACCCAAAACCAAGGTTTTGGGTGTTTATTTTGTAACGGGCTAAAATCAGTCCCGTTTTGTGAAGAAAGCGGGATTTGCGCCTCTGCGTAACCGCCTTATAGTCAATGCGTGTAATTTCCGTTCTCAGATATGTTAGCGAATTTGCATCCCTGATTTTGCGGTCAGCTGCTCAGCATTTCATATCGACACAAATATAGAGATTTTATTTTGAGAAACCAATGGGGATATATAGCATCTGCTCACTTAGCCGCATTGACCGTCACGATGCAGGGTGTCGTTACCGGCTCTCCCGGCATACACGAGGGTTGTGTCGGCCGTACCCTTGACCCGCTCCATATCCTCTTCGCTGTGCCGGAGCCCGGATATATACAGATAGGCGCGTGCCGTCTCTTCGTCGCGTACCTTATCGTCCTTGATCTTCTTAATAAGGGGAAGCACGGCTCCATAGTATGCATCCAGTTTTTCGCACGGATCTTCCTGGGCGCTGCCTATCATCGAACGTATCTTTTCAACTTTGGCGCTTGTCGAGGCGGGAGTCGCCCGCGATGCCGCGCACGGAGTCGGTAAGGGTCTGCTGTGCGAAGGCGACGGATGCCATGATGCATACGGCTGCCGATAGAATAAGTCTTTTCATAGATAATGGAGCTGAGATCCGGAAGTCTGTCGTATGCAAAGATAAACAAATACAGAAAAATAGCGCGGGCCGTTACTGGCAACGCTATAATGTCTCTCTACAATTTCAGTAACCGAAGATTTTTGCTGATCTGATTGCTATGCAGGGGCAGTACGCCCGTTCGGGCAGCGTACCCGGGCCACCCTGCGACGACATCGACTATCTGGTCAATGATATGTTTCGCCTGTTTGATTCCCATATTCCCGGCAACAGTCAGGAGTGGAGTTCCTAACTTAGTCCGCGCAAAGAGTTAAGGTTGTTTAATAATCTTAACTTTGAAAAATGGGAACAAAAAAGGAGTACGACCGTGTGTTCAAGGAGCATGCGGTAAAGATGAGTTACGAACGCAACAACATCAAGGAGCTTGCAGCGGAGCTTGGTGTCTCCACGGAGCGTCTTTACAAGTGGCGTCGAGAGTACAAGGATCACGGGAGGCGAGCTTCCAGGGTCACGGTATTGAGCGCCTGAGCGAGGAAACAGCCTATATCAAAGAATTAACGACACTATAACGACTATCTCGTACTTCGACATCCCTACACACGAAACAATCCTTGCCTATCAAAGAGACCTGAACGGCCCTAAGATGCGAAATGAAATGCGACGGATGCAATTCATTCGGGATATGGCAGCAGTGCAACAATATTATGCCGAACAAGTCAAGGCTTTCTTGGAAAGCATACTTGTCCCGGTTCCGATTGCCGCATCCCCCAGCCCAAAACCTCCGCAAGAATACCCGCCTTTACAGACTGCTCCTGCTGATCCTCAGCCAGAAAAACATGTATATGGCTTACAAGGCCTGATGGGCCTGCTCCACTGTGGCAAGAACAAGGCCCAGGAGATTGCCAAGGATAAAAGGTTTGCTGAGGCGATATTCAAAGACGGCAGAAAGCTGATCTTCGATTCCGAAAAGGTCATGGACATCATGAGGCAGTCCAACCAACCCAAGAAGAAGCGTCCATAAAAAAACACCCAAACTGTTATTTTGGGTGTCTTTTTGGGTACTTATTCTACAATTGACTGATAATCAGTCGCATTTGCGGAGAAAGCGGGATTCGAACCCACGAAGCCCTTTTGGAGCTTACGCACTTTCCAGGCGCGCACCTTCAGCCACTCGGTCATTTCTCCTTTGCGGGTACAAAGATAAGATTTTTTTTATTTCCGTAAAAATCTTTTGGGGGTATCTTTCATGCGGGATACGAACACGCCCCTTTTTTATTAACTTTGTAGGATAAACCCGCTCGCGCCATATCCTGTTGCGGCCGTGCTGTCGCCCCCCTATGACCGATTAAAAAACCTTAGATGAAAAAACTATCAGAACTTGTATCCGCAGCCGCTGCCCTGGGCCAAAAGAGGCACGTCGTAGCGGCCTACGCACAGGATTTCCACACCATAGAGGCGGCTTCTGACGCCGTCGACCAGGGCATTGCCCGCGTCACGTTGATCGGCGAAAAGGCCATCATAGAACAGGTCTGCCGCCAGGAGAAGATCGACGCCAACAAATTCGAGATCGTCGACATCCTGGGCGACACCGCCTGCGTAGAGCACGCCGTCAGGATGGTCAGCGCGGGCCAGGCCGACGTCCTGATGAAGGGCCTGGTCTCGACCGACAAATACATGCGGGGCATCCTCTCCAAGGAGTACGGACTGCTGCCCCCCAAGGGCGTTTTGTCCCACATCGCGGTAATGGATATCCCGTCTTACGAAAAACTGCTTATTATCAGCGATATCGCCATCATCCCCTACCCCGACCTGAGCCAGAAGGCGGCCATCATCGGCTACCAACGGAAGACGGCCGCCGCGATGGGCATCTCGCCCGTCAAGGTCGCCTGCATCGCCCCCACCGAGCAGATGCTGCCCAACATCAAGTCTTGCAGCGAGGGGGCCATCCTCTCCAAGATGGCCGAGCGGGGCCAGCTGGGCGATGTGATCGTCGAGGGCCCCATCTCGGTCGACGTGGCCATGATGGCCGACGTGGCAGAGCTTAAAAAGGTGAAGGGAAGCAAAATAGCGGGCGACGTGGACGCCATGCTCTTCGACGACCTGGACGCCGCCAACGTCTTTTTCAAGGCCCTCACCAAGCTGGCCGGGGCCGAGCTGGCGGGCATCGTCGCGGGCGCCAAAGCCCCCTGCGTGCTCACCTCGCGCGGCGACACGCGCCTGTCCAAGCTCTACTCCATCGCCCTGGCCTGCATCTGCGCCTGATATGGAGTACAACATCTTAGCCGTCAACCCCGGGTCGACCTCGACCAAGGCGGGGTGGTTTCGCAACCTGGAACCCGTCAAAACGATCTCCCTGAGCCACACCCCCGAAGAATTGGCCCGGCATGAGGGCGTGGCCGGACAACTCGAATTCCGCACGCAACTGATCCTGGAAGCCTTGCAAGAGGCCTCCCTCGACGTGAAGAGCCTCGACGCGGTGATCGGCCGCGGCGGCCTTCTACGCCCCATCGCCTCGGGCGTCTACACGGTCGACCAGGCCATGCAGGAGGACCTGCAAGCAGAGCGCCACGGCCGCCACGCCTCCAACCTGGGGGCATTGATCGCCCGCCGGATCGCCGTAAGCGCGGGCGTGGAGGCCTACATCGCCGACCCGGTGGTGGTCGACGAGTTGGACGAGGTCGCGCGCATCAGCGGCCACCCCCTGCTGCCGCGCATCTCGATCTTCCACGCCCTGAACCAGAAAGCCATGGCCCGCCGCTACGCCGCCTCGGTCGGCAGGCCCTACGCGGAACTGAACCTGATCGTCGCCCACCTGGGCGGCGGGGTCTCGGTGGGCGCCCACCGGGACGGCCGCGTGGTCGACGTGAACAACGCCCTGGACGGCGAGGGCCCCTTCTCGCCCGAGCGCGCCGGCACGCTCCCCTGGGGCAGGTTGGCCGAGCTGTGCTTCAGCGGCGAGTACACCCAGCCCCAACTCCAGCGTATGCTCTGCGGACAAGGCGGCCTGGTCGCCCACACCGGAACCAACGACCTGCGCGCCATCCTCGCTCAAGCGGCCGCGGGCGATCCCGAGTCTGCCCTGCTCACCGAAGCCTTCTGCTACAACGTGGCCAAAAGCATCGCCGCCCTCTCCGCCCTCTTCTCGGGCCGTGTCGACGCGATCATCCTGACCGGCGGCATCGCCCACAGCCGGCAGATCTGCCAGGCCATCTCATCCAGGGTGGATTTCATCGCCCCGGTAGCCATCCTCCCCGGCGAGAACGAGCTGGAAGCCCTGGCAGAAAACGCCCTGCGCGTGCTTACCGGCGAGATCAGCCCCAAACATTACGCACAAAGCTAAAAAACGAACATCCCAGTCCGATAAGACACACTCCCCAGCCCGTCCAAAGCGGGAGCGGCAGCACCTTAGAAAAACTCCCCTCCCCCACGGTTAGGGGAGGGGACGGGGGTGGGGTGATCGACAAACAACAAGGCCCCGGAAAAATTCCGGGGCCTTCCTCATATCCTGAATCCGCCTACTGCGCGGGATTCCTCCACCAATCCTTGTACTCCCAGCCGCTCGAAGCCACCCAGGGTCCGAACTTGGGGAAGACGTTGTAGATCGCCTTTCCTTCGGTCGGCCAGGTAAAATCGCCGGGGAAGTTGATGGCGAAGGGCATGGCGATACCCTCGGCGGGCCACCTCCAGCTTCCGGCGTTGAAGGCCTCGCCGGTCAGTTCGCTCTCTTTTACCGGGCGGGACGTGTACCAGGTATACCATGTGCTCAGGTCGCTCCTGTCGAAGCCCGTACCGAAGTACTGGCTCCTGTCGGCCAGCGTAGTGGGCTCTTTTCCGGAGAGGTGCACCTCCTTGCCGCGCGCGGTGGAGCCGACCTCGGGCCTGACCACGACGAAGGGGTTGTAGGGCGGCACGCCGATCTGCCAATCCTTGACGGGGGAGTTCAACGTAATTTTGATCTCGAAATAGTGCGGGGTCTCCACGGGTGTATTCCCGAAGGAGCCGTTGACCAGCCCGGATGCCCGGACATCGTCGAAGAGCATAACAGTCGCTTTGTTCTGGCCGTTCTCAAACCCTTTCGCGCCGAGCGAATAGCTCGTGGGAGCCCTGAAACTGGTCTTGAAATTCATTTCGCGCACGTAGCTCGGCTCGATGCCGTACTGCACGCCGAAGCCGTTGTGGTACGACGCGCCGCACCATACGGGCCACAGGGTGTCGACCGTGCCGACCACCTGGTTGTACAGGTCGCGTTTCTGGATGGAGTGGTACTTGAGCACCACGTCGTTGATATCGAAGTCGCCGTGGTTGGGCCACAAATCCTCGAAGGCCATCGTACCGCTGAATTCCAATACGTTGTCGGTCTCGGGATCGAATTCGGGCGTCTCGATGGGCACGATGGTGCCGGGATCGATCGCCGCGCACTTGACGCCGATTACCACGTCGTTGAAGTCGAAGTCGCAGTTGTCTGCGGGGTTGCCCACGGCCAGGTCCTCGAACCCGATCACGGCCATGCCCGACTCGTCGTTGAACAGGGTGACGATCTGCCGCTCAGCGGGCGCGCCGTTGGCGTAAGGCATCGAGTACTCCCGGTAATCGGTGTAATAGTCGTACGAACTGGAGAAGATCTGGTGGTTCCAGTAGCCGTTGGCGATCTCGAAGAACCCGATGGTCGTCCCGGCGGGGAACTCCTCTTCGTAGAGGCCCGTCGCGGTGTTGTAGTATTTGAGCTTGATCTTGTCGCCAATCACCAGCCCGCCGCCGTGCATCCCGTCGTACTTGGCGAAGGGGATGGCCAATATGCGGTGCAGATCCTCCACGGCGGGTTTATTGCCGGTGGGATAGGTGTAATAGCCGATCGCGTCGTTGTAGGAGGTCACGCCGTGCAGGAAGATCATCTCCACGGGGAAGGTCTCGCCCTCATCGCCGATCAAATTGATCGAGCCCGACATCTGGTCGTTGAAGAGCTCGGGATGGCTTACCCGCAGGTCGTAGCCTTCGCGGATGGTCCCGTGGATGGCCGACAAAAGGTTCATCGAGACCTCCTCGCGCACTTCGGACATCATGTTGCAACGCCCGTTGGAGATATCCCACGCGTAGTCCTCCGACATAAAATACAAGGGCCTCGTGGCGCTGACGTTGCTGTCCCAGGTAACGGCCTTGGTCTTCATGGCCGAAACGGACTGCACGGGCTTGACGGTAATCGCCGAACCGCTGATCTGCATCTCCAGCAGGTCAGCCACGCCGGGGTAGTCGCAGAACAGGTAGAGATCCTCCATGTAGGCCGGAATGTTGATCTTTTCGCTGAACGACCCGGCGTTGTCGGTAAAGGCCCTGTACACGGGTTTTACCGTGTTGTCCTTGACCCTGGCGGCCATTTGTCCCTGGCCTACGGTCTTGTAGGGATCCTGCGCGTAAAGTTCGAACTGCACCATGTAACCACAGTTGTAGTTCACGGTCAGGGTGTACTCCTTGACGGTCTCGTAGTTGAAATAGTCGCTTTGCGAGGGGGCCGGTTGCCTTTCGACCTTGTCTTTCATGCAGCCGACCGCAAGCGCGGAGGTAAGTGCGGCTGCAAAGAGAAATGCTTTTCTCATTTGTGGGGTTATTAGGATTTATAGATTAGGTGAGTTATCCTTTTTACCGTATGTCGGCGGCAAAGATAGGTAAATTTTGTCATCCCGATCACATTTTGTCTTATTTTTTATAAACGGTATAAATTTCTCTTTGGTATCCGCTATCTTTACATCATGAAACGCTTTACGCCCTTCGCTTCGGCCACCTCCGACGCCCTTCCCCGCGGGGAGCGGGACGCCCAACCGCTGATCGGCCTTTCGGCCAATATCGACGAGCAGACCTCGCGCCTCCATCACGCCTACGTCCGCTCGGTGGAGCAGGCGGGCGGCGTTCCCGTGATCAGTCCCGCCACCACCGACGCGGGGGTTTTGCGCCGCCTGGTCGAGACCCTCGACGGCCTGATCCTGACGGGCGGCGCCGACGTGGGCGGCGAGTACTTCGGCGAAAAGACGCTGGAGGGCCTGGCCGAGGTCGACCCCGGGCGCGACGCCTACGATTTTTTGCTCCTGAAACTCGCCGCCGACCGCCAACTCCCCATTTTCGGCATCTGCCGGGGCATGCAGGTGATCAACATCGCCTTCGGGGGCGGCCTGTGGCAGGATATCCCCACCCAGTACCCCGGAAACCCCCTCGACCACAAAGTCTTAGCAAATAAAGAGAAGTCCGCCCACGACGTGGAGATCGCCCCCGACTCCCTTCTTTCAAAGTTCTTCTCCACCCGCCGCATCGGCGTCAATTCGCGCCACCACCAGGCCGTCGCCGCCATCGCCCCGGGCTTTAGCATCTCCGCCTCCGCCCCCGACGGGATCACTGAGGCGATCGAAGCCTACCCCGTCCGCCGCATCTTCGGCGTCCAGTGGCACCCCGAGAACATGGCCGCCGAGGGCAACGACAAAGGCATGCAAGCCCTGTTCGAATTTTTCACCGCCGAATCCGCCCTGTTCAAAAGGGCCAAATCGATCCACCGCCGCGCCCTGGTCCTCGACTCCCATTGCGACACCCCGATGCTCTTCGGCGACCACACGATCGACATCGGGCGCCGGAGCGAAGTCGCCAAAGTCGACCTGCCCAAAATGACCGAAGGCCTTGTCGACGGAGCCTTCGTGGTCGCCTACCTGCCGCAAGGCCCTTTGGACGACGCGTCGCGTCGCGCCGCCACCCAAAAAGCGGAAGAACTGCTCGCCGAAATGCAACGCCAGATCGATGCCAACGAACAATACGCCGGCCAGGCCAGAACCATGCGCGACGCCGCCGCCCTGAAAGCGGAAAACAAAAAATCGATCTTCTTAGCCATCGAGAATGGCTACGCCCTGAGCAAGGACCCCGATAACCTGGAGCGCTTCCAAAAAATGGGCGTGACCTACATTACCCTCTGCCACAACGGAGCCAACGACCTGTGCGACTCCGCCGCGGGCGAACCCCTGCACGGCGGCCTGAGCCCCCTGGGCAAAACCATCGTCGCAAAGATGAACCGCCTGGGCATCGCCGTGGACATCTCCCACGCCGCCCCCTCCACCGTCGCCGACGTGCTGGAAATCAGCACAAAACCCATTATCGCCACCCACGCCTCGGCCCGGGCCCGGTGCGACCACCCGCGCAACCTCTCCGACGACCAATTGAGGGCCATCGCCGAAAAAGGCGGTGTGATCCAATCATGCCTTTACGCGGGCTTTTTAGCCCAAGACCGCCCCGCCACGATCCTGGACGCGGTAGCCCACATCGAGCACATCATCCAGATCGTCGGCATCGACCACGTCGGCATCGGCTCCG
The DNA here is from genome assembly GCA_031551275.1 of Rikenellaceae bacterium. Lineage (GTDB taxonomy): Bacteria > Bacteroidota > Bacteroidia > Bacteroidales > Rikenellaceae > JAVBMJ01. Next base: position 56,205 of record JAVBNX010000014.1, read on the forward strand.
ATTTCGACGGCGGCGGCGGCATCCCCGGCTGCGACAGCGCGAACGAACTGATCAACCTGACCGTCGAACTGCTGCGCCGCGGCCACAGCGAACAAAACCTCGAAAATATCCTCGGCGGCAACCTGCGCCGCGTACTTACCGAAATTCAAAACGTATAATATGGCCCTTAACTACATCTGGATCGCCTTCTTTCTGATCGCCCTTCTGGTCGCCGCAGCCAAACTGCTGATCGACGGCGACCCGGGGGCCTTCAACGAGATCATCAACGCCACCTTCTCCTCGGCCAGGACCGGCTTCGAGATCTCGATCGGCCTGACGGGCGTGCTGGCCCTCTGGCTGGGCATCATGCGCATCGGCGAACGCGGCGGCGTTGTGGAAGGCCTGGCAAGGGCCTCCGCCCCCCTGTTCCGGAAACTCTTCCCCTCCATCCCCGAGAAACACCCCGTGGTGGGGAGCATGTTCATGAGCTTCTCGGCCAACCTGCTGGGCCTGGACAACGCCGCCACCCCCATCGGCCTGAAGGTCATGCAGCAGTTGCAGGATCTGAACGCCGAGAAAGACCGCGCCTCCGACGCGATGATCATGTTCATGGCCATCAACGCCTCGGGCCTGACCCTGATCCCGGTCACGATCCTGATGTACCGCGCCCAACTGGGAGCCGCCAACCCCGCCGACGTCTTTATCCCCATTTTGCTGGCCACCCTGGCCTCGACCCTGACGGCCGTCACGCTGGTCGGCCTGCGCCAAAAGATCAAATTCCTGCAAAAGGAGATCCTGCTCCCCCTGGCCGTTTTGCTGGGCCTTGTCGGGGCCGTGATCGGCGTCTCGCTCCTCTGGGGCAAAGAGGCTCTCTCGCAATACGCCACCGCGACAGCCAACATCCTGCTCCTGCTTGTGATCTGCGGCTTTATCGTAGCCGGGATCCGCAAAAAGATCAACGTCTACGACGCCTTTATCGACGGCGCGAAGGAGGGTTTCAAAACGGCGATCACGATCATCCCCTACCTGATCGCCATACTGGTCGGCATCGGCGTCTTCCGCGCCTCCGGTGCGATGGACTACCTGGTCGGCGGCCTGGAAAGCCTGATCGCCTGGCTGGGCCTGGACACCGAATGGATCGGCGCCTTGCCCACCATGCTGATGAAACCCCTCTCCGGCAGCGGCGCCCGCGGCATGATGATCGACGCCATGCAGCACTACGGCCCCGACTCGCTGGCCGGCCGTTTGAGCTGCATTGTGCAAGGCTCCACCGACACCACCTTCTACGTGATCGCCCTCTACTTCGGCTCGGTCGCCATCAAACGCGTCCGCTACGCCCTCTCATGCTCGCTCTGGGCCGACCTGGCCGGCCTGATCGCCGCCGTCGGGGTCGCCTACCTGTTCTTTTAACTAACCGGTTTCGCTATGAAGAAATTATCGCTGACCCTGATCGCGGTAGCGGCCACATGGCCGCTCGCCGCTAAAAACATCGTCATACAAGACCCGGTCTACGAGTTCAAGACCACGGGGATATATGAGATCACAAAGGTCGAACAAACCCAAACCGACACGCGGCTTACCATCCACTCCGTCTTTCTACCGCATTGGTGGGTCATGTTTACCCAAAAGGATTACATTCAGGATTGTCAAACGGGGGAAAAACACTTCGCCACCGGCATCGAGAACGGAGAGTTCGACAAGAAAATACACATGCCCGGGTCGGGGGATTCGACCTTCGTGCTCATCTTTCCCAAACTGAACGAGAGCGCCGGGAAAATAAACTTTGGACTCAACGATGAATCCGAAGGCCGCCCGAGCATCTTCGGCGTATCGCTCGACAAGGAGAACCAATCCCGTCCGCAAGCCGCATCAGTGCCCGCCGGGGTACAGAAATGGCTGGAAAGCGAGACGGCCGACACCCCGCGTCAATCGCAGAACGCGGTAAAGTCCGGCAGTTTCTATCCGTCCGGATCGGTGCGGATTGTCGGCTACATCAAGGGCTACGACCCGAGGGCCGGATTCTCCTCGGGAATGGTCTATCAGCGCAATGAGGCGACCATGGAAGATGCTCCGACGGTCGTGCAGATACATCCCGACGGGCGGTTCGAAACGACCTTTCCGGCGCCCTATCCCGTAATGAAAAGCCTGGCTATCAATGGAAAAAACATCCCGTTTTACGCGGAACCCGGACAAACGCTGGCCGTGATTCTGGACTGGGAGGATTTTCTGCTGGCAGACAGGTTCAGGGACAAACCGTTTACTTTTGAAAACGCAGAATTCATGGGCCCGGCTGCCCGGGTCAACAGCGAACTCACCTCAGCCAAAGCAAGGCTCACGCCCATACCTGTCGATCAATTTCTCCAACAGGTGCAGACGCTTTCGCCGGAAGAGTTCAAAACCACGCTGCGACCCATTGTGAACGCATGCAGTGAAGAGGTCGAAAAACTGTGTGCGGAGCAACCGTTGGCCGAAACGACCAAAACCCTGCTCAGGAACGACATTTCGGTAACCCATGCCATGATCCTGCTCTATTACGATCTGCAAAACCGTATGGCCGCGCCCGGGAAAAAAACGGAGCCGAAAATATTTCCGGACGATTATTATGATTTTCTGCGCGGTATGCCATTGAACAGCCCGTCCATTCTGCCGACCGAGTACTTCGGCGCGATGATCAACTACCTCGAACACAGCTCGCCACTCTCGACCTTTCATGCCGTGCTGGCCCGGACCCAGCCCAAAACGAGCTTCACGCAATACCTCTTCGACGAATTGGGACTACCCGAGACCGACGGGGATAAGGCGTACTTGACGGCGTCGGATTCGCTGCCCGCCGTGGTCAACAGCGGGACGAAATCCGAAGAAGAGGGAAAGGCGATCATGCAGGAGCTGAACGACATGGCCAAAGAGTTCCGGGAGCGGTACAGCCGACAATGGCAGCAATACCAGGAGAAATACATTGTCCCGCTGAAAAAATTGACTTTCCCTGAAATGCAAGCCCTGGCGCGGGATATGAAAGATTCCGCAGCCATCGCCCTGGGCATCAATCCCAGCCTGGTATACGATATGATCAAGGTACGCTCGCTGCCCTTTGCCTTTACCGATCTCGACAGAAATGATGCGCGGACCCTGCTCACGGAGATGAAAAGCGGCATCTCCGATCCCTACCTCGTCCACGAGGCGGAAAAACTCTACGCGCAACGTTATCCCGACAACCGAAAACAAGCCCGGGAGCTGCCCCGGGACAAGGCGGGGGATTATTTCAGGCAGATCATCGCCCCGTTCAAAGGCAAATACATCTTCGTCGATTTCTGGGGGACCTATTGCGGCCCGTGCCTGGCCGGGATACGGAACATGAAGGATACCCGCGAAAGATACCGGAACAGCCCCGATGCGGAGTTCATCTTCATTACCTCGGCAGGCGATTCGTCCAAAGCGGCCTATGACAAGTTGGTAAAGGAACAAAACCTCATCAACACCTTTTGGCTCAATCCGGACGACTACCTGCTCATGCGGCAGTTGTTCGGATTCAACGGCATCCCGCGCTACGTGCTGGTTGACAGGAAGGGCCGGATATTGGACGGCAACTTCAATATGCACCTGTTCGAAAAGAAGCTCAAAGAGCTGCTCGAGGGGGAAAAAGGGCGCTGATCCGCCGAGGAATTATTTTTTCTGCACGGCACTCTTCTTTCTTTGGTTTTTTTCGTATCTTTGCGGGCTGTTTAACTCTTAAATTCGACCACGAATGCCAAAAATGAAGACCAAATCCGGTGCAAAGAAGCGTTTTGCTTTCACCGGGACAGGACAGATCAAGCGCAAACACGCGTTCAAGAGCCACATCCTGACCAAGAAAACGATCAAGCAGAAGCGCAACCTGACCTACTCGGCCCTGGTTTCGCCCGCCGATCACGACAACATCAAGGCCCTGCTCCATTAGGACGGGCAAATTCGTTAAACTAAGAGTGCCCGAGCCCCAAAGAGCGGGAGAGAACCCCGCCGCCGCACACTCGTAAAACTTACAGCTATGCCAAGATCAGTCAACGCGGTAGCATCGCGTGAAAGAAGGAAAAAAGTTTTAAAATTAGCCAAAGGCAACTTCGGCTCGAGGGGAAACGTTTGGACGGTAGCCAAAAACACCGTCGAAAAAGGTCTTACCTACGCCTACCGCGACCGTAAGAACAAGAAACGGGCTTTCCGCAGCCTGTGGATCCAGCGTATCAACGCCGCTGCCCGCAGCCACGGAATGACCTACTCCGAATTTATGGGCAAAGTCAGCGCCAAAAGGATCATGCTGAACCGCAAAGTTCTGGCCGACCTGGCGATGAACCACCCCAAGGCATTCGAAAAAGTGGTTAAAACAGTAAAGTAAAGCCTCCGCGCTTTACGCCAAGGCTCCCTCGGGAGCCTTTTTTTATTCCCCGAAGTATATTATATTTGTATAACAACTAAACCCCCGGTCATGAAAATAAGAAAAATCGCGGCCGTTTTCCTTCTGGCCCTTGTCGCCGACCTCATCGTTTCGTGTTGCAATTGCGACGATGTTCCCCGATACAACACCCATGACCGGATCTCGGTCTACAACCTCGACAACGGCGGAGCAAGCCCGTTCACTGCCATGGGTCCCGTACCCCGGAGCGCCTACGGCATACGTCTGATTATCAAAATGGAAGAAAAATCAGACGCTGCCGCACAAACACTTTTCATGGGCAAAGCCTGCGCTTTCGATTGTGACTGTGCTTCCAATATGTTCGCTACCGAAACGGTTACCGACATAAAGATTAAAACCCGGGGCAATGACATTACGAGCGGTTTCATGGTAAAGAATTTTTCGATGCCGTATATAACCGTAGAAGAATTTGTGACCCAGATCAACGACTACCCCCAACCGGAACGCGAAGCAACCCTGCTGCTCATCGCATCTCCGGGGGAGGCCGGCCTGTATTCATTTTTGATAGAGATCACACTCTCCGACGGCAGGGTCCTGAGCGCCCAAACCGACGAAATCGAATTGACATGAAACGCCTGATAGCCGCCTCGCTGTTGTCGGCGTTTTTGCTCCTCCCTGCGACCCTCCTTTCGCAACGGCGTTTCGACAACTACAAATCCCGCTGGCAAGCCGACCTGTCGCTGGGCGGCGATTTCTGGACCAACCCGCCCTCCATGGACGGTGCGGCGGGCCACGTGATCGGATCCCGGAAAAAAGCGATCGCTGCACCCAGCGCCTCATTTGCCTTTTTCCCCGCCGAAAGATTCGGCATTCAGGCGGCCATAGGCATAGAGGTGGGCAGACGGTACAACGAAAAGTCGTTCCACCGGGACCTCATATCGGAATACGGCGATCATTACTTTACCATCGAGGATTATTACATCTCCGAGCCCAGGGTAACCACCGTCAAATTGAACGCCGGACTGGTATACCGGATCGAACGAGACCGGTGGTTTATCTACCCCAAGCTATTGGTCGGAGTCGTTTCTTTGTCAAACGATTTTTTCTCGGTAACGGTCAAGGAGCGGGGAAGCAACGAAATGTTTGATCTCGACATCAGGCCTGGACACGCCAGGGACTACACCTTCCTAACCTTGGGCACGGGTCTGACGGCAGGTTGGAAAATCACGCGGCGCATCTGGGTCAAGGGCGACGTTTCGGTCTCGGGACTCCGGTACAACATCGACGCCGTAACGACACGGACCGATGCCGCCACCCATAACACCACAAGCGTGACAACGAATTGCAAAGGCGAAACCATCATGTTTAACGCGGGCGCGGGCGTCATTTTCGTCCTCGGCGGGTTCAACCTTTAGGTGATTTTTTCACTACATTTGTACAAACCAAAAACCGCCGACCATGGAAGAATTCCACACTCCCGAATCCGAAGCCCCCGAATCCGTGACCGCAAGCGCGGCTGCCGCTACCGCTACCGCCTTCGCGCCGCTCCCGGCGCTGACCCCCGAATCGGGCGCCTTCCTGCTCCAGACCGCGAGGTGGGGTAAATTCCTGGCCATCATAAGTTTTATCAGCATAGGCTTTTTATACGTATCCACCCCCTTCGCGCTCATGCTGGCAATAATGCCCTCGTCCGCGGGCTTTACAGCGGGCACGACTCCCCACCTGTTTCTTACCTACGCCATTACCTTCCCCATCGTGGCCACGCTCTACCTTTTCCCATCGCTCTACCTGCTGCGTTACAGCAGGAACGCCCGCCAGTCGCTCGAAAGCGGCGACACGGCCCTGCTGACCGAAGCGCTGCGCAACCAAAAGAAGCTCTACAAGTTCATCGGTATCACTACCATCGTCTGCATTGCGCTGTACATCCTGCTGATCGTGGCCGTCATCGCCGCCGGCGTCATTTTCGCCCTGAGCGGCGGCTTTTAGATGGGCAGGTTTTCACAAGCGCTACTGGCGGCGTTGCTTCTCCTTTGCGCACTGCCATGCTGTTCGCCCCGGGGCGCGACAGTCGTTATCCCCATCTCCCCGGACGCGGACCAGGAGGTAATAGTGCGGCGCATCGCAGCATTCAGCTGGAAAACCGGGGTGGAGTTTACCCTCGGCGAGGCCATCGTGAGGCTGCGCAACCCAGACGACACCCTTTACGTGCCTATGCTGTGCACGACGCAAGGAAGGATGCAGATCGAGGAGATCTGGGATTTCTCCGATGTATTGCCCCTTATTGCACAGGCCGACAGTTTGTTGTCAAAACCGTCGGACGATATTCGCGTGAGTACACCCCTCGCTACCCTGCTCAGCATCGCTTATCCCCGCGATGCAATTAGTCACGTCGCCGGAATCGTCTATATGAAAGACACCCCCCGGGTCGACAGCCTGCTGGCTTTGCCACAGATCAGGGCCATCTTCGATAAAAAGGTAATCTTCCGGTGGGCGCCCCGCCGCCAAGGGAATGACGCGATCGAACTGATCGCCGTCAAGCCTGGCCGCAGCCTGGAAATAAGCAGTAAAACCGTGAACTTAAGCAGGGTTTTCGTCTCCCGTCCGCGGGTCGGCAAACTGGCGGAACTGAACATCCGGCTCAAGCCGAAGTACGCCTGGATGTGGCGACAAATGACCGCCGACAACATCGGTCTCTCGTTGGCCTTCGTACTCGACGGCCGCGTGGTATGCTACCCCCGCGTGGCGCAGGAGATCCCGAACGGGGATATGTCCCTTTCATGGACATACAACTCCGGCGAGGCGCTAGCCATATCCGCCCTGATAACCGGAGGCCGACTTTACGAAAACCAGCCCGAAAATCCCCACGATTAGGTATAAACCCTAAAAAGTTTTTTGTACTTTTGCGTCTTCCGCAAAGATAGTATGAAAAAACGCACTCTCCTGTTAGCCGCCCCCATCCTTGTTACCCTTACCGCGCAAGGCAACGCCGCCGACTCGATCCGCACGGTCAGCATGGACCAGGTCGTCGTCACGGCCACCCGCACCCCCGTCCCGCTGAAGGACGCCCCTGTCCTGACCCGCGTGATCTCGGCCAGGGACATCGAGCGCTCGGGCGTGGGCTCGCTGCCCGAACTCCTTGAGCGCGAGGTCGCCGGCGCCGAGTTCCACCAGGCGGGCTACGGCCCCACGGTCTCCTTCCAGGGCCTGGACGCGCGCTACGTCCTTTTTTTGGTCAACGGCGAACGGATGGCGGGCGAGACCTACGGCAACCCCGACTTCCGCCGCCTGCCCCTTGTGGCGATCGAACGCATCGAGATCGTCCGCGGCGCTTCCTCGCTGCTGTACGGCTCGAGCGCGATGGGCGCCGTGGTCAACATCATTACCCGCATGCCCGACGCCGACCTAGATTGCGGCGTGGAGGTCAGATACTCGCCTCTTTTCCAGAAGAACGACGGCGAGACCCTGGGCGAAAACGCCTCGCAGGGCGAGCTGGACAAATACCGCCGCAACCTGGACCGCACCAACCTGAACGCCTCGGGGTGGTTCGGCAGCCGCATCGGCAAGCTCCGTTCGATGACCACCCTTTCGTTCTGGAGCCAGGACGCCTACCGCATGACCTCGCGCGAGGACGAAACACGCCACTACGACCAGCTGAACGTCCTGGGCCCGGTCATGCAGCCCGGTATGCCCCCCCGCCCGGTCATGGACCCCACGACCGGCATCCCCGTTTTCGAGGTCAAACGCACGGTCGCCGACACCACGATCAACGTCCCGCCCGACCCGAGGGGCTTGAGCGTTAGCGGTTTGAGCGGCTGGGAAGTAACCCGCCGTATGGATTACCGGATCAACGACCGCTTCCTCGTGACCGCCTCGGGCAGCTACTACACGCGCGACCGCTACGACTTCCGCTACTCGATTACCGACGAAAGCCCCTACGCCGCCCCCGACAAGCGCTGGACGATGGAGCGCGGCGAGGCCTGGAACTGGAAGGGGGGCGTCGAGCACACCCCCAACGCCCGCAGCAAGGTCTACATCTCGGTCATGGGCGACTACTACAAGCGCGGCCAGAAGCACTACAACGAGTCCCTTACCCCCAAGCAATACCACGCCCAGATCGTCCCGCGCGTGCTCTGGACCCTGAACCTGCCCCAGCATCGCCTGACCACGGGCCTGGAGGCGATGGTCGAGACGCTGAAGTTCGACCTCAACCCCGAGGGCTACGGCAAACCTTTCAGGAGCACCTCCTACTCGGCCTACGTGCAGGACGAGATCTTCTCCACCCGCAAGCTGAGCTTCGTGGCGGGCGTGCGCGGCGACTACAACGACGATTTCGGCTTCGGTTTCAACCCGAAATTCTCCGCCAAATACTCTGTTGGCCGATTCAATATCCGCGCCAACTACGCCATGGGCTACCGCGCCCCCTCGCTCAAGGAGATGTACATGGTTTTCCAAATCCCCGGCACGGAGAACATCATCCGGGGCAACTCGTCTTTGAAACCCGAGACCAACAACTACCTCTCGGTAAGCGGCGAATGGAACACCCGCGACGTCAACCTCTCGGCCAACCTCTACGCCAGCTTCTTCCGCAACAAGATCGACGTGATGGGCCGCGAAGAGGGCGCCGCCACCATCCTGGAGTACGGCAACATGGGCCACAGCCGAATGGCGGGCCTCGAACTGGTCGGCAAGGTAAGGATCGCCAAGGGCCTGGTCGCCACGGCCAACTACAACTACCTGATCGAAAGGAACGAACTCCCCGCCGGGGCCACGCAGTACATCTACCCCTCGCCGCAGAACGCCGTCGCCAAGCTGGAATACGGTTTCAATTTACTGAGCGGCTACATGGTGCTCAACGCCTCGGCGCGCTACGCGGGCCGGAAGACCTACTCCGATATGCTGGCCATCTTCAGCATGTCCCCGATGAAGTACATGACGGGCAACTACACCGCCCGCGCGGAAGACTATGTGCTCTCAGGCGCGGGCTTCGAGTACCGGATCCAGGGCGTGACCCTGGGCGCGGGCGTGGACAACCTCTCGGACTACACCCCGCCCGTGGCCGGCTTCAACTCCCTGGCCACCCCGGGCCGCACTTTCTTCTTTAAGATCGGCTACGCACTAAAGGCCAACAAGCGGTAAGAGAGCAGGTTACTCCGCCAGCCGCGCCGCCATCGAAGCCCACCCGTTGCGTACCCTGATTTCAGGCTCGCCGAACCCGTTGCGGGTGAAACACTCCCGCAGCGCCTCGTTGTCCTGCTCCAGTATCCCGCTGATAACCAGCTCCCCGCCGGGCCTCAAAGCCGCCCTGTAAAGCGGAATATCCCGCATAAGGATGTTGCGGTTGATGTTGGCCAGAATAAAATCATATTTCTTGCCCGCGATCGCCTCGACCCCGCCCAGGATGGGCACGATCCGCTCCCCGACCCCGTTGGCGGCGATGTTCTCCACACAATTCTCATACGCCCACTCGTCGATATCCACCGCATCCACACGCGCGGCCCTGCGCTTGACGGCCAAAATCGCCAGCACGCCCGTCCCGCTCCCCATATCCAACCCCTCGAGGCCCGTAAAATCGCGACCGATGACCGCCTCCGCCATCAAATGGGTCGTGGCGTGGTGCCCCGTCCCGAAGGACATCTTGGGCATAATGACCGCCTCGATCTCCACGCCCGGAACTTCGGGATGGAAGGGCGCGCGGATCAGGCACCGCTCCCCCACCTGCACGGGTTCGAAATTGGACTCCCACACGGCATTCCAGTTCTCGTCCCCCATCTCTATATAGGTAAAGGACCCTGCCCCCTGCTCCCGCAGCAAACCATCCGCCGCCCCTTTGCGCTCGGGCAACAAATCGGCGGGAATGTAGGCTTTCAACAGCGGATACTCTTCACAAAACCCCTCGAAACCCAATTCGGATAAAAGGGCGATCAAAACCTCCGCCTGCTCCGCGCCGGAGGTCTCAACGGATAACTCGATGTAATTCACAGTATTATTCTATTTTTGCGTCGCCGATCTCCCGATCCGTAACGGTGGCCTCCCAACCGTCCCACAGTTTGAGCGCCATGCCGGGCTTGTTGTCCGCACAGCGCAGCGCCCCCAACTGCCTGCACGCGGAGAGGTCCAGCTGCGCCAGCCGGTTGTGGGAGCAGTAGAGCGAACGCAGCGCGCCTTGCCCGGAGAGGCTGAGCGAGGAGAGGAAATTCCAGTCGCAGTTCACGTAGGCCAGCTTGTCCAGCCCCCTGAGGTCGAGGTGGCCCAATGTGTTGTTGTTGCAGTATAACGCGGTGAGGTTCTTGTTGTTGGATAGCCTGAGCGCCGTGATCGCATTGCCCGGGCAGGCCAGGTTCCCCAACTGGGGGTTGCGGCTGACGTCCAGCGCCGGGAGCCTGTTGTTACGGCAGCTCAGCGTCCCGAGCATAGGGCACTGGCTAACGTCGAGCGCGGTCAAGGCGTTCGCGTCGCAGTTGAGCACGACCAACCGGGGCATCTCGCCCAGTTCTAAGTGCGTCAGCTCGCACTCGCGGCAGATCAAAGTCTGGAGCGCCGAGTTGCACGACAGGTTGAGCGTTTTTATGGGGTTGTTGTAACACAGCAGCGTAACCAGGCCGCAACACCCCGACACATCGAGTCCCGCCAGCCGCGAGTCGCAGCAGTTCATCATGGTCAGGTTGGGGTGCCTGCCCAACCTGACCACGGTCATCGGGTTGGCCTGGCACTGGAGCTGTTCGAGCGCGCCGTTCGAGCTCAGGTCCAGGGCCGCCAACGCGTTGGCGTCGCACAGCAGCACCTTGAGCGTAGCGCAACTGCTGACCTCCAACAGTTGGATCTTGTTGGAGGAGCAACACAGGTGCTCCAACAACGGGTTGTTGTTCAGGTCGAGCTGCGTGAGTTTGTTCCACGAGCAGTCCGCGTAGACCAGTTTGGGATTCCCGCCCAGGTCGAGGTGGGTAAGTTGGTTGAAGCTGCACAGCAGCAAGACCAGTTTCGGGTTGGCATCCAGGGCGAGCGCCGCCAAGTTGGCCCTCGAACAGGAGAGCTTTTCGAGCTGCGGACACCCCGATAGATCGAGCCCGGCCAACGGATTGGACGAGCACCCCAGATTCCTGAGCTTTTTGCAGCCCGACAAATCCAGGCTTTTCAACCCGCAATTCGACACCTCGAGGCTTTCCAACAGTGGATTCTTGCTCAAATCGATGGTCCCCAGATCGTTGCCCGCCGCATCGAGGCAATCCAACAGGGGATTGGCCGTCACATCGAGCGATGTGATCCCGTTGAGTCCGCAACGCAGGTCCACCAGATCGGGGCTGCGGCTGACGTCCAGCTCTTCGACGCCCAACCGGGTGCAGTTCAAATATTTAAGCCCCGTGAAATACTCAATGCCTTTCAGCGACCGGACTGTTTTGGGTTCGGCGGCCTGTTCGGGCGTATCGGAGCCCAGCACGCCCCCGTTGAGCACGGTCAGATCGATCGCGGCCACGTCCCGGATCTCAAAGTACTGGATCCTGCCGTCTTTGTTGGTGTCGTAGGCCCCGTGCAACACGCCGTCGATCACACACCCCTCGAAGCAGAAGCGCCTGAAAACGGGGTCGGAGATATCGATTACCGCGTTATCGGGGATACGCAACCGGGCGGGTTTGGCCCCTGCCACGCCCAGGGCGGTCAACAGTAAAAAGATTAGCAGTTTAGATTTCAGCGGCATCCTATTCGGCGTATGGTTGCAAATATAACGATTCCTACCCTGATTTTCTTTCACTTCCCCTCTAAATTGATATAAAGTTGACAATTTCTCACCGGGACGCACCTGCCGCATCGCATCATCTCGCCTGTCCGGCTCCAGGCGCTGACTCAATAAACTCCACGATTTCATCCACTTGTCCGGGCGCGAACCACGCCGTATCCTTGTCTTTCAAGAACCAGGTAATCTGCCGCTTGGCATAGCGCCGCGTGTTCCTCTGTATCGCCTCGACGGCCTGCCGCAAAGTAACCGTCCCATCGAAATACTCGAACAACTCCCTGTACCCCACCGTCTGCAAAGCGTTGCAATCCCGTAACGGATAGAGTTCCCGCGCCTCCTGTTCCAGCCCCGCCTCCATCATGTTGATTACCCGCGCATCGATCCGCGCATAAAGCTCCTCCCGCGGCATACGGATCCCGACCTTTACCGGCACGAACAACCCGCCCCCCGCCGGGTCGGCCCCCGCATCCCGCTTACGCAGAGACGAATAAGTCTTCCCGGTCTGCAAACAGACCTCCAGGGCACGCTGCACCCTGCGGGGATTGCTTTTGTCCACCACGGCGTAGAATTCCGGGTCGAGACGCTCGAGGTCGGCGCACAGCGCCCCCAGCCCCTCGCTCTCCAACCTGCGGGTAAGGCTCTCGCGAAGGTCCGGATCGACCTGCGGAAGGTCGTCCAATCCGCCGCACAAAGCGTTGATATACAATCCGGAACCGCCGACGCAAACCACCTTGTCGTGCTCCTTGAAAAGCTCCCCGAGGACAGCCGCCGCATCCTGCCGGTAGCACCCGGCGGAGTACTCCTCCGTGGGGTCGCACACCCCGACCATGTGGTGGGGCGCAGCGGCCATCTCCTCGTCGGTCGGATAGGCGGTCCCGATCTTCATGCGGCGGTAGACCTGCCTCGAATCGGCCGACAAAACGGGCGCCCCGAAACGGCGCGCCAACTCGACGGCCAACGCGGTTTTTCCGCTGGCCGTGGGTCCCAACACGACGATCAGTTTCTTATCGGCCACGCAAAAACAGTAATTAATTCTTTTCAGTACCTTGTTATCCGAGGTACTCTCCTAAGCACGCTACCAAAATGTCAATCGTCTTCGTAGGAGTCGTCCCCCTCGAAGTCGTTGAAATCGGACATGATGTCGTCGAAAATGCTGCCTCCGCCCTCGGGCTCGAACTGCCCCGGGGCGTCCCCCTCGCTGAGCACGACGCGCGGATAGGGCTGGCCGTCAGCGTTCTTCGCCTCGACCATCTCAAGGAACAAGGCCCTGTCCCCCATCATATCAAACAGATAGATCAGCCGGGCGAATTTTTTCCCGAGCACCTCGAACAACGGCGTCTCGGCCATGGTCCTGGGCGCGTCCGCTCCCAGCTCATCGCCCGCGCCCATGTCCTCGAGGGTGTACTCCTGGTGCTTTTCCCACTGGGAATCAGAGGCATAGAAAGACGTCACGGCCGCAGGATCGAAGTCCAGGTCGCGGCATATAAGTTGATGAAGATCAAGTAGACTGGATGTATCCTCGAGTTCATATCCCCGGACGAAATTGTCATTTTCGTCGCTCAACATTCTCAACTGGTAGATCATAGCGCTAATTTTCTACAAATTTAATAAAAATTCCATCGTATCCATATCGTCCGCGTAATCGGCCAGCCCCGGATGTTGCGCCCTCCCGAGAGCGCATGCGCGGGGGTGCAGGTCTCCTCCCCCGGCCACGCATTGCAGCCGTGAATCCATGGCAGCCAGGCGCTTACGAAGCTCGCCGCGGGTTTGGTAAAATGTATAATGGATGCGCGAAAGGGCGGTTGGGAAGCTGTCGGCAGCGCCGTGAAGGTCGTCCGAGCAGACCGCGACGAATGTCCCGAGGTCCAAAAATTCCGTTCCCTCCATCGTCAGCAGGGCTTTTTGCTGACGATAGTTATTGATATACTTGGGGTTAGGTTCGTCTCGATGGCGGGCGATCCGCGCAAAAACGGAGGCCGGATCGCAGCCCTGCGGCAAAAAAAGCAAACTGACGCTGCGGCACCCCAGCCCCGAATGGGCGAACATATCCTCCGCAAGCAGGGTTAGGGGGCCGCTGGAGGGGGATGCTGCTATGTTTTCCGGAGTGAGCACGGCGGCGGAGAAGCGGCTGCCGCGCAGCAGGGCCGGGATGTCCCGGTACAGGGCGCGGAAATAGCGGTTCGTGTTGTCGCTGCCCGTAGCGATCACTGCGTCAGGGAGTTGGCCGGACATCGGGGCGATGCGGCCGCAGCCCAGCTCACGGAGCTCGTCGCAGATGAATTTCATCAGCACCCTGTCCTTCGAGGAGAACTTGACCAGGCAGTTGTTGCCGGAGCAGATCACGGCCAGCAGGTCAGCGAAGCCCACCAGGGGGATGTTCCCGGCCATGACCACGGCGACGTTTTTCGGCTCATGTTCAGGGATTTCGTAGCGGGAGAGCCACCGGGAGAGCTTTTCGGGGTCGAGCATCTCTTGCCGGACGGCCTCCACCGAGTCGCATATATCCTGCGGGATAAACCAGGGATTCTGCTCGACGGCGCGCCGGATTACCTCCCACGTGCGCGCGTTACCGCCGAAACCCTCGAGCCTTTGCCCCAACCGGGCGAACAATTCTATCTTTTTCATTACCTTTGACTTCGTCGAAAGTTTTGGCGCCTCGGCAATTTCTTCAAGCAAGCTTGAAAATTGCGCTCGGCTTTTTGTACCTTTGCTACCTCAATCTTTATGATATGCGTTTTATCGCCATCATTCCCGCACGCTACCAGTCGACGCGCTTTCCGGGGAAACCTCTTGCAAAGATAGGGGAAAAACCGATGATCCAACACGTTTTTGAGCGGGTGTCCGCCCAATTCGCGGATTGCTGGGTGGCTACCGACGACGAGCGGATCGAGACTTGCGTGCGCGCGTTCGGCGGGCGGGTGGTAATGACCTCCGACCGACACAAAAGCGGCACGGACCGCTGCCTGGAGGCGTTGAACACGATCGAGAAACAGACGGGGGCGAGGTTCGACGTGGCGGTCAACGTACAGGGCGATGAGCCTTTTATCGCCCCGGAGCACCTGCGGGCGATCTGCGGGGCGTTCGGGCAGGCGGCGGGGCAAAACGCGGGCGGGGAGGTGCAGATCGCCACTTTGGTCAAGGCTTTCGGGGCGGACGAGGATATTTTCAACCCCAACACGCCCAAGGTGGCGGTGGCGGCCAACGGGGACGCGCTCTATTTCAGCCGGTCGGTGATCCCCTACCTGCGCGGGGTGGAGGCCTCCGAGTGGCAGGGTAAGCATATTTATTTCAAGCACATAGGGCTTTATGCCTACCAGACTGACGTGCTGCGCGCGATCGGGGAGCTGCCCATGGGGAGGCTCGAAACGTGCGAATCGCTCGAACAGCTTCGATGGTTGGAGAACGGGCTGAAAATCAGGACGGTGGAGACCGACGTGGAGACCCTGTCGGTCGATACGCCGGAGGATCTTGAAAAAATCCTGAAAAAACTGCAAAAATAGGGGCGGAAATTTGCAGAATGGGGGGAAATTCATAATTTTGACCCGTCTAAACTCTCTCGGCCTCCGGTCCCGGAAGCTAAATTCCAAAATTCACTGATATTATATGTCTGATAAAGATACCCTTATGGGTAAGACTCTCGCTGAACTCAAGGCGATGGGCAAGGCTTTGGGCCTTAAAGGCGCCATGAACAAAGAGCAGCTCGCGGGAGCCATTGCGGCCACTTCGGGAAAGCAAAACACGCAACAGGGCGCACAGGATGACGCCTCCGAGCCCAAAAAGCGCGGGCGCAAACCTAAAACGCAGGAAAGCGGGGAAATCTCTGACAATCAGCAGGATCAAAAGTCGCAGGCGGAAGCAGGGCAGGGCGAAATGAAGCAGAACGGAGCGAAAGGGGCAGCGACGGCGGATCTTTTCAGCGCGCAAGTGGATGCCGGAACGCAAACGGGCGGCGGTATCCAGACCAATGCAAGCGCGCAGTCGCCGGATGCGGACAGGCAGCGCCGTCCCCGCAGGCAGCGGATCAGCGGCGAGGCGGTGCAGATGCAGTCCAGGCCAAGGCAGCAACAAAGCCAGGAGGGGCAGGAGCAGGCAGCGGGAGCAGGAGCGGGACAGCAGGTGGCTGGCCAGGCGGCTGAGGATCAGCAGAAACCGGGCGACCAAAGTTCCCAGGGGCAGGTTTTCCAGAGCCAGGTCCCCTCGGGGCAGATGACCACCAGCCCGTTCGCGGAGCCTTCCATGGAGGGCAGGCAGGTTGAGAAAGTGGGGATGAGCCGCAGGGAGCGCTACATCCAGTTCAAGAACAAAAAGAAGAACAGGCAGGCCAACAGGCCTATCGTATACGACAACAGCCCGATTACCGGGGAAGCCGAGGGGATCGAGGTCGCGGATGCGGGATTGCAGGACGGGAATCCGGCCATGGAGGGCGGACAGATGATGGACGGCGGGCAGCTCGACAACGGCGGACAGGCTATGGGCGATGCCCAGGCGGGTGTATCGGCGGGTGTTCCCGCTGAGGCGGCGGCCGAGGTTTTGGCCGGAGAGGTCGCTGCCGCGCAAGGCAGTGCCGTACAGGGCGTTGCCGCGCAGGGCGCTGCGCAGCCCCAGGGACAGAACAACAAAAAGCAGCGCAACAAACCCGGCCAGCAGGGCAACCAGAATAGCGCGGGCGGGAGCGGACATAACCAGAACAACCAGAACCAGAACCAGAACCAGAACCAGAACGGCCAGAACGGCAACGGCTACCAGGAGCCCCGCGAGGATTACTTGGGCGAGATCGAGGCCGAGGGCGTGTTGGAGCTGATGCCCGACGGGTACGGCTTCCTGCGCTCGGCGGATTACAACTACCTCAACTCGCCGGACGATATTTACGTCTCGCCCTCTCAGATCAAGCATTTCGGGTTGAAGCCCGGCGATACGGTCCTGGGGACAATCCGGCCGCCCAAGGAAGGCGAAAAATATTTCCCGCTGCTCAAAGTCAACCTGATCAACGGGTTATCGCCCGAGGATGTGCGCGATCGGGTGCAATTCGAATACATGACCCCGCTGTTCCCCAACGAGAAATTCACGCTGACGGGCAACGGGCACAACAACTTGTCGGCCCGGGTGGTAGACCTCTTCTCCCCCATCGGCAAGGGCCAGCGGGGATTGATCGTCGCGCAGCCCAAGACGGGTAAGACGATGCTCTTGCAGGAGATCGCGAACGCCATCGCGGACAACCACCCCGAGGTGTATCTGATCGTCCTTTTGATCGACGAGCGTCCCGAGGAGGTAACCGAGATGGCGCGCAACGTGAAGGGCGAGGTAATCGCCTCCACCTTCGACGAGCAGGCCTCGCGCCACGTCAAGGTGGCCGAGATGGTCCTCGACAAGGCCAAACGGATGGTCGAGTGCGGGCACGACGTGGTCATCCTGCTGGACTCGATTACCCGTCTGGCGCGGGCTTACAACACCGTGCAGCCCGCCTCGGGCAAGGTGCTCTCGGGCGGTGTGGACGCCAACGCGCTGCACAAGCCCAAGCGCTTCTTCGGGGCGGCGCGCAACACCGAGGAGAAAGGTTCGCTGACCATCATCGCCACGGCGCTGATCGATACAGGCTCCAAAATGGACGAGGTAATCTTCGAGGAGTTCAAGGGGACCGGCAACATGGAGCTCCAACTGGACCGCAAGCTCTCCAACAAGCGGGTCTACCCGGCCGTCGATATCATCGCTTCGGGGACGCGCAGGGAGGATATGCTGTTGAGCAAGGAGGTTTTGCAGAAGATCTGGATCCTGCGCAGGTATCTTTCCGATATGACTTCGGTAGAAGCGATGGAGGAGATAAAAAAACACATGGAGAACACCCGCAGCAATGAGGAACTCCTTGTTACCATGAATAAATAGGCCGGGACCGACTTCGGTATGGATATTGCCGTCAGGTTGGTTATGAGGTTTTTATTGGTTTTCGGGCTTTCGCTGGCGGTTTTGGCGGCGAGTTGCTCGCAGCGCGGCAACAATAAGCGCAACAGGCATCAACCGGCAGATTCGGCGGCGATGGCGGCGGACAGTTTGGACGGACGGTCCGGGCTGGCGGCGGGGCAGGATGTGTTGACAGCGGTGGTTGCACCGACCATTTTGCCGGTCGTGATCCAAAAGGAGCTGACCTATGACCAGCATACGTTGGCCGATACGTTCCCTTACCGGGATACTGTGCGGTATTTCCAATGGGAGAAGATCCGGGAGAAACTCGAACTGCTCGACTCCTTGACCCGTTTGCCGCCCAGTTGGGGGCTCTTGATCAACTACCGCAACGTGAACGGCGTTCCGGCCGTGGCGCGGGGGCACAAGCGCAACGCGTACAAGAACATTTCGGACAGTTACGGGGCGGAGCGCTACCAGGCGGCCCCACTCTACCTTTCGCCCGACTCGCTCGCTCCGGAGCGTTACGCGCCGGACGGGACGCTGCTCCGGCTGCTCTCCTCGCCGGACGACTCTTTGGTCAGAGTGGTCGCGCCCTTTTACGGCAATACGGTCTGGACCGTTCCCGGCAAGTACATCAAGGCAATCGGCGGGGATTCGCTTATATTTACCCACGCAGTCTTCGTGGACAGGCACAACCAGAACATCGCCACCCTGGAGCGCGGCGAGGGGAAGTGGCTGGTCCGCAGCATGAACCCGGCCACCACCGGGCGGCACGCACCTCCCTACCAGAAGGAGACCCCGCTGGGGATCTTCGTGTTGCAGGAGAAGAAGGTCAAGATGTTCTACTACGTGGACGGGACCACCGAGATCGGCGGGTTCGCGCCCTACGCCAACCGGTTTTGCAACGGGGGGTATGTGCACGGCATACCGGTCAACCTGCCGCGCAAGGAGATGATCGAGTACAGCGCCTCGCTCGGGACCACGCCCAGGTCGCATATGTGCGTGAGGAATGCGACTTCGCACGCAAAATTTATTTTTGATTGGGCTCCTGTGGAACAATCGCTTATATTTGTGATCGAATAGGCGAACTTTCACAAATCCCGAACTATGGAGCGCACACCCGAACAACTCTTCTCAGAAGGCTTCGAGCACTACAAACAAAACGACTTTACCGCCGCCGCCGGACTCTGGCAACAGGCGGGCGAAATGGGCAACAAAGACGCCATGTATATGCTGGCCGAAATGTTGTCCGAAGGGCGCAGGGTGCCCCAGAACCTGCCCGAAGCGGCGCGCTGGTATGCGCGCATGGCCCAGGCGGGGGATGCGCACGCGCCGGTCAAGCTGGCGCAAATGTATGAAAAAGGGGAAGGGGTCGGGCGCGATTTGGGGAAGGCCGAGGAGTTGTATATCCGGGCGGCGGAGATGGGCAATCCCAACGCTTACCGCAAGGCCGGGGATTATTGTTTGGCGGCGAAGAATTACGCTGGGGCGCTGAAATGGTTCAACAAGGCGGTCAACCCTGAACCGGCCGCCGCGTCGGGGTTGAAGACCGTAGGCGGCGGGCAAATCGACGGATACTCGCTCAGGCGGCTGTCCGAGATGTATGAAAACGGGCTGGGAGTCGAAAAAAACATACTCGAAGCGCTTAAATACCTTTACAGGGCGGCTGAGGCGTGGGACCAGGTGGCCATGAAGCGGTTGGCGGATATGCTGTACCACGGGGGTTACCTGCAAAAAGACCTGGGGCAGGCGGCCCGCTGGTACGCGGAGCTGGCCGACAGCGGGGATGTGGAGGGCGCCAAGATCGCAGCCCGGATGTACCGCCAGGGCGAAGGCGTGGAGAAGGACATGGAAAGGGTGGTCGAGTGGCTGACCATCGCCTCGGAAGAGGGGGACATGGAGGCGCAGGTGGACCTGGGGCTGATATTCCTCTACGGCGACGGGGAGATCGGGCGCGATTACGACCAGGCGCGCACCTGGCTCGAGCAAGCGGAAGAGCAGGGGCATCCCGTGGGGGCTGCGGCGCTTGGGGAGATCTACGAAAAGGGGCTGGGCGCGGCGCCGGATATGCAAAAGGCGTTTGCGATGTACAAAAAAGCCGCCGGACTCGGCAGTACGCTCGGGGCGTTCAGGGCGGGGTGTTTCTACCTGTCGGGGTCGGGCGTGGAGAAGAATCAGGCCGAGGGCCTCAAATGGTTGGAAAAAGCCTCCGAACTGGGGCACATTCCGGCGATGGGCTACCTCGCCCAGTGCTATGTCTACGGGAAGGGTCTCGAAAAGGATATGGACAAGGGGTTCGAGTGGTGCAAAAAGGCGGCGGAGAAGGGATTCGCTCCCTCGGAGCACCTGTTGGGGACGCTCTACCTTATCAAGGAACACTACTACGAAGCATTCCGCTGGATCAGCAAAAGCGCAGAAAAAGGCAACGCCAGGGCGCAATACTCCCTGGCGGTCATGTACCAGAACGGCGCGGGGACGGACAAAAACCTGAAAAAAGCGAAGGAGTGGGCAACCTCGGCGCTCGAAAAGGGATTCGCCCCCGCCAGGGAGGTGCTCGATTCGATCGATGCGCCGGAATCGAAGCTTACCCCCGCGGCGGGCGGGAAACCGGCGGGCGAAATGATGGGCGAAATGGTAAGGAGACTGCTTTCGATACTCTGATCCGGAGATGAAAACTAAAATTTTGCTGGCAGCCGCGCTGCTGCTGTGCCTGGGAGTGCAGGCGAAAGAGTATGAACTGGAGAGCTGGAGGTTCTCCATCGAGATACCTGACAACTGGCAGGTGGAGGTCCATGAAAACCAGAATCCCGTTCTGTCGGCCACGGACGCGGACGGCTCGGTATTGCGGGTGGAGGCTGTCCGGGCTCCCAAAAAACAGAGGCTCAGGCTGCGGGGCGTCAGGCAAAACTTCGACGCGGGGGTACCCGCAGGGGCGCAACTGGTGGAGAAAACCTCGCCGCCCTGGTACGACCTGCTGTGCAACTCCTTTGCAAGGACCTACCTGCACGCGGACGGACGGAAGGTCCAACGGGCTTTGTATATGCGATCAGACGCCGTTTTTGTTATCGACGCGCTGAGCGCGTCCGGCGACGGGGGGCAGATCCGGGCCGTGCTCGGCTCGGTGGATGTGCACCCCTCGTTCAGGGACAACCTCAACCGGGCGGCGGACGCGCTGGGCACGGTGGGGCTGACTTTGCTACTGTCGCTCTTCCCCGTCCTGGGTGGGATGACCGGAAAGTACCGCCACATATACAAACGCGAGAAAGAGAAGGGCGGAAGCCTTCTGTTGTGGGGCTCTTTGTCGCTGGTGTGGTTCGGGGTCGCCTTCTTTGCCTTGAAATCGCAGCCCTGGTTCGCACTTATCGTCGTGGGGGTCATGGCCGCGATCTGGATTTTGCTGGCGGGCAGGAATAAATTCATGTACGATTTTTACAAAGGGTTTTTCGGGGCGTAGGCGGCCGGGGACGGCGGTCATCAGAAAAAATCTATAAGAAATTTTGATGTTTTTGAAAAATACATTATATTTGCATTAATGTATCGTATTTTTCTGCGCGTCCTGTTGGTTTGCGCCCTGCTGATGATGGTTCCGGCGGGGTTTTTTACGCTTAGCGGCGAATCGTCACCCACCCGGGACGATTGCCGCGAGCTCTACGACGGGATGGGGCTGCAAGGGGTGGTCAATTACAAGGCCTTCGCGCTGGCAGTGCGGGGGATGGCGGCCTTCGGGGATGTGCAGCGCGGTGTGCAGCGCGATATCCTGACGCTGATCGATTTTACCAAGCCCTCGACCGAGGAGCGGTTCTATGTTTTCAACCTGAAAGAGCGTAAAATCGTGTTCTGTTCGCTGGTGGCCCACGGGCGCAACAGCGGGGGGAATTACGCCACCTCGTTCTCCAACACCCCGGGCTCCTACAAGAGTTCGCCGGGGTTTTACCTGACCGGGCAGACCTACATGGGCGGCAACGGCTATTCGCTTACCCTCGACGGGCTCGAAAAGGGGATCAACGACAAGGCGCGGCAACGGGCCATCGTGATCCACGGGGCGGACTACTGCTCGGAAAAATTCATCGCCTCGAACGGGCGGCTGGGGCGCAGTTGGGGTTGTCCGGCGCTGCCCAGGGAGATCGCGCGCGAGGTAATCGACTCGATCAAGGGCGGGTCGCTGCTCTGCATCTACGCCGAGGACAAGGAGTACCTGGCCCACAGCGAGGTGGCTGGGCGGCAGGGGCAGGCGGTGATGTAAGGGTAAAGCCTGCGAGAGGTAGCGCGGCGGGGAAAAAATCACTATATTTGCGCTAACGCGCCAACATAGGATGCGCCGAATAAACACAAGCCCGTCGAATCATGAAAAAAATTATTTTACCCCTCCTTCTTGCCGCAACCGTATCTTGCTGCGCGCAGCCCCGGCAAACCGTTGCAACGAACCACGATTGGAGCGAACCCGCCGATCCGGCGCAGGGCGATCCCGCACTTTGGAGCGGGGTAAAGCAACCCAAGGCCACGTTCGGCAGCGTCGATATACGTTATCCGCTCTCGCAGCCCTATGCCGGGGAGATCAGCGAAAGCCACCTGCTCACGGGCTGGAAAGGGGAGAAAGTGCACGCGCAGATCGTGGTGTGGACCCCGACCGAGATCCGCGACCTGAAGTGCGAAGTGGGGGATTTTACCGGCAAGCCCTCCGAGGTGCTGGCCGGGATAGGCCGGGGGCGCTTCGTGAAATACGTGCTGAGCGACTGGTTCGACCCGAAGCGTCCGTGCGGCAAGCGTAAACAGGGCGAGCCCTCCCGTTTGATGCCCGATTTGCTGGACGAGGCTCCGTCGCTGACCCTTGCGGCGAATACCAGCCGTCCGGTGTGGATCACGGTCGAGATACCGCGCGACGCGGCGGCGGGTAAATACACGGGCGAGGTAAAACTCAGCGGCAAAGGTTTTTCCGAAAAACTCATGCTGGAGTTGGACGTTATAGACCGCGTGCTTCCCGAGCCCTCGCAGTGGAGTTACCACCTCGACCTGTGGCAACACCCGGCCTCGGTAGCCCGGGTGGAGGGCGTTCCGGTGTGGGGTAACGAGCACTTCAAGCGGATGGAGCCCTTGATGAAAATGCTGGCCGCGTCGGGGCAGAAAGTGATTACCGCCACCCTCAACAAAGACCCGTGGAACAACCAGTGCTACGACGCCTACGCCGACATGATCGTCTGGACCAGGAATGCGGACGGGTCGTGGGAGTACGATTTTTCGGTGTTCGACCGCTGGGTGCGGTTCATGCTCGATCTGGGCATAAAAAAGATGATCAACTGCTACTCGCTGCTGCCTTGGAACAACATGCTCCACTACAAGGATGCGTCGACAGGGCTTTTCGTCGACGTGCAGGCCGATCCGGGGAGTCCCGAGTTCCGCATGATGTGGGGGCCGTTCCTGCCCGCGTTCGAGAGCCATTTGCGCGAAAAAGGATGGTTGGGGATCACCAACATTGCGATGGACGAGCGTTCGCCCGAGCACATGGCCGAGGCGACCAGATTATTGGCCGAGGTGGCGCCCGGGCTCGGGATCGCGCTGGCCGACAACCACAAAATATTCAAGACCTATCCCTACATCAAGGATATGTGCGCGGCGGTTTTCGGGCCCATCGAGCACCAGGACATACTCGACCGCCGGGCGAAGGGGCTGAGCACGACCTTCTACGTCTGCTGCTCGTCGGAGTTCCCCAACACCTACACCTTCTCCGACCCGGCCGAGGCGGTCTACTACGCGTGGTATGCCGCGGCGTACGACTACGACGGCTTTTTGCGCTGGACCTACAACTCCTGGACCGAGGACCCGATCCGCGACTCGAGGTTCCGCACCTGGGCGGCGGGCGACACCTACATCGTCTATCCCGAGGCGCGCTCCTCGATCCGTTTCGAGCGCGTGATCGAGGGGATACAGGACTTCGAGAAGATGCGCATCATCCGCTCGGAGCTTATGCCCCGCAGCGATGCCGCGTCGCGTGAGGCGCTGATGGAGTTCGACGAGGCGCTCTCCGCTTTCGCCACCAACCAGCGTTTGGAGGGGTGGAACGACAGGCTCAACCGGGCCAAGCGGATGCTCAACGAGATGTCCCGGTAACGGGGGCGGGGGAACCCACGCTTTTTTATCGGGGGAAAACCGGGTTTGGCCGGGTATTTCGCTTGCTTTTGCAGAATGAACGTTTCGAAACCGGGCGGCGGACGTTAGCTTTGCCGCAAAATCAAACCGATGGATTCCATGAAAAATTCTTTTCGTCTTACTACCGTGGTCACGGGCTTGCTGGTAATCGCGGCGGGCGTGCTGCTGACCCTGTTCAACATGGGGGTAATCGACCCCTGGTACAGGCATATAGTTTTTTCCTGGCAGGCTTTAGTGATCGCCCTGGGGATCGTGCAGCTCTTCTCGGGCAGGTGGCACTCGACCCGGTGGGGGATTTTGCTGATTTTGGCCGGGGGGTACTTTATGCTGCCCAAACTGAACATCGAAGGGACATTCCTGGAGTTGATGACGCGCAATATGTGGGCGCCCGCGCTCTTCGCGGCGGGTGTCGTGATCGTGATGAACGGGATCGCAGGAGGGAGACGCAGAAATGAGTACCGGGAGCCGGGCCACGGTGCAGGCGGCGGACAGGAAAACGGGAATCGGAATTGGGGCCGGGACGGCCGTACGGGCAGCGCCCGGCGGGACGGCGTGGGCTACATCGACCGGAATTATGTGTTCGGGGGGACCAAAGAGAGGCCCGGGATCGAAGAGTTCAAAGGCGGAGAGATAAATTGCGTCTTCGGCGGAATGGAACTCGACCTGGGCGGTTCGACATTGGCAGAGGGGGTTCATACGCTGGAACTCAACAGTGTGTTCGGCGGGATAGTGGTCTCGGTGCCGCGGGATTGGAAGGTCGAGATACGGCAAACCAATGTATTCGGGCATTTCAGCGACAACCGGCAAACGGGCGGCTACCAGGGCGACGGCATGGAGCAGGACAATTCGCGGGTGCTGGTCATCGAGGCGGCCTCCGTGTTCGGCGGGGGGGAGCTTAAATACAGCAATTAACCGCAATGCCGGGCATGGAGAATCCCGTGACGGGTAGTTTCATCGCGACAGTGCGTTACGCGGGCCTTTGGGCGGGCGTGGCGGCGGGACATGCCGTCCTGCTCAGGGCGGGTTGCGGCCTGGGTTGGGGAGATGCGACGGGGGATGCGCTGGTGTTCAGCATCGTGTTGGCGCTGTGCCTGGTCCCGGTCTGGTATCCGGTCAGGTATGGGTCTATGGAGGGTATGCCTGTCGCTTTGAGGGCGGTGGCGTGGGGCGCTCTGGCGGCGGTAGTCATCGTGGTCTGGCTCTCGGTCGGGTATATCCTGATGTCGGGATTGTTCCCGGAAACGGTCCCGTTCTTAAAGCGATCGATGCTTTGGCGCGTGCCGGAAGGGGTGGCGGCAGTCGCGGTGGCGGTTTTGGCTTACAGGCTGCGTATCTGCAAAGACCGGGCGCGGGAGTTGGCGGAAAGGTGCGGCAGGCTTGAAAAACGGGAGGCACAGGTCAGCTCGGTTACCGTGAAGGACAACAAGCGCATCCATATTATCCCGGTCGAAGAGATCAGCTGCATAGAGGCGGACGGGGACTACGTGAAGATACACTCCCTGCGCGGGGTCTTTCTGAAGGAGGCCACCATGAAGTGGTTTGCGGATAATTTGCCCTACAAACAGTTCGTCAGGGTACACCGCTCCTACATCGTCCAGGTGGCGCGGGTAAAGGGGGTGGACCTCTACGAAAAGGAGTCGTACAACGTCCACCTGGACTCGGGCGAGACCGTGCGCGCAACGGCGGCGGGGTACCGGCTGCTCAGGGAGGTTATGGGGCTGTAACGGCCGAGCTTACTCTCCTTGGGCGGGGCGCAGGCGGCGGAACATTTTGACCACCTCCACGACCGGCAGGGGGGCCAACGAAAGGCCTGCCACCCACCACCATTGGGCGGCGGAGAGGGGGGCCAGCTTGAACCACTCGTGCATGGCGGGGATTTCGATCACGATCAGCATCAGGCCGACCACCAGGGCGATCGCGCCCAGCAGGTATTTATTCCGGAACATGTCGCGGAAGGCCGTGGAGCGGTAGGAGCGGACGTTGAAGATGTGACTCATCTGGCTGAAGGCCAGAACGGCGAAGGTCATGGTGCGGGCGGTGGCGACGTCCGTTTGCAGGCCGAGGCGATAGGCTACAAGGGATAAGGCGGCGATCATCATCCCGCCGAAGGCGATACGCCAGGGCATCTTGCCGCTCATGATCCCGCGCTTGGGGTCGGCGGGCTTGCGCTGCATCACGTCGTCCGCGGCCGGGTCGACGCTCAGGGCCAAAGCAGGCAAACTATCGGTAACCAGGTTGATCCAGAGGATGTGGATGGGCAGCAAAGGTGTGGCCCAGCCCGCCATCACGGCGATGAAAAGCACCAGCACCTCTCCCACGTTGGTGGAGAGCATGAACTGGATGGCTTTCAAGATGTTGTCGTAGATGCGGCGGCCCTCCTTGACGGCGGCCACGATCGTAGCGAAGTTATCGTCGGAGAGCACCACGTCGGCGGCCTGTTTGGAGACGTCGGTGCCCGTGATGCCCATCGCAACGCCAATGTCGGCCAGTTTGAGGGCGGGGGCGTCGTTGACCCCGTCGCCGGTCATGGCCACGATCTCGCCCTGCGACTGGAACGAGCGGATGATCCTTACCTTGTGCTCGGGGGCGACGCGGGCGTAGACGGCCACCGATTCGACGGCGGATTTCAATGACGATTCGTCCATCTTGTCGAGGTCGGCGCCCGTCAGGGAGGCGTCGCCGGGTTGTTTGATGCCCAACGACTGCGCGATGGCCAGAGCGGTAATCTGGTGGTCGCCGGTAATCATGACGGGCTTGATGCCGGCTTCGCGGCAAAGGTCGACGGCCTGGGCCACCTCCTGCCGCGGGGGGTCGATCATGCCGACCATGCCGATAAAGGTAAGGCCCTGCTCGACCTTTTCGGAGGTCATCTCCTCAGGGATCGCGTCGGTTTGTTTGCAGGCTCCGGCCAGCACGCGCAGGGCCGAGGCGGCCATCGAGGTGTTGTCGGTGCGGATCTTTTCGCGCAATGCCTCGGTCAAGGGGCGGGGTTCGCCGTTTATTAAAATGCTGTCGCAGCGGGCCAGCACCTCGTCGACTCCCCCCTTGGTGTAGATCAGGGTCCGCTCCCCGGCGGTGTGGGCGGTGGTCATCATTTTGCGTTCGGAATCGAAGGGGATCTCGGCCCGGCGGGGCTGCTCGGCCTCGAGCAGCTCCTTCTCCAGGCCGATGGTCATGGCGTAGTCGACCAGGGCGGTCTCGGTGGGGTCGCCCACCGTCTGGACGCCCTGTTCGGTGTGGCTGATCTTCGTGTCGTTGGCCAGCGTGAGGGCGGTCGCCAGAAGGTTGATATCGTTGGAGTTATGGGGTTTCCCGGGTTCGACGATCTGCTGGTCGGCCCAGACGCGGACGACCGTCATTTTGTTCTGCGTGAGCGTGCCGGTCTTGTCGGAGCAAATCACCGTCACACCGCCTAAAGTCTCGACGGCGGGCAAACTGCGCACGATGGCGTTCCTTCGGGCGAGTCTCTGCACGCCCACGGCCAGCACGATGGTCGAGACCGCAGGAAGGCCCTCGGGGATGGCGGCGGCGGCCAGGCTGACGGCCGTCATGAACATCTCCAGCACCTCGCGCTTCTGGAGCACACCAGCCAGGAAGATCACGGCGCAGATAACTAACGCGCCTATGCCCAACACTTTGCCCAGTTGGTCGAGCTTTTGCTGCATGGGCGTTTTGGTGTCGGGGACGGACTGGATCATCGAGGCGATCTTGCCCACTTCGGTCCCCATGCCGGTGGCGATTACCACGCCCTGGCCGCGGCCGTAGGTAACGATGGATGACGAAAAGCCCAGGTTGTCGCGGTCGGCCAGGGGGACCTCCGCGTCCTGTATCGCGTGGGTAAATTTCTCCTCGGGGACCGATTCGCCCGTCAGGGCGGCGTCCTGGATCTTCAGGTTGACCGACTCGGTCAGGCGCAGGTCGGCAGGGATCGAGTCGCCCGTTTCCAGGACGACCAGATCGCCGGGAACCAGGTCGCGCGACTCGATGGTTTGGGTTTCGCCGTCGCGCACTACTTTGCAATGGGGTGCGGAGAGCTTTTCCAACGCCTCCATCGACTTCTCGGCCTTAGCCTCCTGGGCGGCCCCGATGCAGGCGTTCAGGATGATGATAGCCAGAATGATGATCGCGTCGGTAAAACCCTCGCCGTGCAGAAAGCCCACCACGCCCGAGATGGCGGCGGCGACGACCAGTACCAGGATCATGAAGCTCTTGAACTGGGCGAGGAATTTCGAAAGCAGGGATTTATTCTTCTTCGCCGTGAATTCGTTGCGGCCGTATTGTTCCAGGCGCTGTTGCGCTTCGGCGCTTGTCAGGCCTTTCTTCAGGTCGGTTTTTAAATCGTTAGCCGTCTGTTCGGCGGTCAGGGCGTAATAGCGTTGGGGATCCATCTGAAAAAAATTTGGACAAAGGTAAGGATAATTACCCTCACAGCGTGTTAATTCATTGTATATTTGTCTATGCAAGATACTCAACATTCAAGCCAAACGGCGACAGATATTCCCGTCGAAGCGCACCCCCTGGCGTTCTTCCTGCCCGAAGGGGCGAAACTGCTCCTGCTGGGGAGCTTTCCGCCTCCGCGGGCGAGGTGGTCGATGGAGTTTTACTACCCCAATTTGCAGAACGATATGTGGCGCGTGATGGGGTTGGCGTTCTACGGCGACAAAGGGCATTTTATGGACGGGAAGCGCTTCGACCGCGAGCGCATCATGGCGTTCTGCGTCGAAAAGGGTATTGCGCTGGGCGATACCGCCGTGCGGGTCAGGCGGTTGGGCGGCAACGCGTCGGACAACCTGCTGGAGGTGGTCGAGGCGATCGACCTGGAGGCTACCCTGCGGGCCATTCCGCATTGCAGGCACATCGCCGTGACGGGGCAGAAGGCGGCCGAGACGCTGATCGGGGTGCTGGCCGGATCGGGAGTGGGGATTGCGCTGCCCAAGGTGGGCGAAAAAGTGGAATTCGGGTTCGGCGGGCGCGGGATCACGCTCTGGCGGATGCCCTCCACGTCGAGGGCCTACCCCGCCCCGCTGGAAGGCAAAGCGGAAATTTACAAAAAAATGATGCGGCTGGCGGGGTTGGCGGAGAAGTGAGGCATTATGTTTGCGTTAACCGCTTGCAATACTTTTTAAAACTCACTATCTTTGACAAGGTGTCAAACCCCTAAAACTTACCGCCATGGGATATTGCATCAACTGTTCGGGAGAGGGTCAGGTGACCTGCCCGATGTGCGACGGCACAGGAAAAGTCTACGAAAAAGGGCGTCTCCAGGTCTGCAAGCACTGCACAGGCTCCGGAAAGACCGAATGCGGGTATTGCCTCGGGGCGGGGGACGACGGGGAAGATTGATTAAAGAAAAAAGTATGAAAAAAGTGTTGATTTGCCTCTCCGTCGGATTGATCGGGGTGGGCTGCGCCAAGAAAATGGCTCCGGCAACCCTCAACGACGCAACCGCGCCGGAGAGTAAAGCGGTCGTGCAAAGCGGCAAAACGATCGAGGCCACGGTGCTGAAAGGGTACTTCCTGAAGAACGATTACCAGTCGGAGCTGCCCCAGCAGGTGGTCATCCTGCCCGACCAGGTGGAGTTCTCCCGGATGTTGGGCGTGGCAAAAACGATGGACAACGTGATCGACGCGCCCGATTTCAGCAAGAACGTGGTGGCGGCGGTCGTTACCCCGCAAGCCAATGTGCAGACCACGATCGCCGTCGAGCGGATCGCGGAGTCGGGCCAGAAGCTCAGAATGGAGATCCTGGTCACGCAAGGGGGCGCCCAGAGCCACACTTCGCAGCCTGTGCTGGTGTTCCAGTTCCCCAAACCGGCCGGGATAAGCCAGGCCGACGTGGAGATCATTACCAAAGAGGGCGGCAAGCAGGTGCGCAAGAGCACCATGCTGGTCAGCTGGTAAAGACAGGTGTAAAAAACCGGCGGCAGATCCTATTCTGCCGCCGGTTTTTTATTATGCCGGGCTACTTCCCCCCAATACTCGGCCTGCGTCTTCTTGGGCAGCTTTTTGATTACCTCGGCGACGGAGTGGCGGATCCAGTATTTGACCGTCTCGTCGTCCATGTCGCCGTCCAGGGCGATGCTGTTCCAGTACTTTTTATTGAAATGCCACGCGGGACGCACGCTCGAATAGCGCTCCCGCAGGTCGGGGACCAGGGCCGGGTCGCACTTGAGCGAGATCTTCAGCTCCGGGTCGGCCAGGTGGATCACGGCGAACCACTTGTCCAACACGCGAAAGATCAGGGTGTCCTCGCCGAAAGGCATGTATTCGGTGGCGGCGTGCAGCGAGAGGCAGTAGTCGCGCAGGGATTCGATGTTCATTTGGGGGCGGAGGGGGTTATTTGCCGATGCAGAAAGTAATTATATCACAAAATCAATTAGTTACGACATGGAGGTACAGATGAGGTACAGATGGGCGAAGGATTGTATTTTATTCCTTGGCAAAGGATGCGAATATATTTTCGAAGCTATCTTCTTGATGACGTATGATGGACTTTCTTTGATTTGTCATTACTTCCGTATCCATTTTATCGCAAAAATCCTTTTTCTTAAATAAGTTCTTATAATCGAACAATGGGGTTTTGGCACTTTCTTCAGATATGAAGGCGTTAATGTCTAAAGCGACCAGTTGGAACAGTTGCTCGATAGAGTTTCTGAACTGAATCAATTTATTACCTAAAACATATTGATCTGGATTAGCTATTATCTGACGACCTAAATTATCATTTTGTAAAATAGTATGTATTATTCGCAAAAAGTTAAATCGGGCCAGTCCATAACTACGAACGGGAATATTGTCAATTTTATCTATGCTATCTTGTATAATTTGATGAATAACATATGCCAAATAAATCTTTTGACAAGTGATGTTTCTTGAAAAGATATCTTCATATTCATTGCCGTAGAATCCTGCCTTTTGGTGTGTTCTATACGGTTGAGAAAAATAGAAAGAAAGAATTAATTGAGCAGCATAATCCACGTCTATTACATCACTATATCCGGCTATCGCTTCCCCTCTTTTTATAACATACATAACTGTATTGTTGAAGAACTCAAAAAACTGTCTTTGGATACTTATCTGAACACGATCATTAGATTTTAAATCTTTTAGTGTAATCGCATTTTGATTATTAGCATTTTTCGTAATTTTTTGAATTAGAGGGCTTTGTGATTGTATTTTGATTATTTTTGTTAGTATCGTGATGTCTTCTGTCAAGTTTAAGCGATTTTGATAAAAGGAGACCAATGATTGGCAACCATTTATAACTTGATACCCTTCGATATCGATAGTTCTGGCTTGAATATTATATTTGAAGTCATTACATATGATAGATATCCCATTATGATAGAGGAATATTTTTTTATGCTCATCTCGATTATTGATAGTCGCTGCTAATTCTTTGTTTACGCGAGTTTTACCTGTCCAAAGTCTTACGTTGCGAGCAAATAATGTATGATCCTGTATCCCATCCATTTTTAATAATTCCAATACAGGTATGGCCGCGACAATTGAGGGGGTATCTACCTCTGCATCATATTGTATAGCTGAAGATATGGACAGATTAAAGGTTTTTGAAGTATTGGCAACATCCTCTTCTACCATATATGTGTATTTAGAGAAAAGGGTATTGTTGTCATAAGCTTCTATTTCTGTGTTTTCTAAATATTCATTAGCATTGCGATCGAATATTTTATTTGTTACATATACAAAGATTACCCTGTCTCCACGATTGATTTTTTCTCCTATTTTTAGGTCTGTTAATCGTTGTTTCAATTCGTTATTTATGAGTGCAACGGATAACCTATTGACAGATTCTTCATTTGCAAACCAAGTAAGAACCCCACCAAATTCCCTAATTTTTGTATCTCCGGAATCACGATCATCATTTGGCGAGAATTCAGACTGAAAGACATAAATTTCATCCTCAATCTCGTCAACCCATATACCATCAATGCCTTTGTCCCTCGGTCCATCGCATACGGCATCAACACTATCTTGCTCGCTTAAACAATAGATATTTTTAAGAAACCATATTAAGAAAGCCGAATTATCAGACCTAAATTGCTGTTTTAATATTTCGACCTCGATTCTCAGACGTTGGTTATATTCACTCTTTGTCATAATTATGGGGGTTATTTGAGCTTATGCGCTATATATGAGAGATGTGTTATCGGCAAGATAAGGAAAATAGCAATAACTCTCGCTACTGGCAGATAAATCAGTTGTCTTTTATTACCCAATAACCACCCCGATAGGAGCCTTGATGAGCAATAATGCCATCCGCTGTCATCTTTTGCAAATGATACTTAACTCCGTCCGGGGTTAGACCCAATATCGCAGCCAACTCGTTGCGCGTAATTTTGGGATTGCTGCGCATCTGCTCGATTATCTTGTCGCGGGTTGTGCGGGGCGTTCGACTCTCCATTGCCAGCGTTTCGTCAATAGCGCCAAGAACAAACTCGATGAAAGGCGTACAGCCATCCGGCCCACCGCTAATAGCAATGGCGTGGTAGTATTCCTTTCGGTATTTATAAACAAAATTCTCTATGGGTAAGTTTTTGAAAACAGGCCGCCACTTGGAAAGGATCAGCGTCTGCCACAGCCGACCCATGCGTCCGTTGCCATCCGAAAACGGATGTATGAACTCGAACTCATAATGAAACACACAACTCTTAATCAAGGGGTGTTCTTCCGTCTTTTTGAGCCAATCGAATAAATCCGTCATTAAAAGGGGTACACGCTCGGCGGGTGGCGCGTAGTGTATAATTGCTTCGCCTGCAGCTACTCCAACATTACCATACCGGAAGTGCCCTGCATCGTCAATCAGTCCCGTTTCCATGGTCAGATGCGCCCGCAATACATCATCTATACTGTCGGGGTCAAGT
The DNA here is from genome assembly GCA_031551275.1 of Rikenellaceae bacterium. Classification (GTDB taxonomy): domain Bacteria; phylum Bacteroidota; class Bacteroidia; order Bacteroidales; family Rikenellaceae; genus JAVBMJ01. The sequence continues at coordinate 89,223 of JAVBNX010000014.1, forward strand.
TCGTCGAGCAGATCATAGGCTTTTACCGCATTGCGTATCTCCCGCACCTCATTCATCGGCGCTACGACCGGCTTGCCGTCCAGAATGGCCGTAATCTGGTCTGTGGTCAACGTATTGCCCTCGATGGCAAGAGATCCCTGTATGGTCTTTATACGATTTATCCGGTGCAGCCGCAACTCCTCCTGAGCATTGAAACCGCCCACCGCCTCGCTTATCCTGGAAACGAGGTCGATGATCTTAGGCGTTATCTGATACGGCGGAGTGTATGACATATCGCAAAGATAGCAACAATTCCGATCAGGGTAGTTTTATTGGGTAAATATTTTGGGTAAAACTACCCAAATCAATGGTCTCTTATTTACCGATGCAAAAATTGGCAAAAATAGAGTCAAGCAGATCCGCCGTTGCAATCTCCCCCGTAACCAAGGAGATACTGGCCAGCGTGGAGCGAAGCTCCTGCGCGATCAGTTCGCCGGATAGCTCATCGAGGCCTTCCCGTGCGCGTAGCAGCGAGGCGCGGGCTTGGGTAAGGGCTTCGTGGTGCCGGGCGTTGGTGACCACTACGCCTTCGCCTTCCATCGGGTAGATCTTCTCGGCTGCGGACTCCAGGCGTTCGGTCAGTTGATCGAGGCCCGTTCCCGCGCGTGCGCTGAGCGTAACCACCGGAAGGGGATCCGGGCGGCCTCCGATTTGCAGGCCGTGGGCCAGCGCGACCCTTATGTTTTCCAGCGCTCCGGGTGTGGCCTTGTCGGTTTTGTTGACTACCAGCACGATCTCCCGATCGGCGGAAGAACCGGTCGTGTCGGCCAGTTCCCCGAGGGCGGCCTCGACGGTTTTGCGTAAGTGCGCGGCCGTTTTCATGGGGCACTCGCCGGAGAGGGGATTCAGGGCGTCTGCGTCGGCCATGACCAGGATGATCCGGGCTTTGCGGGCCGAGTCGCGGGTGCGCTCCATGCCCATCTGCTCCAGGCGGTCGTCGCTTTGGCGCAGCCCGGCTGTGTCGATCATCCGGAAGTGGTGCGCGCCGAGCGTGAGGGGCTCCTCGATCGTGTCGCGCGTGGTCCCCGCGATCTCGGAGACCATGGCGCGCTCCTCGCGCAGCAGGGCGTTCAGCAGGGTCGACTTGCCGACATTGGGCTCTCCCACGATCGCCACGCCGATGCCGCTCTTGATCGCGTTGCCTGCCTCGAAAGAGGCCTCCAACGAGCCTATGTGGGCGATAAGGCGATCCATCAAGGCCCGCAGTCGGGCGCGGTCGGCGAACTCGACGTCCTCTTCGCCGAAGTCGAGTTCGAGCTCGAGCAGCGACAGCAATTCGATCAACTCAGCCCTCAGCGCGGAGAATTCGGCGGAGTAGCCTCCCCGCATCTGCTCGATGGCCAGCTTGTGGGACGCGCGGTCGCGCGACGAGATCAGCTCGGCCACCGCTTCCGCCTGGCTCAGGTCCATCTTGCCTGCCAGGAAGGCGCGCATCGTGAACTCGCCGGGCGTGGCCATGCGCGCTCCCGCGTTGAGCAGCAGGGCGATGATGCGCCTTTCGATGTAGGGCGATGCGTGGCAACTGATCTCGACCATGTCTTCGCCCGTGTAGGATCTCGGTGCCCGGAACAAGGAGGCGATCACCTCGTCGACCAACTTACCCCCGTCCATAATGCGGCCGAAATGGAGCGTGTAACCCTGCTGGTCCGCCAGCTTTCCGCCGCCCGCACGGCAAAATACCGCGTCGGCGACAGCGATCGCCTGCGGCCCGCTGAGCCGCAGAACCGATAGGGCGCCTCCCGAACCGGAGGCTTTGGCGAGGATGGTCACGGCTACTGATAAATCTCCAGACGCTGTCCCACAGAGAGTTTATTCGCGCTTTTGAGGTTGTTCCACTTCATGATCTGCGAGACCGTCACGCCGTACTTCCGGGCGATCGAGCCCAACACCTCGCCGCTCTTGACGCGGTGGGTGATCGAGCTGATCTGGAACTGCTGTGCGCGCACCTCGCCGCTGCCGGCCGGTTTGATGTACTGGGCCAGGTAGACCGTGTCCTTGGCCTCGATCACGGCCTGCTGCTCGATATAGCGCAGGGCGTCGCGGCCGGGCAACACCAGCGAGTATTTTTTGTCCAGCGCGGGGATGATGTCCATCTTGTACTGGGGGTTGAGCGCGCGCAGGGTCTCGATGGGCAGCTCCAGCGTGGAGGCGATCTGCTCGAAGTGGGTCAGCCGGGAGATCGTTACCGTGTCGACGGCCAGCGGGAGCGGCGCGGGGCGCGGTTCGAGGCCGTGCTGTCGGTAGTAGGTGTAGGCGTAGGTCGCCGCCACGAAGGAGGGGACGTAGCCGCGCGTCTCGCGGGGCAAAAACTCGTAGATGTCCCAGAAGGTCTTGGCGTTGCCGCCCGCGCGCTTCATCGCCTTGTTCACGTTGCCGGGCCCGCAGTTGTAGGCGGCAAGGGCCAGGGTCCAGTCCTTATAGACATTATAGAGCTCCTTGAGCATCCGGCAGGCGGCGGCGGTCGCGGCGACCGGGTCGCGTCTCTGGTCGACGAACGAGGTAACCTCCAACCCGTAGAGCTTGCCGGTCGAGGGCATGAATTGCCACAACCCCGCGGCCCCGGCCCTGGATACGGCGGTCGGGGTCAGCGCCGACTCGATCACGGGCAGCATCCTCAGCTCGACGGGCAGGCCGGTGCGGATCAGCTCGTCCTCGATCATGGGGAAGTAGCATTGGGCGCGGCCGAGCACCAACCTCACGGTCTCCTTGCGCGACTGGGTGTAGACCACCAGGTAACGCTTGACGATGTCGTTGAACGGCAGCGCGATGGGCGACAAAATGGCCTTCAGCCTGGCCGCGTAGATCGAATCGGGCAGGGCCTGCGAGAGGTCCACCGACGCGCTGTCGATGTTGACCATGTCGGTAAAGAAGGCGTCGAAGAAGCTCTGGTTGGCGCGGCTGTCGCGTTGCCACATCAGCGAATCGTAGAGCTCGGGGCGGTAGGCGTCCAGTCCCCGGTCGTCGGAAACGGGATCTGCCCACGCAAAGCAGGGAGCCAACAGGCCCAACAGCAAAATCTGAACTTTTTTCATCTAAAATGTTATTCTTAAAGCCACGCCGAAGGTGCTCTTCGACTGGCCGTTCATGGCGTAAAGGGGTGCGGCGTAGGGCTGGAGCGTCATCTTCATGCTCAGATCGTCGCTTACGTCGTAATCCTTGAGGTGTGCGTCGACGTGTGCGTCGACCAGGTTGAGAAGGTATGCCAGGCCCAGCAAAATGATCGAAAAGTCGCGGTCGCGCCGGTATCCGTTCTTCAGGGTCCGCAGGTAGTCGGGTGTGATTCCGCTCCGGCCGTAGAACTCGCTGTGCGTGTCGGGGTCGTCGTCGGTATCGAGCGAGTAGGCCAGCTTGAAGCGGTTGTAGTTCCTCGCGTTGAAGTCAAGCACGTAGCCCAGGGTGGCGAACGCGCCCAAAACGATGGGCACTTTCCAGTAGCTTTTGTTGTACAGCTGTCCCGCGCCGGGGCAGATCGTGGAGAGGGTGGTGGCCTTTTTCACCGAGTTGGTGTAGCCCTCGTAGTTGATCGCGGCGTCGCCGATAAAGTAGATCCAAGTCGCCGCCGTGGTAATAAAGAAGATCTGCCGGTAGGTGTTGTGGCGGATCATCGGCCCCTGGATCGGGTCGAGCTGCGCGCGGTCGGTAATACCCTGGTTCAACAGGGCGTCGGACTGCTTTTTGTAGTCTTTGTATATCTTGTTCTGGTGGATGCCCAGGGCGAGCGAGCCCCCGATGATGCCGTATGCGACGGGGACTTTCCAGGTCTGGTCGTTGTACAGCTGGCCGAAGCCGGGCAGCACGGCCGTCAGGGCGCAGACGTTGGAGATGGAGATCGAGTCGCGGAAGTACCGGTTGTGGCGTATGCCGCTCGCGCGCTTGACCGAGTCCTCGTACTGGCGCATCTGCTTTTTGGTCAGCACATGGGCCAGCGAGTCGATTACGCGCAGGGAGTCGGCCCTAAGCAAAGAGTCGCGCGTGTGCATGACCAGCAGCATGCTGTCGCTGGGAAGCTCGGGCACGACCACCACCTTTTTGCCGCCCGAGATGTGGATGGGCTGCATGTCGTTCACACGGGGGATCGCTGCGATCGAATCCTTGCTCAGCTTGGCCCGTTTGGGCATTTTGGCCGCCTGCGCGTCGAAGGTCGAAAAGAGCAGCGCCGCTAAGAAAAGCAGCGCTAAGATCCGGCCTATACGCAAGCTGAAACCCATTTACCTGCCGAGTTTTTCTACGAAGGCGTCGATGTCGGCGTCGGTCGAAAAACCGATCACGATCTTGCCGCCGCCCTTTTTGTCCTTCTTGATACTGATATCCTGCGAGAAGATCCGCTCCAACTGCTCGACCAGGCGTGTGTAGCTGGCGGGAAACTCCTCTTCGGGGTGGGGCGAGGGTTTGGGCTTGTCCCAGTTGCGCGCCAGCTCCTCGGTCTGGCGCACGGAGAGGCCCTTTTTGAGCGTCCTGCGCAGCAGTTTGAGCTGGGCGGCGGGCTCCTCTACCGAGGCCAGGGCCTTGGCGTGCCCCATCGAGATCAGATCCTCGCGCAGGGCGAGCTGGATCTCGGGCGGGAGTTTGATCAGGCGCATGTAGTTGGCCACCGTCGAGCGCTTCTTGCCCACGCGGGAAGCCAGCGCGTCCTGGGTCAGTCCGCACTCGTCGATCAACCGTTGCAGGCTCATGGCCACCTCCATCGCGTTGAGGTCCTCGCGCTGGATGTTCTCGACCAGGGCCATCTCGTAGAGGTTCTGGTCGTCCGCCTGGCGGATGTAGGCGGGAATGGTCTCCGCTCCGGCCAGGCGGGATGCGCGCCAGCGGCGTTCCCCGCTGATGAGCACATAATTCTCGCCGTCCCTGCGCAGGGTAACGGGCTGGATCACACCCAACGTGCGGATCGAGTCGGCCAACTCCTCCAACGCCGCCTCGTCGAAGCGGACACGGGGCTGTCCGGGGTTGGGGGTGATCAGATCCAGGGCCACCTCCTCCATCACGCTCGAGGTGCGTTTGGAGGGCATGACTGTTCCTTCGATTTCGAAAATCGCGCCCAGACCGCGGCCCAGGCCTTTATTTTTACTCGCGTTCATCTTATCTTTTTTCTACTCGTTGGACCAACTCTTTGGCCAGGTTCAGATAGGCGTTGCTTCCTGCCGAGGCCGCGTCGTGCAGCAAAACGGGCTTGCCGTAGCTGGGGGCCTCGGAGAGGCGGATGTTGCGCCCCACGACCGTCTCGAAGGCCAGACGGCCGAAGTGCTCCCTGACCTCCTGGACCACCTGGTTGGAGAGGCGCGTGCGGGCGTACATGGTCAGCAAAAAGCCCTCGATCTCCAATGCGGGATTGAGCTTGGCCTGGACCATCTTGATCGTGTTCAACAGCTTGCCCAGCCCTTCCAAAGCGAAATATTCGCATTGCACGGGGATCAGCACCGAGTCGGCGGCGATCAACGCGTTGACCGTCACGAAACCCAGCGAGGGGGAGCAGTCGATCAGGATGTAGTCGTATTGCGCCTTAAGGGGCTCCAGCAGCCTGCGCATGCGGAAGTGGCCGCCCTCCAGGTTAGGCAATTCGGTGTCTGCGCCCACCAGGTCGATGCTCGACGCGAACACATCCAGCCCCTTGACATCTTCCAGGCTTCGGATCGCCTCCTGCGCTTCCAGGCCGTTTATCAAACAGTCGTAAATGCTCGCGCCGTTGTGTTCGAGGCCCAGCCCGGAGGTCGCGTTGGCCTGCGGGTCGGCGTCGACCAGAAGGACCTTGCGGCCCATAACTGCAAGGCTCGCAGCCAGGTTGATCGCTGTGGTGGTTTTCCCCACGCCGCCCTTTTGGTTGGCGAGGGCTATGATTTTGCCCATAAAGTCTCCGTTTATCCGGGCAATATTACGCAAAATTCTCCGGATTTTAAATTTTCGGGCGGCATTTATTACCTTTACACCATGAAAACGATCAAGGGACGCAGTTTTTTGAAACTCTCCGATTTTACCCCGCAAGAGGTGTCCGGCCTGCTGGATCTGGCCTCGGCGCTGAAGGCTGAAAAAAAGGAGCGTCGCGAACGGCAGAGACTCCAAGGGATGAACTTCGCGCTGGTTTTCGAAAAGGACTCCACGCGCACACGTTGCGCCTTCGAGGTGGCCGCCTTCGACCAGGGGGCGCGGGTGACGTATTTGGGCCCCACAGGCTCGCAGATGGGCAAAAAGGAGTCCGCCGCCGACACCGCCAAAGTCCTTGGGCGCATGTACGACGCGATCGGCTACCGGGGCTACGGGCAGCGGATCGTCGAGGAGCTGGCCCTCCACGCCGGGGTCCCCGTCTGGAACGGCCTGACCACCGAGTCCCACCCCACGCAGGCGCTGGCGGACCTTTTGACCATCCGGGAGCACAGCGATAAACCCCTGAATGAGGTAAAGATCTGCTTCGTCGGCGACGCCCAGAACAACGTGGCCTGCTCGCTGATGGCCGCCGCCGCACTGATGGGGATGGATTTCCGGGCGGTATGCCCCAAGGAGTGCGCGCCCGGAGCGGAATTGGTAAGCTGGTGCCGGGATACGGCGGCAAAAACAGGCGCAAAGATCTCCATCACCGAAAACATACAGCAAGGCGTCAAAGGCTGCGATTTCGTCTACACCGACGTCTGGGTCTCGATGGGCGAGCCCGACGCGGTCTGGCAGCAGCGCATCGAACTGCTCACCCCCTACCGGGTCGACGCGGCGTTGATGGCTGCCACGGGCAACCCGGAGGCGAAATTCCTCCACTGCCTGCCCGCCTTCCACGACACAAAAACGACCGTCGGCAAGCAGATCGGCGAGAAATTCGGACTCGACTGCATGGAGGTCGCCGACGAGGTCTTCCTCTCCCCGGCGTCCCTCGTTTTCGACCAGGCGGAGAACAGGCTGCACACCATCAAGGCGGTCATGGCCGCCACCCTTTGCGATGAGGTTTGATCCCAATACGGACGGCGCCTACCCGGGCTGGGGCGACCTGATGGTCGTGCTGATCGCCTTTTTCGCCTCGCTTCTGCCCGCGCAACTCTTCGTGACCTACATCAAACCCGCCGACGTGGGGGTCTTTTTAGGCTATATCGCCCATTTCGGGCTTGCGATCGCCTTTGTGCTCTGGTATATGCGGATGCGGGGCGAACCCAAACCCGACATCGGGCTTTCGTTGCATGGAGCGGTGTGGGGCCCGGCGGTGTGGGGATTTATCGCCATGGCGGGGGCCTCGGTCGTGATCGAGCCTTTGCTGCTGCTCTTCCCCAAACGCTATTTCGACGTCTTGAGCGAGGTCTCCAACCTGGGGGTCTGGGTAAGCGTGTCGGCCGTGGCGCTGGCCCCGTTTTGCGAGGAGGTCCTCTTCCGGGGACTGATACAGGGCCCGATGGCCAAAAGGTTCGGCACGCGCACGGCGATCGTATGCTCGGCCGTCGCCTTCGGGCTTGCCCACGGCGTGCCCCCGCAGGCGGCCAACGCCATGGTGATGGGGCTGATCCTGGGCTACGTCTACTCCCGGTCGGGGTCGATCTGGCCCGCGGTGGCGATCCACCTGGCCAACAATTTGATCTCGTTCATCCAGTCCGAGGCCTCGCAGGGCTTCGTCCCCGTGAGGGACTTATTCCCCGATCAGAGAATTTATTGGGCGGTATTCGCCCTGGCTGTGGTTGTAAGCGGCTTGGCGATCAGAAAATTAGCGACCTATCCCGAAACGGTAATTGGCCGAGAGCAAGGCTGACGCCCTGCCGCCCAGAAAGTTGTACTCGGTGCGGAACTGCCAGCGGCGGTCGAGCTGGAACTGCGCCCCGATGATCATCGACCAGTTGTGCGACGGGCGTTTGCTGAGCGAATAGTTGATGATATCGCCCTGGTTCTTGTCCGTGAAGTTGGCGACCACCTTGTCGGCCAGTTGCTTTTCCAGCGGGCCGAGGTTCTGGTACCAGGTCTGGTTGGTGTAGTTCTGTCCCATATCGGGGGCCACGTCGGAGAGCGCCATCGAGCCGCGCGTCGTGTTGTTCAAAAAACTTCGCGCGGCCCCGGTCCAGACGACCAGGTTGTGCTGCGGTTTTTTCAGGTGCAGGACGTACCCCGCCCGGAAGGAGAGGTTCAACGCGTTGTTGCTGTTTTCCAGCTTTTTGAAGTGCGTCCACACGCAGTTGAAGTCCGCCGATCCGAACCAGGAGTGAATCCCCCCCATCAGCATGCCACCCACCCCGTAGACCTGGCCGCTGAACTTGGCCTGGGTCGAGAAATCGACGGGTTGTCCCGCGATCGTGCCGATGTCGACGTTGGTGGTGGCCCACGCCTGCCCCACGATGCCGTAGACGTCGAAAAAGGGCAATATCCAGAGGTCCGCCCTCGCGTTGACGTTGTAGATGTTGGCCCTCACACGGCTGAAACCCACCACCTGGTCCAGGTCCAGGGGACCCAGCACGTCGGCGCCCGAAGCGTCGGTAATGCCGACGGTCAAATCGCTTACCGTCACGTCCTGCCGCCCCAGAAAGCTGTTGACCATGATGCCCATCGGGTAGGGCAGCAAGAAGCCTTTCTTGCTGGCCCGTGCCCCGAGGATGGGAAAAATGTAGGGGTATTCCGATGTTTTGAGGCTGTCGAGCTTCTCGGCGTCCTGTTTTTCAGTGACTTTAACGCCCGCGCCGAACTGCGCGAAGGCTGAGTCGAGTATAAAAACACTGGCTAAGAGTGCGATAAGGGTTTTTGTCCGGATCATGATGCCGCATTTTAACAATTCGCTAAAATGCAATGCAAAAACCGGACCTCAATTCGAGGCTACCTCTCCAGGCCCAGCAAAAGGCGGATACGCTTGGGAATGTCGGTGTTATCCATTACCCCGGTAAAGTGCCCGGCACCCGCGCCGTAGGAGTAGACCGGGACCAGGGTGGCCGAGTGGTTGCCCGTGCTGAATGCCACGACCAGCCCCTGGGTGTTGGCCGGCTCATAGGCGTCGGTCTTGACCTTGCCCTCGCGCACGTCTTTGGGGCTGATCAGCGTCAGGCCGCCCGTCTCGTGGTCGGCGGTAACCACCACCAGCGTCCCGGGATTTTTGTCTGCGAAGTCGAAGGCGACCTGCACAGCATGGCAGAAATCGATCGACTCCAGGGCGGTGTATTCGGCGTCGTTGGCGTGTCCGCCCGAGTCGATCTGCGAGCCTTCGACCATCAAAAAGAATCCTTTGGGGTTGTTGGCCTGCAAAATTTTCAGGGCCTGCGCGGTAGCCAGGGGCAGGAACGTGCCCCGGTCCTGGCTCATTTTGGGCATATGGCCGGGCGCGAGCTGGGCGGCCAGTTTGCCCTTCTCCACGGCGCGGACCTCGTCCAGGGTGTAAGCCACCGTGTAGCCCTTTTCGCGGAGCTGCGCCGAGAGGTCGACCCCGTCCTTGCGGCTCTCGAAATTCTTGCGCCCCCCGCCGATCAACACGTCCGCGCCGCTGGCGGCGATGTCCATGGCGATCTCTTCGGCCATCCCGCGGTTGGGCTGGTGGGCCAGAAAGGCGGCGGGTGTGGCGTCGGTAATGTCCTTGGTAACCACCACGCCCGTGGCCAGCCCCTTTTCGCGGGCGTACTCGGTCAGGTTCTTCAACGGTTTTTTGTCGGTGTCCACGCCGATCGCCCCGTTGTATGTCTTCACGCCCGTCGACAGGGCGGTGCCCGCCGCGGCCGAGTCGGTTACCCTGTTGTCGGCCGAGTAGGTCTTGCACAGGCCGGTGTATTGGGCTTTTTCCAGCGAGACAGGCTCTTCGGAGCTGAGCATGGCGAGTTGGGCCTGGGTTATGCCCATGCCGTCGCCGATCATAAAGATCACGTTGCGGACCTGGGGCTGTTTGGCTCCGGCGGTAAAGACCAGGAGCAGGAGAAGAAGGGTAAGGTATCTTTTCATTTTGGTTGCTTTAATTTGCAAAGATAATCCCTTTTGCCTTTTGTGGTGCCGCTAAAGGATAATTTGATCTCTTTGCAACAATTTGATAGAAAATAGTATCTTTGTGGGAACCTTAACTTAATTCTAACGGTATGAAAAAAATCCTCCTCCTCATTGCAATCTTTGCCGTAGGCGCAACGGCAGTTCGCGCACAAGCCACTTACGGTGTGAAAGGCGGTCTTAACCTGGCCACATTGACCAACTCCGACGACGGCTCGATGAAACCTTCCATCTACCTGGGCGCATTCGCCGAGTGGCGTTTGGGCGACATCGTGGCGATCTCGCCCGAATTGGTCTATTCGCGCCAGGGCGTGGCAGCCAACGGGACATTAAGCGGTGTCGATGTCAAGACCAAACTGAGGTTTAACTACCTCAACATACCCGTGCTGGCCAAGCTGTACGTCCTCGACGATTTGAGCCTGGACCTCGGCCCCCAATTCGGCATCCTGCTCAACGCCAGGGCGTGGATGAAAGCCGACGGGACTTCGGCCGACGCAAAATACAGCAACGCCGAGACCCTCGACGTGAGCTTCGCATTGGGGTTGAGCTACAACATCGACCGGTTTATCGTCCAGGGCCGCTACAACCTCGGGTTGACCCAGGCCGACAAAAATCTCGATACGAAAAACAGCGTACTCCAACTCGGCGTCGGATACCGTTTCTAACTGAATTTCAGACGCATAAAAAACCCGCGCCGGAAAAGCGCGGGTTTTCTTTTTGCAGGTCCGTCGTGGCTACTTGTTGTTGTCGATGTACCAGTTGCCGTCCTGTTTGACGTACTTCGAGGATTTGTCCTCCTCGGTGCCGTTGTTGAAGACCACGTGGACGGTTACCTTGGCGCTCAAACCGTCCTCGGCGATCTCCTCGCTGACCAGGTCGACGCTCTTGATGCCACCGTTCTTGGTTTGCACCTCCTCCTCGGCTTTCTGGGCGAAGGCCTTGACGAACTCCTTCTTCTGCTCGGCGGTCATCTCCTTGTTCTCTTTGGGCAGCAGGTTGTCGATCCACAGGGTCATCCCTTTTTCGTAGTTGCCCGCCTTGAACTCATTCCAGATCTTGAGTTCGGTCTTGGCAGGGCCCAAAGAGCCGGCGCCGCCGCCGCAGGAGATTACCATCGGGGCCAGGAACATGGCCAGGGCGATCATTGTAAAGATTTTTTTCATCATACGTGGGGTTTTAAGTGGTTAATGTTTTGAGCTCTTTTTGTATTCGTAGATCAGTTCCAGTTGCGGGTTCTGCATGATGTCCGACGGGAAGATGTAGCTCCCCGAGTAGACGGGCACGCCCTCCAGTTCGCTCCTCCTGCCCTGCGTTATGTCCTCTCCGGCCAATAAGAAGCATCGCCAGACCAGCTCGGTGCAGTAGAGTTTGCCTTCATCCTCCAGGTCGTAGTCGCTGTCGAATTCGACCTGTGCGTCGGCGTATTTTACCGCCGCCAGGGCTGCCTTCAACGTAATCGAGTCGGCGCTGACCCGGGACGCCGCCCCCTGTTGCTCCCCTTCTCCCCCGTCCGCCCTTTTGAGCCGGTAGACCGCCCCGCTCTTGGCCCTCGACGGGGCGAAGAAGCTGGCAACGGACTCGCACTTGATCAGGTCGCGCTTGCGGTCCTGCTCCCTCTCGCCGGGGGTAATGTGGACCACCCGGATCTCCCCGTCCCGCTGCACGACGATCCCCGTGTGGCTGTAAACTCCCTCTTGGTCGGCCGTTACCACGGCGGTCGACTTGCTCCCATAGCCCAATCGGAAAAGGATATCTCCCGACCGGAAATCCACCTGCTCCAAACCCTCCGGTAGTTGGGGACGCGCACAGGCCGCCAGAAGCAGCATCAGAAGCGTCCCCACAAGAGCCGGTAAGTTTCTCATCATACAAATCTAAGATTAAATCGGCGGAATTCCAATCGGTCCGGACAAAAAAATCAGGATTCATTCTGCCGGGCAAGTTTGTCAAGAACATTTTCCCGGTACTTGCGCGAAATCTCGATCGAGCGCCCGCCGAAGTAAACGGCCTGGGCGGCGAAACTCCAATAGATCAGTTCGAAATATCTCTTCATAACGGCGGGGGTTCAGGCACACTAATTTACGGTTTTTTCGCCAAACGGCAAACAAAATCCGGATTCTGCGTCCCAACCGCCGGATTCGACGAGAAAAGAGGCGCTTTTTTGGCGCCTGCGCCGCTATCTTTGTATTGAACTTAAAACCTGAAAAAATGATACGGATATTCATCGAAGGAGGTTTCCTGATCATGGGCGTGCTTACCCTCGAACTGATCGCGCTGCTGCTGGCGGCATGGAAAGCGCCGGGCTGGGTCAAGGAGATCGGCCTGCTGGCCCTGGTTACCGGGCCCGTATGGTTCATGAGGGGGTTCTACATGGCGGCATCGGCCATAGCGCAGGCCGGGGATATCGCGCCGTCCCTGCTCTGGAGCGGAGTCCGGGTCACTCTGATCTCCCTGATCTACGGGTGCCTTATTTACGCCCTTTCGCTGATCATAAGGATCGTCCAGAAACCCCGGCTGTTGTAAACACAAAGGGCCGCCCTTTTCAAGGCGGCCCCGGTGTATTTAGTCCCGGATCTTAGAGGCGGAAGGAGTAGCCCAGTTGGACCACACCTGCGCCGATGCGGTTCTGGCCGTTGGCGTCGCTCTTCTGGATCTTGATGAAGCCATAGTTGCCGCCGCCCTCGATAAAGATCGAGTGGCGCTGGGCGATAGTGTAGCTGATACCCACCGCGCCGACAAAGCCGAAGTTGAACTTTTTGATGTCGTCGGTAATGTCAACGGTCTGGTTGAAATCAGCCTCCTGCCCAAGGCCTGCGCTCACATTGGTTATAAAACCGGTAAGCGCCGTGCGCGCTGCAACGTCCGGGATACTTGCCAACTGGCCGCCGAGTGCGGCAAACGCCCCGGTAACGGCAGCGTTCTGGCTGAGCTTCTGGGTCATCGCCTTATCGGTATAGACAAAGCTCTCGCCCGACATCACGCGTTCGGCCTTGAACATGTAGGCAGCGAAAAGACCGGCCTGTACATAGACCCTCCAGGGGGAGTTCTGGCTGAAATTCCAGCCGGCCCTCGCCTGGACAGGCAGCATGATGTAATTGAAATGGGCGACGCTCTTGTAGTCGGCGTACAGGTAGGGCGTCTGCTGGCCCACCGCATCGGTAATGCCGGAAAAAGTCGTCATCAACTGGCCTTTGACCGTCGTAAGCGTGGGGACCGTGGCTGCGGTAGCTCCAGGCATATCGGCCGCTGCTGTGATCAGGTTATCGAATTGCCCGCCGATCGCGTTTTGCATCCCGGCCATGTATTTGTCGGTGGGGTTGGCCTGCGTGCCGTCTTTCTGGCCGCCCTGGCCGCTGTATTCCAACCCGAAGGTCAGCGAGAAGGTCTTGTTGAAGCGGTATTCGGCAAAGACGCCCGCGCCCCAGGCCAAACGGGAGGAGTACCCCTCGCTCAGTTCGGTTTTCGAGCCCCCGGGGGTAATGTTGGGAACGTTCAGCCCCCCCTTGGCGCCTATGGACCAGTTGGTTTGCTGTGCGGAGAGCGTCAGGGCCATCAGGACCGCTGTTGCCGATAATACGATCTTTTTCATCTTCTTATACAATTAGTTCGGTTGATTTTCAGCAAGATTCTTGGAGAAGAAAAGCATCTGGTAGTCCAGCGCGTTATACCAGTAGGGATGGTTGTGCTTGCCGGGACGCTCGGTGTATTCGTGGGGGATTTTAAGGAATACCAGCCTTTGGTGCAGCTCGCGGTTCTCTTCGATCAGGTAGTCGTCCACCCCGCAATCGAACAGGATGGCCACCTCGCCGGGCTTCCAACGGTCGGCCTGCACCAGCACCGAATAACGCGTCCAAAGGGCGTAATTCTCCTCGGGGGAGGGCAGGATATCGGTAATCCTGCGCTTGAAAAGCGTGCGGATATCGACCGCCCCGCTCATCGAGCCCGCGGCCGAGAAGAGGTCCGGGTGCTCGATCGAAAGCAGCAGCGCCCCGTGGCCGCCCATGCTCAGGCCCATTACCCCGCGCCCCGAACGGTCGGTTACCGTACGGTACGAGCGATCGATGTAGGGGATCAGCTCTTTGGTAATGTAAGTGTCGTAGAGGCTTTTGGGGTGGACGGGCGAGTCGATGTACCAACTGTTGGCCCCGTCCACGCAGACCAGGATAAAGCCGTAGCGGTCGGCGATGCCTGCCAGGTCGGCCTTGGTGGAACGCAGCCAGCTCTGGTGGCTGCCGCCATAGCCGTTGAGCATATAGACGACCGGGTAGCGGCGGGTGCTCATGTTGTAGCCGGACGGGACCACCACCACGCTCTTTTTGTCAATGCCCATCGAGGGGCTGTGCAAAAGGACGGTGTCGATGGCGGGGACGGGCCCCGAGACGGGCTTGCCCGGGGCCGGTGCGGGGGACGCTGCCCCTGCCCGGAGGATCCCGGCGAGCAATACGGCGACGGCGAAGACTCTTTTCACCCCGGTGCTTTTTGTTTGCGGGCTTATTTGGCTCCCTGTGCCAAATCGGTCGGGTCTTTCATGACCATCGACTTGTCGACGCGGATGTGCACGTTGTTGTCGATCTCCAGCAGGATGTAGTTCTCCTTGACCTCCTTGACGGTTCCGTAGATGCCGCCTGCGGTGATGACCTTCTGGCCCTTTTCGATCGACTTGCGGAAGTTATTCAGCTCCTTCTGGCGCTTCTGCTGGGGACGGATCATGAAGAAGTACATCAGTCCGAAGATGATGACCATAAAGAAGATGATGTTCAAGTCCATTCCACCTTTCGGAGCTGCGGGGGCAGCGTCCTGGAGCATAATTGCGAGCAAATTCATTATTTTTCAATTTAAAGTATGATTCGCAAAGGTAATAATTTTTGCCCGGATGCAAATAATTTTTGCATCCCGCAGGCCTACCTCACGTCGGCCGAGACCACAAGGCGGTAACGCTCAGGGGCCAAGGAAGTAAGGATATGGATCGTTTTGAGGTGCGTCCCCGCCTCGCCCGCGGAGCGAAAACGTAACGTTAAGGAGATATCGCCTCCCGGTTGGACGGGCACAGGCTCGTAAATGGGGTCCAAACAGCCGCAGGAGGTCTCGGCGGCCAGGATGACGAAGGGTTTGTCGCCCGCGTTGACGATCACGAGCGGCATCTCGACGACCTCCCCCTCGTTGATGCGGCCGAAATCGATCGTGTCGCTCCTGTGGGCCAGGATCAGCGAGTCGCTCAGCAAAATGCGGCGGCAGGGGGCCTGGACCGTTTTTTTGCCGCCCGCGCACGACGCGGCGGCCAGCATCGAAACGATCAGGGCTGCGGCGGAAAAGTATTTGGAAACGGCACGCTGCATGGCGGCGATAGTTAGAAACGGCGGCTATAACAACCCCCTGCCCGACTTGTTGATCAGCTTTTCGGTCTCCATTACCTCGACCACCTTGTCCAGGATGCCGTTCACGAAGAAGCTGCTGCCGGGGGTGCTGTAATACTTGGATATCTCGATGTACTCGTCCAGGGTAACCTTGATCGGGATCGACTCGAAGGTGGCCAACTCGGCCATCGCGGCGGTAATGATGATGTTGTCGATCAGCACCACGCGCTCCATATCCCAGTTCTGGACCACCTGCTCGATGATGCGCAGGTATTTTTTCTGCCCCGCCAGCGTTGCGCGGAACAGCTCCCCGGCGAATTTGGCGTCGTCCTCGTTCTTGTACTTGGGCAAAAGGGGGAGGTCGGCTTGCCCCTGTTTGCACAGGTCGAGCGTCTTTAGGAGCATCAGAAGGGCGAACTCCTCGTCGTCGGCCCAGAAGATCGACATATCCTCGATGGCCTCGGCCACCTGCTCGTTGTTGGCCACGATGCGCATGTAAAAGTCGGAGACCAGCTCGCGGTCCTCCTTGTAGCTAACCGCGTCGCGCTCCATGTAACGCTTGTAGAAGTCGCTTTCCACCAGCGATTTGTACAACCCCTTGATCAGCTCGGGAAACTGCACCCAGCTCATCTTGCGCTTGGCCAGGTAGTCGCCCAGGTCGGTCGAGTCGGTAATCTGGGCCAGCACCTCGTTCTCCACGAAACGCAGGTTGGGGTGCAGGTCCTCGAAGGTGGGGAGTTTTTTGCCGCGGTTCAGATCGATCCTCTCCTCGGCGTAGCGCGCCACGTCGGTAATCAGCGAGAGCATCAGATGATAGAGGTCGTAGGCCTTGTCGATCGAGGCTTCGAGGTTCTTTTCAGACGTCCTGGGCGACGCATCCTCACTCTGGAGGTGGGCGTACAGCATCTTAACAACCTTAATCCTTAACAATCTGCGACTCAACATGGCCTTCTACGTGAAAAATTTCTGCGCGAAGGTAGGCATTTTTTTCAAAATAGTTCCTTATTAAGCTACCTTTGTAAGAATTTATGGGATATCACACGATCATAACAGGCGCCGGGGCGGCCGGGCTGATGGCGGCGAATACGGCTTCGAAGAAGGGCTCCGTGCTCGTGCTCGAGAAGATGGAGCGCCCGGGACGCAAGCTGCGCATCACGGGCAAGGGGCGCTGCAACATAACCAATATGCGCTCCGGCGATGAGTTTCTGGCCCACCTGGGCACGGGCCGGGAGTTTTTCGCAGGTCCCCTCTCCGTTTTCGGAAGCGCGCAGGCTCGGGAATTTTTCGAGCAGATGGGCGTCGAGACTGTGGTCGAGCGCGGCGAACGTTTGTTCCCCGCCTCGGGACGCGCGGGCGACGTGGCCGACGCGTTGGAGAGGGCGTGCCGCAAGAACGGCGTGGAATTCCGGTTCCACAGCCCCGTGGCGCGCATACTGACCACCGCGGGCAGGGTCAGCGGCGTGGAGTTGGAGAGCGGCGAGCGGATCGAGTGCCGCAACGTGATCCTGGCCACGGGGGGCATGACCTACCCGGCGACCGGCTCCACGGGCGACGGCCTGCGCATGGCCCGCGAACTGGGGCATAAGATCGCCCCCCTGCTCCCGGTGCAAACGCCCCTGGAGTCCTCCCTGCCGGGAATCGCGGGGATGCACGGCCTGTTGCTGAAAAACATCTCGGTGGAACTCTATATCGACGGAAAAGCCGCCGACAAGGAGTTCGGCGAGCTCCAATTCGTCGACTTCTCGCTCGGGCGCGACGCACTGAGCAAAGGAACGGCGCGCCGCGTGGCCAAACCGGGCGCAAAAGCGTGCTGCGGGGTGGCCGGGGCCACGGCGCTCAGGCTGAGCCGGGGCGCGGTCGTCGCCCTCTCGCAGGGGCGCAAGGCGCTATTGGCCGTTGATTTGAAACCCGCCCTGAGCGTCGAAAAGCTCACGGCCCGGATCGGCCGCGAGACCGGGGCGCTGGGCAACGGGGCGTCGCTGGGCGAAGTTTTGAGAAAACTCCTGCCGCGCGAGATCGCCTTCTGGATGGCCTCCCGGATGGGCGGCATGAAAGTCCCCATGCGCAACGCCGACCCCGGAAAACTGGCGGCCCAACTCAAACGGATGGAGATCCCCCTTTCGGGGTACCGCCCCTTCTCCGAGGCGGTCATTACCGCCGGGGGCGTCGACCTTTCGCAAATCGACCCCGCCTCGATGCGGTCCAAACTCGTGCCGGGCCTCTACCTGGCCGGGGAACTCCTTGACCTGGACGCCGACACGGGCGGATACAACCTGCAGATCGCCTTTACCACCGGCTACGTGGCCGGCCTGCTGCTATGAGTGCCGCCGGGGAGATATCGGGGCTGAAAAAGGCCTGGAAGCGGTTTTACCACCGCCGCGGCGAGGGCATCCACTCCCCCTTCGTCTTTTCCCTTGTGCGCGAGGTGTTTATGCTGAGATTGCCTTTGGAAGAGGAACTGCAAGCCGTGGCGCGCCATTGCGGGTGCGGGAGCGTGCAACGCATCGATTCAGCGCAGGAGGTCCAAGAGGCGGGGATATTGTATATCTTTGCCGCGCAACCCGGCCCCGGGGCCTTGGAGCGGTTGGAGCAGATCGGGGGCGCCGCGGTTTTCCCCGCCAGCCAACCCGGCAACCAACCCGCCAACCAACCCGGCAGCCAGGCCCGCCGCCAACCCTGCGTCAAAGCCGCCGGGCTTCCCGGCACGGAGCGTGCGGTGGTGGTGGTAAGGAAGCGCTACACCTTGCTGGTTTTCGGGCGGGGCCTGACCCCGCAAACATTTTATCTATAAGAATATGAAGATCTACACGAAAAAAGGGGACGACGGCTCGACCTCACTGGTGGGCGGAACCCGCGTCTCGAAGGACGACTCCCGGGTCGAGGCCTACGGGACCATCGACGAACTGCTGGCCCACACCGCGATGCTCGGCGACCTGCTCGCGGGGCAGCCCTACCATGCGATCGGCGAAGAACTGACCGCCGTGAAGGAGGCGCTGATGCACATTTCGGCCCTGTTCGCCCTCGACCGCCACAGCGAGGTGGCCATGGCCCGTGTCGCGCCGTTCGATACGACCCGCACCCTGTGGTTGGAGGAGTGGATCGACGCGCACACCGCCAGCCTGCCGCAGATCCAACACTTTACCCTGCCCGGGGGCAGCCCGGCCCTCTCGCAATGCCACATCTGCCGCACGGTTTGCCGCCGTGCCGAGCGCCGGGCCTACACCGCTTACCGCGAGCACGGACTGGACGCCCCCGCGATGGCCTACCTGAACCGCCTGTCCGATTATTTTTATACGTTGGGCAGGGTTATCTGCCGGATTTCGAACATCGCAGAAAAGAAATGGGCAAATTTTTAGGGGACATGGTTGGATAATCGAAAAATTATATATTTTTGCGAACTTCTGTATTTTCCGACCCATTTAAACACCGCATAGAATATGTACTGGACACTTGAGCTTGCATCCAAACTGGAGGACGCCCCCTGGCCCGCCACCAAAGAAGAATTGGTCGACTACGCCATCCGTTCGGGCGCCCCCATGGAGGTCATCGAAAACCTCAACGAGATCGAAGACGAAGGCGAAATATACGAGAGCATAGAAGACATCTGGCCCGACTACCCGAGCAAGGACGACTTCTTCTTCAACGAGGATGAGTACTAGCGGTAAAATTCCGCTAATTTCCTCATTTTACCACCCTTAAAAACTTCACAGGGGCGATCTTCGGGTCGCCCCTGGTCGTTCAGAATGCTATTGAGTGATAAACTTTACTTAGACAACGCAACTTCAGTTTTTGGGATATTTTTCGTAAGCTATCTTTTCTATTGCTGTTTCCGAATAACCTTCTTGTCGTAGTTCTCTGTAGTAAGTAGCTCTAAGTCTTGCCAAATCATCAAATGGATAAGATTCTAAGATGTTGCGGTGTTCCGCTTGTATCCTTCCTTTCCATGTTTCGTTAAGTTGTCCAAGTAATTCCTCTTGTTTAGAGAACATTATTCGTCTTGAATCTTTATCTGCAATTCTATTGTTAAGCTCGTAGTCAGAAGCCATATCAAAAGTTATGTGTTCAAAAATCCAATAAAACAAGTCATCGGGGTTATCCGTCAACTTCCGTTCATATTCATTACCTCTCTCGGAAATTACATAGTACATGAAACCTGCTTTATCGACTTGAACGCACGGTGTTCCGTCACCTTTTATTACATCATAGGTTGGAAAATAAATGCGCGGAGCATTAATTATCAAAGCCAATTCATCGACCTTCTCTTTTATACCATCAATTAAGCATTGACGATCATATTTTTTCTTATTGGGAAGTAAGTTTTTGTCATCAGAATTCATAGCACCAACATTCTTGCTTTTCCTGTTAAAGATATAAACAAGCGCTATTACTGATAATATGGCAATTACACCTATTGCCCCAATGATTATTTTCATATAAGTATTTTAATCCAAATGCACAAAAAACCAGTTACAAAACTAATGACATACCCTAAAGCGGCACATTGGCGGACATCAGGTAAACCCCGACGGCCAAAAGCAGGCAACCAAAACATAAAACGAACACCACGCCTGGTTTGACACCCGGCTCCAGAACGGCTTGCCGGGGTTTATGAAGATCGTAATAAACATTTACCTTGGCGTCCACAGGGTATTTGGCGAGGTATCGGTTTGCTCTTGAATAGACACTGCTTCGCAGCATATCTCCGAAAAAAACCCGCTTCGAACGATAGGTTGTACCGTTTACCGTATATTGGTACTGTATGTTGGCCCTGACCGCAACATCGGCATCGCTCCCCATGTGATTCATTTCATCGATTTTGGAAGAAATGACACTACCCTGGGCGCGGTGCCATTGCTTTGCTTTGACAGCCCGACGAATGAGGCATAAAGCATAAACCGTCAATAATCCTCCTGCGGCAATCAGGATAAGGGCAAACCATAATATCTCCCGCATTTTGCTCCGTTATTATTCGTATTGCAAATATACATTAAATAGGGATATGGTTTGCGGAGTTGCGATCCGCCCTTTTTCACTATCTTGGCGGCATGAAGATGAGAATCGGAAAAAATAAGGCCGCAACGCCGACGAAAGGGCGGCGGCGGGTGTTCAACAAACGGGGCGTCGGATGGGGGATCGTGGTTTGCGGGGTGGTGCTGCTGGGGATCAATTACGGGGTAAAGCGGTCGGCCAACAAGACGTGCTACAAGAACATAGGGAATGTGCCGGCGTGCGAGGTCGGGATCGTGCTGGGGGCGGGCGTGCGGGGGGATGTGCCGAGCAAATACCTGGCGGACAGGCTCGACGCGGCGATCAGGCTGATCGACAGCGGGAAGGTGCAAAAACTTTTGCTGACAGGCGACAACGGGAGCGTGCAGTATGACGAAGTTACAGCGATGAAGCGCTATTGTGCCGCGCGCGGGGTGGATACGGCCAGGATCTATCTAGATTACGCGGGCTTCGACACCTATTCGAGCCTGTACCGGGCCAAACACATCTTCAAGGTCGGCAAGGCGATCGTGGTCTCACAGAATTACCACCTGGACCGGGCTGTGTTTTTGGGCAACCGGCTGGGGATAGAGTGCTACGGGTTCGCGGCGGATGAAGGGGTATACAACCATTACCGCTACAACATGGCGCGGGAATCGATTGCGGTGGTCAAATCGGCCATGGAGCTTGCCGTGGGGCGGAAGCCGAGGTTCCTGGGCGAGGCGGTGGATATTGCCGGGGAGTCGAACTATGCGCAATGAATAGGTTGCGGTATCTGCCGGCAATCGCCGTTTGCGTGGTAGCCGGGCTCGGGTCGCGGGCCTACGGAGGGTATTTGCCGGAGTTTGCAGCCGAGTACCTCGGGGACGTGCTGTGGGCTTCGATGGTCTATTTCGGCGTTTGCCTGGTTTGGCAGGCGGCCGGGATAGGGCGGGCGATGCTGTGCGCGCTGGTTTTCAGCTACGGCATAGAGATCAGCCAGCTCTACCAGGCCGACTGGATCAATGCCGTGCGCGGGACGCGCTTCGGGGCGCTGGCGCTGGGGCACGGTTTTTTGTGGTCGGATATGGCGTGCTATACCCTCGGCATTTTGCTGGCGGCGGGGGTGGATAGGGTCCTTATCCGAAGAGGGCCTGGTAGAACTTGTCCGCGAATTTACCCGAGAAAAAGAAAAGCGACCAGAGCGCGATCACGACCAAAGTGACGATGCAGGCGAGTAGCGGGTCGGCGTGCAGCATGAAAAAGGTCGCGGCGACGAATAATGCCGAGAGGGTCAGCCATGTGATATACCACCCGCGGTGGATGCCCAAATTCCGGGATTCTTTCCGGTACCGGGATGCCAGGGACCCGAGAGAAGGGAAAAGTGAGAGGAGCACACAGCTCCAGAACCAGCCCAAGTTCGATTTGGCACGCAGGAAGTTGCCTTTAAGCGTCGGGTGGATGTCCAGTGTGCGGATGACTGCGTCGAGCCGGGTAAAATCGCCGGTCGCGGCGTATGCGCTAATCACGAACAGTGTGCGCATCCGCATAAAATGGACCTCTTTGAGGTAGCTGCCGTCGTCCAACTGGTAGACGCATTCGATTTTGTTGCGCAACAGGTCGTAGAACGGAGGGGACCATATGCTTATGAGCGTGGAGCCCTGCAGAGCGAAGGATGCAGCGTTTTTATTGAGCGCGATGAAGGAATAGTGCTTTTGCTCCCCGGACCGATAGGCGTATATATCCACCCAGTTGTCTGCATCGAAACTGGCGGTCAGACACATATCAGGCGCATCGCCGGGGGAGACGTGCCAGGTGTCTGGGATGGTAATCGAATAGTGCAGTTTATCGTCAGTGTACTCTCGGGCCTGAAGGCAAAGGGGGGCCAAGGCTGACAACAGCAGGCAGAGCATTGTCCTAATCGTCATCATTGGCGGAAAAGAGATTGGATATGACCTTGCCGACGACAGCGCCGACGATGTTCGTCGTGTAATCCGTAACTACAGGCTTGAGCACGCTCGCATCGTTCGAGTTCATGGCGGCCAAGGCCTCGATCGCGGGTTGGTACCCTTGTTTTGCCGAGGCCTCAAACCATTTCTTTGCTTCTTTCTGGTCTTTGAACGTCATTCCATAACCGAAATAGTACATATGGGCCAGGTAGTGCTGGGCCCATTTGTCTCCCTGCACGGCGGACAGCGACAGCCACTTTCGAGCTTCTTTAAAGTCTTTCTCCGTTCCGTGCCCGACAAGATAAATATATCCCAAATAGTATTGGCCGCCGGCATCGCCCGATTGCGCAGATAATTCAAACCATCTTTTTGCCTCGACATGATCGGCCTCGACTCCCTCCCCATGGTAGAATATGGCTCCCAAAAAATAGGTGGCATCAGGACTTCCCTGATTGGCTGCCTGTAAAAACCACTTTCGCGCCTGGACAAAATCAACCGCCACACCCTTTCCAAAATAATAAGTCCGCCCCAACTCATACTGCGCACCTCCCAAGCCCTGTTCGGCAGAGAGTGAAAACCATCTGCGGGCTTCGGTATAATCCACCGCCACTCCTTTGCCGTGGTAATACATGCGCCCCATATACAACTGGGCATAACGGTTACCCTTTTGGGCGGGCATTTGCAACCACTTTCTGGCTTGAGGGTAATCGACAGGCACTCCCTCGCCTAAATAGTGCATCACGCCGATATAGCACATCGACTCGGTGTAATTATCGGCAGCGGACGCCTTAAACAATTGCATGGCCTGCTCGTAGTCCCTTTCGATGCCCTGACCATAATAATACATCAGGCCGATATAATGCGTGGCAGCCATGTGGTCCTGCTCGGCGGCCGAAATAAACCACTCCAATGCCTGTAAATAATCGACTTCCACCCCATCGCCGGTATAATATATCCTCCCTAGAAGATACTTTGCGTCACTATCGTTTTGTTCCGCCGCAAGCCTAAACCATTTTTGGGCCTGCCGGACATCTTCTTCCACGCCATCGCCAAAGTAATACATCTTGCCTAAGGCGCATTGGGCCTCCCCGTCATTTTGGTCAGCAGATAATTGAAGCCATTTTTTTGCTTCGGAATAATTGACAGGTCTCCCCTTGCCGTAATAATACATCTTCCCAACCATGCGTTGAGCGGCAGAATTGCCCTGTTTGCCGGCAGCTATATACATCCGGAAAGCTTCTGCATAATTGACGACTACACCCAGACCATAGAAATACATTTTGCCAAGGTCGTATTGGGCATATGGATTATTCCGGTCGGCGGCCATTTGAAACCATTTTCGGGCTTCGGCGTAATCTCTTGTAACGCCTTCGCCGTCATAATACATACCTCCGACGGCATACATCGACACAACATCTCCATGTCCGGCCGCAGCCTTAAAATGTTTTATCGCATTTTGATAGTCTTTCGCATCATAGGCGACTACTCCTTTGTCAAATTCGGTTTCAGACATTTCGATTTGTTTTTAAGGATTTGAAGACAATTAATTGCCGTGGCAGGAGTTGTACTCCTGGATGATCTCCACCAGGTCTTTGTAGGTGTATTTCCCGCTTTTGATCTTGTCGATGATCTGCTGGTCGTCGTCGAAGTAGACCAGAGCGAGGCGTTTGAAAAAGCCGTTGGTGCCGGCCGAGAAGGTGCTCAGCACCATCGAGGCGCCGGGTTCGCCGGGGCGGCGGCAGTACTTGTCGGTGTGGCCGGGGTTCATGGTGTTGCCCTTGGAGCTGATGGTGCGCGTGGTGGCCTCGGTGCGGTTGTGGTAGAGGGTCATGTAGCCGCGAAGCTCGACCATGAGCCAGATCGTCGCGGAGACTTTGCCCGTCTTTTTGTAGACGGCCATCGGGGCGATGATGGGCACGAACTCGTACTCCTCGGTGGTGCCGCTCTCGAAGGTAATCGTCATCAGGGCAATATCCGCGCTGGCGAGTTTGGCGGCCTTGCTGCCGTCGGCGGGGTAGAACTTGACCTCCTTGTCGTCGATCTTGGGAAAGTCTACCTCGCCTTTTTGCTGCATCCCGTCGGTCATTTTCAACGTCGCGGGGAATTTCTGGGCGGACAGGGTGGCGCAGAACAGGAGTGCGAGCGAGAGCAGGAGGAGTTTTTTCATGGGGGATAAAGGGGTACTGCTATTTTTGACAAATGTAATACAAAAAAGCTATTTATATCTGCGTTTCAGTGTTTTGTATTCGCGGTCGAATCGCCAGGGGTTCCAGCAGCGGTCGCTTTCCACGCGGGAGAATTCTATCTCTCTGGCTTCCAGGGCGGTTCGGAGCAGGTTGAAGGCGGCGGGGCGGTCATTCATCACGGCGTAGAGGCAGGCGCGGTGGTAGCCTGCCGCTCCCAGGGCGATCGCTTTGTCGCCCCAGGCGAGTCCGGTGGCCAGCAGGTCGGCGGCCTGGTCCCGGGGGGCCATCATCGAGCGGCGGCCGTAGGCGTACTGCAATGCGTCGAGGCAATTGCGGTACATCTTGCTTTCGACGGTGTCCCCGGTCAGTTGGACGGCCTTTTCCAGCTTGTGGATCGACTCGCGGTAGAGGCTGTCGGCCTCCAGGCCGCGGCGCAGGTCGGCCATGTCCTGCAAACAGCCGCCCCAGAAATAATAGCTCTCGAAGGTTTGCGGGGCGCGGCGGGCGGCGTGCCCGAGCAGCCTCTGGGCCTCGTGGCGGTAGAGGCTGTCGGCGGTGGCGGGCTCCTTGTATTCGGCCAGGGCGCAGAGGGTCAGTATCCGGTTGAAAAAGAACGTCGGGGTAAGCAGGTAGGTCTCGTGGACCCGGTCGAAATTCAGGTTGGCCTTTTCGAGGCACTCCTCCCGGTACCATCCGTCGGGGGCGTCGACGGCGAGGTTCATATAGAGGTAACCCATGTAGCGGCAGACGCGCGAGGGGTACTCCCAGGTGCCGTTCTTGATAAAGCCCAACGGGGAGCGGGGGTACTTTTTGACCGCCTCGTCGAACTCGTCCAGGGCCTGGTTGTAGAGCCTTTCGAAGTGTTTTTTGTCGCCCTGCGCCCGGGCTTGGGTGCCCAGGGCCATCAACGAGATGCCGTGGATGTAGTCGAAGGTGTAGTTTTTCCGGTCCAGGCGGTTGCCCTCCTTCGCGTAGCGGATCGCGTCGCCGTAGCGGTCCAGATCGTAGCTGTATGCCCCCAGGTAGTAGGTCAGCAAAGCGGGCAGGGAGTCCTTTTTCACGCCCGGCGGCAGATCGCGGCGGATGGAGAGCAACGTGTCGAGGATGCGGGCGGCAGCGGCGGGGTCCTTGCCGTATTGATCGTAAACGGCGTCCAGCTTGCGGGAGTCGAAGCCCTGGCGCAGGGTGGTAAGTCGGTCCGAGAGGGCGTCCTGCGCCCTGACGGCGCCGGACATCAGCAGGAGGGCGAAGATCAGGAGTTTTTTCATAGGGGAAGGGTGTCTGTGCGCATCATCGGGCCATGGTCTTTTTCGAATCGGGTCCGGTAGCGGACCGTTTTGATCCGGCGCATATCCTCGCCGCGCGCCACGTTGACCCAACCCAGGTTGTAATCGGGATCATCGCCCAACTCGACCCGGGCGAAGTTGTAGGGGTCCTGCACATTACGGATAAAGACCCTCGTGGCGCGGGCATCGATGTAGAACCGGATCGTACGGCGGGTGTAGAATATCTGCTCCTCGCCCCGGGTCTTTTCGTCGAAATAACGGATCATCAGATCGCGCAATTCGAGGCTGTCCTGGGGCGCGTTCCTTACCAGGACGGCTTCGCCCAGGTCGTTCCTGTACTCGGCCGGGCTGAAAACCGGACCTTGGATGAGGTCCTGCGGGCTGTGGTATTCGTAACGCTGGACGGGCATCTCCCGGAAACTTACCCTGCCGAACGAGAGAAACCCGTCGGGCAAACAACCGAGCAGGGTCGCAGCAGCCAAAAGAATCCCTGACCACCTGAAAAAGGGGCGCTTGCGGCAGATCAAAAAAACAGAGGCCGTTACCAGCACGGGCAAAAAAGTGAGGACCAGATCGCCCTGCGAGAGCATAAGGACCACGATCCCGTAGAAGAACTGCACGACCACCAACGCGGCCAGCAAAAGGATCACGAGCCAGAAAGGGATGCCGCGTATATGTCGCCGGGTCAGTTTCACGGTTTATTCATGTTCCGCTTCGGATTTGAAAAAGTCGTCCCAACAGTGGGTGTGTTTCGTTTTTTTGGGGTTGTAACGTTCGTCGAAAATCAGTTTGAGTCCCATGTGAACGGACGGATCGGGATTTTCGTAGTATTCCAGGCGGTTTTTCCGCGTTTTACCGTTGCCG
Source organism: Rikenellaceae bacterium (assembly GCA_031551275.1). GTDB lineage: Bacteria > Bacteroidota > Bacteroidia > Bacteroidales > Rikenellaceae > JAVBMJ01. The sequence continues at coordinate 115,769 of JAVBNX010000014.1, forward strand.
TCGACCCGCATTACCGACATACGCAGGGGGACCAGGCGGTTGTCGTGCCAGAGATAGAGTGTTTTATTCCCGTCCATCCACCAACTGCCCTGGTAATCCTCTTCCAGATAGGCTTTCCCGTTGCGGATATGGGTCGTGTAGCCGGTGCTGAATTCGCCCGCATGGGTAACAAGATGGTCAACTGCGTCGTATTTGAAGGCGACCATCCGTTGGTTCGCGTTCATGTTGGGGTAAGTGGCCATCACGATCTCGGGGCCGGGCTCGGCGTCGAGCTCCTCGAAACGGACGAAACCGAAATTGCTGTCGTCCGTGTAGGAATATCCGCCGATCTTCTCCCAGCCCGGCGAATCGGGACGCGTAAAGCCGAGTCGGTAGAAACTGAACCTTTTGTCCTCGGGTTCGACGGCAATCGCCAAAACGCGCCCGCTGCCCAGGAATTTGCCGACAAAGAGGACCCTGTCGCTGCTCTCGTCGTCCCAGTAGAGATGCTCGACCATCCGGGCGGTGTCGTTCGGGTCGGGACTCCACCAATCCATTACCGAAGGGAAGCGCTCCCGCATCACGTTGTTGTAGAACAGGGTGGTCGAGTCGCAGGCGGCATACTCCTCGACCTCGGGCAGGATGGCCGCCAGGATGTCCGCAATGGTCTGCGCCTCCATGATTCCCCTGCGGTCGAGGGCATCGAACGGGGCGTTCTGTTCGATCACGTACCGGTCGTACTCGTCCTGCCCCGGGTCGGGTTCGGCGACGGGTTCGGCGGTCGTGTACGTGACCGTCGTGGCGTGCTGCGGGCCCAGGCGGGTCAGACCGCCTTCGTGCCAGCACGAGAGCTCGTTCGCGACAAGGGTCGTTTTAGAGACTTTCGGATCGAACTTTTTGACGAACGGGGCGACGGTAATCTTTGTCTCCTCCCATTCGGGCAGCATAACGATATCGGCCTGGATGCCTTTGTACTGCGCGGTATCCAGCAGTTGCCAGCCGCCGTCGCCCACCCTGAGCATCCAGCGCACGCTTGCCGCCTGTTTGGCGGTGGGGACACGGGGGAAAGCCAGCGCCGTGTAGCGGACGTGCTGGCAGGGCATGGCCTCGTCCAGGCCCGCCACGGTGTGGGGACGCATGGATGCCCAACGGTTGAAGGGACGCCTGCGGGCCTTCTCCTGCCGGTCGCACAGATCGACGATATCGAGGTTTTCGACGTAGCAGGTGCCGTTCAAAATGGGGATATACTTGATCCGGACCGTGGGGTTGCCTTCGCGGAAGTCGCACTCGAAGGAGTTGGAGACCGTTTCACGCTCGATCTCATCCACCTCGTCCGGGTCGTGGGTCACGTCGATCTGGAACGACAGACCCGCATGGGGGTCGAGCTCGTCCTGCAGAACGGTCAGGTTGACAGCGTCCTTGAACAGCAGGCGGGTGATAACGAACTTGCCCTTGCCGTCGGCCGTGGAGAGGCGTTTGCGGCGGGCGGCCATCGATTCGAACCAGTTGCCGTTGTATTGCAGGGTATCGCCCGCGGCGATCAACTGTTCATCCCCGGGAAAGGCAAAGGGAACGGGGCTCTCCAAAAAGCAGGCGTGGCGGGAACGTGTCTCGAAGAGGTAGTCCTTTTTCATGATCCCCGTGCCGAGGTCCATCCCGAAAAGCCTCTCCACCGCCGCGCTGTCGGGCGAAAGAGGCTTGCCCCGCAGCAAATAGACCCCGCCTCGCAGGTGGATGATGGAATCTATCTGGACCTGCTCCAGCAATTTATCCTCGGGGAGGAGTTTGGGCCGGCGGCGGTAAAAGCGGGATACGCAGTCGGCCACACGGTATTGGATCAGCGGGCGGGAGGTCGTGTCGCTCCATTGGAAAACGCGGACGTTGCCGTCCCGGGAGCTTAATATGTCCACGCCCTTTTGCCTCATCTCCTCCAACGGGTCGGTCATGCCCCCGTCCCGCCAGGCGTAATGGAGCACCTCGGCCAGGGTCGGCGGTTGCCCGGCGACGGGAAAAGATAACAGGATGAAGAAAAACAGGGCGGCCGTTACCGGTCTGCGGGACATAGGGGTTTGTTTGCCGCAAAGATAACAATTTGAGCGATTCTCCCGCTTACGGGATCATTATAAATCAGTATTGTATTTTTGGCGGCGTATCTGTTCCTTTGCGGTATCAAAATCAGAAAAATATGAGCAATAAATACATTTGGGCGCTGTTGGTTCTCTGTACCTCTTTTTCAACGGCATGGGGGCAGCCCGTGCAGAATATACGCGGGGAGGTACGCGACAAATCCTCGGGGGCGGCGTTGCAGTATGTGAGCGTCGCGGTGATGGACGCGGGATCGCAATTCGGGGCCTCGACCGACAGCCTGGGGCGGTTCGTGATCAAAAACGTGCCGGTGGGACGCTACGATGTGAAGGCGTCCTATCTGGGCTACCAGCCCTTTATCGCCAAGGAGGTTTTGGTCACCTCGGCGCGGGAGGCTTACATCGAGATCGGGATGACGGAGAACTCCGAGCAACTGGACGCGATCGTGGTCACGCCCCAGATCGACAAGGCCGAGCCGTTGAACTACATGGCGCTGGCCAGCGCGCGGATGCTGAGCGTGGAGGAGGCAAGCCGCTACGCGGGCGGGTTCGACGACCCGGCCAGGCTGGCATCCTCGTTCGCGGGGGTGACCGGCTCGATGGGCAACAACGGGATCGTGGTGCGGGGAAACTCGCCCGTCTACTTTTTGTGGCGGATGGAGGAGGTCGAGATACCCAACCCCAACCACTTCGCCGACGTGACGGCCTTCGGGGGCGGGGGGTTGACGGCCCTGAGCAGCCAGGTATTGGGTAACTCGGACTTCTTTACGGGGGCTTTCCCCGCCGAGTACGGCAACGCGCTCTCGGGGGTGTTCGACGTCAACCTGCGCAACGGGAGTTATCGCAAGATGGAGAATACCTTCCAGGTGGGGCCTATCGGGATCGACGTGGCCTCGGAAGGGCCTTTGAAAAAAGGGGGCAATTCGTCCTATATCTTTAACTACCGCTACTCCACCCTCGCGCTGCTCGCCCCGCTTATGCCGGACGACGCGGACGGGACCAAGTACCAGGACCTCTCCTTCAAGTTCCACTTTCCGACCCGCAAGGCCGGGACCTTCTCGCTGTGGGGCGTGGGGCTGATCGACCGTTCGGGGCAGACGGCGGAAACGGACCCTTCGAAATGGGTTTATTTGCAGGATATGGAGGACCAGGACGTGAAGCAATACATGGGGGCGGCGGGGCTGAGCCACAAGATCGCGGCGGGGAAAGGGGGCTTTTTGAAGACAACGCTCGCGGCTACCGTCGGGGGGCTGGATATGCACACGGAGAGGATGAACAACCAGACCGAACTTTTGCCGCAGAACGTGATCCAAAACACCAACTGGAATTTCGTGCTCGCGTCGACCCTAAACAAGAAATTCAACGCCTGGCACACCAACCGGACGGGGATCCGGGTGACGGGGCTGATGTACGATATGCTGTTGAAAGAGGCTGTGGGCGGGCAGCCCATAGCGACGGTGGCGGACAAGACCGGGTTCAGCACGCTGATCGCCGCTTTTTCGAGCTCCTCTTTCCAACTTTCGGAGGCCTGGACTTTTAATTTAGGAGTTAACGCCCAATGGCTGACGCTCAACGGCGGGTATGCGATCGAGCCCCGCGCCGGGTTGCGCTGGACGTTCCGTAAGGGGCAATCCCTCGGGGTCAGTTACGGGTTGCACAGCCGCATGGAGATGCTCAACTACTACTTCTCGGGTCCGGCGGGCAGCGAGCCTGTCAACAAGGACCTGGACTTTACCCGGGCGCACCATATCGTTCTTTCCTATGATTACACCATCGGGGATGACTACCATTTGAGGGTCGAGCCTTACTTCCAGCAGTTGTTCGACGTGCCGGTCGTGGCGGGGAGTTCGTTCTCGCTGATCAACCTGCAAAGCGACTGGTTCATTACCGACAAGCTGGTCAACCAGGGCAAGGGGATGAACTACGGGGTGGATGTGACCTTCGAAAAGTATGTTTCGCGGGGGTTTTACTATATGTTCACCGGGTCGCTGTTCGAATCGAAATACAAGGCCGGGGATGGGGTGTGGCGCAATACGCGCTTCAACCGCAACTACGCGCTCAACCTGCTGGCGGGCAAGGAGTGGACGGTGGGTCGCAACAAACAGAACGCCATCGGGGCCAACTTCCGGTTTACCTTCCAGGGCGGAGACAGGTATTCGCCCGTCGATTTAACGGCCTCGCAGACGCAGGGGGATGTGGTTTACGACGAGCAGGAAGCGTTTTCAAAACAACTCTCCCCTGCGCTGCTTTGCCACTTCACGGTCAATTACCGGATCAACCGGGAGAAAACATCCCATGAGTTCGCGCTCAAAGTGCTCAACGCGACCAACTACAAGGATTACTACGGCCACAGGTACAACTTCGTGACCCACTCGGTCGAGCCCCAGCGGGAAGCGATCATGATCCCCAACATCAGCTACAAGATCCAGTTCTAAAGCAGAAGATTAACCAGCGGGACGATCACGGCGGTCATAACCCCCATGATGCCGATGGCGGCGCCACCGACCGCTCCCTCGACGGCCCCCATTTGCAGGGCGCGGGCTGTTCCCACGGCGTGGGAGGCGGCTCCCAGGGCAAGGCCACGGGCGACGGGGTCGGTAATCCTCAGTTTTTCCAGCATCCAGGGGCCGACCACGCTGCCGAAGATGCCCGTGATGATTACCGAGAGCGTCGTGATGGGCGGCACGCCCCCGGATAGCGAACTGACCTCCAAAGCGATGGGCATGGTAACGGACTTGGGCTGGATGGAGAGGATCAGGGTATGGTCGATGCCGAAAAGCATGGACAGGAGGGTAACGCTCAAAACCCCCACGAGGCTGCCGGCAAAAAGGGAGAGCAGGATAGAGAGTTCACGCCCCTTGATCCTGGAGAGGTTGTCGTGGAGCAGGTAGCCCAGGGCCACGACCGAGACGCCCAGCAGGAAGTTGATGATGGCGTTGGCGCGGTAGTAGCTCTCGAAGGAGATCCCGGTCAGCTTGAGGAAGGCCATGATCACGGTAATCGAGACCAGGATGGGGTGCAGGATCACCCAGCCCGTTTTGCGCCACAAAAGCAACGAGCCGTAGTAGCACGCCACGGTCAGGGTGAGCAAGAACAGGGGGGAGGAGATCCAGGTATGGAGCGTATCAGCCACGTTTGCCTCCTTTGCTTTTTTGCTGCATCCAGCCCACCAGGGCCATCACCAGAAGGGTCGTCGTGACGATCACCGTCACCGTCGCCCAGGCGTGTCCGGCGATCAGATCCCAGGAGACCATCAAACCTACGCTGATGGGGACGAAAAACAACAGCATATTGTCCAGCAGCCAGCGGGCGGGGGCTTCGACGTCCCCGGCTTTTATGGTCTTGGTCTGCAAGGCGGCCAGAAGCACGACCATGCCCAGCACGCTGCCGGGGATCAGCCTGCCTATCATCAGGCTCAGTCCCTCGCCGATCAGATAGGCGCAGAGTATGTACAGGATGCCTTTCAAGGTGGGGTGGGATCAGGACTCTTCCAGCAGGGTCGCGCAGGCGTCCTCCAAAAGGTCGATGACCAGGTCGAAGCCCGCGTTGCCGCTGTAATAGGGGTCGGGGATCTCGCGGGCGGTGTGGCGGCGGCAGTAGGCGGTCATCCGCTCGACCTTGTCGATGCCCGCGCGGTCAGGGGCGACGCGGCACAAACGCTCGTAGTTGTCCTCATCCATGGCCAGGATGAGGTCGAAATCCCGAAAATCCTCCTTGCGCACCTGCCGCGAGCGGTGGGTGAGCTTATAGCCCCTGCGCAGGGCCGCAGCCCTCATGCGCCCGTCGGGCAGCTCGCCCGCGTGGCCCCCGTAGGTCCCCGCCGAGTCGATCTCGAACTCCTCGCCCCGGCCCGCCTCTTCGGCCATCCGCAAGAAGATGCCCTCCGCGGCCGGGGAGCGGCAGATGTTGCCCATGCAGACGAAGAGGATCTTCTTTTTCATTATTTATACGAATTATGTGTTAAAAACGAATTTTTCGGGACGGACTTTTGAGGCTCTCCCGGTAAGCTCCTTTGGTTTGCGGGATACGACTTACAACCTGCTTGAGCGTTTTATTGTCTCAAACCCGACAAGCCCCGAAGCTTTAACCGCCCTACTTGATAAAGTCAAATTTCAGATCCATCTCCCGGTAATACTGCTCGAACAGCTCCAGTCCCTGTTTTTCATTTCCATTGCCATGAGTAAGGATGATGCTTCCCGGAGCGGGTTTTTCGTCGTGGGCCAACCATGCGTTGCTTCCCAAAGGAATCAATCCCATGCCGATTATTTTATAGTATAACTCAGCATTCGACACCAGGCCGGGAAGCCGGAAAAACGCCGAAGGGTATAGCCCGTTTTTCAGCATCTCGATTTCATTGAGCAACACTTCATCCGCCACGACCGTTCCGGCGTGCAGCATGAAATTATTTGCATCCGGGAGATCGCGTCGGTAAAAATGGGTGTGGCTATGGTTCACCCAAACCAAATCGATTCCCTTCAATGCCTTGATATATTCGAGCTCCGGCAGATGCTTGCCGATCCATCCGCCGGATATGCAGACATATACGGGCGATATCGCGTTGCTCTGCAGAAAATCGAAAAAAGAGGCGTCCAATGAACGGCTGGACGGACAGAGGTCGACCGTAAGGACATTGCGGTCAGTGTCGGACGAAGCGAGTCCCCGCCAATGGTTGTTGTGTATTTCAGCCGCTTTGATCAACCGGGCGTAACGGGAAAGCGTATCGATCTGCGGCATTCCGATATTTTTGACCCCGACGCTGTCCGCGTTTAAAACTTTGGTTGAAAGGTCGTTGGTATTGATCGCCAGATAACAGGTCTGCCCCTTCCCTGTCTCCGTAAACCGCCTTGCGATGAAATAGCCGTCATCATGCTCCAGGTTGGCGAAAAACAGGGTGTAATCAATTATCTGCAAACTGTCGACGGCACCGGCAGCCGGTACGCCGAACAGGGCAAAGCAACAAAATACAAATATCCTTTTTATCATACTGTCTGACATATAGCTGTTTGGGTCGACATTGCCGGCGAAGTTAAGCTTTATGCCGCGAAAAACAAAATGTGTTCAAAACGAATTATTTGGTCCTTCCGGGGTAGACTTTCAGCGCCTCTTTGATGCACTCGGCGGCGGCCAACAGGTCCTCGCAGTTGATCACGTAGGCGATCCGCACCTCGTCGCGGCCCAGCTCCGGGGAGGCGTAGAAGCCCGTGCCGGGAGCGAGCATGACCGTCTTGCCGTTGAAGGAAAACTCCTCCAAAAGCCATTGGGCGAACTTGTCGCAGTCGTCGATGGGGAGCTTGGCCACGGTGTAGAACGCGCCTTTCGGGCGGGGGCAGTGGACGTTGGGGATGGCGTTCAACGCGTCGATGATGCAATCGCGGCGGCGCGAGTACTCGTCGTGCACCTCCTGGAAATACTCGTCCGGCGCGTCGATCGCGGCGACGGCGGCCACCTGGGCCAGGTAGGGGGGGCAGAGCCTCGCCTGGGCCATCTTGGTGGCGGCGGCGATCACCTCTTTGTTATGCGATGCGAAGACACCCAGGCGGATGCCGCACATACTGTAACGCTTGGAGAAGGAGTCGACCATGATCACGTTCTGCTCGATGCCCTTGAGGTTCATCGTGCTGATGTGCTTGTGGCCGTCGTAGCAGAACTCGCGGTAGACCTCGTCGGAGATCAGGTAGAGGTCCTTGCGCTTGACGATCTCGGCCAGCTGGTCCAGCTCCTTCTGGCTGTAGAGGTAGCCGGTCGGGTTGTTGGGGTTGCAGATCAGTATGGCGCGCGTGCGGGGCGACATCAGACGCTCGAAATCCTCGATGGAGGGCAAAGCGAAGTCGTTGTCGATCACCGAGCGCACGGGGCGGATCACAACGCCCGCCTCGGCCGCAAAGCCGTTGTAGTTCGCGTAGAAGGGCTCCGGGACCAGGATCTCCTCGCCCGCGTCGGCGCAGATCGACATGGCCATAAAGAGCGCTTCCGAGCCTCCCACCGTGCCCAACACCTCGCCGGTGGTCAGCTCGATGCCCGCCCGGTGGTAATACTCCACGAGTTTCTGGCGGAAAGGCAGCGTGCCCGCGGTGTGGGTGTAGCCCAATACGGTGTCCTGGATGTTGCGGATCGCATCCAACGCGCACTGCGGGGTGGCGATGTCGGGATTGCCGATGTTGAGGTGGAGAACCTTCAAACCCCGTTGGATGGCCTGCTCGGCGTAAGGGACCAACTTGCGAATGGGGGAAGCGGGGATATAGATCCCCTTTTGCGAAATCCTGGGCATAATCCTATAAGTGCATGATCTGTTGTCTCATCATGCCGCGCTGCAAAAATAATCATTTTGTGCGGAAATAAAAAAAGGTACTGAAGAGGGTTACGGCAATATGTCATGTGTTGTTCACGTTAAATATGGAAAATGTAATATTAAATGGTATATTTTACTGGAATTTTATTACATTTGCGGCTGAAGTCCGTCATTATCGCAGGATTACAACAGACGTTCATTGAGAAACTCAACCAACTCGCTGATATGCAACGTATGAAAACTCACCCCCTATGCATTGTTGCCCTCACCGCAGCAATGCTGATGTCCGGTTGTTTGAAACATCCCGACAACTCCCGGTTCGTTGACCGGGGGACTCTTTTCGATTTTGCCACGACACAAACCTGCGCCATCCATGTGGACTACTGTTTGGAAGGATTCGACGCGGGTATCCTGTTCGAGGTCTACGCGGAGAACCCCTACGCGGAGGTTACCCAGGACGAAGGCACCCTGCCCGTCAAGCGCGACGACCTGACCCCCGTATTCAAGGGGTTCACCTCGGAAAAGGGCGTGTTCGACGGCTTTATGTCGATCCCCACCTGGGCTTCCAGCGTATGGATCGTCACCGACTACCCCGTTTCGCACCCGTGCGTCGAGGTAAGCGCGAACGGAGCGGTCAACTTCAACCTCAACGCCTACGTGGCCGGCAACATCGCCGGGACCAAGGCCGGGACCAAAGCCCTGACCAAGGCCGGCTACACCCTGCCCGCGAACTTTTATGTGCTCAACGACTGGAACACGCAGGGCGTGCCCCAGAACCTGCTCCACGAGGAGGTCCCCGCCGGGCTGCTGAGCGATATCCGCAAGGTGCTCATCAACGGCAACAAACTGCCCGGACGCGGCGAGGCGACCAACTACCTGGTGCCGGACAGCAAGGACGCGAATCCGTACTACCCCAACCAGAACATCGTGATCTCAGAGGATTGCGACGGCGCGGAGATCGAGTTCGTCTTTCTGGCTTCCGACGCGTCGCTGCTCAACTCGATGGCATATTACAGCTACCCGACCCCGAAAGCCGGGCAGTCCAAACCCGCCACAGCCGAGGATCCCTCGCTGCACAAGACGATCATATTCCCCTACATGTCCGGCGCGGGCCATCCCCTCAAATCGGGCGACAAAATCAAGCTCAAATACTGGAACGCCGCAGCCAACGGCGGGGCGGGAGCCTATGAGGACCGGTTCCCCGCAGGGACCACCATCGGATTCTCGCTCATCCCCGACGGCTACGTGGCCAAGAACGGCAACATCGCCAAATCCTCCCGCGGGAACATGTGCTCGATCATCTACTCCGACGCCTCATGGAACGGACAGGGCTTCACGATCAACTACCCCTGGCAAAAGCAGCAGTCGGTGGCCCTGCATACCGACAAGTACGAACTGGTGGTCATCGGCTTCGAGGACCTGACCCGTTGCGTGACCTGGGGCTACCACGACCACGACTTCGACGACGCGATCTTCTACGTCAGGGTCAACCCCTTCGACGCGATCGATCCCGGCGACGACCACGAGGACGACGACCTGGATCCCGAAGATCCCCCCACGGATCCCGATTTCTACACCGTGGAGTACAAGGGTACCCTCGCCTTCGAGGACCTGTGGCCCTGGAAAGGGGACTACGACATGAACGACGTGGGGCTGACCTACCATTGCACGGTCACATTCAACCTCGACAACGAGGTGATCAAGCTCACCGACGTGTTCATCCCGGTACGCAAGGGCGCGGACTTCAACGACGGGTTCGGCTATGAACTGGGCGTCGAGCCCGGCGTGATCGACAAAGCGGAAAAGACCATCGTGCAACTCAACGGCGCCGGTCCCCACCCCTCGCTGAGCTACGACATATCGGGCAAAGGACTGGAGACCGCCAACACCGAAAAGGCAAACATCCTGCTTTTCGACGACATCAAAAAAGTGGTCAAACAGGACGACGGCGAACAGATGGCCTACGTGAAGGAGCGCGTGCAGGTGCCCCTCTACAAGTACATCATCAACACCACATTTACCTCGCCGCAACAACTGACCAAGATCGGTTTCCCGCCCTACAACCCCTATACCGTGGTAATCCACGCCAAACAGGCGGACATCCCCAAGGTGGACCCGCGCAACAGGGAGGTACACCTGCCCAACTTCCCGCCCACCATGCTGGCCAACCCCGCGTGGTTCGGGACCCAGGACGACTACTCCGACCCCTACCAGAACGTCTGGTACCTGTCGACGCAGAGCTTCCCCTTTGCGATCAACATTCCCACCCACAACTTCGACTTCCCGCTGGAATCGGTAAGGATCGACAAGGTTTATCCCGACTTCGCCGTCTGGGCCGCATCCAAGGGTCTGGACAAAAAAGACTGGTATATCAAATAAATAAGCCTTACAAGGCGGCGGTATTTCCCACAAACGGGCGGCTCCAGAAAGGAACCGCCCGTTTCTGTTGAGTACCCGACCCGTATCACTTCTTCTTACCCAGCACCTGCTCCAGGATAAAAGAGGTCAGCATGCCTATTCCGCCAAACAACAACACGGATGAGCCGATGACCAGGGCGACTATGTCATACTTGCCGATAAAAGTATCGATATTGGAGAAATCGGTATGAACCGAGATCAGAAAGCCGACAAACAATCCCGCCCCGAGGCCCAGCAACAGGCAGCTGAATTTGAGTGATTTGAATCTGCCTCCCCCTTCGTAGTTCACATCCAGGGAGGGCTGTTGAAGGCCGCCTTTGGAAAAATCCGTTTTTTCGATGATCATTATGCGCTCCTTGCGGCGGGCAAAGAGCTCGAAAAGTTTGTAAACACCATAGGTAATAATGGCCATGATGGCGGGGACCATGATAAAGTCGAGCATGATTGAAAATTTTTAGCGTTTTTTAATGTTGGCTTTTCCGTTTGTCCCTTTTGACGGGCAGGCAGGTAAAAGGTTACACGAAATTCCAAAAAATATTTATAAAATTAGGTGTAACTTCGGCAGGCATACCGCGTCTATAAGTCAAAAAGGTGCAGGTCAAGGATACATGGACGAAAAGCAGATCATCGAGGGCATACGCGCAAAAGGGGAGCAATACTTCCCGCTCGTGGTGGAGCGCTATGGAGGGGCGGTCTTTTCGACCATCGTGCGAATCGTCGGCAGCAGCCAGGACGCGGAGGAGCTGACGCAGGACGTTTTTATGAAGGTCTTCGACAACATCCACCGCTACCGGGGCGAAAGTTCGTTGTCGACATGGATCTACCGCATCGCCTACAACCTGGCCGTTTCGAAGATCAGGCGTCCGAAAAAAGAGCTCCCTGCGAGCGACAAAGACGCGCTCTCCGGCATAGCCGAGCCTGCGGACGAGGCCCCGCCCGACCAACGCCTGCAACTGCTGGAAAAGGCGTTGCAGGAGTTACCCACGGACGAGGCGATGCTGGTCACGCTCTTTTACTACCGAGACAAAAGCGTCGCCGAACTCTCATCCATTACCGGCCTTACCGAGGCCAATGTGAAAGTCAGACTGCACAGGATACGCAAAAAACTCTACATCTGCATCAGGGAAGATGAAACCGACTGAAGAACATAAATACGAAGACCCCCGCCTGAAGGAGTTGTTCCAAGCGCTCCCCTCGGAAGAGATGCCTGAAAGGCTGCGTGCCGCTATCATCGAACGCGCCGCCGCGCGCCCCGGCGAGCGACGCCGGCGCAGCGACGCGCTGGGCATGGTTTGGGCAGGAGTGGCGATGACCGGCATAGCGGGATGCACCATATTGCTGCTCCGCAATTCTGACATTAAATTTACCCTGCCCGAAATCAAGGCCGGTCCCGCCACGCCCATATGGCTGGCCGCCGCCGCCGGGGCGCTAGCCCTGCTGGTTATCGACACGCTGCTGCGCCGCCGCATCCGCAACAAGGAGCACAAGGTGGATCTATAACCGGGTAAAACCAAGGACCGCCCGATTTTTTTATGGGCACGGAAGGGCACGGAGAACGATGTAGGCGCAAAATCGTTATCTTGCGCCCGGATAACAACGAGAAAGATGAAAAAGGAGTACGTGATTTACAAACTTTCGGAATCGGTCAAGACCACTTCCCGGATCGACCCCGAACTCTTCGTGAAATTCAACGTCAAGCGCGGGTTGCGCAACGAGGACCACTCCGGCGTGCTGGTGGGCTTGACGCGCATCGGCGACGTGGTGGGCTACGAAAGGCTGCCCGAGGGGGGCTTGCAGGCCATTCCCGGGAAACTCTACTACCGGGGGATAGACGTCGAGGAGCTCGTTAAGGGATTCAACGCCGAAAAGCGCTTCGGATTCGAAGAGACCGCCTTCCTGCTGCTGGCAGGCTACCTGCCCGACCGCGAGGAGCTCGAAGGGTTCAAGAACCTGCTGGGGCACTACATGCCCCTGGAGCAGAAGACCAAGATGAACATCCTGGACCTCGAAGGGCAGAACATCATGAACATCCTGGCGCGGAGCGTGCTCGAGATGTACACCTACGACGAGAATCCCGACGATACCTCGCGCGAAAACCTGATGCGCCAGTCGGTCGAGCTGATCGCGCGCTTCCCGACCATTATCGCGTACGCGTTCAATATACTGAGGCACAGCTTGATGGGGCGTTCGCTCCACATCCGCCACCCGAAAGAGGAACTCTCCATCGCGGAGAATTTCCTGTTCATGCTCAAGGGCAACGACTACACCGAGCTCGACGCGAGGGTGCTGGACCTGGCGCTGATCCTCCACGCCGAGCACGGCGGGGGTAACAACTCGACCTTTACGGTGCGGGTAACCAGCTCCTCGGGGACGGACACCTACTCCTCGATCGCGGCGGCCATCGGCTCGCTCAAAGGCCCGTTGCACGGCGGGGCCAACCTGGCCGTGATGGAGATGTTCAACCACCTCAAAGAGGAGATTACCGACTGGAAAGACGTCAAGGAGATCGACAACTACCTGGCCCGGATGCTCAAAAAAGAGGCGTACAACAAGACCGGGCTGATCTACGGGATCGGCCACGCGGTCTACACGATCTCCGACCCCAGAGCCTTGCTGCTCAAAGAGATGGCGCGCGACCTGGCCAAAGAGAAGGGGCGGGCGAAGGAGTTCGCATTCCTGGAACTTCTGGAAGAGAGGGCCATCGAGAAATTCATGGAATTCAAGGGCAACAAGGTCGGCAAGCGGGTCTGCGCCAACGTGGACTTCTACTCGGGCTTCGTGTACGAGATGATCGGGCTGCCCGTGGAGGTTTACACCGCGCTGTTCGCCATGAGCCGGATCACGGGCTGGACGGCCCACCGGATCGAGGAGCTGAACTTCGACTCGCGCCGGATCATCCGCCCGGCCTACAAGAATGTGGCGCCCCAGGCGGAGTTCATTCCGATGAAGAAGCGGTAGACCAATATCTCAAAGCAAAGGCCGGCCGGGTAAATCCGACCGGCCTTTGTTTTAGAACATGATCCCGAATTTTAAGGTAACCGAGTGCCGCTCGGGAGAAAGATGATGGCCCTGAGAGGTGTATTTGAATTGATTGTAGGAGTACCCCAACGACACCTGGAACGGCCTGCCATTCATGCTGAACAAAGAGCCGAAACCCGCCTCCGCGATCGATCCTTTGCCGCTCCTGCTCAATAAGATCGGTACGCCCGCCCGGCCGTACATATAATAATTCAACGGCTTCACGTCCATTTTCCGGAAAAAAAACCGCAGATCACCGAATACGGGACAGTACACCATATCCGGCGCGTTGAAATACGAGATACCCGTCCCGACCCCCAACGACAGCCTTTTGAACAGGTAAATGCCGCCCAATGCATTCACGTCTATGGTCGAGGGGTTATAGGAATCATCCAGGTCGTCGTCGACCGGATTATTCACATCTGCGACGCCATAAGAACCCGATAACTCGGCCCCCGCCCAGAAACGCTGCTTATTTTGGCCGAACAATACGGCAGGCATAAGCAAAGCCACAAAAACAATAACGATTCTTTTCATCCTCACTTGATTTAATGGGTTGTGCCGTATTAGATGCAGGTCACTGCATTCATGTTGCACCGTGAGGATGCATATTTTAATATTACCTTAACACAAAAGGGGCGGACAGGAGTCTCCTGTCCGCCCCTTTTCAGAAATATCGATCACTCCGCCGAGAAAGCGAACTCGATCGTGTGGCGGTAGGTTTCGCCCTTTTTGAGGGTTGCGGCGGGGAATTGCGGTTGGTTGGGGGCGTCGGGGTAGCCCTGGCACTCGATGGCTACGCCGCCGTTTTCGGGGTAGGTGCAGCCTCCCTTGCCCTTGCGGGGGGAGGTGGCCAGAAAGTTGCCCGAATAGATCTGCACGGCGGGTTGGGTGGAGCGGACTTTGAGTTTGCGCCCGGACGCGGGGTCGCAAAGCTCGGCCACGTCCATCATCGCGGGGGCTTCTTGGGCCGGGGCGGCGGGTTGCCAGCCTTTGACCGTGAAGCAGTGGTCGTAGCCCTTGCCCAGAAGCAACGGTTCGTACTGGGCGCGGATGTCGCGGCCGATGGGTTTGGCTTGCAGGAAATCCATCGGGGTTCCCGCCACGGGGGCGACCTCCCCGGTGGGGATCAGCCCAGAGTCGGTGGGCAGGAAGCCCTCGCAGTTGAGCTTCAAGGTCTGCTCCAGGATGGTGCCGCTGTCGTGTCCGGCCAGGTTGAAGTAGGTGTGGTTGGTCAGGTTGAGGAGCGTATCGTCGTCGCTGCGGGCGAAGTAGTTGATCTCCAAAACGCCGTCGTCCGAGAGGTCGTAGACGGTCTCCACGCCCACCTCGGCGGGGTAGCCCTCGTCGCCGTCGGGGCTGACCAGCGAGAAGACCACGCGGTCGGTCTCGACCCTGGCGTTCCAGAGTTTCTCCGCGAAGCCGTTCGGGCCTCCGTGCAAATGGTTGGGGCCGTTGTTGCACGCCAGGGCGTACTCCTTGCCGTTGAGCGTGAAACAGCCTTTGGCGATCCGGTTGGCGAAGCGGCCCACCGTTTTGCCGTGGAAGGGGGCGTCGTAGCGGTAATCCTCCCAGTTGTCGTAGCCCAACACCACGTCGGCTATATGGCCGTCGCGGTCGGGGGTGCGAAGGGCGACCAGGGTGGCTCCCAGGTTGCACAGGACGGCCTCGGTGCCGTTTTTGGCGGTCATGGTGTAATAGACGACCGCCTCGCCCTCGGGCGTGAAGCCGGCCACGTTTTGGATAATATCCATCACTCCCAGAGTTTTGCGGGATACTCTCCCTTGTCGATCAGGGCCTGGATGCTCTTTACCACGTCGGGGCGGTCTTCTTTGTACGTTACGCCGAACCAGCGGTCGTCGGTGGAGAGGACCTTCATCGTGGCGCCGCCGTTGCCGACCAACGTGTTGACCAGGGTCGGGATGTAGAACTCGGATTTGAGGTTGGACATGTTGTTCTTCAGGAAGTCGGTAAAGTACTCCTTGCACACCTTGAAGTAGTCGGGCGTGAAGCCGAACAGGTTCATCGAGACGGGGTCGTTGTCCTTCAGGTGGTGGGCCACGCCCTGCTCGTCATGGTAGGTAATCACGCCGTTCTCGCGGGCGATGGCGGTGCGCTCGACGATGGAGAGCAGGTTGCCCTGCTCGTCCACGGTGCAAACGCCCCTCGAAACGGTCCCGTTCTCGGAGAGGGTCTTGCCCACCGGGTAGCCCACCATGCAGTAGTGGCCGGTCCGGCCGGAGAGGGTGCGCAGGTAGTCGGCGATGGCCTGGTAGCCGTGGCGGCCGTAGAAATCGTCGGCGTTGATCACGGCGAAGGGCGTGTCGATTACCCCCTCGGCCATCATGATGGCGTGGTTGGTGCCCCAGGGTTTAACCCTGTCGGCGGGGACGGTGAAAGGGGCGGGGATATTTTCAAGCTCCTGGTAGACGAAATCGATTTTGACCTTCCCGCCGAAGCGCTCAGGGGTAAAGACGGCCTTGAAATCGGCCTCGAAGCTGTGGCGGATCACGAAGACCACCCGGTCGAAGCCCGCGCGGATCGCGTCGTAGATCGAGTAGTCGATGATCGCTTCGTTGTTGGGGCCTACCCCGTCCATCTGTTTGAGAGAGCCGTAGCGCGAGCCCATACCGGCGGCGAGCACCAATAGTGTCGGTTGCATAATTGAGTACTTGTTTAGTGAACTGCAAAAATAGTTTTTTTTGAACTATTTTAAAACCCGGCCCGGCAATTCATGGAAATAAAGTATTATATTTGGGTTACTAATCCATCCGGCATGAAACGGACGACGATCCTGCTGCTGTTCGCGCTCCTGTTCCTACCCCTGGCCGCGCAACAAACCCGCCAAAAGAAGGTAACCCTGTTTGAACTCGATCTGGGCGCCGGGGCTTCTTACTGGAACTCCTCCGCGCTCCGGTACGGCTCTTCTTTTGAGGGGAGGCCGATCACACAATGCAGCAGGTTCCTCTACGAATTCGAATTGAGGGTCAACCTTCCGGGGCGGCCCTGGAGCATCGGCATCCAGAACACCCAGGCGCGCGTTCATTTCGAGAACAGTGAACTGGAGTTGTGCGAACAGCATGAGATCATGGGCGTCATGCTGACCGGGGATTACAACCTCTGGCAGGGCAAGTGGTTCAACCCGTTCCTCGGGGGTGGCGTGGGGGTAACCTACACAGGCTTCTACCTGGTCAACACGTACGACAACGTCCGGGACATCTTCTACACTCCCCGCCGGGAAAACACATCCAACCGGCCGTACTTTGCGCTGAGGACCGGATTCGAACTCTTTTACCACGTCCGGGGGACGCTGACCTACACCTCCGCGGGAAAGGGTATGTCTTATTACGGGTTTACGGCGGGCGTGGTGTTCGGGGGCGGAAAAAGGATCAAGCGGAGCGGGAAATAACCCGGCGAGGAAAATTCCCGATAATTTGTTACATTTGCGGTTGCCTATGAAATCAAACCGCAATTTCATCTACTTTCTGCGCAACCTGGGGATCAAGCACAGGCTCAGCTACCGCAACCAGCACGGCGACGTGGAGGTTTGGTACATGTTCCTCAGCCCGGTCAATATCATACTGGGCTTCCTGGCCCTGGTGTTGCTGCTGTTCATCATCATACTCTCCATTGTGGCCTACACGCCCGTGCTGGATCTGATCCCGGGCTACACGGGCAACAAGTCGCGGGCGATCATGATCGAGAACATCCGGCGGATCGACTCCCTGGAGCAGCGGGTGCTCGACCTGACCGTATACAGTAACAACATCGCGCTGATCATGGAGGGCAAGACCCCCATCATCCGCACCGCCTCAGCCGGGGACTCGCTCCGGGTGGTGGGCAACGTAAAACCCGGGGCGGCGGACTCCGCGCTGCGCGCCCAGATGGAGGGCGAGGGGATCTACTCGATCAACGACCCGGTCTCCATTAGGCGAACCTTACGCTCCAGCATGGAGCTGATGCCCCCGGCCATGGGAGTGATAACCACCACGTTCGAACCCCGCGAGGGAAGGTTCGGGGTCGGGATCGCCACGTCGCCCGAGCAGCAAGTGCTGGCCGTCGCCGACGGGACGGTTATCTCCAGCCTCTGGTCGCCCGAGCAGGGGTGGGTGGTCCAGATCCAGCACACGGGCAACCTGGTCTCGATCTACCGCAACATCGCCCAGATGATCAAATCGACGGGCGATAGGGTCCGCGCGGGCGAGGTGATCGCCTACTGCGGCAAGGGGAGCGACAACAAGGGCCAACTGGGCTTCGAGCTCTGGCACAACGGCACGGCCGTGGACCCGCAAAGCTACATCGTTTTTTAGTATGGGGGTAAATTCCGACAAGGGCGTCCAGCGGATCGCCATACTGGGTTCGACGGGCTCGATCGGCAAACAGGCGGTGGAGATCCTGCGCTCATGGCCCGAACGGATGGAGGCGACCGTTCTGGCCGCCAACAACAACTGGCAAACCCTGGCCGAGCAGGCGCGCGAGCTGATGCCCGACAGCGTGATAATCGGCAACAAGGAATACTACCCGCTGCTCAAGGAGGCTTTGAAAGAGCTGCCGATCAAGGTATACGCGGGGCCCGAAGCAATCGAGCAGATCGCCGCCAACACCGAGATAGACACCGTATTGAACGCCCTGGTGGGCTATGCGGGGCTGCGGCCTGCGCTGGCCGCGGTCAAGGCCGGCAAAAAGCTGGCCCTGGCCAACAAGGAGAGTTTGGTGGCGGCGGGGTCGGTCGTGATCCGCGAGGCGCTGGAGAACCGTGCGCCGATCATCCCGGTCGACTCGGAGCACTCGGCCATCTTCCAGTGTTTGATGGGTGAGCCTTCGCCGCTAAGGCGCGTGATACTGACCGCGTCCGGCGGGCCGTTCAGGAAGCTGTGCGCGGGAGAATTGGAACACGTCACCGTGGAGCAGGCCCTCGCCCACCCCAACTGGAACATGGGCGCCAAGATAACGATCGACTCCGCCACGATGCTCAACAAGGGCTTCGAAGTGATCGAGGCACACCATTTGTTCGGTATCGGGGCGGAGAGGATCGAAGTGCTGGTCCACCCCACCTCGATCGTCCACTCGATGGTCGAGTTCGAGGACGGGGCGATCAAGGCGCAACTCGGCGTGCCCGATATGAGGCTGCCGATCCAGTTGGCGCTGACCTTTCCCCACAGGCTGCCGGTCGTGGGGGAGAATTTTTTGAGTTTGAAACAACTCGCCTGCCTGCAATTCGAAGAGGCGGACCCCAAGAGGTTCCCCTGCCTGGGGCTGGCCTACGAGGCGATGAAAAGGGGCGGCAACAGCGGTTGCGTGCTGGTATCGGCGGGCGAGGAGGCGGTCAGGGCCTTTTTGGAGGGGAAGATCGGCTTTACGAAAATCGCGGCCTCGATAGAATATGCGTTGGAAAAGACGCCTTTTATCCCCTCGCCCACATTGGAAGATATTGAAACGACAAACATAGAATCGAGAAAGATCATTACCGCGTTATGGAAATAGTAATCAAGATACTGCAATTTATCGCCAGCTTCTCGCTGCTGGTCATCATCCACGAGTTGGGGCACTTCCTCTGGGCGCGCGCCTTCGGGATCCGGGTGGAGAAATTCTACCTCTTCTTCGACCCCTGGTTCTCGCTCTTCAAGTTCACCTACAAGGGCACCGAGTACGGGATCGGATGGATCCCGTTCGGGGGCTACGTGAAGATCGCGGGGATGGTCGACGAGTCGATGGACACCGACCAGTTGAAGCAACCCGCCAAGCCCGACGAGTTCCGCTCAAAGCCCGCGTGGAAGCGGCTGTGCGTGATGCTGGGCGGGGTGGTGATGAACGTCTTGCTGGCGCTGATGATCTATATCGGGATGTGCAAGGCGTGGGGCGAGGAGTATTTCGCACCCGAGGATATCAAATACGGCTACGTGTTCAGCGGCCTGGGCCACGAGATGGGCTTCAAGGACGGCGACCGGCTGGTCTCGGTGGACGGCAAGAGCTACGACGACATTACCCCCATGCTGCAGGCGCTGCTTTTCGATCCGGCGCGCTGGGTGACGGTTCAACGGGGCGACTCGATGGTTGACGTGGAGATCGGCGAGGAATTCCTGGCTGCCAAGTTACAGGACCCTAACCTTTTGACCATCCGGGTACCCTTTGTGGTTTATGAACCCGTGGCGGGCAGCGAGGCGCTCAAAGCGGGGGTGATGGCCGGGGACAAACTGGTCATGATCGACTCGCTGGATGCGCGTTTCCAGGACCAAAGCACCAAATTGCTGGCCGAAAGGAGCGGCAAAACGGCTATGCTGACCTTTATGCGCGACAGCGCGGGACAGCAAATAGCGGTCACGTTGCCCATAGCGGTAGACGCGGCGGGCAAGATCGGGGCGAAACTCACTCCCGCGACGGAGCTACTGTCTTACAAGACGCACGAATACAGCTTTTTGCAGGCGATCCCCGCCGGGATCAAGCGCACGGGAAGCGAGATCGCGGGTTACTGGAAACAGATCAAGATGATCGCCAACCCCAAGACCGAGGCGTACAAATCGCTGGGCGGAGTGATCTCCATCGGCAGCATATTCCCCTCGAGTTGGAGCTGGTTCGGGTTCTGGAACGTGACGGCCTTTTTGTCGATCATCCTCGCGGTGATGAACGTGTTGCCCATCCCGGGGTTGGACGGCGGGCACGCCCTGTTCGCCATCGTGGAGATGATTACCGGCAAAAAGCCGTCTGACAAGTTCATGGAGTTCGCGCAGATCCTCGGGATGTGCATCATCCTGCTTCTGATCCTTTACGCCACGGGGAACGATATTTACCGGTTCTTTATAAAATAAACGGCCATGGCATCGAAAGTCTATTTTACCGATATGCGGGCGGGGGTGCAGCAAAACCTCCCCGACAAGCTCGAGAAACTGCTGAAAAAGGCGGGGATCGGGGAGCTGGACTGCAAGAACAGGTTTACCGCCGTCAAGCTCCACTTCGGCGAGCCGGGCAACCTGGGCTACGTGCGGCACAACTACACGGCCAGAATCGTGGAGATACTCAACGCCATGGGCGCGCGGACATTCCTGACCGATGCCAACACGCTCTACTCGGGGCGCAGGGCCAACGCGATCGACCATTTGGTCAGCGCGGCGATCAACGGATTCAATCCCATCACGGTGCAGGCCCCGGTCATCATCGCCGACGGACTGAAAGGCAACGAGGAGGTGGAGATCCCCGTCAATTCGAAATGGGTCAAGACGGCCCGGATCGGGGCAGCCATCGCCGAGGCGGACGTGATCGTCTCGGTCAGCCACTTCAAGGGGCACGGGATGACCGGATTCGGGGGGACGCTGAAGAATATCGGCATGGGGTGCGCCTCCCGGGCCGGAAAAATGAACCTGCACGATGAGGCGGGACCCTCGATCGTGCGCAAACTCTGCACCGCCTGCGGGATGTGCATCAAGCGGTGCGCCTACAAGGCGATCGCCCTCGACAAAGAGCATATCGCGGTAATCGACAAGGACAAGTGCGTGGGGTGCGGGCAATGCATCGCCATGTGCCGTTTCGGGGCCGTGGCAGCCAACCACGACTCCTCGGCGGACGGGATGAACCGCAAGATCGCCGAGTACACCCTGGCCGTCTTGCAGGGCAAGCCCAACTTCCATATCAGCTTTATAATCAGCGTGTCGCCCGAGTGCGACTGCTGGGCGCATAACGACATGGCCATCGTGCCGGATATCGGCATGGCGGCCTCGTTCGACCCGGTGGCGCTCGACCAGGCGTGCGCCGACCTGGTGGCCGCCGCCCCGGTAATCCCGGGCAGCGCGGCGCATGAGCACTCCCACGGGGAGAGTCTGGAAGGGAAAGATAAGTTCAGGCTCGTCCATCCGGACATCGATTGGCGCGTGGGGCTGGAACACGCGGAGAAGATCGGCCTCGGCTCGCGCGAATACGAGCTCATCAGAATGTGATGGCCAAGGTCAAAAAGGCATATTTCTGTTCGGGGTGTGGGCATGAGGCCCCCAAATGGCTGGGGCGCTGCCCGAGCTGCGGGGAGTGGAACACCTTTACCGAGGAGGTAATCTCGCGCGAGAGCGGGGCGACGCCCTCATCGATGCGGGTAACGGCTGCCAAGCCCACACCCATCGACAAGATCGAAAAGCAGGAGCACAGCCGTGTCGATCTGAACATCGAGGAGTTGAACCGCGTGCTGGGCGGGGGGCTGGTCCCGGGATCGATGATCCTTCTGGGGGGCGAGCCGGGCATCGGCAAGTCGACTTTGAGTTTGCAGATCGCACTCTCCAATCCGGGGCTGACCACGCTCTACGTCTCGGGCGAGGAGTCGCCCTCGCAGATCAAGATGAGGGCGGCGCGGCTCGACGGGTCGGGCGAGGGGTGTCTGGTCTACGCCGATACGCTTTTGGAGAATATTATTTTGCAGGCCGAGCAGGTCAAGCCCGATATCCTGGTGGTCGACTCGATCCAAACCGTCTTCAGCGAAGCGATCGACTCGTCGCCGGGTAGCGTCTCCCAGATCCGGGAGTGCGCGGCGGTGCTGTTGAAATTCGCCAAGACGACAGGGATTTCGGTCTTCCTGATCGGGCACATTACCAAGGAGGGGACCATTGCGGGGCCCAAGATCCTGGAGCACATCGTAGACGTGGTGTTGAGCTTCGAGGGGGATAACAACAACATTTACCGCATTTTGCGAGGCGTGAAAAACCGTTTCGGGGCGACGTTCGAGATCGGGGTCTTCGAGATGCGGGGAAACGGGCTGGTGGAGATCAAAAATCCTTCGGAGATCCTGCTCTCCCACTACGACGAGCCTTTGAGTGGGATCGCGGTCGGGGCGGCGGTGGACGGGATCAGGCCCTACCTGATCGAGACGCAGGCGCTGGTGGGCAACGCGGCCTACGGGACGCCCCAACGCTCGGCCACGGGATTCGATTTCAAGCGGTTGAACATGCTGGTCGCCGTGCTCGAGAAGCGGCTGGGGCTGAAGATGTACCAGAAAGATCTGTTCCTCAACTTCGCCGGGGGGTTCAAGGTCGCCGACACGGGGCTGGACCTGGCGGTTTGCGGGGCGGTCATTTCGTCCTACTTCGACCGGGCCATCGCCGAGGGGCTGTGCCTGGCGGGGGAGGTCGGGCTTTCGGGCGAGGTAAGGCCCGCGCCCAGGAGTGAACAGCGCATCGCTGAGGCGGCCCGGCTGGGGTTCAAAAGGATCGTCGTGTCGGGGTTTCTGAAAAACCCCTCCTTCAAGGCCCCGAAAGGGATCGAGGTGGTCTATATCAACCGGTTGGACGAGCTTACCAAAAATTTATTTTGAGGCGGGCGGGGTTTCCGCGGCCAGGCGCATCGCATCGACGGGGTTGTCGGTGGTAATGTAGTCCGCGCCTTGTTGAATTACCCATTGGATGTCCGCGGGGCGGTTGACCGTCCAGACGTTTACGGTCAGGCCGAGGTTTTTCGCCTCGGCAAACCATTCGGGATGGGCCTGCATCGCGGAAAGTGGGTAGTCGATGCCGGTGTATTTCAGTGCATGGGTCTGTTGCGGGGTCAGATCGCCCTCCAGGTAGACGACCCGGGCTTTCGGGTCCATGCGCACCAGCTCGTCGCAGATCGTCCGGCTGAAGGAGATGTACTCCACCTGATCGGCCAGGTTCAGGGTTTGGACCATCATCATGACCTGTTTGGCCGCCTCGCGGTTCAGCGAATCGGAATGGTGGTCCTTGATCTCGGCAACCAGTTTGATATCAAGGCCGGCGCCCTCGTTGAGGTACTCCATCAAGGTGGGAATCGTCTCTCCGTTGGGAAGGGGCGTTTCGCGCAGGCGCTCCAGGGTGGATCTTGTGATGGTGTCGCCCTGCGGTGTGACGGCGTTGTGGTAGACGACCGGGATGCCGGCGAGGGTAATCCAGATATCGAATTCGCTGCCCCAAGCCCCGGCTTGCGCGGCGTTGCGCAACGAGGAGAGGGTGTTTTCGTACGATCCGGGCGTGTCCCAGTAGCCCCGGTGGGCGATCACGCGGGTTTCAGTGGTTTGCGGGGCGCAGGCGGTAAGGGCCAGCAACAGGGCGAAAAAGGGCGGCAGGTTCTTCATTTGAAAGGGTGTTTAGGCAAAGGTAAACATTACGCGCTTTTATATCGCGGTTTTTTGCTACTTTTGCGTTCCGCGAAAATAGGATGCGCCTCGGCAATTTTCCAAGCAAGCTTGGAAATTGCGCTCGGCTTTCACTATCTTTGTTTCCCGATAACCTCACACGATGATTAACCGCAAAGAGTCGCTTACCTTTGCCGACGCGCTCAAGCACAAGCGCCCCTCGGCGTTCGCCACGATGATCAAGCCCATCGGGTCGATGTGCAACATGGATTGCCACTACTGCTACTACCTGGACAAGGCCGAACTGTACGGGGGACGGCAGCCCATCATGTCGGTAGAACTGCTGGAAGAGTATGTGCGCCAGTACATCGAGGCCAACGACGTGCCGCTGGTGACCTTCGTGTGGCACGGCGGGGAGCCCCTGATCGCGGGGATAGACTACTACCGCAAGGCGGTGGAGTTCCAGAAGAAATACAAGGGCGACAAGCAGATCGACAACTCGCTGCAAACCAACGGGCTGCTGGTCAACGAGGAGTGGTGCGACTTTTTCCGGGAAGAGAAATTCCTGCTGGGGGTCTCCATCGACGGGCCCAAAGATATCCACGACGCCTACCGGCGCAACAAGGGCGACGAGCCCACCTTCGACCGGGTGGTCAGGGCGATCGAAATGATGGCGCAGCGGGGGGTGGAGTACAACACGCTGAGCGTGGTCAACAACCTGTGCGAAGGGCGCGGGGTGGAGGTCTACCGCTTCCTCAAGTCGCTGGGCAGCCACTTTATGCAATTCCTGCCCGCCGTGGAGCACGTGGTCGACGTACCGGGCTCCAAACGGGCGGCCATCGTATCGCCGGGGTCGGTCGCCAATTCGCACCTGGCCGAATGGTCGGTCTCGGCCAAGGGCTACGGGCGTTTTCTGAACGATATTTTCGACGAGTGGGTGATCGCCGATGTGGGCAACTACTTCGTGCAGATGTTCGACGTGGCGCTGGCCCAATGGGTCGGGGTGCAGCCCGGACTGTGCTCGTTCGCTGACAGTTGCGGAGACGCGCTGGTGGTCGAGCACAACGGGGACGTGTTCAGTTGCGACCACTTCGTCTATCCCGAGTACAAGATCGGCAACATCCTCGAGACCGACCTGAGGACGCTCCATAAATCGAAGCCCCAGTTCAAGTTCGGGGTCGAGAAGCGCAACTCCCTGCCCACGCAGTGTTTGCGCTGCAACTGGTACTTCGCCTGCCGGGGGGAGTGCCCCAAACACCGGTTCGAGACCACAGACAGGGGCGAAAAGGGGCTCAACACGCTGTGCGAAGCCTACAAGATGTTCTTCTCGCACGCGGAGCCCTATATGAAATACATGGCCGGGTTGCTGGCCGAGCAGAAGCCTGCGGCGCTGGTCATCCCCTGGGCGCGGCAACGGATGGGGATGATGTGATGCGCGGGGCCGGGACGATACGACGGTTTTTCGGTTGCGCCCTGGCCGGGTTTCTGGCGTTGGGTTGCGGGGGGACGGCCTCAAGGGTCGAGCGCGAGGCGTTGTACGTGCCTTTGGAGGCGGAAGGGTTCTTTTTAAGCAAAGAGAAGGGCGGTGTGGTTTTGACCGTGACCGATCCCTGGCAGGGGGCCAAACGGGTCGACTATGAGCTTTTTATGCCTTACGATACGGCTTCGCCGCCCGCAGGGTTCAAGGGTGTGGCGCTCAAGGGGCCTGCCAAACGGATCGTTTGCATGTCCTCGTCGTATGTGGGATTTTTGGACGCACTGGGCAAAACCGGCGCCATCGCGGGGGTGAGCGGGGCGGACTACCTGATGGGGGAGTCCATCCGCGCGCGGATCGAAAGGGGCGAGGTCCGGGACGTGGGTTACGACAAGATGATCGATTACGAGGCGATCGCGTCGCTCGATCCCGACCTGATGCTACTCTACGGGGTGTTCGGGGAGAACCTGGCCGTGACCGACAAGTTGGGCGAGTTGGGCATTCCTTATATGTACATCGGCGATTACGTCGAGACCTCGCCGCTGGGCAAGGCCGAGTGGATCGTGGCCCTGGGGCAGATCGTGGGGATGCGGGAAGAGGCGCAGGAGTTTTTCAGCGCCGTAAGGGAGCGTTACATGGCCTCCAAAGAGCGGGTCGCGGGGGTTTCGGAGCGTCCGGCGGCGATGCTTAACGCGCCCTGGCAGAGCGTCTGGTATGTGCCGGGCGACAAGAGTTACATGGTCAGCCTGATCAACGACGCGGGGGGACGTTACCTCTTCGAGGGGAGCGACTCGCGCAACGTGAGGGCGGTAAGCATCGAGGAGGCCTACCTCGCGGCGCAGGATGCCGATATCTGGCTCTGCCCCAACCAGGCGGTCACCCTGGCCGAGCTGGGGCGGGAGAATCCGCGCTTTATGGAGATCCCGGCGGTCAAATCGGGCAGGGTATTCAATAACAACGCGCGGTGCAGTTCCAAAGGGGGGAGTGATTTTTGGGAGTCGGGGGCGGCGCGTCCCGATGTGATCCTCGACGATATGATCGGTATCTTCCATCCGGAATTGGCGGCGGGGGGGCAGGGGGCGGAGTTGAGGCAGCAGGGGGATTCGGTTTCCGGCCCCGCGCGGGAATTTTATTACTTCTGGAGATTGGAATGAGGACGCGGCTGCTTTTTATCCTTGCGGCGGTTCTGCTGGTCGCGCTCTTTTTGGCCGATATCGCGGTCGGGTCGGTCGCGCTGCCCTTGAAGCAGGTGTGGCAGGCCCTGACGGGCGGGGACGCGCCCGAGGCGGTGGCGGCCATCGTCAACCGTTTCCGGCTGCCCAAGGCCGTCGCGGCGCTGCTGGCGGGCGCGGGACTCTCGGCGAGCGGGCTGATGATGCAGACCCTGTTCCGCAACCCGTTGGCGGGGCCCTACGTGCTGGGGGTGTCGAGCGGGGCGAGCCTGGGCGTGTCGCTGCTTTTGATGGGGCTGCCGCTGATGGGCGCCGGGGCGGCACAGAGCGCGCTGTTCAACCTGGGGATGGTCGGGGCGGCGTGGATCGGGTCGGCGCTGGTGTTGCTGCTGGTCATGGCAGTCTCGGCGCGGGTCAAGGATATAATGACCATTTTGATTTTGGGGATGCTGCTGGGCTCGGCCTGCGCGGCGGTCGTCGATATTTTGCAGTACCTCAGCCCGGAAGGGGCGGTCAAGTCGTTCGTGGTCTGGACGATGGGATCGCTGGGCAGTCTGACCGTCTCGCGGCTGGCGATCTTCGCGCCCGTGCTGGCGATCGGTTTGGGGATGGCGGTCTTTGTGATCAAACCCCTGAACGCCATGCTGCTGGGCGAAAATTACGCGCGGACCATGGGGGTCAGCATCCCCTGGACACGGGGGCTGATCTTCGTCAGCACGGTGGCCCTGGCCGGGACGATCACGGCCTTTTGCGGGCCTATCGGGTTTATCGGGATCGCCGTGCCCCATCTCTCCCGGATGCTCTTCCGCACGGCGGACCACCGAATCTTGATGCCCGCATCCATCCTTACGGGGGGGATCGTGCTGTTGCTGTGCGATCTGGTCTCCCAGTTGCCGGGCACCGAGGCGATCCTGCCGATCAACACCGTGACCGCGCTGCTGGGGATTCCCATCGTGATCTGGGTGGTGGTCAAAAACCATAAGTTCTTTTAGATGGACCAATCCAGGCGATATACCATTGCGTTGCACGACCTGACCCTGGGGTACAGGGACCGCATCCTGCTGCGCGAGGCCAACATCGGCTTCGGATGGGGCGAGTTCACGGCCCTGATCGGGCGCAACGGGACGGGCAAGAGCACGTTGCTGCGCACGGTGGCGGCGTTGGCCAAGCCCCTGTCCGGGACGGTAACGCTCGACGGGGCGGATATTGCGGAGCTCTCCCCGTCGCAGATCGCGACCCGGATCAGCTTCGTGTCGACCGAGGAGGTCCGGGTGGCCAACCTCAGGGTCGAGGACGCCGTCGGGCTGGGACGCACGCCCTACACGGGTTGGGCGGGGTCGTTGAGCGCGGAGGACAGGCGGATCGTGGCCGAGTCGCTGGAGTTGGTCGGGATGTCGGGATTCGCGCAAAAGACGCTCGACAAACTCAGCGACGGGGAGCGGCAAAGGGTAATGATCGCACGGGCGCTGGCGCAGGATACGCCCGTGATCCTGCTCGACGAGCCCACCGCTTTTCTGGACCTGCCCAACAAGTACGAGATCTGTTTGCTGCTGCGCAATCTGGCCCACTTGCAGGGGAAATGCATTATTTTTTCAACGCACGACCTCTCCATCGCATTGGAGCTGTGCGACACGGTGGCGATGATCATGGGCGGGGAGTTTCATTGCGGCACGGCGCAACACCTGATCGAAACGGGTCTGGTACAGGAGCTTTTGTCGCACTCGCAACTCGTTTTCGATCCCGCGACCCGGGGGGTAAGGGTAAGGGAGAAATAAATTGCAATAATTTTCGGGAAAAATTTGCAGCGAATAAGTTTTTGTTTACCTTTGCACTCCGATTCGATACATGGCCCATTCGTCTATCGGTTAGGACGCCAGATTTTCATTCTGGAAAGAGGAGTTCGATTCTCCTATGGGCTACGAAAAATTAAGAATTTAGATAAAAGTCAGCATGGCTAATCACAAGTCGGCAAAAAAGAGGATCAGGCAAACCGAAGTCCGCCGTATTCACAACAAGTACTACCACAAAACCACGCGCAACGCCATGAAGGCCCTGCGCAACACCACGGAAAAAGCAGCCGCCGAGGCCCTCTTGCCCAAGGTGACCGCCATGTTGGACAAACTGGCCAAGATGAACATCATCCACAAGAACAAGGCCGGCAACCTGGTAAGCAGCCTGCAACTGAAAGTCAACGCGATGTAATGCAACGCGCATGAGATACGAAAACCCTCCTTTACCGGGAGGGTTTTTTGTTGTCCGCGCATTTAGAAAACACAAACTTATGGAGAGAGAACACCTGGCATGGGTCGACGTGCTGCGCATCCTGGCCTGCGCGATGGTCCTGATTTCACACAGTTGCGATTTTTTCGTGGCGCAATTCGACGCCAACCGGTTCGAATTCCTCTCGGGGGCGGCGTGGGGCAGTCTGGTGCGTCCCTGCGTGCCTTTGTTCGTGATGATCTCGGGGGTTTTGCTGCTGCCCGTGCGCAGCGGCATGTTCGATTTTTACAAAAAACGGATGAAGCGGGTGGTCTGGCCATTGATCTTCTGGTCGCTGGTCCTGCCGCTCATGTTTTTCGGCTACCTGTCGGCGGTGGGGACCCTCAGCCCGACGATCGCCATGGAGGAGCACACCCTGGCGGCGACGCTTCGAAAACTCTACCTTTTCGTTTTTAATTTCAATTACGACACCATCCCGTTCTGGTACCTTTATATGCTGATCGGGCTTTACCTCTTCATTCCCATTATCGGGAGCTGGCTGGCGCAGGCCACCCAAAAGGAGATCCGGTTCTTTATCCGGGCGTGGCTGGTTTCGCTGTGTTTGCCCTACGTCCAGTTGATCGCCCCGGCGCTCGGTTACCAGGGCAACTACGGCAACATG
Organism: Rikenellaceae bacterium; assembly: GCA_031551275.1. Lineage (GTDB taxonomy): Bacteria > Bacteroidota > Bacteroidia > Bacteroidales > Rikenellaceae > JAVBMJ01. The sequence goes on from JAVBNX010000014.1 coordinate 145,144, forward strand.
GGGCTGCTGGGGGTGTGCGACTGGAATCCCTACGGGACGCTCTACTATTTCGCGGGATTTCTGGGGTATATCGTCCTGGCGCACTACCTGGTCCGGTTCCCCGACCAAAGGAGCATGGGGCGCACGCTGGCCAGGGCGATTCCCTGCTTTTTGGCCGGATACGGGATCACGCTGGCGGGCTTCCTGATCACGCAGAAATACTATCCGGGCAACTACTCGTGGCTGGAGATCTTCTGGTATTTCAGCGGGATCAACGTCTTTTTAATGACCTATGCCGTGTTTACCGTCGTGCAGAAGTTGCGGGTAATGCCTTCCAAAGGGTTGACCGCAGTCGCGGGGCTGACCTTCGGGATCTACCTGTGCCACTTCGTCTTTGTGCAGGCGGGGTACGATCTGATCCACACCTGGCTGCACGTGCCGCCCTATCTGCAGATCCCTGCGATCGCCCTGCTGGCGGGGACGGTTTCGGGGTTGTTGATCCGGGGGATGAAGAAAGTCAAGGGCCTCGGGATCGTTACCGGGTAGCCTTAGTGGCTGACCACCTTCAAACCGACGATCGAGGCGATCAGGGTCAGCACAAAGAAGATACGCCAGAAATCCAGCGATTCGCGGAAGATCAGGATACCCGTCAAGAGCGTGCCGACCGCGCCGATGCCCGCCCAGACGGCGTAGGCGGTTCCCATCGGGATCGACTGGGAGGCCTTGTAAAGCAGGTACATACTCAAACCGCAGCTTACCAGAAAACCGAACAGCCAGAACCACATTTCAGTACCGGAGGTGGCGCGCACTTTTCCCAGGCAGGTGGTGAAGCCGACTTCGAAGCAGCCTCCTAAAATAAGGTAGATCCAAGGCATAGCGGGTCAATAGTTGGGTGGTCCGGGGTCGCCGGGCCGGGTTACAGGAATTTATTGATCTCCTCAGCCAGCACACGGGCCTGGGCGACTCCGCTTTGGCGCCAGACGGGCTGGCCCGCCTTGAAAAGGATCAGCGTGGGCACCGAGGAGATGTGGTGCTCGACGGCGAGGCGTTTGCTGCCGGGCGCGTCGATGTCGATCTTGAGGATCTTGATCTTCTCGCCCATATCCTTTTTAAGCTCCTCCAGGATGGGGTGCATCATGCGGCAGGGACCGCACCAGGTGGCGAAAAAGTCGACCAACACGGGTTTGTCCCCCGCGATCATTTCAGCGAATGTTTCCATAGCGATAAGTTTAGGATCCGTACAGCAAATAGCGTGCAATACGCACACCACCCTATCCTTGCCAGACCAACGACGACGCGCCTAAGATGGCGGCATTCCTCCCTTCGAGTTCAGAAGGAAGCAACTTGATCTTGCCGCGGTAGTTTGACAGCAGGTTCATCTCCATGTACTTGCGGGTCGGGTCGAACAAGTAGCGTCCGGCTTTGGCCAGTCCGCCGAACAGGAAGATCGCCTCGGGACTGGTGATCGCCACCGCGTCGGCCAGGGCCTGGCCCAGCATGCGGCCTGTGTACTCGAAGGCCTCGATGGCCAGGGGGTCCTCACGCAGGGCGGCCTTGGTAATCATTTCGGCGGTCAGGTCGTTGAAGCTCAGGGCGCGGAATTCGCTGTTCTCCATGTGGTCGGCGAGCAGTTTGAAGACCGTGCGCTTGATGCCGGTGGCAGATACGTAGGTCTCCAGGCACCCTTTCCGGCCGCAGCCGCACATCCGGCCGCTGCGCTGGATGACCACGTGGCCCAACTCGCCGGCGAAGCTGTCGTGGCCGTAGATGACCTTGCCACCGGCCACAAAGCCGCTGCCCAGGCCCGTGCCCAGGGTAATCAGGATAAAGTCCTTCATGCCCCTTGCGCCCCCGTAGACCATTTCGCCCACGGCGGCCGCCTTCGCGTCGTTGGTCACGACGACCTTCAGGCCCGGGAACAACTTTTCGACCTTCTCCTTGACGGGCATAATGCCTTTCCAGACCAGGTTGGCGGCGTTCTCTATCGTCCCGGCGAAGTAGTTGGCGTTGGGGGCCCCGATGCCGATACCGGCCAGGGTGTGGTCGTAGTCGGGCTGTTTTTGCAGTTGGCCCACGGTGATGCGGATCTGTTCGATGTACTGGTCGAAATCGGGATAATCGCGGGTGGGGAAAGAGGTTTCGGCGACGATATCGCCCTGGAGGTCCACCAGGCCCACGGCGGTGTTGGTTCCGCCTATATCTATTCCTACGGCAAGCTGTTTCATCGTTGAACGGGTTAAGGCTGTAAAGATAGTAAAATTGCTTATCTTTGTTCTCAATATTCCGACTCAAAATGGCTGCTTTACACCAACAATTAGACGATTACCTCTCCTCGATGGCCATACCGGCCGGGCCCGCCGGGCTCTACGACCCTATCTTCTACTCGCTGACAGGGGGAGGTAAACGGCTCAGGCCCACGCTGTTGCTGGAGACCTGCAAAGCATTCGGCGGGGACGTCCATTCGGCGTTGCCCGCGGCGGCGGCCATCGAGTTGTTCCACACCTTTACCCTGCTGCACGACGACATCATGGACAACGCGCCCATGCGCAGGGGGCAGGAGTCGGTCTATAAGCGCTGGGGGGTCAACACGGCCATCCTCTCGGGGGATGTGATGATGATACTGGCCTACACCGAGTTGGCGCGCTGTCCCGGGGAGAGACTGGGGGCGCTGCTGGAGGCGTTCAACACCATCGCCCGCGAGGTGTGCGAGGGCCAGCAGATGGACATGGAGTTCGAGCAGAGCGACTCGGTCTCGATCGAGCGTTACATCGAAATGATCAACCTCAAGACGGCCTCGCTGATCGCGGGGTCGGTCAAGATGGGGGCGATACTGGGCGGGGCGTCCGAAAAGGAGCTAACTATGATCGAGGCCTTCGGGCGCGAGCTGGGGATCGCCTTCCAGTTGCAGGATGACTGGCTGGACACCTACGGCAACGCGGAGATACTGGGCAAGCAGACGGGCGGGGACATTGCCGAGGGGAAAAAGACCTTCCTGTTGATCCACGCGCTGAACCTCTCCTCGCCGGTCGAAAGGCGGGAGTTGGAGTTGGCGCTCGGTGACGCGGGGATGGACGCCAGGGCCCGGTTCGAAAAGGTAAAAGCCGCCTACGACAAGCTGGGTATAAGGCAGATGACCATCGACGCCGTGTCGGAAAGGCTGGACGCCGCGACCCGGGCTTTGGAGGGGCTTTCCATCGGAAGCGCGGCGCTGGAACCGCTCCGGGCCGTGGTGCGGTCGCTTACCAACAGGAATAAATGACGATGCAAAGCCGGGTCGAAATAATGGCCCCGGCGGGGTCATGGGAATCGCTTGCCGCCGCGATCAACGCGGGGGCGGGGTCGGTCTATTTCGGGCTCGGGGGGTTGAATATGCGGTCGGCCTCGTCGGCTAATTTTTCGCCCGAAGACCTGCACGAGATCGTCTCGCGGGCCCATACGGGCGGGGTAAGGTGCTACCTGACGCTCAACACCGTGATCTACGGCGAGGATATGGAAGCCATGCGCGCGGCGCTGGACCGGGCGGCGGACGCCGGGGTGGACGCGGTAATCGTCTCCGATATGGCGGCCCTTCTCGCAGCGCGCGAACGGGGGCTGGCGGTGCATATCTCCACGCAACTCAACGTAAGCAACCTGGAGGCGGTCAGGTTTTACGCCCAATGGGCGGATGTGGTGGTGCTAGCGCGGGAGCTGTCGCTGGAACAGGTGGCGGCGATCCACAAGGGCATCTTGGACAAGAATATTTGCGGGCCCTCGGGACACCCGGTGCGCATCGAGATGTTCGCACACGGGGCGCTGTGCATGGCCGTTTCGGGGAAGTGCTACATGAGCCTCCACACCGAAGGGTGCTCGGCCAACCGGGGGGAGTGCCGCCAGATCTGCCGCCGGAGCTTTATTTTGCGGGACGCGGAGACGGGCGACGAGATGCGCGCGGAAGGGAAATACCTGCTCTCGCCCAAGGACCTGTGCACCATCGATTTCCTCGACCGGTTCATCGGGGCCGGGGTCTCGATCCTCAAGATCGAGGGGCGCGCGCGGCCTGCCGAGTACGTCAAGCGGACCGTGGAGTGCTACTCGGCGGCGGCGGATGCGGTGGCGGCGGGCGGGTTTACCCCCGAATTGGCGGCCGGGCTGAAAGAGCGTTTGAGGGAGGTCTTCAACCGCGATTTCTGGGCGGGGAATTACCTCCCCTCGCGGGTTCGATTGAGCGAAAATTACGGCTCGTCGGCGACGACGCGCAAGGTTTTTGTAGGGAAAATAACCAACTTCTTCGCCCGACCCATGGTCGCCGAGATCGAGGTCAGGGGGGCGGTCCTGGAAGCGGGGTCGGAGGTATTGGTAACGGGGGCGACCACAGGCGCGGTGGAGTTCACGGCGCACGAGGTGCGGGTGGACGAAAAGGCGGTCGAAGTGGCCCTGCAAGGGACCACGTGTTCGGTAAAGTGCCCCGAAACGGTACGCAGGGGCGACAGTTTGTATAAAATAGTCAGGCAATAATGGCAACGGCATTGTTCGATCAAATCATTTTCGGGCCCGTGCGCAGCAGGCGGCTGGGGCTTTCGCTGGGGGTAAACCTTTCGCCCGTGGCGCGGAAATTTTGTAATTTCGATTGCATTTACTGCGAGTGTGGCAGCTACCGCGAAGGACGCGCGGGCGAGGCGAAACTCCCGAAGCGGGAAGAGGTGGCGGCCCTGCTCGAGGAAAAGCTCGGCGAGATGGTCGCGGCGGGCACGCCCCCCGATGTGATCACTTTTTCGGGCAACGGGGAGCCCTCCATGCACCCCGATTTCGCGGGGGTAATCGACGATACGATCGCCATCCGCGACAGGCTCTGCCCCAAGGCCAAGGTGTCGGTGTTGAGCAACGCCACCATGCTTAAAAAGCAGGGCGTGCGCGAGGCGCTGCTGAAGATCGACAACAACATACTCAAACTCGATTCGGCGTTCGATAAGACGGTCCGGCTGATCGACTGTCCGCCCCCGGGCTACTCGGTGGCGCAGGTGGTGGAAGACCTGGGCCGGTTCAAAGGGCGGCTGATCGTCCAGACCATGTTCCTGCGCGGGGAGGTAGGCGGGGAGAAGATCGACAACACCACCGAAGAAGAGGTCGCCGCCTGGCTGGAGATACTTAAAAAGATCAATCCCAAACAGGTAATGATATACAGCCTGGACAGGGACACCCCCGTCCAGACGCTCCAAAAGGTCTCCTCGGAAGAACTGAAATCCATCGCCGACAGGGTGCGCGCCCTGGGGATCGACTGCATAAGCACATAGATTATGACCACTACCGAACAGATACGCGAAATAGCCGAACGCCTGGACAACCTGGCGCGCCACCTGGATATCGACAACCTGAAAATGAGGCTCGAAGAGGAGGAGATCAAGACCCAGGAGCCCGGATTCTGGGACGATCCCGACAAGGCGCGCGACCAGCTCAAGGTCGTTTCGGGGCTTAAAAACTCCATCTCAGCGTACCAGAAAGTGCGCTCCATGTCGGACGACCTCTCGCTGATGCCCGACTTCGTCAAAGAGGGCCTCGCCTCGGAAGCCGAGTTGGACGAGCAGTACAAAAAGGCGTTCGCGGCGGTCGAGGAGCTCGAGATGCGCAATATGCTATCCAACGAGGAGGACAAGTTCGGCGCCATCATGGAGGTCAACTCGGGCGCTGGCGGGACCGAAAGCCTCGACTGGGCGCAGATGCTTATCCGCATGTACACGCGGTGGGGAGAGCGCAACGACTACAAAGTCAAGGTGCTCGACCTGCAACCCGGCGAGGAGGCCGGGGTCAAATCGGCGACCCTGGAGTTCGAGGGCGAGTACGCCTACGGCTACCTCAAGGGCGAGAGCGGCGTGCACCGGCTGGTCAGGCCCTCGCCGTTCAACGCCAACAACAAGCGCCAGACCACCTTCGCGTCGGTGTTCGTATCCCCGGCCGTGGACGATACGATCGAGATCGTGGTCAACCCCGGCGACATCGAGTGGGACACCTACCGCAGCAGCGGGGCGGGCGGACAGAACGTCAACAAGGTCGAGACCGGCGTGCGGCTGAGGCACCTCCCCTCGGGGATCGTGGTGGAGAACACAGAGACGCGCTCCCAGCTGATGAACAAGGAGAACGCCATGCGCATCCTGCGCTCGAGGCTCTACCAGATCGAGCTGGACAAACGCATGGAGACCCAAAAGCAGTTGGAAGGCGAGAAAAAACGGATCGAATGGGGATCCCAGATCCGCAGCTACGTGCTGGACGACCGCCGGGTCAAGGACCACCGCACCAACTACCAGACCTCCGACACCCAGGCCGTGTTGGACGGGGAGATCGACGACTTTATCAGGGAGTATTTGCTGGCCGCGGGGGGCGAGTAAGCGGGACGAGACCGGAGCAACGGTTTGTATTAGGAAATTCGGGGGCAAAATATTAGTTTTGTTCCACTAACCCTTTCCGGTATGAAGAAAAGTCTACTCTTTTTGCTTTTCCTGGCGGTCTCCGTTTCGGGGGCAAGCGCAAGTAAAAACGCACCCGATACGACGACGGTCTACCTGAAAGACGGTACGACCATGAGGGGCGTGATCGAGGCGTTTTCGCCCCGCGATTCGGTCACGATCAAGACTAGTGAGGGCAATACGCTTACATACTACCGGGAAGATATCCACTTTATTACCCTGCCGAAAGACGGGGGGCAAAACAGGCATAAAGGATATATGGGTATCGTAGAACTCGGCTACGGTTTTTGCCTGACTGAATCGTTTACAGCTTTGAACCGCATTCAGGCGGCCATTATTAACGGCTACCGGTTTAACTCCTGTTTTTACGCCGGCATCGGCATCGGCTACACCAGTACACATACCGCAGGAAATAGGGCAGGCTACAACTCCCTTCCCCTTTATCTCCACCTACGTACTGACCTGATCGACAGGTCCGTTACTCCCTATTTTTCCATGAATATCGGTTACAACCTCAAGCTGAACAGCAAAATATCCGACTTTGACAAATTAACCGGAGGATTTAAAGGATTGATGCTGGAGCCTACGGTGGGCATCTCCTTCAAGGTAATCCACAACCATAGTTGTTATCTGGGATTGGGTTATGTATGGAACGAAATCATCCCATCCAGATCCGGTAAAAGCGTAAGTTTCCTGGCAATAAAGGCCGGCTACACCTTCTGACCCATCCCTACTGCCCGAAGGCCGCGATCTGGGCATCGATCGCGGCGATGCGCTGCGTAAGGAAGTTGTCGGCGTAGTCCACTTCCTGCTGCCAGGTGTCGAATTTGACCAGGCCCACGCTGATGTAGCGGCCCAGGATCGGCCAGCGCTGGAAGTTCTTGACCTGGGAATGGATCAGGTTCTCCTCGATCGCGGAAATGCGGCCTCTGAGCCGGATGTTGTAGTCGCTTTTAAAGAGCGCCCATTGCGCCTTGACGATGCCGGCAAAGTAGGGGTCGGTCAGCAAACGGTCGAAGTAGGTGTTGTGGCGCCAGTAGAGCGCCCCGACGGGCGATACCGTGGGCGGCGCGGCCCAGCCGTTGTTTCCGGCCGCCGCCAGGCCCAGCGACCACTCGGCGTCCCAGACGGGGTACATCTTCAGCTTCGAGGTACGCGACTCGAGGGCGTAGTAGGGATTGGTGTCAATGTTGCCCAGGATCTCCTGCACCAGGTACCAGCGGGCGAAGTTCTCCGCGTCGATGTACTTGCGGTAGCCCACCCCGGGATCCCGGTAGTCGGTGCGGTAGAGGGCGGCCTCGAAGTTGTTCATAAAGTTCTTGATGAAGTTGTACTTCTCGTCGCCGCTGGCAATCTCCCCGTCGGGGTCGGGGTATTTGAAGGTAAAGCTGACCCCGCGGTTGGTGGTAAACCACAACGGCTCGTTGTACCAGTAGTTGTCGCGCTCGAACAGGAAGCCGTCCGAGGCGATGTCGGCCCTGTCGGCGGCCACCTTGACGTGCTCGCCCATCAGGTAGGTACCCTGGTATGCACCGTTCATAAAGAGCTCCACATGGTGGGAGCGCGGCGTCCAGGGGAGGCCGAAAAGCTTGGCCAGCTCGAACAGGTAGCTGGTCCGGAGCAGCGATTTGTCGCAGTACTCGGCCAGCAAGACCCAATCCTTGTCGGCGGGCATATCCAGGATCGCGGATTTGGAGTCGAACTTGATCCGGTAGGGTTTCTTTTCGTAGTTCCACGTGGCGTTGCCCCGCCCCTTGATCCTCATGCGGCCCTGGTAGCCCGAGGAGAACTCCGGCGTCTTAGAGACGCTGACCGACCCGTTCACATAGTCGTCCTTGCTGGCCACAGCCGCGCTCCCGTCGGTGGTTATCTCCACGATGGGCAACCCGGTGTAGACCTTGACCGTGACCCGGTAGTCGCGCACGCTCCCCCTCTCCCCGACCAGGCGGTAGGTCACGGTGCTGCGGAAGTCCTGCGGCGAATTGCCCGAGACCTGCGCCGTGCCGCCCACCTCGACCCGGGCGAAATCGCCCCCGAAGCTCGGGACCAGGCCCTCGCCGCTCTTGACGTAGGGAATCAGGGCGGTAATCCCATCGCCCGAGATGGTGCAGTTGACATCGCCCGAGCTGCTGAACCCGGGGTTGTCGGCCGCCGTGAACTTGAACGAGGTAAAGCGAACGGATTCCTCCAGGGCCTGGGGGTCGGACTTGCCGCAGGCGAAAGCCAGGGCGACGGAGAGCAGGGCGAAAGATTTTTTCATCGTTTTGTATCAAGGATGGCTAAAGTACTCAAAACGTTGGATTTTACAAGGCCGGGCGCATTGAATTGTCGTATTTTATAATAACTTTGTCATATAACTAATATCCCGCGGCATGAAAAAACTCGGACTCCTTTCCATCCTTCTTGTCTCCCTCTTCCTGGGTGCGCGCGCACAAAACTACGCGGCGGACAGGGCGGCCATCCACTTGAAAAGCGGCGCGATCGTCCGGGGGGCGATCGTGATGGAGATTCCCCGCGAGTCGATTACCATTACCACCGACGACGGCAACACCCTGACTTACTACGACAAGGACATCCGATGGATCAGCCGGTCAAGAAGTCCGCAGGCCGGAAGCGGCAACAGCGATGCGGCAACCGCCCCGGGCTCTGCCTCCGCCTCGACCGCCGTTACCTCCACCGCCCCGAAAGCGACGCGTTTCTCGGCGAGGCCCGCCGGGTACACGGGCATCCTGGAGGTCAACTACGGCATCGGGATAGCGTCGGGAACTTCCGGCTGGGACCGCATCCAGGCAACCTACGTTTTCGGGGGGACGATCAACCCCTATTTATACGCTGGCGTGGGAACTGGGCTCAACTATTACTCGATCTCCATTTCGTATTTTTACGGCAGTATCGCCAGGAGATTTTACTCGATCCCCCTCTACGCCCATCTGCGGGCCAATATGCTCGACAAGGACGTTACCCCGTTCTTTGCCCTGAGCGCGGGCTACAACATCAGCCTCGACGGTCCCGGCGGAGGGTTCAAGGGGCTGATCATGGAGCCTTCGGCAGGCGTATCCTTCAGGGTAAGCGACCGGGAAAGCCTCTATCTCGGCATCGGCTACGCCTTGAGCGAACTGCGGTCGGACGGATACTCCGAAGGAAAGCTGGAGAACCTGACCTTTAAACTCGGCTTTACCTTTTAACCGGGCGGTATGAAAAAATTCGTACTTTTCTCAACTCTTCTTGCGTTGTATTGTGCGGATGCAAGCGCGCGGAAAAACTCTCCGGAAAGGGCGGTCGTCTATCTGGTAAACGGCGTTGTGATCCGGGGCCAGATCGTGGAGGACATTCCCGGCGAAACATTAAAGGTCGTCGAGGACCTGGGCGATACGATCGCGTACCAATACGAACTGATCCAGTCGGTCTACCTGCCCAAATCCCGCGAGGCGAGGGTAATAAACCCGGCAGCCGACATGAAAACCAGGATGACTGCCGCCCAGATCGCCGCCCAAAAACGCGCAACAGACAATGTGACGGGATACCTGCCCAAGAGCAAAGGCTATATGGGTATTATTGAAGCGAACGTCGGTTACGGACTCACTGAAAAATCAGCGGGGTCGGAAATGGGCGCCGGCAGGTTGCAGGCGACATTGATCAACGGCTACAAGTTCAATCCCTATTTTTATCTCGGCCTGGGCACGGGGGTCAATTACTATCTTTCCCACGAGAATAATTTGTCCGTCCCGCTGTACGGCCATATGCGAGTGGATTTCATGGACCAAAACACTACGCCCTACCTTGCGCTGAACCTCGGGGCAAACGTCGCAGTCAAAGACCAGAGCACCAATTTCAACGGGCTGCTTGCGGAGGTGGCATTGGGCGTTTCCTTTAGGGTAAGCGATTTGAATTGTGTCTACCTCGGATTGTGTTACGCCAAAAACAAAATGGAACTGAGCGGCGGCACTTCATACTGGGAAAAGAGTACGGGTATGAATTTCGTGCTGATCAAGGTCGGGTTTACATTTTAGCCCTCCGGACCGTTACGACTTGACCACGCGCGGGGCGCGGGGCGAGCGGCGGTTGGGATTGGACTTTCCCGACTGGCTGCCGCGGCCCTGTCCGCCCTCTTTGCCGGGGGTCCGGGGTTTCGGGGCGGGGCGGGACTTGCCCGGATCGTGGTTTGCACCACCCCGGTCAGCCTTACCGGAGGGGACGGCCGGGTCGCGGACATTGAGCTTCTGCTCGATCTTCTCCAGGCGGTGGAGTATCTCGTCGGTCTTCGAGGCGACGGAGGCCTCGCGGATCGCTTTTTTGGCCTGCTTGGTCGTGGCGAAGATCTTGATCGCGACGATGGTCACGATCAACAGCGTGCCCAGCACGTGGTAATTCTGCATCAGGTATTTCAACACTCCGTCCATATCCTTGGCTTTTGCCCGGGATATATCAAATGCCCTGCCACAAACAATTTCTTAAAACTGCGGGTCGACGTCGATCGCCACGCGCACGCGTTTGTGCAGGGCAGACAGGGCGGACAACGCCTCGCGGAGGGTTTGCTTGGCCTGGGCGAGTTTCCTTTCGGGGCCCAACTTGAGGGTAAAGCGCAGGATGTGCTCGCCGCGGATCCGCTCCACGGGGGGCGGGGCGGGGCCCATCAGCGCGTCGCCCAGTAGGGGGCGCAGTCTTTGCTCCAGCCATTGGGCGGCGGCGGACAACGTATCCTCGTTGCGGCTTTTGAGCTCCACCTCGATCATCCTGCACCACGGGGGGTAGCAGAACTCTTTGCGCTCGGCCATCTGGGCGGCGAACATGGCGGGGTAGTCGCCGGAGAGGGCCTGGCGGATGATCTCCAGCTCGGGGCGCGAGGTCTGGACCACGACCTCGCCCCGGTCGTCGGTGCGTCCGGCGCGGCCCGCGACCTGGGTAATGAGCGAAAAGGCGCGCTCGGCGGCCCGGAAGTCGGGCAGGCTCAACAGGTTGTCGGCGTTGAGGATGCCCACCAGCGCCACGCCACCGAAGTCGAAGCCCTTGGCGATCATCTGGGTGCCGACCAGGATATCGGTCCGGCGGGCGGAAAAGTCGTCCAGGATGGTGCGGTAGTCGGTCTTGTTGCGCGTCGCATCGCTGTCCAGGCGGGCCACGGCGGCCTGCGGGTATTTCTTGGCGATCTCCCCGGCGATCTTCTCGGTCCCGAAGCCGCGGGGCTCGGGTTTGCCCTTGCCGCACGCGGGGCACGCCTCGGGCATACGCTGCGAGGTGCCGCAGTGGTGGCAACGGAGCTTGCGTTCGAAGGCGTGGAAGGTCAACGGCATATTGCAGCTCCGGCAAAAGGGGATGTGGGCGCAGGCCGGGCACTCCACATAGGGCGAGAAGCCCCGCCGGTTCTGGAAGAGCATGACCTGGCGGCCCTCTTCGAGGGCTTTGGCGATCGCGTCGGAGAGCTCCTTGTTCAGGTGGCCGCGCCTCTCGCCGCGTTTGGCCGCCCGGAGCGTGTCGGAGAGGACGATCCGGGGCAGCGCGCCCTGTCCGTAGCGCTCGGTCAGCAGTGCCAGGCCGTACTTGCCCGACAAGGCGTTGGAGTAGCTCTCGATCGAGGGCGTCGCGCTGCCCAGCAGGGTCTTGGCCCCGCAGAGGCGCGCCAGCACCATGGCCGTATCGCGGGCGTGGTAGCGGGGGGCGGGGTCGGCCTGCTTGTAGCTCGGGTCGTGCTCCTCGTCGACCACCACGAGGCCCAGCTCTTTAAAGGGCAGGAAGATGGCCGAGCGCGCCCCGACGATTACATGGCCGCCGCTTTGGGCCGCCTGCCACGCGTCGAGGCGGCGGCGGGGAGTCAGGTGGGAGTGGTACTCGACCACGCGGCCGGGGAAGTGGCGCTCGATGCGGCGGACCAGTTGCGAGGTCAGGGCGATCTCCGGCAGGAGGTAGAGCACGCTTTTGCCCTCTTGGAGCGCCTTGTCCATCGCGGCGAAATAGACCATGCTCTTGCCGCTCGACGTGATCCCGTGCAGCAGGAGCGTATCTTTCTGCATGAATTGTTGTTCCACCGAAGCGAAGGCTTCCTTTTGGTGGGGGGTCAGTTCGCCGGGATCGGGGGCGGGAAAATCCCCTGCCGGGATAGCGCTGCGCTCACAGATGCGGATCAACTCCCTTTTCTCCAACGTGCGCAGCACATTCAAAGGGGCGCCGGACAATTCGCGGGGCATCTCCTCCGCGCGGTTGTCGGCCAGGTAAGCGACGATGTCCATCATCGCCCGGTAGAGCGCAGGGAAACGTTCAAGCTTTTCCAGGGCGCGGTTCAGGCTCTCGTCGCTGCCGAGCGACGGATGCAACGAAATGTATCTGGATAGGTGCAATTTGGGCTGGTTGCGCAAAACCTCCGCCAACGACTCCCCGGAAGGGCGCAGTACAGAGGGCATGGCGCAGGCCATTACCTCGCCCAATGTGCACATGTAGTAGTCGGCGATCCACGACCAAAGCCCGACCTGCTCCTGCGAAACGGCGAAACCGGGCAAGACCGCCTGCACGGGTTTGGTGGCGAACTCGGGCGTCTGGTCGTGCGTACGCAGGGCCACACCCGTATAGAACCGTCCCCTGCCCACCTCGACAACGACCCTGCCGCCCGCCGCAACATCCTCTTCCCCAAGCGAGAAGGTAAGCGGCGGCAGCGCCAAAGGGACGATAATATCGGCGAAACGGGGCATCTGAAGGTTTTTTGCGGGGCGAAAGGTCCGGCATTCCGAAAACGGGGAAAGCGAAACGCAAAAATAGGGAAATTTGCAGCAAAATCCTTAACTTTGGGGCGAATTAAAAGCCGCGGAGCATGAAACCTGCTACCTCGAAGATACTCAGGGGCATCAAGGAGTACGCCCTGATTACCTTAGGCATTATGATCTATGCCTTTACCTGGACCGCCGTGGTAATCCCCGCGGACGGGGTGGCGGGCGGGGTGAGCGGTATCGCCCTGCTGGTCTACTACGCCACGGGGGGAGCCGAGGGGGGCATTCCCATCGCCTATACCTACCTGACGGTCAACGCCATTTTGATCGGGGTGGCCGCCGTGATCATCGGGGTTAGGTTCGGCGCCAAGACGATCTACGCCATCGCGGCGATCTCCATCTCGATGGCCCTGATGCAGAGATTCATCCCGCCCGGGCTGCTGGGCCTGGCGGACGACAAACTGCTCTCCGCTATCCTGGCCGGCGCGGCGAGCGGCGTGGGGCTGAGCATCTGCTTTATGCAGGGGGGCAGCACGGGCGGCACGGACATCCTGGCGATGATCATCAATCGCTACCGCAACATCAGCTACGGCAAGATACTGATGACCTGCGATTTCGTTATCATCGGGGCTTCCCTGCTGGTATTCAAAAATATACCTACCGTAATTTACGGATACGTCCTGGTGGGCGTGGCGGGGTGGATGGTCGACTACGTGATGGCGGGCAACAGGCAGTCGTCGCAGATCTTCGTCATCTCGACCGAGTACGCCAGGATCGCCGACCGCATCGCCGCCGAAGCGCGACGGGGGGTAACCATCGTGGACAGCATGGGCTGGCACTCCAAAAAACCGGGCAAGATGGTCATGGTGGTCTGCCGCAAGAACGAAACCTCGATCATGCTGCGCATCGTGCGGGAAGTCGACCCGCAGGCCTTTATTACCGTAGGCAGCGTTATGGGCGTCTACGGCCTTGGATTCGAGCCTTTAAGGAAGTAAGTTTACCCGCAGAGTTACCCGCAGTGGAAGTACTGCTCGACCATCCGGGTCATCAACTCGGGGTCGGCCTTTACTTTGGCGCGGATATCGCCGTCGTTGAAGGCGGCGAGCGTCTCGATCGCGTTGTCGATCATCACCGGATCGAAGACCCCATTGGCCTCGTAGATACCGCGCTGGCGGGCCAGCTCTTTGGATGAGGCGACGCAACTGTCGGGCAGCTGCTCCAGCGATTCGGTGCGGTGGCGGTGCTCCTCCTTGTGGATGTTCACGTCCACGTAGGTCTTGGCGGCCACCTCCAGCGCGTCGGTCATCTCGAAGCCGTGGCGCGCGGCGACGCAGACCGCCGACAAGAGCCTGTACACGTCGGCCGAGCCGTCGGCCGAGCGGATCTCCACCGTCTGGCGCGAGGTCGTGTCGATGGCTGTCGGTTTTTCGAGAGCATTGACCTGCGAGCACATATCGTGCTTGGCCGTCCAGCCCAGCGGCACGCGCACCAGCACCGAGCGGTTGCGGTCGCCCCAGCAGATGTTGGTGGGGGCCTCCTGCTTGGGGACCAGGCGGAAATAGGAGGTCGGGTTGGCGTTGCCGAAGGCGGTAATCGAAGGTGCCAGCCTGACCAACCCCGCGATGGCGCGGCGGGCGGTGTCGGAGAGCACGCCCGAGGCGTCGAGCATCATGTTGCGCCCCTCTTTGACCACGCGCATATGGACGTGGAGGCCCGAACCGGCCTTGCCCTCGGTAATCTTCGGGGCGAAGCTCACGTCGAAGCCGTACTGGTAGGCCAGCGAGCGGATGATCCACTTGGCGATCACCAACTGGTCGGCCGCGGCCATCGGGTCGGTGGGCAGGAATTCGATCTCGTTCTGCTCCCAGATGCGTCCGCCCAGAAGGAAATTGCCCACCTCGCTGTGGCCGTACTTTACCTGCCCGCCCGCCAACGCGATGTAGTGCATGCACTCGGTGCGGAAATCGTTGAACTTGGCGAACGGCCCCGATTCGTGGTAGCCTTTCTGGTCGACGGCGGGGAAGCGGTTCAACTCCCCGTCCAACTCCGCCACCAGGTAATATTCCAGCTCGCCCATCGCCTCGAACTGCATCCCCGTGGTCGCGGTAAAGGCCTCGCAGGCCTTCTGGAGCGTGTACTCCGGGGAGTAGGGCAGCCTTTCGCCGTCCTTGTTGAAGAAGGAGCAGAGCAGGCACAGGGTCGTCATCGGGGCGGTGGGGTCGATAAAGGCCGTGCGGAAACGGGGCACCACGTAGAGGTCGCTGCTGCCCGCCTCGATAAAGGGGAAGAGGCTCGACCCGTCGACCCGCTCGCCGCAGGTAAGGATCCCTCGCAGGTAATCCATGTTGTCGATCACAAAATTAAGGGTCTTCAACCGCCCGTCCGAGGCCGGGTACATGAAATTGACCATCCGGATCTTGTAATCCGAAGCCAGGGCCAGTATGTCGGCGCAGGTGAATTCTACGGCGGGTTTGCCCAGGATGGCGGTCAGGGGGAGAGCGGTAATGTCCTTTTGTGAACTCATAGGAGGTGTTTAAACAGTTGATTTTTGGGATTTTCCAGGCGCAAATATAAACTTTGTATTCCGAAATACCAAAACAGGGTATTCCGTTGTATTTCAGCGATAGGGACGCTCCGGGAGGGTTGTAACTCCAAAATAGGCGGGACGCGATATATGGGCAGGGAATTTTTCTTATCTTTGTCAGTTGAAACATACAATCCGATGAAGAAATTTAAACGCCACCTGGTTACCTCCGCCCTCCCCTACGCCAACGGTCCCGTCCATATCGGGCACCTGGCCGGGGTTTACATCCCCTCCGACATCTACACGCGCTACCTGCGGCTGCGGGGCGAGGATGTGATCTCGGTCTGCGGATCGGATGAGCACGGGGTGCCCATTACCATCAAGGCCCGGGCCGAAGGGGTAACCCCGCAGGATATCGTGGACAAGTACCACGGCATGATCAAGGAGGCGTTCAAAGGGCTGGGGATCGCTTTTGACATCTACTCGCGCACCACCTCGCCCACACACTACAAAACCGCGTCGGACTTCTTCCGCACGCTCTACGACAAGGGCGAATTCACCGAGCAGGTCTCGATGCAATACTTCGATCCCGAGGCCAACCAATTTTTGGCCGACCGTTACATTACCGGGACGTGCCCCCATTGCAGCAACGAGGCGGCCTACGGCGACCAGTGCGAGAAGTGCGGGTCGACCCTCTCCCCGACCGACCTGTTGAATCCCCGCAGCGCGATCTCGGGCGCCGTGCCCGTGATGAAGGAGACCAAACACTGGTACCTGCCCCTGGAGCGCCACGAGCCCTTTTTGCGGGAGTGGATCCTCGAGGGCCACAAGGAGTGGAAAGCCAACGTCTACGGGCAATGCAAATCGTGGCTCGACCTCGGCCTGCAGCCCCGCGCGGTAAGCCGCGACCTGGACTGGGGTATCCCCGTGCCCGTGGAGGGTGCGCAGGGCAAAGTACTCTACGTTTGGTTCGATGCCCCGATCGGGTACATCTCGGCGACCAAAGAGCTGACCCCCGAGTGGGAGAAGTACTGGAAAGACCCCGAGACCAAGATGGTCCACTTTATCGGCAAGGACAACATCGTCTTCCACTGCATCGTCTTCCCCGCGATGCTGCGCGCCCACGGGGAGTACAACCTGCCCGAGAACGTGCCCGCCAACGAGTTCCTGAACCTGGAGGGCGACAAGATATCCACCTCGCGCAACTGGGCCGTCTGGCTCCACGAGTACCTCGAGGAGTTCCCCGGCAAGCAGGACGTGCTGCGCTACGCGCTCTGCGCCAACGCCCCCGAGACCAAAGACAACGACTTTACCTGGAAAGAGTTCCAGACCCGCAACAACAACGAGCTGGTGGCCGTGCTGGGCAACTTCGTCAACCGGGCCATGGTGCTTACCCACAAATACTTCGAGGGCAAGGTCCCCCAACCCGGGGCCCTGACCGATTACGACCGGGAAACGCTGGCCGAGTTGCCGCCCCTGAAGGCCTCATTGGAGGATAATGTAGAAAATTTTCGCTTCCGCGAGGCGCTGAAGGACGCGATGAACATCGCCCGTTTGGGCAACAAGTACCTCGCCGATACCGAGCCGTGGAAGGTCTACAAGGAGGACCCCGATCGGGTAAAGACCATTTTGAAGATCGCCCTCGAGATCACGGCCAACCTCTCAATCGCCATCGAGCCCTTCCTGCCTTTCACGGCGGAGAAGATCCTGGGGATGCTCAACACCGGGCATTTCAACTGGGAGCGCCTCGGAGCGAGCGATTTGATGACCCCGGGCAGCATTCTGGGCCAGCCGGCCCTGCTGTTCGACAAGATCGAGGACGAGGTGGTGGAGACCCAACTCGCCAAGCTGGACGCCAACCGCAAAGCCAACGAGGCGGCCAACGCCAACAAGAACGTCGAGGCCCAGAAGGAGCTGATCTCGTTCGACGACTTCGGGAAAATGGACATCCGCGTGTCGACCATCCTGGCCGCCGAGCGGGTCCCCAAGACGAAGAAACTATTGAAACTGACCATCGACACGGGCATCGACAAGCGCGAGATCGTCTCGGGAATCGCCGAGTACTACCAGCCCGAAGCGCTCATCGGCCGCCAGGTGCAGGTCCTGGTCAACCTCGCCCCGAGGGAGATCAAGGGGATCCAGTCCCAAGGCATGATCCTGATGGCCGAGGAGCCCTCCGGCAAGCTGGTGCTGATGGGCCCCGGCGAGAAGGTGACCTCCGGCGCGAAGATCGGGTAAGTGGCTGAAAGACAGCTTAAGGTCACAGTTTGTGACCTTAAACTGAATATCAATAATTTAATCCATTAAAATTGCGGCAATGGATTTGCAAGTAATACATAACAAGATCTATGAGGTGCGGGGGCAACGGGTAATGCTTGATTTTGACTTGGCTATTCTCTACGAGGTAACCACGGGTGCACTCAACCAGGCAGTCAAGCGGAATCCCGAACGCTTTCCAAGTGATTTCATGTTTCAGACTGACAATAAGGAACTTACTAGTTTGCGATCACAATTTGTGATCGCAAACATAGCCAAAAGCAGATCTCTGCCTTTCGCCTTTACCGAACAGGGAGTGGCGATGCTGTCGAGTGTACTGAGAAGCCCGAGGGCGATCGAAGTGAACATCTCGATCATGCGGGCATTCGTGGAGATGAGGCGGTTGGTAATGGGTTACGAGGAGCTGAGGCAAAGGATCGAACAACTGGAGGCCGAGACCGACGCCCAGTTTTCGGAGGTTTACCAGGCCCTGACCACCCTGCTGACCCGAAAGGATGAAGAAAAAACGAGAGGAAAAATTGGATTCGTAAAATAACTGCAATATGGAAAATATCGACTGGAAAAATTTAGGGTTCGGTTACATCAAGACCGATTACAATATCCGCAGCACGTTCAAGGACGGGCAATGGAGCAAACCCGTGGTCACGGAGGACGAGCAGATTACCATGCACATGGCCTCCACCTGCCTGCACTACGGACAGGAGGTTTTCGAGGGGCTGAAGGCCTTCCGGGGGCAGGACGGTAAGATCCGTATTTTCCGCCCCGAGGAGAACGCCAAGCGGATGATCCGCACGGCCGAGTACATCTGCATGGCCGCCCCGTCGGTGGAGATGTTCGTCGACATGGTTGCCCAGGCGGTCAAGGCCAACGAACGGTTCGTGCCGCCCTACGGCACGGGCGCGTCGCTCTACATCCGTCCCCTTCTGATCGGCACGGGCGCGCAGGTGGGGGTCAAACCCGCCTCTCAATATGAATTCCTGGTCTTCGTGACCCCGGTGGGCCCCTACTACAAGGAGGGCTTCAAGCCCATCAAGGTCATCATCGACCGGGAGCACGACCGGGCTGCACCCCGCGGCACGGGCCACGTGAAGACAGGCGGCAACTACGCGGCCAGCCTCCAGTCGGGCGACAACGCCCACAAACTGGGCTACCCGAGCGTGTTGTACCTCGACGCCTGCCTAAAAAAATACATCGACGAGTGCGGCGCGGCCAACTTCTTCGGCATCCGCGACGGGGTTTACATTACCCCCGATTCGCACTCCATTTTGCCCTCGATCACCAACATGAGCATCCGGACCCTGGCCAAGGATATGGGCCTGAAGGTGGAGCAAAGGCTGGTCGAGTTGTCCGAACTGCCCACCTTCCAGGAGGCGGGCGCCTGCGGTACGGCGGCGGTAATCTCCCCCGTCGGGTCGGTTTATGATCCGGACGAGAAAAAGACCTACACATTCGGCGACGGGACCCAGGCGGGGCCCTGGAGCACGAAGCTCTACAACGCGTTGCGCGCCATCCAGTACGGCGAGGCCGGGGATACCCACAGTTGGTGCGTCGTCCTTTAGGGACGCAAAAACGGGCGGGCCATGGGCGCGTTGTCGATCGTTGCCGGAGGATTCACGGGCCTCTTTACCGGATGGTGGAACATCCTGCTGGCGGTCTACATTATCGCGGTAGCGGGAGTGATCGTCGTGGTTATCCACGACAGGCGCGATCCTGTCAAATCGCTGGCCTGGATCCTGGTGGTCGGGTTGATCCCCGTGCTGGGGATCGTGCTCTACGTGCTTTTCGGGCACGACCACCGCAAGGAAAAGATCTTCAACCTCAAAGAGATACGCGACCTCGACCAGTTGGTCAAACTCTCCGACGAGCAGCTCCACCGCATCAACAACCTGCCTGACGACGCGCCCGAGGCCATCGCCGACAACCGGGACATCATTACCCTTTTGTTGAATAACAACAAGTCGGTGCTTACCCTGAACAACCGCGTGCGCATCCTGCGCGGGGGGCGTGACACCTTCGGGGCGATCTACACGGCCCTCAAGGCGGCCAAAGAGTCGATCCACCTCGAATACTACATCTTCGAGGACGACCGGGTGGGCAAAAAGATCCTCAAGATCCTGGCCGACAAAGCTAAACAGGGCGTGGAGGTAAGGCTCATCTACGACGACGTGGGCAGTTGGAGCCTGACCCCGAAATTCAACCACCGGCTGCGCAAGGCGGGCATCATGGTCTACCCCTTCATGCCGGTCGTCTTCCCCTGGCTGACCAGCCGGATCAACTACCGCAACCACCGCAAGATCATCGTGGTGGACGGCAAGGTGGGCTTCACGGGCGGGATCAACGTGGCCGAGCGCTACCTCAGGGGCAACCACCTCGGCCCGTGGAAGGACACCCACATGATGATCGAGGGGGAGGCGGTCAATATGTTGCAGGCGATCTTTATTACCGATTGGTACTTTGTGAGCAAGAAACAGCTTTTGAACGACCGCAAGTACTTCCCCCGGAGCGAAATCAAAGAGGAGTGCCCCGTGCAGATCGCATCCTCGGGCCCAGACTCGGACTGGGCCTCGATCATGCAGGCCTTCTTCGCGGCGATTACCAAGGCGAAAAAGTACATCCACATCACCTCGCCCTATTTCCTGCCCAACCAGGCCATCCTGACCGCATTGAAGGTGGCGGCGCTGAGCGGGATCGACGTAAGCGTGATCATCCCCTCGCGGTCGGACTCGAAGATCGTCTACTGGGCCACGCGTTCCTACATCCCCGAGCTGATGGAAGCGGGCATCAAGGTCCACCTCTACCAGCGCGGATTCAACCACTCGAAGGTGTTCATCATCGACGGGAAGTTCGGTTCGGTGGGGACGGCCAACATGGATATCCGCTCCTTCGAGGACAATTTCGAGCTTTCGGCGCTGATCTACGACCAGAAGATCGCCATGCAGTTGGAGGAGTATTTCCAGAAGGATATCCAGCACTCCCGGCTGATCACGCAGAAGATGCTCGACCAGAAGCCGTGGCAGCACAACGTGTATGAGTCATTGTCCCGGTTGCTCAGCCCCCTGCTGTAAGGCTGTGCGCAATACTTAAAAGAAATCCATGAACCCAAAAACCCTTGTAGCCGCTACGGTACTATTGTTTATCCTGTCGTGCGGACAGAACAACCAAAAAGCAGCTGAAGAGCAGATGCTCACGGAATTTTATACGCTTTACATTACCGCAAACGCTAAAATGCCGCCCGACATAAAAGCCATAGATGCGATTGAAAAGAGATACCTGAGTAACGAATTACGTGAAAAACTGCTGACGGCGGAGTATCACGCCGACCCCTTCCTCAATACCCAGGAATACAGCATGGATTGGATCGAGAGTCTTGAAATCAGTCAGGTAGAGGGCGCGACGAGTGTTTTCAAGGTTTGTTACGATTACAGTCCCGGACATCGGAATTGCGTTACCTTGTATCTGGTAAAAACCGACGGGCATTACCTGATCAACGATATCGAAGGGCTTGCGTATTCCGATGCGGACAACGAAGTGCTTACCTCCCCTGTCCGTGGGGGCGAACAATTGGAAGTTGGGAAAATCTACACCGACGATGATTTTGAGTACGTCGAATACAATGATCAAGGGGATTACTTCTTTTTTGTGGTACAGAGGGACGACGAAAGAATGATTTTTCTTGACGGTTATCCGGCCGGATCAACGCTGCCCGTGCTGAACCGGGGCGATAGGGTCGAAATCCAATGGAAAGTCGACAGTTCGTGGGTGGCCGGTGATGGCGAACGATTGGTAATGACCGAATGGGCAACGAATATCAAGAAGACCGAAGACGGCAGCCTCTCACTGTTCAAAAAGAAACACCCCAATCCCCTGCCATACCAATACGACAAGGAGTGGGCATTTACCGAAGGGTTCCTTGTCCGCATCCGGGAGGCGGTAGAATATTACCTGGCTAATACCAAACAGCAAAGGGTGCGGGATGTTCTCGATGATCCTTCGGCTAATATCGGTTTTTCGATCGAAGAACAGCGACGGGACGGACAATTATATTACCTTATCGGTATTTACAACGAATTTGAGAATCACACCAATACATTCCAGTGGCTTTACCTGAGCGACAATGAATGGGCGAAGATATTCGAATACGACCTTCCGAATGATAAACTGATTGAGTTTGCGGATTGGTAACTGACAGACCTGGAAAAATTACCTAACTATAAACGGATTACGTTTTATCTTTACCGCTTTGCTGTCGCTTGATTCCGGTAGGTTCTTTCGGTTAATAGTTTGCCGGATGGTCTTGGTCGAGAAGAGCGAACTCGGTTTTCCCGTTGAGGTTCATGCGCAGGTAGGTAATCGCCAGGCCCTCGCTTAAAAAGCGGGTTTCGTAGGCGGTCTTGACGCTCAATAGTTCGTCGGCGTAGTTTTCTCCGTAAATATCCGCGCAGGCTGCCTCGATCTCCAGGCCGTTGGTCTGGGCCAGGGAGATCGTGAAGTCATGCAGGGGGCGGTTGTCGGTCTTCAGGTGGATCTTTCCGCCGGGAGACAAAAACCCGGCGTACATCTTCAGGAAAGCCGGGGCGGTCAGGCGTTTTTTGGCCCTGTCCTTGCCGGGCTGGGGGTCGGGGAAGGTAATCCATACCGAGTCGATCTCGCCAAGCCCGAACAACGCGTCGATAAATTCGATCCTCGTGCGCAGGAAGGCGGCGTTGGAGAGGCCCTCCTCGGTGGCCGTCTTGGCCCCGCGCCACATCCTCGCGCCCTTGATGTCCACGCCGATAAAATTGCGTTCGGGGAACATACGCGCCATCGCCACCGTGTACTCGCCCCGGCCGCAGCCCAGTTCGACCGTGATGGGGTTGGAGTTACCGAAGACCTGCTCGCCCCACCGCCCCTTGAGGGGGTGCTCGCTGCGGAATACCTCGTCGAACTGGGGTTGGATCAGGTTTTTAAAGGTCAGGTTTTCGGCGAAACGCTTGTGTTTGTTCTTGCCCATCGGTCTTCAGGTAGGTTAGCGCAGGATGATCCCCACGGCTGTAAAGTTGCGCAAAGGGGGCTCCAGAGGCTTTATATCGAGCAGGTAATCGCCCGTTTGGGAGAATCTGGCCCGGGTGCGGTAGGACCACCGGCCCTCGTGGAAATCGTCGTCGGTCGTCCCGCTCGCGGGGATGTGCAATGTATCGATGCAGTAGGTCGAATCGGGGGCGGTCACACGGATCTCAAGGCTAAGAGCCTGCAATGCACCCAGATAGCGGAGCAGCAGGTCGAGGTCGTAGCTGTGCAGCGTATCCTGTACGGGGCATATGACCCTTACGCTCCGGTCCCAGTTCTGGGGGTCGGTCTCGGCGACCGAGACCCCGTGCTCGCGGATGCAAGAGGGCGTAACGGCGATGCAAAGGCCGCACACAAGCACAGGCCAAAGCCTTTTGAGCCGGGTTATCTGACCGGAAAACGCCATCGGATCTACTGGCCGCCGGATTGTCCGCCCGGGTTGCCGGAGTTGCCGGAATTACCTCCGCCGCCGCTGTTGCCGCCGTCGTTGCCGCTGTTGCCGCCGCCCCGGTTGCTGTTGCCGCGGCCGCGGTAGCGGTTGTCGCGTCTTTGGCCCTGCGGACGGTTGCCGCCCTGGCCGCCCTGCTGGGAGTTGCCTCCCTGGCGGGGCTCCCCGCTTTGCTGGCCCTGTTGTTGGCGGTGTTCGCCCTGCGGACGGTTACCGCCCTGGCGGTCGCCGTGCGGTTTGCGGTCGGAATGGGAGCGGTCGCCGCCTTGCTGGCCGCGCTGCTGGCCTTCGTGTTGGGGGTTAGCTTCCCGGTTGCCGCCCTTTTTGCGGCGGTTGTTGTTGCGGTTGCCGCCCTGGCGGTCGAAGCGGGTAATGCTGTCCTCGCCGCCCGCGCTGACGAACGAGGGTTCGTCGCTCACGGGCGCGAAGCTGCTCGCGTCCTCCAGGCGGTCGGGCTTGCTGCCCTTGCGGTTGGCCTCCATGATCTCCTTGACGCGCGCCACGGAGATCGTTTTGGCCCCGTCCAGCGAGTTGGGCGCGGTCGAGAAGCTCATCGTCTTGGAGAGGATGTCGCTCTTGACGTGGAAATAGTCGGCGTCCATGACCTGCAAGGGGCCGTGCAGACGCGGGAAATCCTTGCGCGCGTCGAGGTAGGTGTCCAGTTCGTAGATCAGACAGCACTTCAGCTTGCCGCACTGCCCGGCCAGCTTCAGCGGGTTGAGCGAGAGCTCCTGGTGTCGTGCGGCGTTGGTGGTGACCGAGATAAAGCCCGAGATCCACGACGCGCAGCACAGCTCCCTTCCGCAGGAACCCAGGCCCCCGATGCGGCCCGCCTCCTGGCGTGCGCCGATCTGCTTCATCTCCACGCGGATATGGAACTGTTCGGCGAAGATCTTGATCAGTTCGCGGAAGTCGACCCGTTCGTCGGCGATGTAGTAGAATATCGCCTTGATCTTGTCGCCCTGGTACTCCACGTCGCCGATCTTCATGTTCAGCCCCAGCGAGGCGGCGATCTGGCGCGAGCGGATCATCGTTTCGTGCTCCATGGCGATGGCCTCCTGCCACTTTTCGATGTCGTAGGGCTTGGCCTTGCGGTAGATCTTTTTGTACTCGCCGTTCTGGGGGTTGAAGCCCACGCGCTTCATCTGGCGGGCGACGATATCGCCGCTCAGCGATACGATGCCGATGTCGTGGCCGGGAGAGGCCTCCACGGCGACGATATCGCCCTGCTTCAAATCCACGCCCGAGGCGTTGACGTAGTAGCCCCGGCGGGTATTCTTAAAGCGGACCTCGAGGATGTTGTTCTCGTAGTTCTCGGGGTAATCCTCCAGCCAGTCGGTGGTGTGGAGCTTGTAGCACCCCTCGCAGGGGGTGGCCATCGTTTCGGAGCCGCAGTTGCAAAAGCGGCATCCCCGGCCCATTTCGGGGCTGCAATGGCAGGTGTCTTTGGGTTGTATATCGTTTTGGTCGTTCATCGGGAAAATTATGGATTTACAAAGTTACGAATTTTTTCGCAATAATTCGTAACGGTTGTTGAACCTGCGGGTAAGCAAAAGCGCGGCCAGGGTCAGGCCCACGACGTAACCCGCCCAGACCCCGCTCGCGCCCATGCCCAGCGGGAAAGCGAAGCAGTAGCCCACCGGCAAGGCTACCAGCACGTAGGAGAAGCAGGCGATCACGGCGGTGGCCTTCACGTCCTTCATACCGCGCAGGATGCCCAGGGTAACGGCCTGCATCCCGTCGGAGAGCTGGAATATCGCCGTGAGGATCAATAATCTGGATGCGGCGGCGATCAATTCGGGGTCGTCGGTAAAGACCATCGGGATATATTTCCTAAAAAGGACCATCAGCGTGGCCATCACGAAGTTATAGAGCAAGGCGATGTGGCGCGCCGCGTTGGCCGAGCGCAGCACGCCGGGCAGGTTGCCCCGCCCCATTTCGTGGCTTACCCGGATCGTGGTGGCCGAGGAGATGCCCAGGATGATCATGAAGGTCATGCTGGCGACGTTGATGGCGATCTGGTTGGCGGCCAGTTGCAGGGCCCCGATCCATCCCACCATGATCGAGCCCAGCGAGAACAGGCTCGTCTCCATGGCCAGTTGCGACGAAATGGGAAGCCCGATCATGAATTGGTCTTTGAGCCTGCGCCAGGAGAAAAACTCGCCTTTGAAAAAGAGCAGGTAACGGCGCAGCGAGTCTTTGTGGCGGAAGTAGACGACGATGGCCACGGGGGTAAGCAAACGCGCGATCAGCGTGGCCAGCCCGGCCCCGGCGGCGCCCATCCGGGGTGCGCCCAGCTTGCCGAAGATCAAAATGTAGTTCAAAATGATGTTCAGCACGTTGGACCACAAAAGGATGTGCATCGCCATCCGGGTATTGCCCACCCCTTCCAGGAATTGCCGGAAGCAGGAGAAGACCATTACCGGCAGCATCGACCAGGCCAGGTACTTGTAGTAGGGGATGGCCATAGAGACCACCCCGGGGTCCTGCCCCATATGGTGCATCAGGGGGACCAGCCCCAGCATCAGGGCCGTGGTCACAATGCCCGCCATGGTGCATAGCAGCATCGAGTTCTGGAACTCGATGGAGGATTGCCGGAAGTCGCCGCGCCCGAAGTGGTGGCCCACCAGAGGGGTCAGCCCCATGGCGAAGCCCAGCCCGAACAAAAAGACGATAAAATAGATCGTCCCGCCGAAAGAGACCGCCGCCAGGGGGACGGCGCCCAAACGGCCGACCATGATGTTGTCGGCCAGTTGGGTGGCGATCTGCCCCGCCTGCGAGAGCATCACTGGGAGGGCAAGTTTCAGGTTGAGGTTATATTGTTCCCGGTAAACCCGGTGGAAACTGCGGAAATTCATGCCGCAAAGATAGGCAAATTCATCGGGCAATTTCCTACCTTTGTATTTCAACCGTTCAAACCATGAAACCGACCCTGACCCTGATTGCCGCCCTGTGCCTGTTACCCATGATCTGCTTTGCGGCGGGCCCTGAAAAGCAGCGCGGCACGATCCGCCTGATCATGCTGCCCGACTCGCAGTCCTACGTCCAGAACCCTGACAACATCAAATGCTTCTACGCCCAGGGCGAATGGATCGCCGCCAACCGGGAGGGCATCGACTTCGTGCTGCACCAGGGTGACATTACTACCAACAACGGCGGGGCCCAATGGAAGCTGGCGACCCCCATTTTCCGGATGCTCGACCAAAGCGGCGTGCCCTACACCTTCGTGGGCGGCAACCACGACAACGGCCCCTCGGGCAAAGGCGACGTGAGGATGACCCAACCCATGAACCGCCACCTGCCCTGGGCCAAATACTGCGATAAGCCGTGGTTCGGGGGAGCCTTCAAGGAGGGCGAAATGGACAACACCTACCACTTTTTCACGGCGGAAGGCTATAAGTTCCTGCTCCTCTCGCTGGAGTTCGCCCCGCGCAACGTGGTGCTCGAGTGGGCCAACCAAGTGATCGAATCCCACCCCAAACACAACGTGATCATCAACACCCACGCCTACATGTACTCCGACGACCTGCGCATGGGTCAGGACTCCACGCACAAATGGCTGCCCGCCTCCTACGGCCTGGGCAAAGACAAATCCGGGGACGAGTACGCCAACAGCGGTCAGGAAATGTGGGAAAAGATGGTCGGCCTCCACCGCAATGTATTGATGGTCGAGAGCGGCCACGTGCTCAACCGGGGGGCGGGACGGCTGGTCAGCAAAGGCGAACACGGCAACATGGTCTACCAGATGCTGGCCAACTACCAGGCCCCCATCGAGGGGTACAACAACGGGGGCGACGCTTTTTTAAGGGTGGTGGACATCGACCCGAAGCGAAAGACGATCGAGGTCAGGACCTACTCCCCTTTGCTGGACGAGTTCCTGACCGACGAGAACCAGCAATTTACCTTTACCAAGGTCAAGCTGGTCAAATAATCAGCTTGCTTTACGCAGCTTGAACCCCTCCTTGCGGCGGGTCAGGCGCACCGTGTCGCCGCTTTTGACCTCGCCCTTGACGATCATCTCGGCCAGGGGCTCCTCGATGCAGCGCAACAAGGCCCGTTTGAGCGACCTGACCCCGCACTCGGGGCGGTAGCCCTGCTCGATAAGCTGGCGGCGCACGGGGCGGGGGATCTCCATCTTCAGGCCCAGGTCGTTTGTGCGCTCGATCAGCGAATGGATCTGCCGGTCGGCGATGGCCGCCATATCGTCGGGCGTGAGGGTATTGAAAACGACGATATCATCGAGGCGGTTCAGAAATTCGGGGGCGAAAACAGCCTCCAGAGAACGCCGGTAACGCTCTTCCTGCCGCTCTCCCTCGCTGGCCGGGACGGCTTTGTAACCCACCTCGGCGGGGCGGCCCGTAAAGCCCCTTGAACCCGCGTTGGAGGTCAAAATAATGACTGTGTTGCGGAAATCGACCGTCCGGCCCAGCGAGTCGGTCAGGCGGCCCTCGTCGAAGAGCTGCAACATGAGGTTGAACAGGTCGGGGTGGGCCTTCTCGACCTCGTCCAGCAGCACCACCGAATAGGGCTTGCGCCGTACCGCCTCGGTCAGTTGGCCGCCCTCCCCGTAGCCCACATAGCCCGGGGGCGAGCCGATCAGCCGCGAAACGTTGTGCTTCTCGGAGTACTCGCTCATGTCGATCCTAACGATCGAGTCGCGGCCCGGAAAGAGCAGGCTTGCCAACTCCCGGGCCAGGTGGGTCTTGCCCACCCCGGTCGGGCCTACGAACAAAAAGACCCCGATCGGCTTGCCCGGCTCCCGAAGGCCCGCGCGGCTGCGCTGGATGGCCCTCGTGACCCGTTCCACGGCGTGGGGCTGGCCGATTACCGTGCGGCCCAACTGCTCGATCATGCGGGCCGGATCATCTTCGCAATCCGTGCCGGCATGGGAAACGGGGATGCCGCTCATCAACTCGATGGTTTGCCGTATCTGCAACTCGCCCACCTCGGAGCCTCCCGCCTGGTTGACCCTGGAACCCGCCTCGTCCATCACGTCGATCGCCTTGTCGGGGAAGTGGCGCTCGGGCAGGTAGCGTCCCGAGAGTTTCACGCAGGCCTCCAGCGCGGCGTCGGAGTAACTCACGGCGTGGTGCGCCTGGTAGGCCTCGCGCAGGCCGCGCAAAATATCGAGCGTCTGGCCTTGCGTGGGCGGATCGATCAGTATCCTCTGGAAACGCCTCTCCAGGGCCGCGTCGCTCTCGATGCAGCGGCGGTACTCATCCAGGGTCGTGGCCCCGATGCAGCGCATCTCGCCCCGCGCCAAAGCCGGCTTGAGGATGTTGGCGGCGTCCAGGTTGCCCTGCGCGCCCCCCGCACCGGAAATGGTGTGGATCTCGTCGATGAAAAGGATCGTCTCCGGGTGCTCCTCCAGGGCATGGACCAGCTCCTTGACCCGCTCCTCGAACTGGCCCCGGTATTTGGTCCCGGCCACCAGGGTAGCCACGTCCAATGAGAATATATGTTTATTCTGGAGCCATTGCGGGACCTCGCCCCGGCCGATGCGCAGGGCCAGGCCCTCCACCACGGCGCTCTTGCCCACGCCGGCCTCGCCGACCAGGATGGGGTTGTTCTTCTTTTTGCGGCCCAGGATGCAGATCAGCCTTGCGATCTCCTCGTCGCGGCCCACCACATTGTCGATGCGCCCGAGGCGGGCGGCCTCGACCAGGTCGGTCCCGTACTTCGCCGGGAAGGGTTTCTTTTGCTCCTGTCCGGCGGGAGCCCCGGTTTTGCGCCGTTTAACGGTCACGATGGGGTTGTTGGCCACGTAGGACTCCAGCGCGTGGAGCTCGTCGTAGTAATCCTCCTCGGCGGGGAGCTGGCAAACATATTCGCGGATCGTCTCGTAACCGATGTGGTAGACCTCGAGGTGCTGCCTGCAAAGCGTATTGGGATCGGCCAACGCTGCCAGAAGCAGGTGGCCCGTGTTGACCGTGTCGTAATCGGGGGTGACCCTTTCGCGCACCCCGCTCAGGCAGGCGTGCAACTCCACGTCCTGACATGGCGCGGGCCTGCGCTTGAGGCCCTGTTCGATCCGTTTGCGCACCTGGTAGACCTCCCACTCCTTGAGCAGCTTGCGCAGCAGGTGGCCCGCGTGGCAGTTGGTACGGGAGATCGCCTCCAGCACGATATGGTCCAGATGCAGGGCCTCCCCGGCGTTTTGCCTCGCGACGTCGACCAGGGAGAGAAGGATCGCCGACTCTTTGAAATCTTTTTTATCGTCTGTCTTCACGCCCATATAACGCAGCGCAAAGGGCGGATATTTCATAACCGGGATTACTTCTTATGTGAAGTTTTCCCAATGCGCCACGCCTGGACCACTCCCGGAATCAATGACAGCAGGATGATAGCCACCATCAGAAGGCTCAGGTTGCGCTTGACGAAATCCAGTT
The DNA here is from genome assembly GCA_031551275.1 of Rikenellaceae bacterium. GTDB lineage: Bacteria > Bacteroidota > Bacteroidia > Bacteroidales > Rikenellaceae > JAVBMJ01. The sequence goes on from JAVBNX010000014.1 coordinate 174,939, forward strand.
CGCCGAAGAAATAACCCGCATACATAAAGAGCGCCACCCACACCACGCCGCCTGTAATGTTGAACAGCGCGAAGCGGCGGTAACGCATCCTGCCCATGCCCGCCACAAAGGGGGCGAAGGTGCGTACTATGGGCACGAAACGGGCGATGACGATGGTCCCGCCGCCGTATTTTTCGTAGAAATCGTGGGTCTTTTCGAGGTAGCTGCGTTTGAATACCCTGGAGTCGGGGTTGCGGAACAACCGCTCTCCGAAGGATCGCCCGATCGTGTAATTGGCCGCGTCGCCCAGCACGGCCGCCAGGATCATAACCGCCACCAGCAGGTTCACATCCAGGTGGTTGCCGCCGATGGCGGCCAACGTCCCGGCCACGAAAAGCAGCGAGTCGCCCGGCAGAAAAGGGGTGACCACCAGGCCCGTCTCGCAGAAGACGACCAGAAAAAGGATCGCGTAGATCCATATCCCGTACATGGCCACCAACTCCGCCAGGTGGACGTCGAGGTGGAGGATCAAATCGATGACCGTGTGGATAAACTCCATGGCAAATGGGGAAAGTGAAAAACCTTTGCAAAAGTAAGTCGTTTCCGGCGAAATCCGATCCCTTTTAATAACTTTGCAAAACTCAACCTGAAAAAAGCCCCGATGAGAAAAATTTCTATCGTAATTTCGCTGCTGGCGCTCTGCGCCGCCTGCTGCCGCACGGAAAAGGGCGCACCCCAAGCCTTCGATTACAAACCCGGTTTCAAGGCGTTGAAAGTGGACGCTTCGAGGCTGGACAGGATCGACGCCCTGTTGCAGGACCACATCGATCGGGGCCTGCTGCCCAACGCGCTGACCTTCGTGGCCAGGGACGGGCAGGTGATCCACCACAAAGCTTTCGGGTGGAGCGACGTGGAGGGCAAGACCCCGCTCAGGACGGATAACCTGTTCAGGATGTACTCCCAGACCAAAGCCATGACCACCGTAGCGCTGATGACCCTCTACGAGCGGGGCCTGTTCCAGTTGGACGACCCGGTATCGAAGTACATCCCCGAAATGACCGACCAAGTGATCGAGAGCAAGGTCAACGACTCGGTGTGGGTTACCCGCCCGGCCAAGTCGCCCGTGCTGATCCGCCACCTGCTCTCCCACTCGGCGGGGATCAACCCGAAAGGGGGCATCGATCTGGTCATGGCCAACTACCCGACCCTGGAAGAGTACGTGAAACGGCTGGTGCAGCAACCCCTGCTGTACGATCCGGGCACGGGCTATAACTACCACCCCGCCTCGGACGTGTGGGGCTACCTGGTCGAGTATTTCTCCGGCAAGCCGTTGCAGGAGTACCTCGAAGAGGCGATCTTCGAGCCTCTGGGCATCCAGGATATGGCGTACTATTACGACGAATCGTACGCGTCACGCCTTGTTACCATGTACCGGGGCGACAAAACGACCGGGGCGATCAACCCCGTCGAGATGTGGAGCGGGCGCTACCCGTTCGGCCCCGAGACGGTTTTCGCCGCCGGGGGCACGGGCCTATACGGGACCATCGAGGGCTACGCGCGCTTTTTGCAGATGGTCGCCAACGGGGGAACGTTCAACGGCCGCCGGATCCTGGGCCGCCGCACGCTGGAGGTAATGGCACAGAACCAGCTCGCCCACCCCAACGGCGGCGGCGGGAATTTCTGCTACGGGCTGGGCTTCGAGGTGTGCCCCGAGTGGGACCCGGCATTCGGCGCGATGCACAAGCAGACCCAGATGGTCAACCCCGGCTCGCTGAACTGGGGCGGGATGGCCAACACGGACTACCTGGTCGATCCCAAAGAGGGGCTGATCATACTGCTCTACACCAACCTGGTCCCCGACCCGAAGGTCTGGGAAAAATTCCTCAACACGGTCTACCAAACGTTGGAATAGGCGTGCAACGAATCGGAGGCGGAAGGCATCTAAGTCAAAGAAAACCAATCCCGGCGTTATGAAAAGACTCTTTTCCCTCCCCGCCCTCGCGGCAACGCTTATCCTGGCGGCAGGCTGCAACAAAACCGAAACGGAGCGCCAACGGATGGTCGCGTCCCACATCGACGCCTCGCTCGCCTTTCTGGTCGCCGACCCGAGCGGCAACAACCAGATCGTGCCCGACGTGTTTCCTACCTATGACGGCTACCCGGGCGTGGACGTGATCCGGTACAACGGCAAAAAAGCGCAGGTTTTCAGCGACCCCCTGATGGGCGCGCCCAAGGGATACAGCCTCTACTCCTCGCCGCAGGGCGGGGCCTACATCGACCTCTACCTGGAGCGTCCATACGTCGGGGAGAGCACGGCCGACACCTACATCCGGTTCTGGCACCACCCCATCGACAAACTGACCGCCGAGTATGAGTACCACGAATCGGAGATCCCCGGAATGTACGGCGGGTCGAGCCTGGTGGTGGTCAAGGTCTGGCTCAACGGCGAGCTTTTCTGGGACCGCGAGGCGGCCGAGGCGGGGCCCGACGGCGCTTTGCCCGTTATGGTCAGGCCGCAGCCCTTCTACATGGGGCAATAGCCTAAACTCCACTGAACCGGGCAAATAGGGCGATTCGCCCCCTGCATTTTCCGTTTCGCCGGTTCCCGCGCAACATTGCTTGCATTACAGGCTTCTTATGGTTAAATTCGGATAACGAACAATAACCCACAAGAAAGGAGGCCTCTATGAAAAGATCGCTTTTACTTACCGCCCTCGCTTTGATACTCTGCGGATCCGCATCCGCCAAAAAAGAGCTTGTCCTGCAGAAACTCTTTGTCCCCGACGAAACGGACATCTTCCGCACCATCATCTTCGACGCCCAATGGCAATACCAGGGCTATAAACTCCGCAACCCGGTTACCGGGACCATTACCATGCTGGACGCCCAGGAGAGGATTACCGGCTACGAGATCCAGAACAGGGACCCCGACGTGGTGGACATTACCAACGAGCGCAGCCAGCGCATCGCCTACAAAAAGCGCGACCGCCACGATCCCTTCATGATGGGGGTTTACAACCTCTCCGGCCGCCAGTTGGGCGTCGAGATTACCTTCCCCGAGAGCGACATGACCGCGCTGTACCTCTTCAGCCGCTCCAACGTGGCAATCACCGGCTCGATGGGCTACCGCGACTTCGGCTTCTCGTCCGGCTTCTGGCTCGACATCTCGCTCTACAACTACGACCTGCACCGCATATCGCGCGACCGCATGATCTACTGGAACAACCGCCTGCGCGACGAGCAACGCCGCTGGGAGCGCGAACGTCAGGACCGTCTGGCCTGGGAGCGCCGCCAGGCCCGCGAACGCGAAGAGTGGGAACGCCGCCAGAGGATGGAGCGCGAGCGCAACCAACGCGAAAGAATGGAGTGGGAGCGCCAGCAGCGCGAACGCCAGGACAGGGAGCGCAACCAGCCCCGCCCGGGGCATAACCAACCGAATCCCGGTCCCGGCCACAACCAACCCGGACGTGACAATCCCAACCCTGGTCACAACCAACCCGGACGCGACAATCCCAACCCGGGACAAATGCAGCCCCGCCCCCAGCAAGAGCAACCCGGCCGCAATCAGCCCCGGCCCAATGACCCAAGGCAGGATCCCGGCAACAGGCCGTCGCCCGCGCTCCCGAATCCGACCCCGAACCGCCCCGGGAACACCCCCTCCCCCACCCCGAACCGTCCCGATCAAAACCAGGACCGCGAGCGCCAGCAAAGGGAGCAGGCCGACCGTGAAAGGCAACAACGCGAGCAGGCCGATCGCCAAAGGCAACAGCAGCAAGATCAAGCAAACCGCGAACGCCAACAACGTGAGCAACAGACTGAGCACCAAAGGAAAGAGCAGGCCAACCGCGAAAAGCAACAGCGCGAACAGGCCGAAAGGCAGCAGCGTGAACGCGCTGACCGCGAAAAATCCGACCGCGAACGCCAACAACGCGAGCAGGCCAACCGCGAAAGATCGAGCAGTGAAAGATCGAGCAGTGAACGATCGAGCAGTGAAAGGTCAAGCAGCAGTTCCAGCTCCACCAGAACGAGCAGTTCGGGTTACAGCCGCCGCTAATCCCGCCGAAAATCGTTAACTTCGCGCTATGGGACCGCACCGGATCTTAGCCGCCGCATCAGCCGCCCTCGGCCAGCGGGTAGTCAGCTACTCGCCCGCCGGGGGCGGCTCGATCGCCCAAACCGGGGTAATCGAGACGCAGAACGGACAACGTTACATACTCAAAACGGGCTTTCCGGGGCGTATGTTCCCCTGCGAGGCCAACGGCCTGGGGGAGCTGGCCAAACCGGGTGTGATCCGCACCCCGGTAGTCGCCGCCGCCAACGACCGAATGCTGATCATCGAATACATCGCCCAGAGTCTCCGCCCGAAAGATTTTTTCCAACGCTTCGGGCAAAGCCTGGCCCGCCTGCACCGCACGACGGCCGAGAATTTCGGCTTTTACGAGGACAACTTTATCGGGGCCACCCCCCAACCCAACCGTCCCGAAGACGATGAGGCGAGCGACTGGACCGCCTTTTACCTGAACAAACGCCTGTTGTACCAGTACCGCCTGGCCGAGAGGAACGGATACGCCTCCGCGCGCCTAAGGACCGGTTTTCTAAAGTTGGAATCCCGGATCGCCAGCCTGTTGGAAGGGTCGGAGGAGCCCCCTGCGCTGCTGCACGGCGACCTGTGGGGCGGCAATTACCTTTGCGACGAGCGCGGGGATGCGGTGCTGATCGACCCCGCCGTCTACTACGGCCACAGGGAGGCCGAGCTGGCCATGACCAAACTTTTCGGGGGCTTCTCACCCGAATTTTACCGCGCCTACCAGCAGGAATATCCGCTCAAAGAGGGTTGGCAACGCCGCGAGGGGTTGTACCTGCTCTACCATGTGATGAACCACCTGAATTTATTCGGAACCGGTTACCTGAGCCAGGCGGAGCGGATTTTGGGGGAATACGTTTAAAACGCCGGTTCGCCCTGGATTGCCGCCACGACGGCCAGGGCCTTTTCGACCTCGGCTTTAGGCCCGTAGACCGCCAGGGAGATCCCCCCTTCGCGGCCACTGAGTCCGCCTGCGGCGTAGGGGGCCACCTGCACCCCAGCCAGGGTTTTCAGCGCCTCGATCTCGGTAAAGAGGATCGCATTCTGGTGCACCAGCACGCGCGGGGGCAACTGGGTAATCTTCTCGACCCCCTCGCCGAACAGCTTTTCATACTCGCGCAGGTCGCCGGGGACCTCTTTCTCCAAGCCCACAGGCACGATCAGTTGGCCTTTGCCGGGCTCCGCCGTGTATGGACGCAGTTTGCCCACCGTGCCCCCGTCGGGCGCACCCACGCAGACGGCCGCCTGGTTCAACGCGTAGTTGAGCATATTGGCCCCTTTGAAGACGATATCGCCGGGCCTCATTTGCGCCAACGCCTCGGGGTAGCTCATTTCGACCCGCTTGCCGTCCACCAGGACGATCTCGCCGATGGAGGCGTCGACCTGGATCGAACGCCCCTCGGGAGTGATCCGCCCGGTCATAAAAGCCCCGTTGGGAGCGTCCAGCCCGGCCAGTTCCTCGGCGATGTAGGTGTTGGTCGAACCGCGCGTGATGATGACCATACCCGACGTGAGCTTCTCCTGGACGGGCTGGTATGCGGCGATCCCCTTGGCTATCAACCGTTTGCCCTCGGCCACGGTCAAATTGACCGAAGCCATCACATCGCCCGGCTGCGGGGCTGCGACCTGCATCTTCCGGCAGGGGGTTTCGTTCTGTTTTTCAGTGTGGTTACCGGCGCAGGCCGTCAGGATGGTCGCCATAAGAATAACTCCTAAATTACATTTCATGGTCCGTTGGGTTTTTGTAAAAGTACGAATTTTTCCGTTTCGACACTCCATTTTGCCGCTTCGCGCACTTTCTTTTGGTAAGGGAATTGCAGGTTGACTACGTTTGCAGCGAAAATGAAACGATAAAAAATCGATATGAAGAGCCAATTCCTGACCCTTGCGATGTGCGCCCTTGCGGCGACCGCCTTCGCCCAGGCCCCGACCGAACCCGGGACTCCGGGGAGCTACCGCATGACCATCGAACAATGCCTCGACTACGCGCTGGGCAACAACTACACGAAACAGTCGCTCAAGCTCTCCGAACAGGCCTCGGCCGACACCTACGACCAGTCGAAGATGGAGCGCCTGCCCGACCTGGGCGCGTCGCTCTCCGAGGGGGTCTCCAACAGCAAGGTTACCGGCTCGCAGGCCACGGGCAGCTACGGGGTCAACGCCGGGATGGTCCTCTACCAGGGGGGCGCGATGAAGAGCACCATCGAGCAAAACCGCCTGGGCATGGAGCAATCCGAATGGTACACTTCACAGTACGACAACACCCTTACCGTCAATATCCTGCAAACCTTTCTGAACATCCTGGGCAACGAGGAGCTGCTCAAATACCAGATGGCCGTGGCCGAGGCCAGCGCCGAGCAGGTCAAACAGGGCAAGGCGCAGTACGCGGCAGGGGATATGCTCGAAAGCGACTACCTGCTGCTGGAAGCGCAGTGGGCCAACGACAAGAACAACGTCTCCGACACGAAGATTACCCGGGACAACTACCTGCTCTCGCTCAAGAGCCTGCTCTCGATGGAGGCCACCGACCAACTGGAGGTGCTCTTCCCCGACACGGCGGCCCTGATGCGCATGGCGGGGATGCCCCCGTTGGCCTCGGTGGTGGAGCGGACCGTCAGCACGGTCCCCGATTTGAAGATCAGCCAGTACAACGTGGACATCGCCAACCAGGGCCTCAAAGGGGCGAAATCGGGGTACTACCCCACCGTCAGCCTGAGCGCGGGGCTGAGCACGGGGCACACCAACTTCTCGGGCTACGGCAGCCAGCTCTCCGACCGCTTTACCCAGCAGGCGGGTTTGTCGGTAAGCGTGCCCATCTTCAGCAACGGGCGCAACAAGTCCAGGGTTACCCAGAGCCAGATCATGCTCCGCCAGGCCGAGCTGGACCAGAAACAGATGGAGCTGGACGTGGTGGAGAACGTGACCGTCGAGTACAACGACGTGGTCTCCTCCTACAACAAATTCCTGACCACCGACATCCGCCAGAACGCCTACCTGAAGAGCTTCGAGGCCTACCGCGCCAAGTTCAACGCCGGGGCCATCACGGCGGTAGATCTTTTGCAGCAGCAAAACAACTACATCAGCGCCTTGAACGACTACATCCAGAGCAAATACGGGTTTATGCTCAAGCGCAAAGTGTTGGACGTATATATGGGAGTGCCTATTACATTGTAAAAGACCGGGAGGTATGGAAGTAGCGGTTAGCTTGGGAATCCGGTGTGGTGTTTCGCCTGACGATCACCCCTCCCCGACCCTCCCCTAACCGTAGGGGAGGGGGAAGTCTAAGGTGCTGCCGCCCGTACTGCAAGGGCAGGGAAATAAATTGAGAATAAACAATTAAAAAATATAGAAATGAAAAGAAAAACCATTTTCCTGATCGCTGCCGCCGCCGGTGTGCTGGCCCTCGCGGGGGGCTTTATGACGGGTTGCGGCAACCACGAGGTAAGTTTCAATACCATGACCGTCCAGACCAACACCGTCGAGCAGACCGTTACCGCCACCGGGTACGTGCAGCCCGTGGACAAGGTCGACGTGGGCACCCAGGTCTCCGGGGTAATCGAGAAGATCTACGTCGACTTCAACTCGCAGGTCAAAAAGGGGCAGCTCCTGGCCGAGCTCGACAAGTCGACCCTCGCCGAGAAGGTCAACCAGGCCCAGGCCTCGGTAACCAGCTCGCTGAGCGATCTGACCTACGCGCAGCAGACCTACGATCGCACCAAGACGCTCTTCGACGCCAAGGCCGCCACACAGACCGCCTGGGAGCAGGCCGTCAACTCCCTGGCGCAGGCCAAGACCAACGTGGTCAACGCCAAGGCCAACCTCCACCAGGCGAGGGTCAATTTGGGTTACGCGGAGATCTACTCGCCCATCGACGGGATCGTGCTCGACCGCTCCGTCGAGCAGGGGCAGACCGTGGCCGCCTCGTTCTCCACGCCGACCCTGTTTACCATCGCCAACGACCTGACCAAGATGCAGGTCGAAGCCGACGTGGACGAGGCCGACATAGGCCAGGTCCGGCTGGGCCAGAAGGTAACCTTCACGGTCGACTCCTACCCCGACGACACGTTCGACGGGACGGTCAGCCAAATCCGTTTGCAACCCACCGTGACCAACAACGTGGTGACCTACACGGTAATCGTCGAGGCCCCAAACCCCGATGAGAAGCTCTACCCCGGCATGACGGCCAGCATCACGGTCGTTACCCTGGACCAACAGGGCCTGACCGTCCCCGCCGAGGCGTTGGCCTTTACCCCGGACGAGAAAATCGCCCGCGGCGCCAAAGGCCCGGAGAATCCCAAGGACAAAGGCGTATGGGTCGAGCTGCCCCACGGCATCGAGTGGAGGGAAGTGAAGACCGGCGTGGGCGACGGGGTAAACTTCATCGTGGAGAGCGGCCTGAACCAGGGAGACAAGGTAATCCTCTCGGTCATGGTCGAGCGCAAGAGCGTGAACCAGGCGGGCACCAACCCCTTTATGCCCAAACCTCCCAGGAGATAGCGCCATGGCAAACATCTTAAAGATAGCAAACCTCCAGCGCACGTTCCAGGTGGGTAGCGAGCAGGTCCACGCGTTGAAAGGCGTCAGTTTCGACGTCGAGCAGGGCGAGTTCGTGAGCATCATGGGATCGAGCGGCAGCGGCAAATCGACCCTGCTGAACATCCTGGGCTGTTTGGACACCCCCACCGCCGGGGAGTACAGCATCGATTCGAACCCGGTCAGCAAGCTTACCAAAGACGAACTGGCCACGCTGCGCAACCGCAAGATCGGCTTTGTGTTCCAGTCCTACAACCTGCTGGCGCGCACCTCGGCTCTCGAAAACGTGGAGCTCCCGCTGCTCTACAACAGCGACGTATCGGCCAAGGAGCGGGTCGAGCGCTCCGAGTACGCCCTCCAGCAGGTGGGCCTGAGCGACAGGATGCACCACATGCCCAACCAGCTCTCCGGGGGGCAGCAGCAACGGGTGGCCATCGCAAGGGCTTTGGTCAACGACCCGGTGATCCTGCTGGCCGACGAGGCCACGGGTAACCTCGATACGCGCACCTCGTACGAGATCATGAGCCTGCTCCAGAAACTCAACTCGGAAGGTAAAACCATCGCCTTCGTGACGCATGAGCCCGACATCGTGGTCTTCACCAGCCGCATCATCCAACTGCGCGACGGGCTGATCCAGCGGGACGCCCCGGCCAACCCGCAATCGGCCGCCGCGGCCCTGGCAGCCCTTCCTCCTGAAAACGATTATACGATTTAAGCCATGAAAATAGCCAACCTTTTAAAAATAGCCTGGCGGGCGCTGCTGCGCAACAAAACGCGCGCCCTGCTGACGATGTTGGGCATCATCATCGGCATCTCGTCCGTGATCGCGATGGTAAGCCTGGGGCAGAGTTCCCAGAAAAGCATCAACAACGAAATTTCGTCGATGGGCACCAATACGATCACCGTAATGCGCAATTTCCAGCGCCAGGGCGGGGTGAATATCGGTGCGGGGAGCGTACAGACCCTCAAGGAAAGCGACGTGGCGGCCATCCTCAAGGAAGCGAGATATATCAGCATGGCCACGCCGCTCGTCAATGCCAACGGCCAGCTGGTCAACGGGTCGAATAACTGGCCGGGATCGGTTCAGGGCGGCAACGAAGACATCTTCGCGATCCGCAAATACGAGATCGCCTCGGGCATCCCCTTTACCGCGCAGGACGTGCGCGCGTCGGCCAAGGTATGCCTGATCGGCCATACGATCAAGACCAACCTCTTCCCGGACGGATCGAATCCCGTCGGGCAGACCATACGTTTCAATAAAATCCCCTTCAAAGTGATCGGAGTGCTGGCCTCGAAGGGCAACAACCAGATGGGACAGGATCAGGACGACGTGGTGATCGTGCCTTACACTACGGTGCAGAAGCGCCTGCTGGCGATCAACTACATCCACATGATCATGTGCTCGGCCGCCTCGGAGCAGGTCGCTACGGCCGCCTCGGATGAGGTGGAAACCATCCTGCGCGAACAGCATAAGATCAAGCCGGGCGAGGAGAGCGATTTCTGGGTGCGCACCCAGCAGGAAATGCTCGACATGACCAACAAAGTGACCGGTTTTCTGACCATCCTGCTGACGGCCATTGCAGCCATCTCGCTCCTCGTGGGCGGCATCGGCATCATGAACATCATGTATGTAACGGTCACCGAGCGTACCAAGGAGATCGGACTTCGCATGTCTATCGGCGCCCACAACCGCGACATCCTGCTGCAATTCCTTTGCGAGAGCGTGATCCTGAGTCTCGTAGGCGGTATCATCGGCATCGTGCTGGGATTAGTCGAATCCTATGTGCTGTCATCCGTATTGAACTGGCCTTATATCGTGAGCGTGTCGTCCGTGGGGCTGTCGTTCCTGGTGTGCGCCGCCACGGGCATCTTCTTCGGGTGGTACCCGGCCAAAAAAGCTGCCGCCCTCGATCCGATCAACGCCCTGAGGTACGAGTAATCGTAAATCGGTTCTTTTTAGACTGATTTGTAAATCTGCTATCTTTGTATAAAATGGCCTCGATGCAACGCTCCGCCCTGAACTACCGTACGGCTCTGTTGATGGCCCTGGCGATCAGCCTGCTGCTCAACGTGCTGTTCATGATCATGTTCTTCTACGGGCGTGACGCGGTGTTGCCTCCCGACGGCGAACGTCCCCGCACGCCGTTCAATTTCCAGTTGGTGCTGGGACACATCGCGGCCAATTTCATGGTGGCCTTCGCGCTCTACCTGATCAATTTCCGGCTGGTCCGCAACGAGCGTTTCAAGCAATGGTGGGCCAAATGGATCTTCATCATTGCCGTAACGCTGCTCTCGACCGCCGTGCTGAGCTACGCCTGCTCGTGGATCCAACTCCAGTGGCAGGATTTCGGGGCCAACCCCGCGAAGTTCATCCGGGGCAGCATGATGCGCGACTATTTCATCTCGGTGGTGGTGATGTTCTCCTCACAACTGCTCTACCTGACCGAAAAGCAGCAACAGACAGCCCTGGAAAACGAAAGCCTGATGGCCGAGAATATCAAAAACCGTTTCACGGCCCTGCGCAATCAGACCGACCCCCATTTTCTGTTCAACTCGCTCAACACACTCAACGCGCTGATCAAAACCGAACCCGACAAGGCGCAGGAGTACGTGCAGCAACTCTCGCAGGTGTTCCGCTACACGCTCCAGAACAAGGAGGTGATCACGCTGGAGGAAGAGTTGCGTTTCACGGCCTCTTACTGCCACCTGATGCAGATCCGCTACGGCGACAGCCTGCGTTTCGAGGAGCGGATCGATGCGAAACTGTCCACCTGCCTGGTCATTCCGCTGAGCGTGCAGACGCTGGTCGAGAATGCGATAAAACACAATGTGGTCACCAAGAAGCAACCCCTTGTGATCACGATCGCCACCGGCGAGGGAACGCTCAGCGTGTCGAACCCCGTGCAATTGAAAAAAGAAGCCGAGGAGGGCGGGGGCATCGGCCTTGCGAACCTCGCGGAACACTACCGCCTGATGTGGCGCCGCGAGATCGAGGTGAACCGCACCTCGCAGCGATTTGAAGTGACCATACCGTTGATAAAGCCATGAAAGCCGTTATCATAGAAGACGAAGCCGCTGCCGCGGGTGCGCTCAGGGCGCTGATCGGGGAGGTTTGTCCCGACATCGAGGTGGTGGCCGAGTTGCAGGCCATCGACGAGAGCGTCGAGTGGTTTGCGGCCAACCCGATGCCCGACGTAGCCTTCATGGACATCCACCTGGCCGATGGGTCGTCGTTCACGATCTTCGATGAAACGGCGGTCACCTGCCCGGTGATCTTTACCACGGCCTACGACGAGTATGCGCTCAAGGCATTCGAAGTCAACAGCATCGACTACCTGTTGAAACCCATCGCCGCCCGCGATCTGGAGCGTGCCGTGGGCAAGCTGCGTGGCCGGGCCGACCGGCCGGACGATCGTATGGCCGACGTGGAACGCCTGCTGGCGTCGATGCGGCAGGCGCGTCCGGCGTGGAAGCAGTGGTTTCTGGTTCCGGAGCGCGACAAACTCATCCCGCTGGCCGCTGCGGACATCGCCTGCATCCGGATCGACGCGAAGATCGTGCGGGCGCTCACCCACGGCGGCAAGTCGTGGCACCTCGACCAGACGCTCGACGAACTGGCCCAGCAACTCGACCCCGCGCATTTTTTCCGCGCCAACCGCCAGTGGATCATCTCGCGCGAGGCCGTCAGCGACCTTTCCCAATGGTTTGGCGGCAAACTCTCGGTCAACCTGAAGATTGCCACGTCCGAACGCATCCTGGTGAGCAAGGCCCGTGTGGGCGAATTCAAAAAGTGGTTCGCAGGAAGTTGAACCGCGCGCAGGATTGGTATGCTATTTGGATTGTTCGAAGCGTAACCAATAAAAATCGAATTATGGAAACGTTATACACAGCCGTCGTCACTTCGGTGGGCGGTCGCAGCGGACACGTCAAGTCATCGGACGGAGTGTTGGATTTCGAAGTGCGCCCCCCGGTGCAGATGGGCGGCCCGGCCGGTAAATACACCAATCCGGAGCAGCTTTTCGCCGCCGGCTATTCGGCGTGCTTCGGCAGCGCCCTGGCACACGTGGCGTCGTTGCAGAAGTTGCGGCCCGATTTCACGGTCACGGCCCGCGTGAGCATCGGCAAAAAAGAGGGCGGCGGGTTCCAACTGGCCGTCGAAATGGACGTCGAGGTCAAGGGCGTCGACCGCAAGGTGGCCGAACAGCTCGTGCAGCAGGCCCACCAGGTGTGCCCCTACTCGAACGCCACGCGCGGCAACATCGAGGTGACCCTGAAAGTGACCGCCTAAATTCCGGAGCGTCTGCAAACCATTCCCTCCAAAAAAAGGGCTGCGGCAATAGCGCAGCCCTTTTGACGTGATTCCTGTGCATTTATTCTCCCTGGATGCGGTCGGTGGAGAGCAGGCCGCAGGCGGCATGGATATCTTCGCCGCGCGAGGCGCGGATGGTGGTCGTGATGCCTTTGCGGGTGAGCGCGTCGCGGAAAGCCTCCATCCGGGGTTCCGAGGGCGAACGGTAGGGCGACCCGGGAATGGCATGGAAACGGATCAGGTTGATGCGGCATTTCAGGCCGTCCAGCAGACGGGCCAGCTCCTTGATGTGTGCGGGCGAGTCGTTGAGGCCCTCCATGACGATGTATTCGAAACTCACGCGGCGCTGGTGCGAGAAATCGTAGCGTTTGAGTGTGGCGACGATCTCCGACAAGGGTTGGGCGTTCTGCACAGGCATGATCGCGGCCCGCTCGGCAGGGAATGGATTGTGCAGGCTCACGGCCAGGTGGATCTTAGAGCGCACCAGGAACTCCTCCAGCGCAGGTAGCACCCCCACGGTTGAGAGCGTGATGCGCGTCGGGCTCCAGGCATAACCCCACGGGGCGGTCAGGATGTCGAGCGAGCGCAGCACCTCCGCCATGTTGTCCAGCGGCTCGCCCATACCCATGTAAACTACGTTGGTCAGCGTGCTGCTTTCGGGAATCGCGGCGATCTGGTTGAGTATCTCGCCCGCGGTGAGGTTGTGGGCGAAGCCCTGCTGGCCGGTGGCGCAGAAGCGGCAGCCCATGCGGCAACCCGCCTGCGACGAAACGCACAGCGTAGCCCGTTCGCCGTCAGGGATATAGGCCGACTCGACGGCTGCCCCGGCCAGCGTGGGGAAGAGGTATTTCTTCGTGCCGTCCCGCGAGGTGGAAACGGCGGTGTGGGCGATCCGGCCCACGTAATAGCCCTCTTCGAGTGACGCACGGTGCTTGAGCGAGAGGTCGCTCATCTGGCTGATCCGGGTTGCGCCTTTTTTATAGAGCCATGCGGCGATCTGACCGGCAGCGAAACGGGGCATGTCCAGTCCGGTCGCAATCTGCTGCAACTGGCTGAGGTCTTTGCCGAAAAGCCACTTTTTTGGATCCATTTTATGCTCCGGTATGCGTCTAAAACAAAAGAGCCCCTCATAAGGGGCTTTTTTTGTGGAGAATATCGGGGTCGAACCGATGACCTCTTGCATGCCATGCAAGCGCTCTAGCCAACTGAGCTAATCCCCCCTTAAATGAGGTTGGCACCTTCATTGCGAGTGCAAAGATAGGGAATTTATCGAACTTTCCATACCTCAACGCCAAAAAATCTCATAAATCCCTATCTTTGCACCCGAATGGATGATAAAAAGGATATCAAAGATACCGAACCGGTAATAGATGCCTCACAGGCGGTGCTTGTGGCCGTGATCCGCGACCGCCAAACCGAAACGCAGGCTACCGAATACCTCGACGAATTGGAATTCCTGGCCGAAACGGCCGGGATCGAATCTGTGCGCCGGTTTACGCAGAAACTCTCCACGCCCAACTCGCGCACCTTCGTGGGACCGGGCAAGTTGGCCGAGATCATCGCATATGTGCAGGAAAAGGGCATCGGGGTGGTGATTTTCGATGACGAATTGAGCCCTTCGCAGACGCGTAACCTCGAAAAAGAGATCGGCCGCCAGGTCGTCGACCGCACCAACCTCATCCTGGGTATCTTCATGCAGCGGGCCACGACGGCCTATGCCAAAACCCAGGTCGAGCTGGCGCGCAACGAGTACATGCTGCCGCGCCTGACCGGCATGTGGACCCACCTGGAGCGCCAGCGCGGCGGCACGGGAACCCGTGGCGGCGCCGGCGAGCGCGAGATCGAGACAGACCGCCGCATCATCCGGGGGCGCATCTCCAAACTCAAGGAAGACCTCAAAAAAATAGACCGCCAGATGGCCGTGCAGCGCTCCAATCGCGGATCGCTGGTGCGCGTAGCGCTGGTGGGCTATACGAACGTCGGCAAATCGACCCTGATGAACCTCATCTCGAAGAGCGAGGTGTTCGCCGAGAACAAACTCTTCGCCACCCTGGACACCACGGTGCGCAAGGTCGTTTTCGAAAACTTGCCTTTTCTGCTCTCTGATACTGTGGGCTTTATCCGCAAGCTGCCGCACCAGCTCGTCGAGTCGTTCAAATCGACCCTCGACGAAGTGCGCGAGGCCGATCTGCTGCTGCATGTGGTGGACATTTCCCATCCGGGCTTCGAAGACCAGATCGAAGTCGTCAAGCAAACCTTGCGCGAAATCGGCGCCGCAGACAAGCCGGTATTCCTGGTATTCAACAAAATCGACGCCTATACCTATATAAAAAAGGACGAGGACGACCTCTCGGAAGCCACGCGCGAGAACCTTTCTCTCGATGAATTGAAGAAAAGCTGGATCGCGAAGGCCAACACGCCCTGCATCTTCATTTCGGCCACGAATAAAACGGGGATCGACAAGCTGCGCCGCGACCTCTACGGCATGGTGCGCGAGATCCATGCCGGCCGCTACCCGTTCAATAATTTTCTATATTGAACGACTTCTCTGTATATCAACAAATTGCCTTCCGCAAAAAAATTTAACGTATTCGCCAGCAATAATCGGGCATAAAATTCGTTTACACTTTACAGGAATTGTTGGAAATTGTACGAAATTACCGATTATTGCAAAATAAAAAATACTTTTGCTCACGATAAAACCCTAAAACCTGACTTTATGATCAAACGCATCAGTTTTTTATTTAGTATACTGTGCATCGCAGCCCTTTCGCTGCACGCGCAGGGCAGGCTGCCTGTGATCCCCAACGATCCGGACGTGAGGATCGGCAAGGCCCCCAACGGGATGACCTACTACATCCGCCACAACGATAAACCGGCCAAACAAGCTGAATTTTTCATCCTGCACGACGTGGGAGCGATCCAGGAAGACACCGCGCAGAACGGCCTGGCCCACTTCCTGGAGCACATGGCTTTCAACGGCACCAAAAATTTCCCCGGCAAGAATCTGATCAATTACATGGAGACGATCGGCGTGAAATTCGGCGCCAACCTCAACGCCATGACCGGCCAGGAATATACGCAATATAACATGTCCGCCGTACCCTTGTTGCGCGAAGGGATCATCGACTCGTGCCTGCTGGTGCTGCACGACTGGTCTCACTTCATTTCGCTGTTGCCCAAGGAGATCGACAACGAGCGCAGCGTGATCATCGAAGAGTTGCGCGGCGGCAATACCGGTTCCCGCCGAGTGCAGGAAGCCCTGATGCCTGTCACGATGGGCCCCACGAGGTATGCCTACCGCAACGTGATCGGCACCGAAGCTGGCCTGCGCACTTTCTCGTATAAGGAACTGGAAGATTTCTATCACAAATGGTACCGTCCCGACCTGCAGGCGATCGTCGTGGTGGGCGATTTCGACGTGGATCAAATGGAGAAGAAAATACTGTCCACAATGGCCGATATCCCCGCTCCGACGGATCATTCCCCCAAGATTCCCGTGAAAATCCCCGGCAACAAGGAGCCTGTGGTCGGCATCGCCACCGACCCCGAGGTGACCAACACGAGCGTTGCGCTTTACATCAAGCGCGATCCCGTTCCCAAGGAGATGAACAATACGGTTCCCATCGCCCAGTTCAACACAGCGCTTTACATGGCTGCCTCGATGGCTTCCACCCGTTTGAGCGAAATGGCCCAGAAGCCCAATGCCCCGTTCATCGGTGCGCGGATCCAGAACGGTGCGATGACTTCAACCTGCGATGTAATCTTCGCAGGGGCCAGTGCCCGCCCCGGACAGGCTGCCACGGCCTTCGAAGCCCTTTATACGGAAGTGGAGCGCGTCAAACGCCACGGCTTCACGGAAAGCGAGTTGGAGCGCGTGAAGGCCAACCTGATGCGCAATGCCGAAATTTCGTACGAAGCGCGGGACGACCGCCGCAACGAAGACTTCGTGGACACTTACCTGAACAATTTCCGCAACAACACCCCCATGCCGGACGCTAAAACCGAATGGAAGGTAGACAGTATGGTGATCAGCTCGATCACCCTGGACATGGTCAACATGTTGATATCCAGGGTTATGATCGCTGAAAACCAGGTGGTGACCATGACCGGCCCGTCGAGCAGCCCCATTCCGACCAAAGAGGAAGTCGCCGCCTTGATCGCCAAGGTACGCGCCAGCAACATCGAGCCCTATGCCGACAACACGGTCAAAGAACCCCTAATCTCGACCACGCTGAAAGGTTCGCCAGTGGCTAAAACCGAAGCAGGCAAATTCGGATCGACGGTCTGGACGCTCAAAAACGGCATCCGCGTGGTATTGAAACCCACCGATTTCAAAGCCGATGAGCTGATGCTCAGTGCTACAAGCTACGGCGGCCGCTCGATAATCCCCGACGCCGACCTGCCTTCGGCCGAGTTGTTGCCGACCGTGATCAGCGCTTCGGGTGTGGGCAAATTCTCCTCCATAGACCTTTCCAAACAGTTGACCGGCAAAGCGGCCAAAGCCGGCCCCGCGATCGGCGCTTACAGCAACGGCATTAACGGAGCCTGTTCGTCGAAAGACCTGGAAACGATGCTGCAACTGGTTTACCTCTATTTCACCTCGCCGCGCTTCGACCGCGGGGACTTCGACGTGATGATGGACAAGATCGAAACGAGCCTGTCCAACGCCGAAAACGATCCCGGCACGATATTCAAGAAAGAATTCGCCAAAGCGTACTACAACGACAATTTCCGTTGCCTGAACATGGATATGAAGCGTCTGGGCCTGGTGAAATTCGAGGACATGGAGCGCCTTTACCGCCAGTTGTACAACAACGCCGCCGACTTTACGTTCATCTTCACCGGAAGCATCGATCCCGAGAAAGCCAAACCGCTCATCGAAAAATATATCGGTTCGCTGCCGGTGAACCAGACCCGCCTGACCTATAAGGACGACAAGATCGCCCCCGTCAAGGGTAAGGTGGACAAAACGATCGCCGTACCGATGCAAACCTCGAAGACCACCGTGCTGACGGTTCTCTCGGGCGAGATGCCTTATACGCTCGAGACGGTGCTCACGGCCACGATCTTCAAGCAGATCCTCGATATCCGTTACACGGAGTCGGTCCGCGAAGAGAAAGGCGGCACCTACGGCGTGAGTGTGAGCATGGGCCAGCAGGATGTCCCCCGCCAGCGCTACAGCCTCTCCATCTCGTTCGACACCGATCCGGCTATGGCGGGTGAATTGATTCCGATCATCCTCGAAGAGATCCGCGAACTGGCCCAGGAAGGCCCCAAGGCCGAAGATATGGCCAAGATCAAGGAATTTATGGTCAAGCAGCGTGCCGACAACCTGAAACAGAACTCCACCTGGGCGGGTTACCTGGGCAATTGGTACCTCTCGGGCAAGGATTATGCAACCGATTACGACAAGACCCTCGCCGGCATCGACGCCGCCAAGATCAAAGCCATGGCCGCCAAGATCCTCGCCGACGGCAACGTATTCCGTTTTGTGATGAACCCCGAAACGGCGAAATAACCCGATCGTCCGCAACAATCCCAAGCGCCGCCGGAATGGTTTTCCGGCGGCGCTTCATTTTTATGCCCGGCTCCGATCCGGGGAACCGGAAAAGAACTATATTTGTGTGATACAGGAGGCGCCTCGGCAATCTTTTGTGTGCAAGCCTGCACGATTGCGCCCGGCTTTTATTATATTTGTACACTATTATTGAATCGAACTTATGAAAAATCGTATCCGTTCGTTCTGTTTCTTATTGCTTTTATGCGCCATGGCCTCTTCCGCCCGGGCGCAACAGGTGAAAAACATAATTTTCATGATCGGCGACGGCATGGGCCTGGCCCATGTGAGCGCCGCCCTTGTCGACCGCGATTACGCCCCGCTGGCAATGGAGCGGGCGCAATACATCGGCCTGTGCAAGACCTATTCGTCCAACAACAAGGTGACCGACTCGGCAGCGGCCGGAACGGCCCTGGCTACGGGCGTGAAGACCTACAACAGCGCCATCGGTGTCGGCCCGGATAAGCAACCGCTGAAAACGACCCTCGAAAAAGCGTCGGAAAACGGTTTTGCCACCGGGCTGGTCGTGACATGCTATCTCGCCCAGGCTACGCCCGCAGCGTTTGCCGCCCACCAGGCCTCCCGGTCGAGCCTGTTCGAAATCGCCGCCGACCTGATCCACGCGAACGTCGACGTGATGATCGGGGGCGGCATGCTCCACTTCACCAATCCCGAGGAAGGCGTCGACCTGATCGGGGAACTGAAAGCCAAACACTACACCATCGCCGAAACGATGGAGCAGGTGATGGTTTTCGACCGGGGCAAACTGGCTGCGATCCTCGCCCCGAGCGACCTGCCTTCGGTGCTCGAAGGGCGCGGTGACTACCTGCCCCGCGCCACCGGCAAAGCCCTCGAAATCCTCGCCAAGAATAGCCCTAAGGGATTTTTCGTCATGATCGAAGGTTCGCAGATCGACCACCTGAGCCATGCCAACAATGCCGCAGGAGCGATCGCCGAGACGATCGATTTCGACAATGCCGTGCGGATAGCATTCGATTTCGCCGACCGTAATCCCGGTACTTTGGTTGTGGTGACCGCCGACCACGAGACGGGAGGGCTGACGATCCCCGCCGAAAAGAATGAAAAGGGGGTCGATTATAAATTTTCCACCGGCGGACATACCGGCATTTTGGTACCCGTTTACGCCTACGGCACGGGAGCGGAAAATTTTAAGGGAGTGTACGAAAATACCGACCTGCCCAAGATCATGCAACGACTCATGGGCCTGAAATAACGGTAGGTTTCTCAGTTCTTGGATTTCTTGCTGTAAAGAAACCGCTTGATCTTATGGGTGGGGGTTTTTTCGAAGCCTTCGGACTGTTCCTCGACCACTGAGATGTGTGAGAATTTGCTCACCTTCGAATTGACGTAGTGCATCAACTCCGATTTGATCTCTTCCATCTTGTAGCCCATGCCTTCCTTGAGTTGCTGATACTTGCGCTCCAACTCCTCGCGGTTGAAGTGCACCAGCGCCACCAGGCGTCCCTTTTCCTGCCGCACGATCGAGTCCGACACCAGGAAGTGGCTGTTGATCACGTTTTCGATCTCCTCAGGGTAGATATTTTCGCCGCTCGGGCCTACGATCATGTTGTTCAGCCGCCCCTTGATGTAGAGGTAGCCGTCGGGGTCCATCGCCCCCAGGTCTTTGGTGCGGAACCATCCGTCCGGGGTGAATACCTCCTTGGTGGCTTCGGGATTTTTGTAGTATCCGAGCATCGTCGAGGGGCTTTTGACAACGATTTCGCCTTCGCCCGTAGCCGGGTTGACATTCTCCAGGCGCACCTCGACCCCTGGCATCACGGGACCGGTGGATTGCAACCGCACCTTACCCACGCCCGCCCCGGCGATGAGCGGAGCGGTCTCCGTCAGGCCGTAGCCGATCGCGTAGGGGAAGCGGGCCTCCAGAAGGAAGCGCTCGGCCGTCGTGTCGAGTTTGGCGCCCCCAATGCCGAAGAAACGCACATGGCCCCCGAACGTCTTTTGGAGTTTCATGCCAGCCAGCCGGTGTATAAGTTTGCGTGTAGGGGGGAATTTATAGAGCATCCGCGAGATTGCGTTACGTGAAAACCGCGCCACGATCTGGCTTTTGTAGATTTTCTCGATGATCAGCGGCACGCTCAGTATCGTGGTGGGATGCACCTCCTGCATGGCCGGGATGAGCGACGAGGCCGTGGGCGGGCGATCCATGTAGACCACCGAAGCTCCCTGCCGGAAGGGCAGAAGCATGCCGAACGAGCACTCATAGGTGTGCGAAAGCGGCAGGATCGACAGGAAAATATCCCAAGATTCGATGTATTGGATCGTAAGCACCATCTCCAACTGCTTGCACAGGTTGTAATGCGTGAGCATCACCCCCTTGGGTTTCGATGTGGTGCCCGAGGTGTAGATAATGGCCGCCACATCATCCGGGCGGGGCTCTGCGGCCTGGCCGGGATCGAAATTCGTCTGGGCGACCACCCCGAGGTTTTTGCTGCGGATGACGATATTCATCGCCTTGATCACCCGGGGTGATATCTTCGCATAGAGTTTATCCGAAACGATCAACGCCCGGGCGTCGCTGTGCCGCAGGATCATGTCGAGTTCCGGGCCCGAGAAATCGGGCAGGATAGGCACCACCATCATCCCCAGGTTGACGACCGTGAAATAGGCCACCGCCCAGTTGGGCATGTTGCTGCTCAGCAGCGCCACTTTGTCTCCCCCGCGCAATCCGGCGCCCAGAAGCAATTCACCCAGCAGATCCGCCTGCTCGCCGAATTGCCGGTAGGTCATCCCCTCGTCTTCGAACATCGAAAAGGCAGGCCGGTCGGCAAACGCCCCGATGCTGTGAAGGTATAGTTCCCTGAGTGTTTTAAATTCCATCGCGTTCCGGACATGCGCCGCTTTATGCCGCAAAAGTACGTTTATTTGTTATAAAAACCATCCTCTCCGAAGATAGAGAATTATTTTTCGGCCGGGGAAAAACCCACCACGACAGGATTATGATCCGAAATATCCGATTCGGGGGTGTTATAACTCACGGCGCGGTAGCGGGGAGTGTGGAATATGTAATCGATGCGGAACATGTTGAAAAACCCGCGATAGGTATTCGGAGCGCCGCGTCCTTTCTCGACGAACGGATCGGACATATCCCCCCGCATACGGCGGTAGGTATAGGACATGGGGGTGTCGTTGAAATCGCCGCACAGGATCACCGGATGGGGCGCGGCGGCGACCAGCGTGGCGATCGAATCGGCCTGCACGGCGCGGATCTTGTAGTTGCCGCGCAGTTTGGAGAGAATGTCACGCAGGCGTTGGGTTTTCTCGCCGTTATCGCTCTGCACGAACTCCTCGGTGGTCATGAACATGCGGTCGGAGAAGGTGAGCGAGGTGGTTTGCAGGTGGCAGTTGAACACCCTGAGCGTATCGAGACCCATGATCACGTCGGCCGCCAGGGCGCAATTCGAACTATTTTCAAAGGGAATTACCTGTACGTTCGACAGCGGGTAGCGGCTGTAGATGGCCAGGCCCCAGCCGAAGTTCTCGCGCCCGGTGATGGCGTAATGGACGGTTTTATGGGGCAGCGCTTCGAGGATCGCATCGATCTTCCAACTGGGCAGGCGCGGGGTGATCTGGTATTCTTGCATGCAGAGGATGTCGGGGCTCTGGGCGACGATGAACGCCCCGATGCTGTCCATGTTGGGCCGGGGGGCGTTGCGTTCGTCATGGCTCAGGAATCCTTCGACGTTGTAGCTCATCACCGTGAAAGCGGGTTTTTCGGCCGCCGTATCGTAATGCTTCTTGAATACGGGATTGAAGAAGAGCGACACCTTGCCCAAGCCCAGCAGCAAAACCAGCAGGGGCACCACGACATAATAGCGCCACCGCATCATCCAATAGAGCATCGCGAGCGTGTTGGCGATGTAGAGCACGGGCGAGGCCAGCCCCAGGATGGCCAGCCACCAGCTGTGGTTGGGATTCACCCAGGGGGCGAAATAGGAAAGCCCCAGCAGTGCGGCCAGGAGCAGCGTCAACAACAGCACCACCACGTCGAGCACATTCAGCCGCCGTCGTGGCCGGCTGCCTTCACGCCTGCTGGTCGTGTAGTGGTAATCCGTGTTCATCGCCGGTGTGCGTTAATAATAGATTTTCCCTTGTTTTTTCCAAAGCACGAGCAGCAGGAATCCGAAGATCATCCCGCCGAGGTGGGCGAAGTGGGCTACGCCGCTCTGCGTGCCGGAAACGCCGAAGTACAATTCGAGCAATCCGTATCCGATCACGAAATATTTGGCTTTCATCGGAATGGGCGGGAAGAGCAGCATGATCCGTTCGTTGGGATACATCATCCCGAAGGCCAGCAGCAGGCCGAATACGGCTCCCGAAGCGCCCACGGTGGAGCCCATCGAAATTCCCGACAGCCAAAATACCAACAACTGCACCAGTCCGGCCCCGATGCCGCAGGCGAAATAGTAGGTCAGAAAGCGTTTCGTCCCCATGCTTCGCTCGATGATCCGCCCGAACATCCACAGGGCGAACATGTTGGAAAAAATATGCATGATGTCGATCCTTCCGGTCATATTGTGCGTGCCGTGCAGGAACATATAGGTCACCGGCTGCCAAAACTCGAACCGCCCCGAATCGATCGCCCAAAGCGCCATGTGGCGCCCCATCCACTCGTTGGCCACCGGGTTGATAACCATGCCCAGGAAAACCAGCACATTTATGATCAGCAGGTTCGTCACTGCCGACGAACCCGAGGGAAACTTCACTTGTTTTTGGTAATAATTCATCGTAATCCGTTTTT
>JAVBNX010000005.1:0-123805 GCA_031551275.1 Rikenellaceae bacterium
CCTTCACGCTCTCGCGTTCATAACTCAACTTTACCGCTCGCTCCTTGAACGTGCGATCATAAACCCTTTTGTTCCCATTTTTCAAAGTTAAGATTATTAAACAACCTTAACTCTTTGTGCGGGCTAAGTTAGGAACTCCAACCTCGTTTCCCATGCCTCAAATATTCTGTAATAATGCCTAAAGTTACAAAATATCCTTTACATTTGCAAATATAACAGATTGAAATACAGATGATTAAATCATTTTGGCAGTCAAAAACAACAATGTTTTACCTATGTTGTACCTGCCAAAAAGAAAAACGCTCAACTCATTAAAAGTCAAGCGTTTTTGATTTCATTTCGTGATCCCGCTGGGGCTCGAACCCAGGACCCCAACATTAAAAGTGTTGTGCTCTACCAGCTGAGCTACGGAATCGGGGTGTTGCTTTTGCGGGTGCAAAGATAGGGATTTTTTTTGTTCCCGCAAATCGAATCGCATTTTATGGTGCAAAAGGGCACCGGGGAGAGGAAATTATGATTTTTGCGGGGGGTTGCAGGTTGTGGCAGAGTTTTTGCCTGCTTATATGCCGGAACTATGAAAGACAAAAAGGAATTATTTAAAAACAACCGGGATAAATTCTCACCTTAAATTATTTATGAATATGAAAAAACTTGTTTTATTACCGATTGCCCTCCTTGCAATCGTGGCGTGTCAGAAAGATCCTGACATGTCGGAACTGAGCGACGAGTACATGGTGGCTACCGTCTATGACAACACCTACAATTTCAACTCGCCGACTACCGTCTATGTACCCGCGACAACGATCGACCTCTTGGACAACCCCGACGGGCAGATCGATGAGTGGAACGATGCGAACTCCAGGAAGATCCTCGACACGGTGGCTTACCAGCTTACCCAGGCCGGTTATACCGTCGTCAGGGGCGATGTGCCTCACGATATGGAAATGAACGTGAGCTTTGTCGAAAACACCACCTACTTCGTTGACTATCCTTACTGGTGGTGGGATCCTTACTACTACTGGTGGGACGGTTGGTATTACCCCTACCCCGTGGTTTACGGTTACACGACCGGCGCGCTGATCCTCGAGTTCGTGGTGCCCAACCTGCAACAAAACACCACGGACATCCCCTCCAAATGGTATGCTTACATTACCGGCGCGGAATCGGGCTCCGAGAATACCGACACGCAGTATATGATTCGGGGCGTCGGGACGGCTTTCACACAGTCGCCTTACTTCAAGAAAACCGGGCCTCAATAGAAGCTATCCGTTGTCGAACCATTTAAAATCAGATCAATCCTATGAAAACTATAAAAAAGAGCCTGTTAGTGGCTGTCCTCATCACCCTTGGCTTTGCGTTACCGAGCAAAGCGCAACTGGTACCCCAGGGCTACTTCAATGTGGACTGGCAATTGAACGTGCCCATCAGCAATGACTTCGCGTCCAAAACGAGCGGATGGGGCATGAACTTCGAAGGCGGTTATTACCTGCCCAACACCGATTTCGCGATCGGGGCGTTCCTCGCTTTCCACACCAACAACGAGTACATCGGCCGGGAGACCATCGTTCTGGGTCCCCAGTCGGCCGTGACCACCGACCAGCAGCACAGCGTATTCCAACTGCCTTTCGGGGTGCTGGGACGCTACAAACTGACCGACGGCATGGGCGTGCTGGATCCTTACGTCAGCTTAAAGCTCGGTCCCGCCTTCTCGCGGATCAGCTCCTTCTACTCGGTTTACGAGAGCTATGACGAGCAGTGGGGTTTCTACTTCTCCCCTGAAATCGGTACGACCATCTGGCCCGGCGCGATGAAATACGTCGGTATCCACGTGGCCGCCTACTTCAGCTACTCGACCAACAAGTCCGAACTGCTGAAATACTCGGTCGACGGGTTGAGCAACTTCGGGGTTCGCGTGGGTTTGACGTTCTAAGGAAATATAAGGATACGAAAAAGGCTGCCAAATGAAGTGCCCCCCCGTTTGTTGGACGGATTAATAAACTCAGGAATTATGAGCTCGGTACTGCACCGGGCTCATATTTTTTAGCGCGGTTTTTATCCGTTTGTTATTGTAGTAATCGATGTACTCGACGATCTCTTTTCGGAGTTGCTCGACCGATGAGAACTTCTGTAAATATAGCAATTCTGATTTTAATACTCCGAAGAAGTTTTCGATCACGGCATTGTCCAGGCAGTTGCCCTTGCGGGACATGCTCTGTTTTATGCCTTTATCTTCCATCGCCCGGCGATATTGTTTCATTTGGTATTGCCATCCCTGATCCGAGTGCAGGATCAGGTCGGGGTAATCCGGTAGTTTCTTGAACGCCGTTTTGAGCATAGCCATCGTCTGGGCGATAGTCGGCCGATCCGAGATGTTGTAACTGACTATCTCCCTGTTGTACAAGTCGATTATGGGAGACAGATATAGTTTTTGTCCCAGCACCGTGAACTCGGTTAGGTCAGTTGCCCACTTCTGGTTAGGCCGCCCAGCCACAAAGTTGCGCTGCAGCAGGTTCGGGGCGATCCTACCTACATCTCCCTTATATGACTTGTACCTACGAAGCCTTACCTGGCATTTTATCCCGCAAGTGGCCATTAGCTTGAGTACGGTCTTGTGGTTTATCCTATATCCACGATTGTGCATCTCGGCGGTAATCCGACGATAACCATAGCGACCTTTGTGTTCATGATAAATACTTATAATACTCTCTTTTTGAAGAGCGTATTTATCCGGCAACTTTGTTCTTTGGGCATGATAATAGAACGTGCTTCGTGCCATCCCTGCAGCTTCCAACAACGTCGGAAGCCGATGATGCGGCCTCAGTCTTTCGATGGCTTGGGCAATCTCCCGCTCTCGCGGGCGATGCGCTCCTCGACTAAGGCCCGCAATTTTTTTAGGTAAGCAACCTCGGCTCGCAACCGTTCATTCTCCGCGACCAATGCATCATATGGCGATGGCGGATCCGCTGGCTTGTGCTTCTTGGGTTTCTTGTCAGTCATCGCAGGTCTCCTTCCTCGTTGCTTTGGGCTAAGTCCGGGCAATCCATGCCTGTCGTAGAGTCGCTCCCACTGGAAAATCCTACTCTCGCTGGGAATACCAAAATCTGCCGCAGTCTGGCGTAAAGATAGATCATTTTTACGCTTGTGAAGGATAACGGCCAACTTGAAATCGACCGAATAAGTGCACCAACGCATCGAAAGACCCGACGCCCCATGAGCCTCATAATGGCTCAGCCATCGCTGAACCTGACTACGAACCGTACCTAATCGCATCGAAACATCAACGATAGAGAATCCTTCGTCAAGCACCAGGCTGACCGCTCGTAAGCGATCCGAATGAGAAAATTTAGTCATAAAAAACACCCCAAAAGTGTCCAACTTTTGGGGTGTAGTTCAATTTGGACATAAGGAATTTATTTTTCAATGACGCTGATTTTGTGTGCCTTGCATGAAAAGCGATAAGGATGTTTTTTTGCGCTTTTCATATTTCTTTCATTAACTTTGTATAGGTTAGAACTCATACGGTTAATGACTTACTATATTAGTAGTTAATTATGAAAAAACTTCGTCCATTAAGATTTTTGACCCTTCTTCTTTTAGTCTATTGGCTAATCGTTGTTGTTCTGATGTTCACTATAGACTCTATGCACTCCGGCGGCGAACAGTACTTCCTTAGGATACTGTCCAGCGGATCAAGAGTTTTCCCACTATTCGGGATAATAACAACATTATTAACAGCAATTCTTTATAAAAGTTGGGCTCTAAAAAATTGGTATATTCCATCTATCCTTTTGGCATTGTTTGTTTTCTTATTCCTATATGGACAGTTTTGATCATTTTACAATGAACCTATTTCTGACATCAGACGACTATCTTGATTTTCAGGATGTAAAAACAATTACTGATTATCAGCAAATGACGATCGATAACCAGAAGGTTCTCAAAGTGAAGATAAATAAGCCCCTTATCGGTCAAAAATACAACCTTAATGATTTTGACCCGGATGCGTTGTATTTGATTAATAGATACGATGAAAATGCTTTTGATAAACTCGATGTGTTTCCCATTCATGTATATGTTCTCATTCCTAAAACCTACACAAAGCGAATACCTTCTGCGTTAAACGACCTTCAAAATATTGCATGGGCAATGCTATACGACAATATTATTGACGCGGAAATAAAAAAAATATAAGGCATTATTTCTTCCCGGCGGCGGCGATTACCTTTTTGGCCATGTTGGAGGCGAAGACGAACTCCTTCAGCTCGGGGTTGTCGGCGTGCAGGATGTCGTCTTTGGTGCCCTGCCACCAGAGTTTGCCCTCGTAGATGAAGTTCACGCTGTCGCCGATCTCCATGACCGAGTTCATGTCGTGGGTGTTGATGATGGTGGTAATCTGGTACTCCTTGGTGATCTCGCTGATCAAATTGTCGATTACCACCGAGGTCCTCGGGTCGAGGCCCGAGTTGGGCTCGTCGCAGAATAAGTATTTCGGGTTCATCACGATGGCCCTTGCGATGGCCACGCGTTTGACCATGCCGCCGGAGAGCTCGGCGGGGTAGAGTTTGTTCGCGTTCTCGAGGTTGACCCTATCCAGGCAGAAATTGACCCGGTCCATCTTTTGCTTCGCGCTTTGGCGCGTGAACAGGTCCAACGGCAGGCGGACGTTCTCCTCGACGGTCGAGGCGTCGAGCAGGGCTCCGCCCTGGAAGAGCATGCCGATGTCCTTGCGGATCTCTTTGCGGGCCTTGAAATCGAGGTCGGTGAAGCAGATGTCGTCGTAGTAGATCTTGCCCTGGTCGACCTTGTGCAGGCCCACGAGGCACTTCAGCAGCACGGTCTTGCCCGAGCCGCTCTGGCCGATGATCAGGTTGGTCTTGCCGCGCTCGAACTGGACGGTGATGTCCTCCAGTACGGTCCTCCCCTCGAAGGACTTGTATATGTGCTCGGTGCGTATCAAATCAGCATCAATTGGGTGATCACAAGGTCAAGCAGAAGGATAATGATCGAGCAGGCCACCACAGCCTGGGTGCTGGCCTTGCCCACCTCGAGCGAGTTGCCTCGGGCGTAGTAGCCGTAGAAGCCCGAAACCGAGGTGATAACAAAGCCGTAGACCGCCGCCTTGACCAGCGAATAGGAGATCGAGAAGGGGCGGAAATCGAACCTCAGGCCGTTAATGTAGTCGTCGGGGTTCATGATGCCCGTGATGAAGGCCACCACGTAGCCCCCCGCCGCGCCGATGATCATGCTCATCAGGGTCAGGAAGGGAAAGAACAGCACCATGCTGATGATCTTGGGCAGCATCAGGTAGGAGGCCGAGTTGACCCCCATGATCTCCAGCGCGTCGATCTGCTCGGTAATGCGCATGGTCCCGATCTCCGAGGCGATGTTCGAGCCCACCTTGCCGGCCAGGATCAGCGCCACGACGGTCGAGGAGAACTCCAGGATCATCGTTTCGCGCGTGGCGTAGCCGATCAAATACTTGGGGATAAAGGGCGATTCGAGGTTGATGGCCATCTGGAGCATGACCACGGCCCCCATAAAGACCGAGATGATGATCACGATGCCGATCGAGTTGAGGCCCAGCGCCTCCATCTCGGCGATGATCCGGCGCTTGTATATCCGCCACTTCTCAGGCTTGGAAAAAACCTTCGACATGAGGATAAAGTATCGGCCCAGCAGCTCTAAAAACTTCATTTCTCGGATTTATCGTATTCTGTCCCCCGTCCCTTCTCCGTCTCGGTAATCTCTATTTCTTCAAATTCGACGTATTCGCCCGCGTCGCGCCGTGTGACCCTCTCCTCGGGCTGCGTACGGCGAATCCTTACCTCGCCCTCGGGGCGCGGCTGCTCCTGCCTGCCGCCCGCGGCGGAAGTGGCGCGGTTGATCCAACGTCTGAGCAAGAACCGTCCCAAAAGGCCCGCGATCCAAAAAAAGATCACGACTCCTATGATCAATGTCAGCAAAAATTCCATCGCTTGAAGATAATCTTTGCAAAGGTAGCTATTTTACCGGGAAGACCGCGACGCGCTCCGGTAATTTTCGAGCAGAGATTCACTATATTTGCATCTTTATTACAACACTTACCCTGATACCGCAATGAAAAACACGCTCAAAATCGCCGAATTGGCATCGATCCTCTACGCACTGCTTTTCTTCCTGGGCTACTGCACCAACTGGGTCTATTTCTCCGCGTTCGGGGTTGAGGTAAATGAATATTTTACCATCGCTGAGATTTTATTGCTCTTTCTCTCCAAGGTAATGGTTTCAATCTATTTTATCCCGCTGTTCGTCGTGTCGGCAGTGATGCTCCTGCTCCTTGTAGGGTTTATCGAGCTGGTGGAGACGGAGAAAAATTGGATATCCAAGACGATCTGCCTGGTGGTAATGACCGCGCTGTTTGGATGGTTGATATCGGGAATAAACCTCTCCACCATACGGGGAGAGCTCGACCACGTGGTCAACGGTAAGATATGGAAACACCTTTGGGAACACCTCAGCTTACTTGTCATACCCATGGTCGCGTTCGTCTTTCTTTTCATCTACTACCAGATGTTCCTCAAAAAGGACGAGGGAAAAAACGAAGAGTCCACAAGCAAAATATCCTATTACCTGATCGGGACGATCGTCTACATTTTGGTCATCTTTACCGCTATGGGCGTAAACAAAGCGGATGCCTACTCCATGAAAACCAACTGCAAAGGCAAGGCCGAGGTTACCTTCCTGTACAACGGGGAACCGGAAGCGTCATCCAAATCGCTGATTTACGTGGGAGGCTCTGCCAACTACCTGTTTATGTATGAGTGTACGACCGGATACACCCTCATCTTCGAACGCAGCAAGATCGAAAAATTACAGGTTCTTCCTAACGGACAATTTTCTATCCTCAAATAGCAAAGGACACCGTTTAATTTGCCGCGAAGATTTTGCACTCACAGGGCAAATTCTTACCTTTGTAAGATAAACGCCTAACTATGGAATTGAATAAAATTACCGCCATATCGCCCATAGACGGGCGTTACAGGAATACGGCCGAGCCCCTGGCCGCCTACTTTTCGGAGCTGGCCCTGATCCGCTACCGCGTGATGGTCGAGGTCGAGTATTTTATCGCGCTGTGCGGCATTCCGTTGCCCCAGCTCAAGAACGTGCCTGCGGGGACGGATGAAAGGCTGCGGGATATATACCGCGATTTTCCGGAGGAGTATGCATTAAGAGTCAAAGAGATAGAGAAGACCACCAACCATGACGTGAAGGCGGTCGAGTACTTCATCAAAGAGAAATTCGACGAGATGGGCCTCGGGGGCGCCAGGGAGTTCATCCACTTCGCGCTTACCTCGCAGGACATCAACAACACCGCCGTGCCCTGCTCCCTGCGGGACTCGATCAGCGAGGTCTACACCCCGGCGCTGGACGAGATCGTATCCACGTTGAAGGCCCTGGCCGAGGATTGGAGCGACGTGCCCCTTCTGGCGCGCACCCACGGGCAGCCCGCCTCGCCCACCAAGCTGGGCAAGGAGCTGATGGTCTTTGTCGAGCGGATCGAAAAGCAGGTCGATTTGTTGCGCTCCATCCCCTCGCCGGCCAAGTTCGGGGGGGCGACGGGCAACTTCAACGCCCACGTGGCGGCCTATCCCGGGATCGACTGGGTGGCGTTCGCCAACAACTTCGTCAACGGGGTGCTGCGCCTCGAAAGGTCGCAGACCACCACCCAGATCGAGCACTACGACAACATCGCCGCCATATTCGACAACCTCAAGCGGATCAACACCATTCTGGTGGACCTAAGCAGGGACATCTGGACCTACATCTCGATGGACTACTTCAAGCAGAAGATCAAGGCAGGCGAGGTGGGCTCGTCGGCCATGCCGCACAAGGTAAACCCGATCGATTTCGAGAACGCGGAGGGCAATCTGGGGATCGCGAACGCCCTGTTCGAACATTTGGCAGCAAAATTGCCTGTATCGAGGTTGCAAAGGGATTTGACCGATTCGACCGTGCTGCGCAACACCGGTGTGCCGATGGCGCACACCCTGATCGCGTTCCGATCGATCCTCAAGGGGCTATCCAAGTTGATCCTCAACACGGAAGCCATCGACAGGGACCTGGAGGAGAACTGGGCGGTCGTCGCCGAGGGGATACAGACCATCCTGCGGAGCGAAAACTACCCGTCGCCCTACGAAGCGCTGAAGGCCCTGACAAGGACCAATAAGGCCATCACCCGGGAGGACATCCGCGAATTCATCAATTCGCTCGACGTCAGCCCCGAAGTAAAGGAAAGACTCAGAAAACTCACCCCGAGGAGTTACACGGGGGTATATTAACAACTTAATAAAAAAAGCTATGCAAAAGTACAAATGCGGCGTTTGCGGATACGTTTACGATCCGGCCAAAGGCGACCCCGACAACGGCATCGAGCCCGGAACTTCCTTCGAAAACCTCCCCGAAGATTGGGTGTGCCCGATTTGCCAGGAGGGCAAATCGGAATTCGAACCGGTATAAACTAAGACCGGAGGCATATTGTCTCCGGTTTTTTATTCGCTATGTATGAAGAGTTTTGGCAGCGACAACCATTCAGGGATACATCCGACAATCTTAGAGGCTTTAGCGGCGGCCAACCACGGGCACGCCGTTGCCTACGGCGACGACCCGATCACCGCGCGGGTGGAGGGGATGTTGCGCGGGCTGTTCGGGGAGAAGGCCGAATCCTACCTCGTGTTCAACGGGACGGCTGCCAACATGCTGGCCCTGGGCGGCATGGTCAGGAGCTTCGAGGCGGTCGTCTGTCCCGCGACGGCCCACATCAACACCGACGAGTGCGGCGCGCCCGAGCGGCAATGCGGGTGCAAGCTGATCGGGGTGGAGACCCCCGACGGGAAGCTGACGCCCGGGCTGGTCAGGCCCCGGCTCAAGGATTTCGGATCGGTGCACCAGTCCCAGCCCAAAGTGATCTCCATATCCCAGCCCACCGAGCTGGGGACCCTCTACACGGCCGAAGAGATCGCCGCGCTGGCGGAGTTGGCGCACAGCCACGGCATGAAACTCCACGTGGACGGTGCGCGGCTGGCCAATGCGCTGGCGGCCACGGGGCTGGATCCGATGGAAATGATCACCCGTACCGGCGTGGACGCGCTCTCGCTCGGCGGGACGAAGAACGGCCTGATGCTGGGCGAGGCGGTGGTCTTTCCCCAGGGCGCTCCCGACAACGGCGCCCCGTTCAGGCGCAAGCAACTGATGCAGCTCCCCTCCAAGATGCGTTTCGTGGCGGCCCAATTCGAGGCTTACCTTACCGACGACCTTTGGTTGCGCATGGCGGCCCACTCCAACCGGATGGCCACGGTATTGGCGCAAGGGGCCTCCGGAATCCGAGGCGTGGAGCTTGTCCAGCGCCGGCAGGTCAACGCGGTATTCGCCCGGCTTTCGGCCGCGGCCATCGAAAAACTCAGGGAGCATTACTATTTCTACAATTGGGACGGCCCCGAAGTGGTGCGCTGGATGACCAGTTGGGACACCACGCAGGGGGACGTGGAGGGGTTTTTGGAGCGGCTCAAAGAGGCTGTGAAAATTTAGGCAGGGATTTTGTAGTAAGGGGATATAAACCATTACTGCAATGAAAAAGCACATCTTATTTGCGGCTACAACCCTACTGCTTGCAACCGCATTGCAGATCCCAGTATCTGCCGTTACCCTGGAAAACGAAGCCTCCAAAGAGGAGCGCCAGGAAGAGAAAGAAGCCCGGGCCAAAGCCCGCGAACAGAAACAGGCCGAGTACGAGCGTTTCGTCGATTCGCTGGTCATCGCCAAGACGTTCGCCTTTATCCCCAGCACCTTCGAAATGGAGCCTGCAGGAAGGCCCCGCAACATCTCGAATCCTACCTTCCGGATGGACTTCCTCTACAAGGGCGACGTGGACATCTGCCTGCCCTACTTCAAGGGAATTACCCCGCCCTACATGATCACGGTGCTCAACTACACCATCACGCCGAGGGGATACATCGCCGTACAGACCGACCACGGCTGGAACATCAAGTTTACGTCGAGCCTGTACAGCTCCAACACCTACACGTTTGAAATGACCATTTACAAGAAGACGGGCGAAGTGAACCTCGACATCTCCACAGACCTCTACAATACGGTAACTTACACCGGAAGTATTATTGCGAATTAATAAATCAAGGCTTTAGAAAGTATTGAAAAACCTATCTAAAAATGAGACGACGGCCTCCCACTCATCCGGGAGGCCGCCGTTTTTTATGCAGGCGTGCAGGCTCTATCCGAGGAAATCCTCGCGCACGGGGCTGAACACGTCGATCACGGTGCCCGCATCGATGCAGATTACCTGGTGCATCAAATTGGGGGCGACGTAGAACCCGTCCCCGGCGACCGCCTCGATCTTCTCGCCCTCGATCTCCACGCTGAACTTTCCGCTCACGACATATGAGGTCTGGGTGTGGAAATGGTTGTGGCGCGCACCCACCGCACCCGATTCGAAATGGACCTTAACCAGCATGATCTGGTTGTCGGTGCCCATGATCTGGCGCGTAAGGCCCTGGCCGATGGGCTCCCATGCCATTTCGCGCTCAATAAAGAATTTTTCCCTGTCTGCTGCCATAATTATCAAGTTATTCGACAAATTTAACAAAGTTTTCGTAAATTTGCTAAACAAAATTTTCCGGTATGAAGATCCTCACCCTATCTCTTATCGTTGCGGCATCGGCTTTGCAGGTTTATGCACAAAACACATTTACTACCATGGCCGGCAAATGCAAAGTAGTCCTGCTCAGCGAAGGGCAGGGCCAGGGCAACGCCTCGATCCTGGTCGGAGCCACGCCCGAGATGCTCAAAAAGTGCATCCCGGAGGGGACATTCCCCAACGCGTGCAACGTCTTTTTGGTGCAGACGCCCGACAAAAAGAATATCCTCATCGACGCAGGATACGGCAAGCTACTGGAACAGAACCTCAAAGAGCAGGGGCTGACCCCGGGCGACATCGACGCGGTGTTGCTTACCCACATGCACCCCGACCACATCGGCGGGCTGGTAAAAGAGGGCGCCGTAGCATTCCCCAAAGCGGAGATCCATGTTTCGGATGCGGAGCTGGCCTATTGGACCCAGACCAACCCGAATCCCCTGGCGATGAAGGTCAACGAGCTGTACCGCGAGCGGATCAAAACCTTTACCCCGACCGGGCTGAGAAGCGGGGATAACGTGCGCGTGCTCTCCATCTTCAGGGCGGTAAGCCTTCCCGGCCATACCCCCGGCCACTGCGGGTTCATGCTCGTAGCGCAGCAAAGGATCCTTTTCTGGGGCGACATTACCCATGCCATGGCCATCCAGATGCCTTTCCCCCAGGTGGCCGTTACCTACGATTCAGACCCCGAAGAGGCTGTCAAAAGCCGCAAACAGGCATTCTCGGCAGTCATCGCAAACCAGATCCCCGTCGCGGGGGCGCACATCCCCTACCCCGGCATGGGAACCATCGCAAGGGACGAGAAGGGAAGGTACGTTTTTACACCGATGCAACCATGAAATCCAAGACCCTGACCCAACTGGTGGGCAATACGCCCCTGGTCGAAATACTCAAACCCGCCCAAAAGCGCGGGGCGAAAGGCCGCGTGCTGGCCAAGCTGGAATACTTCAACCCGATGGGCAGCGTAAAAGACCGCATCGCCGTCTCGATGGTCGAAGCGGCTGAAAACCAGGGCCTGCTCAAGCCCGGAGCGACGATCATCGAGCCCACCAGCGGCAACACCGGCATCGGCCTGGCGGGCATCTGCACGGCCAAAGGCTACAAACTGGTGCTGACCATGCCCGAGAGCATGAGCGTCGAGCGGCGCAACATGCTCAAGGCGCTGGGGGCGCAGGTCGTGCTCACGGAGGCGGCCAAGGGGATGCCCGGGTCGATCGCCCGGGCGCAGGAGCTGCGCGATGGGACCCCCGGGTCGGTGATCCTGGGGCAATTCGATAACCCGGCCAATCCGAAGGCGCACTACCTGACCACCGGGCCCGAGATCTGGGAGCAGACTGGAGGGAAAGTCGATCTCTTCGTGGCGGGCGTGGGCACGGGGGGAACCCTCTCGGGCGTTGGACGGCGTCTGAAAGAGCTCAACCCGGATGTGCGGGTCGTGGCCGTGGAGCCTGCCGCCTCGCCCGTGCTCTCGGGCGGGAAAGCGGGGCCCCATGCGATCCAGGGCATCGGCGCGGGCTTCGTGCCGGGCAACTTCGACCGCCGGGTGGTGGACAGGATCGTCGCCGTGGCCAACGAGGATGCGTTGGAGACGGCGCGCGAGCTGGCCCGATCGGAAGGCTACATGACCGGGATATCCTCGGGAGCGGCCCTGTGGGCGGCCCTGCAGATCGCCTGCGAAGAGGGGAGCAAAGGCAAGAACATCGTCGTAATATTGCCCGACACGGGTGAAAGATACCTATCCACCGTGCTTTACAGCGGATAAAACCAACCCGGGACTACCGACCCATGACAGAAGACCCAACCCATTTTATAACCGACTTTATCGAGCTGATCAACAGCGACCTGGGCGCCAAAGAAAAATTGACGGCGGGGCTCAGGGTGCTCTGTACCCGTTTCGGGTATGACAAGGGGTTTGCCTACCAGACCGACGGGTTTCACTTCTTCCACCTGATGGAGTGCTACGGCAACCAGGACAAATCCCTGCTCCGCAGATTGGAGATCAGCAGGATACGGGAGGAGCAGGCCGCGCAACTGGGCGAGAAAGTGTTCCTGTACGCACGCCGCGGGGGCGGCTCCCCGGCGCAGGCCGCGTTGCTGGATATGGTCGGGGCCGACCGTATGCTGCTCTACCCGGCCCGGGACAAGGACCACGTAACCGTCGGCTGGATCGGATTGGCGGGGAAAGGCGATCCGGAGGTCACGGATGAAGAGATCCGCATTACCCAATTGTTGGCCGGCCTGATGGCCAGGGAGTTGACCGTCAGGGAGCACAAAGCCCGGACCAAGCGGGCGAAAAAGACGCTGGAAAGCATCATGAACAACATGGGGGTCGACATTTACGTCAACTCCTTCGATACGCACGAGATGCTCTACGCCAACCGTTCGATGGCGGCGCCTTACGGCGGCTGGAAGCACTTCGAGGGCAAAAAGTGCTACAACGCGCTCTACACGGACAAGACCGGCGAGTGCGAGTTCTGTCCCAAGAAGAACATCATCGACCAGAACGGGAGGCCCACCAAAGTCTACTCATGGGACTACCAGAGGCCCTTCGACGGGTCGTGGTTCCGGGTATTCAGCGCGGCCTTCGAGTGGATCGACGGCCAGATGGCCCACGTGATTACCAGCGTGGACATTACCCACCAGAAAAACATCGAGCAGCAACTCGTCGAGGCCAAGGAGAAAGCCGAGCGGCTCGACCGCCAGAAATCGGCCTTCCTGGCCAACATGGGCCACGAGATACGCACCCCGATCAATGCGATCGTGGGCTTCTCGGAGCTGATCCCCCAGACCGAGGATCCGGCCGAGCGCGAGGTGTTCGGCAACATCGTGCGCCAGAACAGCGACCTTTTGATGCAACTGGTCGCCGATATCCTCGACCTGTCGAAGATCGAGGCGGGGATGCTGCACTTCGAGAAAGAGAGCCTGGACACCCAACCGCTGTGCGAGCAGATCGCCCTATCCTACAAGGTGCGGGGCACGGAGGTCCCCGTGGTGGCGGCCCCGGACGGCTCCCATACCATCACGAGCGATCGCAAACGGCTGACCCAGGTGCTGACCAACTTTGTGAACAACGCCCTGAAATTCACCACCCAGGGGCAGATCACTGTCGGGACCCTGCCCCCGGAGAACGGCATGATCGAGTTCTTCGTGCAGGACACCGGGACGGGCATCGCGCCCGAAAAACTGGCCGAGGTGTTCGACCGTTTCGTCAAGCTCAACGACAAGGTCTCGGGCACAGGGTTGGGATTGTCGATCTGCAAGAGCATCGTCGAGCAACTCGGCGGGCAGATCGGGGTCGAATCGGAGCTGGGGAAGGGGTCGAGGTTCTGGTTCAGGCACCCTATTTAAAAAAGCCTATGATCGGAATATCCAGGCCGTTGGCAATCTTTACAAGAGTTCCGATCGTAAAATTCGTTCTGCCTTTTTCGATTCTTACCACATTGGTATATTCAATGTCGAGTTTGTCGGCAAAGTCCTGAATCGACAAGCCTTTTTCTTCTCTTAACTTCCTGATGCGCAAACCTATTTCGGTTAGCGTGCCTTGTTTGTCAAGCATAATTTCTATCATATATGATTGACTTCAAAGAAATATATTTATATTTGCCTCATTCTAATCATATATGATCGAAGTACGATTATCGAACAGGTCATGCAATCAGAAAACATCTTTACAGGCAAATGGAAAATTGTCAGCGTGTACTGCTACGTTCAGCAGCAGGGGTGGACCTTTATGAAACGATACGGCCCCGGAGATTTTATCTGGGAATTCGAACAGGAAAGACAACTGCTGTCCAGAGTGGGCGAGTCGGGTTTCGAGGGAAAACTGCATGAACACTTCTCGGACACTCCGAAAGGGGTTACCGAATACGCGTACTACCCTTGCGACCGCAAGCTATACATCGACCGTTCGGATTATGAGCCGGTCGGATACTGCAACATCTGCGTAAACGACCGTTACAGGGCGGAATACATCCGCGAAAACGAGTACTGGCTATACGATCTGGAGGATGTCGAAAAAGAACCGGAAGATTACCGGTTCCGTTTAAAGATCAAAAAGATACGGGAATGAATCCGGATGGCGGCCAGCCCTATTTAATCTCCGCGATCACATACTCCGAGCGGGTTCCGATGCGGAATTTGCCGCCCCAGATGCCGATACCGGGCGAGACGTAGATATGGGTTTTACCCCTTTGGGAGAGGCCGCAGGGGTTTTCATAGATCAGTTTGGTTACCCAGGACATGGGCCAGACCTGGCCGTAGTGGGTGTGGCCGGAGAACTGGATATCGGCCCCGCACTGCTCCGCCTCGGAGAGGTCCGAGGGTTGGTGGTCGACCACGATGACGGGCTTGCCGGGGTCGAGGCCCGCCACCAACTCGCTGAGGGGCTTGCGGTGGTGGTTGCTGCGGTCGTCGCGTCCTATGATACAGCATCCGGCGGCCTCCACCACCGAGTCCTGCAACAGGGTGATGCCCAGGTTTTTGATCAGGTCGGCGCTGCGCTCTGCGCCCGAGATGTACTCGTGGTTGCCCAGCACGGCGTAGACGCCGTATTTGGCGTTGATCCGGTCGAACGGGCGGCCCAGGTCCATCTTTTCGACGGCGCCGACCATGTTGTCGATCAGATCGCCGCCGATCAGCACCACGTCGGGCGACTGGGCGGCCAGCAAATCGATCCAGCCTTCCAGTTCGCTTTTGCCGATGGTCATCCCCAGGTGCAGATCGCTGATAAATGCGACTTTCAGGGGGGCGTTCTTGCCGGTGTCGACCGTTATCCGCTCCTCATGCTTGTGGCGGTAGTGGAGGTAGCCCGAGGTAAGCAGCAGGGCCAAAGCTCCCATCAGAACGGCGAAGCCGGGCCAACTCTCGCGCATATAAGGATTGAGTGGAACGCCGCACAAGCGCAGGATGTCCAGCACCAGAAAGGCGATCAGCAGGTACAAAAAGGCGATCATCCAGTCCGTCCCCAGCCTGTAAAGGCCCGCGGAGAGGGCGTGGGGCAACCGCTCGCCCAGGCCGAAGACGACGAAGGGCGCGGCCAGCACGACCACGGCGAAGACCACGAGCGCGATCCTTGCCGCTGTGGCGGGAAGCATCTGCCAGAGGCGCAGGAATATATAAAAATTCGCTCCCGAGTAGAGCGCGATCATCAAAACGGCGGCGGAGATCCTCATCGATGTAAACTTAACGTTAAAATTTTTGCAAGGTACGAAAAAAGAGGGGTTGCGGGGGAAATTTTCCTTTAAATCGAGGTAATTTTGTGGAATACCGAGGCAAATATGTGTGGAATCGTAGGTTACGTTGGCAACAAAGAGGCATATCCGATCTTGATCAAAGGGCTGCAAAGGCTCGAATACAGGGGGTACGACAGTTCGGGCGTGGCCCTGCTGAGCTCCTCCGGGGAGTTGAACGTCTACAAATGCAAGGGCAAAGTCGCCGACCTGGAGGGTTTCGCGCGCCCCATGGACACATCCGGGACGCTGGGCATAGCCCACACCCGCTGGGCGACCCACGGCGAGCCCAACGACGCGAACGCCCATCCCCACTACTCCCAAAGCGAGACCCTGGCGCTGATCCACAACGGGATCATCGAGAACCACGCCGTGTTGAGGGCGGCGCTGATCGAAAGGGGCTACATATTTCGCAGCAACACCGACACCGAGGCGCTGGTCCAGCTGATCGAATACGTCAAACGTTCGAACAACTGCTCGCTGCTCGAAGCCGTGCAAGCGGCCCTGCGCGAGGTAATCGGGGCCTACGCCATCGCGGTGATCGACAAGACCGATCCCGACACCATTGTGGCGGCGCGCAAATCCAGCCCCCTGGTGGTGGGCATCGGGCAGGGCGAGTATTTCCTCGCCTCGGACGCAAGCCCGATCGCCGAATACACCGACAAGGTGGTCTATCTCGAGGACGGGCAGGTGGCGATCCTCAAACGCGGCGGGAAGCTGCGCGTGGTGGGGCTGGACAACATCGAACGCAAGATAGACATCCGCCAACTCGAACTGAGCATCAGCCAGTTGGAGAAGGGAGGATTTCCCCACTTCATGCTCAAGGAGATCTACGAGCAGCCCGCCACCATTACCGACTGCCTGCGCGGGCGGATCAACGCCGAGGGGACGGATGTGGTGCTCTCCGGGGTAATTGACCACCGGGAAAGGCTGCTGGCGGCGCGACGCTTTATCTTCGTGGCATGCGGGACCTCATGGCACGCCTCGCTGATCGGCGAGCACATCATCGAGGATTTGTGCCGCATACCGGTCGAGGTGGAGTACGCCTCCGAATTCCGCTACCGTAACCCCGTGCTGGACGAGAAGGACGTGGTCATCGCGGTATCCCAGTCGGGCGAGACGGCCGACACGCTCGCCGCGCTCGAACTGGCCAAATCGCGGGGGGCCTTCATATTCGGGATCTGCAACGTGGTCGGGTCGTCCATATCCCGGGCCACGCACACAGGCGCCTACATCCACGTCGGGCCCGAGATCGGGGTCGCCTCCACCAAGGCGTTCACCGGGCAGGTAACCGTGATGGCCATGCTCGCCCTGACCCTGGCCAAAGAGAAGGGGACGATCGGGCAGGCGGAGCTGGCGCGGCAGGTGCAGGCATTGCAACTGATCCCGGCGCAGATCGGGCAGGTCCTCAAACTCGACCCCATGATCCGAGAGCTCTCCAAGATATTCACCTACGCCCACAACTTTATCTACCTGGGGCGGGGCTACAACTACCCGGCCGCCCTCGAGGGTGCGCTCAAGCTCAAGGAGATCTCCTACATCCACGCGGAAGGCTACCCCGCCGCCGAGATGAA
Source organism: Rikenellaceae bacterium (assembly GCA_031551275.1). GTDB lineage: Bacteria > Bacteroidota > Bacteroidia > Bacteroidales > Rikenellaceae > JAVBMJ01. Next base: position 17,487 of record JAVBNX010000005.1, read on the forward strand.
ACACGGCCCCATCGCATTGATAGACAACGAAATGCCGACTGTTGTAATCGCCACGGCGGACAGCGTTTACCAGAAAACCATCTCCAACATCGAGGAGGTCAAAGCCCGCGGGGGCCGGGTAATCGCCCTGGTCACCGAAGGCGACCGCGCCGTGTGCAAGATCGCAGACTACTGCATCCCCATCCCCCCGACCCTGGAGTCCCTCTCGCCCATTCTGGCGAGCGTACCCCTGCAACTGCTGGCCTACCACATCGCGGTAAACAAAGGCCGGGACGTGGACCAGCCCCGGAACCTCGCCAAGTCGGTAACGGTGGAATAGGCGCCCACCTATATAGCTATATCATTTAAGGTAATTCAGAAGAGCGGATCCAATCAGAGCCATATAGCTCCATGTTATTTTGAACGAACAACTCTCGAAGAGCATGAAAAAGGTCCTCCTGCCGGTCGGACACCATATTTTCAGTAATGATCGTTTTAACTATGCTTACTTTGCCATGATACTCTCCAAAGCAATAGCCTTCAGATGTCGCGGACACATAATTTATAACTTCATCACTATAATGGCCCTCAAAGCATTTAAATACTGACTCTAAATGATCATCAATTTCAACACTCACTTGTCCGCTGTTGTTTCTAATGTACCGTTTAATCACTTCATTTCTTGGCATTGAAGTGCCATTGAGAACACGCTCCTGATACCTATCAAAGAAATGTGGAGGAAATATTGTTATCCTACCACCAAATGTAAAACGTGCGAGATACTTACCTTCTGGTCGCTCATAGATACTATGCAAGCCCATACTCGGGTCATCGTGCTTACCTCTTTTCAAGGCAACATACGTTATCACGACAATATTCTTCTTTTTAACCGTTTTGCACTCATAGGATCTGCTCACAGGAAACCGCGATGACCGTAATACCAATGATCTGAATTTTTTCCGACAGGCCTCTGCTTTTGAATACAAGCTACTCATGTCATCGAGTAATTCCTTGCAGATCTCCTGCTCGGTCATTGCGGGTACTATCATGGCAAGTTGCTTTTATTTAATTGGTAAATATACCAATTTATTACTAACAAAAAAGAGAGGGAGCTTCACAGCTGCCTCTCTCTCCGGGGCGGGGAGCCCCTAAACTACTAACCCAAACTTAAATAGTGAAGAAACCTTTATAGAACCCTATCAGAGTGATATAATATAGTGTAGCGTTACTCTTCTGCCCTATACCTATTCAAATGCCGTGCCAAACGGAGAAATAGGCTGTTATTTTATTGATTCGGTAACGCACTGCCGCAAACGAAACGCCCGCTCCGGAGTCCGGAGCGGGCGTTTTACTTGGGCGGGAAAAGATTACTCCTCCTCGGCGACGACGGTAAACTTGACCGTGCCTTTCACGTCGCGATGGATCTTTACCGTGGCTTCGTAGGAACCCAGCGTCTTGACGGGGTCTACCGAGATGTTCTTGCGGTCCACCTCCACGCCGCGGGCGGCCAGGGCGTCGGCCAGGTCGGCTGCGGTAATCGAGCCGAAGATCTTCTCCTCGGAGGCCTTCGCCTTGAGGGTCAGCGACAGGGCTTCCAGCTTGGCGGCCAGGCCTTGGGCGTCGGCCAGTACCTTGGCTTCCTTGTGGGCGCGTTGTTTCAGGTTTTCTGCCAGCACCTTCTTGGCGGAAGCGGTGGCGGCTTTGGCGATCCCCTGGGGGATCAGGAAATTATTGGCGTAACCGGGCTTTACCTCGACGATGTCGTTGGCGTATCCCAGTTTCTCTACGTCTTTGATCAGAATCACTTGCATAGCTTCTCCTCCTTATTTCATTAAGTCGGTTACGAAGGGCAAAATCGCCAGGTGGCGGGCGCGCTTAACGGCCTGAGCCACTTTCTTCTGGAATTTTTGGGACGTTCCGGTCAAACGGCGGGGAAGGATCTTGCCCTGCTCGTTGAGGAACTTCTTCAAAAATTCGCCGTCCTTGTAGTCGACGTACTTGATGCCGGACTTCTTGAAACGGCAGTATTTTTTCTTTTTAACCTCTACCGTAGGCGGGTTGAGGTAACGGATCTCGGATTGCGGATTGGCCATGGTTACTCCTCTGTTTGTTTGTTAGCTAACTTGTTGCGGCGTTTGACCGAGTACTCGGCGGCGTACTTGTCCTGCTTGAAGGTCAAGAAGCGGATCACGCGCTCGTCGCGGCGGTACTGGAGTTCGAGTTGGTCGATGATGGTACCTTCGCCCGTGAACTCGATCAGGAAGTAAAACCCGGTGGTCTTCTTTTCGATGGGGTAGGCGAGCTTCTTGAGCCCCCACTCCTCCTCGTTGACGATCTGACCGCCGTTTTCGGTGATAACACCGCGGAATTTGCCGAGGAGCTCTTGGGCTTGGCCGTCAGAGAGCACCGGAGTGGCAATGAAAACGGTTTCGTAATTGTTCATCAAATCTGTTTTTAATGTTTTTTTTCGCAAAAAGCGGATGCAAATATACTTATTTTTTCGGGAACCCAAACTACCGGGAGGGAAAAACACAGGAAATCACATTAAAACAGCCACGAAAAGCGGGAATTACGAAAAATTAGTATAACTTTAAAAAACTAACCCGGTATAAACCGACCTTCTATGAAAAAATTTCTACTCGCGATCTCCATTGCATGCCTCGCCACGGCTGCAAACGCCCAGAAATTCAAGTTCGGGAACATCCCCGAAGAGGACCTTAAAATGACCGTCTACGAGCCCGATACCACGGCCGCGGCGGTCGTACTCTATGAATCGGTTACCTCGACCTACGGCTTCAGGGCCTCGGATTTCATCATCGTTACCGACCGGGTGGTGCGCATCAAGGTGCTCAAGCCCGAAGGCGCCTCACAGGCCGATATCGCCGTGATGCTGCGCAAAGGCGGTTCCAATGAAAACTCCGAGAGCATTTCCAACCTGAACGCCTCGGCATACAACCTGGAAAACGGCAAAGTGGTCCAGACCAAGCTTACTAAGGACTATATCTTTACCGAGGAGACCAGCAAATACTGAGAACAATGCAAGTTCGCCATCCCGGCGGTCAAGCAGGGGACGGTGTTCGAGTTCAAGTACCAGATCACATCCCCGTTCTATTTCTATCCGCCGAATTTCGTCTTCCAGGGCGATATCCCGGTGCGGCGGGCACTCTATGAAATGTCCATTTTCGAATATTTCAAGTTCAACGTCGAGACCCGGGGCTTCGAGTACGTCAACACGACAAGGACGAGCAGGCCCACGACCCTGGTCTTCGGGCAGGGGCAGACCCTGAGCGCGTCGTACGACGTGATCAAGACCGAGATCAACGACATGCCCGCGCTCAAGGACGAGCCCTACGTGTGGAACTTCCGCGACTTCGCATCCGAAATGCGTTTCGAGATCAGCTCGATACGGATCCCCGAGGCGATGCTGTTCAAGGATTTCTCCAACTCCTGGGAGAACGTATGCAAACTGATGTGGGAGAGCGAGAACTTCGGCAGGCCCCTCAAATCGCGCAAGGTGTTCGGCGACGACCTCCAGGTGGCCGTCACGCCCGATATGACCGAGTTGCAGAAGATGGAGAGCGTGCTCAAGTTGGTCTCGTCCAGGGTAAAGCACAACGACAGCAGGGTCCTGTCCATAGGCGACGGCATGCGCAAAGCGCTCAAGGACGGGATCGGCAACAGCGCGCAGATCAACGGCCTGTTGGTATGCGCACTCAAGGATGCGGGCCTCAACGCGTTCCCGGTGGCCATGAGCCTGCGCTCGCGGGGACGCATCCCCATGACCCACCCCACCCTGGACAGGCTCAACTACTTCGTGGCGGGCGTGCAGGACGAGCAGGGCAACAGGTACTACATGGACGCCACGATGAGGCATCCCGCGCCCAACGCCCTGCCGGTCGACTGCATGGTGGACAAGGCGATATGCGTATTCTCGGAAACCGCGTTCGAGTGGGTCGACCTGACCAACATATCCTCCAATATGTCGCTGACCGTCATCGAGGCGGGGTTCAACAGCGCCGGGGTTTTGTCGGGCAAAATATCCAACTCCTACATGAACGCCTCGGCGGACGAATTCCTCAGCGCGAGGCGCAAGGCGAAGGACGATGAGGGCTGGATCGAAAAACTGGACAACAACTACGCGCTGACCGCTACCGACTACACGCAGCAGGTAAGCAGCGACGGGCAGCTCGTGGCGCAAGAGGGGTACAACTTCGTTAAGAACGGCGTGCGGCTCGAGGACAACCAAAGGGTCACGCTCAACCCCTTTATCATTCCCGACATCCCCTCCAACCCCTTCAAGGCGGAGAGCCGCAAACTGCCCATCGAGTTCCCCTACAACTACTCGGTCGTGCAGACCGTGACCATCAAAATTCCCGACGGGTACCAGGTGGAGAGCATGCCCTCGTCCAGCCGCGTCACATTCAACGACAAGGAGATCCAGTGCCTGATTCAGGCCGATCAGGCAGGCGATGTGGTAAGGATAGCGTACCGGTTCCAGGTCAACAGGTGGCTCTATGAAATGATGATATACAACGACCTGCGCGATTTCTGGGGCAAAGTGGCGGCCCTGAACGACGCCATGCTGATCCTCAAGAAGGTATGAGGGGCGGACTCTTGACCCTCGCGTTGGCCGTGGCGGCTGCCGCGGGGCCTTTGCGGGCTTCGGGGGCGTACCCCGTCGCATCGATCCCCGAAGAGCTCAAAGCGGGCGCGTGGTCGGTGGTGCGGTACTCCAACGAGCACGTAACGGTATCCGACGCGCAGAACGCGACCCACAAAACAGTCTTCGTTGTGACCATACTCGACAAGGACGGGGAGGGGGCGGGCCTGTTCCGTTTCGATGAGGATCGATTCGGCGAGCTGCACAGTTTCAAGGCAGAGGTATTCAACGCGCAGGGCGCACAGATAAGAAAAGCGTCGAAATCGGACCTCGGTTTTTCCGGGTACAGCCCCCACATAGCCGTGGAAGGAAAGGTATATTATTACTCGCCTTCGGTGCCGGTCTATCCCTATACGGTAAGGTATGAATACGAGACCCGGCTCAAAAACGGGATCATCGGCCTGCCTTCGTTCGCCCCGATGGCGGGCTTCCGGAATGCCGTCGAAAAGGCGTCCTACTCCCTGATCGTGCCCTCCGGCATAGAGATACGGTACCACCCGGAAGGCGGTGCGCCCCAAGCCTCGGTCATAAAAAGCCCGAAAGGGGAGCTGTACCGGTGGGAGATGGAAAACGTGGCTGCCGTGAGGCGCGAGGAGATGACACCCAACGCGGCGCGGACGATGCCCCGGGTGGTAATCGTCCCCCGCCTGTTTACCTTCGATAGGATCAAAGGCGACATGACCGACTGGACCACCTTCGGGGAGTGGCAAAACAAGCTGCTGGAGGGTAGAGGCACGCTCGACCCCGGAGAAGTGGCGCGGATCAGGGAGATCGCCGCGGGAGCCTCCACAGACCGCGAAAAAGTCAAATTGCTGTATGAATACCTGCAGGCCAAGTCGCGCTATGTGCTGATCGCGCTGGGCATCGGCGGCTGGCAGCCCTTCCCCGCATCGGAGGTCTCCAAAACGGGATTCGGCGACTGCAAGGGATTGTCCAATTACATGATGGCGATCCTCGAAGCGGCGGAAATACCCTCCTTTTACACCATTATCCACACGGGCGGACGGCGGGAGGTTAGGCGGAATTTCGCGAACAGGATCGAGTTCAACCACGCGATCCTGACCGTTCCGTTCGAGAAGGACACGGTCTATTTGGAGTGCACCAGCAACGATCTGCCCTTCGGCTATACCCACGACGGGATCGCCGGGCATGACGCGTGGCTGATCCAACCCGGCAATTCGCGCATCATAACCCTGCCCCGGTACGCGGACTCCCTGAGCGCGACCTACAACAACGTGGTCATGGAGATCGCCCCCAACGGGACGGCAACGGTCGGGATCAAAGCGCGTTACACCATGGACCGGTGCGACGATATGCGGAGCTTTATCCGGGAGACGGACCCCACGAAGCGTACCGACCGGCTGGCGCGCAAGCTGATCGCCCAAAAGCCCTCGGTAAGCATTCTCTCGGTAAAAGAGGAGCGGACCGAGGCACCCGCACTCGATGTGGAGTACCGTGCCATATGCGAGGATTACGCCAAAACGGACGGCGGACGGCTGATCGTACGTTTCAACCCCATGGGGACGCCCGTCCCGCTGACCAAAAGCAACACAGCGCGCAAATTCGACATCGAACTGGAGGACGGGATGTTCTTTACCGATTCGATTACCGTCAAGGCGCCCGCAGGGTATGAGTGCAAGTCGCCGCCCTCGCCCAAGCATCTGGAGAGCGCTTTCGGGAGCATCCAAATCGACGTGGAGAGGCAGGGAGAGGATTTGCTGTGCGTACAATCGCTGAAGATCCGCCGGGGAGTCTATCACGCGGGGCAATACGCCGACCTGAGAGCGTTTGTCGACGAGGTCAACAGGCTGCAGGGCACGCTGTTGTTTTTCGAGAAGAAGTAGGGGGCTACCGGGAGAAAAGGCCTTTGAAGGCCTCGGCGGCGGCGGTGGAGATGTAGTCCCAGCGCGTGATGATGCAGACCACCAGCAAAACGATGACGATGGCCATTCCGATCACATTGTTGGAGGGTCGTTTCATCTTCTCTCGCAATTAGGTCAATAATACAAGGCTCACGGCCATGACGGCCATTCCGGTTACGATGCCCGCGATGGCCGAGTGGTTCTCGCCGTACTGGTGGGCGGCGGGCAGCAGCTCGTCGAGCGAGATAAAGACCATGATCCCCGCCACGGCGGCGAAGATGACCGCCATCAGCGCCGGGGAGAGGAAGGGCATTAGGATTAGCCAGGCGACCAATGCGCCCACAGGCTCGGACAAACCCGACAGGAAGGAGTACCAGAACGCCTTTTTGCGGCTTTTGGTGGCGTAGTAGACCGGGACCGAGACGGCGATGCCCTCGGGGATGTTGTGGATGGCGATGGCCACGGCGATGGCGATCCCGATCTGGGGCGAGCCCACCCCCGCCATAAAGGTCGCGATGCCCTCGGGGAAGTTGTGCACGGCGATCGAGATGGCCGTGATGATCCCCACGCGGTGCATGTGTTTGTGGTGCTTGCTCTTGCCGTCCATCTCCTCGATGGAGTGGAGCTCGTGGGGGTTCTCCGCCGAGGGGACCAGCCGGTCGATGCCCGCGGCCAGGGCCATGCCCCCGAAGAAGGCGGCGATGGCGAAAAGGTTGCCGGAGCCGGAGCCGTACAGGGCGACCAGGTCGGTACGCGAGGTGGACAGCAGCTCCATAAAGGAGATGTAGATCATCACCCCGGCCGAGAGGCCCAGCGAAAAGGAGAGGAAACGGGTGTTGGTGTGTTTGGCGAAGAAAGCGATGGCGCTGCCGATGCCGGTCGATAAACCGGCGAATAACGTCAAGACAAGGGCAAACAGGACCTCATTCATTTACAGCGCGCTCTGGGTGGTCTTTTTGCAACACCTTTATTTCTGAATCTCTTCGTTGGCTTCTACTACTTTCCTTGCCAACTCGTCTTTGAATGCGATGATTTTCTCGCGCAGCTCGACGTCGCCGGTGGCCAGGATCTGGGTGGCCAGGATGGCGGCGTTGCGCGCCCCGTCCAGGGCTACCGTGGCTACGGGGATGCCGGAGGGCATCTGAAGGATCGACAGGATACTGTCCAGACCGCCTACCGAGGTGGCCGAGCGGATGGGTACGCCGATCACGGGCAGGGGGGTAAAGGCGGCGATCACACCGGGCAGGTGGGCGGCCCCGCCGGCCCCGGCGATGATGACCTCGATGCCTCTCAGGTGCGCCGTGCGGGCGTGCTCGGCGACCAACTCGGGGGTCCGGTGGGCGGACAGGGCGTTGATCTGGTAGGGGATGCCCATCTTGTCCAGGAAATCGGCGGCGTCCTTCATGATCTTCATGTCGGAGACACTGCCCATCAATATGCTTACTCTCGGGGTCATTTTTGAAAGATTTAATTACCTTTGCAAAGGTAATAACATTTAGCGTGAAGAGCGTACAACTACACGACAAAACTTTCGACGAGTTCATCCCCGCGCAAGAGATCCAGCAAGCGATCTCCCGACTGGCGGCCAGGATCAACGCCGACTACAGGGAGCGGCCCAAACCGCTGTTCCTGGGGGTGTTGAACGGCAGTTTCATGTTCATGGCCGACCTGGTCAAGCAGATCGATTTCGACTGCGAGATCTCCTTCGTCAAGCTCGCCTCCTACGCCGGGACGCGCTCCACGGGGCGCATCACCGAGCTGATCGGCCTGACCGACAACCTGCGCGATCGGCACATCATCGTGGTCGAGGATATCGTCGACACCGGGCAGAGCATCGAGCACCTGCTCCGCTCGCTGGTGGGCCACCAACCGGCCAGCATCGAGATCGCCACGATGCTCTTCAAGCCCGAGGCGTACAAAAAGGAGATCGAGGTAAAGTACAGCGCGATCGACATTCCCAACGACTTTATCGTCGGCTACGGGCTCGACTACGACCAACTGGGCAGGAACCTGCCCGATATTTATAAGATCTCGGAATGACGCAACCCGAAGGCATGGACGAAGGGCGTTTCCTTCCCCTGGTGGAAGATTTCTACACCCTGCAGGGCGAAGGGCACCACACAGGCAAGGCGGCTTACTTTATCCGCCTGGGCGGTTGCGACGTGGGCTGTCGGTGGTGCGACTCGAAACTGTCGTGGAATCCGGCCGTGCACCCGTTGGTCGATGTCGACCTGATCGTGGAAAGGGCGGCCTCCCATCCGGCCAAAGCAGTGGTCATCACGGGCGGGGAGCCCCTCTCCTACCCCCTGGGGAAGTTGACCGCCGCGCTGAAAAGGGCGGGCATGGAGATCTTTTTGGAGACCTCGGGCTGCCATCCGTTGAGCGGGACCTTCGACTGGGTGTGCCTCTCGCCCAAGCCCCAGCAGCCCCCCGAGTTGGAGGTTTTGCTGGCGGCCGACGAGCTTAAAGTCATCATACACTCCATGGAAGATCTGCAATGGGCCGAGCAATGCGCCTCCCAGGTAAGCGCGGGTTGCCTGTTGCTGTTACAGCCCGAGTGGAGCCGCTACGAGGAGATGATCGACCCCATCGTGGAGTACATCAAGGCCAACCCCAAATGGCGGATCTCGATCCAGGCCCATAAATTCATGCGCATACCATGAACGGTCCCAACCAAACGCCCCCGTTGGGCAAGAAACAGCAGAGGTGGCTCTGGATCGGCGGGCTGGCCTTCGTGGGGCTGTGGATATTGTTTTTCGATAGTTACAGCATCCTCAACCGCCGCAAGCTCATCCGCGAGATCAAGACCCTCGAGGCCGAGGTCAAGTACTACGACGAGAAGAGCAAGGCCGACAGCACGATGATCGAGAACCTCAAGGACGACGAATTTTTGGAGACCTACGGGCGTGAACACTTCTTTTTCCGCAAGGAGGGCGAAACGGTCTACCTGATCGAGGAGTAAGTTTGAGCAAGCCGTGCGGGTGGCATATGTTTTGCAGGCACAAAGCAAAACACTATACCACGCCATGAAAACCGCTCTCCGTAACCTGGCCGTCGTTATGCTGGCCTTTACGCTTCCGATCGCTGCCGCGGCGCAGCGCGGACCCCGCCCCATGCCCCGGCCCATGCCGCATCCGGCCCCGCACCCTGCCCCCCATCCGATGCCCCCTCCACACCCGGCGCCGCATCCCTACCCCTACCATCCCGGGCCTCCGCCCGCTCCGCATCCCTACCCTGCGCCCTATCCGCACCCTTATCCGCACCCCTACCCCCATCCGGTGCCCGTGCCTGTCAGGCCTGTGCCCGTGCCGGTGGTCCCTGTACCCGTCGTGCCGGTCTTCCATCCGATCTACCCCTATTATTACCATCCGTTCGTGCCCTACGCATGGGGACCCTACTGGAATCCGGTGGGCGCGATCGTGGCCACCATCGCCACGACGGCCATCGTGGTAACCATCGCCAACCAGGCCTACCACTACGATTCGGGCGTGTTCTACGTCCAGGTGGATAACGGCTACAAGGCCGTTCCCGCACCCGTGGGAGCCACCGTGCCCTCGCTGCCCAACGGCGCGGACAAAATCAAGGTCAACGACAAGGTCTACTTCTACTACGGCGGGACCTTCTACGCCAAGCAATCGGGCGACTACATCGTCGTATCGGCGCCCAACGGGGCCATCGTCTACGGTTTGCCCGACGGAGCGAAGAACGTGACGGTTGACGGCAAGCAGTATATGCTCTACAACGACACCTATTACCAGCCCGTGCAGCAGAAGAACCAGAACGCCTACGAAGTGGTGGGCGTATCGGGCACGCCGGCCCAATAACGGCGGGAAACACCATGAGGGGGCGGCCTGTGAGAGGTGCGCCCCCTTATTTTATCGTGAAACGACGCACACCCTCAGCCGAAAAACGCTATCTTTGCACCCATGACCGGGATTACCCGCCTGATTGCACTTACCCTATCGCTGATCACGACCGCCGCGGCCCATGCGGCCAGGGACACCGTCTCCGTGGTCCGTCCCGGGCGGGACACCATGTCCGTCAACGCCGAGGGGGAGCGCACGTCGAGGTTCTACGACAGCATACAGGCCAAGACCGACCGCACGGCGGTCTCCCGTTTTTTATACCACGCCTTTTTCGTATCACAATCCGAAGCGCCTATAAAAACGGCCGTGGACCGGGGCGAGGAGTTCGAAAAATACGAGGGCAAGGTCATTTCGCAGATTACCCTGGAGCGCTCCAACGTCTTCGACTCGAACAAATATCCGCTGGAACGCTTCGCCAACCACACCCACATGGTTACCCGCGAGCAGGTCATCCTGCGCGACCTGCTGATCGCCGCCGGGGAGAAGCTCGACCCCGAGGCCCTGGTAAGCAACGAGCACCACCTGAAAAGCAACTCCTACATATACAGCGTGGAGACCACCGTGGAGAGGGACCCGGCCGACACGACCAAGGTAATCGTCCATTTGCACACCCGGGACAAGTGGTCGATCGGGGTGGGCGGCATACTGAGCGGCAACGGGGCGTCACGGCTCGACCTCTACGACGAGAACCTGCTGGGGACGGGAACCAAGCTGATGATCTCCAACAGCATGGACTGGAAGGAGCTGGGCTACAAAGGTTTCCACTTCGAATACCTATACCCCAACCTGTTCCGCCGTTTCTTCGCGCTCAAGCTCGTGGGCGGCAGGTACTACCAGAGCAGCACGCAGAACATACTGGAATGGGGCGGCGAGCTGGCACGCCCTTTTCTCAAACCGACCGACTACATGGCCGGGGCGAGCTATCTGTGGAGCGACCGACCCTTTTACCAGCTCTACCTCGACTCGACGATCAACGTGGCGGGGTATGCGGCCGACGTCTGGGGTGGGATGTCCCGGTTCAAACCCTCGCTTAAAGGCAGCCTCTACTGGACGGCGCGGGCCACCGTGGTCAATTACTCCCAACGGCCGGACGTGGGGCCGCGGCTGAACCCCTACTTCCACGATTACAAACAATTCCTGGTCGGCGCGGGCATCTACCGCGAGAAGTTCTACACGGCCAACCTGATCTTCGGGTTCGGCTCCAAGGAGTACCTCGCCTCGGGCTACCGGCTGGAGCTCACGGGCGGGGTCGCCGACTACGAATTCGGCGATCTGGGCTACCTGGGCGGCAGCTACCGGGTAGGCGGCTTCGTACCCTTCGGGAATATCTCGGTGGACCTTGCGGCGGGCAGCTACATCAACGCGCGGGGCAGATCGCCCGGGGCGGCCAGCGCGGTGGTCAAATACTACTCCAACCTGCTGGGCAAGGGGCGCACGCGGATCCGGCAATTCGTCGAGCTGAGCCACATCTGGGGCTGGGACCGCCTGCTGGGGAACGACGAGGTGATCGAGTTTACCCGCGAGAGGGGCCTGGTGGCCTACGCGGGCTACGCCTTCGGGCGGGTGCGCACGGTGCTGAACACCGAGACGGTCGTCTTTACCCCCTTCAGGCCCATCGGCTTTCGGATGGCGGTCTTCGGGTTCGCCAACCTGGGGCTTCTGGGAAACTCCAACCTGCCGTTTGAGAACACGCTCTTTACCACGCTCGGTTGCGGCATCAGGCTGCACAACGACCACTTGATATTCAAGACCATACAGATCAGGCTGGGGATCGCCGTGGGCAAGAAAGGCTTTCTGCCGAGCAATTACATTTCGGTATCGAGCCTGCCCAACATAACCCCGCAAAGGTACATTCCCGTCCGCCCCGGGGTGGTCGCCTACGAATAATCCATTTTTGTGTAAATCCGTTTTTTTGTGCGGGCCTACTTTAGCATGCGTTAACATGTTAAACGAATCCTGATCAAAAAAATGAAAGAATTTTCCGTCAGCCGGGGAGAGGACTTCGCCCTGTGCGGGCAGCTCCTTTTCCAGGAGGGCGACACGGCCGGCTCGCTCGACGAGTTCGACGTGTCGGCCGTTTTGACCACCACGGCGCAAGGCCCGCGCATCACCGCGTCGACCGACCCGAAGCAGGGGCAGGCGCAGATCGTGCGCAGGGGCGAAGACAGCTACTTTTTGAACGTTACCGCCAAAATGTGCGCCTCGCTGAGCGAGGGCCCGCTCTCCCTCTCGCTGGCCCTTACCCACAAAGCGAGCGGCAGCCGCCACATCATCACCCACGGGGGTATGCAAATCACTCAATCCAAAATCGACCTGCCATGAAGATCATCAATGTATTTGAAAAACGGTGCGTGAACGGCACACCGGAGAGCTCCGAAACGTTCGTCGACGAGTTTATCGGCCGCTTCGGCATGGACGGCCGCGACGGGGCGGACGGGACGGACGGGACCCCGGGCCTGGACGGACGCAACGGGGTGGACGGCGTTGACGGCCGGGAAGGCCCCGAGGGCAAGAACGCCTACCAATCGGCCCTGGAGGGCGGATTCACGGGCACCGAGTCGGAATTCTACATCCAACTGGCCTCCATCGGGAATATTTCGGAAGTCCTGGACGGCATCAACGGGGAGGAAATCTGACCCGCGGGCCGCGGGCCGACAAAAATTTCCGCGCAACTATTGCTCTATCGGAGAAAAAAGGTATCTTTGCGGTCTCTGAAAGCCGCAATAGCTCAGTTGGTAGAGCAACGCATTCGTAATGCGTAGGTCGCCAGTTCAAGTCTGGCTTGCGGCTCACAGGCCGTCCTAAAAAGGACGGCCTGTTTTTATGCACTAAAGTTGCATCGTACCGTTCCGCCACCTCACCTTGCCGGTGTAGTTGCCTGTAATGGACTTGCCGCTCGACACCGCATTGATCGTAATGGTGTAGTTGTCTCCGCTCACGTCACTGATCACGATGGTAGCGGAGGTCGTATCGTAATAGTCCTCGTCGCCCGAGAGATTCTCAAACCCTACGCCGTACATTCCGAAGGCCGTTATTGTGCTGGCTGCATAGGTATAGGTTCCGGCCACCAGCCGCTGCCCGCTGCCCGTAGGAATGAATAAACCGGCCCTGAGTATCCAATCATCGTTCGTGGTAATCTCCAAACCGACCTGGGTAACATCAGGCGCACTGTATTCCGCCCCAAAATAAGCCTGCACGACCTCTCCGATCGCGTGGTTGATACCATCGCACGATATGGTTCCTTTCCCATCCCCACCGGAGTCTTTGCTACAACCGGCCAAAAACAAAGCAACCGCAACCGCTGTTGCCGATACGATCAGTGATTTTTTCATGGCAGTAAATTTTTAAATTGTAGTATGACAGGAAACGCTATTATAAAGGTAATATAATTTCGGATACCACCGTTGGCAGACAAAAAAAAGAGAGGAACCTAAAAAGGTTCCTCTCTGTGATGACGTCGTATGTGATTACTCAACTACGGTAACGTTGACGGCTTGTTCTCCTTTCTTGCCTTCACCAACTTCGAACTCTACGTTCTGACCCTCCTCGAGGCCGCGGAATCCGTCTTTGTTGATGCCGGTGTAGTGAACAAAAATGTCACTGCCGTTTTCGGTTGTGATAAAGCCATAACCTTTGGCCGAATCAAACCATTTTACTGAACCTTTCATAAATTTGTCTTAAATTTAAAGTGTTTACACAGGCAAAGGAACACAAAAGTTTTTGTAAAACAATAGTTTTTGAAAATATTTTCATAGTTTTACTCAAATTTGCGTTTTAAACCCCTCAGATGAAGTTTTTTCATATTAATAATAACCTCTGCACCTCCTGCGGGCGATGCGGGGAGATGTGCCCTACCCAGGCCATTGTGATCGACGCGGGCCGCAGGCTGGTCGACACGGACCGGTGCACCTCGTGCGGGAATTGCGTCAAGAGCTGTGAGGAGGGCGCCGTCTCGGTCGAGACGATCGAGCACCTGATCCTGGAGATCGAGCGCAGCGAGGAGTACCGCAGCAGGTTGGGCAGGCTGGAGAGCGAGCTGACCCAGTTGAAGGCCCAGTTGACCGACTTGCAGACCCTGTTCGCCGATACGGCGGCCCGTTTGCCCGTGGCCATGCTGATCGCCGACAGGGCGGGCACCGTGGCGGCATCCAATGCCCTGATGTTGGACGCGCTGGGCCTCGACCCCATCACGGCGGGCGGGATCAACCCGGGACTGGTGGGCGAGAACATCCGCGAACTCTTCCCCGACGGCATACTCAAGCTGATCCGCGTGGTCAGCTCCTCGGCCGATTCGAGCCGGGTAATAACCCTGGGCGGGAAAAAACGGCTCATGACGGCCTACCTGCTCGAAAAGGGGCATACCCTGGTGGCTTTGAGCGACTTGAGTGATCCGGGCGTGGTAAGCACGCAGATCGCCGGCACGCTGCGCGAGACGATCGACAAGAAGATGGCGATGGTTCAGCAGATCGGGACCCTGCTGGGCGAGGAGGTCTCGGGCTTCGTGGAGCGGCTCAACACGGTAATCGATATGGTGGAGGCCACCGGGCAGGGGGAGAACGGCGATGGAAGATAGCAGCTTTTTTATCGAGGCGGGCCTCAGGCAGTTCAACTGCCACGGCGAGCGGATCAGCGGCGACAGCTTCCACATCCGGCGCAGCGGCGAGGGCGGACGCACGGTGGCCATCCTCTCCGACGGCATGGGCCACGGGGCGAAGGCCTCCATCCTGTCGAACCTGACCTCGACCATGCTGCTGAACATGGTGCGCAGCGATATGGACATCGTCCCGGTAAGCGAAATGATCGCCAAGACGCTGCCCATCTGCTCGATACGCAAGATCAGCTACTCGACCTTCACGATGGTCGACGTGGACCACGCCGCCCGCCGGGCCGTGATCGCCGAGCACGACAACCCGTCGGCCATCCTGCTGCGGGGAGGGGATATCGTCCCCTTGGAGTGGAGCGTCAAACGCATCGAGCGGCAGGAGGGCATGGCCCTGACGGTAAGAACGGCCGCCGTGGACCTGCTGCCCGGCGACCGGATCGTCTTTTGCACCGACGGGATTACCCAGAGCGGCCAGCGGACCAGGCAATACCGCTTCGGCTGGGGCGAGGACAACATGCGGGAATTCATCCGCTACATCCTTTCGCTCAACGCCGGGATTACCCCGCAGGATTTGGCCGACCAGATCGTCTCGAAGGGGTGCGGCAACGACGGCAACGTCCCCGCCGATGATATGAGCTGCGTGGTGCTGGAAGCCAGGCCGTTGAAGAGCATGGTGGTCATATCCTGCCCCCCGGCCCTGCGGGAGCAATACGCCGTTCTGGAGCAGGCCGCCCGCCGCGAGGGAACGACCAAGGTAATCTGCGGCTACCCCGTCGCCGGGGTAATCGGCAAGCTCATGGGCAAAGAGCTGCGCATCGAGGGCAGCGCGCCCGACCCGGCCCTGCCCCCCTACCGCACGCTCGACGGCTTCGACCTGGTTACCGAGGGGATCGTTACCCTGACCCGGACGCTCGACATCCTGGAGCACGGCGAGGCGGACGGCCCCGTCCACGAGGGCGCGGACCCCAAGTCGATGGCCCTGGCCCGGTTGCTGCGTGACCACGACCGCATCGAGTTCATCATCGGGACGGCGCGCCAGACGGCCAACGACGCGGCGGCCACCGACGAGTTCGAGCTCCGGCGCAACGTACTAAGGCGCATCGTGGCCACGTTAGAGGTAAAATACCGCAAGCCCGTCGAGGTAACTTACCTGTAAAATACCTATCTTTGCCTTCTAAAATACCGCCATGCGCTTCACACCGCCCAAATTCCTCCGCAAAATGATGCCTTCCCTGATCTGGGAGATCGAGGACCCGGACGGCGTGTTTTTGACCTTCGACGACGGGCCGACCCCGGGGGTGACCGAGTGGATCCTCGACACGCTGGATAGGTACGGCGCCAAGGCCACGTTTTTCTGCCTGGGCAAAAACGTGGAGCAGCACCCCGAGCTTTTCGAGATGATCATCCAAAGGGGGCACAAGGCGGGCAACCACACATACAGCCACCAAAAGGGCTGGGAGATGAGCCTGGAACGCTACGTGGAGGATGTGGACTTCGCCAACCAGTTGATCCACAGCGACCTTTTCCGCGCACCCTACGGGCGCATCAAACCCTCGCAGGCACGCATCCTCTCGGAGCGCTACACACTGGTCATGTGGGACGTGCTGAGCAGGGATTACAGCTCGCTGGTCAGCCCGAAGCAATGCGTGAAGAATGTTACCCGGTACATGCAGGCGGGATCGATCGTGGTCTTCCACGACTCGCTCAAATCGCAGCGCAACATGCGTTACGCCTTGCCGCGCGTGCTGGAGTTCGGACAATCGAAGGGGCTGAAATTCAAGACGATCGAGTTATGAAAAACATTATAGTCGCCATTACCGGCGCGAGCGGGGCGATCTACGCCCGGCAGCTTTTGGACGCTTTGGGCAGCCACCCCGGGGTGGGACGGATCGCATTGGTGGTCAGTCCCGCAGGGATTGAGACCGGAAAGTGGGAAAAGGTCGGGACCGACCTCCCCGCCAAGGCCGTATGTTACGCCCACGACGATTTGATGGCGCCGATCGCTTCCGGCTCGTCCGACTTCGACGCGATGGTGGTGGTCCCCTGCACGATGGGGACGCTGGGCCGGATCGCCGCGGGGGTCTCCACCGGGCTGATCTCACGCGCGGCCGATGTGATGCTCAAGGAGCGCAGAAAGCTGATCCTGGTGGCCAGGGAGACGCCCCTTTCGGCCATCCACCTGCGCAATATGCTGACTTTGACCGAGTGCGGCGCGGTGATCCTGCCCGCCTGCCCGTCGTTCTACTCCCATCCGGCCGATATCCATCAGCTCGCCCATACCGTGACCGACCGTGTACTGGACCAACTGGGGCTGGAAACAGGCCACTACCGCTGGGGGCAATAGCCCGTGTAATGCAATCTTAACAAAGAAAGACTTATTCGGGTATGAATAAGTCTTTTTTTGCTATCGCCTTTTCGGAATTTACAATCCCTTAATTTTTCCTCTGGGGATTCTTTTTGTGCTTCTTGTTGTTGCGATTCTGCTGCCCGCCCTTTTTCTGATACTGCGAATGGACGTATTTATAGTCGTTTTTAAGATTATTTATCGCCTCCTCGTCCATATCGATCCCCGTTTCAGACATTGCCTTTATGTCTTTTATGATTACCTCATTGTTGGGGTGGTCCTGGTTGAACTCGTAGGACTTGTTGCGCATGAACCTCGCGATGTTCTCAACCACCGGGGCCACCTGCTCGCGGGGCGCGTTGCTCAGCTCCAGGGCGCGGATCATCAGTTGCAGGTTCTTGCCGTAGTGCTTGCGGGCGATGCGCTTGCGCGGGTAGGTCAGCCGCTGGGGCACGGGATTGAGCGATACGGCCGAGGGGATCGGATAGGGCGAATCGACGTCCAGGTCGAAGCCGGCCATCAGAAAGAGGTGGTCCCAGAGTTTGTGGGTAAAGTCGGCGCTCTCCTTCAACTGGGGGTTGAGGCTGCCCATCACCGCGATCACGGCGCGGGCCTGGCGGTTGCGTACCTCCTTGTCCTCGATGGTCTTGATGTAGGCGACCATCTCCTGCACGTGGCGGCCGTACTCCGGTAAAACCAGCTTACGGCGGGAACTGTTATAATTTTTCTCCATAAATCATTTGAAAAGCCGCATCGGCAGCCGCACCCGGTCGATAATCGATTCGGGTAAAATCATCCTGTTTTCAGCTACGAAATAAGGGGCAAAATAGCCATCAAAAAGACAAAAAGCGTTTGCGCCTTTGAAATGCGCACGGTTGGGGGCTTGTGCGGCTTTTGTTAAATTTGATGCAAAGCTAACTCGTTTTGATCATTCTGCAAATAGTTTGCCAATTTTTTTACTCGCCTATTTCATAAATTATGAATTCCGTACTTATCATCTCCCCCCAACGCGTCCTTCGCAACGCTTTGAGCGAACGGCTGCGGCATGAAGAGTACCAGGTCGAAGCCGTAGGAGACCAACTGTCCGGCGTAAAACTTGTCGAATCGAGGAGCTTCGACTCGTTGATCCTCGACCCCGAAACCTTCTCCTCACTCACTCCCAAGCACAAAGAACTCTTCTCGTCGATACCCCTGATCGTAGCCACGGGCGACGACACGGCTTCGGCGGCCATCGCGGCTTTGAGAAGCGGCGCGGCCGATTATTTCCCCTCCCCGATCGACATGAACATGCTGCTGGCCTCGCTCAAGCGGACAGTCTCGGACGAGAACCGCACGGAGACCCAGGGCGGCACGGCCCAGCAACTGCAACCCCGCAAGAAGAACGGCAAGACCGAGGAGATCGTCGGCAACTCGATCAGCATCCTGCACGTCAAAAAGCTGATCGAGAAGGTCGCCCCCTCCGAGGCCCGCGTACTGGTCATCGGGGCCAACGGGACGGGCAAGGAGCTGGTCGCCCGCTGGCTGCACGATAAGAGCAACCGCGCCGAGGGCCCCTTCGTGGAGGTCAACTGCGCGGCCATTCCCTCGGAATTGATCGAGAGCGAGCTGTTCGGCCACGAGAAGGGGGCCTTCACATCGGCCATCAAGCAACGCAAAGGAAAATTCGAGCAGGCCCACGGGGGCACGCTCTTCCTGGACGAGGTGGGCGATATGAGCCTCTCGGCGCAGGCCAAGGTGCTGCGCGCCCTGCAGGAGAGCCGCATCAGCCGCGTGGGCTCGGACAAGGACATCGAGGTAAACGTAAGGGTGGTGGCCGCCACCAACAAGAACCTCAAAGACGAGATCGAAAAGCGGCGTTTCCGCGAGGACTTGTACCACCGGTTGAGCGTGATCGTGATTACCGTACCGCCCCTGTGCCAACGGATCGACGACATTCCCCTTCTGGTCGACCGCTTTTTGAAACGCGTCTGCGCCGAGTACTCCATCCCGGTCAAGAAGATCGAGAAGGAGGCCCTGGCCGAACTCTCCAAGATGGAGTGGTCGGGCAATATCCGCGAACTTCAGAACGTGATCGAGCGATTAATAATCCTGAGCGGCGAGGCCATCACGCTAACAGACGTGCGCGCTTATGCCGCCTCGGTATAAGCGTCACGTCCTGTTGCCGAACTTCTCCCTGAACTGCGAGGGGGAGAGGCCCGTGTGGAGTTTGAAGCGGGTGGCGAAGTAGGCCGAATCGGAGTAGTTCAATTCGTAGGCGATCTCCTTGATGCTCATCGGGGAGCTTTGTAGCATGGTTTTGGCCTGCTGGATGCGCAGCTCGTTGAGGTAGTCCGAGGGGCTGAGCGAGGTGTACTGCCTGAACACCTTGCGGAACCACGAGTAGCTCATGCCCACCTCGCGCGCTACCTCCTCGGGAGTGATCCCCGCGGCTTGCCGCTCGCGCATCACGGCGCGCGCCCTATCGATGCGGCCCACCAGGGCCTGGTCGGGGAACTGGCGGTTGCTGTCGTAGTACATCGCCAACCCGAGGATCAAATTGCCGATACCCGCCAGCATCTGCTGGCATGAGACCTTCTCGGCCACCGCGATCTCCAGCGCCTGGTCGTAGAGGGCGATGACCTCCTCTCGCACCCCGATCCGGTAGATCACTTTGCCGGGGTCGAAGAAGCCCTTTTTAAAGCGGTTGTCGATGTTGGGGCCCCGTAGCCCGATCCAGTGCTCGCACCACCCGGTGGCCTGGTCGGGCACATAACTGTGCCAGATACCGGGGCGTAGGATGAACAGATCGCCCTGGTGCAAGGGTACGCCGCGGCCCGGCTCCCCAAAATAGGTTCCCTGGCCCCGGGAGATGTAGATCAGTTGGTAGTTGTCCAGCACGCGGCCTTTGGCGGTGCTGAAAAGGTAGGGGTCGGGGTGGCCCGTGTCGGGCGGGTAGGCGGCGAAACCGGGTGCAAGGTCGGTCTTGCCCACGTCGTCCACCGTCACGCCCCAGAGCGAATCGCGGTCGCTGCTGATCAAATATTTGAATCCTTCAGAAGAGTCCACAGCCGTAAAATTACTCTTTTTGCGGAAAAGATCAAATATCGAAAGTTTTAGATCAAATCTTCATCGCATGTGTGGAGGAAAATTTCAAACTTTGTATAAATACCTAAACTTAAATGCAAGCATGAACAGCCGCGAAAGAGTGCAAAGGGCGTTTCGCCTGATCCCCGGCCTGCCCGACAGGGTACCCCTCCAGTTCGACCTGTGCCAGGCGCACGTCGAGCATTTTTCCAAAAAATACGGCATCCCCGTCTCCATCACCGACAACCCCTACGAGGACGTGACCTTCCGCATCAGCGCCAACGAACTGCGCACCCGCATGGGCAGCGACGCGGTGGTGGTCGGCGCGTCGGTCAGGGACGGCTACAAGATCGAGAAGAACCCCGACGGCACATGGCTGAACGAATACGGCATGACCATGCGCCAGGGCGACCTCTACGTCGAGGTGGTGGGCTATCCGCTCGCCGGAGCCGAGACCCGCGAGGACGTCGAGAAATTCCAGTTCCCCGACCCCGACGCCCCGGGACGCTACCGCGACGCGGAGGAGATGATCAAACGCTTCAAGGACGACTACTTCGTGATCGGCGACGTAGAGGTAACCATCTTCTCGTTGGCCCACCAGTTGGCCGGCTTCGAGAAGGTGCTGATGGGCCTGTTCATGGAGGAGGAGTGGCTGACCGCGCTGCTGGAGAAGTGCACCGAGTACCAGACCCGGGTGGCGCAAAGGCTGATCGAGCTCGGCGCGGACGCCTTCTGGGTGGGCGACGACTTCGGCTCGCAGGAGAACACCCTGTTCGCGCCCGAGACCTTCGAGAAGATGCTGCTGCCCCACTACAAGCGCATGATCGACACGTTGAAGGCCGCCAAGCCCGACGTGGTGCCCATCCTGCACTGCGACGGGGCGGTCTCCACGCTGCTGGACATGATCCGCGAGGCCGGATTCACCGTCTTCAACCCCGTGCAGCCCGGCGTACCCCACCACGGCCCGCAGGAGATGAAGGACAACTTCGGCGACAAATTCGCCTTCTGGGGCGCCATCGACCAGCAATACCTGCTGCCCAATGGGACGAGAGAGGAGCTTGAGAAAGAGATCAAGGAGCGGATCGACATCCTGGGCAAAGGGGGCGGCTACATGATCGCACCCGCCCACATTATCCAGGCGGACGTCAGCCCGGAGCGGGTCGAGGAGTTTATCGCCTTATGCAAGAAACATTCGTACATCTACTAAAAAATACCACTATGCAAAGAGCATCTTTCAAAATGTTCCTCAAGCCGGGGATGGAAAAGGAGTATGAAAAACGCCACGCCCAACTTTGGCCCGAGCTCAAAAAAATCCTCAAGGACCAGGGCGTCTACGACTATTCGATCTTCTGGGACAAGGAGACCAACATTTTGTTCGCCGTCCAGAAAGTGGAGGGCGGCGCAGGCTCCCAGTCGCGGGACGAGAGCGGCGTGATCCAGAAATGGTGGGACTACATGGCCGACATCATGGAGACCAATCCCGATAACTCGCCCAAAAGCGTAGAGTTGCAGGAGGTGTTCTACATGGAGTAACGTGGCTGCGCATATCGCAGGCCATCTTTCACACATCCTCCGCCCCGAAAATCCTCTCGTACTAAAGTACGCTCCGGTATTTCGGACCGAACGATGCGCGAAATCTGACCTACGCTATGCACAGCGCCGACCCGGAAGGCCCGGTTCCGGAAACTTCTACCAACAAGAAAGGCGGTCCTTCATCTGAAGGGCCGCCGTTCTGTGTTTATGGAGAGATTGCCTACCGGCAGTTGAGCCTGAACTCGACGCCGACGGTCAATCCGCTGCTCAGCAGGTTAAAACCGGCCTGGGTGTTTTTAACCTTGGCGCCGGTGTCCTTGAATTTATTCTCGGCCTGCTGGAAGTAGAACCCTTCGCCCAGGGTAATGTAGAGGCTCGTACGGGGCGCTACCCGGTATGCCATGCCCGGGGTCAGGTGGAGCTGGTACTGGGTCTGGTCGAATTTCGCGCCCATGAACTTACCGCTGCCCCATGCCACGTGGCCGCCCAGCTCGGCGTAGAAGTAGAATTTTTCCGTCACGGGGAAGTATTTGAGCATACCCAGCGAGGGGCCGAACAGCGAGCTCTTGTTGTCGGCGTTTACCTTGCTCGTGGTGTAGTTCCCGCCGAAGTAAAAACTCCAGTTGTCGGCAAAGCAATACTCCGCATAGGGAGCGATGGTAAACTGGTTGTTCTTAACGCCGTCGGTCTTGGAGTAGTCGTAGGTCAGGCTACCGCCCATCCACCAATCGCCCTTCTGTTGGGCGGAAACGTTGACGGCAACCAGGGCAAGGGCAAGGATCAGAATTACTTTTTTCATGTTTTTATTAATTATTAGGTGATGGGGACTGTCTTTTTAAATACAAAAATGGGTTGGCAGGTCAAAAAAAAGGGAGGCAATGCTTTTCGGCATCCCTCCCCGTCTCTGCGGCCGGCTTATTTTCCGGCGTTTTTCTTATCGTAGTGCTTTTGATAGCGGCTCATAAACTTATCGACGCGTCCAGCGGTATCCACCAGCTTCATCTTGCCCGTGTAGAAGGGGTGCGATGTGTTGGAGATCTCCATCTTGTAGACGGGATAGGTTTGGCCGTTCACTTCGATGGTCTCTTTTGACTGTACGGCCGACCTGCACAAAAACACATGGTCGTTCGACATATCCTTGAACGCGACCAGGCGATAATTTTGCGGATGAATCCCTTTTTTCATTATTGAAACGATTTATTTACCCTATCCGGGGCTGCAAAGATAATGAATTATTACGGTTCGGCAAACCCCGATCCGAAATATTTACTTATAACTGACCACAAGCACCTTGGAAAGCTCCCAGAACGCTTTTTTGTCGAGGATGATCAGCGCCGAGTAGACGCTCTTGTCGCTCATCACGAATTCGTAGCTGTTGGCGGGGTGGGAACTGACCAGCGTGACGTTGGGTTTGCCGATCAGCACTTCGTCGAACTCGCGCATATCGACCTGGGTAAAGCTGTCCAGGCTGCGGTTCTCGTTGATCTTCAGCGTGCGGCCCACAAAGCCTGACTTGTAGACGATCTCGCTGCTGATCAGCTCTTTCTGCTGTCCGACGATGTAGTACGCCGTGTTCAGCTGGTCGCTCTTGGTCTTGACCTCGCCCTCCAGCGCGGTGCGCTGCTGGTTGAGCGAGGCGACCGTATTGTCCAGCGTGGTAACCTGGCCGGTCAGGGCTGCCACTTCGGCCTGCGCCCCCTGCAGGGAGGCCCTGAGTTGAGCGATTTCGCCGTCCTTGGCCTCCACGCGGGAGGTCAGGTCCTTGATCATCGCGTCCAGGGAAGCCAAACGGATGTTGGCTTTCTTGAGCTCGGCGGCCTTTTGCTGCAACTCGGCGATCGTGGTCTTGTTCTCTTTCAACAGGGCGTCGATCTGGGCGATATCGCGGTTGATCTTCACGGTCGCTTCCTCGTTCAGCTCGCCGTCCGACATCGAGGAGGTAACCACGTGCTCGCGCTCCTTGATCTCGTCCAGGTTGCGCGTGATGGCGTTCAGCGACTCGAATACGCCGTTGACCATCGCGTCGCGCTCGCGCAGCACGGCACTGATCGAATCGTTCTCCAACTGGAGCCTCTCGGCCGCCCGTTTATTCTCTCCGCAGGATGCCAACACCACAAGGGCGGGCAACAGGATCCATAATTTTTTCATAACGCTTCTTTTTTTCGGGTTTTAGAAGGTGTATTTGACAGACAGTCCGAAGTCCAACGCTTCGAACCGGGTCTTGGATACCAAATTCAAAAAGGGCTTGTAGTCGACGGCCAGGGCGATGGGCGCGCGGGGGATCTTGTACTCCAGCCCGAGGATGGCGTCGATGCCCAGACAGAAATCGCTCACGCCGTGGCTCTTCCACGCCCCGATGTTGGCGCCCGCCCCGTAGTAGAAATTAAACCCCTCGGCGATCACGGGCACGTTCCATTCGAACAGCCCCACCAGGTTCACGCCGTTGGTAAAGGCCACCAGCGCCTCGATCGAGTGGGTCGGGTTGAAATTGTAACGGACGTCGATCCCGGTAAAGGTACCGCCGCCCCGGATGCCCACTCCCCAGTTGTAGTCCTGCGCCCTGAGGGCGAAAGAGCAAACGAGCAGGGTAAAAATCAGTATCGTCTTTTTCATTTTTCTACACACTACCCGGCAAAAGTAACGATTTTTCTCCAATTTGTCCCTTTCCGGCAGGTAAAATTACAGCCTGAAGTTCTGCCGGCGGAACTCGCTGGCCGATATACCCACCACGGCCGTAAAGGTGCGCGAGAAGTAATTCGCGCTGTTGAACCCCAGCTTGGAGGCGATCTGGGAGACCGACATCGAGGTCTTCAGCAGGTAGATGGCCGCCTTGTTGACCTTCATGCGGATAAAGTAGTCGATGGGCGAATGGCCGGTCTCGGCGAGGAATTTGCGGTAGAAATAGGACTCCGAGTAGCCCGCGAAGGCGGACACCTCCTTGAGTGTGAGCTTCTTTTCGATGTTCTCGCTCATAAAGTGGGTTACCCTATTGACCATCCCCTCGGCGTGCTTGGCGCTGCGGGACGACTCGTCGATCAGATCCACGTAGAGGAACGACCCCATCATGTACCCGAAGGCGAGGTTGGCGTAGTTGAGTTTTTCGATGGTGTAGCCTCCGCACAGCAGCGAGTAGATCGATTCGAACAGCTCCAACCGCTCCTCGATGCGCGAATGGACGGAGGGCAGCAGCCAGCAGGGCTGTCCCATCCCCTTGGCGAAGATCGCCCCCTTTTCCCCTCCAAACCTTACCCAGTAGATGCTCCACGGGTCGGACGGGTCGGCGGCGTAGGCGTGGGGCACACCCGAGGGCAAAACGATGTACTGGTTGGCCACGAGGGGGAAGCTCCGCTTGCCCAGGGTAATCTGCCCGCGGCCCCAGGTGCAGTAGAGGAACACATACTCCCTGCACCCCTCCATGCGGTCCACGTTGTGGTAGGTGGCGTGGGCGATGTGCCCCAGGGAGTGGATGTACAGGTCGCCCGTCAACGGGTTATCCTCCATCAGATCCAGCATGGGCTGGGGCAATACGATCAGGCGTTCGCCGGTAAAACCGCTCTCGATTTTGGGCATAGGAAACTATTTTTGCAAATATAGCAAAATAGTGCACGTTTAAAGCAAGAATCGTCTATTTTATATCCCGCAGGAGCGAAATACCTTTGTGATAAATAAACTCCGAGCTATGAAAATCAATATGCAAAAGTGGGTTCAGTCCGTCATAGACAACCCCAAACGCAGTGCACTGCCCATCATGACCCACCCGGGCATCGAACTGATCGGCCGCAAGGTCCTGGACGCCGTGACCGACGGCGAGGTCCACTTCGAGGCGATCAAAGCCCTCTGCGAACGCTATCCCCAGGCAGCCGCATCGACCGTGATCATGGATTTGACCGTCGAGGCCGAGGCGTTCGGGGCGCAGATCAGCTTCTCCGACGACGAGGTCCCCTCGGTAATCGGCCGTTTGGTAAGCAACGCCGAACAGGTCGCCGCCCTGAAAGTGCCGGAAATCACTGCCGGACGCGTACCTGAATACCTGAAAGCCAACCGCCTGAGCGCGGAGTTGGGCGGCAAACCCCTCTTTGCGGGGTGCATCGGCAGCTTCTCGCTGGCAGGCAGGCTCTACGACATGACCGAGATCATGATGGGCATGTACGTGGAGCCCGACGTGATCAAGGTCCTGCTGGAGAAGTGCACCGAGTTCCTGATCCAATACGCCAAAGCCCTCAAGGAGACGGGCGCCAACGGACTCATCATCGCCGAGCCCGCCGCAGGCCTTCTGCCCGACGACGCGTGCAGCGAATTCTCGTCGGTCTACGTCAAACGGATCGTCGACGCGGTCCAGGACGAGAATTTCATGATCGTGCTACACAACTGCGGCAACAAGGGTCACTGCACGCAGGCCATGCTGCAAACGGGCGCGATGGGCTACCACTTCGGCAATGAAATGGACATGACCGCCGCACTGAACGACTGCCCCGACAACGTGCTGGTCATGGGCAACCTCGATCCCGTGCAGATGTTCAAGATGGCCACCCCGGAAAAGATGTACGAGGCCGCCACCGCCCTGCTGAAGAAAGCCGAGGGCCACAAAAACTTCGTCCTCTCCTCGGGCTGTGACACCCCGCCGGAGGTCCCCTTCGCCAACATCGACGCTTTCTACAAAGCGCTGGCGGACTACAACGCGAAGGCTTAACTCCGCACGAAATAAACAGCCCCCCGGAAACATCTCCGGGGGGCTGTTTTTATAGGGTAGCCGGGTGTGGTCAGCCCAACTGTTTCTCCTTGGAGAACAATTCGCCTAAATAGGTGTCCAGGTACAACAACTCATGGTCGTCGCCGACCACATGCTGCATCAGCAGGTCGTGGTCGTCCATCGCCGCCAGGTCGGGTTTTTCATCTATGTCCAGCTCATCCATAGGCCACTGTGCTTGTTGTTGTTAATTGACTAACGGAGCTCCTGCAAATTTATTGCCAGCTTCCGTATTTTTTTATAATTAATTCAATATTAACTGTTTTTCCTGCACCATGCGGCGCAGGTTGATCAACGCGTAACGCATTCTGCCCAAGGCGGTATTGATGCTCACGCCGGTCTGGTCGGCGATCTCCTTGAAGCTCAATTCGCCGTAATAACGCAGCAAAACGACCTCCCTTTGCTCGTCGGGCAGGTAGTCCACCAGCTTGCGGACGTCCTCCTCGATCTGCTCGGAGACCATCTTGTCCTCGACGTTCGAGTCGGCGAGCTTGGCGTTGTTCAGGATGTTGAACCCCGACTCGCTCTCGTTGATGCGGTGGTGTTGTTTGGTCTGGCGGAAATGGTCGATGACCAGGTTGTGTGCGATGCGCAACACCCAGGACAAAAATTTGCCGTTGTCGGTGTAGCGGCCCTCGTCCAAAAAGCGGATTACCTTGATAAAGGTCTCCTGGAACAGGTCGTCGGCCACGTCGCGGTCCTTGACCATCATGTTGATGTAGTCGGACACACGCCTGCGGTGCTTGTCGATAAGCGCGGAGATCGCTGCGGAATCCCCCGCAACGTAATTACTTATTAACAGATTGTCGCTTTGCGGACTTTGTACCATACCCGTGACTGTTATACGCACCAAACCCGGCCCGAAGGCAAGGCGTCATGCAATTTTTAATGTTCGGGTAGAGTTGTCCTATATCTCTGCGGTTAGATCTATCAATTTTTGTGCCAGCCTGGCGGCCAATTACTTATTATCCAGCTCGTCGGAGACCAAAATGCGGCCGCAATACTCACAGTCGATGATCTTCTTGCTCGTGCGGATGTCGTATTGCCTTTGGGGCGGGATGCGGTTGTTGCACCCCCCGCAGGCGTCCCTGCGCACGGTTACCACGGCCAGACCGTTGCGTGCGTTGTTCCTCAGTTTTTTGTAGCGCTCCAAAAGGCGTTGGTCGATCCTGGCCTGCGCCTTGAGCGACTGGGCTTCCAGTTGCTCGATCTCCTTGGCGGTCTCCTCGTCGATCACGGCCAGCTCGCCCTTTTTGTGCTCCAGGTCGATCTCCCGGTCGGCCAGGGCGGCCTCCACGTCTTCCACCTGCTTGCGCTTGACCTTGACCTCTACGGCGTACTCCTTGAGGCGTTTCTCGCACAATTCGATCTCGAGTTTCTGGTACTCGATCTCCTTGCTCAGCGAATCGAATTCACGGTTGTTGCGCACGTTGTTCTGCTGCTCCTCGAACTTGACGATCGAATCCTTGGCCTGCTCGATCTCGCGCTTGCGCTGCTTGGTCAGGTTTTCGAGTTGCTCTATCTCGGCGTTGATGTTCTCCAGGCGGGTTTTCAGGCCGGCCACGTCGTCTTCCAGATCCTGGACCTCGAGGGGCAGTTCGCCTTTGAGTTTGTTGACTTCGTCGATCTTGGATTCGATCTTCTGGAGTTCATACAACGAAATAATCCTCTCCTCCATCGAGTAATCGGGGGTATCGGTCATCTTCTTGGTTGACATACGCGGCTGTTTCAGAGATAATTAACCGGATTCTTCATCTTCACACTCCGGTGGAGCGCAAAGGTAGTGAATTTTTTTCGAATAATCCAATCCAACAGCTCCAACGCGCAATATTCACTTTCATAATGGCCGATGTCGGCCACGATCATCCGCCCTTCGCCCTCCATAAAGTGGTTGTATTTCAAATCGGCCGAGAGGAAAACGTCGGCCCCGGCCCTCAGCGCGTCGGGGGCTGTGAAACCTCCCGCTCCGGTGCACAAAGCGACCCTGCGCACCTTTTTGACGCACAACTCGCTGTGGCGCAGCACGGGCAGCCGCAGCTCGCGCTTGACCCTTTCGAGGAATTGCTTCGCGTTTTCCGGCTCGGCCAACTCGCCGATGGCCCCGCCGCCGCTCCCGGGCTCGATCCCCGGCTTGAGCACATTGACCTCCTTGATTCCCAACTGACTGGCCAGCATATGGCTCATGCCCCCCGGCGCGTTGTCCAGGTTGGTGTGGGCGGCGTAGAGGGCGATCCCCTCTTTGAGGGCACGCTCCACCAGGCGCTGGACCTCGTTGGCCCCGGTCAGGGCGTAGAGGGGGCGGAAAATGACGGGGTGGTGCGAGATGACCAGTTTGATCCCCTTTTCGACCGCCTCGTCCAGCACGTCGGAGGTGATGTCCACACACAGCAAAGCGCCCTCCACTTTGGCATCCCTGTCCCCCACGATCAACCCCGTGTTGTCGTACTCCTCGGCCAGGCTCGCGGGGGCAAAGGCCTCGATGGGTGCGACGATCTCTTTTATGGCGTACTTCATAAAAGCAAAGTTAAGTAATTCCGGTAAAATTGTTTACATTTGGCGCATTAATTCTTTTTTATGCGAAGAACTCCGACCCCCATCCTCCCCCTTCTCGCCGTGCTGGTATTCAGTGCCTGCTCATCGGGTTACAAAGCGTACCAGAAAGGCGATTACGCCCAGGCGTGCCGCCAGGCGATCGAGCGCCTGAAGAGCGACCCCAAAAACCTCAAGGCCCAGAACGCGCTGGCCGGGGCCTACCCCCTGGCCGTGAAGGAGACCGAGCGGCTGGCCATCTCGGCGCTCAATTCAAGGAACCTGGCCTCGCTGGAGCGCTCCATTACCGCGTACAGCCAATTGAACTCCATCGCCGACGGCATCCGGCATACGCCCGGCGCGATGGTGGTCGTGCCCGAGCCTGTGGATTACGAAGAGGAGATATACCAGACCAAAGAGCTGGTCGCCGGGATTTGCTACGACCTGGGCGTGGAGGCCCTCAACAAGCGTACGATGGTCGACGCACGTGCAGCGATGGATTATTTTGCCAAGACTTACCGCTATATGCCCAACTACCGCGACACGTCGGAGAAGCTCCAGGAGGCGACCCTGGCCGCCACCATGCGGGTCGTGGTTACCCGGCCTGTTACCAATTTGCGCTACCAACTCGACGCCTCCTTCTTCTACGACAAGCTGATGGAGAGGATCAGCACCCGGAGTTTCCGCTACCCGGTTAGGTTCTACTCCCCCGAGGAGGCCTCGGCGGTCAACATGGTCCCCCACCAGGTCATCAGCCTGAACTTCGCCGACTACACGGTGGGCAACACCAAGGAGAGCAGCCGCGTGGCCGAGCTCAAAAAGGAGGACGTTGTGGTGGGGACCACCACGGTCGACGGGCGCAAGCAGGAGGTGCGCGGCACGGTCACGGGCAAGCTGACCACCAACCGCATCGAGATCGCCTCGGGCGGCATCTTCGTCGTGCGTATCGTCGACTATTCGACCAACAAGGTGGTCAAGAGCCGGGACTTTACCCAAAGTACCGTCTGGAGCTGGGAGTGGGCCTCCTTCAACGGGGATCTGCGCGTACTGGACGAGGGCCAGCAGAAGATGTTGGACCGCAAACCCGTCCCGCCGCCCCCAGCGCAGGAGCTCTTCGCCAGCTTCGCCGAGCCGCTCTACGCCAAGGCGACCTCGTTCATCGGGTCGCTCTATTAAGGAAGTTATCCTTTACCCATTTCCACGACCTGCTCAAAAAGCCCTTCTGATGCTTTCCGGGCCTTGGAGGCGCGCCCCAGGGCGTCATGCGCGCATATTTGAAATACTCTTCGCCAAACGGCAGGCCGGGCACAAGCCACGGCTTGTTGGTCCATTCAAAATGTACGATCGCGGGGTCGGCGGCGCACCGGCTGATCTGTTGGAGGTACTCTTCCCTGATGTCGGGTGTGCTAAAAGCATAATCGACGTAGAAATTCCACTTGACGGGCAGTATTATTTTTTCCTTATGAAATACCCCGTTCAACACATCCTGGTCGTGGGCGCAGATCAGTGCGCGGTTCTTTTCCATGTAGTCTAAAAACAAGGCGGTTGCGTTTTGCTCCCTCCAGTACTTCAGGTTGATCAGCAGCAAACCCGCCGCGAAATATTCATATTCAACCGGATAACCCAACCGTTTTACCGCAGGGCCGGGAACGCTGTCCGGCGAGGCGGCCAGGGCCGCTCCGCTGATGTCCGTCTGCCAAAGCTCCCCGATATCGTGCCTTACGATCATGTCGCAATCCATATACAACACCTTGGGGATATCCCTGAGCACGCCGGCCATGAACAGCCGCAAATAGGTCGAGAGCGTTATGCCGGCATGGTCGCCGCCCCGGGGAAGCCCTGAGATCAGGGCGTTGTCCAACGGGTGGTAAATAATCCGCGATGAGAACCTGCGGACGGTTTTCGAGAGCCTGGCCCTGTTTTTTTCAGACAGGTCGCTATACAGAATATGAACGCTGATATCATGCTTGGGGTTGTTGTGCAACAACGACGATACGGCTGCCCCGCAATGCCTTGCATAGCGGTCGTCCGTGGCTAAAACTACATCGATTTTCATACTGTCTACAAATATAGCGAAAATCGGGTGACGGTGGGCATGATGGAATTTATAAGAATTTTTATAAATTTGCACACGGATAAGAACGTAAATAATGAGCATGGAGCTGACCGAACAGGAGATCATCAGGCGCGAGTCGCTTGGCAAACTCCGCGAACTGGGGATCGACCCCTACCCCGCCCAACAATTCAAAGTCAACGCGACCACCGCGGAGATCCTCTCGGACTACGACCCCGAGAAGGGCAACTTCGCCGAGGTAAGCATCGCCGGGCGGATGATGTCGCGCCGGATCATGGGCAGCGCGTCGTTCTTCGAACTGAGGGACCACACGGGTAAGATCCAGGTCTACGTGCGCCGGGACGAGATCTGCGGCGACGACCCTGAGGCCGTGCTCTACAACACCGTATTTAAAAAACTGTTGGACATCGGCGATATCGTCGGGATCGAGGGCTTCGCCTTCATTACCAAGACCGGCGAGTTGTCCGTACACTGCAAAAGCCTCAAGGTGCTGAGCAAATCGCTGCGCCCGCTGCCCATCGTCAAGGAGAAGGACGGAGAGACGTACGATGCGTTCACCGACCCCGAGGCGCGCTACCGCATGCGCTACGTCGATCTGATCGTCAACCCGCAGGTCAGGGATGTCTTTGTCAAGCGCGCGAAGATCGTCGCCACCATGCGCGAAATGTTCAACTCGATGGGCTACCTCGAGGTCGAGACCCCCATCCTGCAAGCCATTCCCGGCGGCGCGGCGGCAAGGCCCTTTATCACGCACCACAACGCGCTCAACATACCGCTTTACCTGCGCATCGCCAACGAGCTTTACCTTAAAAAGCTGATCGTGGGCGGCTTCGACGGGGTCTACGAGTTCGCCAAGGACTTCCGCAACGAGGGCATGGACCGGACCCACAACCCCGAGTTCACGGTCATGGAGATCTACGTCGCCTACAAGGATTACCAATGGATGATGGAGTTTACCGAGGAGATGGTCGAGCGCGTGGCCCTGGCCCTGCACGGTACGACCAAGGTCGTGATCGGCGAGCGGGAGATCGACTTCAAGCGTCCCTTCCGCCGCCTGACCATGCGCGACGCGATCCTGGAGAAGACCGGGTTCGACATCTCGCACAAGTCCGAAGAGGAGGTCCGCGCGGCAGCCAAAAAGTTAGACGTGGCCCACGGCCCCGAGCTGGGCAAAGGCAAGCTGATCGACGAGATCTTCGGGCGCTACTGCGAGGACGACCTGATCCAGCCCACCTTTATCATCGACTACCCCGTCGAGATGTCGCCCCTGTGCAAGAAGCACCGTGAGGACCCCGAGCTGACCGAGCGCTTCGAACTCTTCGTCAGCGGCAAGGAGCTGTGCAACGCCTACTCGGAGCTGAACGATCCCATCGACCAGCTGGAGCGTTTCCAGGACCAGCTCCGCCTGAGCGAAAAAGGCGACGACGAGGCCATGTTCATCGACATGGACTTCGTGCGGGCCCTCGAATACGGCATGCCGACCTGCTCGGGAATGGGCATCGGCATCGACCGTTTGACTATGTTAATGACAAACCAACCTTCGATACAAGAAGTACTCTTTTTTCCCCAAATGAAGCCGGAGGCTCACGTGCAGGAGGACTAAACTCGAAACGCCATGCTTATTTTCCCGAACAACTACCAGAACCTCCTCGGATCGGTCGAGGAGACAGAGAAAGCGATCAAACACGTCAAGGACATGTTCGAGGCCAACCTCTCGGCGCAGCTCGCGCTGTTGAGGGTTACCGCCCCGATGATGGTCCTCTCGGGCATGGGCCTGAACGACGACCTGAACGGGGTGGAGAGGGCGGTACGCTTCCCGGTCAAGGACCTGGACGACAAACCCGCCGAGGTGGTCCACTCGCTGGCCAAATGGAAACGCTTTAAACTCGGGGAAATGGGCGTCAAACCCGGCCGCGGCCTCTACACCGACATGAACGCGCTGCGCCCCGACGAGGAGATGGACAACCTCCACTCGATCTACGTCGACCAGTGGGACTGGGAGAAGGTGATTACCCCGGAGCAACGCAACCTCGAATTCCTCAAGCAGACCGTCAAGCGCATCTACGAGTCGATCAAGGTAACCGAGAACAAGCTCTACGTCGAGTTCCCGCAGATCGCCCCCCAGTTGCCCGACGAAATTTTCTTTATCCACGCGCAGCAACTGCTGGACATGTACCCCGGCATGACGCCCAAAGAGCGCGAAAACGAGATTACCCGCAAGTACGGCGCGGTCTTCGTGATCGGCATCGGGGGCGCGCTCTCCAACGGCCAGTCCCACGACGGGCGCGCTGCCGACTACGACGACTGGTCGACCCCCAACGACGAGGGTTTCCTGGGCCTGAACGGCGATTTGCTGCTGTGGAACCCCATTTTGGAGTGCTCGTTCGAGATCAGCAGCATGGGCATCCGCGTCGATCCCGAGGCCATGCGGCGCCAGTTGGCGCTCAAGGGCGAGACGCAGAAGGAGTCGTTGTTCTTCCACCGCGAACTGCTGGCCGGGAAATTGCCCCAGACCATCGGGGGCGGCATCGGCCAATCGAGGCTGTGCATGTACCTGCTCCGCAAAGCCCACATCGGCGAAATCCAAAGCAGCATCTGGTCCGACTCCCAGCGTGCCGAATGCGCACAGGCCGGGATTGTTTTAGCCTGACCCGCTCCGGGATACTCAGTACCCGCCCTTCAGGTTAAAAGTTATCCCGCCGCTGGTTGAAACTCTGTTGCCCGATGACAACTTCCCGTTTCGGCCCCCTTCGTCGTTGTAATAATACGAGAAGGAAGTGTCCCCTATGGTGCGTATCTTCCCGTTGCGGCCCCCTTCGTCGTGGTAATAATACGAAATGGAGGTATTTCCTATGGTGCGTACCTTCCCGTTGCGGCCCGCCTCATCGTGGTAATAATACGAGAAGGAAGTGTCCCCTATGGTGCGTATCTTCCCGTTGCGCCCCCCTTCGTCGTGGTAATAATACGAGAAGGAGATATCTCCTATGGTGCGTATCTTCCCGTTGCGGCCCCCTTCGTCGTGGTAATAATATGAGAAAGAGGTGCCCCCGACAGAGCGTATCTTTCCTGTGCGGCCCCCTTCGTCGTAGGTGTAATAACTGACTGTGCCGTTCATCTCGACGTCGACTATCTCACCTGTGCTGCTTACCGTAACGGTTCCGTCCCCGACCTTGACGACAACCTCGAAATCGCCGTAAATATCGATGTTTACCCGCTTGACCTGGGCTAAGGCATTTCCAAGGAACAGAAGGGTGATCACAAAACTTAATAGACTTGCTCTCATGATTTCGGGTTTTATGGTTAACGTTGCAAATATAACAAAATTCATCCGTTGACGGCTCCCCGGTACTCCGACGGGGAGACCCCCGTTATGGCCTTGAATTGCCGGTTGAAGTTGGCGATGTTGTGGTAGCCGGACTCGTAGGCGATCTGGCTTATGGGCAGCGGGGACTGGGACAGGAGCTTGCAGGCGAAGCCTATCCGGATGCGGGCCAGGCACTCGAAGATGCCCGTCTGCGCCCTCTTTTTAAAGTAGCGGCACAGGGCCGAGGGGTTGAAGCCCACGTGGTCGGCGATCTGGGCCAGGGTCACATCCTCCTTGTAGTGGTTGTTCAGGTAGCGGTAGACGCGGTTGGCGGGGTCGTTGTCGTCGCCCTCGATCAAATTGGAGGAGTACTCCCCACTGGTCATCAGCTTGTAGTCGGTCGCGCGGCCCAGCATCTCTAAAATGCGCATCAGCGCGAAGACGCGCCGTATGCCCGAGAGCTTGTCGATGTGGCGCATCATGGCGCACACCCGCTCCATGGAGGGCGGATTGAGGAACCTCACGCCCCGCTTGCTGCGCTCCAGCAGCGAGGCCACGGCGTTGAACTCGGTCAGGGACTCCATCCCCGCGGGGAAGATGTCCGAGCTGAACTGGATTACCTCGCTGCCCGAGACCTTGTCCGGATCGTTCTCCAGAAGGCCGTAACACATATGGAAATGGGGCAGGTTGGCCCCGTACAGGACCAAGTCGCCGGGTCCGAAGTCGTCCATGTGGTCCCCCACGAAGCGTTTGCCGCCCCCCGAGGTAATCACGATCAGCTCGAACTCCGGGTGGTAGTGCCACGGCATGGTAAACCTGGGATAGACCTTGTGGGAGAAGGATGTACCCGGGGTATGGATGATCTTTTCGTACAACATTGCCGAATTGCTTGTTTTGGCAAATATAGTATAATATTTGGCAAATTATGGGTTTGCCCTATCTGAAATGTGATAATATTTTTGTACTATTGAACCTTTAAAAAATTAAGTATGGGCAACAAGCTTCAAATCTGGTTTGTAACGGGCAGCCAACACCTCTACGGGGACGAAACCCTGCGCCAAGTGGCCGATGACTCCCAAAAGATGGTGGACGGACTGAATAAGACCGCCAATTTCCCCGCCGAGATCGTTTGGAAACCGACCGTAAAATCCTCTGAGGAAATCCTTTCGACGATGGTCGCAGCCAGCGCCGACCCCTTGTGCGCGGGCGTAATGGTATGGATGCATACCTTCTCCCCGGCCAAGATGTGGATCGCCGGCTTGAAGGCTCTGCGCAAGCCGTTGCTCCACTTCCACACCCAATTCAACAAGTCGATCCCCTGGAAGACGATCGACATGGACTTCATGAACCTCAACCAGAGCGCGCACGGCGACAGGGAGTTCGGCCACATCACCAGCCGCATGAACCTCGGCGTGAAGGTGGTCGTGGGCCACTGGGAGGATGCAAACGCACGCAAGCGCATCGACGTATGGATCCGCGTGGCGCTGGCCTGGGCCGACGCGCAGGGGATGAAGATCGCCCGCTTCGGCGACAACATGAACAACGTGGCCGTCACCGACGGGGACAAAGTGGACGCCGAGCTCAAGCTGGGCTACCACGTGGACTACTTCCCCATCGGCGATCTGGTCGCCTGCATAGACAAGGCCCCCCAGAGCGAGGTCGACGCGCTTCTGGCTGAGTACGACAAGCTCTACGCCGTGGCCCCCAACGCCCAAAAGGGCGGCAAGGACCGTAACTCGGTCGAGCAGGCGGCGCGGCAGGAGGCCGGTATGCGCAAATTCCTCTCCGAGGGCGGATTCAAGGCTTTCACGACCAACTTCGACGCTTTGCACGGTATGCACCAACTCCCGGGGCTGGCTTCCCAAAGGCTGATGGCCGACGGGATGGGCTTCGGCGCGGAGGGCGACTGGAAGACCGCGGCCCTGGTGCGCACGATGAAGGTCATGGCCGAAGGGCTTCCCGGCGGCACCTCCTTTATGGAGGACTACACCTACGATTTCGACGGGGCGAACTCCGCCATCCTGCAGGCCCATATGCTCGAGGTCTGCCCCACCATCGCGCTGAATAAACCCAAACTGGAGGTCCACCCGCTGGGCATCGGCGGCAAGGCCGATCCCGCCCGCCTGGTCTTCAGCACAGCCCCCGGCAACGGCGTGGCCGCCACGGTGGTCGATATGGGCAACCGTTTTAGGATGATCGCCAACGACGTGGAGGTGGTCCCCATCAAGGCCGAGCTCGAAAAACTGCCCGTCGCCCAGGCCTTCTGGAAGCCCATGCCGAGCCTCGAGGTAAGCGCGCACGCCTGGATCCTGGCCGGCGGCACCCACCACACCTCTTTCTCGAAAGCCATCGACAAGGAGTACCTGGAGGACTACTGCCGCATCGCGGGCATCGAACTGCTCAAGATCGAAAAAGGCACCACGATCAACGAATTCGAACGCGAACTTAAACTCAATAAAATCTACTACTTGATCAACTGATTATGAATGCAGGATTTACCTTAATCGACTACGCGGTCTTCGCCCTGTACGCCGTCATTATCGTCGGCGTCGGGCTCTGGGTCTCGCGCACCAAAAAAGGCGAGGAGAAGACCTCGTCGGACTACTTTCTGGCCAGCCGGTCGCTGACCTGGTGGGCGATCGGCGCATCGCTTATCGCGGCCAACATCTCGGCCGAGCACTTTATCGGCATGTCCGGTTCGGGCTTTAGGATCGGCATCGGCATCGCGGCCTACGAGTGGATCGCGGCCATCACGCTGATCGTCGTGGCCAAGTACCTCTTGCCGTTGATGATCGAAAAGAAGATCTACACCATGCCCCAGCTCTTGAACGACCGCTACGGCAAGGGCGTAAGCCTCGCCTTCTCGATCTTCTGGCTGCTGCTCTACCTCTTTGTCAACCTGACCTCGGTCGCCTGGCTGGGCGCTCTGGCCATGAACCAGATCATGGGCGTGCCGGTCATGTGGGGCATCGTGGGCCTGCTGGTCTTCTCGGGGATCTACTCGATCTACGGTGGATTGAAAGCCGTGGCGTGGACCGATGTGATCCAGGTGGTCTTCCTGATCGGCGGCGGTCTGATCACGGCCTACTTCGCACTCAACGCCGTATCCGGACCGGATGCGGGGGCATGGGAAGGGCTGAAGATCGTCTACGAGTACATCAAGTCCACCCCGGGCGATATGCACTTCAACATGGTCATCCCCGAGGGCTCGACGGCTACCGACGCCGCCACGGGCGAGACGTTCAGCATCTTCCAGGACCTGCCCGGTCTGGCGCTGATCTTCGGGGCGATCTGGATTACCAACATCGGCTACTGGGGCTTCAACCAGTACATCATCCAGAAGGGCCTGGCCGCTAAGAGCGTCGACGAGGCCAAGCGCGGTTTGATCTTCGCGGGCTATCTGAAGATCCTTATCCCGATCATCGTGGTCATCCCCGGCATCACGGCCTACGTGCTGTTCAACCACCCCGAGTTGCATGACACGATGCAGGGTCTGAGCGGGACCATCGAAAAGGCCGACGACGCCTATCCCTGGCTGCTGCGCAACTTCGCGCCCATAGGCATCAAGGGTCTGGCCTTCGCCGCACTGGTGGCCGCCGTGGTCTCCTCGCTGGCGTCGATGCTGAACTCGACTTCGACCATCTTCACGATGGATATCTACAAACAGGTCATCAAAAAGGACGCTTCCGAAAAGCAACTCGTAAGGGTCGGCCGCATCGTGGCCCTGGTATCGCTTGTGATCGCCATGTTCTCGGCCAAACCCCTGTTGGGCGGCCTGGACCAGGCGTTCCAATACATCCAGGAGTACTCCGGCTACGTCTATCCGGGCGTGGTGGTGGTCTTCGGCATGGCCCTGATCTGGAAGCGCGCGACCAACCACGCGGCCCTCTGGACGGCCATCGCCACCATCCCCGCGGGGATACTCTGCAAGGTCGCCTTCCCCGAAATGGGTTTCCTGTTGAGGATGGGGTATGTGTTTATCTTCCTGGTCGTGCTGGCCGTTACCTTCTCGCTGCTGGATAAGAAGAACGCGGTCTCCGACCACGAAACCGCCGAGCAGAAGCGCAAGCAGGCGCAGGGCGCGATCTATATGTTCGCCGGTTCTGTGATCTGCATCATTTTAGGGCTGATCTACTCGGCCAAATACTCCGCGCTGGCCTTCGAGGCGATCTTTACCATGGCGGCCATGCTGGCCTTCGTGGGCGTGATCCTCTACACCAACGCCAAGAGCAAGATCAAGGACAAAAAGGCCTACGACTACCATCCTTCGCTGTTCAAGATGACCCCGGGCCTGACCGTGGGCGCGCTGGGCATCGTGGTAATCATGATCGCGTTGTACGCATACCTCTGGTAAGATGCTCGAGCAACTCAAGATACAGGTGCACAAGGCCAATCTCGATTTAGTCGAGTACGGCCTTGTGCTCTTTACCTGGGGCAACGTGAGCGCCATCGACCGGGAATCCGGCCTGGTGGTCATCAAGCCCAGCGGGGTCGGTTACGCCGAGATGAAGCCCTCCGATATGGTGGTGGTCGATCTCGACGGCAAGGTCATGGAGGGGACGCTGAACCCCTCCTCCGACACCCCGACGCACGTGGAGCTCTACAAGGCCTTCGAGGGCGTGGGCGCGATCGTGCACACCCACTCGACCCACGCCACCGCCTGGGCGCAGGCCCAACGGGGCATCCCGGTCGTGGGGACCACCCACGCGGACTACTTCCACGGCGAGATCCCTTGCACCCGCCCGATGACCGAGAACGAGGTCCGGGTGGCATACGAAAAGCAAACGGGAAGCGTTATCATAGAGCGTTTCAAGGGCCTCGACCCGTTGCACACCCCCGCCGTGCTGGTCTCCAACCACGGGCCTTTCGCCTGGGGCAAGGACGCCCACGAGGCGGTCCACAACGCGGTGGTGCTCGAAGAGGTGGCCCGGATGGCCTGGATTACCTACGGCCTGAACCCGGAGATGGAGATGAACGACCTCTTGACCGAGAAGCATTTTTCGCGCAAGCATGGGCCCGGCGCCTACTACGGACAAAAAAAATAATGCTATCCCCCTGCCGCCAACAGTTCGGGCGGCAGCACCTTAGACTTCCCCCTCCCCTACGGTTAGGGGAGGGACGGGGAGGGGTAATCGAACACACAACCTCCCAATCTGAAAACCCAACAAATTCCCAAAACCTTACCATGAAAAAATACGTTATCGGTCTGGACTACGGTTCGGACTCGGCCCGTGCGGTCATCCTGGACGCTGAAAACGGGTCGGAGATCGCTTCCGCGGTCAAGCACTACCCGCGCTGGAGCAAGGGATTGTACTGCGATCCGGTCAAGAACCAATACAGGCAGCACCCGTCGGACTACATCGAGGTGCTGGAATTCACGGTGCGCGAGGCGCTCTCCAAGTCCCCCGCGGGGACAGCCGAGGGGGTCGTGGGGCTGAGTTTCGACACGACAGGCTCAACGCCCGTCTTTACCGACGCGAAGGGCACGCCGTTGGCGCTGACCCCCGGCTTCGAGGAGGACCCCGACGCGATGTTCGTGCTCTGGAAGGACCACACTTCGATCGCCGAGGCCAACGAGATCAACGCGGTGGCCCGCAAGTCCAAGGTCGACTACACGCGCTACGAGGGGGGCATCTACTCCTCCGAGTGGGTGTGGGCCAAGGCTTTGCACATTTTGCGCGGCAACAAAAAGGTGCGCGAGGCGGCTGCGAGCTGGCTCGAGCACGCCGACTGGATGAGCGCGATCCTCACGGGCAAGACCGCCCTCAATGAACTGGTCCGCTGCCGTTGCGCGGCCGGGCACAAGGCCATGTGGCACGAAGACTGGGGCGGTATGCCTCCCCAGGAGTTCCTCTCGTCGATCGACCCTTTGCTGGACGGCTGGGGCGATCGTGTCAACGGCCCCACCCTGACCAGCGACAAGGCGGTCGGCACGCTCACCGAAGAGTGGGCCAAGCGCCTGGGTCTGAGCACGAAGGTCGTGGTCGGCGCCAGCGCGTTCGACTGCCACATGGGCGCGGTCGGCGGCGGGATCACGCCGGGCTACCTGGCCCGCGCGATCGGCACCTCGACCTGCGACATCATCATCGCACCCCAGGCCGAGATCGGTGATAAGGTGATCGCGGGCATCTGCGGCCAGGTGGACGGCTCGGTCATCCCCGGCTACGTGGGCCTCGAAGCGGGCCAGTCGGGCTTCGGCGACATCTACGCCTGGTTCAAGAACGTACTCTCATGGCCCATTAAAACGCTCCTGCCCGAGGGCCCGGAGAGGGAAGCGGCCCTGGATAAGATCATCCCCGCATTGAGCGCCGAGGCCGCCAAAGTCCCCGTCGAAGAGTCGACCATTTTGGCGACCGACTGGATGAACGGCCGCCGCACGCCCGACGCGAATCAGGAGGTGACCGGCTCGATCGCCGGCCTGACCCTGGGCAGCTCCGCCCCGCGCATCTTCCGCGCCCTGGTCGAGGCCACGGCCTACGGCTCGCGGGCCATCGCCGAGCGTTTCCGCCAGCAGGGCGTCGAGATGAAAGGCGTGATCGGTTTGGGCGGTGTGGCCCGCAAATCGCCCTTCGTGATGCAGACCATGGCCGACGTGATGAATATGCCGATCAAGGTGGCCGCCACCGACCAGACCTGCGCCGCCGGAGCCGCCATGTTCGCCGCCGTGGCCGCAGGCCTCTACGCCAAGGTCGAGGAGGCGCAAAAGGCAATGGGCCAGGGCTTCGAGCACGAATACCACCCCGACCCCACCCGCGCCAAAGCCTACGACGCGCTCTACAAAAAGTACCTCGCGCTGGGGCAATTTACCGAGAAGGAGGGGCTGTAAACCCACCCGAATACAGCAACGGGCCCGGAATTACTCCGGGTCCGTTTTTTATTGCGCACCCTTTTCCGGCATCGGCACAAAAATTGCACATACGAAAGTCGATCAACCAATCAATAACCTATAATTATGAAAAAATCTATTATCTCCGCATCGGTGTGCACTTTGTTTGCCGCCATGCTGTTCTCCTGCGCCACGGTCCAGGTCACCACCGATTACGACCACAGCAAAGACTTCACCGTACTGAAGACCTACGCGATCTACCAGAACCCCAAAGCCGCCAAGACGGTAAGCGAGCTCAACATCGACCGTATCCTGAACGGCGTACGCAGCACGCTGGCCGCGAAGGGCTACACCGAGTCGCAAACCCCCGACTTCTGGGTGAACATCAACGCGGTGGTCAAGAACGAGAAATCGCTCTCCGCCACGACCGACTTCTACGGCTACGGCGGTATGTACCGTCCCTACGGCTATTGGGGCGGCGGCATGGGCATGGGCTCGGCCTACACGCAGTTCAACGTGGACAACTACAAGGACGGCTCGATCATCATCGACATGATCGACGCCAAGGCCAACAAACTCTTCTGGGAGGGCATCGGCAACAGCGAGATCGACGGCCAGATCAACGACCCCGACCAGAAGGTCGCCGACGCCATCAACAAGATCCTCTCCACCTTCCCCAACGCCGGTTTGCAGCCCGCCGCCAAGAAGTAAGGACGACTGCCAAACAAAAAACGGCCTGCGCGGTTTGCGCAGGCCGTTTTCATATGCGAACGATGGTTAGTCGTTCAAAGTAAAGCGTTTGTAAGCCACCACGGTAGCGTCTTTGTCGGCGTTTTTGATGTACTGGCCGACGGTCTCCTTGGGGTTCTTGACCAGCGCCTGGTTCAACAGGGTATTATCGCTCAGGAACTTGCGCAGCTTGCCATCGGCGATCTTGTCCAGCATCGCTTCGGGCTTGCCTTCCAGGCGGGCCTGCTCGCGGCCGATCTGGCGCTCTTTCTCGAGCACTTCGGCGGGGCAGTCGGCCTCGGAGATCGACACGGGAGCCATCGCTGCGGCCTGCATGGCCACGTCTTTGGCAACCTCGGCGGGAACCTCCTTGTTGAAGCCTACCAGCGTACCGAGCTTATTGTTGATGTGCACGTAGCTGACGCACATCTCTGCTTCGATGCGGGCGTAGTAAGCGATCTCGACCTTCTCACCGGTCTGGCCCGACTTGTCGGTCACCATTTCGGCGATGGTCACCCCACCCGCCTTGGTCAGCAGCAGGGCGTCCATATCGGGTACGTCGTTTGCCACGGCGATATCCAGAAGCGAGTTGGCGGTGGCGGCGAACTCGGAGTTCTTGGCCACGAAGTCGGTCTCACATGCCAGACAGAGCATGTAAGCCTTCTTGCCTACGACTTTGGTTACGACCACCCCTTCGGTGGCGTGGCGGTCGGCGCGCTTGTCGGCGATCAGTTTTCCCTTTTCGCGGATGATCTCCTTGGCACGGTCGAAATCGCCGTTGGCCTCGATCAGGGCGTTCTTACAATCCATCATGCCGGCTCCGGTCATCTTCCGGAGTTGGGCAACATCTGCAGCTTTGATTTCCATAGTATACTCCTTTCTTATTCTTCGGCAGATTGGTTGTCTTCTGCCTCTTCTTCCGCCTCAACTTTGCCTGCTTCGGCGCTGCCGGCCTTCACGGCGCGTTTGATGCGGGGTTTCGCCTCCTTGTTTTCGGAGGGCGTCTCGTCCTCTTTCTCCTTCTCGAGTTTGCGCTCCTGGAGTCCTTCGGCTATGGCCGCGACCATAGCCTGGATGATGACCTGGACCGATTTGGTCGCGTCGTCGTTTGCCGGGATCACGTAGTCGATGTCTGTGGGATCACAACAGGTATCTACCATGGCAAACACGGGGATGCTCAACCTTTTGGCCTCTTTGACGGCGTTGGCCTCCTTCTGTACGTCGACGACGAACAGTGCGGCGGGCAAACGGGTCAGATCGGAGATCGAGCCCAGGTTCTTCTCCAGCTTCGCCCTTTGGCGGCTGATCTGGAGCTTCTCGCGCTTGGAGAAGTTGTCATAGGTGCCGTCGTTGGTCATCTTGTCGATGGTACCCATCTTTTTGACGGCTTTTCGTATCGTGGGGAAGTTGGTCAACATACCGCCCGGCCAACGCTCCGTTACATAGGGCATTCCGACGGTTTGTACCATTTCGGCTACCAGGTCCTTGGCCTGTTTCTTGGTGGCCACGAACAGCACGCGGCGACCGCTTTTGACGATCTGCTTGAGGGCTGCGGCGGCTTCGTCCACCTTGATAACCGTTTTATGAAGGTCGATGATGTGGATCCCGTTCTTCTCCATAAAAATATAGGGAGCCATCTTGGGATTCCATTTCCTCTTCAGGTGCCCGAAGTGGGCGCCTGCCTCCAACAATTGATTGAAATCTACTCTTGACATTGTTTGTTGTTTTCAATTTAACTCTTTACATCAACCCCTGCGGTAGTGTCCTGGACAGTCCCAGGGGTTTTCCGCGAAGCTCCAACAAGCGCGGTAGCATACAATATATGATCCCGCCTGTTTGAAGAGTCCTCGTGCAACCGGAATCGCCTTTTAACGCTTGCTGAACTGGAAACGTTTACGTGCTCCGGGCTGACCGGGCTTCTTACGCTCAACTTCCCTCGGGTCGCGCGTCAGAAAGCCGTTCTTCTTGAGAACGGGGCGAACTTC
The DNA here is from genome assembly GCA_031551275.1 of Rikenellaceae bacterium. Classification (GTDB taxonomy): domain Bacteria; phylum Bacteroidota; class Bacteroidia; order Bacteroidales; family Rikenellaceae; genus JAVBMJ01. The sequence continues at coordinate 61,591 of JAVBNX010000005.1, forward strand.
TGCGTCGATCTCGCACAATGCGCGTGCGATACCCAAACGGGCTGCTTCGGCCTGGCCTTTGATCCCACCGCCATCCAAGTTGATGGTGATGTCGTAGCTCTCCGTCTGGTTCAGAACCAGCAGGGGCTGCTTTACGACGAACTGGAAGATTTCCAGCGGGAAATAGGTCTCAAGCGGGCGGCGGTTGATCGTAATGGAACCCGAACCGGGCTTGACGTAAACGCGGGCTACAGCGGCCTTACGGCGTCCTACGGTGTTTACCACTTCCATACTGCTTACTTGATTTCGTTAAGTTTCAATACCTTGGGTGCCTGCGCCTCGTGAGGATGCTCACTGGCGGGGTAAACCCTCAGATTTTTGAGTACCGCGGCGCTCAGGCGCGTGCGGGGAAGCATGCCTTTCACGGCGTGCTGGATGATGAACTCGGGCCTCTTTTTGAGGTAATCCGCGGGGGTGTTTTGCCTTTGCCCGCCGGGATAGCCCGTGTGTCGCAGATAGACCTTGTCGGTCATCTTCTGTCCGGTGAACCTCACCTTCGACGCGTTGATAACGATCACGTTATCGCCGCAGTCGACGTTGGGAGTGAACCCGGGCTTGTTTTTGCCGCGCAAAATCTTTGCGATTTGCGAGGCCAAACGTCCCACAGCCAGATCCGTAGCGTCGATCAGCACCCATTCCTTGGCTACCGTCTTCGCGTTAAGGGAGACTGTTTTGTAGCTTTGTGACTCCACTGCTTGTTTGACTTTTGGTTAATACTTGTTATGATCCCTTTACCCATACAATATGGGCGGGCAAAGATAGGACTTTTCACCGGAAATAAAAAATAATTCTAATTCTTAACGCGATTCGGCCGCAAAAAATTATCTTTGCTCACTCTTTACCCTGATTACCTGTATCATGTACAAGATCATCGACCGCGCCGACTGGGAGCGCAAAGACAATTTCGCCTTCTTCGAGGAGTTCCTCGACCCGACCGCCTCGGTCACCTCGCGCATCGACTGCACCGGCGTCCGCCAACGGGCCAAGGAGCGGGGTTACTCCTTCTTCCTGTGCTACCTCTACGCCGCGCTGAAGGCTATAAACCAAATCGAGAACTGGCGCTACCGGATCGACCCCGAAAACCGCATCCGGCTCTACGACCAAGTCGATATGCTCACTCCGATCAAGATCCCGGGCAGGACCTTCTTCACGGTGCGCATCCCCTACACCGGGGACTTCCAGCAATTTCACGCCAAGGCCCGGGAGATCATCGGGAGCATCCCCGCCGACGGCGACCCCTACCAGGCCGAGCAAAGCGGCGGCGATCTGCTCGACGTGGTTTTGCTGAGCGCGACCCCCGATTTGTGGTTCTCCTCGGTGACCTACACCCAGAAAAGCCGCCACGGCTCGGACTACCCGTTGATGAACGTCGGCAAGACCTACACCGAGGAGGGCCGGGAGTACTTCCCGATGGGCATCTGCTTCCACCACGGCTTCGTGGACGGCGAGCACGTGGCGGGATTCTTCCACCTGGTGGAAAAAAACCTCGCCGAACTCTTCTAAAGGCCATGTACGAAAAGATCGACCGCGCCACCTGGGAGCGCGACGGCAACTTTACCTTTTTCGAAGGTTTCATCAATCCGACCTTGGCCGTGGCCTCGCGCATCGAGTGCACGGGCCTGCGCCAAAAGGCCAAAGCGCAGGGCCGCTCCTTCTTTCTGTGCTACCTCTACGCGGCGCTCAAAGCCGCCAACGCAATCAAAGAGATGCGCTGCCGCATCGACACCCGGGGCCGGATCCTGCTCTTCGACCGGGTGGGTGTGGTCACGCCCATTAAAACGCCCGCAGGGAATTTCTACATGGTGCACATCCCCATGGCCGACACCTTCGACGATTTCCTGATCCGTGCGCAAATGGCCATCGGAAGCATCCCCCGGGACGGCTCCCCCTTCGAGCAACAGCACAACGCCGGCCGCGACCTGAACATCGTGCACCTGAGCGCAACCCCCGACCTGTACTTCACCTCGATTACCTACGCGCGCAGGAACACCCTCGGGGTGGACTACCCCTTGATCAACATCGGTAAGGTCGTCCCGGGCGGGGGCAAGGAGTACTTCCCCATCTCGGTATGCGCCCACCACGGCCTGGTGGACGGCGAGCACATCGCGGAATTTTTCCGCCTGACGGAGCAATACCTTGCCGAAATCTTTTTATCTTTTTAAGATTATGTACGAAGAATACACCCGACAGGCATTGCCATCAAAGAGTTATCGGGAATTATTAGGGAGTGCAATTTGTGTTTTCAACTCAAACAATGCCTTCATTATTGAAAACATACTACGATATGATGATACATCTCAATGGGATTGGTATTCTCTTATTGACAAACCCTCCGGGCGTTTGAAACAATCAGTAAAAGAGACCATAACAAAAGCATCTGACGACAAAATTGCCAATTTATTTGGCAGTATTATAAAAACAAGGAATCGAATTATCCACAGCTTTCAGATAACTGACAAAGACGGTAAGCAAAAATTGGCAACAAAAGATGAACTTGACAAACAATACGTTATTACTGAAGAATTCCTTCTGCATTTTATCCAGGACAATGAGAAATTAAACGATATGCTTCATCGTCTTAGAGGCTATTAGAATATTGCGAACCGGCCTTCCGCAACGCAAAAACGCCCTCCGGCCAAAAGCCAAAGGGCGTTTTTCGTTATTGACGCGCAGACCTTAGAAGATAAACCGCGAGGAGATCTCCTTGTAATTGTGCACCCGCTCCGAGACGTCGGCGAACAAATCGGCGACGGTCAGCACGGTAAACTTGGCCAGGTCCTGGCTTTGGTTCAGCGGGATGGTGTCCGTTACGATTACCTCTTTCAGTGCACTGCTGTTGATGCGGTCGTAGGCGGGGCCGGAGAGTACGGGGTGGGTGGTGGCGGCGCGCACGCTGGCGGCTCCGCGCTCCATCATCATATCGGCGGCTTTGGTTATGGTGCCGGCCGTGTCGATCAGGTCGTCCACGATGACCACGTTGCGGCCCTCCACTTCGCCTATGGCGGTCATTTCGCCCACCACGTTGGCTTTGTCCCTCTGCTTGTGGCAGATGATCATGGGCGATTCCAGGTATCTCGAGTAGGCGTTGGCCCTCTTCGCGCCGCCCACGTCGGGGGCCGCGATCGAGAGGTTTTCGATGGCCAGCGATTTGAGGTAGGGGATGAAGATCCCGCTGGCGTACAGATGGTCGACCGGGATGTCGAAGAAGCCCTGGATCTGGTCGGCGTGCAGGTCCATGGTCAGGATCCGGTCCACACCCGCAGCGCGCAGCATGTTGGCGACCAGCTTGGCCCCGATCGAGACCCGGGGACGGTCCTTGCGGTCCTGGCGCGCCCATCCGAAGTAGGGGATCACGGCGATCACGCTGTATGCCGAGGCCCGGCGGGCGGCGTCGATCATGAGCAGGAGCTCCATCAAATTATCGGCCGGGGGCGGGGTCGACTGGACGATAAAGACCGTGCAACCCCTTATGCTCTCGTCGTAGGCGGGCTGGAACTCCCCGTCGCTGAAGTGCAAAAGCTGCGACTCGCCCAACTGGGTCCCGTAGCTGCGCGCGATGCGCTCGGCAAGGTCCCTCGACTGGGAACCGGCAAAGAATTTTAATTTGTGGATGGCCATTGCTTGTAAATATCTTAGCGGATTGGTAATGCAAAGGTAATATATTAGTCGCCGTTTTCCTCCAACACGAGGACTTTTTCGACAAACTCCAGGATTTCATCCCTGCCCCGGCGTTTTTCGGAGGAGGTCAGAAACATCATCGGGATCTCTTCCCACTCGGCGCTCAGCGTCCTGCGGTAGCGGGCCACGTTGGAGATTACCTTGTCGGTCGAGATCTTGTCGCACTTGGTGAAGACCAGCCCGAAGGGAACGCCCTGCTCGCCCAGCGTGCGGATAAATTCGAGGTCGATCTTCTGGGGCTCCAGCCTGCTGTCGATCAGCACGAACAAATAGCAGAGCCGCTCGCTTTTAGCGATGTAGCCGGTAATCAGTTTGGAGAATCCCCCGCGCGCGTCCTTGGAGACCTTCGCGTAGCCGTAGCCGGGCAAGTCGACCAGGTACCACTGCCCGTTGATTGTGAAGTGGTTGATCAGCCGCGTCTTGCCGGGCTGGCCCGAGACTTTGGCAAGTCCCGGGCGCTCGGTCAGCATATTGATCAGCGACGATTTGCCCACGTTGCTGCGCCCGATCATGGCGAATTCGGGGAGGTCCGAGGGGATCTGGCCCACCTTGGAACTGCTGCAACGGAACTCTGCGGAGGAGATGTGCATACTACCGGATTACCAGATCAGCACCCTTTGCTCCATGGGGATGAACATCTTGTCGCCCGAGGAGATATTGAACGCCTCGTACCACGCGTCCACCTGGGGCAGGGCTCCGTCCACCCTCCAGCGGCCCAGCGAGTGGGGGTCGATCTTGGTCCGGTTGCGGATCTCCTCTTCGCGGATGTTGCCCGCCCACACGTTGGCGTAGGAGAGGAAGAACCTCTGCGCGGGGGTAAAGCCGCCCAGTTTATCCGCCTCTGGTGCCTCTTGCAGCGCCTTTTGGAGCGCCTGCCACGAGACCTGCAAACCACCCTGGTCGGCGATGTTCTCGCCCAGGGTAAGCTTGCCGTTGGCGTGCAGGGAGTCCACCACTGTGATGTTGTCGAAGTACTCGACCAGGGCCTTGGTCCTGGCATCGAACATTTCGCGGTCCTGGGGGGTCCACCAGCTCGCCAAATTGCCGTCCTTGTCGAACTGGCTGCCCTGGTCGTCGAAGCCGTGGGTCATTTCGTGGCCGATTACCACGCCGATCGCCCCGTAGTTGACCGCGTCGTCAGCCTCCATGTTGAAGAAGGGGGGCTGCAGGATGCCGGCCGGGAAGCAGATCTCGTTGGTGCCGGGGTTGTAGTAGGCGTTGACCATCTGGGGCGGCATGAGCCACTCGGTCTTGTCGACCGGCTTGCCCAGGCGCGAGAAGTTGTATTTGGATTCGAAGACGTTGGACCTCATTTCGTTGGCCAGGTAGGAGTCCTCCTGGATTACCAACGCGGAGTAATCCCTCCATTTGTCGGGATAACCGATCTTGACGATGATCGCGTCGAGTTTCTCTTTGGCCTTGACCTTGGTCTCGGGGCCCATCCACTCCAGGTTGGCGATCCGCTCGCCCAGCGCCACGCGCAGGTTCTCCACCAGGTGCAGCATGCGCTCCTTGGCGGCGGCGGGGAAATACTTTTCGACGTAGAGCTGGCCCACCACCTCGGACAAGCTGCTGCCGACCACCGACACGGCCCTTTTCCACCTCGGCCTCATCTCGGGCGTCCCGGAGAGGGTGCGGCCGTAATAGTCGAAGGTGGTCTCCACGAACTCGTCGCTCAAAAAGGAGCTCGCGTGGCGGATCGAGTTCCAGAGCAGGTAATCTTTCAGCTCGTCGAGTGAACGCTGACCGACCTGTTTGCTTACCTCGGCCAACGCCTCGGGCTGGCCCACCAACACCTCGGCGGGCACCTCGCCGATCTCCAGCGCTACGAAGTAGGCTTTCCAGTCGATCGCAGGGCAGAGTTTTTCCAGCTCCTTGCCGGTCAGTTTGTGGTAGTTGGCCATCGGGTCGCGCAGCTTTTCCCTCGAATAGGCGGCCTGGGCCAACGCCTTTTCGATGCCTTGCACGGCCTCGGCGGCCTTTTCCGCCCTCTGTCCGTCGTATCCCGCCAGACCGAAGAGTTTGACGATCATTTCGCGGTACTTGGCCCGGAAGCCCTCGGTGCGCTCGTCCTGGTCGAGGTAGTAATCCCTGTCGCCCATCGAGAAGCCGCCCTGCGAGAACTGGAAGATGTTCCTATCGGACTGCATATCGTCGATGTAGACGTATGCGTTGAACAAGGGGTTGGGGCCCTCCATCAGCATGGCTGCGATCACCCCCGCGATCTCTTTCTTCTCCTTGACGGCCTCGATCTTCGCCAACACCGGTTTCAGGGGCGCGGCCCCGTCGGCGTTGAGCTTGACGCTGTCCATGGCCATCTTGTAGAGCGTGCCCACCTTCTGGGAGGGGGAGCCCATCTCGCCGTTCATCTCGGCCTGTGCCACGATCAGCTCCTTGACCTGCTCGGCGTTGCGCTCGGTCAGTTCGTCGAAGGTCCCGTAGCGCGAATACTCGGGTTTTAGGGGGTGGGCGGCGATCCAGCCCCCGCAGGCGTAATCATAGAAACTGTCGCCCGGGGCGACCTTTTCGTCGAGGTTGGCCAGGTCCAGGCCCTTGACCACTTTGGGGCCTCCGCACGAGACGGCGGCGAATGCGACCGGCAACATAATCAGTAACTTTTTCATAAGGTGAATGTTTTATTTAGGAGCTTTTTTGTAGAGGTACGCCGCGATAAAGGCGTACAAAATGTTAGGCATCCAGACCGACAGCCCGGCCGGGAGCAAGCCTCCCTTGGCGAACTCCTCGGCGAACCTGGCCAGCAGGATGTAGGAGAAACAAAGCCCGATCCCCACCCCGATGTGCAGCCCGGTGCCGCCCCGCACCTTGCGCGAGGAGAGCGAGACGCCGATCAGGGTCAAAATGAATGTGGCGAAGGGGTAGGAGAAGCGGTTGTGCCGCTCGACCTCGAAGATGGCGATCATATCGGAGCCTTTGTCCCTCTGCTCGGCGATGAATTTGTCCAGGGTAACGATATCCATCGTCTTGACCAGCTCCTCGACCCGGCCCAACTCGTTGGTCCCGAGGTTGATCATCGTGTCGAGCTTCATTTGCTGGGTAAAGGTCTCCTTTTCGCCCTCGAAGTGGCGGGTAATGTATTTGTTGGCGGTCCAGTGCTTGGTCTCGGGGTCGAAGACGGCGGCCGAGGCCTCCAGGGAGCTGACCAGCCGATTGTCGACGTACTGCTCGATGGAGAGGAACGAGGCCCTCTGGCTCGACGCGTTGTAGTCGCGGATGTAGGCGAAGGTGCCCGGGGCGATCTGGCGGTAGATGTGCTGGTCGTAGGCGGCGTTGCGGTGGCGCTTCAAATACTGGCTCTCGAAGTTGATCCTCCGTGCGTTGGCCGCGGGGATGATCACCAGACTCAGCACCAGCGCGAGGAGCGTGATGGCCAGCGCCGAGAGGAAGTAGGGCCACATCATCCGCTTGAAGCTCGTCCCGCCCGACAAGATGGCGATGATCTCGGTGTTGTAGGCCATCTTGGAGGTAAAGAAGATGACCGCGATAAAGGTAAACAACCCGCTGAACTGGTTGATGAAGAAGGGCACGAAGTTGAAGTAGTAATCCATGATGATGGCCTTCAATGGGGCCTTCAGCTCGGTAAAGTCGTCGATCTTCTCCACCGCGTCGAACACCACCACGATCACGATGATCAGCGCGATGGCGAACAGGTAAGTGCCCAGGAACTTGCGCATGATGTAGCGGTCGATGATCTTCACGCCGGGCCACTCTATCTTCAACTTGTTCATAGCCTTTGCGATAGTTTAATGACCGCCTGCTCTTTCCAGGTTTTGAAATCGCCGGCCAAAATGTGCGCCCGGGCCTGCCTGACCAGGTCGGTGTAGAAGGCGAGGTTGTGCATGGTTGCGATCTGCGCCGCCAGCATCTCGCCCGAGACGGTCAGGTGGCGCAGGTAGGCTTTTGTATAGGTATGGTCTACCATTGAGGTCCCCTCCGGGTCTATGGGCGAGAGGTCGTCCCTCCACTTTTCGTTGCGGATGTTGATCGTGCCCTGCCAGGTAAACAACATCCCGTTGCGGCCGTTGCGGGTGGGCATCACGCAGTCGAACATATCCACGCCGCGGTCGATCGCCTCCAGGATATTGACCGGGGTGCCCACGCCCATCAGGTAGCGGGGCTTGTCCTCGGGCAGCACCTTGTCGACCACCTCGATCATGGCGTACATGACCGGGGCGGGCTCGCCGACCGCCAACCCTCCGATGGCGTAGCCGTCGGCGTCGAATTGCTGGACAAACTCGGCGGACTTGACGCGCAAATCCTCGTAGGTGCAGCCCTGCACGATGGGGAATAGCGACTGCCGGTAGCCGTATTTGGGTTGCGTATTGGCCAACCGGTTAAAGCACCGCTCCAGCCACCGATGGGTCAAATCCAGCGATTTGGCGGCGTAATCCCGCGGCGAATCGCCCGGGGGGCACTCGTCGAAGGCCATCATGATGTCGGCCCCGATGCTGCGTTGGGTGTCGACCACGCTCTCGGGTGTGAACAGGTGCCTCGACCCGTCGATGTGGGACTGGAACCTGCACCCCTCCTCGGTCAGTTTGCGGCACCCGGCCAGCGAAAAGACCTGGAAACCGCCGCTGTCGGTCAATATCGGGCCCTCCCAGGAGCAGAACTTATGGACGCCGCCCGCCTGCTCGAGGATCTCCACCCCGGGACGCAGGTACAGGTGGTAGGTATTGGCCAGGATGATCTGCGCCTTCGTATCCTCTTTCAGGTCGCGGTGCAGCACCCCCTTGACGGTGGCCGCCGTACCCACGGGCATAAATACCGGGGTTTGCACCACGCCGTGGGGCGTAACGAGTTCCCCCGCGCGGCAGCGCGAGCCTTCGGATGTGGCCTGGAGCGAGAATTGCATGAGGATGCAAAGGTATGCTTTTTTACCATAATATGTACAACGGATTTGGACGTCCCGGCTAATTTGGTTACTTTTGCGGGAAATATTTTTGCAGTTTGGAGCAACTTATCGACATATACAACCTTCTGATTGACAGGTATTCCATCGCCGGACTGGTACTTCTGGCCGCGATCATCACGCTGCTGGCGCTCCAACTGGGCTACCTGATGCGGCGCTACGGGCGCATCCCAGTGCACCACAATCCCGCGCCCGCGTCCCAGGATCCGGTCTCGGTGGTCGTGGTGGTCCAGAACAACAACGCCTATTTGACCGACATCCTGCCCACCATCCTCGAGCAGGAGTACCCCATGTTCGAAGTGGTGGCCGTGGTGGTCGATCCCGACGAGGACATCGAAAACACGCTCCAGATGCTGGGGATCAGATACCCCCGGTTCTCCCCCGTCCCGGTCAAACAGGACGACCGCTTCCCGATGGGGATCAAGCTGGCGCTGAACGTCGGCATCAAGACCGCGCGCTACGAAAACATCCTGCTCACCACCACCGACGCCTACCCCGCCTCGAAAAACTGGCTCGCCGTGATGGCCAAGGGCTTTTCCAAAGGGGACATCGTGATCGGCTACTGCGCCCTGGAACCCGGCAAGGGTTTGGCCTCGAAGATCATGCGGTCGAGCCGGATCATGCTCAGCGCCAACTACCTCTCGGCCGCCATCAAGGGGCGTCCCTACCGCGCCATGCGCCACAACATGGGGATCAAACGCTCCCTCTACCTCAACGCCCGGGGCTTCAACCACCTGAACACGGAGCTGGGCTACGACGACCTCTTTATCCAGAGCATCGCCACCGCGAAAAACACCGCCGTGGTCATCTCCCCGCACGGGGCCATGCGCCAGAGGCGATGGGGCGGCCTGGGCTGGTGGGGACGCGAAGCGGTCAACACGGCCAAAACGAAAAAATACTACCCCGGCAAAGCCAAACGATACATCAACGGCGAGATCGTCTCCCGCGTGCTGCTGCTGGCCTGTCTGATCGCCTCAGCCGTCATGCTGCCCATGGAGATCGGCATCGCGGCGGGGGTCATCTTCCTGCTGAGGCTCTTTCTGGTCCGCTTCGAGTTCTGGCGCGTCGGGCGCAGGCTGGGCGAGCGCAAGTTCCTGGGGGCGTTTTTGCTCTACGACCTCTTCTCCCCGGTGTGCTGCCTGGTGGTCGCGACAATGGGCCGCATGAAATCCCGCAGACTGTGACTCAGATCGAACAATACATCGTCGAGAGCGACGAACAGCTGGTCGGCAAGGCCCTGGAGGGCGACAACATCGCCTTCGAGCACCTCTTTACCCGCTACCGGGAGGCCGTCAAGCAGCTCTACCTGCAACGCACCCAGGGCAACAACGCCGACGCGGACGACCTGTTGCAGGAGACCTTCGTCAAGGTCTACCTCAACCTGGGCAGCTACAACCCCGGTTACACCTTCGGGCAATGGATCTACACGATCGCCAAAAACACCTTCGTGGATTTCTACCGCAGGCGGCGCGAAACGCTGCCCTTGGAGAGCATATCAGCCTCCAATACCCCCCTGACCCCCTCGTCCCAGACCCCCGAGGAGAGTTTTATCTCCTCCCAGCAACGCACCCAACTGGAGCACCACCTCGAAAAGATGAACCCCCGGTACAGGCAACTGATCGAGCTGAGGTTCTTCAAGCAATTCTCCTACGAGGAGATCGCCGCCCATTTGAACCTGCCGCTGGGGACGATCAAAACCCGCATCCACCGCGCACGCGAACAACTATGCAAATCGATCCTGGAACACTCGGATATCATGAGCTGAACGAAAGCCAGCTCGACCGCTTCGCGCGTTTGGAGGGCCTCTACCGGGAGTGGAACGAAAAGATCAACGTGATCTCCCGCAAGGACATCGACCACTTCCTTGAGCGCCACCTGCTCCACTCGCTTGCCATCGGCCGGGTCTGCGCCTTCAACCCCGGCGCGGAGGTGCTCGACGTGGGCTGCGGGGGCGGCCTGCCGGGCATCCCGCTGGCGATCCTCTTTCCCGAAACGCACTTCACGCTGATCGACTCGATCAAAAAGAAGATTACCGTGGTCGAGGGGATCGTTTCGGCGTTGGGCCTGACCAACGTGACCCCCATGTGGGGCCGCGCCGAGAGCCTGAACAAACACTACGACTACGTGGTGGGCCGCGCGGTGACCGACATGAAGACCTTCGCCGGTTGGGTCTGGCCCAAAATCCGCCGGGGCCAGGCGGGCACCCTGCCCAACGGGATCCTGACGCTCAAGGGCGGCGATTTGGCCGAGGAACTGGGCCTGGCAGCACGGAAATGCACGATCTACAACGTCTCCGACTTTTACCCGGGCGAATTCTTCGGGACCAAAAAGGTCGTTTACCTCCCCAAATCATAAAATAAGGGGAAATATTTTTGTAAATCCCGAAATATTGATACCTTTGCACTCCGCTAAGGAAGAATAATTCTGAAAAACAAGATAAAGCAATGAAACGCACATTCCAACCCTCGGTCCGCAAAAGGAAGAACAAACACGGTTTCCGCGAAAGGATGTCGACCGCCAACGGCCGCAAGGTATTGGCAGCGCGCCGCGCCAAAGGCCGCAAGAAACTTACCGTTTCCGACGAAGCCCGCGCGAAATAGTTTTCCCTTTTTTGCATAAAAAATAACCCTTCCGAAACCGGAAGGGTTATTTTTTGTAGATAGATTCGGCTACTTTTCGAGCAGGAAGAGATCCATACCCACATCGCCCGCCTTGTCGCCGGCGATCTCGAATACGAATGTGTTTTCGCCCTCCTTTATTTCCCCCGTTCCCAGGGTTACATCGGCTGTGTGCAGACGCTCCGAACGGAGGTCGAGGCCGGATATGAGCAGTTTGCCGTTCAGGTAGATGTTGACGGTACCGCCGTAGATGTTTTTGGTGCATTTGGCCCGGATCGTCCCTTTGAAGGGCGCGTCGCTGTCGAAGGCCATCGTGAGCTTCGCGCCGGGCGCGTTGCCCCACCAGAACATCTGCATGCCTCCGCTCAGCAAATGGGCATTGTTGCAGCTGTAATCGAACCACCCGTTGTCCTTCGATACGAGGCGCATGTTTTCACCCTCCAGTACCACCGTGACCCTCTCGGGCATGAGGTCGCTGCGCCTGACTGCGACTTTACGCTGCACGCCCTCGATATCCGGGGCGATGTTGGATCGGCCGCCCGGGAAAACATACCAGAATGTCGACGCCGCATAATCGATATACCCCTTCGCCCAGTGCCACAGTTCCATATCGAACTGGATGGATTTATGGAAAGGAATGCCGTCCAGGGCCCTCAGGCGTGTATTGACTGAGTACGCCGGGGCGAAACTCCCGTCGCCGCAGGGCTGGGCGATAAAGGGATGGTCGGTAAATTTCTCGGGGCGGCACCAGGCATAGCCATAGTAATCCTCCGTCCCCGTGCCTATGTGCGAGGGGAATTTCTCGCCGTCGACAAAGACCTTTTCATCGCCCTCTCCCCACCATCCGTAGGTGGTGTTGAAAAGCGAGATCCCGTCGCCGATGTACACTCCCTTGCCTGTGAGGGTCACATAGTTCAGGTCGACCAGGCCGTCGCTCTCGCCCGACATATCCTTGGCTCCCCCCGTGTAGATCGAGTTGTACTGATGCCACGACGCGCCGAAATGCATGGAGCGCGCGTCCCACTTCCAGGGTGCGTATTGCGCCCGGGCGTCGGTCAGGGTAAGCGGCTCTTTGCCCATGTTGGTCAGGGTTATCTTGCAGCTCTTCTCGAAGGGCATGACCCAGAAGGCCTCCATCAGGCCATCCAGGGAGGCCTGCGTGTACCAGGTGTTGGTATAGATCCGGCGGGGTCCCACGCCGAAGAGATCCCCTGCGGGGATCCACACGCTCTGCTCGCCGTCGAAGGCTATGCCTACCACCAGCGAACGAAGCGACTGGGGGATGTCCTGCGCGCCGATGCGCATGGCCAGGCGGCGTATGGCGCCGGGTCCCGCAATATCGAAACTCTTGCTCTTACCCGGGGCGAGTTCGGCATCCAGGGCGAGCGTCGAGAGTTTTACCCCTTTCAGTCCGCGGTCCTTGTTTTTGAGTTTATCGAGCGTCGAGGCGATCAGCTTTTTATTCTTCGCCATCTCCGGGGCCGAGTAGGAAACGACGGCGGTTGTGGGAGCGTAGGTACGGTAGTTGATGTTGTAGTAAACGCATTCGCTACGCTCGGGATGCTTAGCCCCGAAGTCATCTTCGTAAACGTTCTCGCTCTGGTAGGTTACCTTGCAGCGCTTGGCGTAGGGTATGGGGAAGTAGAGGTTGTGTCCCCGGTTCTCGTAGGGCGAAAGTTCCGAGACCGAGGCGGCGAGCGGATAGGCGGTCACTTTATCGCCGCTCAACACATCGAACGCGCTGCCTTCGATCACGGGGGTGGACATATCGTCGACATAGATGCGCAGCGTCCCGAGCCCGCAATCCTTTCCGGCGAAAGTCATCCAGAAGCGCACGATCGCCCCGGGGCCCTCGATGTCCATCATCACGTATTCGGTGCGGCCGTTGGTGCGATCGACGGAGAGGAATTGCGTCCGGTCCCAGTTGGCAAACCATCCCGGCTTGCCTGGCTCGACCGACGTGCGGTCGTAGCTGCTGAATTGCCTGCACGTGAATTCGGGCGAGGGGAAGCGGGCTTTTTCGCTCCTGTCTACCATCTCATTGAGCAGCGAGGAGATCGAGACGGGGGTTTGCGCCGTTGTTGAAACGGCCAGCGAAACCAAGGCGAACAGTATGGCAAAAGACTTTTTCATGTTTTTCCGGTCATTAAGTATTGCGACAAACAACGATGCTGTAATAGGCGACAACCGCAAATGCGACGGCGGGGACCCAGTAGGCAACCACGATGCTTCCGGCCTGGTCCGATACGATCCCCTGTATCTGGGTAAGCACGGCGGCACCGGCGATGGCCATTACCATACCCGCTCCCCCGATCTTGGTATCTTCGCCCAGGCCTTTGAGTCCAAATCCATAGATGGTGGGAAACATGAGCGACATGCATCCCGATATGCCCATCAATGCGTAAACGCCCGTGAACCCGGCTCCGTAAACCGTCGTCAGGCAGCACGCCACAGCCAGCAACGAGAGGACGATCAGTATGCTGCGGGGCGAGAACCAACGCATGAGTCCGGTGCACACAAAACGGCCTATGACAAACAGTATGAGGGACATGATGTAATATGTGGCTCCGGCCTGCTCCGGCGTGCGGGGCAGAAGGTCGTCCAGGCCGATCCAATCGCAGAAGTTGTAGAAACCGGCCGCCACGGGCTCTACACCGCGCAGGGTCCCGATCACGGCGTCCGCCGAAGGGGAGTCGCCCAGGGCGGCGATGGCACCGTCGAAGTCCAACTGCTGCATGGCGTAACGGATTACGAACGACCACACGGCGATCTGGGCTCCCACATAGAAGAACTGGGCCACCACACCCCAAACATAGTGCTTGTTTTTGAACAGCCTTGCAAAGGTGGCTCCCAGATGCGCCTTTCCGCCCTCCTCTTTCAGGTCGGGCATTTTGGTCAGGCGGATCGCAATGAGGATCGCCACCATCACCAGGCCCAGTACGACATAGGTAGCGGTAACCGCGTTAAGTTCGGCTCCCTGAATGGCGGCGAGTTCTTCGGCGGGCAAGGCCGCGCGCTCCGCTGCCGTAAAGGTGTTGAGTTTCGAAAGAATGAATACCTGGCTTAGCACTCCGCCGGTGATCGCCCCGAAAGGATTGAAGGATTGGGCGAAATTCAATCGACGCGTCGCTGTGCTCTCGGGACCGATGGCAAGCACATAGGAGTTTGTCGCGGTTTCAAGCACCGAGAGGCCCGAAAACAACACCAAAATCGCCAAAAGGAACATTGCAAAACTGAACTCCATGCTGAACTCCGCGCTCAACATGGCCGGATAGAACAAAAACGTCCCCAGGGCATACATACCCAGCCCCAGCATCACACCCGCTTTGTAGGTGTACCGCTTGATGAATATGGCTCCCGGGATGGCGCAACAGCCGTATCCGAGCAAATAACAAACGACCTGAATCCAGGCGGTCTTCGAGTCCGACAGGCTCATGATGCGCTTGAAGGCTGCCAGCATGGTGTCCGTCAGGTTGTTGGGGATCGCCCAAGCGAAAAAAAGTGCCGTGAGCAAGATGAATGGCCAAACGATGCCCTTGGGTATGATGCGGTGATTTTCCATTTGGAGTTCGGGGTTAGTGTCCGGGTTGGGGTATGGTTTAGAAGACGCCCTCTATTTTTTCGAGCTCCACGCCGAACAGGTCGCTCACGATCTTCGCCGTCGTCGCTTTTTCGCCCTGAAGGTGGATCACATACTGGATGTGTTGAGCCTTACCTGAAGGTTCGAGGAAAAGGGCGGGGGAAGAGGTCTCGATCTCGTAGAAGGGGCCCATGATCGAGCCGTCCTCCACCGGGCCGTCGTTGTAGGAGTTGATCACGTCGCCGTTGTAGGAGTCCGTCTGGGGTCCCCATTGGCCGTTGACATAGAGGGCGGGCTCTTCGGGCAGGGTGCATTGCAGTAGGGTCAGGATCCCTTTTTCTTTGTCGTAGCTCCCGCAGATGTTGTTTGCGCGGGGCGCGGGGATGCCTATCTTGCTGCGATGCAGGCCGTCGATCTTGAAGAACAGCATACCTGCGCTGTCGACAACCAGGCGGTCGGCGGGAACCTTCCCGAAGTATTCGTCGTTGACCACCACGCCTTGGGCCCCGGCTTTGAAGGGAATGAACACTGTTGTGGCGGGTGTGGGGTTGAACATGCTCAGCATCCAGATGCTTACCGCGCCGCCCTCCTTGGTCCAGGCGGCCGTACCGGTATTGGTTACCTCGTTATCGGTGCGGTAGGCCACCACTTTCATATCCGGGGAGGGTGTGAATCCGAACACGGCGGAGATCTCCTGCGCCGGGAGCAGGGACACGGTACGCCGGATGGCCATATCGATCTTCGTACCCGCCGCATTGACCATCGAGGCCTGTTTCTCGAATGCGACGTGGTTGGCGTCCTGTGAGGTTATCGCCCAGCTTTCGGTGTCGATCACAGGGGGGACTACCCAGTTGGCGTAGACCTGCTCCGCACCTCCGGCAAAGTAGAGCGAATAGGGGCCGCCCTCGGGACCGAGCCAGAAACGCTCTTCGCCGCCCACGGGGTTGAACTGCCCGCTCCGCTCCCCGGATTCGATGAAGCGGTAGTTGATCCATCCGAAACTCGTCCCGGCATCGCCCCCGGCGGAGGTCGTCATTACCCGGCCCTGATACGCCGGAACCACCATTACCTTTTGTTCGCCGTCGGCACTCGCCAGTTCGACGTAGTCGATTTGATGACTCTTCAAAAATTGGGCATCGTAGCCGTAAGTCCCCATCGCAAATTCTTTCTTCCCGGTACAGCCGATCAACGCGGTGAGGGCCATTCCCATGAACATTACTCTTTTCATAATCTTTTATTTGTAAAGTGCCCCGTAATTCCGGCAAGCCCTGAAATCGGATCCCTCGGTATCCATCCCGAAGGCGTTCCACGCGCTGGGCCGGAAAATACCGGACTCTTCGATGTTGTGCATACACACGGGGATGCGGAGCATGGAAGCCGTCGTGATCAGATCCGCGCCTATGTGCCCGTAGCTGATGGCCCCGTGGTTGGCTCCCCATTTGTTCATCACGGAATAAACGTCCGCGAAGGCCCCTTTGCCCGTCAAACGGGGCGCGAACCAGGTCGTGGGCCAGGTCTTGTCGGTACGCTCGTTGATGGTCTTGAAGATGTGCTCGTCCACATTCACGATCCAGCCCTCGGCGATCTGGAGTACGGGTCCCTGGCCCTTGACCAGGTTGATCCGGCACATGGTCACGGGCATCTCGCCGCGGGAAAGGAATTGAGACGAGTATCCCCCGCCGCGCATGTATTCGCGCCCCGAAGGGAACCACGTCGTGGCCTGGAGGCAGGCGTCGACCTCCTCTGGGGAGATCTCCCAGAAAGGTTTCATGACCGGCCTTCCGTTCTCGCTCTGCTGTCCGGTGGCGTCCAGGGTACACGATCCCGAGTTGATGAGGTGGATGATCCCGTCGGCGGCCCTTCCCGTAAGTTTCTTGCCCGACACCCTTTCGACGGCCTCGGGGCCCCAGAAGGTGCGTACGTCGGCGAACATCTGGGCGCGGCCCGTGAGAAGGTGCATCAAAAGCATCGAGGCCCCGTTCAGGGTGTCGTTCTCGGTGGCGAAAGTGTATGCCTCGCGGATGCCGTTCCAGTCGAACGAGCTGTTGAGGATCGCCTCGGCAAAGTCGCCGTCGGGCTTGAAGTCGGTCCATTGGCGCTGGCCCTGGAATCCTCCTGCGATGGCATTGTGGCCCATGGCCTCCTCCTGGAAACCCATTTCGGCCAACACGGGATTGCCCACCATCAAGTCGCGGAATATGAGGGTCATTTTGACCACGTACTCCCAGATAGCGTCCTTCTCCTTCCGTGAATAGACAAGATGCCCGGGATTATAATCCTCTCCCTCGCGGCTCTTGCAATTCTTCTCCGTCCACTCCATTGCCTTTTCGAACTCCTTGCGGTCAAAAATACCCAGTTGCACCCGGCGTTCGATCTCGCTGGCGTCCACATACTCCGAGCGCATACCCAGATACTCCTGGAAAAAGTCCGGGTCGGGTGTCGATCCGGCGATGCCCATCGAGACCGAACCGATCGAAAGATAGGATTTTCCTTTCATTTGTGCAACAGCGAGGGCGGCCCGCGCAAAGCGGAGCAGCTTTTCACGCACATCGCCGGGAATCGTCTCGTCGCCTGCATCCTGCACCTCGCGTCCGTAGATGCCGAATGCGGGCAATCCCTTCTGGGTGTGTCCCGCCAGGGCCGAAGCGAGGTAGACCGCCCCCGGCCGCTCGGTGCCGTTGAACCCCCATATCGCCTTGGGCATTTGGGTATCCATATCGATGGTTTCCACCCCGTAGCACCAGCAGGGAGTTACCGAGAGCACGGCCCCGACACCGCTGACTGCGAATTTTTCGGCAGCCATGGCCGCCTCTTTGACCCCTCCGATGCACCGGTCTGCAATCACGCATTCCACGGGCGAGCCGTCGGGGTAGCGCAGGTTTTCGGCATACAGTTTGGCGACATTCTGCGCCATTTTCATCGTTATCCCTTCGAGCGATTCGCGGATGCCGCCCCTGCGTCCGTCGATGATCGGACGTATGCCGATCTTGGGATAACCGGATTTGTGTAGAATTTTCATACTATTGATGAGTTAGATTTACTATAACGTTTTAGCTTGCAGGCAAAATTTTTAGGATCAAGACGACTCCCTGATGATCAGCTCCCCGTCGATCTGAATGTTATTGACCAGCGAATTTTTGTTCTCTATCATCTCGACCACGACTTCCACTACCTTCTGGGAGAGGGAGGAGATGGGTTGCCTGACGTAGGTAATCGACGAACTGAACAGGTCGAAGGCGTCGCTGCCGTCGAATCCCACGAGTTTGAGCTGCCCCGGGACCTCTATGCCCTTGTCTTTGATGTAGTGGAGGCAGGCCAGGGAGATGCTGTTCGTGGCGAAAAACAGAGCGTCGACCTCCTTGTCGAGCATCTTGGCAAGCACCTTGTCCGCAGATCGCTGGAGGTCGTCCATTTTGGTATAGCCCAGCGTTATGAGCGACTTCATGCCGGCGTCCTCCATGGCGGACCTGTATCCCCTGATCCGGTCGTGCATATGGACCAGGTTCTGGTCGTACGCCACCATGCCCACCTTCTGCGCCCCGGACTTGATGAGGTGCTCGACGGCATGGTAGGAGGCGCTGAAATTATTGAGCGAGACGCTGCTGATCTCCATATCGCGGTACGGCCTGTCGAAGAGCACGATGGGGACGTTGTTCTCCGATAGGCGCCGGATGATATTCTCCGACCCGTCGCAGGGCACGATTACCAATCCGTCGACATTCCTGGCTATGAGCGAGGAGACGAGTGCCCCCATCTTGTCGCTGCTCTCATCGGAGCTGCAAAAAAATACGGTGTATCCCCGGTGCGCGGCCACATCCTCTATCCCGCGCGCAATGTTGGCGAAAAAGGGGTTGGATATGTCGGAGAGGACCACCCCGAGGGTCTTGGTCTTGCCGCTGCGAAGGCTTTGGGCCGAGGCGTTGGGCAGGTAGTTCATTTTATCCGCTATGGCTACGACTTGCGCTACTGTTTTCTCGCTGACACGGTGTTCCCGCCCCTTTCCCGACAAAACAAACGACACCAGGGCGGGGGAAACTCCCGCCTCCAGGGCGATATCTTTTATCAGGGTCTTACGTTTCTGGGTCATGCCTATCTATATTATTCTTTATATATTGAGTATGGGGTGTGCGAGGGCAAGTTAGTCATTATTCCGGAACGAATGACGGGTGGACCGGATTATTTTCGGGGCCTTTTGGCGATCTGATCGATAAACTTTTGCGGGGCCACGGGGGCAATACCGAAGACAAACGACCTGCCCTCCCGGTAGGGCTCTATCAACTCGAAGTTCTCGAAGGATATCCCGCCCGGGATCGGGGCCTGGGAGGCCCAATAGCAATACCTGCCGTTGACGCATCCCACCAACTCGGGGTCGGGGTCCTTCACGCACCAGTACTGGGTTGCAATTTTCGTACCTTTATAGCGCCAATGCGCCTGCGTACCGGGGTACATCGACGCTTTCCACGGTTTTTTCTCGTTGGGAGCGGCGATGAAGTAACGCCCGCCCCGCCCGTCGCCGATCAACGAGCGGACCGGGGTAAAGTCGTGGGCTGTGAAGTTCGCTTCGGTATAGTCGGGCCATATTTCGGTCGAAAGTTTTTGGCCGTCGCTCAGATAGAGGGTCCTCAGCCGGGCGTGGTTGCCCATGGTCGCCGTGACGATGCAGTTATCCAGGGGCGCGGAGCCCTGCTGCGTGAAGGTCGACACCTCGAATTCATACGGCCTGTCCGAGCGGAACCTGATCCCGAGATAGACCTTCGCCCCGTTGTCGAACTCTTCGCAATAGATGTAAACGCTGAGCGTCTGATGGCCGTCCTGTTGGCCGATTACTCCCGAAGCGGGTATGTATGGCGCTGCCGGCACGGAGTCGGAGGGGGAGTTTGCGCTCCACAGGCTTTTGCCCGGTTTGTTGTCCTTTTTGCTGTATTCGAGCTCGGAGTAGCCCCTGTGGTAGTGCCCGGAGGGGATCGGCTCGATGGCCAGGAAGTTGAAAACGTACGGCTCCTTACTCCCCATGTAGGGGGTAAAGATGCTGATGAGTCCACGCGGGCCGTAATAGATACCTATTCTTACACCCTCTTTGAAACCCCACAGCGGGGCGGCGTCGGCGCCCTTTGCCGGCTGGATCCAGATACCGTTCACTACCGACCCCTTCAGGTTCCCGGCGCAGAAGGCTTTGCCCGGCAGCGCAGCGGTCAGGAGTAGCGATACCGCTATAAAGTATGCAGCATGGGGTCGCAGTCGCATGGCTATTTGTTGCAATGATTAAATTTAATCGATTTATCTTTCGTTGCAAATGTAAACTTATTTTTTCGTTTTACAAGGGTATTTTTAGGTAATTTTAACAATTTATAGCCTTCATGCGCTTTTTGAACGTTTTAGCAAAAAAAATCAAACTAATTTTATTTTTTCTGCAAAATTATTTGGTCAGTCAAAAACTAATACTTATCATTGTGATTGGAACAGGATTCACAATCTTTTTGTCTTTTTCGCTAAATCGTTATAGCTGACACAAAAAGGACTACTAATTCAAACAAAATGAATAAATTACTCCTGAACTTTATCTGCATCGCGGCCCTGATGGCCCCAAAAGCTGCGCTCGGGCAGATCGAATTCGAATCCAACCGGGACGTTTGCACCGTCGAGGCCTGCACCCAAAACATGATTAAAATCGACTACCGTCCCCACGGTGCCTATTCCGACAGAACGCCCATCATCGACACGGCCAGAAAATGGAGCGCCGAGGGGGTCGAAATAAAGGATAAAAAGAGATCGGTCACGATTACCTCCCCTAAATTCAAGGCCACCATTATCAAAGAGCCCTTTTCCCTGGTCATCTCGGACCCCGACGGCAAGATCCTTCTTGCCCAGCAGGCCAAACCGGATAAGACGCTCGCAATGAGCCACAACGCCAAGGACAACATGTACGGCCTGGTCGGTTACAACCGCGACGTGAACCAAGGCATCCAGGGCATTACCCGCAACGCAGGGGGTAAGATCCACGCCGAGCCCCAGGGCGGGTGCGGCGGTCCGTTCATCTGGTCGACCTCCGGCTACGGCGTGCTGCTCGATACCGACGGCGGCGAGATTACCAACCAGGACGGGGTGCTTGCCTTCGAGGGATGCTCCAAAAAGAATTTCGAATACTACATTATCATAGGTACCCCCCGCGAGATCATCCACTCGGCGGGACTGGTCGCCGGAATGCCCCAACTATTCCCCAAATGGAACTGCGGTTTCGGGCAACTGGAGTGGGGAATCAACGAAGCGGAGTTCAAAACCCACATAGCGGGCTACCGCGAGCGCAAGATCCCCTTCGATTGGTTTATGCTCGACTTCGACTGGATGGACTGGGGAGGCGACAACTACGGCGAATTCCGCTGGGGTCCCAACTTCCCGAGCGGGCCAGGCGGTGGCATGAAAGCGTGGTCGGAGAACAGCGGCGTGAGGATCACGGGCATTACCAAACCGAGGATCATCGCCAAGAACGCCGACGGCACGTTTACCCAACAGGGGAAAGACGCCGAAGAGCGTGGGTACTGGTACCCGGGCGAGGATTTCTTCCGGGACTACGCGAGCGGAAAGCCGTCGAAGGACCTCCAGTTCGCCCTGCCCGAAGTCCGCTCCTGGTGGTGGGGGCACCTGCGCGACGGGGGCTTCGACAAAGGGGTGGTCGGATTTCTCAACGACGAGTGCGACGACTCCAACGCCGGGGGACTTTACAGCCTCGGGAATTTTACCAACCTCCACATGCAGCAGAGCATCTACGAGGGCCAGCGCGCCCATTGCAACACGCGTGTCTGGTCGGTCAACCGGACGGGCTACCTGGGGTCGCAACGTTACGCCTACTCCATCTGGTCGGGCGACAATTACCCGAATTTCCCCGACCTGCAGACCCAAACCGCCAAACTGCTGACAGCGAACAACGTTTTGATGCCGATCTGGGGATTTTGCGCGACCGCCTTCTGGGATACCGAGCCGGTAACTCCCGAGCTGTACATCCGCTCGGTGCAAACGGCGTTCTTCGCCCCGTTGTTCTTCCTGCACGGCACCATCAACCAGCAGAAACAGCCGTGGTTCTTCGGCGAGCAGGTCGTGGACGCCACCCGCGAGGTCGTCAACCTGCGTTACAGGCTTATACCGTATATCTACGCCTACGACAGGATCAAGCACGAAACGATGCTGGGCCTCTCGCGTGCCCTGATATTCGATTATCCAAACGATCCCAGGGTGGCCGATATGTCCGAGACCTTCATGTTCGGGGATTACCTCCTCGCGTCCCCGGTCATGGAGGCGGGAATCGCGCAGAAGGAGATCTATATGCCCGCCGGTACGTGGATCGGCTTCTCAAACGGCACGGTCTACGAAGGGGGTAAAACGCACACGATCCCGGTGGACAACAAGACATACCGCGATATGCCGCTGTTTATCAAGCAGGGCGCGATCATCCCCACGCAGGAGATCGTGAATTATATCGGGGAGAAACAGCCCGCCACGATCCAGATCGACGTTTTCCCTTCCGCCTCGAAAACCTCTTTCCCCCTGTATGACGACGATGGCGAAACATACGATTACGAGAGCGGAAAATATTTCAAACAGGTAATCCGGCAACAAGATATGGGGGATTATGTAAGCCTCTCCTTCGCAAATCCCGAAGGCACCTACACCCCCTCGTTCGACTCGTACGTGATCGACGTCCACTACCGGAGCGCCCAAAAAGTCGCTGTCGGCCAAAAGGCCCTTACCCGCTTTGAAAACGTCGAACAACTGATGAACTCCGAGGCCGACGGCTACTGCGTGACAAAGGACAGGTACGGTGTGGTAACGCGCATTAAAACCGCCCTGCCGCTATCGGATAGGACAATAAAGGTGGAAGGTAAAGAACAGAACCCATGAAAACACACAATAATACTCTAACCCTGATAACTATGATGACATTTAAACGTGAAATTCCGCGGGTTGACAGTGCTTTGCCGCTCGGGTTGTGTCGCAGCAAAAAACGGCGTACATCCCCTCTGAGGTGGGCGATCGGCACATTGGCCCTGATGATGTTTCTGTTTCAACCTGCATTTGAAGCCTTCGGTCAGGCGGCTACCGGCACCATGACCGGCGTTGTCCTGGACGAGAACGGCCATCCGCTGACCGGGGCCACCATCCAGATCGAGGGGACCTTTCGCGGGGTTCTGACCGATGTGAAAGGCGTCTACTCGATCGATAAGGTCCCCCTGGGCAGCAAGCTGATCGTGTCGTTCCTCGGTATGGAAGACCAAACCATCGAGTACAAGGGGCAAACCGACCTTACCATCAGCATGAAGACCAAGGCCGACGAACTGGAGGGAGTCACAGTCGTAGCGTTCGCCAAACAGAAGAAGGAGAGCATGATCTCCTCGATCGCCACGGTCAATCCGGCGCAGCTGAAAGTGCCCTCGAGCAACCTGACCTCCTCTTTGGGGGGGCGCATCGCGGGGATCATCTCCTACCAGACCTCGGGCGAGCCCGGGCGCGACAACGCCGAATTCTTTATCCGCGGCGTGACCTCGTTCAACTCCTACGCACGCGGACCGCTGATTTTGATCGACAACGTGGAACTGACCACGACCGACCTGGCGCGTTTGCAGCCCGACGACATCGCGAGTTTCTCGGTCATGAAAGACGCCACGGCGACTTCATTGTACGGAGCGCGGGGTGCCAACGGGGTCATCCTGGTAACGACCAAAGAGGGTCGCGAGGGTCCTGCCAAGCTGAACATACGTTTCGAGCAATCCTTTTCCGCCCCCACCGACAGGGTCCAACTCGTCGATCCGGTCTCCTACATGAGGTACCACAACGAAGCGGTCATGACACGCGACCCGTCCAGCCCCCGTCCCTACACCGATCAAAAGATCGAAGCCACCGAAAGGGGGGTAAACCAATATGTCTACCCCGCCAACGATTGGCACAAAGAGTTGTTCAAGGATTACGCCTCCAACCGCAGGCTCAACCTCAGCCTGGCCGGAGGGGGCGCAGTCGCCCGCTACTACGTGGCCGGAACGCTCAATACCGACAACGGGATATTGAACGTGGACGAAAGGAACAACTACAACAACAACATCAAACTCAACAGCATCCAGGTACGCTCCAACACCAACATCAAGGTAACGAAGAGCACCACCCTGGACGTGAGGATGTCGGGTACTTTCGACGACTACAAGGGCCCGATCGACTCCGGGACCGGGGTCTACAACATGGCCATGGCCGCCAACCCGGTGCTTTTCCCGATGTATTTCGCACCGGACGAAAAGAACATGTACACCCAGCACATCCTCTACGGCAACGCCAAGGAGGGGCAGTACCTGAACCCCTACGCCCACATGACCAAAGGGTACAAAACCTACAGTTCGTCGACGATCATCGCCCAGGTCGAGCTCAAGCAGAACCTCGACTTTATTACCAAGGGGCTCAACATCAGGGCACTCGGCAGCACCACCCGTTTTTCCTATTTCGATCTGGTGCGTACTACGGTCCCCTACTACTACCGGGTACAGACCTACGAGCCTGTGCAGAATACCTACACCCTTTACAACATCAACCCCAAGACCGGGACGGAGTTCCTGCTCTACCAGCCGGGATATAAAGACATGAATTCCTCCTTCTACGCCGAGGGCGCGATGGATTACAACCGGACCTTCAATGACAAGCACGCCGTTTCCGGCCTGCTGGTATTTACCATCCGCCAGGCCACCTATGCAAACCAGTTGACCCTGCAGGAATCCCTCCCGTTCCGTAACCTGGGCTTTGCCGGCCGTTTTACCTACGGGTACGACAACCGCTACCTGGTCGAACTGAACTTCGGCTACAACGGTTCGGAACGTTTCGCCGAACACAACCGGTTCGGGTTCTTCCCCGCCGCCGGTGTGGGGTGGAATCTCTCCAACGAGAAATTCATGCAAAACGCGAAGAAGGTGGTTACCAACCTCAAACTGAAAGCCACCTACGGTCTGGTCGGCAACGATGCCATCGGTGCCGCGGAGGATCGCTTCTTCTACCTCTCGGACATGAACCTCGTTGCGCCCAGCAGGTACACCTACGGGACCAACTTCAATTACGGTGTGAACCAGATCTCCGTGAACCGCTACGCGAACAGCAACATCACGTGGGAAACAGGCTCAAAATTAAACCTCGGCGTGGAACTGGGATTATTCAACAAACTGAACCTGCAAGCCGACTACTTTACCGAGAAAAGGGACAACATCCTGATGGCCCGGAGTGCGATCCCCTCCACGGCCGGGATCCAGTCTGTAAAACCGTTGCAGAGCAACGTCGGGGCGGCCACTTCCCGGGGTTTCGAAGTCGCGGTGGACTACAACCAATCCTTCAACGAGCACACCTGGCTTTCGGTCCGCGGCAACTTTACCTACGCGAAATCCGAATACACCAAGTACGACCAGCTCGATTACGGCCTGCCCTGGAAGGATATGATCGGCAAACAGATCGGGCAGCAATTCGGCCTGATCGCCGAACGTCTCTTCATCGACGAGGCCGACATCGCCAACTCGCCCCGGCAGGACTTCGGCGAGGTCATGCCCGGCGACATCAAGTACACGGACCTGAACAACGACGGGGTAATCAACAGCCTCGACTTCGCCCCCATCGGCTACACCAACGTCCCGAATATCGTCTACGGGATCGGAGCCACGTTCGGTTGGAAGGGATTCGATGTCAACCTTTTCTTCCAGGGTGCGGCGCAGTCCTCTTTCTTCCTGCACATGGATACGAATTACGACCTGAACATCATCTCGACCGCTCCGTTCATCAAGACCAACTACAATCCGGGCGGAGTATCACGCGGCGAGGGCACAAACGCCATGCTCCAGGCGTGGGCGGACAGCCACTGGTCGGAAGACAACCGCGATAGCTACGCCCTGTGGCCCCGTTTGTCGGACAAGCTGATCGAGAACAACAAGCAGGCGAGCACATGGTGGCAAAGGGACGGCACCTACCTGCGCCTTAAAACGGCCGAGCTGGGCTACACACTGCCTTCCAAATTGTCACGCAAGATCGGGATGGAAAAACTGCGCGTCTATGTCAGCGGAACTAACCTTCTCACTTTCAGTGCATTTGATATGTGGGACGTCGAAATGGCAGGCAACGGGCTGGGCTACCCCATCCAAAGGGTCATTAACGTGGGTGTCAATGTGAATTTCTAAAACTTCCGGAGATGAAAAATTTCAAGATAAACTATTTGCTGGCACTGCCCCTGTTGATGTGTGCCTGTGACTTCGTGGATGTCGTCCCCGACAACATACCGACCGAGGATATGATCTACAACATGAGGGCGAACGCCGAGAAACAACTCAACACCTGCTACGGCTCGATTCCCCAACACGCCAGTCCCCTCCAGAACCCGGGCCTGGAGTGCGGCGACGAGATCTGGAACTGCAAGGAAAATACCCTGTACTATGCCAATACGATAACCTACAACATCAACCGGAACAACCAGAACACCAACAATCCCTACATGAATTTCTGGAGCGGGGGAAACGGCGGCGACAACCTGTTCGTAGGTATCCGCGAATGCAACTCCCTGCTGGAGAACGTGGACCGCGTTCCGGACATGACCAACCAGGAGAAAAACCGTTGGAAAGCGGAAGTCAAAGTGATCAAAGCGTACCTTCACTACTGGCTCTTGCAGCTCTACGGCCCGATCCCGTTCATCGAAAAGAACATCCACGTATCGGCATCTCCCGAGGAGATGCAGGTGGTGCGTGAGCCCGTCGACGATGTGGTTGCCAAAATAGTCGCCCTGATCGACGACGCCACCAAAGACGAAGCGCTGCCCGCCTACATCCTGGTACCCGAAAATGAGATGGGACGGCTTACCCGTCCGGCTGCACTGGCGATCAAAGCCAAGGTGCTTCTGCTTGCGGCAAGCCCGCTGTTCAACGGGAACGAAGAATACGCCAACTTCAAGAACGCCGAAGGGGTGCACCTGATCAACCAGACCAAATCGGTCGACAAGTGGGTCGCCGCCACCACCGCCTGCGAGCAGGCGATCCTGGCCGCCGAGGCCGCCGGACACGAACTGTACGAGTTCAACGAGGATATCCGCTTCCCCATTTCGGACGCCACAAAACAGGAGCTTACCATCCGCAACACAATTACCTCGCGGTTCAACAAGGAGTTGATCTGGGGTCTGGGCGTCAACTATTCGGAGACCCTGATGAGCATCTCGAACGCCGTGTTCACGGCCCACCAGCAAGCGAACGCATTTTGGAGCCTTTCGATGCACAGCCCGACCCTGCAGATCGCCGAAATGTACTACACCGACAAGGGAGTGCCCATCAAGGAGGACAAGACCTGGGATTACGACCACCGGTACGAGGTGGCCGACGTACCCGAAGAGGGGCACTCGTACTACATCGAGGCGAACGCCAGGACGGCCAGGCTCCACTACTACCGCGAACCGAGGTTCTACGCCTGCCTGGGATTCGACCGGGGAAAATGGTTCAACATGGAACCGGGCAGCGAAGCGAGTGCTTTCGTGGTAAAGAACCGCGTCGGGGAGATCTCGGGAAAAGTTCACGACCACTTCTGCATCACGGGGTACTTCGCCAAGAAACTGGTCAACTACCGTATGATCCTTTCACAAACCTCCAATACCGTCCAGGAGTGCACCTACGCCTTCCCGATCATCCGGTTGGCCGACCTCTACCTGATGTATGCGGAGGCCCTGAACGAAACGATGGCGGCCCCCGACGCGGAGGTCATCAAATATGTGCAGAAGGTGCGCACCAAGGCGGGGCTCGACAAAGTTACCGGAGGCCTGGTCGAAACATGGGCAACCTACAGCGACCAACCCGACAAGCCCGCCTCCCAGGAAGGAATGCGTGAGATCATCCACCAGGAACGCCTGATCGAACTGGCCATGGAGGGACACAGGTTTTACGACATCCGCCGCTGGAAGAAGGGGATGGATTATTGGAACAAGCCGATCCAGGGTTGGACTGTCGACGGATCGGAAGAGGCCGATTATTATACCGTGAAGACCATTTACCAAAGGAAATTCACGCCCAAGGAGTATTTGTGGCCGATAGGACTCAACGAATTGTACAAAAACAAGAATCTCGTCCAAAACCCCATGTGGGACAAATAAAATACGACAGCGATGAAAAATATAAAATTCTTTAATCGGATTGTCATTGCGGCGGTCGCCGCCATGATGGCGGGCTGCGCGGAAGAGTACCAGGCCGGGCCCCTGGGCCATGACGACGGTATTGCACCGGGCCCCGTATCCAACGTCACGGTCAAAAACACCCCCGGCGGCGCCGTGTTGAGATACGAGCTGCCGAAGGACATCGACCTGCAGTATGTAAAAGCGGTCCTGTCCAATACCCAGGGCAAAGAGATCTCCGTATCCTCGTCCTGTTACGTGGATTCGCTGGTAATCGAAGGGCTGGGCAATACCGACGAGTACAATGTGCGGCTTTACAGCGTCGACAATTTCGAGCACCACTCCTCTCCGGTAAACGTCGCCATACAACCCCTGACCCCGCCGGTGGTTACCGTTTTCGAGTCGCTCGATCCCAAGTTCGGTTTCGGGGGCTTTGAGATCGCATTCGAGAACGCGTCCCGGGCCAACATCGGGCTTTATATCGACATGAAAAACGCCACGGGCGAGTTCGAATACGCAGGATCGGCACACACCAACCTGCGCGGGGGAAGCATCAACATCCGGGGGTTGGACACGATTACCACGGTGTACGCCATCTTTGTCAGGGACCGTTTCAACAACTACTCCGACACGATGTATATGACGGGGAGACCCTTGTTCGAGAAGTCGCTTCCCAAAGGCCCGATGTACAACGCGGCCAACTCGCTCAATCCGACCCGCGCCTACGCCTGGGGATGCCTTGACGACAATTACGACTGGAGCAACTTCACGGCCATCACGGCCACCCCGACCCAGGAGTTCCCGCACTTTTACACCGTGGACCTGGGCGGGTTGTTCAAAATGAGCCGTTACAGGATCTGGCAACGCGTAGGCGACGACACCCTCTTCCAGCAAGGGATGCCCAAGAAATGGAAACTCTACGGGAAAGCGACCAGCCAGGAGATGTGGACCTTCATTATGAATTGCGAGTCGGTCAAGCCTTCCGGGCTTCCCCTGGGGCAGTACGACCAGGGAGACTGGGATTATGCGGCAGCGGGCGAGGAGTTTATTTTCCCTGTGGATATCCCGGAGATCCGATTTTTGCAGTTCGAGTTTACCGAAACGTGGGGCGGCTACAAAAACACCTACATTACCGAGTTGTCGTTCTGGGGCAACGATGAGCTGTAATTCACTCTAAAACCAAGCATTATGAAAAACAATAAGATAGCGATTTTCCTTTCCGTGATGATCCCGGCTCTGTGTTTGATGCTGTCGTGTTCCGACATAACGGAGACCCAGCAGAAATACATCGGCCAGGCCGGAAGGATCTATGTCGGCAAGATCGACTCGCTCAAGGTTTTGAGCGGCGAAGGGCGGGTGCGCATCCTGGGAAGCAGCCTGTACGCACGTACCGCGCAATACTGCATCGTATCCTGGGAGGAGGATGTCGAAAAGAGCCAACGCTTCGAGATCGAAGATATCTTAACCGGTAGCGGAGGGATCTCGATGGATCTCGACAACATCCCCGAGGGTAGTTATTACTTCAGCGTCCAGACTTTCGATGCCAACGGCAACAATTCGGTTATCGAGACCTGCTACGGATCATCTTACGGGGAGACCCTGATCAGCGGATTGGTAGCCAAGAAAGCGATTAAAATGGACCCCCAGCCCGAAGGGCTCTACCTGACCTGGAACAAGGACGACTACGCCGTTTCGTGGGAGGTTACCTACGAAAGCACTACCGGGGAGAAGACGATTACCGTTCAGGCAGGCGAAGAGACGACCAAGATTACCGACTGGGTCCTGGGAGGCAAAATGGAGACGTTGACCACCGTTCTGCCCTACGAAGACGCGCTTGACCTGGTGCAACCTGAAGCGGTGGTCCAGTACTTCCCGACCGAGGCCTATTTCGGGCTCAACAAAACGTTGATACTAGAGAACCTTTTGCCGACCGACAACGACGGGCACGGATTCTTCTGGCCCGGTATTCCCGCCCTGTTCGATGGATCGACAGCCCCCGAAAGAGGATACCACACCTGGCCTCAGAACGATGCTCCGCATCAGGGTGTTCCCAATCACTTCACGATAGACCTGGGCGTTAAGGCCCGTGTAAACCGGATGCGTGTCGTCGGCGTCTCTCCTGCCTCGGATTGGTACCCGGTAAAGATTCAACTCTGGGGCATCGAGACCCTCACACCGGATAATTACACCACGTTGACGAGCAAAGATCCGGGTTGGGACGCTGAATCTGTCTCCAAAGGATGGACACTGCTGGGCGAGTTTACCTCCAGAGTCGCTCATGACGATACGTATACGATCGCTCCGGAGAATGTTACCAATGTGCGTTATCTGAGAATAAGGGCGCTGCAGTCCCTCAAGAACACACCATTGGACGACTACACCTGCATCGGGGAGCTGTTCTTCTGGGCGGAAGCGATAACCCCCCTCCCATAACCAACCCGGGCGATATTTCCGCCGCAGCGTAAAAGTTGCGGCGGAAATTGCCTGTTAAACAGGAATCGTATGAAACAGTTCAAAAGAGTCTTGCTGCTTACGGCCTTCATCTCCCCCTTGCTTTTTTTTCTCTCCTGCGGCGGGGGAAGCGAAGAGGAGGGACCCATGCACACGGTAACCTTCAACAGCGACGGGGGGACACCCGCCACAACGCAGGTCAAGGTTACAGACGGGGCCACGGTAAGCCCGCCCGCGGCACCCTCGAAAGACCGCTACACCTTTGTACACTGGTACGCGGGTACGGACAAGAACACCCCCTTTTCGTTCAACACGCCCGTTACCTCCTCGTTCACGCTCAAAGTGCACTGGCTCCAGCACAAATTCCTTGTTACCTTCGATTGCGGGGGAGGAGTGCCCGCAGCCCCGAACCAGATCCTGCTGGGGACCGAGAGGGTGCAAAGACCCGCGACCGACCCCGAACTGGAGGACTACGTTTTCCTGGATTGGTACACGGCGGACGACGAGTTGTTCGTATTCGGCCAGCCCGTTACCTCGGACATTACCGTCTACGCGAAATACGAGCGGGGCGACTTTAAGATCGTTACCTTCGTCATGAACGGAGGCTCGCCGCAGGTGCAACCCCAGAAGGTTCATGGGCAGAATTTGCCGGTCAAGCCGACCTCTTATCCCTCCCGGGCTAAGTTCGTCTTCGACGACTGGTATTCCGACACCGGCTGCACGACAAAATTCGATTTCAGCCAACCCCTGACCCGGGACACAACCCTTTACGCCGGTTTCCGCGCCCAGATCGCCTTCAGTTATCCCCTGCTTCTGGCACGGCTTACCGGAGCCAGCGCTCCGGAACAGGAGCCTGCCAGCTTACTGAATCCCAACAGAACGCACACCGATTACAATGTCGGGGGAACCGACCTGGGCATCATTTGGGAGATGACCCCGAACAAAGTGGGCATCTTCTTCGGGGACACCTACGGCAGGGACCATATCCAGGGAGGAAACGGCGGTCCGCAAGGGGGCGACTGGCGGGCCAACGTATTGGCCTTCTCCACGGACACCGACCTGTCGGACGGGCTTACCATCACATCGATGGCCATGGATCCCGTCACGCCGAAACGAGCCAAAGAGCTGATCCCCAAACGAACGCACTTGGGATTCACAGCCATTCCCACCGCAGCGATACGGGCGAACGGAGTCGACTACGTCCACTATTTCGATGCTGCCGTCTTCGGTAATGACAACAACCCGGACAACTTCTCCGGATTATTCAAATCGACCGACGACGGCCAGAACTGGACCCGATGCCCCAACGTGGTCTTTGCCTACGACAGCCCCTTTTTCATGGCAGCCTACGAGAAAAAGGATGGATACGTCTACATGATCGGCTCCCGGAAGAACCGGTTGGGCCTTCCCCACCTCGCCCGCATTCCCGAGGACGGCATGGAGGACAAGGCCAACTACCGGTTTTGGGACGGAAGCACATGGAACGTGAATGAATCCGCCGCGATTCCCATCTTTGACATGGGTTCGGGAGAGGCCTCCCTGATGTGGCACGAAAAGCACAAAATGTGGATATACACCTACGTTTACGGCGACGTGGGCCTGCACTACGCCCAGGCCGCCAACATAACCGGCCCGTGGAAGATCTCCCTGTCGCCTTTGATCCCCGGGATAGGCTGGGGCGGATACGGGTGCTACATGCATAAACTGGTAAGAAACTCCGACTGGATCTATTTTATGACCTCCACCTGGCAGCACTACAACGTGTTCGTGATCAGGATGACGGTAGGTCCGGTACAATAATTTTCGATCGTAAAACTGGAAAAATGACTTCAAGAGAGAGAGTAAGAAGAGTGTTGGACCACCGCTCCGCCGACAAGATCGCGGTGGATTTCGGGGGTACCGCCGTTACGGGCATCCATTGCCTGATCGTGGAAAAACTGAGGGAACACTACGGTTTGGAGAGAAGGCCCGTGAAGATCCTCGATTCGTTCCAGATGCTCGGCGTGATCGACGATGACCTGAAGGAGGTTCTGCAAACGGACGTGGTCGGCGTGTATGGCCAAAGGGACATCTTCGGCGTACTTCAGGGGGAGAGGTGGAAAGAGGTGAAATTCGGATGGGGCCAGACGGTCCTCCTTCCCGAGGATTTCCGTATGACCGAGAGCAACGGCGACCGGTTTATCCACCCCTCGGGCGACACCTCGGTACCCCCGAGCGGGGTAATGCCGTCGAGCGGATACTTCTTCAACGCGATCGAGCGCCAGGGGGAGTTGGACGACAACGACCTGCACGTCGAGGACAACCTCGAAGAGTTCCAGCCCCTGAGCGATCAGGACCTCGACTACTGGGAAAAAACGATCCGCCGCGCCGCCGCGGGCGACCGCGCGGTCATGGCCAGCTTCCCGGGCACTGCATTGGGCGACGTCGCCCTGGTTCCCGCCATGCACCTCAGGGCCCCGAAAGGGATCCGGGGCGTGACCGAGTGGTACCTCAGTACGGTCATGCGCACCGACTACATCCACCGGATGTTCGAACGCCAGGTGGAGATCGCCCTGGGGAATCTCGCGCGCCTGAACGCAAGGGTCGGCGATCTGGTCGACGCGGTCTACATTTGCGGGACCGATTTCGGCACCCAAGACTCCCAGTTCTGTTCGGGGGAGACGTTCGACGAGTTGTGGTTGCCCTACTACAAAAAGATGAACGACTGGATCCACGCCAACACCCGATGGAAGACCTTCAAGCATTCGTGCGGGGCGATGCTGCCGTTGATCCCGAACATGATCGAGGCCGGCTTCGACATTCTCAACCCGGTGCAAATCAGCGCGAAGGACATGGACCCGAAAATCCTCAAGGAGCGCTTCGGGGACAAACTGACCTTCTGGGGAGGGGGCGTGGACACCCAAATGGTCCTCTCGCAGGGGACGCCCCAACAGGTAGCCAGACAGGTCGAAGAGCAGTGCCACATCCTGGGCGAAAACGGCGGCTTTGTGTTCAATACTGTCCATAACATCCAGGCGAACACGCCTTTGGAGAATGTGGTGGCCATGATCGAAACGTTGCGTAAATTGAGGGTTTGATCGAGATGGGAAAAAAATCGAATTACCTGTTTTTCGTTACCCTGGTCGCAACCTTGGGCGGCTTGCTGTTCGGGTACGACACCGCGGTCATTTCCGGAACGGTCAAATACCTCGGCATCAACTTCATCGACCCGAGGGGACTGAGCGAAACGGCGGCCAACGCCTTGAGCGGCTTTCTGGTTTCGAGCGCCCTGATCGGTTGCATATTAGGCGGGCTGTGCGGCGGCTTTATGGCCCAGAAACTGGGACGCAAACGCAGCCTGATCGTCGCCTCGGTGCTCTTTACCGTCGCCGCCCTGGGCTCCGCGTTCCCCGAACTGGGCTTCGCGAAAGACGAGACCTACAAATTCCTCGGCCAGTTCGTCTTCTACCGGATCATCGGCGGCATGGGAATCGGGCTTGCCTCGATGCTCTCCCCGATGTACATCGCCGAGATGGCCCCGGCCGAAAAACGCGGAAGCCTCGTGTCGTGGAACCAGTTTGCCGTCGTATTCGGGATCCTGGTGGTCTACTTTGTCAACTACTTCATCGCCAAAAGCGGCGACGAGGCGTGGCTGGCACAGACGGGGTGGAGGATGATGTTCCTTTCGGGCGTCATACCGGCCCTGCTGCTGTTCATACTGGTCCTGTTCATCCCCGAGAGCCCGCGCTGGCTCGTCATGAAGGGTCGCGAGGGCGAGGCCGGGGAGATCATTGCCAAAGTAAACCGCAAGAGTAATCCCGCGATCGAAATAGCCGGGATCAAGGATTCGCTCCAAGGCGTGGTCAAAGCGCGTTTGTTTACCTACGGAGTCGCCATTGTCGTGATCGGCGTGGTGCTCTCCTTCTTCCAGCAGGCCGTCGGGATCAATGTCGTGTTGTACTACGCCCCCGAAATTTTCCGCTCGATGAATATGGGGACCGACGCCGCCATGTTCCAGACCATCCTTGTCGGGGTAATCAACATGGTCTTTACGGTAATCGCGATATTTACCGTCGATAAATTCGGCCGCAAGCCCCTGATGCTTGTGGGCAGCGCCGGGATGGCCGTGAGCATGGCCTGCCTCGGGATGGTGCTTTGCTTCGGGGGAGCGGGCGTGCTGGCCCTGCTGTCGATGCTCTGTTTTATCGCCTCTTTCGCCATGAGCTGGGGCCCCGTGGCCTGGGTGCTGCTGGCCGAGATATTCCCCAACAAGATCCGGGGACACGCCATGTCGATCGCCGTGGCCACGATGTGGATCTCCAACTACCTGGTTTCATGGACATTTCCGATGATGGATAAATCTTCGTACCTTAACGCGATGTTCCATCACGGATTTGCATATTGGGTCTACGCCCTGATAGCGCTGCTTTCGCTGCTCTTCGTGTGGCGGTTTATTCCCGAAACCAAGGGGAAGACCCTGGAGGAGATGGACAACCTGCTCAAATCCCGCCGATGAAAAGACTCTGTTGGATACTCCTGTGGGGATTGCTAACCCCCTTGAGCACGAAAGGCCAGGCGGATTTCAGCCTGGCTCCCGTTGTCGACATCAAGGGGGAGACCCTTGCCCGCAACTTCCAGTCTCCCCCGCCGGAAGCCCGCATGTCGTGCTACTGGTGGTGGCTCAACAGCATGGCGACCAGAGAGTCGATTACCCGGGACCTGGAGCAGATGCAGGCGAAGGGCTACGGCTCGGCCATCCTGATCGACGCGGGCAACACCGCCGAAGAGGTCGCGGCCAAAACGCCCCGGGGCCCATTGTTCATGTCTGAAGAGTGGATGGAACTCTACAAACACGCCGTCAGGGAGGCGGACAGGTGCGGGATAACGCTCTGCGTGAACGTGCAGAGCGGTTGGAATCCGGGAGGCCCCTCCATCACGCCGGAATACGCCATGAAGCGGTTGGTCTACTCCGAAATGTCTGTCCGGGGAGGGAAAAACCTCCGCATCGAGCTGCCCCGGCCGGATTCCGTTTTGATGTACCGGGACGTATGCGTGCAAGCCATCCGCAAACTCCCCGATAACACCCCGCTGAAGAACGACGCCATATCCCACTGGGGCGCCAAATCGTTCAACGACGTGCTGGGCTTCCAGGAGATATTTCCCCTGGACCTGCTCAGGGACGGGGTCATCTGGGGCCACAGGGGTATCCCTGCCGTCAAAAAGAGCGAGATCATCGACCTGACCGCTCGATTCGACGGTGGAACCCTGCAATGGGACGCCCCGGAAGGGGAATGGACGATCATCCGTTACGGCTGGACCTGCACCGGGGTATGGACCTCGCTGACCAGCGACGGCTGGGGCGGCCTATCGGTGGACCACCTCAACCCGGAGGCGTTCCAGGTCTACGGTTCGACGGTCATCGAGCCCCTTATCCGTGCGGCGCAGGAGGCGGGCAACAGCGTGCGCTTCCTACAGACCGACAGTTGGGAGATGGGAGTAGCCAACTGGACGAACAATTTCCCGAAGGAGTTTCTCAAATTCAGGGGGTACGACATCCGCCCCTACCTGCCGGTCATGACTGGCCGCGTGGTCGAGAACGAGGAGGTCTCCAACCGTTTTTTGCAGGATCTGAGGCGTACCGTAAGCGATTGCATCCTGAATTACCACTACAAACTGTTCAAAGAGCTCGCGCATAAGAACGGGATGATGTTCAATCCCGAATCGGGCGGCCCCTGCTACGCCCCGATCGACGCCCTGGAGATGATGGCCCAGAACGACATCCCCCACGGCGAGTATTGGGCGCGGTCGGCGACCCACGTCTCCTCGGAGGGGGCCAGGCTCTCGGTCAGGCAAAGCGCGTGCGTGGCCCACACCAACGGGAAACGTTTCGTGGAGGCCGAAGGACCGACCAGCATCGGCCCACAGTGGGAGCGCTCCCCCAAGGACCTGAAAGGGATCCTGGACCGCATCTACTGCTCGGGGGTCAACCGGCTGATATGGCACGCTTTTGTGACCTCCCCGAAAGAGTTCGGGCTTCCGGGCAACGAGTATTTCGCCGGGACCCACATGAATCCGAACGTGACGTGGTGGGAGCAGGCCGGGGATTTCGTGCAATACACCAACCGCTGCTCCTATTTGCTGCAACAAGGGTTGTTCGTCGCCGACGTGTTGTATTATACCGGCGACGACGTGCCCAACATGGTCTTCTACAAAGAAGAGGTGCAGGGGCTGGATTTCGGATACGACTGGGACAAATGCTCGAAAGACGTCATCCTGAACAGGCTGTCCTTCTCCGACGGCAGGATCAGGTTGCCGGACGGTATGTCGTATAAAGTCCTCGTGCTGCCGCCCCACCAGTTGATCGACCTGGATGTGTTGCGCAAACTCGAACAACTGGTCGCGCAGGGGATGACCCTGATCGGCGCCCCTCCCATCCGGACAAGCGGACTCTCCCACTTCCCCGACGGGGACAGGGAGTTGGAGGCGATCCGGTCCCGGCTGTGGGGATGGCTGGACGGAGCCAACCGGACGGAAAACGCCTACGGGAAAGGACGCGTCATCTGGGGGCAGGACATCAACCACGTCCTGCAATCGATCTCCGTGGGCCCCGATCTGGCCTTCCAAAGCAAACGACAAAAGACCCGGCTGGACTTTATCCACAGGAGAACGGCCGACAGCGACATCTATTTTGTAACGAACCGCCACGCAAGAAGAGGGATCGGCGACTATTTCTACCGCTACTCCCCCGACCTGGCGGATCGCTACGAGCAAGTCGACTGCAAATTCCGCGTGACGGGGAAGATCCCTGAATTCTGGTGCCCGGAAACCGGGGAGATTACCCCCGCGTTGGTCTATTTCGAGGAAAACGGCTACACCCACATTCCCATCCTCCTGAATCCGGAAGGGTCGATCTTCGTGGTATTCCGGGACGGCAAGAAACCGACGGACAACATAACCCGCGTGACGGCCCAGGCAACACCCGTGTTCCCGCTGGATCCCGACGCGGGCCCCTATCCCGCCCTTGACTTCGAACTCTCCGGCAAAGCGCTCTACGCCACCGTCTATGACCCGGGGGTATACCAGGTCCAATTCTCAAACGGGAAAAAACTGACCCTGAACGCCGACCTCCGGCACGACGACTACCTCTTCACCGGGGAGTGGAGCGTGAGTTTCGATCCCCAATGGGGCAAGAAGGAGCCCGTGGTCTTCGACGCGCTGAAATCCTGGACCGAATTCGATGATCCCGACATTCGTTACTTCTCGGGCAAAGCGACGTACACGAATTCGTTCACGCTGAAAAAGGATCAGCTGGAAAACAGGAAAGTCATCCTGGAGTTGGGCAATGTGCAGGAACTGGCGGTCATCCGGGTCAACGGGCATGCCTTCCCCGTGAGCTGGCACGCTCCTTTCAGCGTGGATATAACCCGGCATATCCGCGCCGGGGAAAACACCCTCGAGGTCGACGTGGTCAACCTCTGGCCCAACCGGCTGATCGGCGACGGGAAACTCGAAAAATCCCAACGCCGCACCCGAACCAACATCCTGAAATTCGACGCCCCGGACGCGGACAAGTACCTGAGGGTCTCCGGACTGTTGGGCCCGGTCAGGATACGCTTCTTTGAAAAGGTCCGGATCCAACCATAAGCCTGTCATGCAAAAGGGCCCTTCCGAATCGGAAGGGCCCTTTTGGTATCGGCGCCGCAGGGAGCTTATTCCAGTTCGATCATTACCACATTCTTGGGGATGTTGACCCCTTCGGCCACGTTGATCGCCTTGACTTTGCCGTCGGCGGGGGCCAGGATGCGGTTGTTCATCTTCATGGCCTTGAACAGCATCAGTTGTTCGCCTTTTTGGACTTTCTGGCCGACCTTCACGTCGATCCTGAGCACCATTCCGGGCATGAACGAAAGCAGGTTCATCGGGTTCCTCGGCTCCCACTTGGTCCTCTGCGTGAATTTCTTGTTCAGGGTGGTCGAGTAGGTCCCGTGCATGGTCTGCACTTCGTCGTATTTTTTCTCTGCCATAGTCGTAACGGTTTAGAACGGGGGCAGCCCGTGTTTCTTCTTGGGATGGCCCACGCTCTTGGTGGCGGCGACCTTCAGGGCGTGCGCGATGCAGGCGCGGGTCTCGGCCGGGGCTATCACGGCGTCGATGTAACCCTTTGAGGCGGCCACGTAGGGGTTGGCGAACTTGTCCTTGTACTCCTGGATCTTGACCTGGCGCATCTCCTCGGGGTTCTCGGCCTCGGTAATCTCCTTCTTGAAGATGATGTTGGCCGCGCCCTCGGGACCCATTACCGCGATCTCGGCCTGGGGCCACGCGAAGACGAAGTCGGAACGCAGGTGCCTCGAACCCATGGCGATGTAACCGCCGCCGTAAGCCTTGCGCAGGATGACGGTAATCTTGGGCACGGTCGACT
This sequence comes from Rikenellaceae bacterium, assembly GCA_031551275.1. Taxonomy (GTDB): domain Bacteria; phylum Bacteroidota; class Bacteroidia; order Bacteroidales; family Rikenellaceae; genus JAVBMJ01. Next base: position 100,432 of record JAVBNX010000005.1, read on the forward strand.
CGCTGTAGGCGTAGAGCATCTTGGCGCCGTGGCGGATCACGCCGGCGTGCTCCTGGTCGATGCCGGGCAGGTAGCCGGGCAGGTCTTCCAGGGTAATGGTCGGGATGTTGAAGCAGTCGCAGAAGCGGATGAACCTCGCGGCCTTATCCGACGAGTCGCAGTCCAGCACGCCGGCCAATACCAAAGGCTGGTTGGCCACGAAGCCCACCGTCTCGCCGTTGATCCTGCCGAAGCCGATCACGATGTTGGCGGCGAAAAGCTCCATTACCTCGACGAACTCGCTGTCGTCGACCACGGCCTTGATCACGTCCCTCACGTCGTAGGGCTGGGTAGGGTCCATGGGCACGATCGAAGTGATGTCGTACTGTGTGTGGGGCTCCATGGGCTCCTCCTTGTCGGCCTTGGCGGTGCTGCTGGCCGGGAGCATGGAGATCAGTTTGCGGATCTGCAGGAAACACTCGTCCTCGCTTTTGGCGAAGAAGTGGGCGTTGCCGGTAATCTCGCTGTGGACCCTAGCGCCGCCGAGCTCCTCCATCGAGATCTCCTCGCCCAACACGGTCTTGATTACCTCGGGGCCGGTAATGAACATCTTGGAGATGTTCTCCACCACAAAGACGAAGTCGGTCAACGCGGGCGAGTAGACCGCCCCGCCGGCACAGGGGCCCAAGATGACCGAGATCTGGGGAATTACCCCGCTCGAAAGGGTGTTGCGGAAGAAAATCTCGCCGTACCCTGCAAGGGCGTTCACACCCTCCTGGATGCGTGCGCCACCCGAGTCGTTGATCCCGATCAGGGGCATGCGCATGTTCAGGGCGTAGTCCATGATCTTGGTAATCTTGCGTGCGTGGGCGAAACCCAGCGAACCGCCCGCCACGGTAAAGTCCTGCGCGAAGATGGCCACCGGCTGGCTGCATACCGTTCCCGTGCCGATGATTACGCCGTCGCCCGCCAGCTGCTTGTTCTGCATGCCGAAGTCTTTGGCGTCGTGCTGCACGAAGATATCGTACTCCTGGAAAGAGTTTTCATCCAACAGGGCGATGATGCGCTCGCGGGCGGTCATCTTGCCCATGGCTTTCTGCTTCTCGATGGCGGATGCGCCGCCGCCGGAGTAGAGCTGTTCTTTTTTCCTCTGTAACTCGAGGACTTTTTTGTTTTCTGACATACTATTGATTTTCGGGTTTAGAGCTTGTTTGAATTTTATTTTTGAAAAAGATTATGAGTCATTTTTCGATGATTTTTTCGCCCGCCGAGGGAGGCATAGCAGTTCCTATGGCGAGCGAGGCGGGCGGGAAAAGCGCGGAAAAGGGCCATAAGATTTTTCGGAAATAAATTTCAATCAAGCTCTATTCTATCTGTTGCTGGAAGGTAAACATTTCGGGCGGCAGGGTCATCCGGGGGGGCTTGCCGTCGAAAATGGCGAAGATCGAGGAGCCCGAGCCGCTCAACTGGGCGTACAAGGCCCCCGATTTGTAGAGCATCAGCTTGAGGCGCAACAACATGGGGTATATCTCGAAGATGCTCTGCTCAAAATCGTTCGAGATCAGTTCATTCCACGTTTCGATGGGGTTTTTCAGCCGTTGGGCCAGCGTTTCGAGCTTATGCCCCGGGACAACGCCCTGGTAGGCCTGGCGGGTGGATATATCCAAAGGGGGTTTGACGATAAAGACGTATTTGCCCGACAGGGAGAGGTCGATCGGCGAGAGGATCTCGCCCCGGCCGGTCGCCACCATGGGGCGGTTGCGGACAAAGAAGGGCACGTCGCTGCCCAGTTCGCGGCCGATCATCTCCAGCATCCCGTCGCTCAGGCCCAAAGAAAAAAGCTCGTTCAAGCCCTTCAACACGAACGCTCCGTCGGAGGAGCCGCCCCCCAGACCGGCCTTGTAGGGCACGATCTTTTCCAACCGGATCGACACGGGGGGAATGTCGCACGACTCCCTCAGAAGTTTGACCGCCTTGATGCAGATGTTGTCCTGCGCGGGGCAATCCAAAGGCACCCCCGAGGCGAGGAAGATATCGGACGCCGAGGGCAGTATCTCGATGATGTCGCTCAGGCCCATGACCGGGAACATCACCGTTTCGATGTCGTGGTAACCGTCCGGGCGCTTGGCCAGGATGTCGAGTCCGATATTGATCTTACAGTTGGGAAATAGTACCATCTCGCCGGAATTCGATGGCAAAGATAGTAACTTAATACGGATAACAAAGAAAAAATCGCCCCCCGCCCTCCCCCGCAAACTCTATCCAAAAAATGCTTACATTTGCCCCAATCATATCCCTGTTGAATGAAAAAGACCCTTTTGTACCTGATACTGACCCTTTGCCCGGGCCTGCTGGCCGCCCAAACCGTCAAACTCTACACCGTCGCCAACCCCCTGGCCCGGGAGGTAAAAGACGAGCCCGTGGTAATCCCCGTCGCCGACAAAGAGGCCCTCTCGGTCATGGTCTACGACGGCAAGACGGCCATCCCCTGCCAGATGGACGACACGAATTGCGACGGGACGCCCGACTACCTCTGCTTCGTGCTCGATTTGAAGGCGGGGCAGAAAAAAACGATCGCCGTGAGTTACAGCCGCACCGGACCGAAAACGGAGTACCCCCCGCGCACCTTCGCCCAGTTGCTCCACCGCGACAGGAACACCAAGGGCGACGGCATCGGCGAGCCCTTTACCCCCGTGATCGAGGGCTGGGCCGGCGCGGACACCGTCTACAACCGCTACTACGGCCACGGCCCCATGTTCGAATCGGAGCTGGTGGCTTACCGCGTCTACTTCGACAAGAAACAGACCATCGACCTCTACGGCAAGGTCCGCCCCGGCATCGAGCTGGATAAAACCAACTGGTACCCCTCCGACGAGCAGTTGGCGCAGGGCATGGGCGACGACGTGCTGCGCGTTTTCGGGGCCCTGGGTGTGGGCACGATCCGGGGCTGGGACGTAGCGAAGGGCAAGAACGCCTACATCGACCCCATCGAAAAACGCAGCGTGAGGATCATCGCCTCGGGCCCCGTGAGGAGCGTGGTCGAGATGGTGGTCAAGGGCTGGAAGGTGGACGGCAGGAGCGTCGACATCTCCACGCGCTACACCCTGTGGGCAGGCCACCGCGAAGTGCTGGTCTCGCACTACCTGGGCGGCGACTACAAGGACGTGACCTTCTGCACGGGGGTAATGAAGATGGCCGACCACACCTTTTACAAGAACGACGACGGGATCGCCGCCGTCTGGGGCACCGACTTCCCGGTCGTCGACACGGTCAAGTACGGCAAGCAGACCCTCGGCATGGCCGTCGACGTACCCCGGCGCCACATCGCCTCGGCCATCGACGACAAGGACAACTACCTTTTCCAACTCCAGCCCGACGAGCGGGGCCGGATCTACTACCGCTTCACTTTCTCCTCCGCCAAAGAAGAGTTCGGCTTCCGATCAGATGAGGAATTTTTTACCTACGCCCGCCTCTGGAAGAACGACGAGCAATACCTGCTAAGGGCCGTGCTCAAAAAATAAACGTCATGGAGAGTTTCCGCACCGAAATACGCCTGCCGGGGTACGACCTATTGATCGGCCACGGGGAGGGCGTTTTACTTATCGGCTCGTGCTTCGCGGAAAACCTCCACGCGCGTCTTTCTGAACTGAAGTTCGACACCGTGTGCAACCCGACGGGGATCCTGTTCAACCCCCTCTCCGCCGCCGCCTGCCTGCAAAGGCTGGCCTCGGGGCGGGAGTTCGACCCCGGAGAACTGACCTTTAGGGACGGCCTGTGGGTCAGCTTCGCCCACCACGGCAGCTTCTCGGGCACGGACCGGGAGCAGGTGCTCGAAAACATCAACGCACGCTTCCGCCAGGGGTGCGAAGCCTTGCAAAAGACCAAAGTCGTGGTTATTACCTTCGGGACGGCCTGGGCCTGGGAGCGCAACGGCGAAGTGGTGGCCAACTGCCACAAATTCCCCGAGAACGCCTTTACGAAGTACCGGATGAGCGCGTCCTCAATCGAAACGGCCTTTGCAAACCTCTACCCGACCGCCTTGGCCGGTAAAAAAGTCATCCTGACCGTCAGCCCCGTGCGCCATCTCGGCGACGGTATGATCGACAATTCGATGAGCAAAGCGACCCTGCGCGTGGCCGCGGGCAACCTCTCCGAGAGCCTGCCCGATACGCTCTACTTTCCCTCCTACGAGATGATGATGGACGATTTGCGGGACTACCGCTTCTATGAGCGTGACATGGCCCACCCCACCGCGCAGGCCGTCGACTACATCCTCGACCGCTTCTCCGAAGCCTTCTTCTCCCCGCAGACCCGCGAGCTGAACGGCGAAATCCAAAAGATCGTCCGCGCCGCCGCCCACCGTCCCCTGCACCCCGGCACGGAGGCGGCCATGGCGTTCCGCCGGCAGATGGCGCGCCAGACCCGCGATTTGATGGCCGCCCACCCCGAAATCGACCTGAAGGCGGAACTCGCCCAGTTCGAAAGCTGAACCCGGCCATGAAACAGACGGACAACACCCCCCGCAAAAGCCTCTGGGCGCGCCTGACAAGCCGCACCCTGGCCTGCCCCGGCTGCAGCGGGAGCGTGCGCCTGCCCACGATGTGGACCCTGGGGGTGGAGGTAATCATCCGTTGTCCCCATTGCAAACAAAGCATGAAGACCGGCTACCTCGTCGGCGCGGCAATCATGGGCCTCTCGCTGGCCGTCTCGGTCGCCCTGGCCAATGTGCTGGTCTGGATCTTCTCCTCGGCCACGCTGTTGGTTTTTACCGCCCTGATCGTCCCCTTCTGGCTGTTGCTGGCCTACATCCTGCGCAGGCTGGTGCTGATCCGGAAATATAAAATCAAGAGCATCCCATGAAAAACGTCCTTTTAGCCCTTGCCCTGCTGCTAGCGCTCCCGGCCTTCGGGGACAGCATTCCCGACTCGACCGGGCGGCCGTCCTCCATGGAAAAAGAGGACGTTTACATCTTTGTCGAGGAGATGCCCGCTTTCCAGGGCAAGGAATGGCACACATTCAATACGTGGGTAATAAAAAACCTCAACCTCCCCGAAGAATGGACTCCGGACGGCAGCAAGGTCATCGTATCCTTCGTTGTCGAGCCGGACGGAAGCGTAAGCAACGTGACGATACTCCGGGCTACCGACAAAGTCCTTGCGGCGGAAGTGGTGCGGGTAATCTCCCGCTCGCCCCGATGGACGCCCGGCTGCCAGCGGCAAATGCCGGTACGGGTCAAACTCACATTCCCTGTGCATATCGATCCGAATTTGCCGTAATATTGTTACCTTTGCGGAACTATATTTTTTTGCGAGAATGAAGCGTTTTTTGCTTGCTGTGTGTTTTTTGGCCGGGATGGGGGTGTGCGAGGCCCAGGCCAAGCCCAAACTGGTGGTCAACATCGTGGTCAGCCAACTCAAGGTCGACGCCCTGCGGCACTACCGGGACAACTTCGGCCCCAGGGGCTTCCGCCGTTTCGCCGCCGAGGGGAGTGAATTTACCGATTTCCAATACGGGTACGCCCAGACCGGGAGCGTCGCGGGGCTGGCCACGCTGGCCACCGGGGCGAACCCCTCCACCCACGGCATCGTGGGGGAGAGCTGGGTCGACTACCTGACCGACAGGATGGTCCACATGGCCGACGACCCCAAGGCCCGGGGGCTGGATTGCGACGAGGGGGTCGGGCAATACTCGCCCGTGAACCTGACCGTGCCCACATTGGGCGACGCCCTTTTGGCCCACAATCCCCAGAGCAAGGTGGTAACCGTGGCCGCCGACCCGGCCTCGGCCGTGGCGATGGGCGGATGGACCAAAAGCGTCTTTTGGATGGACCAGACGCGCGGAACCTGGGCGACCTCGACCGTCTACCAGAAAAAACTGCCCCAATGGGTGGTCTCCTACAACGAGCAAAGGCCCCTGGCCCAATACCTGAACTACCATTGGCAGACGATCAACCCGACCGGCAGCTACCTCAACCAAAACAGCACGGTCGTGGAGATGACCCGCGAGAACGGATTGCAAAAACTGCTCCTGCGCGACAACGGCAAGCACACCACCGGGGACTACGCCAACATCCTCTTTACCCCCGCGGGCAACTCGGCGGTCAAGGAGTTCGCCAAGCAGGCTTTGGTCTACGAGGACCTGGGCGTGGACGACCACGTCGACCTTTTGAACATCTGCTTCGACGCCTCGCGCTACGTCACCTCGCGCTACGGATTCAACTCGACCGAGGCGGAAGACATGCTTTACAGGCTGGACTTCGATCTGGCCGAACTGATCGACTTCATCCGTATCCAAAGGGGCGAGGATGTGGTGGTGGTCATTACCTCCGACCACGGCGCGGGCGAGGCGCAGGCCCCCGGCAACGCCACGGGGCTGTTCAGCGGCAGCCAGTTCCGGGTCATCGTCGAGGGCCTTTTGAACTCGAAATACGGCAGCGGGGACTGGGTAACGGGCTACGCCGAGCGGAACCTCTACCTGAACCGCACGCTGATCAACCGCAACAACCTGAGCCTGGAGCAGATCCAGAACCAGATCGCCGCCTTCGCCCTCCAGTTCGAGGGGATTACCCACGTCGCCACGGCCACCGCCCTGTCCAACGGTTCGTTCCACAGCGGGTGGGGCGCAAAGGCCTCGCAGGGCTTCTACGCCAAACGGTCGGGCGATATCGTGATCAACCTGGCCCCCGGCTGGATCGAGCAGCAGGAGAACGTCAAAGCCATGTCCGGCAGCGGCTTTAGGTACGACACCCACGTCCCGTTGTTCATCTTCGGGCAGGGCATCCGCATCCAGAAGATCGACACGCCCCAGGACGCGACCTCGCTCGCACCCGCTTTGGCACGCATTATGGGCATAGACCCCCCTGTGGGCTCGACGGGCCCCGCACTTCAAATGGACTGACATGGATCAAATAGAAAAAGATCCTCGGCAGGAGGAGATCATCGAAGAGTTCGAAATGTTTGAAATATGGGATGATAAATACGAACTCATGTTTGACTACGCCAGGGATATGCCACCCTTCAATCCTGCCCACAAAACAGATAAATACCTGATTCGTGGTTGTCAATCGCGCGTATGGCTAGACGCATGGATGGAAAATGGTCTTATCCGCTTTAGTGGAGAAAGTGATGCGCTCATCACTAGAGGAATTATCGCTCTTATAATCAAAGTAATGGATAAGCGCACTCCCGAGGATGCAGCCACAGTGAATCTCTATTTCATAGACCGCATCGGACTGGGTACGAAACTTTCTATGAATAGGGCCAATGGCTTGCCAGAAATGATCGCCCGAATGAAACGTTATGCCATAGAAATGGCCGCACAAAACGACTGATATGGCTACGGCAAAAGAGATAATGGAGATGGAACAGGGTGTGATCGAGGTGCTCAAGACGATCTACGACCCCGAGATCCCCGTCAACATCTACGATCTGGGATTGATCTACGAAGTGGAGGTCGAGCCAGGCGGCGTGGTAACCATCCGCATGACCCTGACGGCGCCTAACTGCCCGATGGCCGATATGCTTCTTGAGCGGGTCAACACCGAGACGGCCAAAGTGCCGGGCGTGACCGAAGTGAATGTGATCCTGACCTTCGACCCGCCCTGGGACCGCTCGATGATCAGCCAGGAGGCGCTGCTCGAACTCGGTTTGCTATGAACGCGAAGGACGACCTGCTGCGGATGGTCTGGACCAACGGCCTGTACGACCCTTTGGCGATGCGCACCCCGGACGGGACACGGGTCGAAGTACTCGAAAAGGGGAGCTACGACGCCCGCAGCGGGATGATGGAGCACGCCCGGGTACGGATCGGCGACCAGATCTACGTCGGCAGCGTGGCCGTGGGAAGCGACGCGGTCCACCGGAGCGCCGTCCTGCAGGTCCTCTCCGCCCCCGGCTACCGGTTGCTCTCGGGCAGCGGCGCCTTTATCCCGCAGGTGGTCCTCGCCCTTGCCGAACCCCTCTGCAAACGCTACGAGGCGCTGAAAGGCAACGCCCGGTCGTGCGACTGCAAGTACGATCTGGGCGCCATGGAGCCCGCCCACCGGCTGGACCTGTTCAACAGCCTGGTCGAAGAGCGGTTGAACCGCAAATGCGCCGAGATCAAAGCGGCGTACGAGCGCAACCGCGACTGGTTGGACGCGTTGTACTTCGCCCTTTTCCGGACCATGGGCGTACCCTACAACAAGGAGTCCTACACCGCCCTTTACAACGCCATTCCCCTGCGCGCCCTGTTCAACGAGCGGGGCCGGGGCATCGGCATCGAGGCCCTGGTGCTGGGTACGAGCGGGGTGCTGTTCAACCACGAGTGGGACCCCCATGTGAACAGGCTCAAAGACGAGTTCGAGCACCTGCGAAACAAATACAAGATCACACCCCTGCGGGAGCAGGTCTGGAATCTTACCAGGAGCAACCCAAGGGGCAAGGTCATCATCCGGCTGGCCCAACTCAGCGCACTGATCGAGAAGAAAGATTTGCTGCTGAACGAAGTGCTGGCGTGCCGCACGGGCGGCGATTTGCACCGCCTTTTCGACGTGCGTGCCTCGGAGTACTGGGACACGCACTACTCGCCAGACGGCAGGGAATCGACATACTCCCCCAAGAAAGTCGGCCCCACCTGGGCGGAAATACTGGGCATCAACCTGGTCGTGCCGATGATCTCCATTTACGGCGAGATGACCCACCAGGGCCACTACCGGGAGCAGGCGATCGAGCTTCTGGAGGCGATCCCGGTCGAGGACAACAAGATCATCCGCGGCTGGGAAAGCGAAGAGATAACCCTTAAAAACGCCTTCGACGGACAGGCGATCCTCGAGCTGCACAAGGAGTATTGTCTCAAATCCCGGTGCGCCGAATGCAGGCTGGGCAGGCGGATTATGCGGCGTGAATGGGAGAACGCAAACAATAATTAAGGATTTTTTCCTACCTTTGTAGAATTCTCAAAAAAACAGAAGATGGATTTAGTATCAGGCATTATAAAGCTGTTTTTCGGCACAAAAAGCGACAAGGACCGCAAAGAGGTCCAACCCTACGTGGACAAGATCATAGCGGTCTACCCCGAGATCGAGAAGCTGACCAACGACGAGCTCCGCGCCCGGACCGATGCGTTGAAACTCGCCGTGGCGGGCTACATCGCCGAGGATGAGGCTAAGATCGTTTCCCTAAAGGAAGAACTCGAGCGCAGCGACATCGAGCTCTCCGAAAAAGAGCGCATCTCCTCGGAGATCGACGCCCTGGTCAAAGAGATCGACCGCCGTGTCGAGGAGAAACTCCTGGAGATCCTCCCCGAGGCCTTCGCCATCATGAAGGACACGGCGCGCAGGCTCAAAGAGAACGAGATCGTGGAGGTAACCGCCACCGACTTCGACCGCAACCTGGCCGCGACCAAGGATTTCGTCGAGATCGAGGGCGACAAGGCGCTCTACAAAAACTCCTGGATCGCCGGGGGCAACACCATCGTCTGGGATATGGTCCACTACGACTGCCAGCTCTTCGGCGGGGTCGTGCTCCACACCGGCAAGATCGCCGAGATGGCCACCGGGGAGGGCAAGACCCTGGTCGCCACGCTGCCCGTCTTTTTGAACGCCCTCTCGGGCAAGGGCGTGCACGTGGTCACGGTCAACGACTACCTGGCCCGCCGCGACAGCGAGTGGATGGGTCCCCTGTACCAGTTCCACGGCCTGAGCGTCGATTGCATCGACCGCCACCAACCCAACAGCGACGACCGCCGCAAAGCCTACCTGGCCGACATCACTTTCGGGACCAACAACGAATACGGCTTCGACTACCTGCGCGACAACATGTCCATCTCGCCCGAAGACCTGGTCCAGCGCAAGCACCACTACGCCATCGTGGATGAGGTCGACTCGGTGCTGATCGACGACGCGAGGACGCCGCTCATCATCTCGGGTCCCGTGCCCAAGGGCGACGACCAGATGTTCGAGCAGTACCGCACCCCGGTCGAGCAGCTGTTCAACCAGCAGCGCGGCCTGGTTACCCAGCTTCTGGCCGAAGCCCGCAAGCTGATCGCCGAGGGCAAGAACGACGAGGGCGGCGTGCTGCTCTACCGCGCCCACAAGGGCCTTCCCAAGTACAAGCCCATCATCAAATACTTGTCCGAGCCCGGCATCAAGACGCTGCTCCACAAAACGGAGAACATCTACATGCAGGACAACAACAAGCGGATGCCCGAGATTACCGACGACCTCTACTTCGTGATCGACGAGAAGATCAACTCGGTCGAGCTGATGGACATGGGCCACGACCTGTTGTCCAAGAGCGTGGGCGAGGAGGGTTTCTTCGTTTTGCCCGACATCGGCAACATGGTCGCCGATTTGGAGCGCTCGGGTCTGAGCGCCGAGGAGCAGGCCGCCAAAAAAGACGAGGTAATCAACGACTACGCCATTAAGTCCGAGCGCGTCCACACCGTCAACCAGCTTTTGAAGGCCTACGCCATGTTCGAGAAGGACGTGGAGTACGTGGTGATGGACAACAAGGTCAAGATCGTCGACGAGCAGACGGGACGTATCCTGGACGGCCGCCGCTACTCCGACGGCCTGCACCAGGCCATCGAGGCCAAGGAGCGGGTCAAGGTCGAGGCCGCCACCCAGACCTTCGCCACGGTTACCTTGCAGAACTACTTCCGCATGTACCACAAGCTCTCGGGTATGACCGGTACGGCCGAGACCGAGGCGAGCGAGTTCTGGAGCATCTACAAACTCGACGTGGTGGCCATCCCGACCAACCGCCCGGTCGTGCGCGACGACCGCGAGGACCTGATCTACAAGACCAAGCGCGAGAAATACAACGCGGTGATCGACGAGATCGTCACCCTGGTCGAGGGCGGCAGGCCCGTGCTGGTGGGTACGACCTCGGTGGAAATTTCCGAACTTCTGAGCCGCATGCTCAAGCTGCGCGGCATCAAACACAACGTACTCAACGCCAAGCAGCACCAACTCGAGGCCCAGGTGGTCCAGGAGGCGGGGCACAGCGGGCAGGTCACCATCGCGACCAACATGGCCGGCCGGGGTACCGACATCAAGCTCAGCCCCGAGGTCAAGGCCGCGGGCGGTCTGGCCATCATCGGCACCGAGCGCCACGAATCGCGCCGGGTCGACCGCCAGTTGCGCGGCCGCGCCGGACGCCAGGGAGACCCCGGCTCGTCGCAGTTCTTCGTCTCTTTGGAGGACGATCTGATGCGCCTGTTCGGCTCCGAGCGGATCGCCGGGCTGATGGACAGGATGGGCCTCAAGGAGGGCGAGGTGATCCAGGCCTCGATGATGTCCAAAGCCATCGAGCGCGCCCAGAGGAAGGTCGAGGAGAACAACTTCGGCATCCGCAAGCGCCTGCTGGAGTACGACGACGTGATGAACTCCCAAAGGGAGGTAATCTACACCCGCCGCCGCCACGCCTTGCACGGCGAGAGGATCGAGATCGATTTGAACAACACGATCATGGACTACGCCGAGTCGTTCGCCGAAAACTTCTCGGAGGGCGACTACCACGAGGCGTCGCTGGAACTGATCCGCGAAGTGGCCGTCCAGCCCACCTTCGCCGAGAAGGACTTCAAGGCGGCGTCCCAGTCCGACCTGGCCGAGATGATCGCCGAAGATATCCGCTCGGCCTACAAGCGCCGGGCCGAGGGGGCTGCCGGAGTGGCCATGCCCGTCATTTCGAAGGTCTACGAGGAGCAGGGCGACAGCTACCAGAACATCATGATCCCCATCACGGACGGACGCCGGGCCTACAACATCCCCGTCAATTTGAAGCGTTGCGACGAGAACAAGGGCGCGGAGATCTACAAGACCTTCTCCAAGATCGTGATGCTGACCACCATCGACGACCACTGGCGCGAGCACCTGCGCGAGATGGACGACCTGCGCCAGAGCGTGCAGAACGCCAGCTACGAGCAAAAAGACCCGCTGCTGATCTATAAATTCGAGTCGTTCGAACTCTTCAGCAAGATGTTGGACAAGGTAAACCGCGAAGTGCTCTCGATCCTCAACAAGGGCTACATCCCCGTGAGGGACAACACCCCGCAGCACACCGACCGCCGCATCGAGCAGAAGCGCGACAACAAGGTCGACGTGAACAAGCTCCAGGCCTCGCGCATGGACGCCGCCCGCCAGGCCGGTTCCGGCGAGCGCTCCAAGCCCGCCCCCGCCGTTGCCGACAAGAAGATAGGCCGCAACGACCCCTGCCCCTGCGGATCGGGCAAAAAATACAAGCAGTGCCACGGCCGGGACATGTAACCCGGAGCACCACACACTAAAGCGAAGCGCCTGCCTCAAAATAATGAGGCAGGCGCTTTACTTTAAGAAATAATTCGTACATTCGTTATAAATCCGTTCAAACCACTAACTTAAACCCATATGGAAAGAGCTCAACACCTCGCCTTTTGTGAAAAATGCCTCAAACGCCGGATGGACATGGAGCGGGGTATCGTATGCGAACTCTCGGGGGAGTACGCCGACTTCGAAGGCGAATGCGCCGACTTCGCCTTGGATGAAACCGTACCCGACACGCCGGTCGAATACGAGCAACTGACCACCGGGGAGTTGATCTCCGCCGGAGTCTACGACAAGTTGCGCGCGGAGCAAAATATGCCTGCCGCAATCATCGCGGGCCTTGTGGTGGGGATACTTTGCGCCATTTTATGGGGCGCCGTTACGGTGGCTCTCAAGATGCAGATCGGCTACATGGCCCTGGCTGTCGGTGCAGCTGTCGGTTTCAGCGTCCGTTTCTTCGGCAAGGGGATCGAGCCCTCCTTCCAGTTTGTCGGGGCGGCGATCGCCTTTGTGAGCTGCGTGGCGGGCAACTTCTTGAGCGTACTGGGTTTCGCCGCCATAGAGCTCGATATGGGCTACCTGGAGGTGGTCACAAATTTTAATTACAGCTACCTGCCCGAGGTCATGAAGGAGTCGTTCAGCGTGATGGACCTGCTGTTCTACGGCATCGCCATCTACGAGGGCTTCCGCTTCTCGCTGCGCAAAGTTACCGCCGAGGACCTCCAGGCCGGCAACTCCTGAGGCGATTACCTGACCGTGATATCCCCGTACCGGTTCGACACCCTGATGTCGAGCGTGGGCTGGCCGTTGCCGCCGGTGGCTTTCAGGCTGCGCGAAGTGCCGGCGCTGCTCTCCGAGACGACCGTGTAGGGTTTGGGCAAGGAGAGGTTCCCATAGCTGACGCTGGCATCGACAGTGTAACCGACGCCCGCAGGCAGGGTAAGCGATATGGGCGAGTAGCTCGCTTCGATATCGATCCGGGTGGCTTTGGGGTCGATGGCCCCGATCCTGAAATCGCCGTACTTGCCCGTCGCGGTCATGCTGCCGCCCAGCGTCCCGAGCGAGAGCTTGGAGTACCCGCCCGCAAAGCCGATCTCCCCGACCCGGCCGATGTCGTAACGGTCGTAACCGCTTTCGGCTTTGATCCTTTGCCCTGAGCCCAATTTGAGGTTGGTGTATTTGGTCAGCAGGTCCAGACTTTTGAACGCGTCGATGTTCGCATTGCCGTATTTGAGCTCCATCGACAGATCCTCCACCGAGGCGATCGAGGCGTTGCCGTAGCCGAGGATAAGCTTCGCGCCCGGTTTGGTCAACTCCGCAGCGGTCAGGTTGCCGTATTTCAGGTCGAGGGAGACGCTGCCGGCCATATTGCCCAGCACGATGTTCCCATACTTGTTGTCAACGACGATGGCAGCCCCGCGCGGAATGTTGATCGTATAATCGACCGAGAAACTGCTCCCCGACGTGGAGGTCCCCGACTCGATTGTGGTCTTCGCGAAGACGGTGGCCCCTTGCGTCCCGGTATCGACCTTGACCCGGTCGGCCTGCTTGCGGGCCTCGGCCTCGGAACTTTTGCTGCGTCCCGTGACCACAATGGTAAGTTCGATCTCGGGCTTGTCCCACTCCTCGATGCGGACCTCGCCGTACTTGTTGCTCCCCTGGAAGGTGGAGGCGGCGCTGGCCGGGTAAGTTTTGTTTAGGGTCCTTTTGACTAAATACTCCCGCCCCGAGGCGGAGAGTGCGGCCAGCAAGAGGGCCAGGGTAATCAATTTTTTCATGGCTTATTTTTTAAATGTTTATGTTCTGCAACGCGGCGATCTGGCTCTGGTAGTGCCCGATCAGTATCTGTTCTGCGGTCTGGGCGGGGGCATTCGAGCGGCACAGCTCGCCCAGCAGCTCCCGGGTCTGGAGTTGCATCTGGGCCACGCTCTCCATCAGATCGCGCCTCGCCTCGGGGGTCATCCCCCTGGCCGCCTGCTCCACGCGGGCCACCCCGTCGTCGACCATCGCCCCGTAGTAGGCGTTCACATCGGCCAGCTCGGCATCCAACCGGCAATCCGATCCCGGCGCGCGCAACACCACCACCAAAGCGACCAACGCCGCCGCCGCGATCCCCGCCGCGGACGACAGACGGACGACCATCCTGCGCCGTTTAGCTATAAGCCGCCCGGCCTCCATTCTGGCGGCAAACCGTTGGGCATGACCCTCCGGCAAAGGCTGGTCGTCAAAGGCTGCCCGGTTGTTCTTAATCCACTCTTCCATTACCTTATCTCTTTGAGCATTTCCCGAAGCCGTGCCCTGCCGCGCGCATACTGCGAACGCACGCTCGACGGGGCGATCCCCAGCATCGGGGCTATTTCGTCAAAAGTGTAATCCTCGATCAGATGGAGCGTCAAAACCAGGCGGTAACCCTCGGGTAACTGCTCCAGCCCTTTTTTGACCGCCTCGACGCCCGACGTCAAAGCCGCCTCGGAGTCCCATCCGTCCGGCTCCCCGGGGTCGGGAATGCTCTCGTCTACGGGCATCCAATTTTTCCTGCGCCTTCGCAGCATATCGATCGAGGTGTTGACCGCGATCCTTCTCAGCCACGCCTCGATTGCCGCGTCCCCATCCTGCGGGAAACGGCGGAACGCCTTGATATATGTCTCGTGCATGGCGTCCTCGGCCTGCATCTCGTCGCGCAGGATGCGGTAGCAGGAGTTGTACACCCCGTGCGCCGTGCGGTTGTAAAGTTCCGTTTGGGCCCGGGGGTCATTTCTGCGGCATCCGTCTGCGATCTGCTTCATACCCTTATAACGCGCTTGCATAAAATTTGCTGCATCAAAATACAAAAAATTCGTACCTTCACATCAAATTTTCAACAAGATGAAAGAAGTATTGGCCTTTTTGGAGGACCTGGTCCGCAACAACAACCGCGAATGGTTCGAAGCGAACAAAGCGCTCTACAAATACGCAACCGAGTACACCAACGATCTGGCATTAAGGATGATCGCCGGCATCGCCGAGTTCGACCCATCGGTCAAGGACCTCACGCTCAAGGATGTGACCTACCGCATCTACCGCGACGTAAGGTTTGCCAAGGACAAATCGCCCTACAAGACCCACATCGGGATCTACGTCTGCAAGGGCGGCAAAAAATCATGGAATTCGGGCTACTACCTCCACATCGAACCGAAACTGGAGGGGATTACCGAAGGACCGATGGCCTCCTCGGGCATCTATATGCCCTCGCCCGAAACGCTCAAAAACCTCCGCGAGGCGATCCTGGAAAACGGCGGCAAATTCGAATCCGCCCTGAAAAAGAGCTACCCCGCCGGTTTCCTGCTCGACAAAACCAACACCCTGAAGCGTAACCCGGCAGGCTTCCCCGAGGGTAAATACGACGAACTGATCCGCCTGAAGGACCTCTACGTCTTCAAACGCATGGACCCGGCCGAGTTGCTCAAAAAAGATTTCTTAGAGGGCCTGATCGCCGACTACAAAACGACTTACGATCTGATCCACCTGCTCAACGAGGTAAGCGGGTAGGACTTACAACGCCGCCAGAGTCGCCCGCATCCCCCGTGCGGCGATCGATTCCAGCATCGAGGTCAGCATCGGGGTCAAGCCGTCGATCTTGTTGAGGTCCTCGCCCCAGATCTTCTCGGCGCCCAACACGCCCGCCGCCACCTTGCTCACATCGCCGGTCGCCCAGAGCTGCTTCAACAGCTCGACGATCGCCGGATCGTCGTTGGGCACGATCTGATCCTCGCCTCGTTTGCCGCCCCGGTAGTAGGTAACGATCCCGGCCAGCCCCAGCACGATCCCCTTGGGCAACTCGCCCTTGCGCGCCAGGTAGGTCTTCAGGCCGGGCAGGTCGCGGGTTTTGAACTTGGGGAAAGAATTAAGCATGATGCTGGTCACAAAGTGCTTGACAAAGGGGTTGCGGAAACGGTCGCACACATCGTTCGCGAACTTTTCGAGCTCCGCTTTGGGCAGATCCAGAGTCGGCAACAGTTCGTCGTACATCACGCGTTTGACGTACTCCCCCACCGCGGCGTCCTCCATGCACTCGCGCACGGTGTCCAGCCCGCTCAGGTAGCCCACGGGCGAGAGCACGGTGTGGGGACCGTTCAGAAGCGTTACCTTGCGGTCGTGGTAAGGTTCCTCGCTGGGTACGAACAATACGTTCAACCCCGCCTTGTCGGCCGGGAACTCCCTCGCCACGCTTTCGGGGGCCTCGATGACCCACAGGTGGAATATCTCGCCTTTGACCATCAGTTTGTCCTCGAATCCGGCACGCACGCACAACTCGCCGATCGTCTCCTTGGGATAGCCCGGGACGATGCGGTCGACCAGCGTGCTGTACACGCCGCACGCCTCGTCGAACCACTTCTTGAACCCGTCGCCCAATCCCCACAGCTCGATGTACTGGTGGATGCACCTTTTCAACTCCTTGCCGTTGTGGAAGATCAGCTCGCACGGAAAAATGATCCAGCCCTTTGAGGTATCGCCCTTGAAATGGGTATAGCGCTTATAGAGCAACTGCGTCAGTTTCCCCGGATAGGAAGTAGGCGGCTCATCGGTCAGCTTGCACGCCGGGTCGAAGGCGATCCCCGCCTCGGTGGTATTGGATACCACGAACCGGATCTCGGGATTCACAGCCAACGCCTGGTACTCCGCATACTGGGTATAGGGATTCAGCCCCCGGGTAATCACATCGATCAGATCCAACGAGTCGACCTCCTTGCCGCCGTCCAACCCTTGCAGGTTGAGGTGGTAGAGGCCGTCCTGGTCGTTGAGCATATCGACCATGCCCTTGTCGATGGGCTGGATGACCACCACGCCGCTGTCGAAGCCGGCCTTTTTGTTCATGTTCCAGACGATCCAGTCTACAAAAGCGCGCAAAAAGTTCCCCTCCCCGAATTGGATTACCCGCTCGGGGTAGAGTTTCGCGGCAGCGGCGTTGGTACGGTTCAATGGTTTCATATCGATTTCTATTATAAGGTATCGGTGTAGTACTCGACGTTCAACGCGGTCAAAATATCCATCGACATGTAGTTGTCCCTTGCCGCGGGCTCCTGTTTGAGGATCAGGTGGTCCACGATGGCGCTGATCCCGCGGTAGACCTGGGTCTCGGTCCGCTGCACGATCAGGTAGTCGATGGTCCCGGCCTTCAGTGCGGCGATATTCTTCTCCAGAATATCGTAGCCCACCACCACCGCGTCGTCGATGCCCCGCTTGGCGAGGTAGTCGGCGACCAGGTGCACGCGCGAGTTGAAAGTAATGATATGCCGGACCTGGGGGTGGTTTTCAAAGAAGCGGTCCAACACCTTGGTATTGTAGGCCGGATCGTAGGGCCGGATAAACTCGTTGAGGATGGTCGTCCCGGGATAGCGCTCGGCCATGTACTGCATAAAGCCCTCCCTGCGTTTGAGGGTCGGGTTGTCGTTCGGGGAGGCGCCCCGCTCGATCCTGAAATTGGCGATCTGGGCGGCCGGGCCCTTGCTCATCAGCAGGCTCGCGCCGAGCTTTCCGCTGTCGGCCATCGGCATCCCGAAGTAGGCCAGGTAGGGTGCCTCGTCGAGCTTCGAGTCGACCATCACGCACGAGGCGCCCTGCTGCTCCAGCTCCCGTGTAAACTCCAACGTGTCGTCCCTGAAGATCGGGGCGAGCACCACGGCGGCGGGCTGCATGTCGAGCACCTGCGCGCACGCCTTGCGGAAGGATTCCGCGTCGAACTGGTCGTAATGGACGCTGACCAGCTCGACGTTATGCTGCGCGGCCATCTCCCCGGCGGCCTTGACGCCCCCGTCGACCAGTTGCCAGTACTCCCCGGGCGAGCTCCCCGGAAAGAGGCACACGACCGTGAAACGCTTTTTGGAGGCCAGCAGCGAGGCGTAGATGTTGGGCCGGTAGCCGATCCGCTGGATTACCTCCTCGACTTTGGCCTTGCTTTTCTTGGAGACCTCCCCCCTGCCGTGGATTACCCTGTCGACGGTTCCTTTGGAAACGCCGGCCATCCGGGCCACGTCTTTTATGGTTATTTTCTTGTCGTTATCCATACGCGGACAAAGGTATAATAAATTTTCGTGCACGTGCACGAAATTCAAATTATTTTTATACTTTTGACCCCGGGAGGTACCTCTCCTGAGCCACGCGCCGATTTACAACATTAAAAATCATAAACTTATACAATATGAATCCCTTTACCGGTCCCGATTTCATGCTCCAGAGCGACGCCGCGCGCGAACTGTTCCACGGCCACGCCTCCAAAATGCCGATCATCGACTACCATTGCCACCTGATCCCGGAGATGATCGCCCAGAACCACCAGTTCAAGAGCCTGACCGATATCTGGCTCGGCGGCGACCACTACAAGTGGCGCGCCATGCGGGGCAACGGCATCAACGAGGAGTTCATCACGGGAGAAAAGTCGGACTGGGAGAAATTCGAAAAGTGGGCCTCCACCGTACCTTATACGATGCGCAACCCCCTCTACCACTGGACCCACCTGGAGCTCTCGCGCGTCTTCGGGATCGATAAGCTGCTGAGCCCGGTTACTGCCAGGGAGATCTTCGAGGAGTGCAACGCCAAACTGGCCACCCCCGAATTCCGCGCCCAGGCGCTGATGAAACGCTTCGGCGTGGAGGTGGTCTGCACGACCGACGACCCGGCCGACGACCTGAAATTCCACAAACAGATCGCAGACAAGCCCTTCGGGGTCAAGGTGCTCCCCACCTGGAGGGCCGACAAGGCGATGGCGGTCGAAAACCCCGAGGCCTACAAAAAATACATCGAGACGCTCTCCCAGATCGCCGACATGGAGATCCTCTCCTACGAGGACCTGCTCGGCGCCTTGCGCAAGCGCCACGACTTTTTCGCCTCGATGGGCTGCAAGCTCTCCGACCACGGCCTGGAGACCTTCTACGCTGAGGACTACACCGAATCGGAGATGCTCCAGATCTTCAGCAAGGTAATGGGCGGCAAGGCCCCCACCCCCGAGGAGTGCCTCAAATTCAAGAGCGGCATGCTCTTCGATTTGGCCGTGATGGACTACGAGAAGGGCTGGACCCAACAGTTCCACATCGGGGCCATCCGCAACAACAACACCCGCATGCTTAACCGCCTGGGCCCCGACACGGGCTACGACGCGATCCACGACCTTCCCTGCGCTGCCGCGGGCCACAAGCTGTTGGACCGCCTCAACCGCGAGGACAAGCTGGCCAAGACCATCCTCTACAACCTCAACCCGAAGGACAACGAGGTACTGGCCACCATGGCCTACACCTTCAACGACGGCAGCGTGGCGGGCAAGATACAGCTCGGCTCGGGCTGGTGGTTCCTGGACCAGGAGGACGGCATGCGCAGGCAGATCAACGCCCTCTCGGCGCTGGGACTTTTGAGCCGCTTCGTAGGCATGCTGACCGACTCGCGCAGCTTCCTCTCCTATCCGCGCCACGAATATTTCCGCCGCATTTTGTGCGACATCCTGGGCAACGATGTGACCCAGGGCAAGTTGCCCGCCTCGGAGATGGGCTTTATCGGCGCGCTGGTCGAGGACATCTCCTATTTCAACGCGAAACGCTATTTCGAATTCTAAAAAAACATAAAAAATGAAAGTTGTAACTTTCGGCGAGATCATGCTCCGCCTCGCCACCCCGGGCTACCTGCGCTTCGGCCAGGCCAAAGAATTTACCGCGACCTTCGGCGGCGGCGAGGCCAACGTGGCCGTCTCGCTGGCCAACTACGGCATTAAAACGAGTTTCGTTACCCGTTTGCCCAAGAACGACATCGCGGAGAGCTGCATCGGCGAACTGCGCCGCTACGGCGTGGGTGTGGACGACATCGTGCGCGGCGGCGACCGCGTGGGGATCTACTTCCTCGAGACCGGGGCCGTGGCCCGCGCCAGCAAGGTGGTCTACGACCGGGCCGGATCGTCGATCGCCGACATCGAGCCCGGCATGGTGGACTGGGAAAGCGTCCTGAAAGGGGCCGACTGGTTCCACTGGACGGGCATTACCCCGGCCCTGAGCCAGGGCGCGGCCGACGCCTGCCTGGAGGCCATCAAGGTCGCCAACAAACTGGGTATTACGGTATCGACCGATTTGAACTTCCGCAAAAACCTCTGGAAATACGGCAAAACCGCCTCCGAAGTGATGCCCGCTCTGGTAGAGGGCTGCGACGTGATCCTGGGCAACGAGGAGGACGCCGAAAAGGTCTTCGGCATCAAGCCCGAGGGCTTCGACGTGACCGCCACCGCGGGCCACGTGGAAGCCGCCGAGTTCGAGAGCGTGTGCAAGCAGATGCAAAAACGCTTCCCGAGGGCCAAAAAGGTAATCATTACCCTGAGGGGCTCGATCAACGCCAACCACAACACCTGGGCGGGCGTGCTGTGGGACGGCAAGCAACTCTTCCAATCGCCCGGCTACGACATTACCCACATCGTCGACCGCGTGGGCGGGGGCGACTCCTTCATGGGCGGTCTGATCTACGGCCTTCTGACCTACAAGGGCGACGACCAGAAGGCGCTGAACTTCGCCGTGGCCGCCTCCTGCCTCAAGCACACGATCTACGGCGACTTCAACCTGGTCACGGTCAGCGAGGTCGAGAACCTGATGAAAGGCGACGGCTCGGGCCGCGTATCACGTTAATAAGAACGACAATGGCAAGGTTTTCAAAAATTCAGGCATTGACCGCCATGGCCTCCACGGGCATGGTCCCCGTATTCTACCACAAGGACGTGGAGATCGCCAAGAACGTGGTCAAAGCGTGCTACGACGGCGGTGTAAGGGCCTTCGAGTTCACCAACCGGGGCGAGTTCGCCCACGAGGTGTTCGGCGAGCTGTCCAAATTCTGCGCGAAGGAGTGCCCCGAGATGATCCTGGGCGTGGGCTCGATCGTGGATGCCCCCACGGCCAGCCTCTACATCCAACTGGGCGCGAACTTCGTGGTCGGCCCGTTGTTCAACCCCGAGGTAGCCAAGGTCTGCAACCGCAGGCTGGTCCCCTACACCCCCGGCTGCGGCAGCGTGACCGAGGTGGGTTTCGCCCAGGAGGCGGGCTGCGACTTGTGCAAGGTCTTCCCCGGCGACGTACTGGGCCCCAACTTCGTCAAGGGCCTGATGGCCCCCATGCCCTGGTCGATGCTTGTGGTCACGGGCGGCGTCAAACCCGAAGAGGCCAACATCAAAGGCTGGTTCGAAGCAGGCGTAACCTGCGTAGGCATGGGCTCCAACCTCTTCCCCAAGGATCTGATCGAAAAAAAGAACTGGTCCGGCATCAGCGCCCTGTGCAAAGACGCCCTGGCCTTGATCTCCAAATACAAAAAATAACGTAACTCCCTTCGGGCACGGGCGCCAGCACCTTAGAAAAACCCCCTCCCCTACGGTTAGGGGAGGGCCGGGGAGGGGTGATCGTCGACTAAAAGGGTCTCGCGAAGGGAAGACCAAGCAAACTAAACGTAAACCTCAACCAGATGATTAAAAATCAAGACGAACGTATGTCCTCCTACCGGTGGACGATCTGCGCGCTGCTGTTCTTCGCCACCACGATCAACTACCTGGACCGCCAGGTGTTGTCGCTGACCTGGGACGAGTTCATCAAACCCGAGTTCCACTGGAACGAAAACCACTACGGGACGATTACCTCGATCTTCTCGATCGTCTACGCCGTGTGCATGCTCTTCGCCGGAAGGTTCATCGACTGGATGGGCTCGCGCAAAGGTTTCCTCTGGGCGATCGGGGTCTGGTCCGTGGGCGCCGTGATGCACGCCGTATGCGGCGTGGGCACCGAGGCCTGGGTGGGCATGAAGAGCGCCGCCGAGCTTGCGGCCGCGGTCGGCGATACGGCCGTTGTGATCGCCACGGTCAGCATGTATTTC
Organism: Rikenellaceae bacterium; assembly: GCA_031551275.1. GTDB lineage: Bacteria > Bacteroidota > Bacteroidia > Bacteroidales > Rikenellaceae > JAVBMJ01. The sequence continues at coordinate 122,555 of JAVBNX010000005.1, forward strand.
TTTATCGTCGCGCGATGCGTCCTTGCGCTTGGCGAGGCGGGCAACTTCCCCGCCGCTATCAAGGTGACGGCGGAATACTTCCCCAAGCGGGACCGCGCCTACGCCACCTCGATCTTCAACGCTGGCGCGTCGATCGGCGCGCTGGTCGCTCCGCTGAGCATCCCCCTGCTTGCCAAGGCCTGGGGCTGGGAGATGGCCTTTATCGTGATCGGTGCGCTGGGCTTTATCTGGATGGGCTTCTGGGTCTTCCTCTACGCCCCTCCCGCCAAGAGCAAGCGCGTGAACGCCGCCGAGCTGGCCTACATCGAGCAGGACCTGGGCGACGGCGAACAGACCCCCGCGCAGGAAGAGTCGCAAAAGACCTCGTTCTGGAAATGCTTCTCCTATAAACAGACCTGGGCCTTCGCCGTGGGTAAGTTCATGACCGACGGTGTGTGGTGGTTCTTCCTGTTCTGGACGCCCTCCTATTTGAACACCCAGTTCGGCATCAAGACCTCCGAGGGGCTGGGTATCGCCCTGATCTTCACGCTGTATGCCATCACGATGATCTCGATCTACGGCGGCAAACTGCCCACGATCATCATGAACCGCACGGGCAAGGATCCCTACGCTGCGCGCATGAACTCGATGCTGATCTTCGCCTTCTTCCCCCTGCTGGTGCTGCTGGCCCAACCTTTGGGGACGATCTCGCCCTGGCTGCCCGTGATCATGATCGGTATCGGCTGTGCGGCCCACCAATCGTGGAGCGCCAACATCTTCTCGACCATCGGCGACATGTTCCCCAAGAAGGCGATCGCCACTATTACCGGCATCGGCGGCATGGCGGGAGGCGTCGGCTCGATGATCCTGCAAAAGGGCGCGGGCGCGCTGTTCGTCTTCGCATCCGGCTCGACGCTGGCCGGCGCCAAAGAGGTCGAGATGACCAAGGACCTGCTGGCCCAGGGCGCGGAGTACGTGCGCATGCCTTTGGAGTTCATGGGCTTCAGCGGCAAACCGGCAGGTTATTTCATCATCTTCTGCATCTGCGCCTTCGCCTATCTGATCGGCTGGTCGATCATGAAATCCCTCGTCCCGAAATTCAAGCCCATTACCGACTTGTAATCTGTGGCATGTCCCGTCCTAAAAAAAGTTTACAGGATTAGACATTAAAAAGAACGCTTTGAGTTACCCGGTGGCGCATGCGCCACCGGGTAACTTTGTTTTGTAGGTAGCCCTTGTCAGGGCTCGTTGGCGGTGCATCTGTTCGGGGGT
>JAVBNX010000027.1:0-24773 GCA_031551275.1 Rikenellaceae bacterium
CCCAAGCTGATCGAGGGCAAGGCCATCCAGTTGCACCCGCTTTCGTGTACCGCCTTCAACGCCGACTTCGACGGCGACCAGATGGCCGTCCACCTGCCCCTGGGCAACGCGGCGATCCTGGAGGCCCAGATCCTGATGCTGGGCTCGCACAACATCCTCAACCCCGCCAACGGCGCGCCGATTACCGTTCCTTCGCAGGACATGGTGTTGGGTCTCTATTACATTACCAAGCCCCGCAAGGGTGCCAAGGGCGAAGGCCTGACCTTCTACGGTCCCGAGGAGGCGATTATCGCCTACAACGAGGGCGTGGCCGAGCTTCACGCCGTGGTCAAGTGCCGCGTCGCGAGCGGCGAGGTGCTCGAGACCACCATCGGGCGGATACTCTTCAACCAGGTAGTCCCCGCCGAGGTAGGCTACATCAACGAACTGCTGACCAAACGCTCGCTCAGGGACATCATCGGCGTGGTAATGAAAAAAGCAGGCGCCGACCGTGCGGCCGACTTCCTGGACGACATCAAGAACCTGGGGTACCAGATGGCCTTCAAGGGCGGTCTGTCGTTCAACCTGGACGCCGTTCTGATCCCCGCCGAGAAGGAAAAACTCGTCTCCGAGGGCTACGAGCGCGTCGACGAGGTGATGGAGAGCTACGGCGCGGGTCTGATTACCAACAACGAGCGTTACAACCAGATCATCGACATCTGGACCAACATCAACTCCAAGCTGACCAAGACCGTTTTGGACCACCTGATCAAAGACAGGGAGGGCTTCAACCCGGTTTACATGATGCTGGACTCGGGTGCGCGGGGTTCGAAAGAGCAGATCCGCCAGTTGTCCGGTATGCGGGGCCTGATGGCCAAACCGCAGAAGTCGGGCGCCGAGGGCGGGCAGGTCATCGAGAACCCGATCCTCTCCAACTTCAAGGAGGGCCTCTCGGTATTGGAGTACTTCATCTCGACCCACGGTGCACGTAAGGGTCTGGCCGACACCGCCTTGAAGACGGCCGACGCGGGTTACCTGACCCGCCGCCTGGTCGACGTGGCGCAGGACGTGATCATCAACGAGGAGGACTGCGGCACGCTGCGCGGTTTGAACGCTTCGGCGGTCAAGCGCAACGAGGACGTGGTCCAGACCCTTTACGACCGCATCCTGGGCCGCACCTCGGTACAGGACATCTTCCACCCCCTGACCGGCGAATTGATCGTCGCTTCGGGCGACGAGATTACCGAGGAGGTGGCCGCGGAGCTCGAGAAGTCTCCCATCGAGACGGTCGAAATGCGTTCGGTGCTGACCTGCGAGTCGCGTAAGGGCGTATGCTGCAAGTGCTACGGCCGCAACCTGGCTACGGGCCGCATGGTCCAGAAAGGCGAGGTGGTCGGTGTGATCGCGGCCCAGTCGATCGGTGAGCCGGGAACCCAGCTTACCCTGCGTACGTTCCACGTGGGCGGTGTAGCTGGCGGCGTGTCGGTCGAGAACAAGATTACCGCGAAGTACGACGGCCTGCTGGAGATCGACGAACTGCGCACGGTCAAGACTTCCGGGACCAAAGGCGACGCCGAAGTGGTCATCAGCCGTCTGTCCGAGCTTAGGATCATCGACCCCAACACCGGGATTACCCTCTACACGCACAACGTACCCTACGGTTCGACCCTCTACCTGAAGAGCGGCGACAAGGTCAAGAAAGGCGATATGATCTGCGAGTGGGACCCCTACAACGCGGTAATCATCTCCGAGATCGACGGTAAAGTCGCCTTCGACAACCTCGTCGAGGGCGTCACCTACCGCGAGGAGTACGACGAGCAGACGGGCCTGCGGGAGAAGGTGGTCGTGGATTCCCGCGACCGGGCCAAGAACCCCGTCATCCGTATCCTGGACAAGAACAACGAGGAGCAAAAGCAATACAACCTGCCCGTGGGCGCGCACATCGTGGTCAAGGAGAACGCCAAGGTCAAGGCCGGCGACATCCTGATCAAGATCCCCCGCGCGATCGGCAAGGCCGGGGACATCACCGGGGGTCTGCCCCGCGTGACCGAGCTCTTCGAGGCACGCAACCCCTCCAACCCGGCCATCGTGTCGGAGATCGACGGCGAGGTTTCGTTCGGCAAGATCAAGCGCGGTAACCGTGAGATCGTCATCACATCCCGTGGCGGCGACATCAAGCGCTACCTCGTGCCCCTGACCCGCCAGATCCTGGTCCAGGAGAACGACTACGTCAAGGCCGGTATGCCGCTCTCCGACGGGGCGATCACCCCGAGCGACATCCTCTCGATCCAGGGCCCGACCAGGGTCCAGGAGTACATCGTCAACGAGGTACAGGAGGTTTACCGCATGCAGGGCGTGAAGATCAACGACAAGCACTTCGAGGTCATCGTCCGCCAGATGATGAACAAGGTGCAGATCGAGGATCCGGGCGACACCCGCTTTTTGGAAGAGCAGGTCGTCGACAAGTGGGAATTCATGCAGGTCAACGACCAACTCTACGACAAGGTCGTGGTTACCGACGCGGGCAGCTCCACGGAGCTCCAACCGGGTATGATCGTCTCGGTACGAAAACTCCGCGACGAGAACTCCGTGCTCAAGCGCAAGGACCTGACCCTGGTGCAGGTACGGGATATCATCCCCGCCACCTCGAACCAGGTGTTGCAGGGGATTACCCGCGCGGCGCTCCAAACCAACAGCTTTATGTCGGCAGCCTCCTTCCAGGAGACGACCAAGGTGTTGAACGAAGCCGCGATCTTCGGCAAGACCGACCCGCTGGAAAAACTCAAGGAGAACGTAATCTGCGGCCACCAGATCCCCGCCGGTACGGGCCTGAGGGAGTACGACGACATCATCGTCGGCGACCTGGAGGAGTACAACGCGATGGTAGCCAACCGGTAAGCGCCGGTTCAGCGGATATTTCAAAAATGCGGCCCCGAACTGGGGCCGCATTTTTTATGGCAAGGATTGTTTATACCACTCCAGCAGGCGCGGGACACCCTCTTCGATGCAGATCTTGTGCTTCCAGCCCAGGGCGTTGAGGCGGGACACGTCGCACAGTTTGCGCATCGTGCCGTCGGGCTTGGCGCTGTCGAACTCGATCCGGCCCTTGTAGCCGACCGTCTTTGCGATCAACTGGGCCAGGTCGCGGGTGGAGATCTCGCACCCTGTGCCGATGTTGATGTGGCAATTGCGCACCTCGGGGCCATCCCCGCGCAGGTCGTTGAAATCGACCCTCTCCATGATGTAGACGCTCGCGTCGGCCATCTCCTCGCTCCACAAAAACTCCCTCAACGGCGTTCCCGTGCCCCAGAGCGTTACCGACTGGGCTGTCACGCCGAATCCGGCCAGAAGTTCGCCGATCGACTCCTGCGATCCCGAGCCGTCCTCGCCAGCCAGGGGCCTCGCTTTGAGGTCCCTGCGCACGCCCTCCCAATCGCCTTTGTCGATCAGGTCGGCCAGCCAGACCTTGCGCATCATGGCGGGCAGGACGTGGGATTTTTCCAGGTCGAAGTTATCCTTCGGGCCGTATAGGTTGGTGGGCATCACGGCGATAAAGTTCGTGCCGTACTGCAAATTGAAACTCTCGCACAGCTTCAGCCCCACGATCTTGGAGATCGCGTACGGCTCGTTGGTGTACTCCAGCGGCCCGGTCAGCAGGTACTCCTCCTTGATGGGCTGGGGGGCCTCTTTGGGATAGATGCAGGTCGAGCCCAACGCCAGGAGCTTCTTCACGCCGTGGCGGTAGCTCTCGTAGATGACGTTTTGCTGGATCTGGATGTTGTCGTATATAAAGTCCGCCCGGTAGGTCGTGTTGGCCATGATGCCGCCCACATGGGCTGCCGCCAGGATCACGTAATCGGGCCTCTCCGCGTCGAAAAAAGCCCGCACCGCCACCGCGTCGTTCAGGTCCAGCTCCTTGTGCGAACGGCCGACCAAATTGGTGTACCCTTTGGCCGACAGGTTGTTCCAGATCGCAGACCCGACCAGGCCGTTGTGCCCGGCGATGTAAATTTTGGCGCTCTTTTCCATCAGAAAATCATATCCTTGGCGTCCTGCTGGGCGCGCATGTGGAGCTTTTTGACGAATTTCATATCGTGCTCCACCATGATCTTGACCAGTTCGGGAAAGGAGGTCTTATTGACCCATCCCAACAACGTTTTGGCCTTGGTGGGGTCGCCCAGGAGCTGCTCGACCTCGGCGGGACGGAAATACTTGGGGTCGACCTCGACGACCGTCTTGCCCGTCTTGACGCAGATCCCCTTCTCGAAGACGCCCTGGCCCTCCCACCTGAGCTCGATGCCCGCATGGGCGAAGGCCAGGGTGGCGAACTCCCTAACGGTATGGTACTCGCCCGTGGCGATCACGAAATCCTCCGGGGTGGGGTGTTGCAGGATCCTCCACATACACTCCACGTAGTCTTTGGCGTAGCCCCAGTCGCGGAGCGAATCCAGGTTGCCGAGGTAGAGCTTGTCCTGGAAGCCCTGCGCGATGCGTGCCGCAGCGATGGTAATCTTCCTGGTCACGAAGGTCTCGCCCCGGCGCTCGCTCTCGTGGTTGAACAGGATCCCGTTGACCGCGTACATCCCGTAGGACTCGCGGTAGTTCTTGGTAATCCAGAAGCCGTACTGCTTGGCCACGCCGTAGGGGCTGCGCGGATAGAAGGGCGTGGTCTCCTTCTGGGGGACCTCCTGCACCAACCCGTACAACTCCGAGGTAGAGGCCTGGTAGATGCGGCAATTCTTCTCCATGTTGAGGATGCGCACGGCCTCCAAAAGCCTGAGTGTCCCCATTGCGTCGGCGTCGGCCGTGTACTCGGGCACTTCGAACGACACCTTGACGTGGGACTGCGCGGCCAGGTTGTAGATCTCGTGGGGCTGCACCAGGCCGATTACCCGGACCAGCGAGCTGGAGTCGGTCATATCGCCGTAGTGTAGCTTGATAAGCCTGTTTTGCTTCATGTCCCTTACCCATTCGTCGAGGTAGAGGTGCTCGATGCGCCCCGTGTTGAACGAGGAGGAGCGGCGGATGATGCCGTGTACTTCGTAGCCCTTTTCGAGGAGGAGTTCGGCCAGGAACGAGCCGTCCTGTCCGGTAATGCCAGTGATGAGTGCCCTTTTTTGCATTTTGATTCGGGGGATTAGTTCGCAAATATATAAATTTTTCATTACTTTTACCTTACGGGTGCAGGCGGTGGATCCACACCGCCCGCGACCTGCCCGATCTTGCATAAAAAGCAATTATCGTGAACATGTTTTACAACTATCGTCCATTGTTTTTACGGGGCTTCCGTCTTAATTTTGTAAACTGTTAAAAACATAAAATAACTATGGCAGACCTGAATCAACTCTACGAGGCAATCGTAGCCGGCAAACTGGAACCCGCAGTCGAAGTAACCAAAGAGGCGATCGCCGAGGGCGCGGATCCCGGACAGATCATCAACGGATACATGATCAAGGCCATGGAAGAGGTCGGCGCGCGCTTCGAGGCGGGCAAGGCCTTCGTTCCCAACCTTTTGATGGCCGCACGCGCCATGAAAGGTTCGTTGGACCTGCTCAAACCCCTGATGAAGGGCGACGGCAGCTCCTCGGCCGGCAAACTGGTCATCGGGACGGTCAAGGGCGACCTGCACGACATCGGCAAGAACCTGGTGGCCTCCATGCTCGAGGGCTGCGGCTTCGAGGTGGTCAACCTGGGCGTGGACGTCCCCGCCGAGAAATTCATCCAGGCCGCCCGGGAGAACAACGCGCAGATCATCTGCATGTCGGCGCTTCTGACCACCACGATGAACTACATGAAGGAGGTCATCGAGGCGTTGAAGCAATCCGACCTGGCCGGGAAAGTGAAGGTCATGGTAGGCGGCGCGCCTTTGAATGAGAATTTTGCGGCGAGCATCGGCGCAGATGGATACAGCGCGAACGCGAATGCAGCCGTAGCCCTGGCCCGCCAGTTGCTGGCATAACCGAACCGGTTTCCCTTCCGGAACGTAGCTGCACGTATAGCACGACATCTTTCACTTATCCCCCGCCCCGAAAATCCTCACGCACCATAAGTGCGCTCCGGTATTTCGGACCGGACGATAAGCAAAACCTGCCGCACTCTCCGCACAGCGCGCTCTGGATTGTTCCTTTCCCCATCGCTTTACCATGGTTGTTGAAAAAGAGCTTTTGTTTTCGCAGGTCGCCATCGACCGCAAGCTGATCTATTCCGGGATGGGCTCGGACGGGTATGTGCCCGACCGGGAGATGAAAGAGCGGATCGAGGGGATGATCTCTGAGATCTCGGCTTTCGCCCGGCCGCGCTTTACCTACCGCCTGCTCGACGTGGAGGGGACCGATAAGAGCGGGATCACCGTGGCGGGGACGAGGTTTCGGACCGGCTCGGTCATCGCGCCCTACTTTGCCGACGCTCCGCAAATCGCGGTCTTTATCGCCACCACGGGGGTCGAGTTCGATGAGTGGCTGCACGGCCACAAGAACGGGGGCGATATTTTAGACGAGTTCGTGGCCGACGCGATCGGATCGGCCTTCGCGGAAGGCGTGGTCGAGGCAGCCGTGGCGGACCTCTCCGCCTCGCAAGGCGCCCTGGGCAACGCGGTAAGCAACAGTTACAGCCCCGGCTACTGCGGTTGGAACGTGACCACCCAGAGGGACCTGTTCGCCTTTTTCAAGGAGGCGCCCTGCGGGGTAACGCTCAACGACTCGTGTTTGATGAGTCCCATCAAGTCGGTCAGCGGCTTTGTCGCCGTGGGCCCCGCCGTGGTCAAGCACCCCTACGGCTGCGAGATCTGCGACAAGCTCAACTGCTTTCGCAAGCAGCAGGCCAAGCCCCGGCCGAGCCAGCCCGAGGAGTGGCCCTGCTCGCCGGAATAACCGCTGTGAAACACCCTACCGGGGCGTTTCGCTCGAATCGGTAATTTGCAATTTGGAATAACGGATGGACGGGGAGGATGCAAATCCTTCCCGTCTTGCATCCACCCGGGCGATGGTCGCAGGGTCGCTGGCCACCGGATTGGGCCACCTCAAGGGCGCGCCGGGCGTACCGGGCAGCTTGGTGCGGCAATCCAGCACCAGCGTCCGGCCGTGCAGGGCCATATCCCGGCCGGGATCGCAATTTGCGCCGCCCACCCACAAAAGCTCCTCGGGGGTAAGTCCCTCGGTCGCGGCATCGAACAGCGCGGCGAAGTTCAATCCCTCGATCGGGTTTTTCGCGAAAAATTCCGCAAAATCGACCTCCACGCCAACCTCGGCGCGCAGGATCAATAGGCTCCACTTCGCAGTCAGGGTCGTGTTTACGCCGGTAATCCCCCCGCAGGGCACGATCTGGGGAAAGGGCCTGCCCTCCGACGCCACCCAGTCGGGTAAGGTCGCGTCGACGGCGATCTTCCCGCCCTGTCCCGGCGTGGCGGTGGCATGGTCGAGGATATCCAGCACCCCGTGCGAGAGCAGCACGTCGCGCCGGGGATCGACTCCCCGCAGCAGCGCGGCCACCATTTCCTCGTCGCGGATGTCCGCCCCGTCGGGCGCGACGATCAGCGCCTTGTTGAACATCATCTGCCCCGCGCCCCAAAGCCCCGAGGCGACCTTGAAGGCCTGCCCGGGATAGCTCGATCGGATCGAGACCAACGCCAGGTTGTGGGCCACCCCCGCGGCGGGCATGTGCATATCGGAGATCTCGGGCTGCAACGCCGTCCGGATGGGGGGCAAAAAGATCTTCTCGGTCGCCTGCGAGATATAGAAATCCTCCATGGGCGGCACCCCGACCACGGTAGCCGGATAGACCGCATCCCGGCGGTGGGTCAACGCGGTGAGGTGGAAAACAGGGAAGAGGTCCTCCAAAGAATAGTACCCGGTATGGTCCCCGAAAGGCCCCTCGACCACCATCTCCTCGGCCGGATCGACGTAACCTTCCAGCACGAAATCGCAATCGGCGGGGACCCACAACTCGTTGGTCAGGCACTTGACCATCCGGACAGGTTTGTTCCTCAAAAATCCCGCCAGCAGCCACTCATCCATCCCGTCGGGCATGGGCGCGGTCGCTGCGTAGGTATAGGCCGGATCGCCCCCCAGGCACACGGCCACAGGCATCGTCTCCCCGCGCCGTTTACAGGCCTGGTAATGCCGCGCACCCGTTTTGTGGGGATGCCAGTGCATGGCCGTGGTGTGGGGCGAGAGGATCTGCATCCGGTACATCCCGATGTTGCGCGCACCCGTATCCGGGTCGGCGGTAACCACCAGGGGCAGGGTAATAAAGCGCCCCCCGTCGTGCGGCCAGCACTTTAAAACGGGAAGGATATCCAACGATGCCTCATCGCCCAGGGCGATTACCTGCTGGCACTCCCCCATCCCGTTGGCGCGCTTGGGCAGCCACTTCTGCACCTTGTTAAGCAACGGCAACGCGGCCAACTTTCCCGCCAACGTGTCCCGGGGCTTGAGCGCATCGCGAAGCAAGGCCTCGATCCGCTCCCGGATCGCGTCCAACGACTCCGCGCCCAACGCCGCAGCCATCCTGCGTTCCGACCCGAACAGGTTGGTAACCACGGGAAACGGCGTTCCCGTCGAGCTAAAATACAATGCCCTGCCGCCCCCCGGCGATTTGGATTCCCGGTCGGTAATCTCGGCGATCTCCAGCACCGGGTCCGCATCCGCTTCGACGCGGAGAAGCTCCCCCCGGGAGTCCAGTTTCTTCAAAAAATCCCTCATCGGCGATCGAAGTTCATTTTACTGTTACAAAAGTAACAATTATTGGGATAATTAGGTTAGAATTTCCTACCTTTGCGCTTTGAAATTAATTTTTAAAAATTCTATAAAAATGGCAAAAGAAAAGCTGATGACCGGCTTCCCTCCCGTCTCCACCGAGCAGTGGGAGCAGGTCATAAACGCCGACCTGAAAGGGGCCGACTACCGCAAAAAGCTGATCTGGCAAACCGGCGAGGGCTTCGAAGTAAGGCCTTACTACCGCGCCGAGGATTTGGCGAAGGTCGGCCACATCGACTCCGGCATCGGGGAGTTCCCCTTCGTGCGGGGCGTGAAAAAGTGCGCCGGATGGCGGATCCACCAAACCATCGGCGTAACCGACTACGCCCGGGCCAACGCCGAAGCGCTCAAAATGCTCGATGGTGGCGCCGACTCGATCGGTTTCTGCTTTAAGGAGGCCCCCTCGAAAGCCGGGATGGCTGCCCTTTTGAAAGGCATCCACCTCCCTGCCGTCGAGCTGGTGCTCTGCGGCAAAGGCCTCCAGGGCGCCGTCCCCGAATTCCTGGCCTACGCGGCCGCCTCGGGCTTCAGCCCCGACGAGGTCCGCTTCTCTTTGTTGAACGATCCCCTGATCAACGAGCTCACCCTGAAAGGCGGCTTCCCCTGCCTGTGCGCCGAGGGCGACAAATGCTTCGACACGCTGGCCGGCCTGATCAAACAAACCGAGGGCTTCAAGCACGTCCGCGTGGTGGCTGTTCAGGGCCAAAGGTTCCAGAACTGCGGCTCGACCCTGGTCCAGGAGCTGGCCTTCAGCCTCTCGGCAGGGCACGAATACCTGGTCCGTTTGATGGAGCGCGGTTTGAGCGTCGATGCGGCCGCCCGGAGCATACGCTTTACCTTCGGGATCGGCTCCAACTACTTTATGGAGATCGCCAAGTTGCGCGCTGCCCGCATGCTGTGGGCCAACATCGTCAAGGCCTACAACCCCGAAAAGGAGTGCAGCTCCAAGATGCGCATCCATGCGGTCACCTCCAAGTGGAACATGACTTTGTACGACCCCTACGTGAATATGCTCCGCGGCACGACCGAGGCCATGAGCGCAGCCATCGCCGGGGTACACTCGCTGGAGGTGCTGCCCTTCGACGAGCCCGCGCGCAAAGCGGGCGAGTTCTCGTCGCGCATCGCCCGCAACGCCCAACTGCTTTTGAAGCACGAATCCCATTTCGACGTGGTGGCCGACCCCTCGGGCGGTTCCTACTACATCGAGAACCTGACCCAGAGCATCGCCAATGAGGCGTGGAAGCTCTTCAACGAGGCCGAGGCCAAAGGGGGCTACATCGCCGCCTTCCACGAGGGCTTTATCCAGGAGCAGGTCGAGGCATCGGCCGCCGCCAAGGACAAAGCCATCGCCACGCGCAGGCTCACCCTGTTGGGGACCAACCAGTACCCCAACTTTACCGAGACCGTTACCGAGCAGCCCAAATCGTGCTGCTGCGGCTGCAGCGACAAGCCCGCGGGCGACGTGCGCGTGCTCAAGCCCTACCGCGGCGCGGAAGCCTTCGAGGAGCTTCGCCGCACGGTGGACGCATCGGGACGCAACCCGAAAGCCTTTATGCTGACGTGCGGTTCGCTGGCCTTCGCAAGGGCCCGCTCGCAGTTCGCCTGCAACTTCTTCGCCTGCGCGGGCATCCGCGTCGAAGACAACACTTTCTTCGCCTCGGTGGAGGAGGGAGCCAAGGCGGCCCTGGCCTCGAAAGCCGAGATCGTGGTGCTGTGCGCCTCCGACGACGACTACGCCGAGCTGGCCCCCAAGGTCCACCACCTGCTGGGCGGCAAGGCGATCCTGGTGGTCGCCGGGGCCCCCGCCTGCCAAAGCGAATTGGAGCAGGGCGGCATCAACCACTTTATCAGCGTGAGGAGCAACGTGCTAGAGACCCTGCGCGGATACGTTAAGGAATTAAACATCAGGTAGATTATGAGAGCTAAATTTTCAGATATAGCCTACGGCGGCAACGCGGGTAAGCCCTGCGGCTGCAAAAAGACCTCCTGCCAAAGCGAAGGCAACTGGCAAACCGCCGAGGGCATCGAGGTCAAACCCGCCTACACGAAGGACGACCTCCAGGACATGGAGCATTTGGAGTACGCGGCCGGGATCGCGCCCTTCCTGCGCGGCCCGTACAGCACGATGTACGTCAACAAACCCTGGACCATCCGCCAGTACGCGGGCTTCTCGACCGCCGAGGAGTCAAACGCCTTCTACCGCCGCAACCTGGCCTCGGGCCAGAAAGGCCTCTCCGTCGCATTCGACCTGGCTACCCACCGGGGCTACAACGCCGACCACCCCAGGGTCGTGGGCGACGTGGGCAAGGCGGGCGTCTCGATCTGCTCGGTCGAGGACATGAAGGTCCTGTTCGACGGCATCCCCTTGGACAAGATGTCCGTCTCGATGACCATGAACGGCGCCGTGATGCCCATCCTGGCCTTCTACATCGTGGCCGGACTGGAACAGGGCTGCACGCTGGAGCAACTCTCCGGCACGATCCAGAACGACATCCTCAAGGAGTTCATGGTCAGGAACACCTACATCTACCCGCCCGAATTCTCGATGAAGATCATCGCCGACATCTTCGAGTACACCTCCAAAAATATGCCCAAGTTCAACTCCATCTCGATCTCGGGCTACCACATGCAGGAGGCGGGCGCCACGGCCGACATCGAGCTGGCCTACACGCTGGCCGACGGGCTGGAGTACCTGCGCACCGGGGTGAACGCCGGGATGGACATCGACGCCTTCGCGCCCCGTTTGTCCTTCTTCTGGGCCATCGGAATGAACCACTTCATGGAGATCGCCAAGATGAGGGCCGCGCGCCTTTTGTGGGCCAAGATCGTCAAGCAGTTCAACCCCAAGAACCCCAAATCGCTGGCCCTGAGGACCCACTGCCAGACTTCGGGCTGGTCGCTGACCGAGCAGGACCCCTTCAACAACGTGGCCCGCACGGCCATCGAGGCGATGGGCGCAGCCCTGGGGCACACCCAGTCGCTACACACCAACGCGCTGGACGAGGCGATCGCCTTGCCGACCGACTTCTCGGCCCGCATCGCCCGCAACACCCAGATCTACATCCAGGAAGAGACCGAGATCTGCCGCGAGGTGGACCCCTGGGCCGGTTCCTACTATGTGGAGAGCCTCACCGACGAGATCGCGCATAAAGCGTGGGCGCTGATCCAGGAGGTCGAGAAGCTGGGCGGCATGGCCAAGGCCATCGAGACCGGCATCCCCAAGATGCGCATCGAGGAGGCCGCCGCGCGCAAGCAGGCGAGGATCGACTCGGGCAACGACATCATCGTGGGCCTGAACCGCTACCGCCTCGAGAAAGAGGACCCCATCGACATCCTCGACGTGGACAACACCGCCGTGCGCGAGGCGCAGATCAAGCGCCTCAACCAATTGCGCGCCGAGCGCGACCCGAAGGCCGTAGAAAAGGCCCTCAACGCCATCACCGAGTGCGTGAAAACCGGCAAGGGCAACCTCTTGGAGCTGGCCGTCGAGGCCGCCAGGGTCCGCGCTTCGCTGGGTGAGATCTCCGACGCCTGCGAGTCCGTCGTAGGGCGATACAAAGCCGTTATCCGTTCCATTTCAGGAGTTTACAGTTCAGAGGTGAAAAACGACGATAGTTTCCAGAAAGCCAGGGACCTGGCCGCAGCCTTCGCCAAGAAGGAGGGCCGCCAGCCCCGCATCATGGTCGCCAAGTTGGGCCAGGACGGCCACGACCGCGGCGCGAAAGTGGTCGCAACGGGTTACGCCGACATCGGCTTCGACGTCGACATGGGCCCCCTGTTCCAAACCCCCGAGGAGGCCGCCAAACAGGCTGTCGAGAACGACGTGCACGTGGTGGGCGTCAGCTCGCTGGCCGCTGGCCACAAGACGCTGGTCCCCCAGATCGTCGCCGCGCTCAAGAAACTGGGCCGCGAGGACATCATCGTGATCGTCGGCGGGGTCATCCCGGCGCAGGACTACGAAACCTTGTACAAGGAAGGCGCCGCCGCTATCTTCGGCCCCGGCACCCCGGTCTCCACGGCCGCAATCCGCATCCTGGAGATCCTGTTGCAGGAGTAAATCGGTTGAATTGCACGATAAAAAGTGGCCTGCGGGCCACTTTTTTTGTACTTTTACCCCGATGAAACGGCTCTACCTTCTTCTGCTGCTTGTCCTTACCGCCGGGTCCACCCAGGCCCAGGGCGACTTCTACCGCTCATTGGCCGACTCGGCGCGCACGCTCACCCGCCAGCGCGTGCTCTACGATCCGGCCTACCGCACCATCCCCTACCCGGGCGGCGACGTGGCACCCGACCGGGGGGTGTGCACCGACGTGGTAATCCGCGCCTACCGCAAAATGGGCGTCGACCTCCAGAAAGAGGTCCACGAGGATATGAAAGCCAACTTTTCGCTCTACCCCAAGAACTGGGGCATGAAATCCACCGACCGCAACATCGACCACCGCCGCGTGCCCAATCTGATGCTCTTTTTCGCCCGCAAAGGGGAGTCCCTGCCCGTTACCACGCGGGCGGAAGACTACGCCCCCGGCGATATCGTCTGCTGGAACCTCGGCGGCGGGATTACCCACATAGGCATCCTGGTCCCCGGCCGGGCAGGCTCGACGCGTCCCCTGGTCGTCCACAACATCGGGGCGGGCCAGGTCGTGGAGGACTGCCTGTTCGACTTTACGATCATCGGCCATTACCGGTACAAAAAATAGCGCCTGGTTTAATTTTTTGTTAATTTTTAATACCTTTGTCCTACTCATCACTTACCTAACTCCAATTCACTCATGGCAAAACTCACCAAAAGGCAAAAATGGATCGCCATAATCGGCGGGCTGGCCATCGTCTGCGCGTTGAGTGCAGGTATCCTCTATGCAACCGGCTCGATGCCGGGCCAAACCCGGGGTGAATCATTCGAGTTTGACCCGAACAATATGTGGGGATGCTGATCCTTTTGCACTGCTCACTATGAAAAAGTTGACAAAAATCCAAAAATGGGTCGCCGTGATCGGCGGCTTGGTAGTCGTTTGCATCCTTTGCGCCGGCATTCTTTACCTCACGGGCGCCATACCCGGGCAGACCCAGGGCTGGGGTATGGCTGATTGCTACCGGTAGCAGCCAAGATGTCCGATAAACTGCTCGACACCCTGCTGGTGGTGGTCTACACGGCCGTTCTGGTTTGTGCCACTATTTTCGGCGTGAGGGTCTACGATCTGCTCAAAGGGAAAAGGCTGGCGCACGAGGCCGCGGCCAAGCAGTCGATGCAAGGGATCGCGCGCTACCGCCTGACCCTTGACCTGATGTCGGCCGACCCGGATACCGCCATGAGAGACAGCGCGCTGATGGAGTACGCCGCCTCGGCCACGCAATACATGGAGGAGCTGCTCCTCCTCTCGCCGTTCCCGGCGGTAAGGGACAGCGCGGCGAGCGTACAGGCGCGTTTTTTCGACCTTTTCCCTACCCTGCGCGCCTCTACGCGCAAGCCGGAGTTTAAAAACGGCGATCTGATCGTACGCCACAGCGACTACCTCCACTCCGAGTTCATCCGCAAGCTCAACAGCAGAGAGCAGGTATTCAGCCACCTGGGCGTTATCCGCCGTACGTCCGACAGCCTGACCGTTCTCCACGCCACGGCAGGCGATTTGACGGGCATAGGCGGCATCGAGGCCGTTCCCCTGAGCCTGTTCATGCCGCAGGGCGATTTCGACGTGGCGGTCTACCGCCTGCAAACCCCGCAATCCGTACGCGACGCACTGGCCGACGACATCCTGCGGCTGCGGGCGAAAGGCACGCCCTTCGACCCTTTTTTCAACGTCGCCGACACGACCCGGTTGTACTGCGCCGAGCTGGTCGCGTACAGCGTAAACAGGGTGCTGGAGCGCGAGGCGGTCCAACCGTCCGGGGTCTTTATGGGAAAACCGATCTACACCGTGGACGACTGCTACCTGATCCCGGAGATGGAGTGCGTCTACCGCTTCGGGGCTTCAAAACACTAACCAGCCGCCGAAAACACCAACCCCGCCGTCAGCCGCCCCATCCCAAAACCCCACCCGCCCATGCTCTACCTCGTTTCCCTTCTTCCGCCGCTGCTGCTGATCCTGCTGCTTTTCTGGCTCGACAGCTTCTCGCTGGTGCGCAAAGGCAACCTGGCGCTCTGCTTTTTCTGGGGCGCGCTCTCCACGGTGGGCGCGATCCTGGTCTACCGGACGATCCTGCCCGGAGGCTACGCCCTGTGGTGGCCCCCGGTGGCCGAGGAGACCCTCAAGGGGCTGGTCGTGCTCTGGCTAGTGCGCACCCGCCGGGCCGTCTTTTTTATCGACGCCGCCCTCTACGGGGTGGCCGCCGGGGCCGGTTTCGCCGTCGCGGAGAACATCACCTACCTGCTCGCCTACCCCGATATGCTGCTGGGAACGGCCCTGCTCCGGGGGATGGGCACGGCAATCATGCACTGCGGCGCGGTGGCCTCGACCTCGGTCATCCTGAGCTGGCTGATGCAGCGCAAGGGCCACGCCGTGAGGTTCTACCCGCTGGCGCTGCTGCCCGCCATGGCCCTGCACACGTTCTACAACGCGCTGTTGTTGCCGCCCGTGCTTACCCTCCCGGTAATCTGCCTGGGCGTGGTAATCGTGCTGGGCGCGCTGCTGCTCGCCAACGAGAAGAGCATCGGCAAATGGATGGAGCAGGAGCTCGCCTCGGAGGTCGGAATGCTCTCGGCCATGCGCAAGGGGGAGTTCGGCGGCAGCAACGCCGGACGGTACATGCTCTCGGCCAGGCAGCACTTCCCGCCCGACGTCTTTATGGACCTGCACTGCTGTCTGAGGATCTACCTCGAACTCTCGATCCTGGCCAAGCGCAACATGATGCTCGCCGAGGCCGGGCTGACCCTCCCCGCCGAAGAACAGAAGGCCCAACAGGAGCGCACGGCGGCGATGGTGCGCGAGTTCACGACCCTGCGCAAAGGCATCGGCAAGTCGGGACGGCTGGTCCTCTCGCCGCTTATCAGGCCCGACCGCCTGGAGTGGATCGTCCGCTCGGCACAATAACTCCCGCCTGACCGCAAAACGCCTACCCGCAAAAAAGGGCTGCCAAACATGACAGCCCCCGTTTTTCGCACTTTTCCGGCGCTTAGTCCTTGAACTTCGCGCTCAGGTACTCCCTGTTCAGGCGCGCTATGTGGCTCAGGTTGATCGCCTTGGGGCACTCCGACTGGCAAGCGCCCGTGTTGGTGCAGTTGCCGAAGCCCAGCTCGTCCATCTTGGCGACCATGGCCTTGGCGCGGCGGGAAGCCTCGACCTTACCCTGGGGCAGCAGCGCGAGCGAGGACACCCGTGCGGAGACGAACAACATCGCCGAGCCGTTCTTGCAGGTCGCCACGCAGGCCCCGCAACCGATGCAGGCCGCCGCGTCCATGCTCTCGTCGGCCTTCGGCTTGGGGATGGGGATGGCGTTGGCGTCTGGCACGCCGCCTGTGTTCACCGACACGAAGCCCCCGGCCTGGAGGATCTTGTCGAACGCGCCCCGGTCGACCGCCAGGTCCTTGATGACCGGGAAGGCCGCCGAGCGCCACGGCTCAATGGTGATCGTATCGCCGTCCTTGAACTTGCGCATGTGGAGCTGGCAGGTGGTAATCTCGCTGTCGGGACCGTGGGCGTGGCCGTTGATGTGCAACGAGCACATGCCGCAGATTCCCTCGCGGCAGTCGTGGTCGAAAACCACGGGCTGCTCGCCGGCGTTGATCAGATTGTTGTTCAAAATGTCGAGCATCTCGAGGAACGAGCTGTCCGCCGAGACGTCTTCAATGGTGTAGGTCTTGAACGCGCCGCGGTCTTTCGCGCTTTTCTGGCGCCATATTTTGAGTTTGAGATTCATGGCTTTACTCCTTGTAATTACGTTGTGCTAAATGGACGGTTTCGAACGTCAGTTCTTCCTTGTGCATTTCGGGGGTCTTGTTCTCTCCCGTGTACTCCCATACCGAGGCGTAGAGGTAGTTTTTGTCGTCCCTCATCGCTTCGCCCTCTTCGGTCTGGTACTCCTCGCGGAAGTGGCCGCCGCACGATTCGTTGCGGTTCAGGGCGTCGCGCGCCATCAGCTCGCCCAGTTCGAGGAAGTCGGCCACACGCAGGGCCTTTTCGAGCTCCTGGTTGAACTCCTCGTTGGTTCCCATCACGCGCACGTCCTTCCAGAAGGCCTCCTTGATCGCCTGGATGCTGGTAATCGCCTCTTCCAGGCCCTTCTTGTTGCGGGCCATGCCCACGTTCTCCCACATCACGTTGCCCAACCCCTTGTGGAAGTCGTCCACGGGGAGTTTTCCGTTGATGTTGAGCAGCTTTTCGATCTTATCCTTGACCGCCTTCTCCGCCTCGTCGAACTCCTTGGAGGAGGTATCCACTTTGGGCGACTGGATCTCCCGGGAGAGGTAATCGCCGATCGTGTAGGGCAATACGAAGTAGCCGTCGGCCAGGCCCTGCATCAGCGCCGAGGCGCCCAGGCGGTTGGCGCCGTGGTCGGAGAAGTTGGCCTCGCCGATGGCGTACAGACCGGGGATGGTGGTCATCAAATTGTAGTCGACCCAGATCCCGCCCATCGTGTAGTGCACGGCCGGGTAGATCTGCATGGGCTGTTCGTAGGGATTCACGTCGGTGATCTTCTCGTACATCTGGAACAGGTTGCCGTAGCGCGCTTCGATCACATCCTTGCCCAGGCGGTTGATCGCGGTCGAGAAGTCCAGGAAGACGGCCAGGCCGGTGTCGTTGACCCCGAAGCCTGCGTCGCAGCGCTCCTTGGCGGCACGCGAGGCCACGTCACGCGGGACCAGGTTGCCGAAGGCCGGGTAGCGGCGCTCCAGGTAGTAGTCCCTGTCCTGCTCGGCGATCTGCGAGGGGAGGATCTCTTTTTTGCGGATCTTCTCCACGTCCTCCAGTTTTTTGGGGACCCAGATGCGCCCGTCGTTGCGCAACGACTCGGACATCAGCGTCAATTTCGACTGCTGGGTCCCGTGCACCGGGATGCAGGTGGGATGGATCTGCGTGAAGCAGGGGTTGGCGAACATCGCCCCCTTCTTGAAGCACTGCCAGGCGGACGAACCGTTGGAGTTCATGGCGTTGGTCGACAAAAAGAAGACGTTGCCGTAGCCCCCCGTGGCGATCACGACGGCGTGTGCGCCGTGGCGTTCGATCTCCCCGGTTACCAAATTGCGGGTGATGATCCCGCGCGCTTTGCCGTCGACCATGACCAAATCCAACATCTCGTGCCTCGGGTAGCTCTTCACGCTCCCTTTGGCGACCTGACGGTTGAGGGCGGCGTAGGCGCCCAGCAGAAGCTGCTGGCCGGTCTGGCCCCGGGCGTAAAAGGTACGCGAGACCTGCGCGCCCCCGAAGGAGCGGTTGTCCAAAAGGCCGCCGTACTCGCGGGCGAAGGGTACGCCCTGCGCGACGCACTGGTCGATGATCAGGTTCGAGACCTCGGCCAGGCGGTAGACGTTGGCCTCACGGGCGCGGTAGTCGCCCCCTTTGATCGTATCGTAGAACAGGCGGTAAACCGAGTCGTTGTCGTTCTGGTAGTTCTTGGCGGCGTTGATCCCCCCTTGCGCGGCGATCGAGTGTGCCCGGCGCGGCGAGTCGGAGATGCAGAACACCTTCACGTTGTAGCCCAGCTCGCCCAGGGATGCGGCGGCCGCCCCTCCCCCGAGGCCCGTACCGACCACGATGATATCCAGCTTGCGTTTGTTGGCGGGACTGACGACCTTGATCTCGGCCTTGTGTTTGCTCCACTTATCGGCCAACGGGCCGGTGGGGCATTTGGAATCCAGCTTGTTCATATCTACAAAAGACTTTTAACGTAAAAGAAGACCACCACATAGGCGTAGCCCAGCATGATGATGGTGGCGAAGATGTTGGCCGTGCACTTGAGCCTGGGCATCCAGGTCTTGTTGTCGAGGCCCGAGCTTTGGAACATGCTCCAGAAGCCGTGGGTCAGGTGGAACCAGAGGGCCACGAACCACAGCAGATAGACCCCGCAATACCACGGGTTGGCAAACAACGTAGCGATCTTGTTGTACCCGTCCTGCGGATCGAGCCCGCAGGCCGCGATTTGCTCGTGGTGCATGGTAAGTTCGACCCACTGCATGTTGTACCAGAAGTTGAAGAGGTGCAACCCCAATCCGGCCAGCACGATAAAGCCCAGCACGAGCATATTCTGCGAGGCCCAGCTCACCCCCGCGGCACGCGAGGAGACGTCGTAGCGCTTGTTGCCGCGCGCAGTGTAGTTGACCAGCGTGAGCCACAAAGCGTAGAGGATGTGAAGCCCGGCGCCCCCGGCGATTACCAGCGTCCCGACCAGGGCGTACCAGTTGGCCCCCAGAAAGGCGCAGATCATGTTGTAGCCCACCGGAGATAAGGTGGACACAAGGTTCATGCACATATGGAAGGTCAAAAACAGCACCAGGAATGCCCCGGTAACGCTCATGATCAGTTTCTTCCCGATCGACGATGTGAGGAGATTACTCATTGTTTTTTGTTATTTTTGTTCAGGTTTTCCTTATTAAGGGTTATAAGAGCCACAAAGGTATCTATTGTTTGTGAAATAACAATGCCTTGGGGCGAGTTTTTTAATTTTTTGAAAATTTTACTTTGATGGTCAAACCCGGATTGCGCAAAGAGTTAAAACAGAGGCTGCAAGACCAGTCGGAAATGATCTCCGGGGAGCGGGGCGAGCTACGCGCGCGGGAAATTTTCGCACGAATAGAGGCCCTTGACACCTTTGCGGCGGCGCGGACCGTGGCCCTGTACTGCGCCTTGCCGGGCGAAGTGCCCACCGGGGGGGCCATCGAAAGGTGGAGCCGGACCAAGACGGTGGTCCTGCCACGCATCGGCGTGCCCGACGGTTCGCCCTGCGGGGAGATGGATTTCTGCCTGCACGACCCCGCCCGGGGGCTGGTCTGCGGGGCATACGGGATCCAGGAGCCTTGCGGGGAGGTTTGCGCCCCGCGCCAGATCGATTTGATCGTGGTCCCGGGGCTGGGGTTCGACGCCGCTGGCCACCGCCTGGGGCGCGGGAAAGGGTATTACGACAAGTACCTGGGCGGCGCGCCGGGGAGTCTGTATAAGGTAGGGGTTTGCTGGGATTTCCAACTGGTGGACCAAATCCCGGTCGAGGGACATGACGCGGTAATGGATGCCGTAGTCACGGAAAAGCGACAAATCATTCTGCGATGAAAAAGGCCGGAAGAATAACACTTGCCAGCATAGCCGGAGTGGCCTACCGGGGGGTATCAAATCGTGAAATACTTTTCCAGTGTTGTTTTTCACTTAAGGTGGTAACCAAATTTCACTTCATTATGAGGTCAAGATAGCTATAGTTGGTAACCAAGCTTTTTTAGGACTTATTTCCGATGCTACGCATCTGTGGTTCAGTATATTAAGTTGTAATATATACCAAAAATTACAACGCAAAAAAGTGTATTTTTGGTTACCAAACTCGTTAGCAAGAATTTCGCTCCTCAACTGGCATTCATCGCCTTAATGTTGATTATCAGGAACTTACCGCCGATATCGGATATAAAAAAAGAGCTACGATTGATTTCGTAACTCTTTGATTTTCAGCAACTTACGCTTCATGAGCGGAAAACGAGTATAGCTGACGGGGTTAGAGCAAAAAAATGCAAGTAGCCTGATGTACAGTTAGATATGTACTATTTTGCTATCTCGGTTTCGACAGGTAAACGCAATGAAAAGCAGAGTTGGCGGCGAGTTCCGTTACCAAATCGTTACCTATCGCCGATAGAGAGTGGTTTTGTAATAAGTTTTATTTCAGATGTTTGCGTAATTTTGCATCTTGAAAGGCAACTCTACCTATGGTAATTTTACAACCAAAAAGTAGAGCTATGAGAAGTACATTCAAGGTTCTGTTCTACCTGAAAAAGAACACGCCCAAATCAAACGGCAAAGTCCCGGTCATGGGCCGGATCACGATCAACGGCACGCTGGCACAATTCGCCTGCAAGGTGGACGTGAACCCCGCCCTGTGGGATATGAAAGCTAACCGCGCCGCTGGCAAGAGCCTCGAAGCGCAGAAGATCAACACGGCGCTGGATAACATCCGCGTCCAGATCAACAAGCACTACCAGCGGATCAGCGACACGGATGCTTATGTATCAGCGATGAAAGTCCGCGATGCCTATTTCGGCTTCGGCGAGAGCTACAAAACCCTGCTCTCGCTGTTCCAGGAGCATAACGAGGGTTTTGCCCGCCACGTAAAAGTAGACCGCTCGCAAAGTTCCATGCGCAAGTACCGGAGCGCGAAGGCCAAACTCGCCGAATATCTTTCGGACAGGCTTAAAATCAAGGATATTCCCCTAAAGGAGCTTGAGCCGAAATTCATCGAGGACCTTGCCATCTACCTGATGGCCGACTGCGGGATGACCTCATCTTCAGCCAACATCTACCTGCGCCCGCTCAAGCGCATGGTGACGGTGGCGCACAACCGGGGCTGGATCGCCCGCAACCCATTTGCGGACTACCACCTGAAAATGGAAGTCCGGGAACGTGGTTTTCTGACCGAAATGCAATTACAGCGTATGATGACACAGGAGTTGGAGTTCGCCGGGCAAAACCTTGTGCGCGATATGTTCATTTACAGCTGCTTCACGGGCTTGTCGCACGTCGACCTGAAGAACCTTACCCACGACAATATCCGCACGAACCTCGACGGCAGCAAATGGATCAACACCCGCCGCCAGAAAACCAATGTGCCGACGCACGTCCGGTTGTTGGACGTTCCCCTGCGCCTGATGGAGAAATATTCTATTGTCAAGACCGAAGACAACAAGGTTTTCCATGTGCCCGACATCGCCTACTGCAACCTGACCTTGAAAAAGATCGCCAAACAATGCGAGTTCCCGATGAATCTCTCGTTCCACGTCGCCAGGCACACTTTTGCCACAACAGTCACTCTGTCCCAGGGTGTTCCGTTGGAAACGGTATCGAAGATGCTGGGCCACACCAACATCAAGACCACCCAGATTTACGCCAAGATTACCAATGAGAAGATCGGCAGGGATATGGATGCCCTCTCTGAAAAAATCAACGGCAAATACTGTATGGCATAGCCATAATTGACCGCCAATGAGAACGGCCTGCCGTATATTGCCGGCAGGCCGTCTTTTGTGGCATGGCGATGGCTATTTTTTATTCTTTGTCTGCAAAGACAGCATTGCACTCTCAAGCTGCTCGACCGAGTTATTGTCCGATGCGATCCGGCCGACGTTGAATTTTTCGTATTCCTGCTCGGCCTTCGTGATTGCGGCGACGTGGGAAACGCTGCCGGCGTGTTGCAGTATCTCTCTATCGTTGAGCGACAGGAAACCGTCCAGCTTGACGATCCACTCCCTCATATGCATCGGGATGCGCTTCATGGCTTGCCCTTCGGCGAAGACAAGGTATTGCTCGACCAGGTTATTCAGCGCCCGCAATTCATCTTCGGCAAGATAGTTTTTGGCGATACCCACGTCCTGCTTACGTACTTTCGCCCCGCGCCACGTCGTTAGCCCCATATTGGGTTTGCTACTATCCGAGCGCTCGGCGATAATCTCTGCGGCGGTCTTGCCTGTGATGGCCCAGTGCATCTTATTCTGCACGGTTTTGAAGAAATTGATGCTAATTTCCTGCGTGGGGTCGTAATCCACGCTGGTGGCATATATATCGGTGATTTTCTGATAGAACCTCTTTTCGGACGTGCGGATGTCCTGTATCCGGCGAAGCAGTTCGTCGAAATAATCGAACGGCAAATCGGGATTTTTCAGCCGCTCGTCATCAAGCACAAAGCCCTTGACTATATATTCGCGTATGTGCTGCGTAGCCCACTGCCTGAAACGGGTGGCTACGTGCGATTGTATGCGGTAGCCGACCGATATGATCGCGTCGAGGTTATAAAAATCAACCTTACGGGTCACGTTGCGAGTGCCTTCCTGCTGAACTATTAAAAAATCCTTAATAGTTGCCTGCTGATCCAACTCACCCTCGCCGTATATGTTTTTCAGGTGGATATTGATATTGGCGACAGTCGTCTGGAACAACTCGGCTATCATCTTCTGCGACAGCCAGACAGTTTCATTTTCCAGGCGCACATCGATCTTGGTCGCCCCGTCCTCGGTCTGATATATAATAATTTGGGAAGAAGTATCCATAATGAGCTATTCGTTTAGCAAATGTACTCAATTAATCGCATTGAAAAACCCCTGCCTGCGATTGATTGGCAGGCAGGGGGCATTTGCAGAGAATTGCTTAGAAGTCCTGGCTGGGCGGCCGGTAGTTATCGAGTAGGACTTTGTTTAGCTCCCGTTCGGGGTATAGGATTTTGCCCATGACGGTGGTAAAGGCGATTGTGTGGGTGTCGCGTAGGGTTTGCAGGGTACGGGGCGAAACGTGCAGATACTCCATCACTTCGTGGCCGGAGAGATAATTCTCGCCGTCCAGGATCGGGCGGTGGTTCTCGGTTACGGTGCGTACCCCGGCACGAGCTCGGTCGATTTGGCCAAGCAGTTCCTTAAACGGCTCGGAGTCCTTTCTTATAATGTCTTCCATAGCGCGTTATCGTTTATTAATTTGACTCGTTTGCCGGTGTTGGAAACCTGCCTTGAGCATAGCGACGATGTCTTCGGACTTGAAGTAGACCTTGCCGCCGAGCATCGAAAAAGGTATCTTGCCGCTGGCCCGGTAAGTCTGCAAGGCCCGCTTGGAGAGGTTGAGCATCCGGCATACGTCGGGCGAGTCGAGTCATCCGGCCCTGGGACTAGGACAACAGTGTTTTCGCATACCTTCCACTTCCGAGGCCAGCAGGCCCACGCGCTGCACGAGCATCTCCCATGCTGTGCGCTCTATACATATCATTTCCATAGTGTTATTCTTTATTGTTTGCGAAAGTGCTTGCCAGCGAGCGCTTTAGGCCTTCGTACGCCACTCTGCCAATTAGGTCTTGATTGGCCCCGATGTGGTCGGCCAGTAGGTTGGAGAGGAACATAGTAGGCGTAATATCCGGGACGATGTGTTGCAGCGATGTGATAAGGGTCTGCAATTTTTCCTTCATCCGCACGTCGATATAGACCGGGGTGTATTCCTTCACCTTGCGCATCGCCAGGAACCGGCGGGCGTAGTCTTCTTCGTCTTTCTTACGGGCGGCGGTGGGCTTGCCACGGCCGGGGCCGCTCTTTTCGTCTCAGTCGGGCTTGGGCTGGGACGGTGGCGACTGTTGGGGCTGTTCAGCATCTATAATTTGTTGCAGTTCCTGCTCTGGGGCGGCATTAGTGGCCGCCATATCTTTTTCTTGAGGCATTGAATTAGTTTTGAAGTTAATTAATAGGTTCGTTGCGGATGGATGGGGGCAGGCCGCTCACCTGTCCCTGATCCGGTGGGCTTCTGACATAGCTGTAGTTTTTTAAGTTAGTGACTCGGAGGCGTGGCGGCTACCGCCTCACGCGTCCCTTATCCGGTTGGCTGGCTTCATAATGCTTGTTGGTTTGTTCCGGCGGCAATGATAACACTTCGCCGCTCGGGGCGGTTATCCTACCGTAATGTTTCGATTTATAGCGCCCTTTGTCGCGCCACCCGCCATTGCCGGGCTGCTGTCGACCGCTCATCCGTCCCGTATCCGGTTTGCTTTTGCCATAGTTCCCTATCACCGGAGGATAAGCGACCCGCATAAGCGCGGATAAACTGTTCCGGTTTCAGGGGGCTAAATTACTATAGCCCAACTCCCTGCTCTGAGACCATAACAGTTTACATAACAATATTGCCTGCATCATGCTGATTGTCAATATCAGCGATGCAGGCAAAGCGGGTAAAACTTATATGTAAATATTGATTGGCGGGGCTATTTATCCGGGCACTTCCCCATCGCCTTAATCAAATCCTCTATTTCAAGCTCACCATCGACATATTCATTCTTATTCCGGGTGCGGCTGTTGACGAATTGCTGGAAGGGAATGGGAAACGGATCACTCCCGTAGCGTTCGAGATTCCGGCCCCGGCGGAACGATATAAAATCCTTGTTGTGGTCGGCGATGGT
>JAVBNX010000019.1:0-36414 GCA_031551275.1 Rikenellaceae bacterium
GGCCACGAATTGCTGGCGGCTGATGGCATCTTTGCGGATGATACAGAAAGTATCATCCGCAGTTTCGCTATGCAACGGGCCGGACGACCGGAGATATTGAAGCCCGTCGGTCATATACCGTTGTCGTTCTCAACGGAAGACTCGCCCCTGCTGACCAACGAATTTCTCATTCAACTGGCTGGGGAATACATGAAAGAAATGGGTATAGCGAACACCCAATACGTGATCGTGCGCCACCATAACGCGGCGCACGACCATATCCATATCATCTACAACCGGATTGACAACGACCTCAAACTGATCTCGGTCAACCACGACTACCAGCGTAATGTCAAAACCTGCAAGAAACTTAAAGACCGGCACGGCCTGACCTACGGCGAGGGAAAGGAAAAGGTCAATGTCAAAAAATTAGCCAATCCGGATAAGGTGAAGTATGAGATTTACGACGCCATACAAGATGTCTTACCTTGTTGCAGTAGCTATCATGACCTTGAAGACTTGCTCGGCGACTACGATATTACCGTGCAATACAAACTCCGGCGAGGCACTTCCGAAGTGGAGGGTGTGTCGTTCCGTAAAGACGATATTGCCTTCAAAGGTTCTGCTGTGGACCGCACCTTCAGCCACGCAAATCTGCAAAAAGCATTCGAAGAAAATCGGAAAGCCCAGGCGGCGGTAGTCGCCCCGGCAGATTTCGACCTATCAAACCATATTCCCGATACGCCGAACCCGGTTGCACCGAAACAGGAACCCGCACCAATAACCCCTTCTCCTAAGCCTGCGCCTGAACATTCCGGGACTCAAAAACAAGCCACTACACCACAATCTTCTATTCGCAAAAGGCAAGTTTGGGGTGTGGAGATTACTGACGAGCAGGACACCAAACTCAAGAACGGTGAATATCTATACCTTGAAAATATGCGGGCAAAAGACGGGCGTATTTTCTCAGCCTATATATTCCTGAATGACGAAAAAACCAAAGCTATTACCAGTAAGATCAACCCGGATGAGTTCGTGAAATACGGACAATACGAAATGCGTGTGCGGGATAAGCGGCTCATAGAAACCGGCAACATCACCCGCGCCACCGTCAAATGGTACGGCGGAGGCAGCTATGCACACCCTTACCTCTGGAAAGAAAATCCGGACGATACTGAGTATAAAGAATCGTGGGACGATCCCAGAAAACCTAAACAAACCCAGGTTCAAACCGAGGGTCGAAAGGCCTGGAGTCCCGCCCCGCCCAAAAAGAAATCAGGGATTAAAATGTAGCTGTCGTTTGGGATATCCACACTCGATTCTATCCAAACCCCTTGCCCGTGTCCGCAAAGGTGTCGTATTAAAACGAGCCGAGCAAGGCCGCGGCCGACCTACGGTCGGTTGCCTGCGGCAAGCCTTGCACGGTTCGTTTTAATACAATTTTGGTCTGCTACCACGGGTAAGGGGTAGTGTGGCAACCTGAACTATCCCTCCCCTTACGTCGGTGATATGATGCTACAAATCTACATCATAAGCAAAGTTTAGGGTAAAAGGGGGCAGTAACACCCATAAAGTGCCTATCTTTACTTTCCGCGAAGCTGTAGACTTCAAAAAAACTACCTCTTGACCCTAATCTATTCTCATGAAGAACTATCTACGACACCTGTTTTTTGTATCGATTTATGGCGGTATTGCAATTTCCCGACTGGCTGCGCAACCTTTTGATCCCTGGCTGGACCCGGCGTGCAGGGTTGTGGCTTCGGCGGCTGTTGAAACATGGAGTAGCCAATATATGTGGTATCCGGGAATGCTGAGCGCTCACCAACAAAGGATTCTGAAACGGAAGTCGGAAGCCCGTTGTGTCAATGTGGGCTATCCCGGGAATTTTCTCAAGCCCGCAGTTCGGACACTCTTCCGCAAGGAAGTCGTTTTAGGCCGGGAAACTGAGATCCGTTGGGATGCACAAGGGACGGTTGTACTGTCAGTGGATGGGAAATCGTTGGAGCCGGACCGGCGCACATATACTCTGCCCAAAGGTAAACACACGCTGACATTTGACGTGCAAACCGAAGGCCGGCTACCCGCATTGATCGTGCAAGGGCAGGGTATCGACGGGATTAATGGCTGGAGGGCCAGCCTGGATAGCCGCTCGTGGAATATGCCAGAAACGGACGCGAGGTACAACAAACCGTCTGTGCGGCCGGATGACGACACAGAGGTCGCGGTAACCATCCGGCCGGATAAATATATCTTCCTGCGTAACTCCGAACTTCGGGACGGGAAATTGCTGCTTGGTGAAAACGGTTGTGTGGTGGTCGATTTCCGCCATCTTGAAGTGGGAAGTGTAGTGGTTCAGGCTTCCGGTGCGGGAAATATTGCTTTCAGCGTTGGGGAATCGCCCGAGGAAACACTGAATGAAAACATGGAATATTTTGAGCAACAACCCATTCAGGCCGTCTCCCTGACAAACAAAACGCAGGGGATAGCGTTGCCCGAGCGCGCGTTGCGCTACCTGAAAATTACCTGCGACCGGCCTTGCGCCATATCTGCCATACGCTTTGACGCAAAACTATGGCCGGTGGAATTCCTGATGCAGTTCGAGTGCGATGACCAATCGCTGAACGACCTTTGGAATGCCGGGGTAGCCACTTTGCACACATCCATGCACAATTTCTATCTGGACGGTGTGAAGCGCGATTACCTGCCGTGGGCGATGGATGCAGTGATCAGTGTATTGGGCGGTGATTACGTATTCGGCGACAGGCAGGTGGCCCGTAACGGCATCTCCGTTTCGCTGATGCCTGCCAATCCGAAGGTAACCGACTGGGGGATTGTGGACTATCCGTTGCACGCTTTACTTGCCCTCAAACAGGATTATATGCGTTATGGCGACCTTAGCACGTCGCTGATGTTCAAAGACCGCATCCTCCAACAGATGGCGCTATATGAATCAGTGCAAAATAGCGAGGGTTTGTTGTTCACGCAGCCGCCCACGACGGGGTTCATTCCGGGCTGGGGACGAAAAATGGGCCCGGACGATTACGGAGCGGCGGCTTACGGACAAATGCTGCTGTACGAGAATTTTGTAACGGCCGCCTACTTTGCCCGGCTGTGGAAAGAGAACGCTTTGGCCAAACATTTCGAGCAGAAGGCCGCGCAGTTGGGCCGCAGCATCATGACCCATTTCTGGGATGACGACAAGAAAGCCTTCATTAACGGCTACCGGCAAAACGGAGAGAAGGACGAACGCATTTCCCATCACGCTCAATACTGGGGTGTGTTGACCGAGCTTTATCCTGCACAGCATTATGACCATCTGTTCGATAGCATCATTCCGAATATCCCTTTTTACAAAGAGTATATCAGTTATGAAAAAGGGTACGAGTGCCTGGCATACGTCAAAGCCGGACGCATCAAGGATATGTTCGCGCTGCTGGACGAAATCTGGGGCGACTGGTTGCGCCAGGGTAATACCCGCTTCCCGGAGAACTTCTCGCCGGGTGCTCCCCTGGAAGACCAGTTGACGTTTTATGAACGCCCTTTCGGGTTGAGCCTGTGCCACGGAGCGAACGGCGTGCCCCCGATCATCGCCGTTCTGCATGGGATATATGGCTTTTCTCAGTCCGACAAAAACCTTTCAGAATATACCCTGCGGCCCGATTTAATGAATCTGAATTGGGCGAAGGGCCGCATACCGGTCATGGAGGGATACATCTATATTGATCTCACGAAGCAAGGAACCTGCTCGGTAAGCATACCGGAGAATTGTGTAATAAACCTGTATTCTGCCGATCAGGCCAAGCCGATCGTGCTGAAAAAATCCGGCACGTATTCCTTCGGCCTGAAGTGATATTATATAAATTTACGACAAGCTTACGCCTGCAGCACAGGAAGTTAACTGTATTATTGCAGGTGTGATGTATATTTGATAACACGCTTCAAAAGGCGCGTAAAATATCTGAAAACTTTGTAGGGGGCGCATATTAGGCTGTTTCGAACGTTGTACCTATGTTTGTGTAAACACCTGATGTTCTACTTAAAAACCCAAAGGCATGATAAGACGAGTACTATTGTTTTTTACCCTCGCTTTGAGCACCGGCCTTGCGCAGGCGCAAACCTTTAAGATACAAGGAAAGGTTTTCGAGGAGCAGACTTCGGCGCCCATGGCGGGCGTTGCGGTGGCCATTCAAGGAACCACCAACGGAATCCTGACGGGGCAGGACGGCTCTTTCACTTTATTGGGTGTAAAGGCCGGAGACCAACTTGTGACGAGTTACCTGGGAATGAAGACGCAGATCATTCCCATCACGGCCAACCAGCAAACGGCCGAAATCAGGATCTTCCTACAAAGCGAGAACTACCAGCTCCAGCAGGTCATCGTTACTGGCTACGGTACCGCCCGCAAAAGGGATGTGACCGGGGCCATTGTTTCCGTATCGGGCGACGAGATCAAGGATATGCCCAACAACAACGCGATGTCCTCGTTGCAAGGCAAGGTTCCGGGACTTACTGTCGTTAACTCCGGGTCGGCGGGCTCTTCGCCCGACGTGAAGATCCGCGGTATCGGAACGCTCAACGCCAGCAGCAACCCGCTGTATGTGGTGGACGGGATGCTGCTCTCGGATATCAATTTCTTGAGCAGTAACGATATTGCTTCGATCGAGGTGCTGAAAGACCCCTCTTCGTTGGCTATTTTCGGTGTGCAGGGCGCCAACGGGGTCATTATCATTACCACCAAACGGGCCAAAACCAACGAAACTTCGGTCAGCTACGACGGATATTACGGTGTGCAGACCGTATGGAAACGCGACCGGGTGGATTTGACCAACGCGTCGGAGTTTACCATGCTTTACAATGAAATGTTGCAGAACATGGATCCGACCGCCGCGTCCTGGGTGCCGACCATATTAGGCGAAGGTACCGACTGGCAAAGCAAGGTGATCCGGGAACGTGCGCCCATTACCAACCATAGCATTACCATCTCCAAGTCGGGGGACAACAGCAAGTCGCTGCTCTCGCTGGGTTATTTCAAGCAGGACGGTATGCTGAAATACAATACTTACGAACGCTTCAACGTGCGCTTCTCGCAAGATTACGATCTCGGCAAGTACATCAAAGCCGGCGGGAATGTCAATCTTTCGCAGATGAACAACAAACCCGCGTCGGCTAAGATACAAAGTGCCGTGATGGCGCTTCCCACCTACGTGCCCTATGCCCCGGAAGAGGATTATGATCCCGAAAACCCCGGTTCACGCTTCACCCCCTCTGCGGACATCCAGCTTAACGTGGGCAATCCCGTGGCCCGCATGGAACTGTACAAGGACACTGAAAAATACCGCGACTACCGGGCGGTGGGGAACCTTTACGCGGAAGTAATGTTCCTAAAAGATTTCTCTTTCCGTGCCACCGGATATGCCGATATCGGCCAGTACCGCGGCGAACAATACACCCCCCGGTACAACGTGAACAATGCGACCAGCCATTCGGCCGACAAAAACGATGTGACCGCTTTCTACCGCAAGTCCGACGAGACCCGCGTGTACCAGGGCGACCTGCTGCTCAACTACAAAAAAGTAGTCTGCGGCCACCGCATCGACGGCACCGTCGGCTACACCGCGCGCAAGTCCACCGGCGAGGGGATGAATGCCAAAGTGGACAGCCTGGCCAACGGGATGAAAGTCGTGCCCGAGGACCTGTGGATGCTCGGCATGGGTAACCCGAACAACACGTCGGCTGGCGACTGGTGGAGCGAGGAATCCTTCATCTCCTACCTGGCGCGGTTGAACTACTCGTACAATGACCGTTACCTGCTTACCGCCACGTTCCGTGCCGACGGTTCTTCGAAATTCTCTCCGACCAACCGTTGGGGTTATTTCCCTTCGGTGGGTCTGGGCTGGGTCTTGAGTGAGGAGAATTTCATGAAGCCGCTTCAGAAATACGTCAATTTCCTTAAACTGCGGGCAAGCTGGGGTAAATTGGGGAACGACAAGATAGGCAACTACCTCTACTTCCCGACGATCAACCCGATGGGCAAGCAGTTGGTCATCAACGGCCAAACCGTGTATATCCCCACTACCAATTACGAGATAGACGAGAACATCCATTGGGAGATCATGACGGGTATCGACGTGGGGATCTCCGCATACCTTTTCCGCAACCGCCTGGCGATGGAATTGGGTTATTACAGCAAAGACACGGACGACCTGCTGGCCTATGTGTCGCCTTCCTCTTCGATCGGCGCCGGATACGCCATTACCAACGCCGGGTCGATCAACAACCGGGGTTTCGAGTTCTCGGTCAACTGGAAAGATAAGATAGGGGAATTTACCTATGGCGTAGGCGTGAACGGCGCGACCCTGAAAAACAAAGTGACCTCGTTGGGCGACAACGATTCCGACATCATTTCGGGCGATTACCACCGTACCTCGGTGGGGCATCCCATCGGGTCCTATTACGGTTATGTGCAGGATGGGATCTTCCAGAACCAGGGCGAGATCGACAGCTACCACACCATGCAGTGGAATGTCAAGCCCGGCGATATCCGCTATAAGGATCTTAACGGCGACAAAAAGATTACCGATGCCGACCGTACCTATTTGGGCAGTCCGATGCCCACGTTCACTTACGGGTTCAACTTCATGTTCGCATGGAAGGGTTTCGACCTGAATATCGACTTCAACGGGGTTTACGGCAACAAGATCCTCGACCTGAAGAAAACGGTAGCCTGGACCCAGACCAACTTCTACGCAAAGAGCCTCGACCGTTGGCACGGCGAGGGGACGTCCAACAAGGAGCCGATCCTGGACAAGACGCGCGGCCACAACTACCTGCCTTCAGACAATCTGTTGGAGGACGGCTCCTACCTTCGCCTGCGCTCCCTGCAATTGGGTTATAATCTGCCGCAGGTCTTCCTGAGCAAGATCGGTATCAGCGCTGCGCGTGTTTACCTGAGCGGGCAAAACCTCTTCACTTTCTGCCACACCTCGGGCTACACTCCCGAGATTGGAGGCAGTGCATTGCAGGGCGGCATGGACCAGGGTGATACTTACCCCATCCCCTCCACCTACACTTTAGGGTTATCCATTAACTTCTAAAACATTCAAGAAAATGAAACGGATCATATATATACTGGCCGCCATATTCGCCTTTTCTTCGTGCGGCGACGACTTTCTGGACACTTACCCCAAGGGCACATGGAACAAGAATACCTTCGACGACGGAGGAGCCGGGCAAGACCTGCTGATCCTCTCGAAACTGGTGGACGGATACGACCAATACCGGGGGCAGACCTGGCCCATTACCGCCATGCAGTGCCACACCACCGACAACGCACATCCCGGCGGTCCTGCCGGCGACGGGGGCGTGGATTTCGCCCAGTTCCCCACCATGTCGTTCACACCCTCGAACGGCCACTTCGCCACCTACTACACCTCGCTTTACGCTGCGATCACCGCTGCAAATGAAGCGTTGAAAATGATCGCCGACAGCGAGGTGACCGACATGACCGACCAGTTCAAAGCCGAGGCGTATTTTATTCGCGGGGTATCCTATTTTCGTCTTACACAGGCCTTCGGCGCAGTTCCTTATGTGGATCGGGTGATGGGAAAAGATGAAGAAATCGCCGATCAACTCAGCGCCGCGGCTATCCACGCCAAGTACCTGCCCGAATTGATCTGGGCGATCGACCACCTGCCCACACGCCAGCAAATGGTAAGCACGGGAAACCTGGGCCGGGCTACCCAGAATGCGGCCAGGGCGATCATCGCCAAAACGTACCTCTATGACAAGCAATACGACAACTGCCTGACCTACACCAATCAGATCATCACCTCGGGCGACAACGACCTGAACACTCTCTACGCGGAAATGTTCTGGGAGAAAAACGAGTATTGCTCCGAATCGGTGTGGGAGATCAACGCCGATTATAAGCCCTCGCTCAAGATCGATATGTGGGCCCAATGGAACATGATGCAGGGCATCCGCGGATTCCCCAACCTGGGCTGGGGACACAACGCTCCGTCTGCCGACCTGATGGCCGCCTACGAAACCGGCGACCCGCGATACAGCGCCACCGTATT
Source organism: Rikenellaceae bacterium (assembly GCA_031551275.1). Lineage (GTDB taxonomy): Bacteria > Bacteroidota > Bacteroidia > Bacteroidales > Rikenellaceae > JAVBMJ01. Next base: position 8,058 of record JAVBNX010000019.1, read on the forward strand.
GCAGCACGGCCAGATCGTGGACGGCGAAACCATCGCCGCAAGCGCATACCATTACTTTAACAAGAAGGCTTACTGCCCCATGAGCGAGCGTTCGCAATACAACCGTGCCGACTGGTGCTACGGCTATTGGGCCAACATCCGCTTTATCCGCTACGCCGACATCCTGCTCATGCACGCCGAGGCCGCCTGCGAGCAGGGTGATCTGACCGACGCAAAAGCCAAACTGGAAATGGTCCGTGCCCGTGCGCGCAACGGGGCGGCGGTATTGCCGGAGATCAAAACCAACGATCAGGGCGAATTGCGTGAAAAGATCCGCCAGGAACGCCGCATCGAACTGGCGTTGGAGTTCGAGCGTTACTTCGACCTGGTGCGTTGGGATATTGCCAAAGACAAGGTCACCGGGTTCGTCGTCGGCAAACACGAGTTGTTCCCGATCCCGCAGACCGAGATCGACAAATCGAACGGCAAGCTGCATCAATACAATTATTAACCCGTCAGACAATACCGAATATGTCAAAGATGATGCTAAATATATTGACAGTCACGCTGGCCACGCTCATGATGAGCGGCTGCGTGAAAGACGAATCGACCATGGGTGACGGCGAGGTCGTCAACGACAATACGTTCGCTCCCATGGCCGTCAGGGCCGCCATGGACGAACAGCAGAAAAAGGTCGTCGATTTTTTCCATACGGGCGCCAACCAGGCTACCGGGATGACCTGCAACAGTTCGACCGATAACTCGACCCTTACCACGGGCGCGTCGGGGATGGGTGTGATGAACCTCGTCGTCGGGGTTGAGCGCGGATGGATCACCCGTGAGGCTGCCGCTGCCCAGATCGTCAAGATCGTCCGCTTCCTTAAAACGGCGGATCGTTTCGCCGGTTCATGGGCGCACTGGTACAAGCCCGACGGGAAGATCACCCCGTTCGGCGACCAGGTAAAGGCGGGCGAAGTGGTGGAAACCGCTTTCATGATGGGTGGACTGCTTACCGCCTGCGAATATTTCACCGGAAGCAATTCGGATGAAACCGAGATTCGCACAACGACCCAGGAGTTTTGGGAGACGATCGACTGGAGGAATTTCGTAAAGAACGACACCTTCTATTGGATTTGGCACGAGGACGAGAACCGGCATGAACTGCCTTTGGTGGGCTGGAATGAAACCCTGCTGGTCTACATCCTGGCCATGGCCGCTCCCGAGCCGCACAACGTGCCCCAGTCGGTCTATACCTCCTGCTGGCAGGGGTATAACTTCTCCGACCCGGGCCGCAAGACCTACGGCTACCTGATGCCGCTGGGAAGCGCCTCCGGCGGGCCGCTCTTCCTATCGCAATATTCCTTCCTGGGGCTCGACCCACGTTTGATGGAGGATGATTACGTCTATTATTGGACGCAAAACCAAAGCCATACGATGATCAACCGCCATTATTGTGTTTACGAAGCACCGGCGGAGTATAAATACACAGTCGCCGATTGGGGGCTGACGGCTTGCGGCGGATGCGGAAGCATTCCCGATTACAAACAGCGCGGTCCCGATGACGACGACGGGATCATCGCGCCCACGGCGGCCATAAGCGCCTTCCCATTCACTCCGTTCTACTCCACCCAGGTGCTTTTGAACCTGCGCAAGAACTACCCCGGATTGAGCGCGAAGTATGGCTTCCAGATATCCTATTCGCCCAAGGATAAGGCGGTAGGTAATGGCTACCTGGGTATGGAGCACGCCCCGATGGGCATCATGATGGAAAACTACCGTTCGGGGCTGATCTGGAATTTGTTGATGAGCAATGAGCATGTCCAAAGGGGTTTGGAGCTGGCCGGCATGAAGGCCACGCCGGACTACACGCCCGGATTTTACACCGCAGTGATCAATACCCAGACCGGAGTTTACGACATGATGCGCCACCCGGACAGGGAGAAATACGAGATCGACCTGTTCGCGAAAACTGCGGGTAAGGGAACTCTCGCGCTGTTTAATGCCGCCGGCACAGAAGTATTCAGCGCCGAGGTAAACCTGACGGCCGGCACCAACGTCGTATCCTTCTTCGACAGCAATGTGCTGCGCAGTAAGAAATACACGCTTAGGGTAACCGATGCCGGGGGCCAGTCCTACTCCATTGCAGTATGTTTAAGATAAGTTGATGATGAAAAGAATACCAATCATACTAACCTGCCTCGCATTTTTGGCGGTTATTCCGGGGAAGGCCGAAGTCCCATCCAAAATCGTTATCAACGAAAACGGAGGCTATCAATTGATGGTGGGCGGCAAGCCCTTCATTATGCTCGGGGGCGAACTGCATAACTCTTCGGCTTCAACCATCGGGTATATGAACTCGTTGTGGCCTTCGCTCAAGGCGCTGAATTTAAATACGGTGCTGGCAACGGTCGCATGGGAGCAATTCGAGCCCGAGGAAGGCAGGTACGACTATACGCTTGTCGATAACCTGATCGACGGAGCCCGTGAAAACAACCTCAACCTTTGCATCCTGTGGTTCGCCTCATGGAAAAACGGTGAATCGAGCTACGTCCCGACCTGGGTAAAACGCGACACTAAACGCTTTTTCAGGGTGCTGACCAAAGAGGGCAAAGAGATCGAAACGATCTCGCCTTTCTGCGAAAACGCCATGAAAGCCGACGCCAAAGCCTTCGCCGCTTTGATGAAGCACATCAAAAAAGTGGACGGCGATCGCGGCACGGTAATCATCATGCAACCCGAGAATGAGGTGGGGATTTTCCAGGACATCGACTACTCGAAGGCTTCCCTGAAGGCTTACGAGGGGAAAGTGCCGGCAGAGTTGATCCAGTACATGCAGAAAAACCGTTCCACGCTTACAAAGGAGTTGTCCTCGGCTTGGGAAAAAGCCGGGACCAAAACATCCGGCACCTGGAAAGAGGTCTTTGGCGACACCCCGTGGGCGATGAGTTTCTTTACCGTCTGGCAGTACGCATCCTATATCAATACGGTGGCCAAAGCCGGGAAAGCGGAGTATGCGCTACCGATGTTTACCAATTGCTGGATCGTCCAGAAACCCGAGGAGATGCCGGGCGCCTATCCCAACGGCGGCCCGGTGGACCGAGTATTGGATGTTTGGAAAGCAGCGGCACCCGATATCGACGTGCTGGCACCGGATATATACCTGCCCGATTTCAAAAATATCGTCGCCGGGTTCCACCGTCACGATAATCCCCTGCTGATCCCCGAAGCGCAAATGCAACCCGGCTGGGCGTTCTATGCTTTCGGTGAGCACCACGCCCTGTGCTTCTCTCCTTTCGGCATCGAAGACGGGGTGGGCAATTACGTGTTTGCCCAGAGCTACAAAGTGCTCGGCGAGCTGATGCCCCTGGTCACAAAATACCAGGGAAGCAAACGCATGGTGGGCATCCTGAAAGCCAAAGGCGAAACGGAGCGTACTCTCACGATGGGCGACTACACCCTGCGGGTCACCTACGAAAATAACAGCAACCCGGCATATGGCCTTATCATCCAGACGGCGGACAACGAATTCGTCGTTGCGGGGATCAATTTCCGGGTGATCTTTTCTTCCCACGCCAAACAGACCGGGTACATCGAGCAGGTTTGGGAAGGCGGTTTCGACAACGGTGAATGGAAAGCAACCCGACTGCTGAATGGCGATGAAACCTATCACAATGCGGCGTTACTGGTCAAAGGCCGACAAAAATTCAGTAAAGAAACAACTGACAATTACAACGCCGACCATTCGGATGAGATTTTCGTTTATTCTCCGACGAGTTTCAAGTCGGTCTGGAGTCCCGGGATTTACAAAGTGACCACCTATTTGAGATAATCTTAAAAAGTACGGACATGAAAATAGCGAACAAAATAATTTCGATGTTCTGCATCGCTTGCTGTCTGGCAGGCTGTAAGGATTCGGACGAAACAGTTCCTCCCGCATCATTGACCCTGGAGGTGCCCACAGTAAATTTCGACGGAAGGCAGAGCAACCAGATCGTAAAGATCGACGCTACCCGTCGATGGACGGCTATCCCGTCCGATTTCTGGATCACGGTAACGCCGGAAGGTTACCCAGGCGCCAACGACCATTTTGTGGTCAATATGTCCGTCGGGGTGCTGCGCAACGATTCGGGCGGCGACCGCGACGGATATGTGGCCTTTTTCATCGGGGATGAGCAGGTGGCCAAGCTGATCGTCAACCAGAATACGGAAGGCGCCGATGAGGAGCCCGACGAGCAGTATCCCATTACCTGGGCCAACCACCAATGGGTCGCTTCGACCGCGATTCTCGAAGGCGCCATATTCGAGGCCGGCAGTTGCGTATTTGCCGATGGGATCACCAACGCGGTGGAAAGCACGACCGGCGAGGGCATCACCTGCGATATAGGTTACTCGACCGACGACACGTCGCCCGACGGCGCCGGCTGGACCTGGGTCGCCTGCTGGTTCAACGGCGACTGGGGCAATAACTTCTACTACCAGGGTCGTATCGAAGACCTTACCGCGGGCACCTACTACTTCACGTTCCGTTACCGCAACGGCGAAGGACCATATAAGTATGCGGGGTCCGGTGGTTTGTGGGACGGCGTGGACAACGTCAACGGCAGTTTCACCGTGGAAGCGGCCGGCGGTGGCGACGATATCGATTACAGCCAGTACACGATCACCTGGGCCAACTTGCAATGGAAAGGTACCGATCCGATCCAGACAGGCGAAACCTTTGAAGCCGGCTCGAAGATCTATATCAACGGCCTTACCAACCAGGACGCCGCAAGCGCCACCGGTGAAGGCGTATTGTGCGATATAGGCTACTCTTCGACCAATTCAGACCCTTCCGGGGCAGGTTGGACTTGGATCTCCTGTCCGTTCAGTGCCGACTGGGGCAATGAGTTCTACTACCAGGGTGCCACATCGGCGATCTCTGAGCCGGGAACATACTACTACACCTTCCGGTATAAAATGGGCGCCAACGGCACCTATGCCTATGCCGGTTCTGAAGGACTTTGGGACGGTACGACCAACGTCAACGGTAGCTTCGTAGTGCAGGGCGCGGGCAGGGATTACAGTGGCTACACCATCAGCTGGGCCAACCTGCAATGGGCCGGAGGTTCGTTCGCTGCGGGCGGTACCTTCAATGCCGGATCAAAAGTGTTTATCGCGGGCCTTACCGACCAGGCCGAGGCAAGTACCGACGGCGAGGGCGTGCTGTGCGACATAGGTTACTCCTCCACCGACTCCGATCCGTCCGGCGCAGGTTGGACATGGAACGCCTGTCCGTTCAGTGCCGACTGGGGTAATGAGTTTTATTACCAGGGCTATACTTCCGCCATTGCCACGCCGGGCACCTATTACTACACGTTCCGGTACAAGATGGGCCCCAGCGGCAGCTATGTCTATGCCGGTTCCAACGGGGTCTGGGACGGGATGGGAAATGTCAACGGGACGTTTACCGTAACGCCATAACCACCTCTGTATGATAGATGTGTTCCCGACAGCGCTATACGCTGTCGGGAATATCATTTTACGTAACTTTTGTTAACTTTGTCATTGAGAGCGCAAAAATCGTCGGGATGAAATCCAAGATACTCCATTTCGGGCTGTTCCTGTTTTTGTATGTTGCCTGCACCGTCCCTGCGTCGGCACAGGTCGCCACTCATATCACAAATTTTAACCATAAGGCTTATACCGGGGGTGTCCAAAACTGGGGATCGGCCATTTCGGCGGACCAAAACCTCTATGTCGGCAATAACAACGGATTGCTCAGGTATAACGGCAACGACTGGCTCCTTCTCGAACCGGGCGAGCGAGCCACCGTTCGTGCGGTACATATTGTCAAAAACCGGGTTTACACCGCGGGGGATAACAATATCGGCTACTGGGAGCAGGATCCGCTGGGGAAACCGACTTATACTTCCCTTCTGCCCCAGGTCAACCAATTGGGCACAACAGGGGAGACTTTCTGGAGCATCGGCTCGCTCGATAAATACGTTTATTTCCAATCATTCGGCAACATTATCCTATACGATGGACAGTGCGTAGACTATCTGGTCAGGCAGGACTTCTACTCCCTGCTTTTCCAGGCGAACGGCAAACTGTTCATCCAGAAATTCGGCAACTCACTCCAGCAGATCGACGGAAATAAACTGATCGACTTCAGCGATGATCCGGTCTTCAAGCGGGAAGAAGTTAAGTTCATCTACGCGCTCACACCGGATAAATACCTGATCGGATTCTCCAACGGCGAATTATATACCATCGAAAACGGTGCGCTTCGGATGATCGCCAGGGTGGTCAACGAAAACAACCTTCCGGTCAGGATCGATTGCGGCAGCATATGGAAGGATGAAACGCTGGCTGTCGGTACGATCGGCGACGGACTGTTCCTGATAAGCCTGAGCGACCTGAAACAAACGCATATCCACACCCCCCAGTTACAGGATCTCAATATCCACAGCGTATGTTTCGCCGACGAGGACTTCTTATGGCTGGCCCTCGACAACGGTATCTCTTCGGTCATATTGAATCCAAAACTGTATCTGTGGAAATCTTATACGGAGATAGGGACTTTCTTCGACGCGGCCCAATTCAACGGGAAAACATATGTAGCTTCCAACCAGGGGATGTACCTGTTCGAAGAGGGCGGGCGTAAGGTACAGACGCCCATACTTCCGCTGCAATTCTGCAACCTGAAAAACGAGTTGTTGTGCGGCACGACCTCGGCACTCTATAAAATGACATCGCAGCACCCTTACTTCCAGCGTTTTTGCGATGTGAACGGTGTGGAACAATATGAATATATCGCCGACCGGGGGAATGAATACATCTTGTTGCGGGCATATTCCGGCATTTCATTGCTTCAGTATAAAGATCATACCTGGCAATACCTGTCCACGGTCGTCGGAACTGTAAATTACAGGTATATTATGCCTGAAAACCTTTATACGGTATGGACGCTCCATCCCGAGAAAGGTATTTCCCGCCTTCGTATCCATGAGAAACTGGATCAGGTAGCCGGCTCCGACAACTTTACGGAGATCGACGGGTATTCGAATCTCACCAACATAAGTATCTTCAAAATCGAGGAAAGGGTATTGTTCGCAACCCCCAAAGGGATCTATCTTTTCGACCTTGCGGCAAAAACATTCCGGCGCCAGGAAAAATTGAGCAGCCAGATCATGTATCTCGATAAGCTGCAATCCATCAGTACGGCTTACGGAAACAATGTGTGGGTCGCAGCCAATAACGAGCTGTTCTTGTATCGCATTACGGACTTGTCTGCGGAATTGCTGTTCAGCCTTCCTTTTGTCCATAATGAATTTACCCTCTATGACAAACATCTTAATATCCGTTCTGTAAACGACTCTGTCGCCTTTGTATCTACCTGTGAAGGGACTGTGGTCATCGACAACGGGAAGATCAGTCAAAACGAAACGGGGAAGCACACTTTACGAATAGAAGCATTCTATTATACCGGCAAAGGCGAGAGTCCTGTTTATGTAGACTTCCGCAATCCCAAAATAGAACTACCCAACACGGCTACTAATATCATGATCAGGGTGTGTGCGGGTATGCAAACATATCCGGCATCCGTTTCTTACCGCCTGCCCGGTGTGTCCGACGAATGGAGCGAGTGGCAAACCTCGGGTATTATACACTTCACCAACCTGCCGTCCGGCACTTATAAACTCGAAATAAAGGACAGCAGCCGGAATTCCATGGCTATTTTCTTGCTGGTCGCGCCTCCGCTATTCCAACGGACCTGGATGATCCTGCTATACGTTCTGGTGCTGATCATCATAACGATCATTGCGGTAACCTACGTCAGTGGGAAGAAACGCAAAACTTTGCAAAGAAAGCACGCCGAAGAATTGCAAAAACAAGAGTATAAACAGCTGAAGGAAAAATTCGCCACCCAGGGCGAGGAGCTCAAAAACCGGATACGCTACCTGTCGCAGAAACAAGAATTATTGGACACCATCTCTTCCGAGATCGAAAACCAGAAACAGGAGTTAGGTGATCGCTACCCGAACAAGCTATACCTGAAGTTGATGAAAATCATTCAGGATGGCGCGACCGAGAAAGATAAATACCTGTCATATGAAAATTATTTCGTCGAAGCGCATTATGATTTTATGTTGCGTATGCGGGATACCCACCCAGTGCTATCGGCTTCCGAATTGAAATTCTGCTGCCTGCTTCGAGCAAACCTGTCAACCAAAGACATTGCGGTCATTATGGGGATCGCCGTACGCTCAGTCGAGCTAAAGAAGCACCGGCTGAAGCAGCGGATCGGCTTGGAATCCGGCAAGAGTTTGACTTCTTATATACTATCTATATAGGTTTCGCTAAAAGGAGATAAACGAAGGATATATTGGCATAATAAAAAATCAGTATATTTGCCGTAGAGTTGTTTGACAGATGCAGAGCGGCGCAAACCGCTGCTAAAAGAACTTTCGCCAAATCGTTACCTGCAAAATCCCCAGACTCTTTCTTGTCGCTGTATCTCGCTGACCCACAAAAGAAAAGAGGCCTAATTTCTTAGACCTCTTGTTTCGGAGCGGAAAACGAGACTCGAACTCGCGACCCCAACCTTGGCAAGGTTGTGCTCTACCAACTGAGCTATTTCCGCAAACTTTGTTTACAATCCCACCCCGTGGGGCGGTTTCGGAGTGCAAATATATGCCAAATATTCTATTCTGCAAAAAAATCCGGGGGAAAATCTGAAAAAATCCTCTGGGACTCTCTTCTCCAGACCCCTTATCCTCCTGGCCCTCTCCTCCGGTTTCCCTCTCCTTCAGGCCATCATTTCCGGTTCCCTCTCCTCGGTAGCCCTTCCTGCCGTTCCCCCGCCCGTTCAGCTTACCGTCCCCGGGACGGGCTCCGATGCGTCCTCCATGTCGATCTGGAGTTTGACCATTTTGATGGCGGTCAGGGCGCACTCTTCGCCTTTGTTGCCCAGCTTGCCGCCGGCGCGGTCGAGGGCTTGTTGCATGTTCTCGGTGGTAAGCACCCCGAAGGCGATGGGCATGTTCCAACTGACCATCAAGTCGGTAATGCCCTGGGTCACGCTCTGGCAGACGTAGTCGAAGTGGGCGGTCTCGCCGCGGATCACGCAGCCCAGCACGATCACGGCGTCCACGTCGGTGTATTGCGCGAAGAAGTGGGCGCCCAGGGTCAGTTCCACGCTGCCGGGAACGTATTTGATCACGATGTTGTGGTCGGCGCAGCCGCAGACTTTGAGGGCCTGCACGGCTCCGCGCAGCAGCTCTTCGGTAATCTCGGGGTTCCATTCCGAAACCACGATCCCGAATTTCATATCGTCCGCCGAGGGTACGCGCCCGAAGGGCCGCGCAGTCAGCCTGTGCTTTGTTGCCATGTGTCGGTTGTTTCTTGGAAAACAGGACGGCCTCTCCGCCGCCCGTTCGCTGTTATTGCTCTACGCGGCCGATCGACTTGTCGATGTCGCGGGCTTCGAGGCTCGCGCCGAACTCGTCCACGATGCGGTTGTAGAGCTCCAGGGCCTTGGCCTTATTGCCCAGTTTTTCGCATACCAGGCCGGCTTTTTTCAGGTAGGCCGGGGAGGTAAGCGAGTTGTGGGCTGCGGCGATGGCTTTCGTGTAGAGCTCCAACGCGCCTTTCAGGTCGCCTTTCTGGACTTTCAGATCGCCCCTCAGGCCCAGGTTCTGGGCGTTGATGATCAGGGCGGTGGTCTTTCCGCGGGGTTTGTACCTGGCCAGGTAGGCCTCGGCCTGCTCCAAATCGCCCAGTTTGATGTAGCAGATCCCAGCGTAGTGGCACGCCAGGTTGCCGGGTGCGGAGCCTTTGTAACGCTCGATTACCTGGAGGAAACCGGCGTTGTCACCGTCGCCGTTCAGGGCCAGCTCGTAGGAGTCGGCGGCGAATTGCTGCTCGGCCACGAACATCATATCGGCGGCTTTCGCGTCGCGGGGCTGGGCGTAGAGGTGCTTGTACCCGAAGTATCCGCCTACGATCAGCACGATCGCCGCCAGAAAGGTCAAAAGCGTCTTCCCGTTGGTAAACAGGAACTCTTCGGTTTTATTGATGGCCGATTCGATGGCCTCTTCGGCGTCGGGTTTGACGGGCTGTCCTTTGGGTTTGCTGGTTGCCATAGTTACAGGGTATATTTATACGGATTGCAAAAGTAGTGTTTTTTGTGTGAATTGCGAAACCCGGCCGGAATTATTTTCCATTTCACTGAAAAACGCTACCTTTGAGGATGCAATTTCCGTCTGCACAATGAAGTTAGAAAAGGTTACCATACTCAATTTTAAGAACATCGCCGACGCTGAGCTGGAGTTCCCCGCGCGGGTCAACTGCCTGGTGGGCGACAACGGCGCGGGCAAGACCAACGTGCTGGATGCCATCTACTTCCTTTCGATGTGCAAATCCTCGCAGGGCAGCTCCGATGCGGGCTGCATCCGCCAGGGGGAGGAGCTGTTCATGCTCTCGGGCGACTATGCGACCGACTCCGGGCGCAGGGAGCAGATCCGTTGCGGCATGCGCCGGGGCCAGAGCAAGAATTTCATGCGCGCGGGCAAGGAGTACGAGCGCCTGGGCGACCACATCGGGGTGGTCCCGGTGGTAATCGTCTCGCCCTCCGACGCCTACATGATCCACGACCCGGCCGAGGAGCGCCGCAAGTACCTCAACTCGCTTCTGTCGCAGTCCGACGCCGAATACCTGGCCCAGGTGATGCGCTACAACCGGCTGGTAAGCGAGCGCAACAAGCTGTTGAAGCAGCTCCGGGTCTCCTCGTTCGAGGAGCTGCTAACCGTGATCGACCAGCAACTGGTCCCCCTGGGCGAGGCGATCTGCCGCAAGCGGGCTGAGGCGGTGGCGACGCTTGCCCCCGACGTGGCGCGTTACTACGCCGTTTTGTCCGACGACCGCGAGAAGGTCGAGCTGGCCTATTCGTCCGAGCTGCTGGAGCGTCCCTACGCCGAACTGCTGGCCGAAGCGCGCCAGAAGGATTTGATCAACCAATACACCACCTGCGGCATCCACCGCGACGACGTGAAGATGACCATCGGGGGCCAGCCCCTCAAGCGCTACGGCTCCCAGGGGCAGCAAAAGTCCTTTTTGGTGGCCCTCAAGCTGGCCCAGTACGTCTCGATGGCTGCCGCGAAGGGCGAAAAGCCGCTGCTTTTGCTCGACGATCTGTTCGACAAGCTCGACAAGGGGCGCGTAGAGCGCCTGCTGGGGCTGGTTTGCGGCGGGGAGTTCGGCCAGGTCTTTATTACCGACTGCCAGAAGACCCACCTCCAGGATATTCTCTCCCGTCTGGGCGAGCCCTACACCCTGACGGTGGTGGATGGCGGCAAAGCAGAGCGTACCGATGGATAGGACCCACCCCAAAACCTTCGGGGAGATGTGGCAGGAGCTGATTGCCAACTCCCCCAACATCCGCCGCAAGATCGCCGAGGGGCGCGTGCCGCTGGTCTGGCCCGAGGTGGTCGGCGAGCGGATCGCGGGCCTGACCGGGGCTATGGTGCTGAGAAACGGCGTTTTGCAGATCACGATGCACTCGTCCGCCGCCGCGCATGATCTGAACATGAGGCGCAAAACGGTAATGGCCCGGCTGAACGAGACGTTGGGTGTGGAGGTGGTCAAGAACCTGGTTGTCAGGTAGAAATATGATTCCGAGATAGATTTTTCACGCCCGATGCCCTTCACTCCCCAGCAATATTCGATTCCTGACCGCCCCGGCGAGCCTTTTCTGGACCCCGCCGAGATCCGGGACATCCTGCAACAATACGCCGACCCGACCCCCGCGCAGATATCCAAGGCGATCGGTTCGGCGTTGAACCTCAAGCGGTTGACCCTGGATCAGACCGCTATACTTTTGAATGCCGGGGAGCGGCACATAGGGCGTATCCGGGAGGCCGCCGCGCAGCTCAAAAGCGAGGTCTACGGCAACCGGATCGTGGTTTTCGCCCCCCTGTACATCGGAAACCGGTGCATAAACAACTGCGCCTACTGCGGCTTCAAGGCATCTAACAGACTGGCAATCAGGAATACGCTTACAGAGGAGCAGATCGCCGCCGAGGTCACGGAGTTGGAGTCGACCGGCCAGAAACGGCTGATCCTCGTCTACGGCGAGCATCCCGATTACAGCGCGGAGTTCATAGCCCGTAATGTGCAGCAAATCTATGCGATACACCGGGGAGCGGGGTCGATCAACCGTGTCAACATCAATGCCGCGCCCATGTCGGTCGAAGATTTTCGGACGGTCAAAGAGGCGGGCATCGGGACGTTCCAGGTCTTTCAGGAAACGTATGATCCTGAGGTATATGCAAAGGTCCATCCCTCAGGCCCCAAGTCGGATTACGATTACCGTCTGACGTCCATGGACCGTGCCATGCAGGCCGGGATCGACGACGTGGGCCTGGGAGTGCTTGGGGGGCTGGCCGACTGGAAGTTCGAGGTCATGGCCCTGGTCCGCCACGCCAACCACCTGGAGGCCTGCTTCGGGGTGGGTCCCCACACGATCTCCTTCCCGCGCATCAAACGTGCGTCGGGGGTGGGGGAGGATAAATTTAACTACATCAACGACAGCGACTTCGAACGGATGGTCTGTGTGCTCAGGCTGGCCGTTCCTTACACCGGACTGATCCTCACGGCCAGGGAGAACGCCGAAATCCGCGACCGCCTGATCCCCTGCGGGATCACCCAGATCGACGCCGGGTCGCGCATAGAGATCGGGGGCTACACCACCCCCGGCGACCAGTCGTTGGACCGCGAACAATTCGAGATCGGGGACACCCGTTCACTACTGGGTATGGCCGAGAACCTAACTATGCAAGGTACAATGTTGTCTTTCTGTACCGCCTGCTACCGGAAAAACCGGACCGGCGAGTGCTTTATGGATCTCTCGACCCGCGGTTTCATCAAGCGTTTTTGCACCCCCAACGCCATTTTAAGTTTCGCCGAGTACCTGGAAGACTACGCCCCCGGATTGCGCGAAAAAGGCTACGCCCTGATCGAAAAAGAGCTCGCCAAATTGGGCGGCGAGGCGAGGCAAAACATCGAAAAAAATCTCAAGGCCATCCGAGCGGGAGAGCGGGATTTACTGGTATGATTTATTGACGGCCCAACCGTCCCTTATTGTTTCCCAACTGTAAGGTGTCGCCAGCGCGGTCGCGGCAGCACCTTATATCCCTCCCTCCCCTACGGTTGGCTTCGCCTTCCTCCTTCGCGCCTCGGCCATTCCGAGCAAGCTCGATGGCACTCGGCTTGGCGTCGGTTAGGGGAGGGAGATGGAGGGAGGGGTGATCGGACCGGACTGCAAGGGGGAGAGTGCAACGAATCCCCCGTGCAAGCTTCGGGCTAATTCGTAATATACTTTTAAAGGTAGAGCCAAGGCGGGTCGGGTTGGCCGGATCGGGGTACGGTAAAGCGCGGGCCGTAAGGCCCAAATGGTACCCCGCGTCCTCGCGAGCAGCGAGGGGCGACCGCTGAAGTTTTAAAAAGGAATGGGGGCGGGTGGTGTAAGGCAGTCGGGATGTCTGGGCTGGGCGGCCTGGGTGGTTGATCGTGGCGGTGTCAGCGGTGTGTCGGTAGGGTGGTTGATCGGGCAGCCCCGCCCCGCTTAAAGCAACCCCTTGGCTCGGAAACTGAAGTTCCCCTGCGCCGAGATGATCACATGGTCCAACAGCCGGATATCGAACAGCGCCGCCGCCTGCATCAATTTCTGCGTCAACTCCTTATCCTCGATTGAAGGCTCCGGCGGCCCACTCGGATGGTTATGCACCAAAATAATCCCCCCGCAAAGCAACTCGATCCCCCGCTTAACAATCAGCCGGATATCCGCCACGGTTGCATTCACGCCGCCGCGGCTGACCATCGCCTTGTCTAAAATGCGGTTCGAGTTGCTCAGGTAAAGCGCCCAGACCTGCTCGTGGTCCAGGTCGGCGAGCATGGGGCGGAAGATCCGGGTTACGTCGGCGTCGGTGGCGATCGTTTGGGGGGCGGAAGTTACCGCGCGGCGCAGGCGTTTGCCCATTTCGAGGGCGGCGCTCAGGGTCGCGGCCTTCTTGGCGCCCACGCCGCGGACCATGCGCAGGCGGGAGAACTCCGTCTCGGCCAGGCCGGTCAGGGTATTGCCGCCCAGCTCCATCAGGCTTGCGGCGGTCTCGGCCGAGGAGGACTCAAAGGTGTCGTCGCCCAGGATCAGGCTGACCAGTTCGACATCGGAGAGCGATTCGGCTCCCCGCTGGATGAATTGCTCGCGTATCCGGCGTGATTCGCTCATAGGGGCCGGGGATTTATTTTTCGCCGAAGAACTCGGCCACCGCCTTTTTGAAGTGGTCGATGGTCTGCTCCATCGTCATGAAGGATTTGCCGCCGGAGGCGTTCCTGTGGCCGCCGCCGTTGAAATACTTTTTGGCGAAGGCGTTCACGTCCACGTCGCCGCGGCTGCGCAGCGAGACGCGGATGAAGTGGGTGGTGGCCATGAACATCGCCGACATCTTCATCTTGCTGATGCTCAGGGGTAAATTGACGAATCCCTCGCTGTCGCCCACCTGGAAGTGGAACCTTCGCATCTCCTCCTCGGTCAGCGAGAGGAAGGCGGTGCGGTAGGGGCGCATGACCTCCATTTTGCGGCTCAGCACGTAGCCCATCAGGCGCATACGGCTCTCCGAGAAGCTGTTGTAGACGGCGTTGAAGACCGTCGGGGGGTGCACGCCGCGCTCGACCAGGGCGGCCACGGCGCGGAACATATCGGGACTTAAATTGCTGAAGCTGAAGTTGCCCGTGTCGGTCATGATCCCGGCGTAGAGCGTCTCGGCGCTGTACCGGTCGATCGACTCCACGCCCCAGGCCTGCTCGATGAGGGTAAAGAGCAGGTAGGCCGTCGAGCAGGCCGACGGGTCGGAGAAGGCGATGTCGTATTGGTCCAGGGGCGCGTCGGGGTGGTGGTCGATCAGGATGCGCTTGGCCCCGGTGTTGGCCAGGATGGCGTCGCTCAGCCCCTCCAGGCGCGAGATCTGGTTGAAGTCTACACAGAAGATTACCTCGGCGGACTCAACGGCGGGCAGGGTGCCTTCGGGGTCGAGCTTGAGCACATGGATCTTGTTGGCGTCCTTCATCCAGGACAAAAAGGAGGGGATGCGGTTGGGGACTATGCACGTGACCTGGTGGCCCATGGAGGCCAGCACCCGGGCAAGGGCCAGCGAGGAGCCGACCGAATCGCCGTCCGGGTTGGTGTGGGATACGATGACTGCGTTTTTCGGGGCTCCGGAGAGCAACTGCCTCAGGGCGTCTGTTTTACGGTTGTTTTCCATGATACGGGGGCAAAGATAGTGAAAACCGAGCGCAATCAAAACTTGTTTTGAATTGCCGAGGTGCATCCTATCTTATCCAAAGGTACGCAAATTCCGAAAAAAAATCTTACTTTTGTCCCCACCCCAGGGTGAAAAATAGATGGTTAAACATTACAAATACGACAAGCCGTTCAAGCTCGAAAACGGGGATACCCTTCCCGGGCTGACCATTGCGTACCACACCTACGGGAAATTCCGGGGCGACAACGTGGTCTGGGTCTGCCACGCGCTGACCGCGAACTCCGACGTGGAGGAGTGGTGGCCGGGCACGGTCGAGCAGGGCCGCTTCCTCGATCCGGGCCGGTATTTTGTCGTGTGCGCCAATATTTTAGGCTCCCACTACGGGACCACGGGGCCCATGAGCGTCAACCCCGCCACCGGGCAGCCCTACTACCGCAGCTTCCCGTTCGTGACGGTAAGGGATATGGTCGGGGCGCATTTGCTGTTGGCCGAGCACCTGGGGATCGACAGGATCCGCGCCGTGGTGGGCTCGTCGATCGGCGGGTTCCAGGCTTTGGAGATGGCTTTGACCGCCCCCGGGATGATCAAGGGGCTGGTCCTGATCGCCACCGCCGCCCGCGCGCAGCCCTGGGCGATCGCCATCAACGAGTCGCAGCGGATGGCCATCGAGAACGACCCGACCTACCACGAGCAGGGCGAGGAGGGGGGCAGGAGCGGGATGCGTGCCGCGCGTTCGATCGGGCTGTTGAGCTACCGGGGTTCGCCCGCCTACAACGCCACCCAGCAGGAGAACGACAACATATTCAAGGTGACCGGCTTTAGGGCCGCATCCTACCAGCAATACCAGGGCGAGAAGCTGACCCGCAGGTTCGACGCCTACTCCTACTACGTGCTCTCGCAGGCCTTCGACTCCCACAACGTGGGGCGCTTCAGGGGCGGCGTGGAGGCGGCCCTGGGGCAGATCCGCGCCAAAACGATGGTGGTGGGGATTACCTCGGACATCCTGTTCCCCATCAGCGAGCAGGTGTTCCTGTACAAGCACATCCCCGATTGCGAATTGAGGCTTTTGAGCTCCGATTTCGGGCATGACGGGTTCCTGGTCGAGAACGACAAGCTGGACGGCATACTTAAACCATTCATATCCAAACTCTGATCCTGTAATGAAGCTGAACAAAACGGTCAATGTACTTTTGTTGGGCTCCGGCGGGCGCGAAAGCGCGTTCGCTCTGAGCCTCTCCCAAAGCCCCCGCGTGATGAAACTTTACGTCGCCCCGGGCAATGCGGGAACTGCGCAGTGGGCCGTCAACGTCGATATATCTCCCCTTAACTTCGCATCGGTCAAGCAATTCGTCGTTACCAACAACATCAACCTGGTCATCGTCGGGCCCGAGGAGCCCTTGGTTCGCGGCATCGTCGATTTCTTCGGCGAGGACAAGGAACTGCGCCACGTGCCGGTAATCGGGCCCTCGCAGGCCGGAGCGCGCCTGGAGGGGAGCAAGGAGTTCGCCAAGGGGTTTATGGAGCGCCACGGCATACCCACGGCCATGTACGCATCCTTTACCAAGGCGACCCTGGAGAAGGGGTATGACTTTTTGGAGACGCTCTGCCCGCCCTACGTGCTCAAGGCCGACGGTCTGGCGGCGGGCAAAGGGGTGGTCATTTTGCAGGACCTCGCCCAAGCCAAAGCCGAACTGGAGGAGATGCTCTCCGGCAAGTTCGGGGCGGCGGGCGACAGAGTGGTCATCGAGGAGTTCCTCTCGGGGATCGAGTGCTCGGTCTTTGTGGCCACGGACGGCAAAAATTACAAGATACTGCCCGTAGCCAAGGATTACAAGCGCATAGGCGAGGGGGACACCGGGCCCAACACGGGCGGCATGGGGGCGGTTTCGCCCGTTCCGTTCGCCGACGGGGTGTTTATGGAGAAGGTGCGGGTAAGGATCGTGGAGCCCACCGTGCAGGGGATCATCCAGGAGAAGCTCAACTACAAAGGGTTTATATTCTTAGGTTTGATCAATGTGGGGGGAGAGCCCTATGTGATCGAGTACAACGTCCGCATGGGCGACCCCGAGACCGAGGCCGTGTTGCCGCGCGTGACCTCGGACATGATCGATATGATGGAGGGGATCGCCTTCGGCAAGCTGGACCAGTACGAGTTGACCATCACCGACCAGGTGGCCACCACCGTGGTCTGCGTGTCGGAAGGGTATCCGGGCGACTACCCCAAAGGTTTCCCCATCGAGGGGCTCGACAGCGAGGATCTCTCCGGGATCGTGTTCCACGCCGGGACCGTGCTGCAAGGCGGCAAAGCCGTTACCTCGGGGGGGCGCGTTTTGGCGGTTACCGCCCTCGGCGATACGAAGCAGCAGGCTTTGGAGAAGTGTTACGCCACCATCTCGCAGATCAAATACCAGGGTATCACTTACAGGAAGGATATCGGGCAGGACCTTTAAATTATGGCCGACTCCGGCAGGCAATCATTCGGGCTTACGGCGGCGCTGGGCGTCGTGCTGTTGCTGTTGTTCGTCTACCGGGCGGAGATCGCCCCCATAGCCGCCGACGCGGTCTCCGTCGCCGGGGCCCCGCTGGGACGGGTGGTGGACGGATGGTTCGCTGACAGCTTGTGGCTGACGCAGTTGGCTGTTATCTTGCTCGCCGTGGTCAACGTGATGGTGGTCATGATGATCGCCACGCGGTATATGCTCTACGGGGTAAGGAGTTTCAAGCCCGTGCTGTTTTATCTGGTCGCGGCGTGCGGGTTGGTCATACCGGCGGCGCCCGTGAGCGTTTACCTGGCCGGGCTGCTCATCGTTATGGGGATGACCAGTTTGGTGTCGTGCTTCAAACGCGGCTTTGCGCCCGATACCGTCTTCAGGGGGGCGCTCCTGCTCGGGATGGCCCCGTTGCTGCTGGCCCAGGCGGCCGTCTATATCGTGCTGGTCCCGTTGGCCGTGGGGATATTCCTGCGCTCGGGGCGCGAGCTGGTCGTGGGAGTGGTCGGGGCGCTGTTGCCCGCGGCCGTTTGTTGCTACGTGTGGTGGTGGACGGGCGGCGGCTTTTTGGAGCCTTTGCAGGCCATGTGGACGGCTGTTACCGGGGGAGAGAGGATGCCGGTCGGGGAGTGGGGGATTCCCAGGCTGGTGTGCATGGGGCTGGGGGTGTTGGCTGCGCTCTTCTCGGCGGTAACGCTCATATCGGGCAAAGTGATGAGGTACAGGTCGCGCAAGATATTGACATTCATAGCGCTGGCCTTTTTGTTCGGGATGGGGCTCTTTGCGCTGCCCGGCCCGCCCGCGGCGGCCATTCCCCTGGTCGCCGCGCCGTTCGCTATTTTGGCGCCGCTTTGGTTTATGCGGCGCAGGACGAGGTTTTCGACACTGTTTTTTGCGATATACATCCTTTCGGCCGCGGCGGCTAATTTGTGGCCCCTGTTGGGATAACTTTAGTTTGTATTCCTTACCTTTGTGCCGATAAAAACTTTTACGATGCTGACTATCCGACAAATCCGTGAGAACACCGCGCTGGCGGCCGAAAAGCTGGCCGTCAAGGGCGTGGACGCAACCCTGACCATTCAACAGATCGAGGCCCTGGACGACAGCCGCAAGGCCCTCCAGACCCGGTTGGACTCCAACCTGGCCGAGCAGAATGCGATCGCAAAACAGATCGGGGCGTTGTTCTCGCAGGGGAAAAAACAGGAGGCAGAGCAGGCGCGCGGACGCGTCGCCGGGCTGAAAGAGGAGGCGAAAAAGGCCGAGGAGGAGTTGCGGACGGCGGAAAGCAAACTCAACGAATTGATCGTTTCGCTGCCCAACTTCCCGTCTGAGCTCGTTCCCAAGGGGCGCACGGCGGAGGACAACGTGGTGGTGCGCCAGGGCGGCGAGATCCCCAAGCTCCACGACGGGGCCAAACCCCACTGGGAGATCGTGGCCGAGAAGGACATTATCGACTTCGAGCTGGGCGTGAAGATTACGGGGGCGGGATTTCCCGTCTACAAGGGCAAAGGCGCGGCTTTGCAAAGGGCGCTGATCACCTATTTTCTGGATTGCAACACCCAGGCGGGCTACCTCGAGGTGCAGCCCCCCCACATGGTCAACGAGGCGTCGGGCTTCGGGACGGGGCAGCTGCCCGACAAGGAGGGGCAGATGTACCACGTGGGGATCGATAACTTCTACCTGATCCCGACGGCGGAGGTTCCCGTGACCAATATATTCCGGGACGTGATCGTCGAGGCGGAGCAGTTGCCGTTCAAATACACCGCCTACACGCCCTGTTTCCGTCGCGAGGCGGGCTCCTACGGCAAGGACGTGAGGGGGTTGAACAGGCTGCACCAGTTCGACAAGGTGGAGATCGTCAGGGTCGAGGCCCCGGAGAATTCGTATGCGGCGTTGGACGGGATGGTCGCCCATGTGGAGGGGATCGTCAAGGCCCTCGGGCTGCCCTACCGCATCCTGCGGCTTTGCGGCGGAGATATGAGCTTTACCTCGGCGCTGACCTACGACTTCGAGGTCTGGTCGGCGGCGCAGGGCCGTTGGCTGGAGGTGTCGAGCGTGTCGAACTTCGAGTCGTTCCAGGCCAATCGGCTTAAATTGCGTTACCGGGGTGCCGACCGTAAGCCCGCGCTGGCCCACACGCTCAACGGCAGTTCGCTGGCGTTGCCCCGGATCGTGGCCGCGCTGATCGAGAACAACCAGACGCCCGAAGGCGACGTGGTAATCCCCGAAGTATTGAGGCCCTACACGCGATTCGAGCGGATATAGACGTTTTGTTTAAGGACGGGCGGAAATATTTGGCAGAAAATTTGATTCGGTAGCAATTTGTCGGTATATTTGTCCGGTTTTTACCACGATTAATCATTAAAAAAAGAACAGCAATGGCTTACAAGATCCTCGAAGACACCTGTACCGCTTGTGGAACCTGCGCGGGCGAATGCCCCGTTGAGGCGATCTCCCCCGGTGACGTCTATACAATCGACCCCTCCACCTGCACCGACTGCGGAACCTGCGCAGACGTTTGCCCGGTTGAGGCTATCATACCCGGATAACAGACTTTGTGTTATGTGGAAAAGCGTCCCGAGGGACGCTTTTTTATTTGACGGGGGATGCGCCTTTGCTTATCCTTTCGAGGATAACGTTCGCTGAACTCCGATCCAGATCATCCAGCGGAGGATCCGTTTCGTTGGCAAGGGCCTTTAGCAACCAATATTGGGCGCGCTCGTCGTTTTTTGCGACTTCATAGCCGTAATAGTAAACGTAGCCCATCCAGAACTGCCCCGTCGCATCGCCTCCATCGGCCGCCCTCTTGTACCACTTGACCGCCTCGGCCCAACTCTGTTCGACGCCGTTGCCGCAGCGGTAAAAATTACCCGTGTTGGATTGAGCCAGGTGATTGTCCTGTGCGGCGGCCGTACGGAACCAATATAGGGCCTGGGTATAGTCCCTGGCCACGCCTTTGCCTTTGGCATAGCATACGCCCAGGTTATTCTGCGCTTCGGCAGAGCCCTTGTCCGCCGCCTTGCGGTACCAAAACGCCACGTCCTCGTAATTCTTATCGTCTTCGCAGGCCTTGGCTTCGTTGAAGCACTTGCTCGCCGAGTAGTTTTTCGTGAGGTCCCAGACGCCCGCGCCCTCGCACACGACACACCGTTTTCTTCCCTCTCCGAAGCAGGGCATACATTTTCCCATAAAAGAGGTTCCTCTGCCAACGCATATGGGGCACATGATCGACCCCCTGCCGCTGCACGCTCCGCAGGGTTTCGTTTTTTCCAGGACTTGTCTGGTGGGCGTGGCGGAGGGCCGCGAGACGTATGCGGAGGCGGAAGTGGACGCGCCGGCGGTGGTCGTTGCACTTGCGGTGGCGGGTTTGGGTTGGGGTGTGGGAGTTGGTTTAGGTGCGGCAGGCGGGGTTTGGGCTACGGGGGCGGGTTGTGTTGAGACGGCCATTGTCGGGCGTGGCGGCATACCGGTCAGTTCCTTTAGTTTTTTATTCTGGCTGACATCAAGGCTTGTCAGCTGATTGCCCTCGCAACTCAAACGCTCCAATTTTGTGTTTTTGTTCACATCCAACTGGGATAGCCGGTTGTTTTCGCAATGTAAACGCCATAACTCCGTGTTGTTTTCTACATTTAAGTCCGTCAGTTGGTTATTCCTGCACTCCAGGGACCCCAGGTTTTTGTTGTTGCGCGTATCCAATTCCGTGAGCCGGTTCTCGCTGCATCCTAAAATGCACAGGTCCGCGTTTTTGCTGACATCCAAGCTTGTCAGTCTGTTTTGATTGCATGTCAGGTGTTTCAATGCGGTATTCTTGCTTATATCCAGATTCGTTAATTGGTTGTTCCAGCACCACAAAGTCACTAATGTGGGGTTTGCGCTGACGTCCAAAGCGATTACATCATTGTAGGGGCAACTCAGTAGTGAAATGTTTTGGCCGGTTATCGTTATCGTATAGGTAGCCGAGGTATATTTGTGAGCACATTCTTTTCTTTTCTCGGTTAATCGGCATTTGGTCTTTTGTCCATCCCCCCAATGGATTATTGCCGTACCCGAACCGGCTAATGCGATCTTTACCTGTTTTTGCTGTTTCGCATCAAGGGTAAGGGTCATTGTGCTTTGCGCGTGGAGGATCGATGCCGAAAAGAGGCATAGCAGGAGCAGGGAGAGGGTTTTGATCGCTTTCATAGGGTGGAATGAAATATAAGTTACAAATATAATCACTTTAGGCTCACTCCCATTAGGGATAATAAAAAAACCGGACTTTTGAGAGTCCGGTTTTTCTGTCGCTGTGCGCGGGGGTCTATTGCTCCTCGTCGCGGCGCATACCCTCGACGTAGACGGCGTGCTGCATGGCGACGCGCTTCTTGATGGAGGGCTTGGTAAAATACTGGCGGGCGCGGAGTTCTTTCAACACACCCGTCTTTTCGTATTTCCTTTTGAATTTCTTGAGGGCCCTTTCGATGTTTTCGCCCTCTTTTACCGGCATTATGATCATTTTGCAAAAATTTTATTCGTTAAACGTAAGGTAGGGGGCCAGCTTTTCAGCCTGCCCGTCAGTGATGGTATGATCGTCTATCATCTGCTGAGTGGTACTCCAACCTCCCTTCTGTCTGTTCTTTACAATTTTCCGGAGCATCTCGGGCGTCACGTACGGGTGCGCTCCGAGTGCTTTCGGGGCAACAAAGTTAATATCAATTTTTTGAATTACCGCTATGTCGACCGAAATTTCTTTGATGATGCGGCGGTAATTCGCCTCGGTCATGCCCTCGATCTCGGCCAGTTGCTCGCGGCTGGCAAATCCGCCCAGGCGGTTGCGGTAGGCGACGATCCGGGCGGCGTAGACCGGGCCGATGCCGCTCACGGTGGTCAGGGCGGCGGAATCGGCGGTGTTGAGGTCGATTTTGGGTTTGGGCGGCGGCGGGGATATTTTTACATAGGGGCGGAGTTCCTCGGCGCGGGGTTGGACGGGGTAGCTTTTTAGAAAGTCGTCGGGGGTTTTAAAGCCGCCGAGCGTGTTGCGGAAGTTGACGATGGTCCGGCCCTGGGCCTCGGTGCGGACGATCCCCAGCGCGGCGAACTCGGCGGCGGTAAGGCGGTTGGGGTCGAAGGGGTGTAGCGGGATGGTGTCGGCGGCGGGGGTTTGGCGGGGTTCGGGGGTGGATTTGGGATCGGTTTTGGGGTTGGGGGCGTGGGTGGTTGCGGCGATTTGGATGTGGGGTTCCAGGCGGGCGAACATTTCCGGGCTGACCGTGTAGCAGGTGGCGAAATCGGCGGGGGTGCGGAAGATCTTGCCTTTTTCGCGGTAGTTTATTATTGCTTGGGCTTGCTTTGGGGTGAAGCCGAGGCGTGTAAAGGTCTCCAGGTCGGCGGTGTTGGGGTCGAAAGCGAACGGGGCGGGGAGTTGGCGCCCGGGACGGGCTTGCGGGGTTTGGGTTCCGGTGCCGGGGCGGGTTTGGGTTTGCGGGTCGGGGGCGGTTCGGGTTTGGGCGGGTTGTCCGGGGTCGGCCATCTCGGAGAGGGCCTGCTCGAAACGGGGGCGCGATAGGCTCAGGGCGATGATGCCGATGAGCAGCAGGATGGGGATAAGGTATAGGATCCCGCGGCGCTCGGCCTGGGAGGAGGAGAAGAGACTTTTATATACCCGCTCGAGAGTGGGTTTGAGTTTCATATTGGGTTAGTGGCGTGTCTTAGAGGCCTTTGTGGAACTCTTCCAGCTTGATGCCGTAGTACTTGCACAGGATGGAAAGGGTGCTGATCGAGATGTTGGTCTTCCCGACTTCGAGTTTGCCGATGTTGATGTCGGTGTCTATGTACACATCGCGCTGGGACTTCCCGGCTTTGATGCGTAGCGCTTTTAGCCTGATAGCTACCGTTTCTATGTATTGATCGTCCCTTCTTTGCATAACTTAACAAAGGACGGATAATTGATTATTATTTTCGACGACGAATTAATAGGCAAGAGGTCGCCCCTCGCCCAGGCGAGGACGCGGCGTACCATTTGGGCCTGATGGCCCGGGTTATTCCTCGACCCCGACCCGGCTACCCAGCCCGCTTTGGCTCTTGAACTAAACGCATTTCAGGAATTAGCCCTAAGCTTGCGTGTGATTCGCTTTGCTCTCAAACGCACGCCGTTTCCGATCACCCCTCCCTCCATCTCCCTCCCCTAACCGTAGGGGAGGGAGGGGTATAAGGTGCTGCCGCTCCCGCTCTGGGTACAACTTGACAGTTGGGGAGCAATAAGGGACGGTTGGGCCGTGCGAAAAAATTATTATCTTTGTCCCGAACGAATACTCGATCCGATGAGAATTAACGATTGACGGCTGGTTTTTTGACCCGAGGGGTTGGACCGGCATAGTGCTTGAAAATTTCGGTTTTATCCGCCTTTGGGGCGTTGTCAATTGTTTGTTATGAGTATCGTTATCACCGGGTTAACCTTCGGTTACCGCAATTCGGAATCTTTATTTGAAAATCTTGGCCTGTTGCTCGGCGACGAACAGAAAGCCTCTTTGGTCGGGGCCAACGGGGCGGGGAAGTCTACCCTGCTGAAAATTATCACGGGACGGTTGGAGCCCTTGGCGGGGGCGGCGGTTTGCTCGTCCGTACCTTATTATGTACCCCAGCAGGTGGGGTTCTCGGGGCTGACCGTGGCGCAGGCGATGGGGGTGGACCGGAAAATCGCGGCTTTGAGGGCGATCTCGGCGGGGAGTTTGGCGCAGGGCGATTACGACACGCTGGGCGACGACTGGGAAGTGGAGGCGCGTTGCCTCTCGGCGCTCGGGCAATGGGGGCTGGGGCACGCGGGGCCCGATACGCCGATGGAGAATCTGAGCGGGGGGGAGAAGACCAAAGTGCTGTTGTGCGGGCTTTCGGTCTCGCAACCCGGGGTCGTGCTGCTGGATGAGCCGACCAACCACCTCGACGCGGGGGCGCGCCAGCGGCTTTACGACTACATCGCCTCGGCGAAGGCTACCGTTCTGGTGGTCAGCCACGATCTGACGCTGCTCAATATGCTGCCCCGGACGATGGAGCTTTCAAAAAGCGGGATCAAGCTCTACGGGGGGAATTACGCCTTTTACCGCGAGCAGAAGGAGTTGCAGGCCGGGGCGTTGGAGGGGGATATTCATGAGCAGGAGAAGGGGTTGCGGCAGGCTAAACTTAAGGCGCAGCAGGTCAAAGAGCGGCAGCAGAGGCGCGAGGGCCGGGGCGAGCGCAACAAGGACCAGGTGGTCAGGATCCTGCGCAAGACGATGGCGGACCGGGCGGCCGGCACATCCAAGCGGCTGGGGGACAAGCATGAACAGATCGTCTCGCAGGGCAGGGAGAAGCTCGCCGGGTTGCGGGCGCAAAGGGATGCGGCGCGGGACCTGAAGATCGATTTCGACGACGCGGGGCTGCACGAGGGCAAGTTGTTGGTCTCGCTCAGGGGGGTAAACCACAAGTACGGCGAGGGGGCGATGTTGTGGGGCGCGCCCCTGGACCTGGACCTGTACAGCGGGGAGCGGGTGCGCATAGCTGGGGACAACGGGAGCGGCAAGACCACCCTTTTGAAGATCCTGATGGGACAGATCGAGCCAGCCGAGGGGAGTGTCAAGCGCGGGGCGTTCCGGTATGTTTACCTCGACCAGGAATACTCGATGGCGGAGACCGATAAGACCGTGTTGGAGCTGGCCATGGAGTACAACCATGAGAAATTGTCCGACCATGAGGTCAAGACGCGGTTGCACAGGGCGTTGTTCCCGGCCGAAATGTGGGACAAACCGTGCAGGAGCCTGAGCGGGGGCGAGCGGATGAGGCTTTGTTTGTGCTGTTTGATGCTCTCGGACCATGTGCCCGACCTCTTTGTCCTGGACGAGCCGACCAACAACCTCGACCTCCCGAGCCTGGAGATCCTGACCCGCACGCTGGCCGATTACCGGGGCACGGTGCTGCTGATCTCGCACGACGGGGACTTCGCCCTGGAGGTCGGCATCACGCGGGAGATCGATTTGTAGGCGGGGGCACAAAAAAAGTCGTGAAAAAGCGGGGGGAAGGATAGAATGTAAGAATATTTTTATAATTTTATAAATCAATCCTTTCATGTAGGCAACCTAATTAAACCGCTAACGATATGAAAACCTACAACACAAATGAAATCAGGAATATAGTCCTGATCGGGGCGCCCGGATCGGGAAAAACTACCCTGGCAGAGGCCATGGCTTATGAGGGTAAAGTCATTGACCGCCGGGGTAGTGTGGAGAACGACAGCACCCTCTCGGATAACACCGAACTGGAGCATATCTACAAGCGTTCGATCTTCGCGACGCCACTCTACACGGAGTTCATGAACTCCAAACTCAACATCATCGACACCCCGGGATCCGACGACTTCTGCGGCGGGTTGTTCTCCGCATTCAAGGTGGGCGACGTGGGGGTGATGGTGATCAACGCACAAAACGGGTTCGAAGTGGGTTCGGAAATCCAGGCACGCTACGCGCGCAAACTGGAAAAACCGCTGATCGCTGTGGTCAACCAGCTGGACCTGGACAAGGCCAACTGGGAGTCGACCATCGAGTCGATTAACAACGCGTCGATGGTCAGGCCCTTGATCATCCAGTATCCCGTCTCGACGGGCGAGGGCTTCGACAGCTTTATCGACGTTCTGATGATGAAAATGTACAAGTTCAAAGGCGATACCGGCCAGAGGGAAGAGTTGGATATTCCCGCCTCCGAAGCCGACCGCGCCGCCGAACTCAACAACATACTGGTGGAGGCCGCCGCCGAGAACGACGAGGCGCTCATGGAGCTCTACTTCGAAAAAGGGTCGCTCACGCAGGACGAAATGCGCGCCGGGCTGAGGCTGGGCCTCGCCAAGCGCGAGATCATGCCCATATTCTGCGCGTCGGGCAAGAAAGACATCGGGACCAAGCGTTTGATGGAGTTCATCATCAACGTCGCCCCCAACCCCGCCATGGCCCCCGTGTTCAAGACCAAGGAGGGCGAAGAGGTCAAGGCCGACAGCGCCGCACCCGTGGCCCTGTTCGTGTTCAAGAGCGCCGTCGAGTCCCACCTGGGCGAGGTCAGCTTCTTCCGCGTGGTGCGCGGCAAGGTAACCGAAGGCATGGAGCTGGCCAACAGCCGCACGGGCAACCGCGAGAAGATCTCGCAGATGTTCGCCGTAGCCGGGAAGAACCGCGTCAAGGTAACAGAAATGTGCGCGGGCGACATAGGCTGCACCGTAAAGCTCAAAGGCACGAAGACCAACGACACGCTCGCGGCCCCTTCGGCACAGGTCCAGCTCGCTCCCATATCCTTCCCCGAGCCCCGCTACCGCGCCGCCATCCGCCCCTTGAAAGAGGCCGACAACGACAAGATGAACGAGATGCTTACCCGCGCCAGGTTCGAGGACCCCACCATCCTGGTCGAGTACTCCAAAGAACTTAAACAGATCATCATACAGGGTCAGGGCGAGCACCACCTCAACATCCTCAAATGGCAACTCGCCAACCAGAGCAAGATCGAGGTCGAACTCTACGCGCCCAAGATCCCCTACCGCGAGACCATTACCAAGGTCGCCGCAGCCGACTACCGCCACAAAAAGCAATCCGGCGGTGCAGGCCAGTTCGGAGAGGTCCACCTGGTCATCGAGCCCTACTACGAAGGTATGCCCGATCCCGGCAAATACAAGATCAACGGCAAGGAGATCCCCGTCAACCTCAAAAACAGGGAGGTAATTCCCTTGGAATGGGGCGGCACGTTGGAATACATCAGCTCCATCGTGGGAGGCTCCATCGACGCCAGGTTCATGCCTGCCATCCTCAAAGGGATCATGGAGAAGATGGAAGAGGGCCCGCTGACCGGCTCCTACGCCCGCGATATCCGGGTGGTCGTCTACGACGGGAAAATGCACCCCGTGGACTCCAACGAGATCTCCTTCAAGCTCGCCGGCCGGAACGCCTTCAAAGAGGCCTTCCGCAACGCCGGACCCAAGATCATGGAGCCCATCTACACCGTGGAAGTCCTCGTCCCCTCCGACCGCATGGGTGACGTGATGTCTGACCTCCAGAACCGCCGCGGAATGATCGAAGGAATGACCTCCGAAAAAGGTTTCGACAGGTTGGTAGCCCGCCTCCCCCTGGCCGAACTCTACCGCTACTCAACGACCCTCCAGTCGTTGACCAACGGCCGCGCGACCTACACCATGAAATTCCACTCCTACGAACAAGTCCCCGCAGACGTCCAGGACAAGCTTCTCAAGGCTTACACCGACGCCGACAAGGACGAGTAGAGTTGCTATCGCGACTTTTTTTCGAAAAAGTCGCCCAAAAAACTCTGGCGAAAGCTTCGCTTTCTAAATTAGTTTGCTCTTTGTTTTAATAAAGAGGTCTTAAAAGAGAGGTCCCCTTGGATAGCGTTTCAGAAACTGAAACCTACTCAAGGGGACCTCTCTTTTAAGACCTCTTAACTAATCAAGGTAATGTGGACAAAAACAGTTGGTAATTTACCGGTAGTTTCGTGAGCCAATAATCCGAGCCTATATTGAGCTCGGATTATTTTTTGGTTCGCTTTTGATCCCGGTTACGAAAATAGAGATACCATTTCACGTAATTTTGA
>JAVBNX010000021.1:0-20952 GCA_031551275.1 Rikenellaceae bacterium
AAATTACGTGAAATGGTATCTCTATTTTCGTAACCGGGATCAAAAGCGAACCAAAAAATAATCCGAGCTCAATATAGGCTCGGATTATTGGCTCACGAAACTACCGGTAAATTACCAACTGTTTTTGTCCACATTACCGAATTTATCATCTCCCTGGGTGCTGAAGTCGACCACCCCCTATGCCGCTTCAAGCGCTGGCGCAAACTCGGCTACCGCTGCGCCGTGTTCGAGAAGGATTGGATCCTGGCCTACGAGACCACCCCGCATGGCGTGATCGTACAGGATATGTCCAACACGGCATTACTGACCGAGTAGGCCGCCGCTCAGCCCTTCCGATCCAGCTTCTGCTGCCAGTCCCAGGCCGACTTCAAAGTCTGCTCCAGGGTCCGCTCCGCTTTCCAGCCCAGCTCCTTGTTGGCATAGGCCGTATCGGCCCAGACGGCCATGATATCGCCCGGGCGGCGGGGCGCAACCTTGTAATTGACCTTCACGCCGTTTACCTTCTCGAAGGCGCGGACCAGCTCCAACACCGACACCGGCCTGCCTGTCCCCACATTGAAGACCTCGTAGTCCGCCTTGTTTTTGCCCTGCGTCAAACGGTCGACGGCCGCCACGTGCGCTTTGGCCAGGTCGACGATATCGATATAATCCCTCAGGCACGACCCGTCGGGGGTGGGATAGTCGTCCCCGAAGACGCTCAACTGCTGCCTGATCCCGGCGGCCGTCTGGGTAATGTAGGGTACCAGGTTGGCGGGCACGCCCCGGGGCAGCTCGCCGATAATGGCCGAGGGGTGCGACCCGATGGGGTTGAAATACCTCAGCGCGATGCAGCGCCTCAACTCTTTGGCTTCCACGCTGTCGCGCAGGATATCCTCGCTCATCTGCTTGGTGTTGCCGTAGGGCGAGGCGGCGGGTTTGCGGGGGGTCTGCTCGGTGACGGGCGGGTTGTCCGGCTCGCCGTAGACGGTGCAGGAGGAGGAGAAGACGATGTTTTCGACCCCGTGTTTGCGCATGGTCTCCAAAATGCAGATCAGCGAGAAAAGGTTGTTGCGGTAGTACTCCAACGGTTTTTCGCAGCTCTCGCCCACGGCCTTGTAGGCGGCGAAGTGGATTACCGCGTCGATCTTGTAATCGGTAAAGAGCTTCTCCATCGCCGCTTGGTCCGCGCAGTCCGCCTCGACGAAGGGAATGTCCTTGCCCGTGATCTTACGCACGCCCTCGACCGCCGACATCTCGGCGTTGTAAAGGTTGTCCGCGATTACCACGTCGTAGCCCGCCGCGGTCAGTTCGACTGTCGTGTGGGAGCCGATATAGCCCGCTCCCCCGGCTACCAAAACCGTCTTTGCCATCTTCGTATAATTAATACTTGTAATTCATCCATTTGAAAAGTTCCGCCCACGTCGGTTTTTTACCGTACATAAATATGCCCACACGGTAGATCTTGCCCGCGAACTTGACCATAAAATAAAACGTCGTGTAGAGGATCGCCGCCGAGAGTACCACTTGCCACCAGGGCACCCCGTAGGGGATCCGCGCCATCATGATCACGGGCGATGTGAAAGGTATCATACTGAACCAGAAGGCCAACGGTCCGTCGGGGTTGTTGAACACGCTCATCAGCACGACGATCGCCAGGATCAGAGGCAAAGTCAACGGAAGCTGCAACTGCTGGGTGTCGGCCGCGTTGTCGACCGCGCTGCCCACCGCCGCGAACATCGAGGCGTAGAGCAGGTAGCCCCCCACGAAGAAGAGGATGAACGCCCCGATGACCTCCGCCAAAAAGCCGACGTCGCGGATGGCGTTCACAAAAGCGATCTGATTGGGGTTGACGCCCTGCATGGCCACGGGCATGCCCGCCGCGGCCGCTTCAGCCGCAGCCTTGAGCGCGTCGCCCATGAACAGGTTGAGGACCAACATCCCCACGACGATCATGAACACCACCCAAATCACGAACTGGAGCAACGCCACCAGGGCGATCCCGAGGATCTTGCCCATCATCAACTCGTAGGGCCTCACGCTGGAGACCATGACCTCCAACACCTTGGAACTTTTCTCCTCGATTACCCCGTTCAACACCATCGCCCCGTAAAGAAAGACGAACATATAGATCAGAAAGCCGAAGCCGTAGGCCGCCCCCATCGAGAGCACCGAACTCGACTCCTTCTCCTCCCCCGTGTCGCTGATCTTGTAGGCACTGAGCACCACATTGGTCTTGACTTCGGAGAGGATCTGCTGCAACGAGTCGATGTTGTAGGCCTTGAGCTTTTCATTCTCGATGATCCGCTCCAGGCGGTCGGTCACGCCGCCCTCGATGTCCATGGTAATGTTGCCGTGGGCGTAGATCTGCACGTCGGAGGGGTTTTTCAACACATCGCCGACCACCATGACCCCGAAGATCCCCTCGGCGTTCTTTTTCAACTCCTCAACCGACGCGTCCGGGGCTTCGATCTTGAACGCCAGGTCCTTGCCGTTCTCGAGCTGCGAGGCCACAAAGCCGCTATGGTCCACCACGGCGATCGTCTTGGTGTCGGCCTTGGAGTAGAGCATGACCAGGGTCGGGGCCACCATCAGCGCCGCCAGCAAAAGGGGCGTGACGATGGTCATGACGATAAAACTGCGCTTGCGCACGCGGGTATTGAACTCCCGTTGTATGATGATACCGATCTTACTCATGGCTGTTGGATTTAGAGACGGCCTCGATAAAAATGTCGTTCATCGAGGGAATTACCTCGGTAAAGCCCCTCAATTCGACGCTCTGGTTGGCCAGCGCGATGATCTCGCGCAAATTCTCATTGTCGCCCAGCTGGAGCTTGGCCTGGCTGTGCCCGCCGGCGACGGGGGCCTGCTCCTCCAAAAAGGTGCAATGCCCCTGCAAAGCGCTTTTCAGGGCCGCGGCCTCGCCGCTGAACTCGAGACGGAAGATATTGCGCCCGTAGTGGCGGCGGATGTGGTCCAACGAACCCGAAAGGATATTCTTCGACCGGTTGATCAGCGTGATGTGGTCGCAAACCTCCTCGACCGACGACATGTTGTGCGTCGAGAAGATTACCGTGGCCCCCTTGTCCCTCAGGCGAAGTATCTCCTCCTTGAGCAAATTGGCGTTGATGGGGTCGAACCCGCTGAAAGGCTCGTCGAAGATCAGCAACTTGGGCTCATGCAGCACGGTCACGATGAACTGCACCTTCTGGGCCATCCCTTTGCTCAACTCCTCCACCTTCTTGTCCCACCACTCTTTGATCTCGAACTTGATGAACCACTCCTTGAGCTTTTTGGTCGCCTCGGCCTTGGATAGCCCCTTGAGCCGCGCGAAGTAGATGGCCTGCTCGCCGACCTTCATCTTTTTGTACAACCCCCGCTCCTCTGGCAGGTAGCCGATGTGGTAGATATCTTCCGGCTGCAAGGGCCTGCCGTCGAGCCACACCTGCCCGCTGTCGGGTGCGGTAATGCGGTTGATGATCCGTATCAATGTGGTCTTCCCCGCCCCGTTGGGACCCAACAATCCGTAGACGCTCCCCCGGGGGATGGTCAGCGAAACGTCGTCCAGCGCCTGATGCGCCGCGTAGCTTTTGGAGACGTGTTCGATTTTTAAAAGATCCATAACGCGTGATTTGCTCGCAAATTTAGGGTTTTTTTATTAATTTTGCCTCTCTAAACACACTCTGCCCGATGCTCTATCCTTTAAAATTCCGTCCCATCCTCAAACAACGCATCTGGGGAGGGGATTCCCTCTCCACGGTCCTGAATAAAAAACTGCCCGCCGGGGGTCCCTTCGGCGAGAGCTGGGAGATCTCCGGCGTCGACGGCGATATCTCGGTGGTCGGCTCCGGCGCTTTGAAAAGCAACGACCTCGAGGAGCTGATCGAGGTCTACATGGGCGATCTGGTCGGCGAGAGGATCTACGAGAAATACGGGCTGGAATTCCCGCTGCTCATCAAATTGATCGACGCGCGGGACGTGCTCTCCATCCAGGTCCACCCCGGCGACGAGCTGGCCCAGAAGCGGCACGACTCACAGGGCAAGACCGAGATGTGGTACGTGATCGACTGCGATCCCGGCGCCTCCCTCTACCTGGGTTTCAAACAGGGCACGACCAAAGAGCAATACCTCGCGGCCGTGGACCAAGGCAAGGTCAGCGAACTGCTCAACCGGGTGGATGTCCACCCCGGCGACGCCTTTTTCATCCCCGCCGGGGCCGTCCACGCCATCGGCAAGGGTATTTTGATCGCCGAGATCCAGCAGACCTCCGACATCACCTACCGGGTGGACGACTGGGGCCGCGTGGACGCCGAAGGCAAACCCCGCCAGATGCACACCGAGCTGGCCACCGACGCGATCGACTTCAACGCCAAAGAGTTCGACGTCACCGCCCGCCCCGCCCCCGGCCAGGCCATGGAGCTGAAAAAGTGCCCCTACTTCACCACCAACCTTTTAAACATCAAGGACGGCATGGAGCGCGAATACATAAAGTTCGACTCCTTTGTCATCCTGATCGCCGTCGAGGGCGATTTCAAAGCGGCGTACAGCGGCGGGACCGTCCCGCTGAAAAAAGGCGAGAGCCTGCTTATCCCCGCCTGCGAGGAGCAGATCGCCCTTTCGGGCACGGGAAAGATACTGGAAGTCTATATCGAGTAATACCATGGAAGACGAGATTCAAATCGTGGAGAACAACCTGATCGAGATCGCCAAGCGCATGCGCTCCCTGGCGCAGAACGGGATCGTCTACTCCCAGAACCCCTACGACACGGAGCGCTACGAGGAGCTCATCATTTTGAGCGACACGATGGCCTCCCTGCTGACCGGGGCGACCATCCGCCAGATCGAAACGTGCTACGCCCCGGCCAAGGACTACGTCACCCCGAAGGTCGACGTGCGCGCCGTTGTATTCAATGAACAGGGGAAGTTGCTGATGGCGCAGGAGCTCTCCGACGGATGCTGGACCCCGCCGGGCGGCTGGGCCGACGTGGGCTACACCCCCACCGAGGTCGCCGTCAAGGAGACCAAAGAGGAGACCGGCCTCGACGTGGAGCCCGTCCGTTTGCTGGCCGTGCTCGACAAACGCCAGCACCCCCACCCGGCCGAGCCCTACTACATCTACAAGATCTTTATCCTCTGCCGGCAAACGGGCGGGGTACTGACCACGGCCCACGACATTACCGGCTGCGCTTTTTTCGGGAAAAACGAGCTGCCCCGCCTCTCGATGAACCGCATCACCCCCGACCAACTCGAAATGATCTTCCGTTTCCGCGACAACCCCGAAATGCAAGCGATCATAGATTAATATATGGGATACGACGACCACAAACAAAAAATGCTGGACGCCCGCTACCTGCGCATGGCCCAGATCTGGAGCGAGAACTCCTACTGCGTGCGCCGCAAGGTGGGCGCCTTGATCGTCAAGGACAAGATGATCATCTCGGACGGCTACAACGGCACACCCTCGGGCTTCGAGAACATCTGCGAGGACGAGGCGACGGGCCGCACCAAACCCTACGTGCTCCACGCCGAGGCCAACGCGATTACCAAGGTCGCCAAGAGCGGCAGCAACTCCAACGGGGCCACGTTGTACATCACCGCCTCGCCCTGCATCGAGTGCGCCAAGCTGATCATCCAGGCGGGCATCAAACGCGTGGTCTACTGCGACAGTTACCACACCGAGGACGGCCTGGAGCTGCTGCGCCGCGTGGGAATAGACACCTTACAAATCGATTTGAATACCATTCCTTAAATGAAGTACATCACTACTACCCTCCTCATCCTGTGGGCGATCGGTGCGGCGGCGCAGGAGGACCAGAAAGTCACGGCCAAAGTCTACGGATTCGTGCGCGGCGACGCGGCCTACGACAGCCGCCAGAGCGTCACCTCCTTCGACGGCCTGTTCCTGCTCTACCCGACCGACATCAACAAGGACGCCGTGGGCAAAGACATCAACGCCGTGCCCAACGGGGAGTTCTACACCATTTGCAGCCGCGTGGGCCTCGACATCGCCGGGCTGAAAGCCCTGAACGCCTCCTTCACCGGACGCATCGAGGCCGACTTCGCCGGTTTCAGCTCCGGCATCGGCGCCAACCACACCGTGATGCGCATCCGCCAGGCCTTTATCAAGATGGCGTGGCAAGGCTCGAGCCTGACCGTGGGCCAGACCTGGCACCCGATGTTCGGGCCGGTCAGCCCCGAGGTGATCTCCCTCTCGGTGGGCGCCCCCTTCAACCCCTTCGCCCGCAGCCCGCAGATCCGCTACGACATCCGGGCCGCCAAGCACCTGACCCTCTCCGCCGCGGCCGTCTGGCAGCTCCAGTTCGCCTCGCGGGGCGACCTGGGCAAGACCAACGTCTACCAACGCAACGCCCTGCTGCCCGAGCTCTTCGCCGGGGCGGCCTTCACAGGCGGACGCTGGACCCTGGGCGCGGGCCTGGACTACCTGACCATCCGCCCGAGGAACACCTCGACGGTGGGCACCGGCACCGAAGCCCTGACCTACAAAGTGGACGAAAAGTTAGGCTCCCTCTCCTGGAGCGCCTACGCCAAATACGCCGCCGGCCGCCTCTCGGTAAGCGCCAAGACCACCCACGGCCAAAACCTCTCCGAGCTGACCATGCTGGGCGGCTACGGCGTGACGGGGAGCGACCCTGTCACGGGCGAGCGCACCTACACCAACTTCAACTACCAGACCACCTGGGCCGGGATCAACTACGGCAAAAAATTCAAGGGCGGCCTGTTCGGCGGCATCTCCCAAAACCTGGGCACAGGCAAGTCCCTGCTCGAGGGCCTGCCCCAGTACGGCGACGGCCTGACCATCGACCGCTTGTACCGCACCTACGCCTCGTTCAGCTACAACATCCCCCATCTGATGATCGGCCTCGAGTACGAAATGACCACCGCCGCCTACGGCGACACCGGAACCTTCGACTACAAGAAAGGCAAATACAACGACTCCCACAACGTAACCAACCACCGTTTGGTAGGGGTAATCTCTTACTTATTTTAATTCGGTAAAAAGGAAAAACACCATGTTCCTCGAAAACGCAAGCCAGGCAGGCTGGATCGAAGTGATCTGCGGATCGATGTTCTCGGGCAAGACCGAGGAGCTGATCCGCAGGATGAAACGCGCCCAATTCGCCAACCAGAAGGTCGAGATCTTCAAACCCCGGATCGACGTGCGCTACTCCGAGGAGGAGGTGGTCTCCCACGACTCCAACGCGATCCGCTCGACCCCGGTGGACTCGTCGAGCAACATCTTGCTGATGGCCTCCGACGTGGAGGTGGTCGGCATCGACGAGGCCCAGTTCTTCGACCTGGGGATCGTCGAAGTCTGTAAAAAGCTGGCCGACAGCGGAGTAAGAGTGATCGTCGCGGGCCTGGACATGGACTACCTGGGCAACCCCTTCGGCCCGATGCCCTCGCTGATGGCCCACGCGGAGTACGTGACCAAGGTGCACGCGATCTGCGTGAGGTGCGGCAATCTGGCCCACCACTCCCACCGCCTTTCCGACAGCGACCAACTGGTCGTGCTCGGCGAGCAGGACATCTACCAGCCCATCTGCCGCCACTGCTTCAACAAGGCGCGGGGCGCGCAACCCTAAAGCGCGATGCCTCCCCGCCTGGCCATAGTGATCCCCGCCTGGAAGGGCGAATTCCTCGACGCAACCTTGCAGTCGCTGGCCGCGCAGACATGCAAGGAGTTCTCGGTCTACCTGGGGGACGACGCCAGCCCCGAAGGCCTGCACTCCATCGTGGAAAAATACGCCGCAACGCTCGACATTACCTACCGCCGGTTCGACCAAAACCTGGGCGGCAAAGACCTCGCGGCCCAGTGGGGCCGGTGCGTGGAAATGGTGTGGGAGGAGGAGTTTTTCTGCCTCTTTTCCGACGACGACCTAATGGAGCCCGGGTGCGTGGAGGCGTTCTACCGGGTACTGGAGACCGACGGCGGCTTCGACGTCTACCGCTGGGACCTGCGCTTTATCGATGGCGGGGGAAAGCCTGCCGAAAACCCGCCTCTTTACCCCGAGGTGCTGTCCGTCAGCGATTTCTACGCCATGCTCTACACCGGGCGCATCGAGGCCCGGATGCCCGAGTTCATCTTCCGGACAAAGGCTTTCCGCACGGGCGGGGGCCTGGTGGAGTTCGATTCTGCCTTCCGCACGGACAACGCCACGGTCATGCTACACGGGGCCAGGGGCATCCGCACGATCCCGGGCCCGCGCGTCGCGTGGCGCCACAGCGCCGCAAACCTCTCCACGCAACAGGACGCGGATACGGCCAAACGGATGGCGGCGGCTACCATCCGCTTCTTCAACTGGGCGGACGACCTTTTCGCTTCCCGCGGGGAACCCATCCCACTGCCCCGCAAACGGGCCGGGAAGATTATCCTCTCGCTTCTCTGCGTGTCGGCCGAAGAGGGAGACGGCAAAGAGGCGGTCGCCATGCTCAGGCAGGTAAACTGGCTCAAAAACAACACATTCCGACGCTGGATATATACCCACCGCCTGGCCCGGCGTCTAAGGGAGCGAAGGGCTGGGAATTAATTTTTCCCTATTTTTGAAACTTTTTTAATAATATTTCGTATATCTTTTACTGTACTCTATTTTACATTCCCTGATGAAGCTTTCGCATTACAACTACAATTTCTCGCCGGAACTGCTGGCGAAATACCCCGCCGACAACCGCGACGAATCCCGCCTGATGGTCCTCGACCGCAAAACGGGCGAGATCTCCCACAAGATATTCAAAGACATCATCGACTACTTCGACGAAGGCGACGTGATGATCTTCAACAACACCAAGGTCTTTCCCGCGCGCTTGTACGGCAACAAGGAGAAGACGGGCGCCGAGATCGAGATCTTCCTTCTGCGGGAGCTCAACCGCGATCTGCGCCTCTGGGACGTGCTGGTCGACCCGGCGCGCAAGATCCGCATCGGCAACAAGCTCTACTTCGGCGACGACGACCTTTTGGTGGCCGAGGTGATCGACAACACCACCTCACGGGGCCGCACGTTGCGTTTCCTCTTCGACGGGGACTACGACGAGTTCAAGTCCGCGTTGTTCAAGATGGGCGAGATGCCCCTGCCGCGCTGGGTACGCGAAAAGGTCGAGGAGATCGACACGGAGCGCTACCAGACCATCTTCGCCAAGCACGAGGGGGCGGTCGCCGCGCCGACGGCGGGCCTTCACTTCAGTAAACACCTGATCAAAAGGCTCGAGATCAAGGGGATCGTCCAATCCGAGATTACCCTGCACGTGGGCCTGGGTAACTTCCGCACGGTCGATGTCGAGGACCTGAGCAAGCACAAGATGGACTCCGAGCAATTCATGATCGAGGATCTGGCGGGCGAGCAGATCAACTCGGCCAAGCAGTCGGGCCGCCGCGTGGTGGCCGTGGGCACGACGGTCATGCGGGCCATCGAGAGCTCGATCACGGCCGGGGGCATGGTCAAACCCGCCTCGGGCTGGACCAACAAATTCATCTTCCACCCCTACGAATTTTCGGTGGCCGACCACATGGTTACCAACTTCCACCTGCCCCAATCGCCCCAGCTGATGATGGTGGCGGCCTTCGGGGGCTACGACCTGGTCATGAACGCCTACCAGGTGGCCCGCGAGCAGGGATACAGGTTCGGAACCTACGGGGATGCGATGTTGATCCTCTGAAGAAATCGTTAATTAAGAATAATTTCGTATATTTGTACTGATTTTCGCGTTTTTCTGCACATCAATGAAGGGTAAAAAGGTACTGTACGTCTGCCAGGAGATCACTCCTTACGTTGCCGCCTCCGGGGCTGCGACCCTCTGCCGTACCCTTTCCCAGTCGATGCAGGAGCTGGGCGGGGAGATCCGTACCTTCATGCCCCGCTGGGGGACCATCAACGAGCGGCGCAACCAGCTCCACGAGGTGATCCGCCTT
The DNA here is from genome assembly GCA_031551275.1 of Rikenellaceae bacterium. Lineage (GTDB taxonomy): Bacteria > Bacteroidota > Bacteroidia > Bacteroidales > Rikenellaceae > JAVBMJ01. The sequence continues at coordinate 9,902 of JAVBNX010000021.1, forward strand.
TCGGGCATGAACCTGATCATCAACAACAACGACCACCAGCTGATCATCAAGGTGGCCTCCATCCCTTCGGCGCGCATCCAGGTCTATTTCATCGACAACGAGGACTACTTCCGCCGCAAGGCGATGCTGACCGACGATGATTGCAACTACTTCGGCGACAACGACGAACGTGCGATCTTCTTCGCCCGGGGCGTGATCGAGACGGTCAAGAAGCTGCGTTGGAGTCCCGATATCGTCCATTGCCACGGCTGGTTCTCGGCCATCGTGCCCATCTATTTGAAGAGCCGTTTCGGCGACGACCCGCTGTTCAAGGATACGAAGATCGTCTTCTCGCTCCACGACGAGGGTTTCCCCGGGGAACTGGACGCCGGATTCCGCAAAAAAGTGGAGAGCGAGCTGACCGACCGAAAAAAATTGGAAATTTTAGACCACCCCACATACCAAAACCTGACAAAGCTCGTTATAGACTATGCCGACGCTGTCACGATAGAGACTCCTTCGCCCGACCCGGCGATCGAGTCCTACCTGCGTGCGTCGGGCAAACCCGTGCTGGAGTTCGGCGACAGGGAAGGCGGCGAGTTCCCGGAAAATTACAGAAAATTCTATGATTCGTTCTAAAAGCAGGTTTTTATTCAGGGGGGCGGCATTCGCCCTGGGGCTGGTTTTCGGGAGTTTGGCGGGATGTACGCCCGTCGACGACACGCTGGGACAGGAGTACATCCCCGACGCAAACAAGATGGTTACCCGCATGACCGAGATTACCGACATGGCGGATACCTACGTCGCGCAGGGCGACTCGCTCCAGATGAGCCTGGTCTACTCCTCCGACGGATACAGTTACTCTTTCTACAACTTTTTGGGCAAAAGCGCCGGCGCCCACACCGGGGTCGGCTACAATTGCAGTTCGTTGCTGCAGTTCACGCCCTACCTGGAGAGCTACTACTCGGACACGTTCGGCTTCAACCCCACCCCCGACTCGCTGATCCTGTACCTCTACCCGGCGAGTTTCTCCTACCTGCCCAACACGGCGGATTACTCCAACGAGCAGGTTTACAACTTCTACACGCTCCACGACGCGCCGGATCCCACCACTGCCTACATGTCGGATTTCGACCCGTCCCCCTACTACAACACGAGCGATCTGCTCTTCAAGGGCACCCTCTCGGGCCGCACGATCATGAAGCTCAAGATCCCGATCGACACCGAACCGGGCAAAAGCTACGCCGAGGGGTTGTTGAACGATATCTCGATCTACGAGCACGACACGGTCTTCTTGAAGACCTACAAAGGCTTATACGCAACCCACGACGGGGTTTCGCCCTCGGGAGCCTCGTATAAGTTCGAGCTCAACAGCCAGTACTCGGGCCTGGTGCTCTACTACCACAACTACGACGAGGAGAACCCCGCAGAAAGGCTCGACACGGCCACCGTGCAGTACTACCTGGGCCCTTCCTACTACGACAGCGCCCCGATCTCCACCTCGATCAGCGTGGTCAAGCACACCTACGACGCCCAGATCACGGCCGCCCTCAACGACACCCTGCCGGGCGATCCCACCCTGACCAAAACCGTGGTGGACGCGTTGGGCGGAGCCTACACCTACCTGCGCTTCAAGGACAAGGTCCTCAACACGGTTACCGAAAAGCTGTTTGACAACGGCATACAATACTCCACCATGGTCATCGACAAGGCGACCCTGGAGATCGCCCTGGACGTGACGGGCGACCCGGTGGCCTACAACGAGGCGATTCAGAGGCTGGGGTTGATGCAGACCTACAAATGGAATTTCTATTACCTCAATACATCGAATCAGTACAACTTCTACGCCGGCATCCCCGACTACAATTACTACTACGAAACACAGGGCTCGACCCTGCCCTACGGGGGCTACATCGACCGGAGCCGCGGAGTCTACACGATGGACGTTACCACCTACGTTCAGCGGCTGGTTACCGATCCCTCCAAACAGAAGGAGATGTACCTGGTCCCCGATCTGGTTTACAACCTGAATTACAGCTTCGGGGCGGTTTACCTCAAGGGAACCGGCAGCGACAACCCGGTCAAGCTCAAATTGACATACACCCTGATAAAATAAAGCGAGTTCCAGAAAACCTAAAGGCTCCTTTAGGTTTTCTCTTTTTAGCCAACCTATGAAAAACCTTGTCATCGTCGAGTCGCCCGCCAAGGCGAAAACCATAGAGAAATTTTTAGGCAGCGACTTCACGGTCAAGTCGAGCTTCGGGCACATCCGCGACCTGGCCAAAAAAGGCCTCGGCATCGACATCGAGGACGGTTTCGCCCCCAACTACGAGGTCCCCGACGACAAGCGCAAGGTGGTCGGCGAACTCTCCAAGGCCGTCAAGGAGGCCGGGGCCGTCTGGTTGGCTTCCGATGAGGACCGCGAGGGGGAGGCCATCGCCTGGCACCTGGCCCAGGTGTTGAACCTGCCGGTCGATTCCACCAAGCGGATCGTCTTCCATGAGATTACCAAAAAGGCGATCCAGGAGGCGGTCGAGCGCCCCCGCTCCATCGACCTGAACCTGGTCAACGCCCAGCAGGCCCGCCGTGTGCTGGACCGCCTGGTCGGCTTCGAACTCTCGCCCGTGCTTTGGAAAAAGGTAAAACCCTCGCTCTCGGCCGGACGGGTCCAGAGCGTGGCCGTCAAGCTGCTGGTCGAGCGCGAACGGGAGATCATCGCCTTCAGCGCCACGGATTACTACCGGGTCACGGCACAGTTCCACGTCGCCGACGATCCCGCCAAACAACTCTTCCGCGCCGAGCTGGGCCGCCGTTTCGAGGGCGCCGACGAGGCCCGCAAGTTCCTGGAAATATGCCGGAACGCGATCTTTACCGTGCTGAGCGTCGACCAAAAGCCCTTGACCCGCCAGCCCGCCGCACCCTTTACCACCTCGACGCTCCAGCAGGAGGCCTCGCGCAAGTTCGGCATGGGCGTTTCGCAAACGATGTCCACCGCCCAGAAGCTCTACGAGAACGGGCACATTACCTACATGCGTACCGACTCGGTCAACCTCTCGGGGCTGGCCCTGGCGCAGGCCAAAGAGGTTATCACGGCCACTTTCGGCGAGAATTACCACCAGATCCGCAACTACAAAACCAAAGCCAAGGGCGCGCAGGAGGCCCACGAGGCGATCCGCCCCACCGATTTGAAGGCCGCCACGATCAGCGGCACCGACGCCGAGCGCAAACTCTACGATCTGATCCTCAAGCGCACGCTGGCCTCGCAGATGGCCCCGGCCCAGATCGAGCGGACCACCATCCCCATCGGGATCGACACCTCCCCCGAGCAGTTTACCGCCACGGGCGAAGTGGTTCTTTTCGACGGCTTTATGAGGCTCTACTCCGAGTCGGTCGACGACGACGCCGCCGAGGGCGAAGGCGTGATCCTTCCTAAGATCAAGGTCGGCGACGTACTCAAAGACGAAAACATCACGGCCACCCAGCGCTTTACCCAGCCGCCCTACCGTTACAGCGAGGCGATGCTGGTCAAGCGCCTGGAGGAGCTGGGCATCGGCCGCCCCTCGACCTACGCCCCCACGATCTCGACGATCATCAACCGGGGCTACGTGGTCAAGCAAAACCGCCCCGGAGCCAAGCGCGAATACCTGCAACTGACCTCCGCGAAGGGCAAAATTACCGAGAAAATCCTCTCCGAGACGGTCGGCGCGGAGAAGAACCGCCTCTCGCCCACCGACATCGGCATGATCGTCAACGACTACCTGGCCGCCCAGTTCCAGGACATATTGGACTACAACTTTACCGCCCGCGTCGAGAAGGAGTTCGATGAGGTGGCCGAGGGGCAGAAGGGGTGGCAGGAGATGATCGGCGAATTCTACGGCCCCTTCCACAAGACGGTCGAGAAGGCCCTCGAAGCCCAGCCCGAGAAGAACAAACAGGTCCGCGTCCTGGGCACCGACCCCTCGGGAGCCGAGGTAACCGCCCGCGTGGGCAGGTACGGCCCGATGGTTCAGATCGCCACCCCGGAGGGCGAAAAACCGAAATACGCCTCTTTGAAGGCGGGCCAACTGATCGCGACCATTACCCTGGAGGAGGCCCTCGCGCTGTTCGCCTTGCCGCGCACCGTGGGCGAGTACCAGGGCCACGAGGTAGTGATCGGCATCGGCAAGTTCGGCCCCTACGTGCGCCACGACGGCAAATTTACCTCCCTGGACCGCAAGAAGGACGACCCCTACACCATTACCCTGGAGCGCTCGATCGAGCTGATCGAAGCCAAAAAGACGGCGGCGGTCAAGTCGGTCCTCAAGGAGTTCCCCGAGGAGCCCAAAATGCAGATCCTCAACGGAAAATACGGCCCCTACATCGTCTTCGACGGCAAGAACTACCGCATTCCCAAAGGCTCTGTCGCCGCAGAACTGACTTTGGAAGATTGCCGCAACATCGTCGCCGCCGCCGCCAAATAGCCCGGCGCGACCGCACACACATGAAGAAGGCATCGCTAACCCGATGCCTTTTTTCTGTTTTTGTGTTATACATTTGCCAGTAGCACGTCTTACTACCGGATATGGACCAAAAGGACTTCGAAAATAAGGTAACGCCCCTGGGGCGCAGGATGTACGGCCTGGCCCTGCACCTGACCGGCGTTCCCGCCCAGGCCCAGGACATTGTGCAGGACGTTTTCGAGCGCCTCTGGCGCAAGCGCGACGAACTGGCCCGGTACGACAACCTGGAGGCCTTCGCCCTGAGGGCGGTCAGCAACGCCTGCAAAGACGACCTGCGCCACCGCCAGGTAGTCCGAAGGCAACAACAACAGGCCCTGATGGAACCCCTACTGCAGAGTCACAACCCGGCAGGCGAACAGGGTGAGGCCCAGAGGCTGGTCGAGGCGCAGATCGCCGCCCTGCCCCGCAAACAAAAGGAAGCGATCTGGCTGCGGGACATCCGGGGCTACACATACGAAGAGGCCGCGCAGATCATGGAGTGCGACGTAACGGCCCTTAGGATGACCCTGAGCCGGGCGCGCAAAACAGTGGCACAACGCATACAAGCGATATACGACTATGAAAAGCATTGAAAGGATCGAACTCCTCTACGGCCTTTACCTGGAAGGATCGGGCACGGAGCAGCAGGAGCAGGAACTCCGGGAGCTTCTCTCGGAACGCGACCTGCACGACCTGACGCCTGAATTAAGGACTGCCCGCCGGATGTTGGCCGGATTCGACAACCTCCGCGAACGGGAAGACGAGCAAATGAACGCCCTGCCCGCCCCCGCATTCCAACCCGGATCCGAACTCCGCACCCAAGAACCCGGAATCCCCGCTCCGGGTATACGCCGGATCTGGCTCCGGCGCCTCGCCCTGGGTACCTCCATCGCCGCCATTGTGGCCGCAGGGCTCCTCCTCGTGGGCGTGCTGGCCCTACAGGACCGGCGCATTCCCTACCCGGAAGTATTTGCCTGCATCAACGGCGTGGAGTACACCGACCCGGAAGCCGCCCGCGCCGAGCTCTCGAAGATCCTCCACAAGCGGGACGCCCCCTCCGCGACCGGGCACGCCCTGTCGAAGCTCAAGCCCGCCGCCAAAGGCTTCGATTTGATGGCCAAACCCCGGATCGCCGGGCAGATCCTGAACGAAAAACTGCAAAAAATATAACCCTTTAAAAACAAAGACGATGAAAAAGTTACTGATCCTTCTGTTGGCCGCATTGCCCGCCGCCGTGATGGCGCAAACCGCCGCCTTCGAAACCCTCTACAACCGTTACGCCGACATGAAAGGCGCGACCACGGCCATGGTCGGCAGCGACATGGTCAAAGCGATGGGCGGACAAACGGCCGCCGGCCTGAGCCAGGTGGGCGGAATGCGCATCATCTCGATCGAGAAGAGCCTTTACATCGGCTCCGCCGAGATCAAGCGCCTCAAAGACGAAACGATGAAGATCGCCTCGGGCAGCGACTACAAACTGGTAATGGACGTCAAGGACGACGACGAGGTGGTCCGCATCTACGCCAAGCGGAGCGCCCCGGAAGGCGTCATGAAAGACACGATCATTTTGATCAGCGAGCCGGACGAGGTAACCGTGATCTACGTCGAGGGCGAACTCAACGCCGACGCCATACGCCAGATTACCAAATCGGTCGACTAACTCCCGGCCCGCACCACCACCCGCGCCCGTAAAACCGCCCCCCCGAAAACCGCCCGGTCCGGGCCTTACCCCCATCCCCCCAAGCCGTCGCACCCACCCTGCGGCGGCTTTGTTATTGTTCAGATTTCTTCAACTATTGCTACATTTTTGGTGATTTGCAACAATTTGGCTATTTTTGTGGATTGCCCTGTGAATTACAACGGTCTTAAAAGATAATTCATTAATAAACAACCACATAAAGTATGTCAAACATTAAGAGAGTTTACACATTCGGCAACAAGAAAGCCGAAGGCAACGGCAAGATGAAAGAGCTGTTGGGCGGCAAAGGGGCCAACCTGGCGGAAATGAACCTCATCGGCATCCCCGTCCCCCCGGGATTCACGATCACGACCGAGGTTTGCGCCGAATACTACACCCAGGGGAAGGAGAAGGTAATCTCCCTGGTCAAGCCCGACGCCGAGAAGGCGATGGCCGGCATCGAGAAGATGATGGACATGGAGTTCGGCAGCGACACCAACCCGCTGTTGATGTCGGTCCGCTCGGGCGCGCGCGCCTCGATGCCCGGCATGATGGACACCATTTTGAACCTCGGCCTGAACGACAAAGCCGTCGAGGGCCTGGTCAAACGCACGGGCAACCCCCGTTTCGCCTGGGACTCCTACCGCCGCTTCATCCAGATGTACGGCGACGTGGTAATGGGCATGAAACCCGAGAGCAAAGAGGACCACGACCCCTTCGAGGAGATCATCGACGAGATGAAAGCCGAGAAGAAGGTGGCCAACGACACCGACCTGACCACCGAAGATTTGAAGGAACTGGTCGCGAGGTTCAAGAAAGCCGTTAAGCAGAAGACCGGCCAGGACTTCCCGACCGATCCCTGGGAGCAGCTCTGGGGCGCCGTCTGCGCCGTGTTCAGTAGCTGGATGAACGACCGGGCCATCCTCTACCGCAAACTCAACAACATTCCCGCCGAGTGGGGCACCGCGGTCAACGTACAGGCGATGGTCTTCGGCAACATGGGCGACAAGTCGGCCACCGGGGTAGCCTTCACGCGCGACGCCGCCACGGGCGAAAACCTCTTCAACGGCGAGTACCTGGTCAACGCCCAGGGCGAAGACGTGGTCGCAGGTATCCGCACCCCCCAACAGATCACCAAGATCGGTTCCCAGCGTTGGGCCGAGGCCCAGAACGTGAGCGAGGCCGACCGCGCATCGAAATTCCCCTCCCTCGAGGAGCTGATGCCGTCCGTCTACGCCGACCTGAACGCCACCCAGCACCACCTGGAGACCTACTTTACCGATATGCAGGACATCGAGTTTACCATCCAGGACGGCAAGCTCTGGATGCTGCAAACCCGCAGCGGCAAACGCACGGGCGCGGCGATGGTCAAGATCGCGATGGATATGCTCTCCGAGGGGCTGATCGACGAGCAGACCGCCGTGCTGCGCTGCGAGCCCGAGAAACTGGACGAGCTGCTGCACCCCGTCTTCGACAAGGCGGCCATGAAGAACGCCAAAGTTTTGACCAAGGGCCTACCCGCCTCCCCGGGAGCGGCTACGGGCCAGGTCGTCTTCTTCGCCGACGACGCCGAAAAGTGGGCCGACAAGGGTGACAAACCCATCTTGGTCCGCGTAGAGACCTCACCCGAGGACCTCAAGGGCATGCACGTATCGCAAGGCATCCTGACCGCCCGCGGCGGCATGACCTCCCACGCGGCGGTCGTAGCCCGCGGCATGGGCAAGTGCTGCGTCTCGGGCGCAGGCGACGTGATGGTCGACTACAAGGCCCGCACGATGACCGTCAACGGCGTGGTCGTCAAAGAGGGCGACTGGATCTCCCTGAACGGTTCGACCGGCGAGGTCTACCTGGGCAAGGTAGGCACCGTGGCCGCCGAGCTGAGCGGCGACTTCGGCAAGCTGATGGATCTGACCTCCAAGTACGCCCACCTGAAAGTCCGCGCCAACGCCGACACCCCCACCGACGCGAAGGTCGCCTTCTCGTTCGGCGCCCAGGGCATCGGTTTGTGCCGCACCGAGCACATGTTCTTCGAGGGCGACCGCATCAAAGCCGTGCGCGAAATGATCCTCGCCGACGACGAGGACGGCCGCCGCGTGGCCCTCGCCAAATTGCTTCCCATGCAGAGGGGCGACTTCGAAGGCCTGTTCAAGGAGATGGACGGCTATCCCGTGACCGTTCGCCTGCTCGACCCGCCCCTCCACGAGTTCGTTCCCCACGAGGAAAAAGAACAAAAGGCCATGGCCGCCGAGATGGGCGTAACCTTCGAGACGATCAAGCAAAAAGTCGAATTCCTCCACGAGTTCAACCCCATGCTCGGCCACCGCGGCTGCCGCTTGGGCAACACCTACCCCGAGATTACCGAGATGCAGGCCCGCGCCATCATCGAGGCGGCCCTCAACACCAAGAAAGCCGGTATTCCCGTGCACATCGAGATCATGGTCCCGCTGGTAGGCAACCACAAGGAGCTCAAATACCAGAAACGGATCATCGACGAGGTGGCCGAAACGGTATTCAGTGAGCGCAACGACCGGATCAGCTACATGGTCGGCACGATGATCGAGGTTCCCCGCGCCGCGGTAACCGCCAACGAGATCGCCGAGGTAGCCGAGTTCTTCTCCTTCGGAACCAACGACCTGACCCAGATGACCCTGGGCTTCTCGAGGGACGATATCTCCAAGTTCCTGCCCGTCTACCTCGAGAAAGGCATCCTCAAGCAGGATCCCTTCCAGAAACTCGACGTGAAGGGCGTAGGCCAGCTGATCCGCGAAGCGGTCCTCAAAGGACGCGGCCAGAGGATCGATCTGAAGTGCGGCATCTGCGGCGAACACGGCGGCGAGCCCAGCTCGGTCGAGTTCTGCCACTACGCCGGTTTGAACTACGTCTCCTGCTCGCCCTTCCGGGTGCCCATCGCCCGCTTGGCGGCAGCCCACGCAGCGCTCAAGCAGCAGTAGGCCCGTCCCGATTTTCCAAAAAATGTCCCGCTCCACCAGGCGGGATATTTTTTTCCTCCATTTTTACTAATTTTGCATCAACCTATTAATGATCCGTATATGAAAAAATTAACCTCCCTGACCGCGGCCATCCTCGCCCTGTTTGCCGCAAGCCTTTTCTCCGCCTGCTCGGAAGACTCCCTGGACACCGACTACGACGACCTGATCATCGGCCAATGGCTTCAACTGAACGCCGCCGACACCGACCAGTCCTTCGTGATGACCTTCAACGAGGACAACACGATGCACTTCGCCAACGCCGTGTTCGCCAACGCCCAAACCGGCATGGTCTGGTACGAAAGCGCCGGCTTCAGCTACACCATAGCAGACGACAACACCCTGAAAATCAGCGGGACCACCGAGTCCGGCATCCAGTTCCTCCAGGAGTCCCAGATCAACTACATGGCAGGCGACGTGGCCAGTTTGACCACCCTGGTCTACTCCCTGGACGGCATGCGCATCCCCGAGCTGGAAGGCGTGACCGGCCTGATCCAAAGGGCCCCCGACAAAACCCAGGAACTGGTCGGCGTATGGAGCGGCAAAGAGCCGGGCGCAGGCGCGATCCAGTACTACTACGACTTCCGCGCCGACCACTCCATGGTCTACTACGAGAAGAACGGCGAAGGCTGGGACGTCTACAACTACGAGCTCTACTACCCCTACGGCGAATTCATCGCCTGGTTCTGGAAAGAAGCCAACAACCCCGCCGACCCCTACATCTACCGCGGCTACCAAATGAAACAATCCTTCAGTAAGACCCAAATTACCTGCACCCGCCGCGTCCACGGCTCCATTACCGAGGAGTTCATCATGACCCGCGCCGAGGCCAAAGACCTGCCCAAACTCTAACCCCTGACCCATGAAAAGACTACTGTTTATCGCCGCGACAGCCCTGATGCTGTGCGCCGCCTGCTCGAAAGACTCGATCGACACGAACTACGACAAACTGATCCTGGGCAACTGGATGGAATTCAACGCCTCAAACACCGACGACAATTACATCCTGACTTTTAAATCCGACCAAAAGATGGGCCGCGTAGACGCCGTCTACACCCCCCGGACCGGATACACCTGGCACCAGTACGCCGAATTCGACTACGCCGTCCAGGACAGCCTGCTCTCGATCAACGGCACCGACGAGTACGGCAACGTCTTCCGCGAAACCATACAGATCAACTCCATCGCCGGTGACATCGCCAACGTCAAGATCCTGCTCTTTACCGTCAACGGTATAACCGACCCCAAAGAGCAAGGCCGGACCCTGCTGCTCGAAAGGGCCCCCGACAAAACCTCCGACCTGGTCGGCACATGGAGCGGCAAACAACCCGGCGCCAGCGCGATCGAGTACTACTACGATTTCAAAGCCGACAACACCATGGTCTACTACGAGAAAAACGGCAGCACCTGGGACATCTACAAATACGAATCCTACCACCCCTACGGCGAGTTCATAGCCTGGCTCTGGAAAGAAACCAACGACCCCTCCGCCCCCAACGTCTACCGGGGCTACCAGATGAAACAATCCTTCAGCAAAACCCAAATCACCTGCACCCGCCGCATCCTGGGAACCGTTACCGAAGAATTCATCATGACCCGCGCCGAGGCCAAAGACCTGCCGGCAGTGCAATAGGGCGCTACCGCCGCTTTTTTTGGCTTCGCCTTCCTCCTCCTTGCTCGGGATAGCCCGCAAGCGGTCTCTCCTCTCGCTTCGAGCGTCGGTTCGAAAAAGCGGCACCAAAAAACTTTGCGGAAAACTGCGTTTTCCTAACTAATTATTCATTGATTAGGGTATAATGGTCAAAAACAGTTGGTAAAGCGGCTGTAATTATGTGAATATATTTGCATTATGAGTAGTTTGATGAAACGTGTTTCATCAAACTACTTTTTTATGTCAAAATCGAAGCGAAAGCGCTGCCCTGAGTGTGG
>JAVBNX010000004.1:0-304310 GCA_031551275.1 Rikenellaceae bacterium
TCACGTTTTTCGACGACGTGGTGGGCGTAACGAAGAACCTCAACCAAGAGGCCGAAATAATCCGCTTCGAGGTCGATCCGCAAAACGCCCCTTACGTGCTGACCAAACCCATCCACAAAAGCCAGCGGTTGATCGAAACAGGAGACGATCGATCGATGACGTTCGAAATAAAAGTCGTCATCAACAACGAGGTGGTCCGTGAAATCATGGGCTTCGGCGGCAGCATACGGGTTGTTTCTCCCGATTCGCTGGCCGGCTATATGAGAAGCCGCTTCAGGGACGCTGTAACGAAATACGAACAATCCACCCCGTAGCCACCCAATCCGTTGATATGGTTGTCATTATTTAATTATCTTTGTTGAAAGGGTTGGGCGAAAGACGACTCAACCCACTTTGGACCTTACTTAATACGGTACGTTAAGATGAAAAAGAGCATTTACTTTGCCGCTTTGTTGCTTGCGTTCGCCTCGTGCGGGAGGCCGGCGCATACCGATCTTGTGGAGCGCAGTTTCCAGAGGGCGGTCAAACAGTACGAATACCTGGCCGGATCGATGACTTCGACCTCGCAGTGGCCCTATACTTTGAGGGGCGACACGTTGTTCCCGGTAAGTATCCACAACTGGACGGTGGGCTTCTTCCCGGGGTCTTTGTGGTACATCTACGAGTACACCCAAGACTTGCCGACCCTGGAGAACGCCAAAAAGTGGACCGAATCCCTGGAGGAGAACCAGTGGGATACCACCAACCACGACATAGGCTTCGAGATGTATTGCAGCTATGGCAACGGCCTGAGGCTGACCGGCGATGTGAGTTATGAGCCGATCCTGATCGAGTCGGCGAAGAGCCTTTGCAAGCGTTTTTCGCCTACCGTGGGGTGCATCCTCTCGTGGAACCCCCGCACGGCCCGCAACGGGGTCGACAGGTGGGAATACCCGGTCATCATCGACAACATGATGAACCTGGAGCTGCTGTTCTACGCGACCCGTGTGACCGGCGATTCGACCTATTACAACATCGCGGTCAGCCACGCCGATAAGACCATGAAGGAGCATTTCCGTCCCGACATGAGCACCTACCACGTCGTGGATTACGATCCGCAGACCGGACAGGTCGCCCACAAGCAGACCCAGCAGGGCTTTGCCGACAACTCGACCTGGGCCAGGGGCCAGTCCTGGGCCCTCTACGGCTTTACGATGAGCTACCGTTGCACCGGCAAGCCCGAATACCTGGCTACGGCGATCGGCGCGGCGAATTTCATGCTCGACCTGCCGACCATGCCCGCGGACGGTATCCCGGTATGGGATTATAACGTCGGGGAGCCGGGCTTTACCCCCGTCGTGGACTATACCCCCGAAGAAATCGCGCTCAAACCGCGGGATGCCTCGGCGGCAGCCATCGCCGCGAGCGCCATGCTCGAGTTGAGCGGTTATTGCGACGGGGAGCAGAAGCGCAAATTATTCGATGGGGCCGAAAAGATCCTGGCCTCGCTCGGATCCGACGCCTACCTGGCGGCCGAGGGCGAGAACAGAGGCTTCCTGCTTATGCACAGCACCGCCAACATGCCCGGCAAAGCAGATGTCGACGTGCCCTTGAACTACGCCGATTACTACTTCCTGGAGGCCCTTCTCCGCTACGACGCCCTGACGCGTCCGTAATGCCGCGGTCGGTTTACCGGCAAGCAAACAACATAGAATTTTACCCGTCCCCGTCATTTTTCTGCCGAAAAATTTGGAAGCTAAAATTTTTTCACATTACTTTGCAATTCAAAGTACTTTTAAATTCAATGAAATGGAAAACAAATCAGCTACAATTCAAGAGATTACGCAGATCAGGCAGATGATGGAGCGCAGCAGCCGCTTTGTCAGCCTGAGCGGATGGAGCGGCATTGCCGCCGGATGTTGCGCCTTGATCGGGGCCGGGTTCGCCTGGCCGATTGTCGATGCGCGGTACACCCAAGGGGTAAACTTTACCCCCAACGCGGGCCTCATCCTCTTGTTGATCGGGGGCCTGACCTTTGTCGCGGCCTTCGTGTCGGCCTTCTTTTTTACCTGGCTCCGCAGCCGCAGGGACGGGGCGCCGGTCTGGAGCGCCGCCGCGCGGAGGTTGATGTGGAGCGTCGCCGTGCCGATGATCGTGGGGGCCGTATTCGTGGCCAAACTGATTGATGTGGGAGCCTTCGGGATCATCGCCCCGAGTTGTTTGATCTTCTACGGCCTGGCCCTTTTCTGCGGCAGCAAGCTTACCTTGGGCGAGATCCGCTACCTGGGCTACGCCGAGATCCTGCTGGGCTGCATTACCCTTTGGATGCCGGGCCACGGATTCTATTTCTGGGTGGCCGGATTCGGCCTTTTGCACATCCTTTACGGCGTGTGGATGTGGCTCAAATACGAACGGCGATGAGGATCGACACGCTCAACAAAGCCTTCGACAACCGCATCCGCCTGGGGATCATCAGTGCGCTGGCGGTCAACAGCGAGTTGAATTTCAACGCGCTCAAAGAGGCTTTGCAGGTCACGGACGGCAACCTGGCTTCCCACCTCAAGGGGTTGGAGGAGTACGGTTACATCGCGGTCCGCAAGGGCTTTATCGGCCGCAAGCCCAACACGGTCTACTCGATCACCCCCGAAGGGTACGCCGCCCTGAAGGCTCATTTCGAAACCCTGGAGACGATGATCCGCAATACCGAAATGGGTTCGAAGTAACCCTCCGTTGAATCGTACTAAAAACCATCTCACATGGGCTTTCCAGGCCTGTGCCGGGGCCCCCATGCCAAAATCTCCGCGCCATGAAAGTAAAGATGATCCTTCCTGCCCTGACCGAGGCCGAAAGCCCCTTCCACAGGCCGATCAAGTACTCGCTCTTCCCTCCGCTGGGACTGGCCACGCTGGCCGCCTACCTCTCGCCCGACGATCAGGTCGAGATCCAAGACCAGCACGTCGAGGCGGTCGATTTGGATGATACCCCTGACCTGGTCCTGATCCAGGTCTACATCACCAACGCCTACCGCGCCTACGCCATGGCCGACGGTTACCGGAGCCGGGGAATCCACGTGGCCCTGGGGGGCCTCCACGTGACCGCCATGCCGCAGGAGGCCGCCGCCCACGCCGACACGATCTTTTTGGGCCCCGCCGAGGAGAGTTTTCCGCGCTTCCTGCACGATTTCAGGCAGCACAGGCCCGCCAAAGTCTACCGCTCGGAGCTGCGCACGCTGGCGCAGCTCCCCCCGGTAAGGCGCGATTTGATCAAACGCAACCTCTACCTGGTCCCCAACTCGATCGTCGTGAGCCGGGGCTGCCCCCACCACTGCAATTTTTGTTACAAGGACGCTTTTTTTGAAGGGGGCCGCTCCTTTTACACCCAGGCGGTCGACGACGCGTTGGCCGAGATCGACCGCCTGCCCGGCAAGCACCTCTACTTTCTGGACGACCATCTGCTGGGCAGCCCCAGGTTTGCCTCGGCGCTCTTCGAGGGGATGCGCGGGATGGGCCGGGTGTTCCAGGGTGCGGCCACGGTCGAATCGATCCTGCGGGGCGATCTGATCGAAAAGGCGGCCGATGCGGGGCTCCGGAGCGTGTTCGTGGGCTTCGAGACCTTCTCGCCCGCTAACCTGCGTCAGAGCAACAAGAAGCAGAACCTCGCGCAGGACTACTCCCGAGCCGTGGAGAGGCTCCACTCCCTGGGGATCATGATCAACGGCAGCTTCGTCTTCGGGCTGGACGACGACGAGAGCGACGTGTTCCGCCGCACGGTCGATTGGAGCGTCGCCCACGGCATTACCACCGCCACCTTCCACATCCTGACCCCCTATCCCGGCACCGCGCTGTTCAGCCAGATGGAGCGGCAGGGGAGGATCGCCACCCGCAACTGGGACCTCTACGACACGCGCCACGTGGTCTACCAAACGGCGGGACTCTCCGCCGCCGAACTCGAGCAGGGTTACAACCACGCCTACCGCGAATTCTACGCCTGGCCTTCCATCGTCCGCTCGAGCCTGGTCCACGACTCGCTCAAACACCGGCTGAAGCACTTTTTTTACACCGGGGGCTGGAAAAAATTCGAACCGCTCTGGAACTTCATCATCAAGACCGGGGGCCTGAACCAAATGCTCCCCCTGCTCGAATCGATCCTCTCGAAGGTCGAGCCGTGCGCAGCGCCGGAAGGTTATCAAAAAGTTACCGAGGGCGTCATTCCCCGAAAAAATGCGTTCCTTTGTAAGGAAAGCGATTTTTCGACACTTTAAAACGGAATGATATGAACCTGACCAAGAAATTGACCGATGCTTTTAACGGGCAGATCAAAGCCGAGATGTGGTCGTCGAACCTCTACCTCTCGATGGCCGTCTACTTTATGGATTCCGGGCTGGACGGATTCGCCCACTGGATGAAAAAACAGGCCGCCGAGGAGCTCGAGCACGCCCACAAACTGATCGACTACGCCGTCAAGCGCGGCGGCAAGGTCGCGATCGGCCAGATCGACGCCGTACCGGGTGGGTGGGCCTCCCCGCAGGCCGTCTTCGCCAAGGTGTACGAGCACGAGTGCCACGTCTCCAAACTGATCGACTCTCTGATGGAGGTAGCCGTCGCCGAGAAGGACAACGCCACGCAGGATTTCCTCTGGTGGTTCGTGCGCGAGCAGGTCGAGGAGGAGGATACGGCCAAGGGCATCCTCGACAAGTTCGAGGTCTACGGCGTGCACGGGATCTACGCCCTGGACCGCTCGTTGGGCAAACGGTAAATGTTCGTATAATATTGAAAATGAGGCGGCTGGGTAACAGCCGCCTCATTTTGTCTTGCGCCGAGCAGACCCCCGCTTTCGACGGCACGTGGAAGCCCGGCGACTTCACGGAGGTAAAGTAAAGAAAAACGATCACAAAGCGACCGGTAATCAATGAATTACCGGTCCCTTTTCATTGATCTCCCCATCGGGTTCGTCGCCCTCTCCACGACTCACTCAAGCACCGACTGAAACACCTTTTCTGCATCGGTAATTCAAAGCAAGCTTTGATTGCGCTCGACTTTTTGTACCTTTGGCTTCGCCGAAGGTTTTGCGCCTCGGCAATCTTTCGCAAGCAAGCTTGCACGATTGCTCTCAGCTTTTATTACCTTTGTTTAAAATACCCCGGGTATGGAATTTTTTCTTTTTTTGGGAGTTATCGCATTGGGGGTCATCATCGTGGTCCCCTTCATCGTATTGGCCAAAGTCTCGTCGATCGAAAGACGCCTCGAAAAGATGGAGGGCCTGCTTTCCCTGCGCTCGTCGCTGTCGGCATCCCGGGCGCAGGCGGATGGCCGTCCCGAAACGTCCGAAACGCCCCGGACGGCCGCCCCTTCACAGGCCCCAAAGCCTGCCCCTGTTCCCGTCCCGGAGCCGCAGCCCGCAGCCGCGGAATTGCCGCTTCCTGTCCCTCAGGCGGCGGTATCCGCCGTTGTGGCGGAATCTGCGCCCAAAACAACGGCCGCCCCAACGATCGCCCCGCCCTCGAAAGAGCTCCCCCCGCCTCCGGTCACGCCCCGTGCCGAAACGCCCGGCGAGCCGAAACGATCCGCCCTGAGGGCCCTCTTTACCGAGAATTGGCTCAGCAAAGTGGGGATCGTTACCCTGGTGTTGGGCGTGGCGTTCTTCGTCAAGTACGCCATCGACCAGGACTGGATCAACGAAGTCGGCCGCGTGGGGATCGGTATCCTCGCCGGGGCGGTCATCCTGCTGGTGGGGCACAGGCTGCGAAAGAATTACCATTTGCTCTCCTCGCTGATGGCCGGGGGCGGGATCGCCGTGTTTTATATTACCATAGCGATCGCTTTCAGGGAGTATCATCTTTTCGGGGCGACCGCCGCCTTCTCGATCCTGGTCGGAATAACCGTTGGCGCGGTGTGCCTCTCGTTGCTTTATAACCGGCAGGAGTTGGCCCTGTTATCGTTGCTGGGCGGCTACGCCTCCCCGTTGCTGGCCAGTTCGGGTACGGGTAACTACGTCGTGCTGTTTACCTTCTTGTTGATCCTCAATGCGGGAATGCTCGTGGTGGCGATGCGCAAACGCTGGAATATCATAGGCGTTGTGAGCTACCTCTGCACGCTCGGATTTTTCTGGGGATGGCTTCTTTTCAGTTTTAAAGAGCAGTATGCCGGGGCGACGCTTTTCGCCGCCCTGTTCTTCGTGCAGTTCTACCTGCTGGCCCTTCTGGAGTATTTCCGGGCGCGGCGTATCACGGTGTTCCAGGTGGCGGTCATTTTGAGCAACAACCTCTCGTTGCTGTTGGCCTGCACGGTCATATTCGAAAACTACCCGGTGTATATCATGGGCCTGGTAACGATACTCATCGGCGCGGCCAACGCGGTAGTAATGGGCGTACTGATGGGCGTGCGGCAGATCGACCGGCGTATGCTTTACCTGGTCATCGCGGTGGTGCTGAGTTTCGTGTCGCTGGCCGTCCCCGTTCAACTGAAAGGCCACGTCATCACGCTGTTCTGGGCCGCCGAGGCGGTAATCCTGTTGTGGCTCTGGCAACGCTCGCGCATCCGCGTGTTCCACGGAGCGTTCCTGCTGATGTGCGCGTTGGTGCTGATCTCCTACGGTATGGATGCGGCACAAAATTACGTGTACGACTACACCCTGGACGAAAACGCCATGTCGGGTGTGCACTCGACGCTGCCCGTCGTTTTGAACCGTATCTTCATTACCGGGCTGACGGTCATCGCCTCGCTGGGCCTGTGCCGTTGGCTTACCGGGCGGGATGCCGATCCCAACGGGGGGATATTCCCCGCCCGTGTTGTGGCCCCCGCGCTGACTTGCGCACTGATCGCGATGGGATTCCTGGTCCCCGCTTTTGAGATCACTTACCAACTGGGGGCTGCCGCCGGCGCGCTGAGGAACTTTACGGTCAGCGCCCAGATGATCTGGATGGTTACCTATGCTGCCGGGATGGCGGCTGTATTCCGCCGCCGGATCGCCGTGAAACAGTGGGTCTACATCCTGCTGTTGCTCGTTGCGCTATTGTTCGTCTGCGCCGGCCTGCCCGCTATCGCCAATTTCCGGTGGAGCGCTTACTACACCGGCGAGGGTTCCGTCTTCCTGCTCCATTACCTGATGTGGCCGGGCGTGTGCTACCTGTTCTACGCCTTGGTCCGCAACCTGAATTCCCTGCCGCGTCAAACCATGGCCGTCTTTGCCTGGCTGCTTACGGCGGCGGGGGTGGCTGTGCTGAGCGTCGAGGCCGACAGCACCACGATCCAACTGGCGGGCAACGCCGACAACTATTACGCCCTGCTCCACGATGTGCGCACTTTTGGTTACCCGATCCTGTGGGGTGTGGTCGCGGCGTGCCTCATGCTGTGGGGCGTACGCCGCAAAGAGGTGCTTCTCAGGCAGATCTCCCTGGTGTTCTTCGGGTTGATCGTGCTCAAGTTCTATGTCATCGACGTCTGGCGCATGTCGCAGGCGGGACGCATCATCTCGTTCGTGGCCTTGGGTGTTATCCTGTTGGCGGTTTCTTTCCTCCAGCAGCGCATCAAGACGCTGGTGCGTGACGACGAAAAACCCGGCGAAGAATGAAAAAGATATTTACTTTGACCCTTGCATTGGCGGCAGCCCTCGGGGCGGCTGCGCAGGAGCGGTGGAAAGCGGCCATCGACACGGTCGGGGCCGACGGCTACTACAACATCCGCCTCAACGCCAGGATTATCGCCCTTTCCGGCGAAAACGACTTCAACGATGTGCGCATCCTGGACGAAAAGGGGAACGAGGTCCCCTATGTGGTGCGCGATGCCCCCCCGGAGCGGCAGACCAGCCGCATGGAGATGTACCCTTTGCTGAAAAATGCGGGTAGTGACAGCCTGAACGTGTTGGTGGTCGACAACGCGGCGCGGGAGCGGATCGAACGCTTCTATATCGTCATGCGCGCAGCCGATGTAAAGAAGTACGTGAGCGTGCGGGGCGGCGACCAGCCCGGCCAATGGTATGTGGTCCGCCAGCGTATGCCGCTCGACAGCCAACGCGAACCGGGCGGCAGCGAAGTGGCCGTGGTGGAGATTCCCGCGGGCGATTACCGCTACTACGAGATCACTGTGAGCAACGCCCAGGGCAGCCCCCTCTCCGTAACGGGTGTGGGTAAGATGAGCAGCCTGACCGTCTATGTTCTATACCTGCCCGTGGAGACGGGAGGCCTTGTGATCCGGGAGGACTCCCTGCGCCGCACCGTGGTCGCCCCGGATGCCCCGGGCCCGTACCGGATCGACCGGCTGGAGCTCGCCATCCCCGACAACGGCCTCTACCGCCGCGACGCAATGCTTACCACCGGCAAACGCACCCTTTCACTGACCCTTTCCTCCAAAGAGGGAAACATCTTCCTGATGCACGGTTTTCCCGTGGACAGCACGACCCGGATCGTCATCGACAACGGGAATAACCCCCCGCTGACGGTGGAAAAGGTACGGATGTGGACCCTCGCGCGTTACCTGTGCGCCCCGCTTGAGGCGGGCAAGCATTACACGCTCACAACCGGAAACGAAGGACAGAGCCATTACGACCTGGAATACTTCCGGGACGAACTGGACGGGGAGCTGCGGACAGTGGATACCACCCTCCCCGTGCGTGAGGATACGATCCCCGCGCCCGCCCCGAAAGTCCGCTTCTTCGAACGGCCGGGATTCCTCTGGACGGTCATGGCTTTAGCCGGAGCCATCCTTGTCGGGGCCTGCCTGCAAGCCTTGCGCGTGGCCCGGAGAAGATAATATCCCCGCCCCGGGTTGGGCAAGCGGGCTTCGGATTGTTATAGCATATAAACGATCCAAACTCCGCGCATATGAAAAAAGGGAACGCCCAACGCCTCCCGGCCCTTCTGGGGACGGGCCTGCTTATCCTGGCCGGAACACTCTGTGTAGAAGCCCAAACCGCCTCCGCCCGCTCGGTCCTGGACCGGATACTGGGCAACGTGGTCAACGAGAAACCCGTGATCCGACAGGGTAGGGTGGTGCTGCCCGACTCCCGCAACGCGGACTACGAGGTAATCATCGGGGGCAGCTCCAACCAATCGGTCATCGCCACCGACGGGAGCGTCCGCACTCCCCTCGAGACGATGGACGTCCACCTGCTTTACAAGGTGGTCAACAAAAACGACCCCCAAGACGCCGCCATGTCCAACAGCGAGGACGTCGTGGTTACCGTCCCCGGACAGTACACCCCCGGAAAAAAGGACAACGCCCGCCCGCAGGTGCTCCCCGGCATCCGCGAGTGGAAGGGCGGGACCGGCACCTTCCAATTTACCCGCCGATCCCGCATCGTTCTGCAGGATGCCTCGATGCGACCTACCGGGGAACAGATACAATACTACCTCGAAAAGATCGCCCGCCGCCCCATCCAGGTCGTTGTCGGCGAGCCTGCCCGGGGCGACCTCTACTTCTCCCTGCCCGTGCGCACGGATCTGGGCGCGGAGGGCTACGCCATCGACCTGGGCGAGGTGGTCAGCATCGAGGCCGCCTCGGCGATCGGCAACCTCTACGCCGCGGTCACCCTCTCGCAGATCCTCTCGCAAAGCCCCGGCCGCGACGAGCTGCCCAAAGGCCTGATCCGTGACTACCCCGCCTACAAGAGCCGGGGCTGCATGTTGGACGTGGCGCGGATCTACATCCCGTTGGACTACCTGGAGGAGGTAACCAAATACATGTCCTACTTCAAGATCAACGAGATCCAGGTCCACATCAACGACGACGGCGGCGAACAGCACGCCAGCTTCCGTGTGGAGAGCAAACTCTTCCCCGCCATCAATTCCGGCCTGAACCCCTCGCAGGTCTATTCGCAGGAGGCCTACCGCCAATACCAGAAGACGGCCGCCGCTTTCGGCGTGGACGTGATTACCGAGATCGACTCGCCCGCCCATTGCCGCTTCGTGGCGTTGTACAATCCCGCATTCATGCTGGACGACTCCCACATTGACCTAAAGAACGACGAGGCGATCGCCTTTATGAAAAGGCTCTACGACGAGTTCCTGGACGGCGAAGACCCCGTCTTCCAAAGCAAAACCTTCCACATCGGGGCCGACGAGTACCACCGGGGCCCGACCTACGGCGAGGACTTCAACCGCTACCTCAACACCATGATCGACTACGTCAATAAAAAGGGCCTCGCCCCGAGGATGTGGGCGTCGCTGGGCGGTGGGGGTTTGGTAGGCCAAACCCCGGTCGACAACCGCGTGACCTGCAACTATTGGGCCTACTCCTGGGCCGATTTCGACAAGATGGTCAAGGAGGGTTTCCGGGTCCTAAACAACTCCCACGACCTCTACACGGTCCCCGGCCGCCGGACCGCCTATGACGACTACTTCAAGCTCAAAAAGATGTATTGCGGCTGGGAGACGCCCGATCTGAGCGGAGGCTGGCCCGTGCTCTCGCCCGCCCATCCCCTGCTCGAGGGGTGCCAGGCCTCGATCTGGTACGACCGCAAGGTCGGCACCTCCGAATTCGACTACTTCGACCGGCTGAAGGACCAGGTCGTCTTTATCGCCGAGAAGGGCTGGTTCGGGGCCAAGCTGGAGAACCAGAGCTGCGAGGGATTCATGCAGAGGGTGGCCCTGTTCCAGAGCGACGTCCCGGGCGTAAACCCGTTGCGCAAAGTGGCGAGCAAGAGCGACCTGGTGGCATCCTACGACTTCAAAAGCACAAGCAACGCCGCCGTGAAAGACCTCTCCGGCAACCGCTACGACGCCACCCTGGAGGGCCTGCAAACCGCAAACGGCGCCCTCCGACTCGACGGCAAGGGCAGCCTCAGGCTCCCCTTCAACGCCATAGGCTTCCCCTACACGGTCAGCTTCGACCTCTACATCGACCCCGCCACCCCCGCCAAAGCCGTACTGTTCGATGGCTCCGAAGGCACCTTCTACCTCAACTTCGACGGTAAGGGCAACCCCGGCTACCGGCGCAAGGGCCAGAATTACGTGCTGCCCTGCAACCTCCCTACCGGAGAGTGGCAACGCGTGACCCTGACCTGCGACAAATCGGCCCTGTGCCTCTACCTGAACGGCGAAAAGGCCGCCCAGGGCCGCTACCTGGAGGACGCGGAGACGATCCCCGAATCCTCGACCTTCGTGCTGCCTGTCCACAGCATCGGCTCGGGCGTCACGGGCGAGATGAAAAATTTAACGGTCCACAAGAAGGTTTTGTTCTGAAAAGGCATATCTTTGGGTAACAAACCCCAAGACCGCCTATGAAAAAGCTCTTTTTTGCCGCATGGTTCCTTTGCTATGCCGCTGCGACCTCATACGCCCAGACCAAAACCCAAGAGACGATCGGTAAGAACACCCTGACCGGAGAGGATATCGTAGCCAACAAGTACGAATTCAAGGAGCGGATATCGGATTATTACCTCGACACGACCACCCGTTGCATTACCCTCCAGTTGCGCGGCACATCCAGGGATGAGAATTTCCAGAGCAGCAGCGGGGAGGTCATCCTGTACGACCTGGAAAACGACCGCACGAAGTGGTCGAAAAAGATCAATTTTCAGACTTGCAATGTGTTGCAGAGCGGCAGTGCGATCGTTTTCTCATCCAACAGGAGTTATTGCCTGAACGAGGAAACGGGCAAGAAAAAATGGAAAGCGGACAACCGGATCTTCTTCATCGATCCGGCGAGCAACATCGGCATCGGTTCTACCCTCAACCGGAACAGCCGGCTTCAGGGGATCGACCTGGGCAACGGGGAGGTCCTCTGGAAGCGCGATGTCAGCGCGGAATACGGCTGGAACGGAATGCAATTCCTGAACGATTCCACCGTCCTGTTGACGGCTGCAGGCTTGCAGAGCCTCTCTTTGAAGGACGGCTCGGGATGGTTCCGTACCTCGGTCACGGGCAAGAAGGACTACACGGGCACCATCGCGGCCAATGCGGCAGGCGTGGCGCTCGGGCTGCTGACGGGGACCTTTGTCATAACCACAGGCTACAGCCTGGTCCGCGATTTGGTCTCCAATGTCGTGATCGACAGCACCCGCGTCTATTTCGCCGACGCCCAGGACCTGGTTTGCCTCAACCACGACGGCGGGGTCGAGTGGACCGTCCCCTTCCCCAAGCAGACGCTGAGCAAATCCACCCTCTACCAGAGGGGCGACACCCTGCTGATGGTCAACTGGGGCCACGCCTATATGGGGGCCCGCCAACTCGATTACGGCACCCCCTTCGTGTCCGCCTACAACACCTCGACCGGCGAGCGGATCTTCGTGTGGAACCTCGGCGAAAAGAAGACCCGGATCGAGCGTTTCATCCACGACGACCGCTCCATCTCCATCCTGGTATCCGACAACAGGCTCGTCCGCTACTCCTTGGAGAACGGCGCCATGCTCTCGGAGTGGACCTTCGACGCCGAACAGTACGGCCAGTTGCGTGATTTCGTATCCGAGTACGCCTACCTCAGGACGGACGGGGGCTTCCAGCCGCTGCAAGCCGGCAACCCCGGCAAGATCTACCTCGCCGGCCGCGACAACCTGCTCGAACTGGACGACGCCCTGGATACCGTCCGTGAGATCAGCTTCGACGATCTGTTCATCCACGGCATGGACACCGAAAAATACACCTTCCTCTCGCAAAAGGGAGTAACGACCGTCATCGACGCCGCCCAGCAGCAGGTCGCAACGTTCAATATGGGCAGCAACGCCTTCCGCATCGGCCAAAAACTCTACGAGGTACAGGGTAACACCCTTGTAGAATTAGATATATCCGAATTTTATTAGCAAATTGGTTATCTTAGAGCCCTAAGGGTAGTATTTGTGGTACTACACTGGCCCTTCCGCTGATCTTCCCTTTCTGAACCCTGATAAAAACGACAATGTATGGGAACCCGAGCCATCAAGAGTATTATTCTGACCGTCCTCACGCTCCCTATCGCCATGAACCTGTTTGCCCAACAGGACCCGCCCCACTTTTTTATGGCGCCGGATTATGACGGCATCAAGCAGGTCATTGCGGATCCCGACTCTGAATTTTATTATCCCCGGCTGATGGAGCGGATGAAGCAATACGACACCACATTGACCGTTGCGGATTACAGGGCGCTTTATTACGGTTACAGATACCAGCCCGGCTTTTCCCAGTTTTCCATGCCCGAACAGGACCGCGAACTGTTAAAATATTACAACAACAGCTACCTGCCCAAAAGGAAATACGACGAGATTATCAAACTTATCGAACAGGCATTGGAGAAAGACCCGTTTTACATACGGGGACTCAACTTCCTGGGGTATGTATTGCACATGAAGGGAGAAGAGCCACAGGCCCTTAAAACAGCCGACCGGTTCAATAAGGTCGTTCAGGCGATTCTCTCTTCAGGCGACGGAAAAACTCCCGAAACGAGTTTCCATGTGATCCATGCCGGGCATGAATATGTGGTTATGAACTTTCTGCGCAAGCAGTACGGCAATAGAAAGTCGTCACGGATCGACAAAGGCATGTGCGATTGCTTTGGCCAGGGCCGCGATCAAATATGCTTCTATGTATCCTATGAGCAGACAGGAGCCTTTTGATCCTGCCTGTTTAATTCCCCGCTGAAACTTTCTTGATCAAACTCTCGCCTTTGGTTACCATCGCCTTGGAGTCCGCGCCCGAGGCCAGGGTAAATTGGGGTAGCAGGGCGTTCAGCCGCGGATCGTCGAGCAGGCGGATCTTCTCGAAGGCCTGGATGCCCTCGCGCAGCATCTCCATGCGGATGGAGGCGACTGGGGTGGCGGACAGAAAGTTGTTGGAGCGGTAGATCATGTGGAAATCCCCGGCAGCGAATCCGCCGTCCCGCGCGTCGGCGGGGTCGGAGCACCTCCAGTAGTCGTAGGCCCACCTGAGCGTGCCGTCGTAGCCGTTCGCGGCGGCGTGCCACCCCATCCAGGCCAGCTCGGCCGGGGTGCCGCTTTGGGTAACGTAGTTGCTCGGCACGATCGAGGAACAACTGGTGTAGAAGGTCTTGACCTGCGAATTCATAAAGCTCTCACGGCCCAAAAAAGTGCTGAAATCGTAGAGCTTCGATTCAATCTCGGTCGGCATATAGCTTCCGGCCATGCCGATCTTCCACGCCGGGTCGTGCCCGTGCACCAGGTCGATCACTTTTTGCACCAGCTCGTGCGACACCTCGTCCATGTAGAGTACCGCCTTGGAGAACCACCCCTTGCTCTCGAGGTGGGCCTTGAAGCTATCTAAAAAGTGGAGCCAATAGGCGTTGTAGGGCTCCGAGCCGATCAAAAAGGTCTCGGTCTTTTCCGCCCCGGTCTTTTCGTCCCGGTAGACGATGTTGGCCGTCCCCGCCGCCCGGTCCACACCGCTGAGCAGGGTAAAGCAACTGATCTGTTGGGTAATGCCCCACTGCATCATGTGCTCCACCCAAAGGTCGAACCAGGCGTAGTCGTAGCTCATCACGCCGTTCGCGCCCTTGCTCCATCGGACCATCGTCTGGCCGGGGAGCATCCCGCCGCTGATGATGGGGGTCGAGATCGCTTTCTGGCCCGCGTCGCCCAGGATGCGGTAGAACGGTTCGAGGATGGCGAAATGCTGCTCGGAGAAGGGTTCCAACTCCTGGCCCGATTGGAGGATGAACTCACGCAGGTTCCAGGGGAATTGCCACAAATCGAGGTGGAATTTCCACTCCGGGGGCGGGGGCAGCGTGCGGTCCAGGACCAGTAATTCCAGCCCCAGGTCGTGCTTCAACTCCCCCTGGCTGAATACCTTGACCGAGCCGGTGTATTTGCCCGGCACGGCATCGGCGGGCACGTCCACGGTCAGCCACGCCTTGATCGGATCGTCCTTTTCGACCCGGGTAACGGGAGTGTCGCTCAGCGCGTCGGCCACGTAAATATCCTGGCGGGGATGGCTGGCAAGCCCGCCGCAGTCGAAGGGCTCCTTGTCCCCGAGGACGTAGGTGCAGAAACGCAACCTAACAGCCGAGGCGGGGATGACCTGCCCGCCGCTGCTCAACTCGCCGACCTGGTAGGTCAAGTTCTCGCAAGGCTCGTTGGTCGTCCACAGGATCAGTTGTTTGTGGCTCCGCTCATTGCGCCACAGCGTGTCGCACCACGACTTGGCGATCATCCCGGGATAGGTCTGCCCGATGAACTGCTGACCCTTCGTGTAGCGGGTGTATTTGCTCTCGAAAGAGGCCAGGAAACCCTCCGCGGGCTTCAGGTGTCTGCCGTCGGAGAGGCTTTTCGCGCAGGAGGCAAAAATAAAAAGCGCCAAAAGGGCGGAGATCCGGCCGATCTTCCCGGCATCGGGAGCCTTGGCGGTTCGCGTGTGTTGTCGTGTTGTTTTCATACCCGTAGCTGTTTACAGATAGAACAATCCACAACGGGTTTACCTTACGCTCCGCGTTCGAAGTCATTCATATTTTTTTTCATATATTTGAAAATAAATTCATTCGAAAATGAATAAATCGTTCGCACTGTTCTTTCTCGCCCTGCTGTCCGTTTCCTGCGGGACAATGACAATCAGCAAAACCTCGCAGTTTGCCAAATCGCCTTCTCTGGCCACAATGAACGGGGCATATTCAAACAGGTCCTGTTACGTTCACGATGGGCAGAAATGGTCAAATTACATATCGATCTTGGACTTCTTCGGCATTGAGGATGAAACAGATGATATTGCGTTTGCGTTTGAAGGCCCGGACAAGATCAGATTGACTTACTACGCCGATTCAATAAAAAAAGAGGCCGTATTCTACGGCAAGGTCAAAAGGAAATTCATCGAAATAACTTTCCATAAGGATCAATTCATCATCCCATTGATATATAGCCGATTTAGTGTCGACAGAATACGGATTGGCGTTTCCGCCGAAGGAAACGGATTGGCTGTTGAACGGTTGTGGGGAACCGGAGGCAATTTTTTATTCATCGGAGCAGGGGGCGCGCCGGCAAGCAATTATACATTTGCCCGTGTCAGCCAATCCGGCAGCCATACACCTGTGATCGAGGGTGGGAAGTGGGGTTATGCGGATGCTTTATCCGAATATGTGATCCATCCCCAGTATGAATATGCCGCCCGGTTCGAACAAGGTGTCGCGCGGGTAAAAAGCAATGGGAAGTGGAGTCTGATAAACCGCGACGGAGAAAAAATATCCAGGTGCGAGTATGATTGGATCTCCCCAATCGATACGCTGGAGTCGCCTCACTTCATAGTGCAGGTCGGCGGGAAATGGGGTGTGATCAATAGAAATGGGGATCAGATCATACCCACCGAGTGTGATGAATTGAATCCTTCGTTACGCTATGGATATTCCACCTTCCGTATAGGAGAAAAGTATGGGGTCGCCAGCCGGGAAGGTGTACTTTACCCGGCTGTGTTCTCAGATGTCAACATGTCGGTTTTATGGCCTAACGGGCCAAATGACCGGGGAATCATAGCGACCGTGCAAAAAGACGGAGAAAAGTATGTGATTGACAAGGACGGATACGCCTATGAATTTACCAAATCATTGTTTGCAAATCAGCCGATCAATTGGAAGAATAAAATGAAAATAGGCAATTCCCCGGAATAACTAAAATGACTGAATGTTGCCGGAAGAAGGTTTCGATCTCCTCACGGGAATACCGACAACTCTAACTCTTTCAGGTTCTCCCGGAAATAAAAATAGTCGTCGAGGGAATACTCTTTTGAGACGACCTTGACCTTCGAATTGAATTTTTCCGGCGCATCGAGCAAATACCGGGTATAGACATACAGGGTATCGTTGCTCGTTTTGTAAAAAAAGAACTCATCGCCGATTACGTACTTCCGTTTTTCGTTGACACACCCATTGCCATTGGTCGCGATCATCAAGACAATCCCATCCCGCGCCCATGTTTTCTCTACAAAATAGAGGGTCTCGCGCGGTTTCTCGAAACGGATCTTGGTCGCCTCTACTACGGTCGCTTCGCACTTGACAAAATAGTAGAACACGGCGATCAACAGAAAAACCGTTACCGCGATCAGTTTCAGGCATCCCCACAGTGTCCTCATTGTTATCTGTTTATTCGTTAATTGTTTGCAATACATCCTCGCTGATTTCAGAGGAGTAATCGAACCCGTTTTCAACCAGGAGTTTTACAACCGCCCATTTTTTATCGTCGGTTTTTCTTGGCGGTTTAAACTTCTCGGATAAGAACGACATGGGCTTGCCGCAATCAGGGCAAACTTTATTGCGCTTAAACTTAGTGAAATCCGTCCCCTGGCTAAACGCTTTCCGGCAATCCAAACAAACTGATTTATATCCCATTTTATCCTCCGATTTTGTCCTGCCGATACAGGTAATCGACTATCTTGAATATCAGGTAATCCTTATCCTTGAAAGGCGAGGCTATGAAATTGTCGCTTGACAATTCGGTCAATATTCTGCCGATCGATATGGAGTTGCCTTTGAACTTGATCCCTTTGTAGTCCACAAGCCAGGGGGTTAGCATGTAGTTGGGCTGGTCATCGGAATTTCTGAGTTTCAACTGGTATCCGTTCCGGAATCCAATGGTAACGGATTTCCAATCCGTCGTCGAACTCCAGTTGCCGTATTCCGACCTCAGGGCGGCATCGATGAAGGAATCCGCAATAGCGCCCGCGTATAGCGAGTCGGCCATGTTTTTATAAAACTCGAAATCGGTATCGAAATCGGGGAATCGATATGGATTCTGCGATACCTTCCAGAGGGGGAGCTCTTTTAGCGACTGTTTCGCCTCCCTTTCGATAAGCTTCTTGAAGCTGTCTATGTCGGATGCCGTCAGTTCGAGATCCGAGGCCGATAGGGTGTTGTTGCGGGATCCTACGATTGCCTCGACCAGGCGGTCGATTGCCCCTGCGTCTATTTTGCGTGGTCCGCCGCCCGGCCTGTCGGTAACAAAAGCATCGTCCTTTCGGTTGTAACTGGCGTATTGCACGTTGTTATGGAAACAACCCCGGCTGCCGGTTTCCATGGTAAAGCTAAACACAGGATTATCGGATGTCCGGATAAAATTGTCCGGCAAGAGGTATTCTTTAACCGTTTTCTTATCGAGGTCGACCTTATAATATCGGTCAAGGGAAGCATCGGATATTAAAAATTTACCGTCATAAACCACGGCATTCCCAATATGGAAATCGACACTCATCAGCCTGTACCACCTACTGCCGTCAGCTTCTTTGCACAATAGGTCTTTGTTGTCGTATGTGTATGTAACATTATTATAGATCAGCTTATTGGAGTCATACACATACTCGTCGTATCCGCTACCTAAGGGAAAGTCATCCGTGAACAACCCGGAAACGATAAACTCCCCGGTGTTGATCTTATACACCTCGTCCCCGCATATTGCAAACAGGGATTCATTCCGGCAAGTAACGGATTGCGGCAACCGGGACATGTTTTTCCCGGAAGACCAGAGCGGCGCGAAACCGTTGTCGTATAGCCTTACCGAACCGTCTTTATGGATTACGTACAGATTGCCGCCCTTGGTTACCTCGTAATCGTAAGCGTCTTTCAACGGTTGCCAATCTATGCTGTCCGACTGGGTAATAAAGACACGGCCGTCCTGCGTGACCAGACACCTCTCCCCATAGACCCTTATTTTGCTTATTGCCGGGCGTTTGTTGGGATCTCTCTTGTAGCTGTATGTGAATTTGTATTTCCCTTGGGAGTGAGGTGTCGGCACCGGCGTCAAGGTGGTGCAATTATCTTTTGTTATATAGAATTCACCCCATGAGGCTCCGAATAGCTGCACATCTCCATTTGGCGAAGTTGCGGCGGATACCAGCCTGATATTACCTATAAGATGGGATTTGTCGATCTGCGTCCAGGTCCTGCCGAAGTCTTCGGTGTAATAAATATATTCGGTATTACCACTCATCCAGGCACGACCATCATCCGTATTGCAAAAAGAATCTAACCAACTGGCTTTACCAAATTTTATCTCTTCCCATGTGCGCCCTCTATCTCCGCTCCATAGAACAAAATCCGTATTCGACTGTTTGCCGTGGATAAAGCCGGAGATCATCAGGGTGTCCTCGGAGAAAACTGTGACTCTTTCGTATAATCCCGCAACAGATCCAAGGTTATGAATCCCTATTCCCACGGGGTTGTGTGTCCACAAGCTTCCGATCCTATCCGCATGTACCAAACTGCCGGCTTTTGTCGTTACCCATATCTCTTCAGAAGGGGATACGCCTATGTTGGCGGCGCCGACAGAAAACCGGGCGGAGTATTGGGATTGGCAAATCCCCCAAACGGGACTTGCAACCAGAAGCAAAGCAAGGAGTGTCTTCTTCATAACCCTGGATTTGATCAATGGATCTCCGTTACCTCCGTCTTATTGCGTCCATAAAACGTAGGGAAGTACATCAATTCGGCACGTGCCGGGTTGAGCGTGCATCTCCCGGTAATGCGCGGCAGCAGTTTGACGACAAAGGTGTGCTCTCCGCCGGGCAGCCCGGTGCAGAAGACCGCGACCCTCTCCTTGAAGTACTCCCTGTGCGTTTCGGGTCCGAAACGCCGCAGCTCTTTCGACTCGTAGGAGCAGCCCGAGGGGATCGGCACCTCGATCATCACGTAGCGCGTGTCGGAAGGTGCGTTTACCTGCACACGGAGCTCCACGGGCTTGCCCGCCGTGAGCGAACTTACCGTGTCGCCTTGCTGCACGAAGCAGGTGGCAATGCGGAAATCGGTACTCCGGGGCTGCGGATCGCGCACCCACCCCTGCTGGTAGACGGTCACGAAGAGCGGCATCGTGCCCTGTTTGCCGACCTCGACCCTGGTCCCGGCCGGCATTTCGCCCTTGTAGGGGAACGTATCCGCCTTGTGGCCGTTTATGGTTGCCGTGACCTCCGTGAATTTCCCGCCGGGCTGGACCATGTCGGGCAGGATGGTCTCGATCACCCGGCTCGACTCGTAGGTGTTGCGCCAGCTCCCGCCGCTACGCTGTTTGAGCAGGTAGTTGCGCACCTGCGCCATCTCGGACTCACGCCCGCCCAGTGCCCGCAGGACGCGGTAGGCGGTCAACGTGTTCTCCACCTCGCCGCCGTGGGGGATGCGCTCATGGTCCTTCCCGATCCCGCGCTCGGGCCAGCACAGCGACCCCATGACGCTTTTCTTTGAATAGAAATCCAGCGTATCGATATTGATCTTCGCCGTCTGGCCCGTCCCGGCCATGGCGAGCATGGCCAGCAGGTGGTCGCCGACATAGCGTCCGGGCATCGCGGCGATCAGATCCACGTAAAGCGAACAATCGGCATCCGGCTCCACCTCATGCAGCAGCAACACCATGCGAGCCAGTTCGCGCTTGTCGTATTTCGATGCATTGGCGGCCACGGCGCCCAACGCCCGTTCGATCTCCACTTTGAGGTAGAATGCCGTGCCGCTACGGTCGAAGTCGGTCTTGTACCCCTCTTTTCCCGCCTCCAACATCGCCTCGACCACGTGCCCCGATATCCACATCTGCGTGCCGTCGCCGCTCCACCACCCCCACAAATTGTCGGAGTTTTTTGCGCGGTTGAGCCTGCCGATCAACGCGTTTACCGCCCTTTCTTCGGCGAACTTCGTCCCCGTCAATTCGCAGATGCGCTTTTGGGCCATCAGCGCCTTGAGCTTCGAGGCCATCTGCTCGTTGCACATGTAGGGATAAAGTTTTACCTTTTCGATCTCCCGCAGGAACATCTCCACGCTCGACGCCTCGGCGTAAACGGTCGCGGGACCCAACGCCGGATCGGTGTCGAAAACGTGCTTCCCGCCATCCGAAATGACCCGGAAGCTGCCGCTTGTCTCTTGGGTCCCCTGCTCGAAAATGGGAATGGTGCGCTCCTCGCCGTCGAAGTAGCCGTTCTCGCGTTGCAGCGAGTAGGAGACTTTGAGGCTGTCGCCCGCCGATGTCTTGACGGGGATCTTGTCCACGTGCGAAGCCATGATCTCCAGCTCTTTTCGGTCGCTGCGCCCGTCCACCTCCGCCGTGCGCGTCACTTGGACCGTGTCGCCGCGGTAGTTGGTCATTTTGCCCACCACCTCCAGGCTGTCACCCCTGAGCATAAAGGCCGGCACGGAGAGTTGGGCCGTCAATGCCCTGAAAGACCGAACGTTGACCTGCTGTTGGTCGGTCTGCCTGCGTCCCGCCAGGGCGATGAAGTTGGCTTGCCAGTTGGTAATGTCGTCGGGCCAGGTAACCTCGAATTGCGCCTTGCCCTGCTTGTCGGTGGTCAGGCGGGGTTGCCAGAAAGCGTCGTCGTGGAAGTTGCGCCGCATGGAGTTGTTCCCTTCGGGTAAAAAGCCGTCGTCAGGGGCCGCTCCGCCTGCCTGAAGGCCTGCCCCGTCCTTTGTCGTGATGATTATCACGCCGCTGGCCGCCCGCGAACCGTAGACTGCGGTGGCCGATGCGTCCTTCAGTACCTCGATCGAGGCGATCTTATCGGCGGCTATTTTCGATATGTATCCCTTGCCCATCGGCACCCCGTCGACGATATAGAGCGGTTCATTGCCCGGACTCAGAGTGCCCATGCCCCGAATGCGTATAATGGTGTCGCCCGCGAAACCTTCTTCCGACGACACCATAACCCCCGCCGTACGGCTCTCCAGCACCTGGGTTACCGACCCGGTCAGCGAGGCTTTTTTCACGCTACCGTAGCCCACCACAACCACCTCCTGAAGGTCATGTACCCCCATCCGCGTTTCACTCGGGTCCAATCTGATGTGGTATTCATAGCCCGGTATCAACCCGGTACGCGCCGGTGTGTAACCCAGGAAGGAGACCTCGATCTCCCCATAATCGGTCACGCCCGGCAGGGTAAACACCCCCGCCGCGTCGGTAACCGCACCCCGCGTCGTCCCTTTTATGACGACCGAGGCGCCTACGACCGGATCTCCCCGCTCATCGGTCACGAGCCCCGTTACCTGATTTTGCTCGAAATTCAGCAGGTTGTAACGCCCGGCCTTGTCTGCGTCCAGCAAAGCGACGGCCCGCGCGTCCTTTCCGGATACGGCGGGTTGCGCCAGGTCGTACCGCGGGACGTCCGGCGTTATTTTGGATGCCAGCAGCCCGAACAGGAACCGTCCGCGCCCGTTGTCCGCGTCCCTGACCAGCGTGTCGGGACACAGGTAGTTGGTCCCTCCCCCGTGCAGCGTTACGGGCAGGGTGCAGGTGGTTGTGTCGGGAAACACCAGCGTGACCTTCATCTCCCCGGGCTTGAGGTTGAACTTGCGCGTGCCGCCGTAGTAGCTCCTTTCAAAACCCTCGCCGCCTGTGATCATCACGAACACAGGCTTTTCGATCTCATCCCTGCCGCGCTTTTTAAGCATAAGCTCCAGGCGGCAATCCTTGTCCGTATCGAGCCGGACTTCCATCTCCCCCGACGTCGTCTGGCAGAAATCGACTACGGCTTTCCGGGTGTCCTCCGCGATTTTTCCCGGGGTCAGAACGCTTTGCCCGAACGCCGGGTTCATGGTGTAGTACCTGAGCCTGGATTGGATCGGGTAGTCGTAGTTGTAGCTTTTGGCCGCTTTTTTGGCGTCGTACCTCTCCCATTTGTCGCTTTTGAGGTAATTCTGGTAAATCTCATAGTTGTATCCCCCCTCCAGCGCGAAACTCCCATAGGGCGTATTGCCCGAGCTTACCGTGGCCAGGCCGCCGGTCATCCCCATGGGGCCGATCAGGCGCGGTTGCTTGGCCATGGTGCGCCTGTAACCGTCGTACCGCTGGGACTGCCATGCGGGTATGGCGTAGAATACGCCGTTCTGCTCTATGTATCCGGGCAATGCGAGCTGTTTGCCGCCCGGCATCGTGTAGCCGCCCAACGGGCCCCCAATGCCCGCCATGTAGCCGCCCAACGGGCCCCCAATGCCCGCCATGTAGTTGCCCAGCGTTTTCATGTCCAGGGATGTAAGCTCCGGTTTGTCGTGCTTGACCACAGTGATCTTCATCTCCGCATCGACGGCCTTGCCCTGTTTGTCGCGGGCCTGGATCGTGGCTGCGGACGTTTTGCCGCCATCGACCGAGAGGATCGTCTTTTGTCCCTCCTCCACCCAGACGCGGTCGAGGGTTACCTCGCGGTCGGTGCTCCTTAGCCGCAGGCGGTGGAAGCCGGGATCGACCCTGAACGCGTAGGGCGACGAACTCTCCGACTGCTGGAAATAACGCGGTTTTCCGTCGATCCACACCAGGTGCAACCCCTCCACTCTTCCGTCGATGACCAAATAAGGCATGATCTGCGTGATGCTGTCCACGGCCGGTTCAGCGTAGCAGTAATAGGGGGTGGGGTAGAGGAACCGGTAATATTCCAGCGCGTCCAGGCCCATTATCGCGCGCCAGCGCTCCCAGGTCATTTTGCTGCTTGTGTTGGAGAGGTAGTCCTCTTCCGCCTCGTAGTCTGTCACTCGGGGGAGCCTCCCGGCGCGGTAGGTGCCGTAGACCGGGACCGGCAGGCGCCGCTCCCCGAATTTGGAGGTATAGGCCCACGAAGTAATGTCCGCCCCCTGGACGGGACGCCCTTTCTTGTCCTCGACCGCAACGTCGAGCAGGGTCTTCTGCCCCGGGTAGATTACCGAAGGGGCCGAAACGGCCATCGTTATGTTTTGTCGGGTAAAGGGCATCGATCCGGACATGACTTTGGCCTCCTCCCCCAAAAGGTAACTCAGTTGCAGCGCATAGCCTTCATCTTTCCCTTTTACGCTCATGTTCAGGGTGGTGTCGCGCCCGTAGGCGATCGTCCGCTTATTTCGTTTGAGGGTGTACCAGAAGGGGATGCCCGCCGGATTGTCCACCTGCACCCGGACCGAGTCTTTCTCGCGGAACATCTTGTAGCCGAGCACGTGGCCTTCATTTTGTCTGTCTCCGGTCCAGTACGACTCCGTCTCCCCGTCTTCGGTCCGAACCGAGTAAAAGTCGGCGTCCCACGCCATGGCAAAGGTGTAAGGCAGGGTAACCTGCCGCTTCCAAATGATCTGCTCCTCGACGCCCTCGGCCTCGATCTCCGCCCGGACGGGTTGCGGGACCCCCCTGTGCAGCATCCTGACGGTCATCATCCCTTTTTCCGCCTTGAAATCGATTACCCGGTCACGCCCGTCCATAAAAAGGTACTTGACCTGCTCGTGCTTCTCATTGTCGGAGGAGAGCATTACCGCCTTGACCTGGAACTGCATCGACACCCCCGGGGGAAAGATCGAATCGGGCAGGATAAACTCCCTGCTCGCCATATCGTCCATGCTTACCGAATGGTGCCACATCACGTCGGGCACAAAGCTCGCGGGGGTATGGTACGCGCGCCTGCCGGTGCCTTCGCCCGCAGTGACGGTAACCTCCACCCGGCCGTCGTAGACCGGCATGTCGTTCTCGTCGGTAGCCTTCAGGGTCAGCCGTACCGTATCGCCCGCCACATACTCCTCTTTGTCCGTGTCGAGCTTAAAGTCCAGCTTTTTGAGCTCATACTCCTCGTACCGGAAATTCCCGCCCAGGTAGTAGGCGTTTTTTTTGCCGGTGCGCAACCTGACCGTATAGTCCTTGTCGAGTGTCAGGCGCAGCGAGTCCGAAAGGCGGAATTGCCCCTCGTACATCCCGGGCCGGTAGGGGTCGAGTTTGAGCAGCACCGTATCGACGCGGGGATCGTACCCCTCGAGGGCCACGCCGACCCGCTCGTTGCCGACCGGACGGCCTTTCGGGTCCGTCATGTAGGCCTTGAAGCGCACGGTCTCCCCGGGCTTGTAGCGCGGCTTGCTGAAGACCACGAAGCCTTTGTACCTGTTCCGCGGTCCTCCGTCGAACAGGTTGGCCACCTTATACCAGCTCCGCCTGGCCTTGTAGCCGATCCGCCTGAAAAAGCCGGATTGGTAGCCCTCGTTTTTCATAAACTCCACGTAGTGGTAAACGCCGTCGTGGTCGATCTCGATGATCCTCTCGTCGCTCAGGCTGTTGCAGTCGTAAGCCCCCGTCTTGCGGTCATACCGCATCCTTTTGAACCTGTGGCCGACCCTTGCGTCGGTAACGGGCCGGCCCAGCGTGTCGTACACAAAGAGCACCGCCCGTTTGTCGCTTACCACCTGATAGCAAATGTCATCGACCGTATGCCCGGTGTAGTTCAGCCTGTTGTCGCGCACGTCCACCAGCAGGTAGTTGCCCCGTGGCAATGCCGGGATCGAGCTGCGGTCCTTGCATCCCCCCACCGGCGTATGGAGCATCGACTCATCGGGCGAGTTGTATGAGAAATGCACCCTGCGCAACTCCGCCCGCCCCACTTTATATATAAAAACCGTATCCGAGCCGCGCCGGCTGGCGGGAAGGCTCCCCTGCTGCTGGCCATACGAAAGAAACGGCGCAACAAAAAACGCCACCAGGATAAAACGCCGGAATCGTCCCATAACCGCAAAGGCTTGAATGTACATACAAATATAACAAAACGCCGCGATAAATCGCATGGGCGCAAATTGTGTGCAAGGGGCAGAAAAGCAGAGCGACCTACATCGCTGTAAGTCGCTCATTCTGTTTTGCTCCTCTTCAAGGACTTGAACCTTGGACCCCCTGATTAACAATCATAATATTTTGATTTCAGGCAGTTCCATATTGCTTGATTTAGTTATATACTATACTGAATTACAAATATATAAATAATTTACCGATTACATCATCCTTCATCATATTCCGGGGGGTTGTATGCAAATTGTATGTACAATATTTTTGTATATGCGAAAAATAAATACCCTATATATAGCCGTATAACGCACATTATCGCAGATATTCCAAAAACGCCCCTGAAAATATCCGCCGTCACTATCGACTGGCTGAAACGCTACGAGAAATTCCTGTTGGGCAAAGACAGGAGCCGGACGACCGTCGGCATGGATATGCGCCACATCAGGGCGATTCTCAACAGCGCGAAAGAGTCCGGGGCGATCAAGCAGTCGCAATACCCATTCGGCAAAGGCAAATTCGAGATACAGGCCAGCCAGGGGCGCAAACGGGCTTTGACCCTGGAGCAGGTCGGCCTGATCGCGCATTACGACGACGGCAGCGACGCCACGGCCAAATACCGCGACTACTGGATGTTCCTGTATTATTGCAACGGGATAAACGTTGCCGACTTCGTCAAGCTCAAATACAAGGACATCGTCGACGGCGAGATATGCTACGTGCGCCAAAAGACGGAGCGCACAACCAGCACGGTTACCGAGATCAGGGCGATAGTCACCGAGCCCATGCAGGCCATCATAGACAAGAGGGGTAATCCGAAATCGCCGGACAGCTATATTTTCCCGATATTGACGGAGAAAGAGGACGCCTATACCCAAAAGCAGAAATCGAAGTACCTGACGCGGGCAATCAATAAACGTATGGCCGCGATTGGGGAAACGCTCGGAACGGGCAATATTTCCACATACATGGCGCGCCATAGTTTCGCGACGGTATTGAAGCGTTCCGGCGCCAATATCGCATACATATCCGAGTCGCTGGGCCACAACGACCTGAAAACCACCGAACACTACCTTGCCTCGTTCGAGAAAGACGAGCGAAAGAAAAACGCGGAATTACTGACTAAATTTTAAGTTATGGAAAGGATAAATGATTGGCTCGAGGAGATAACATATGCATGGAGAGTATATAACGCCTATGATTTTGTTGATAATCCCGTGGAAGAGATACAGAAACAGGCGTTGGTGCTTCAGGAAAAATACAACATAAAGGACTGGCGCATAGAGCTTGATATGTCTCTCCGTACTACTGATCTCGGCTCAGGAAATATGGTTATTTACGTAAGGGAAAAATTATTGCATACTGATGACGCTGGCAAAAGCCGCCGAAGAGGCTCTTGAGCGTGAAGATGTGCAGAAAGCCCTGAAGGATTTCGCCAAATAAGATTACCTCAAAAAAGTGATGACGACATATCCGCCTGTCGAGGGCCGGCCGTTGGACGGCAGCGTCTTGCCGGGATTCGATATGGTGCCTGCCAGGTAGCTTGCGCCGCCTGCGCCGCCGCCGCCCGCACCCGAGGAAACCAGGAATCCCCCCGAGTTAGCGCCGCCGCCACCGCCGCCGCCGTGGTTGTAACCGCCTCCGCCTCCGCCTCCCGCCGAACCGCTGGTATTTGCTCCGGAACCGTTTCCGCCGTTTCCGCCGTTTCCACCGTTGACTCCGCTGTTAGCGGTGCCTGCGCTGCCGCCGCCGCCGTTCCCGCCGCCTGCGCCATTGCCGTTTCCGCCGTAACCGTCGCGACTGTTGCCGGATTTGCCGCCGCTGCCGCCGTCCACGCCCGCGGCTCCGGCGTTTCCGCCTGCACCGCCGTTGCTGGGATCAAGAAGAACAGTGGTGCCGCCGCTGGCTCCTCCGCCTCCTCCTCCGCCGCCGGCCACCAGGACGATCGTTCCGTTCCTGACTGCGCCCGAAGCCGCGCCCCCGCCTGCGCCCGCGTTACCCGAGCCTCCCCCGGTATTACTCGTACCGCCATTGCCGCCATTGCCAAGCCCGTAATTCGTGCCGATGGTGGTTCCACCGGTGCCGTAGGTGCTTACGCCTGATCCGTTGGAGCCCGCCGCACCGACCTGCACATTAATTACATCGTTCTCGTTGAGGTAATAGAGCCCGCGCACGGTCGCCCCGGTTCCGCCGCTACCGCCGGTCCTGCTGCCGTTGGAGCCGCTGCCGGTACCGCCGTTGCCCCCGAACGCCTCGATGTAATAGTAGCCGGCTTTGGTTACGGTGAAATTTTCACCGGTAGTATATTTAACCACCGGTGCGACCCTCAGGCGATGGATCGTACCTTTGACAAAGTTTATGCCTGCGAAAGTTATGGGCTCGTATTTGTTTGTGGAAGAGATTCCCGGGAATGTGATGGTAAAGGTCTGCCCCGACATGTTTATCGGCGGCATCGGGATGTAGAGTACGGTTTTGTTCCCGACGGTAAGTCCTCCGGTAATGTTGATCGTGATGCTGCTGCCGCCCGAGGTGTATCCCCCTGCGGGGCCGGCGCCGGTAAGCATATTGTATACATAGGTACCCCATATCTGTGTGCCGTTGTTGTTGGTCAGGGTAATGGAGGTAACCTGACGCTGTTGCAGCAGGTTTACATCCATCTCGATGGCTGCGTACGACAGCACATGGCTGTAATCGAAATGGACCAGGTCGTCATGGCCGAGGTCCTGCCCTTCGGGATAGATTATAGGAGGTTCATTATTACGGACGGCCACCATCGGTGCATAGGACGGGTTGAATACATCGGGCGAGAGGGTAAGCGCGGAGGGTATGGATAACCGTAAATCGGGGAATGTGTTGGCCAGTCCCGAATTGTATGGATAGTAGGAGTAATAGTCGAATGTACCCCCGGACGACAGGGCGTTGAACTGTGTCTGGGTCAAATCCCCTGAGAAAGTGGTGTGCAGGGCCTGGACCGTATTCTTCCCCGTCATGGCGACGTTGAAGGCTGCGAGGGATGACGGGGACGTCGAGCCGTGCGGGGCGATTGTAAGGCCCACCCGGTCGCCCGGCGTCCAGTAGTATGTATTGTCGGCCGGATCCAGATACGCGCGGGTACCGGCGTTTTTGTCCTCGGACTGCCCGTATCCGCCGGCAATGGAGAACGGAT
Organism: Rikenellaceae bacterium; assembly: GCA_031551275.1. GTDB lineage: Bacteria > Bacteroidota > Bacteroidia > Bacteroidales > Rikenellaceae > JAVBMJ01. The sequence continues at coordinate 28,499 of JAVBNX010000004.1, forward strand.
AGAGTCCTTCCCCGGGGGTGTTATCCTTCCCGGTTTGTAAGGCCTCGTCCTTGCTGCACGACAGGGAGGCCACGGCAAGGACCGCCGCTGAAAATGCCCTTAAGATATGCCTGTTTGTTCCCATAATCCTCATCGCGTATTGTTATCAGTAATCGCCCCAGGTTCCGTTCGACGGGGAGTCCAGATCTCCGCACAGGGTCAGCCCGAGATATTCCCGCCGGGAGTCCATCGAAATATCGGCCGTATTGTTTATGACCACGTTAACGTGGTAAATGCAGTTGCGGTCGACGTCGAAATTGTCGATCCATGTGTCGGGCGGGGTTTCCGAGTCGCGTCCTTTGCCCGGAAGTATAAACGTATCGAGCACCTTATTGCTCACATACCCCAACAGACTGATCTGAAGGGCGAATTCGGGAGCGTATTTTTTCCTGTCGTACTCACTGCTCATGGGGGAGGTGGCACTCCCGCCGCGATTTTCGAAGCAGTATATCTCGACGCTTTGCTTGAGGTAGAACACGCCGGGCGAAGGCTCTACTACTGAGGAGGGGATGGTGGAAAAATTTACCGTGGGTATGTTCCCGTATCCCGACGACGGGTCGGCCAGGGTCCGGGGGTAATCAGGGACCGCCCTTTCGACCAGGAAAGAGCTCAGGGGCAGGTTGTTGGTGTAGTACGAATGCAGGCTTAAGCCCGACTGTATATTCCCCGAAGCGTCGGACAGGTTATATATATTGAGGTCGATTTTGGTCTGGAGCCTTCTCAGGGTAATGGTCGCGGGGGCCGTGGATGATATGGTCAGAGGCTCTATGCCGCTGCACATGATCATCTTACCGAGTTCCTGCAAGGTTTGCGAAGAAGCCAGGACATATTTCCCGGCCAGGCCGGCGGTGGTGGACACATCGTTCAGATAGGTGCTTGCCTCGCCGTTCGGGCAGTTGCTGTCGTCGAGGTTGGCCACCGCGAAGATCTGATAATCGCCTTTCCGCAGGTAGAGCCTTTCGCCGGAGGCGTAGTCGAGATTCTTGCCGGCAATCAAATTATTGGAAGCGTCGAACACCAATATGGTAACATTATCTATCGTACTCATCAGCGGGGTAAGGTTCGAACGGGTAACCTGCACCGGTTCTCCGGCGACAGACAACTCTACGGCTGCCATATCCCCGCCGGGATCCGCCCCTCCGGACGGTTCATCGTCCGAGCAACCCGCAAACGCTGCGAGCGTCAGGAATATCCATATATAAAAAACAGTTCTCATCGTCTTATCCATCCCCGAACGCATTAATTGAACGTTTGATCGAGCCACCACTCCTCGGCTTCGGCGGCTGTGAGTACGATCTCGGCCGTTTCCAGCATTTTGAAGGTAAGGTTGTATATGGTGCCGGATGCGGGCGTATTGCCGCTCCCGAAATCATAGGCGGCGTAAATCGGGTTGGCCGGCCCCCTTTGCTGCGTGGTAATCCGGAAAGTGTAGTTTCGTGCCGGCACGGCGAGCATATAACCTAAAAGTTTGGCGTCGGCCGCGTCGTAGGCGCCTGGCGAGAAAGGCAGCGCCCAGTCGCCGTCGGTCGTGGAATCGACCATCGGGTAGTCGGTCGCCGTCGACGTCGCCGGGACCGATATCGCATTCGAACCTATATTGAGGCCGACCTGGTCGGGTTGCCCGGTCAGTTCCACGGAGGTAATATCGCCGTAAGCCTGTGCCGCATCCTCGCTTTCGGCGATGAACCGGCAGTTCAACATCGTGAGTTTGTGCGAAAACGCCAACGGGTCCCCGTTATTGATCATTGGCGAGTTCTTATTGCCCCAGCCTATCTCCGAAGATAGTATATCCTGGCTGCCGTCGCACGGGAAGATTACCGTCGCTCCCGCGGCATCCCTGACCAATGAGGCGCCCTGATAGGGATAGACAGCCCGTAGGAAATAAAAAACTCCCATTTCGTCGTAAAAGACCTTTTGTACGGCTGACATCTCTGCGTTGAGGTATTGAATCTCTCCGTTGGTGACGGTGCCGACGCCCAAACCGGGCCCGCCGAAGAAGCCGGGGTCGAGGTAGGTCGACGCGTCCGCCCATTCGGCTACCGAAGGGCCGGACTGATTCGAATAATTGGTGGTCACGATACCTATGGAGAGTTGGAACGGGGGCAAGCCGTTGCTGCCGGGAACGATCGCGCCTTTACTGTACGCGGCGGCTCCCACCACGCCGCTCAGCTCGACACTGACCTTTCCCGCAGGCACGGCGGGCTCGTCGCGTCGACATCCTGACAGGATGACGGCGGAGATGCAGATAATCGCTATGTGCCGTTGTTTCATATTCATCGGGTTAAAAAACGGGGATCTCGCGTTCCGTGTTGTCCTCGATCCATTGATCTATCGTATTCGTTCCCGCAAACTCGAGCACCACCCCGTCCGTGGCAAGTTTTACGATATAGATATTGATATTGCCCCTCCTGAGCGAAGCGTCGGGGAAAGGCAGCGTGTAAAAAAACTCGGTAGGGTCCTGGGTGTTCCCGGTGCCGTCGTTATAGTTGAATGTTATGTCCACGGTGGTGGCATTTGCCTTATACGCTACTTCCTGCGGGATTACCATCAGGCAGTTGGCGAGCGATTCGACCGTGTTTATCCTCACGATCAGGGGGTCGGTGTCGCTGATGTCGTCGAAAACATATTCCACCCGGCCGGGAGGGGAAGCTGCGGTCCATGTTGCTGTCCCCATATCGAACCTGCCGGAGGTTATCACAGACCCCCCTAACATACCTATCGAAGTGACCGAATAGAATGCATTCTGGTTTTCGCCCGCGTACGAAACGGGGGCCAACTTGAACTGGACCCAGGTCAGCGCGTGGTTCATGGTGTATTTGACCTTGCCTGCGTTCTTGTCGTAATTGATGTTTGCCACATCGGCATTGACGCTCGAATAGAGCAGGTCGACATGTTCGCTGATTGTTTCGGGAACGGTATATATGAGGTACGGATAGCCCGAAGTGCTTTCGCCGCTTGTTTCCAGTGATCCTTCCGGAAATTCCGATTGGTGGGGCGAATAGGCGAAGAAGGTATTCTTTACCATTGGGTCCGTGGGCCAGTAAGCCGGCGGATTGTAGCTCCATTCACCCCCGTCCGCAGTGCGCGTGACCTCGCGGTTCCACAAAAGGTTGGGAAGGGATGAAGGATCGGCATTGTTGAAATTTCCGGTACCGGTCGAATATCCGAAGATACCGAGCGAGCGGATTTTGGCCGCATCGGTCACGGTAGTCCCTTTGGTTTGCAGGCTTTCCACGGCGAATCCCACCGCTTTCGGGGCGTCGGTCTGCGGCTGTTCTTTGCTGCAGGACAACGAAATTACCGCTGCGGCTGCGAACGATCCGAAATATAACGCAATCCTGTTCATGATCAACGCTTTTTCAGTATAATCGATCCCCGTGCGGTTATTACGTCCGAAGGGGTCAGGGTTGTTGCCCCGGTAGTCGCATCCACCGGCAGGTTCTGCTGCGAGGGCGAAAGTATCCATTCGTCCGAGTAATTCGTAACGGAAATTTTCCACGGATCGGTACCGTCGGTACCCCAGTTGAAGACCGTTTTCTTAAAGTCGAAAACCAGCATTTGCCCGGTGGTGAAGTTGTTGAACGATGGTATCCCCATGTCTATGGAGATTTCGTGGGTAACTTCCTCGGCGGCGCCATAGATGCCGTAGTAAAGGCGGTCGGTGCCGCCCGGGGGGATCCCTCCGCCTGTATTCACCATATTGAGCACATTGAGGGCGAAGGTGAAATTGTTTTGGTCGTACACTTTGTTGCCGGTCAGCATCACCATCTCGAGGGCGATGGAATTGCTCCAGGCGTTCAGTTCGGTTTCGTTGTCGATGACGATCACGCGGATGGCGCCGTCGTCGAGCGCGATTTGGTATTTATACGACTTCCCGGGCAGCCATTCAACGGGCAGCAAAACCGGCGAGGTGTATGACAGGCTTCCGCCGTCGATATCGAAAGTGATCTCCATCTCGATCGGGTCCGCCGTGCGGCCTATGGTCTGCGGTATGAGGTAGAGCATTGCGCCGGGTGCGGTCACATCCTGCGGCGTGGCGTCGAGCGCGATGTCGTTCAATGTATTGCCGCTCACCGATAGGGAGTAGTCGGCAGTAGAGGTATCGTAAACGGTCCATGCGACGGGATTGGTCATCGCCGCCTTGCCGCTGTTGTACACGTTTTTGAGCACGATTCCTGTCAGCTTTACCGCATTGGCTTGGGTACCGGTGTAGCACGCCGCGAAGCTGATCTGCGAAAGGGTGTGGCGGAAGTAGAGGCCCACCTTCCTCACGGTCGGGAAGTAGTCGATGCCCTGTTGGTTATAGAGCTGGTCGGCTATGAGCAGGTCTTTCTGTTGCGCGACGTCGTCGGCGACGGTGTATTCGACCTGCGGGGTCTGGTCGGTATCGTCGTAGGTCACGGTCGCCGCGCCTGTTGGGCTGTATGCAAAAAAGGTAACGTTGTCGTTGTTGGCGGGCCACTCCTTCGGTTGGTTATAGGTCCATTCTATTCCGCCGTCCGCGCTGGTCACGGCGACCTCTTTCATTAGTTCGTTTTTCGTCGCGGCGGTGCTCCACGTTCCTGCATGGCTGTATGCCCACACGTCGAATCCGCCGGCGGCGGCCAACAGGGCGGGAGTGGTCACGGCCGTTCCCCGGGTAACTCCGGGGGTCGAAAAAGTGATCCCCTCAAGCCCGTCCTGCGGATTTTCGACACGCTCGCTGCATCCGGTGGCGATTGCGGCAGCCGACAGTATGATCGCCCATGTACGTTTCATCGTCCTCGCGTTTTGTCGTTTTTCAGGGGCCGGGAAGGCGGTCAGGCCCGCCCGGCCGGTGTTACTGCCGGACACGTAGGTCCGGGTCAGGTATCTACTGTTTAGTCAGCGTTACGAAGGCGTTGCCGGTGCCTTTAGCCGCCGTCCAGCCTGTAGCGGTAATGTCGTAAGTGGCCAAACCTCCGACGTAGATCACGACCTTTTTCCCGGAGGCAATGGTTACGGAGCTCAGGTCGAGGTTGAGGTCAGCCGCCAGAGCGCCTTTTGCGGTGATCTGGACTGCATCGTAACCTGCCGTAAGGTATGCTGCGATTGAAGCGACGGCGCCTTCCAGCGAAGCTTTGTTGGCCTGGGCCACTTCAACGGCTATCGGCTTGGCGTCGGTAATGGCATCTTCCCATTCGTCAACGGCGACGGTGAATTTGATGTATCTGTCTGCCAGGTAATTGGTGAAGTCGATCAGGTAAACATAACGTTTGCCGGCAGCCCACGCATTGGTAGTGGCGCCTTGCAGGTAGGCGACGGCGGTTTCCCCGGCTAAGTCAGTGCCGACAAGATAGTTGCCATCGACATCCTGAAGTGTGAAGTCGATGGTAAAGCAGGCCGTCGCATTCGAAGCGAAAGACTGGGGCATCAGCATCAGGCGGTTGTCCTCGGTTTTGAGGTCTACGATACCGGCGCCGGTAGTGCCGTCGGTCGTGAATGTCGCAGCGATAAGGTCATAAGCATAGCTCGGTGTGCCTGTAGCCGAAGTCGGCCCCCAAGCGTTGGTGTTTAAGGTGTAGGTCGCCGTGTTGTTGATACCGGAGATGGTAATGCTGTTGATGGTGATCTTTACGTCCTTAACGTTCTGCAAAGAGAAGTTCACCTGTGAAAGCAGGTGCTTGAACTGCAGGGCGATAGCCGCGTTGCTGGTCGCGGGGACATAGGCGGCTATCAGGTCTTCCTGCAATGCGACCGCGGGCACGGTATAATCGAATGAGGCGGCAGATCCGGTAGCCCCTGTTTTCAAGGCAGCTACCGTGGTCTTGGGATACCATGCGTAATAAACGAGGTCGAAATTGGGCTGGAGGACCGGGGTGCCGTAAGTCCAGGCAGGAGGAGTGGCGGCGGCGTCATAATAAAGCGACCATGTTTTCCACGCGTCGGTGGAAGCGTTGTCTTCGTATGCGACAACGGGAATGCCGTTTAAGGAACTGTTGGCAGTCGTCTCCAACGAAACGGTTGTCGTTTCGGAAGCCTTTGTCTGCTTGCCCAAAAAGTTCTGGAACGAGATGACGTTCTGGTCGCCGGCTCTTTCAATCGACTCGTTGCTGCAGCCTGCGGCTGCGATGAGCAGCGAAAACGCTGCCATGTTGATCAGGTGTTTTTTCATGTTTTTTGTTTGATAAAGTGAGAGAATGAGTGAAAGTTATTTGTTGTTAATTTGTTTGCTTACGGTTTTGTGATCGGGACAGTGATGATCTCGTCGTCTTCCCAGTCACCTACCCCGATCTGTCCCTCGATCGGCTCTACTTCCGGAAGTTCTATCTCTATCTCGAGGGGTATGGTTATGTCGACCTCTATCGGCTCGCTTGCCCCGATATTGTCCCTGATCTTGGTTATCACCGTATTTATCTGGTCGGTAATGTCGAACGTTTGGTTATACTCCGTCCCGTCGACCAGCACTATGCTTACCTCCAGCGTGTACCTCCTGTCGGGAAGGTCCAACGGCGGGCCGAACGTAACGAATACCGGCGACTGGATCGTGCCGGTTTCAGGATTGCTGCCCGTAATTATCTTATCGTTGAGCCTGAACTGGTGCGTGACGTCCATATGCGACGGCGTCCGCGAGGCCATCAGCACCGATCCGACGAAACCCCTCAATGCCCCGTTAGCCGCGTAGGCGCTGCTCGGATTGACAAGGTCGATCACTACCCGGCATTCGTAGGAGACCGCGAACGGGGTCATATATAGGCTTCTTTCTATGTAGTCGCCGGGGGTCGGATAGCCATTCTTGCCGTTCTTGTACTTTATATGATAACCCACCTCGTCATTCATCTCCTGTTCCCCGCATCCAGAGGTCAGTATCTCCATATCGTTGCTGGCGATGTATTCGCTCGGCGCCCTGACCAGGCGCCTGTTCGCTTCACCCTCTTTTACCACCGCTTCGAAACTGTTCAGGCGGTCGGTGGCGCGGAAATATACCCCGTCCAAATGGGTGTCGGTTTCCGAATACATCAGGCCGTTGAACAACAAGATGTTGTACATCCCCTTCGTGAGCGGGGCCACCACGCTGTTGGGAGCTACGAAATACTTTTTTAAAACCGCCTGGCTGCCGTCTCCGTTATACATTATCGCGGTGGCGTTCATGCTCATGTTGGTGGTGTGCAACGACGGTTCCCAGTCGCCCTCTATATACAGGGCAGGGTGGGCGGTGGTATATATGTCCCGCTGGTCGGTACATCCGGCGAAAAGCAGAACCATCGTTATTATGGGTAAGATTCTCATTCAGCGCCGGTTAATGTTGCGTATACCCCAAAGCCATACAAGGCTTACACGAGCCTTTGTCAGTGAGAACCTGCCCACGTCGTAGCGGGTTTCCTTCCATATCAGGTGCCCCTCCTGCGGACGCTCATAGCGCCGCACCTCCGGGGTGAAGAAGTAGCCCGCGGCCAGGGAGAAATCCAAATGGAAATGCTCCGAAAGGGGCATTGCCCACCCTCCCGTGAGGCCCGCCGTAAAGAAGCTGTCGCCCTGGTAGCCGCCCTCCCATTGCACGTCGTAGCGCCCGCCGTATGTGCCGTAAACGCCCACGGACCAGCCCGTGAGGAGTCCCTTGCGGGTGTCGAACCAGTAGCGGCCCTCCAGGTTTCCCTGGATGGTTTGCAAAGCGTATGTGTTGTCTATTCGCCAGTAGGCGTAGGCGAAGTCCCCGGCTACGGAGAAGTGTTTGCCCAGCGGGACCTCGATGCCGAGGTTGGGCATCAGGACTATATCCGACAGCAGGTTGGTGCGCAGGGCCACCGGGTATGTTGTATGGTATTCCGGGGTGGGGGCGGGTTGTATTGCGGGAGTTTCGGGTATTTCGGCTGCGGGTTCGGGAGGGGCGGTCTCGACGGGTGCGGGTCGCTCTTCGGGGGCCGGGACCGGTTCGGCGACCGGTTCCGGGGCGGGCTCGGGAAGAGGTGTGAAACGAACGACCGCAATCATGCCGTAGCGCAGTCGGGGAAGTACGTGGAGGTAGAGGTAGGAGTATGTGCGGCCCCCGTTCATGGAGGTCAGCATCCGGCTCTTGGCCAGGTCGGTCATGTCTTCGCGGTCGATCATCCGGATCAGGGCTTCCCGTCCGGGGATGCTCCCGTCGGCTTCCGCTTTGGCCCTCAATCCGTCCCAATAGCCGCTATGGTCCTGGCCGCGTGTTATTTTCGAGGGATCGAGCGTAGGGAAGCGCCCGGTCAGATATTGGCAGACCGCGTCGGCGCGCCGTTGCGATAAGCGGGTATTGTAGTCCGGATGGCCGTCCGGGGAGCTGGAGGATACGATTGATACCGATTCCACGCGGGAGAGCAGGGCGGGATCGCCCAACAGGGAGTCCAGTGCGGCTATCGAACGGCCGTTATCCATATATAAACTGTCGATCGCCGCGCGGTCGAAACGAAAATTTAAGACAATTCTCGCAACCGGGTCCGCGGTATGATCCTGAGCATACGTCTCGCTTCCGTCAACAGAGAGGTGGGCAAGGCATACGAAAAGCGCGGATAAGCTCAAGAGACAACGCCTCATTTAGCGGATAATTTCTTGATTTGCAGGAAGTAATTTAATTTGAAACGTTGCTTCGCGTGGTTTTTCCCACCATCCCTGTTTTATCTTTCATTAACTATACGCTAAAACGCGGTGCAAAGTTAAATATTTTTTACCGATTTAATAATTCATTAACCTTTTATTTGTTTTTGAGTTGAAAATAATAAAACCCTATCATTGGTGTCGTATTTAAGGCCTTGTTGTCTTCTACAATTTGTTCATTTTGAGTTTTGTAACCAATGATAGTCACATTTGCGTTCGAAGGATTCTTTTGAAAAATGTATCGTAAGCCGATAGTTCAATGGCAAATTTCAATGGCAAAAAAAAGGTCGCGATCTGAAATCGCAACCCTTTGATTTTGAAGCTCCTCTTCAAGGACTTGAACCTTGGACCCCCTGATTAACAGTCAGGTGCTCTAACCAACTGAGCTAAAGAGGAATATGTTTTTCCGAATCCTTCCCGGGAATGAATTCCTTTTCTGGTTTCGGGATGCAAAGATAGGCGTTTTTTACATACGTGCAAATTTTTCCGCCGGATAATTTGAAAAAATTGCCGCCCGCCCTAATCCAGCGTCGGCAGAACCACGATGCTGCACCCGGGCATATGCCGCGCCACGTAGCCGCCCAAGTAATGCAGGGTGTCGGCGGCGATCTCGCGCTCGGCTTCGAGGTAGGTGTTGTAGACGAGCATTTCGACCGCCAGCCCCCGGGCCCTGCACGCCTCGAGGGTCAGCAGCGTGTGGTTCACGCTGCCCAGGTAGCCGCCTGTGACCACGATCAGCGGCATTTCCCGCTCCTTGGCGTAATCCGCCATCGTGTAGTCGCCGTCGATGGGGACCAGCAAGCCGCCCGCCCCCTCGACCAATACGGTGTCGTAGCGCTCCGCCAGCACGTCGAGGGCCCTGTCCGCCGCCGCCAGATCGATCCTGCGCCCCTCCAGCCGCGCCGCCAGGTCGGGCGAGGCGGGAAACCGGAAGCGGAAGGGACAGGTCTCGCCCGTCGCGTCCTCGGGCAACATTCCCGTACCGGTAATACGCCTGTGGGTGGCGATGTCGCCCGGCACGGCGTCGGGCTCGCATCCGGTCTGGATCAGTTTCTGGGTCGCCACTTTGCGCCCCCCGGCAGCCATCGTAAGGGCCAGGTAACCGGTGGCATAGCTCTTGCCGACGTCGGTCCCCACGCCGGTCACGAAGTATATTTTTGCCTTTGTTCTGCTCATATCCGCCCTAAAAGTATTATTTTTGCATGCGAATTGCAAATCCCCGAATTTGTAATTTCCGACCTATGCAACCACTCTTCCGGCAAATACAAGACGGCCTGCGGCTTACGCACGGGCAGGCGGTGGAGCTCTCCCGCTCCGCATCCACGGACGAGCTGTGCGCCCTGGCCTCGGACCTACGCCTGCATTTCCGGGGCCGGAACATGGATACCTGCTCGATCCTCAACGCCCGCAGCGGTTTGTGCGGCGAGGATTGCAAGTGGTGCTCCCAGTCGCGCCACCACGCCACGGCGGTCGAAACCTACCCGTTGGTCAGTGCGCAGCAGGCCCTCGACGCCGCCGCAAAGCACAAGTCCGACGGGGTCAAACGCTTCTCCCTGGTCACGAGCGGCCGGAAGGTCTCCGGCGCGGATTTCGAAAAGATCTGCGCGATCTACCGCAAACTCGAAACGACGGGCATGGGCCTGTGCGCCTCCCTGGGCCTGCTGGATGAGGCCCAGATGCGCGCCCTGAAGGCGGCGGGCGTGGAGCGCTACCATTGCAATTTGGAGAGCGCGCCCTCTTACTTCCCGCAACTCTGCACCACCCACACGACCGAAGAAAAAATAGCCACCCTCAAAGCCGCCCGGAACGCCGGCCTGGCCCTCTGCTCGGGCGGGATCATCGGCATGGGCGAATCGATGGACCAGAGGATCGAACTGGCCGTTACCTTGCGCGATCTGGGTGTGCGCTCCGTCCCGCTGAATATCCTCAACCCCATCAAAGGCACGCCCTTGGAGGCCGCCCGACCCCTCACCCAAGACGAAATCCTGAGGACCTTCGCCCTGTTCCGCATCATCAACCCCGAGGCCGACCTGCGCATGGCGGGCGGCCGCGTAGCCGCCTATGACTACCTCGGCGAGCTGATCGACGCGGGTGTGAGCGCCTCGATCGTGGGCGATATGCTTACCACGGTAGGCTCGAAGGCCGCCGACGATATGCAAATGTTCCGCAGTAAAGGCCTGATTGTATGAAACGCACCCTTCTCATAGCCCTTTTCGTCGCCCTGGCGCTGCACCACGCCGCCGCCCAGTCGACCATGTCCTTCGCCCAACCGAGGTGGGACTTCGGCCAGATCCGCGAGCAGGACGGCCGTGTGACCCACGCATTCGAGTTCGTCAACACGGGCGACATCCCCTTTGTGATCGAGAACGTGACCGTGGCGTGCGGATGCACCACCCCGACCTTCTCCAAGGCCCCCGTGCTCCCCGGCGCGAGGGGTAAGATCACCATCACGTTCGACCCCGCCTTCCGCCCGGGCCGCTTTTCGAAGGAGATCAACATCGTCAGCAACTCCGGCCGCAACTACAACACGATCTACGTCGAGGGCGTGGTCTCCCCGCGCCCGCTTACCGTCGCCGAGGAGTTCCCCGTCGATATGGGCAATGGCGTGCGCTTCGCCTCGACCGAGTGCCTGTTCCGCTACGTGGGCCAGGGCACGGCCAAGTCGATGAGCCTGGCTTACATCAACGATTCGCAGCAAACCGTCCGCCTGGAGTTTAGGCCCTCCGCCCCCTTCAAGGCCACCCCCCCGGTCGCGCTCAAACCCAGCGAGCGGGGCGAGGCGACCATAACCTGCGATCTGACCTCGCAAATCCTCTGGGGCATGGTCAAACAGGAGATCCCGGTCTTGCTCAACGGCGCAAAGGCTAAGAAAACGATCTACGCCCAGGGCATCGGCACCGACGATTTCCCCGCCGTCCGCGAACCCTCCGCCGACGCCCCGAGCGCGAATTTGAGCAACCAGTTCCACGCCTTCGGGCGGGCCTCGATGGGCGCGACGTTGAGGACCAGCTTCACGGTCAGCAACAAGGGCAAGGAGCCATTGACCCTGCGCGCCGTCCAGCCGGGCGAAGGCGTGAAGTGCACCGCCCCGAAAAGCAGGACCATCGCCCCCGGCAAGTCGGCCGAATTCTACGTCGAGTGGAACACCAAAGGCCTTCCCCCCGGCGGCAACACGGCCTCGGTGGTGTTGATCTTCAACGACCCGGCGCGCCCCATGCGCGAGGTCCGTCTGAGTGCAAACATGGAGTAACCAACGATAAGATGTTCAAAATTGTAGAAAAACGCTGCCTGGCCGCCTCGATCTGCCTGATGAAGGTGGAGGCCCCCCGGGTGGCCCGATCGGCCGAGCCGGGCCAATTCGTGATCGTGAGGAGCGACGCCAGGAGCGAGCGCATCCCCCTGACCATCTCGGACTACGACGCCGAAGCAGGAACCGTAACCATCGTCACGCAGGCCATCGGGGCCTCGACCCGCAAGATTTGCGCCTTGAACGAGGGCGACTCGCTGCTGAGCTTCGCCGGACCGTTGGGCCAACCCTCGGAATTCATCCACGAGCCTCTGGAGCAACTCCGCAAAAAAAAGATACTCTTTATCGCCGGGGGCCTGGGCGCCGCCCCGGTCTACCCCCAGGTCAAGTGGCTGCACGCCCACGGCGTGGAGGTCGAAGTGATCGTCGGGGCCAAGAGCAAGGATCTGCTTATCATGCTCCCCGAACTTAAAGCCGCAGCCAGCGAGCTCCACATCGCCACCGACGACGGCAGCATGGGTTTCCACGGCCTGGTAACCGCCCTGCTGGAGGATCTGGTCGCGAAGGGCAAACACTACGACGAGGTAATCGCCATCGGCCCGATGGTCATGATGAAATTCGCCGCCATGACCACCAAAAAACTGGGCATCAAAACGATAGTTAGCCTCAATACGCTCATGGTCGACGGCACGGGCATGTGCGGGGCCTGCCGCGTGACGGTAGGCGGCAAGACGAAATTCGCCTGCGTCGACGGCCCCGAATTCGACGGCCACAGCGTCGACTTCGACGAGGCCATGCGCCGCCAGGGCATGTACCGCACGGCCGAGGAGAGGGCCAACCACAACTGCAAGATCGGATTAGGAGAGTAAGACAGATGGCAATACGTAAAGAACGCGTCCCCGTCAGGGAACAGGACCCCATCCAAAGGGCGACCAATTTCGAAGAGGTCTGCTACGGCTACAACGCCGCCGAGGCGCAGGAGGAAGCCGCCCGGTGCATCAAATGCAAGAAACCGCGCTGCGTCGAGTCGTGCCCCGTCTCGGTGGCGATCCCCGACTTTATCGCCGCCGTGGCCGCCGGGGATTACCCCGCCGCCGCCGCGACCATCCTCAAGGACAACTCCCTGCCCTCGGTCTGCGGCCGGGTCTGCCCCCAGGAGAGCCAGTGCGAAGGCTCGTGCATCCTGGGCGTCAAGGGCGACCCCGTCTCGATCGGCAAGCTCGAACGCTTCGTGGGCGACTACGCCCTGGACAACCCGCCGACCCCCGAAAAAGCCCCCGCCAACCATAAGCGCGTGGCGATCATCGGTAGCGGCCCCGCGGGCCTGGCCTGCGCCGCCGACCTGGCCAAAGCGGGCTTCACGGTGCGCGTCTTCGAGGCCCTGCACCGTTTGGGCGGCGTCCTGGAGTACGGCATCCCCGAATTCCGCCTGCCCAAGGACCGTGTCGTGGCCCGCGAGGTGGAGAACATCAAACGCCTGGGCGTCGAGTTCGAGACCGACGTGATCGTAGGCCGCACGATGAGCGTGGAGGAGCTCTTCGACGAGGGCTACCAAGCCGTCTTTATCGCCTCGGGCGCCGGCCTGCCCAAGTTCATGCGCATCGAGGGCGAAAACCTGAACGGCGTGGTCTCCGCCAACGAATTTCTGACCCGCACCAACCTGATGAAGGCCTACGACCAGGCCTACGACACCCCGGTCTACGTGGGCCGCAAGGTGGTCGTGGTGGGCGGCGGCAACGTGGCGATGGACGCCGTGCGCACCGCCAAACGCCTGGGCGCTGAGTCGGTCATCGTCTACCGCCGCAGCGAAGCCGAGCTTCCCGCCCGAGTTGAGGAGGTCCACCACGCCCGCGAGGAGGGCATCGAATTCCAGATGCTGACCAACCCCGTGGAGATCCTCGGCGACGAGAAAGGCTGGGTGCGCGGCATCAAATGCATCCGCATGGAGCTGGGCGAACCCGACGCCTCGGGCCGCCGCTCCCCCGTGGAGCTCCCCGGCTCCGAGTTCGACATAGCCTGCGACGTTGTGGTCATGGCCCTGGGCACCTCGCCCAACCCCTTGATCGCCAGCAAGACCGAAGGCTTGGAGATGAACAAGTGGGGCTGCCTGGTCGCCGACGAGGATGGCCGCACGACCCGCAAGTCGATCTACGCGGGCGGCGACGCCGTCACCGGAGCCGCGACCGTCATCCTGGCCATGGGTGCCGGCCGCAAGGCCGCCGCCGCCATTGTGGAGGAGCTTTCCGCCCTGTAACCGGCTCAGACCACCGGGCCTTTCCGGTGAAGGCCCTGCTTCCCCTCTGGTTTGTAGCTGCGCGTATAGCACGGCATCTTTTAACGATCCCCCTGCTTCCAAATCCTCACGTACAAAAGTACGCTCCGGTTTGAAAGACAGTGCGATCGTCAAAACCTGCCGCACTCTCCGCACAGCGCGTCCCGGACCGCTCCTTGCTGGTAGCCCATCCCGGACCGCTCTTGTCCCGCCCCGCCACCCTTGCCCCCGCCGATCGGAAAAATGCACGGGCAGGTACGTTTGTTCGTTCTTGCTGCTATCTTTGTGGAAGAAATGGTCTGTATGAAACTTTTCGCCTGTATCCTTACGTCGCTTCTCTTGCTTATGGGGTGCCATACCGCTCCCCGCAATAAGCCGGAAGTGGCTGTTTCCGGACCCAAGGAAAAATTCCAGATCAAGGGCTTTAATATCGGGATCGAAATCTATTTGCGCCCGGATTATACTTTCCTGAATCATTTTTATTCGCGTGCGTGCCAGGGGGGCTTTTTCATCAAGGAGGTCACGGGAACCTACCGGTTGGATGGAGCCGAGGTAACTTTCACGCCCCAAACCATGATCTTCAAAGAGGACTGGGAGTCACACGAAATAGGGAATACCACCAGGATAGATACGGTAGCCTATTATGCAAGCGATTCGACCAGGATCCAAACGAAATACCGGATCGTAGAGGTGTCCGGCGTCCGGTTTCTGGTGTCGGAGTCCCGGGTCGGAGAGCGCGACGAGCTATTCTACCGGAGTTCGAATTTCATCGCCCTGGCCAATCTGTACAACTCCTGCGAGCAAAGGGCAGCGACCGATAATCTGCTGGCCAACAAGGATACGGTAATGGATTTCAGAAACCTGAATGTCGCCGGGCAGATCCCGGCCCCATGGCGCGATTACTTCCTGGCCGACCCCATCCAAACCACGATACGATCCGTGCGCGTCAAGAGTATCCCGCATAGGGTAAGGGGTAGCGAGCGAGTCGTTGGATACTCATTGATCCCGACCTATAAACTGGATGCCGGAAGCCTGAACGGTTTAAAAGAGGGTATGCTCTTGTACTCTCCCAAAAGAAACGGCATAGACGTAACGGTCATCCGGGTGGAAGAAGCCGATGCCGTAGCCGAGGGCATGAATATCTTCTTTGAAAACACGAAATTCAACCCCGGGACCATTTTATCGACCAAGAAAGAGTGAACCGCATGGCCTCAATCCTGAAATCCTCCGAGCGAAATTTCCGCGAAGACCCCGGCAAGATCGACGATTTCCGCCTCTTTTCCGACGTTTCGCGCATCGCCAATGGCATCGTCCCCGAAAACCTGAACTTCGACCTTCGCCGCCTCGACTCCGGCCAATTTTGCGCCGCCTACCACTTCCACCGCCACGCCGAGGAGCTGTTCATGATTCTCTCGGGATCGGCCACGTTAAGGACGCCCGAGGGTTTGCAAACCGTCGAAAGCGGCGACCTGATCTTCTTTGAAAAGGGCGAAAAGGGTGCGCACCAGCTCTACAACCACACCTCCGACCCGTGCGTCTACCTCGATATAAGGACCTTCCTGGGCCACGACGTCTGCGAATACCCCGACTCGAACAAACTGTTCATCGTCCCGTCCCGCGAGATCTTCAACAAAGACTCCACCGTAAACTATTTCGACGGCGAGCACGGCGTAAAAGCCAAATGGGAGGAGCTTAAAAACGAAAGCGAAAGCAAGTAGCCCCGCTTAAATTCCGGCGCCGCCCGCGCTGCCTCCCCACCTTTACCCCTTCTTACACCCGTTCCCGTTGGTGTCCGCCTCGACGATCCGCCCCATCCGCTTGGGATTCATCTTGGCCGACCCCCCGGCGTAGAGCGTGGTTACCCCGAGTCGGATCTGCTCCAGGGCCTCTTCCAGCCCTTTGCGGGGCAGGATGACCTTGATCCGGAACGCGTCGACCTTCTCCCCGGGAAAGATAGGGAATCGCCCGAGGTGGGAAATTCTCACGCTCTGGTCCGAGCGGGTAAAGTCGTACTCCTCGGGCCTGTCGAGCTTCGACCAGGCGAATTTCAAATCGCCGATCCACTGGTATCCGATCTCCACATTGACCTTGTAGAGCTCCTCGACCGCCATCCCGGTATTGGCCACCCGGACCACGAGCCGGTATGCCATGTGCTCCTCGTCGCCCTCCGAGGGGTCCTCTATCGCTTTGAACGCCACCACTTCGAGCTTGGCCATCCCCTTGCGGTCGTAGAGCTGGCGGACCTCGTACTCCTCCATGGTGGTCGCCTCGAAGTTGAAGCGCTTGTAGTAGCGCTTGTCTTTGTTGATGTGGGGCGTGTTGTAGCTGTACGGTATCTTGACCACGTAGACGGTCTTTTCAATATCCCCGTCCTTTCTGACCGGATAGATCCTCAGCCCCTCGATGTGGCGCTGGATGCCCGAGTTGATTACCTGCTCCAACCACTCCTTGGTGTACTGGTTGCCGTCCACGAACGAAACCTCGTGGGCCTTGTGGCCTATCTCGCTCATCCCGTACACGATGATCCCCCCGTCCGAGTTGGCCATCGCGGCGACGTCTTTGGTAATCTCCCTGCGCTTCTCGTCGGTTTTGGCCAGCGCCCCGGCCGCTTTGAACTCCAGGTTGATCGACTCCTCGGCTTCGGAGGAGATCAGCGACAAAATGTCCTGGAAATCATAATCTTCCTTGGTAAAAAAATCGTTCATAACTGTATCAGTTTCTCCCGCAAAGGACCTTGTAGTCGCAATTTTTGCACGTCTCCACCCGCTCGCACTGCCTGAAAGGCACGGACAGTTCCATCAACCCCGCCAGCGCCTCTTTTAGCCGCCCCTCGAACCGCTCCGCATACTCCCCGTAATCCTCCACCTCGCGTTTGGCCCCCTTGTCTTTCAAAAGCGGCGAGTAGTCCTGCCCGTTGAGTTGGCGGATGTAGTAGAGCGCCGGGGCTATGCCCTTCTCCCTGCCGCCCAGCATCATGCAGTAGGTCAGGATCTGGGTTACCGCCCCGAGGAACACATCCCCCGAGTCGAACAGCGAGTCGATGTCTTTGAATTCATTGTGCACCGCCCCGGTCTTGTAATCCACCACCCGCATCATCCCGTCGCCGCCCACTTCTACGCGATCGCAAATCCCCTTGAACACCAGCGATTTGCCGTCCGCGAACTCAAACTCCGCCTTTACTTCCTGCTCCAGTCCGGTAATGGTAAAATCCCCCCGGTCGGCATCGTAGGGCAACAAACAGAGGTTGATGTACTTGCCCACCACATCGCGTATCATGACCACGTTGCCGCCGTACTCCTCGACCGCCACGGGCTTGTTCTCGAAGTACTCCTTGCGCAACGCTTGGTCGATGGCCTGTTCCACCTGTTCGCTTCCGATCAGCGCCCGGATCGCCGCCGAGGGCCTGTCAACGCCCACCAGAGGCGCGTACAGCTCCTTCATCGCGTAGTGCAGGATCGAGCCCAAAAGCGAGGGGTCGACCTCCTCGGTAACCTCCTCCCGGGGCCGTATTTTCGCCACTGTCCCGAGGTAGAACATCATCGGGCAGGCCAGGTACTTGGCCAACGCGGTGGGGGAGAGGGTCATCTCCCCGGCCAACATCCTGTCCAGCGCCTCTTTTACCCGCCCCGTCTTTTCGATGACCAACGGCTGGGGCACCTCGAGGCTCGCCTCGAGCTTTACCTCGCGCCACGTTACCGGGAAAGGGGCTTCGTATTTCAATTGGTGGATAAACCGGCTGGGCTCGCCCGTGCGCCCCTCGTCCGGCTGCGAACAGTAGCACATGTGAACCTTTTGCGCCCCCTGCAACATCCGGTAAAAGTAGTAGGCCGAGACCCCTTCGTTGTGCTCGACGACCGGAAGCCCGTAAGCCAAACGCAAATTGTAGGGGATGAACGAGGGCTGCGAACTCCCCGAGGGGAACACATCGTCCGAAAGCCCGAGCATCAAAACATTGTCGAAATCCAAATTCCGCGTCTCGAGGATCCCCATTACCTGCAACCCGCTCAAAGGCTCGCCCGTAAAGGGCACGCGCCCCGCCCTCAACGCCCGCCGTATCAAGGCGGTGTAGATCTTTCCGGTCATCTCGATCCCGCACTGCGCGAGCACATTGCCCGTCGCGGTCAGCAGGTCCGACACCGCCCACACCAGCTCCTTCTCCCGCTTGGGCACCTCGCCTTGGACGCACCGCCCCAAAATATCCAGCAGCCACCCGGACAACCCCTGCCACCCCTCGGGCGAGCGGAACAGCGCCCGGGTCAACTCATCCCGCCCCAACCACTCCGCCTCGATGTAGAGCCGTTCGCGCTTGCGCACCTCCTCGGCCAACCCCGCGGGGACCATCTTTTTGAGCAGCGGATGCCCCAACACCCCGATCACGTCCGCCCGGTGGAACGCTTCGGCCCCGGCCTTGTGACGTCCCCGCCCGTGCAGGCTCAACAGCCTTTCGATCAGCGAGTAAGCCAGCGTCTGCCGTAGGGGATACCCCATCGTCACGTTGAGGTGGTCCACCCACCCGGGCAGCGAATACAAAACCGGCAGCAGCAACCCCTCGTCCAACAGCACGATGGCCGTCTCCGCCCCCACCTCGCCCTGTTTTTCGCGCACCTCCTCTAAAAAGTGCCCCACGTACTTGCTCTGCAAACTGTCCGAAGGGCAGGGGACGACCACCGCCTCTTTCCGCGCGGCGATCCGGTCCGCCAACTCCGGGAAAATTTCCGCCGGGGGAAAATCCGATATATCCTCCCTCAAAAACCGCCCGGCCTCCTGCACCGGATCGTCGAGGTAGTAACTGTCCGCGTCCCAGAAGAACTCCGCCCCCGAGGCGTTTTTCAAATGCCTGAACAGCCTGCGCTCGCACTCGGTCAAGGCGTTGAACCCCACGATGATGACCGGGCCCTGCATAGGCTCCACCTCGCCCGCCTCGATCCGCTCGACGGCCCTGCGCGCGATCATCCCCCCGTAGCCCGCGTTCATTTTCAGCAGGTTCTCCCTCAAAGCGTGGTAGATGGGCCCGAGCGTCTTCCAAAGCTCCACGAAGCGCCGCTTCTCGGGCGAGAACTCCCCCTCCATGCCGATGCTCTGCCAGAACCGGCTGATCACGGCCAACTGCTCCGGGGTCAGAAAGCTCCAATCAGCCTCCAACTCCTTGAGCCCGGAGAGGTTGGAGAAGAGCATATCGGCAGAGGCCAGGTAGTGGTCCACCGCGTCGAAATCCCGGATCAGCAGCTCGCCCCAGAAGTAAAAGGCGTCGAAACTCTG
The DNA here is from genome assembly GCA_031551275.1 of Rikenellaceae bacterium. Taxonomy (GTDB): domain Bacteria; phylum Bacteroidota; class Bacteroidia; order Bacteroidales; family Rikenellaceae; genus JAVBMJ01. The sequence goes on from JAVBNX010000004.1 coordinate 47,899, forward strand.
CTCATGGAACCGCGAGTAGACCTTGTAAAGCTCCCCCACCAGCCTGGGCGTCTGGAGCGCGTCCAGCCCCGCCGCCTTCTGGAATATCCCCTCCAGGTTGAGGTACTCGGGCTGCCACAGGGGCCTCTCTGCGAGCCTTGAAAGTTCCCGGTCGAAGAAGACCTGCGTGCGCCGGTTGGGAAAAAGAATCTTGAGCGAGGAGACCTCCTCGCCATACCTCCGATGGAGGCTTTGGGCCACACACCGCAGGAAATACGGCATATCAGTAAGAATTAATATCCCCGCCCAGGGAGGTCGTCTTGCGCACGATCGCGGGAGACCCCGTGTAGAAGAGCGACGAGCCGGTGTTGGTAGCCGCGATCAGCCGCTCGGTGGCCCTCACGTAGACCTCGGCCGTGGTGTAGGATTGTACGTCGGCGCTCATGGCCTCCATGCCCGCCGCGTTGATCTTGCTCTTCATCGAGCCCGAGAGGCTCAGGTATTTGCATTTGCCTTTCAATTCGGCGACCGAGTTGCCCGCCACCTTCATCTCCAGGTCGACCGCGTCGATGGTCGCCGAGAACTTGGCCCCGCCCGAGAGGTCGATGGTCAGCATCCGGGCCGAGAGGGTGTCGACGAACATCAAATCGCCGCCGTTCGCCTTGATCGCATCCAGGTCGCGGTAGGCGAGTTTTACCTTCGCGCTGCCCTGCCCGCCGGGGGTGGGCCGCAGTTTAAGGTTCAATACGCCCGATTGCACGCCCCACTCCAAACGCGTGGGGTCGGTCCCGGAGAGCTCGATGGTCACGGCGTTCTCCGCCGCTTTGACCAACTCGACGGTCACCTTGCCCGATACGTTGAGCGAGTGGAAATCGGATATCTTCTCGCCCCGGATAAGTTGCTGGGCGTTAGCTGCATTCAACGTGAGGGTCAGTATCGCCGCCCAAAGGGCAGCCCATGCGGTTTTGCGCATAACAAATTGGTTTTTTGCAGTATAAATCACTCTTCGGGGGTCATTCCCGATACAAGGTAGGGATTTTTTTTGAGATTCCGCCCTTTTGTTCTAATTTTACCGGATGGGAAATCTGTCGGTGTTAAGGGCTTCGGCGGGGTCGGGCAAGACCTACCGTTTGGTCTATGAGTACGTCAAGGCGGTCGTCGACGCGCCCGAGGAGTACCGCCACATTTTGGCCGTTACCTTTACCAACAAAGCCACCGAGGAGCTCAAAGAGCGTGTGCTCAAGAACATAGACCAACTTGCCAAAAGCCGGGGCGACTACCTGCCCAAACTGGTCAAGGAGTTGAGCCTCAGCCCCGAACAGGTGCAGGCCCGCGCCGCCCGCGCCATGAGCCTTATCCTGCACGATTACAGCCATTTGGGGGTCTACACGATCGACAGTTTTTTCCAGCGCATCATCCGGAGCTTTATCCGCGAGCTGAACCTCGATTTGGATTACAGCCTTGAGCTCGGGGGAGATACGCTGCTGGCGCGCGCCGTGGACCAGATGATCGAGTCGATCTCCGCGGACGCTGCCCTACGCGAGTGGATGGCGGGCTACCTGGGCGAAAAGATCGAGCAGAACCGCCCCTGGGGCGTGCGCAAGCAGTTGATCGAGTTGGGCAAGGAGATCTTTTCCGAGGGGATCGCCATGCAATCCGCCGCCGCTATTACCAAGGAGGAGCTTCTCGCGGTAATGAACCCGGCCACGGAGTGGGCCGGCAAGACGAAGAAAGAGGTGGCCGCTGCAGCCAACAAAGCGCTGAAGATCATATCGGAAGCAGGGCTTACGGCCGCCGATTTCAAGGGCGGGAAAAACTCTTTCGCCAGCGTTTTCCGCAAGGCCCGCACGGGCAACTACCCGGAGATCAAGCAGTCCGCCAAAAACGCCCTCGACTCGGACGAAAGCTGGGCCTCGAAGGAGAAAGAGGCTGACATCAAGCCGCTTATTCCGTTGTTGCGCCCCCTGCTGGAGAAGATCTGCGACCCCGATGAGCGCAGGTTCGCCACCACGCTCTCGATCCTGAAGGGCAACTACCGTAACTTCGCGCTGTTGAGCGACTTATCGGCGAGCGTGGCCGATATCTCTTCCGAGCAGGGCGTGATGCACATATCCCGTACGCGCGATCTGCTGAAGGGTTTGATCGCGGGAAACGACACGCCGTTCATCTTCGAAAAGGCAGGCAACAGCTGGTCGAGGTACATGATCGACGAGTTCCAGGACACCTCGCGCAGCCAATGGGAGAATTTTATCCCGTTGATACATAACGCGTTGTCGCAGACCGACGGGCAGGGAGCGCTGATCGTGGGCGACGTCAAGCAGTCGATCTACCGGTGGCGGGGCGGCGACTGGCGAATCTTCGCGCAAGACGCTGAAAAAGAGTTCAATGTACGTTTTGAGGACCTCGATACGAATTACCGGACGCGAAGCAACATAGTTACTTTTAATAACTGCCTGTTCGAATGGGTCAGAAAGCGGGACAGCGCCGAGATGGACCAAAGGCTGGCCGAGGCGGCCCTCAGGCGCGATATTTCGGACGAGTGCCGCCGGGAATTGGGGGGCATGGTCGAAGAGGCATATAGTGGTCATGCACAGTACCCCGCTATGCAAGGTACCGGTGGATTTATAACAGTGACTTTTCTCGACCGGTTCAAAAATCCGGAGGAGAAAGACCCGGTCATTACCCGGATCGAGGAGCTTCAGGAGCGCGGCTACCGGCCGGGCGACATCGCCGTTCTGGTCCGCACCAAGCCCCACGCCGACGAGATCGCCGCCGCCCTGCTGGACTACAAGGCGCGCCACCCCGAATCGCCGTACAGCTACAACGTGGTAACCGCCGAGGCGTTGACCATCGGGCGCTCCGACGCCGTCCAGGCCGTGATCGCCGCCTTCAGGTTGGCCTGCGACCCGGGTGACGGGGTGAGCCTGGCAGTGGTCAACCGGCGCAGGGGAGTGCCTGTGGATGAGCCGCTCGGCGCGCAGGACCGGGTTTTCTTCGAGGGCGTGGGTTCGATGCTGCCGTTGGAGGCGTTCGAGAAGGTCGCCTCGCGCTTCAAATTGGGCGAGAAGCCGGAGGAAACGGCTTATATACAGGCGCTCCATGGCCAGATCGCGGGCTTTTCGGCCAGTGATCCGGGCGATCTGGGGCGTTTTATCGAGTGGTGGGAGGAGAAAGGTAGGAACCGTTCGTTATACATTCCGTCCGGGCCGGGGGCGATCACCATCCAGACCATCCACAAGGCCAAGGGGTTGGAGTACCCGGCGGTAATCGTCCCGAGGTGCAACTGGCGGCTGGGGCCCAAGCCCTCGTCGGTGGTCTGGGCGCACAGCAGCGAGCCCCCCTTCGACAAGCTACCGCCCCTGCCCATCGACTTTACCGAGGAGATGTCGCAGAGCGCGCTGGCGGAGGATTACTTCCGCGAGACGGTGTTCTCTCACGTCGATAACCTTAATTTACTGTACGTTGCGCTGACGCGCGCCAAGGACGAGTTGCACCTCATGTTCCCCAAATGGGAGGGCAAGGAGGGCGACAAGGTGGAGTCGGGCAGGGTCTCGGAGCTGCTCTTCGGGGCGTTGTCGATCGCCGGGGGCGAGGTCTCGGTGCGGGAGGCCCCCGGGGAAGCACTCGCGGATTCCTCGCAGGCGGCGGATTCAGAGAACCAGCAAGTTAGAAAGGGTCCCGGCCCGGAGCGGATGCACGGGAAGTTGCAGGATCGGGTCATTATGTTCGGGGAGCCTGTGCCGGGGCCGATGAGCGGCCGGAGCGCAGGGAAAGATTCCGGCAGCAAGGGAGTTGAGGGTACAGTGAAAGCCGTGCCGGAGAGGGAAGACGCTCCGGAGGCGTTCCGGATCGAGTTTACCACGCGCAGCGAGTTGCCCGACCTGCGGTTGAGCCTGCCGGCCAGCCGGTACGTCGAGCAGGACGCGCCGTTGACTCCCCGCGACCTGGGCGTGATGCTGCACAAGGCGTTCGAGCAGGCCGCGACGCCGGGCGACATACGCCGCCGCATCGCGCTGCTGTCTGCCGACGGGGAGCTCTCCATCGTCGAGCAACAGGCGTTGGAGGTCGCGTTGGACAAGGCGATGGCCGATCCGGTGGTCGCCGGGTGGTTCGACCAAAGCTGGGAGCGCGTGCTCAACGAAGGCTCCATCCTACTGCCCGGCACGCAGGGCACACGCCGCCCCGACCGGGTAATGATCCGGGGGAGAGCGGCCGTCGCGGTCGACTACAAATTCGGCGCCGCCCGCCCCGAATACAAAAAACAAATGCGCGAATACCTCGGCCTGCTGACCGAAATGGGCTACCAGGCGACCGGCTACCTGTGGTACGTCTCCCAGGGCATTATTGAGGTTGTAGGCTGAGTGCCTCTGGGGGCTTGTCTGCGGCGGCGCTCGGCGATCACTTTGGCTTGCAGTTCGTCCATGCGTGGGTCGGCGGCGGGCTGGTTCAGGAGCAGGTCGGCCAGGGGGCACTCCAAGGTTGTGGCGATTTGGTAGAGGTCAGTGATCTTGTAATCGGTGCGCTTTTTAGGATGCTCGACAAGGCCGATCAGGCGGTGGGAAAGTCCGGCCCGTTTTGCGAGTTGTGCCGGGGTCAATCCGACCTCCAGGCGTTTTTGCTGCACAAGCGAGGCAATGCAAAGCAAAGATTCGAGGTTGTGTCTCCTTTGCAGGGATTTGTACTCCCGGAGTTCCCGGGTTGTGATCTGGGCATTCATGGCATTGGTTTTTTGGGTTAGTAATACCCACGCCATAAAAAGAGCGTGGGGCTGCCAATCATTGCTCCCAAGGGCTCGGGAAGGGCCGCGCGACACAATGAAAGAACAACCCACACGCATAGTGCGAGCTGTCCATCATTTTTGTGTCGCTTGAATTTCCCGATTCTTGAGAACAAAAATATGGACCTACTCATATCGCCGTTTCACAACGGCAATACAAATATATAAAAATATTTTGCACGGCCCAACCGTCCCTTATTGTTTCCTGACTGCAAGGTGTTACCAGCGCGGGAGCGGCAGCACCTTATGCCCTCCCTCCCCTACGGTTAGGGGAGGGAGATGGAGGGAGGGGTAATCGGATCGGACTGCAAGGGAAAAGCGGAAGCGGAAAGGAAGCGAAGCGACCGCTACGCGACCGCAAATTTCCCGTGCAGGCTTCGGGCTAATTCCTGAAATACGTTTAAAGGCGGAGCCAAGGCGGGGTGGGTTGGCCGGGTCGGGATAAGGAAAAGCGCGGGCCGTCAGGCCCAAATGGTACCCCGCGTCCTCGCGAGCAGCGAGGGGCGACCGCTTACTGGTACAACAAGGGCGACCGCCTGCACAAGAAAGGTGCGACCGCACCCAAAGGAATCTACCCCTCCTTCCCGCTCATAAAATCCCGGACGATCCGCAAAGCCTGATCGCCATAACTCTCTGCGAACACCTTGCCGATCCCCTTGATCGAGGTCAGTTCTCCGGTCGTGACAGGCAATAGGTTAGATATCCCGATCAGGACCTTCTGCGTGGCGACCACATAGGCGGGCACTCCCTTCTCGGTGGCCAGGGTGTTGCGCCAGTTGCGCAGGATATCGAACAGGGCCGGGTTGAGGATATCGGCGGCCAGGTCCGGCGGGGCGGATCCATCGGGGGCGGATCCATTGGGGCCGGGTTTCTCCGGGGCGCTTTTCCCCGTTTTTTTGCCCTTGCCCTCTTTTGCCGTTTTGGTTTTGAGCAGGTCGCCCGCCCCGGTCTCGACCCCCGCGATCGCCTCGCCCTTCGCTTTTAAATAGACCGGGACCGAGAACCCGTCGCCGCAAGCCGTCAGAGCCGAAAGTTTGATCCGCAACTCGCGGGCGGTGCGCTCCAGGCGCTCCTTGAGGGCCTTTTTGACCTCTTTGTTGTCGACCGAGGCCTTGGCGGTCTCAGCGAGCAAGGGCACCAACGCGGTACATTTTTCCAGGAAATAGGTGCAGCCCTTGGTCACGCGCTCCTTCAGGACGGGGTCAGCGGCGTAATTTTCGCCCATCATGCGGGCGATCTGTCCCCGGAAACGGGTGCCGATCACCAGGATCTCGTCGTGGAGGGTTTTGGAGTCGGCTTTCCAGCGCTCGGCCAACTTGGGGTAGAGGCGCCAGAGGTGCTCCTCGACGTGGCGGCCGGCGGCGGCGTGTTCGCGTGAGAGGGCTTTGAAGTCGAAAAGCTCCTCCAAAAGGGTTTGGTAGTAGTGTTGCTTATGGGCGTCGAGCTGGTTCTCGGTGGGTTGGAGCTCTTCGGCGCGGCGCGAGAAGGCGTCGACCGTGCTGTCGCTGAAGATCGCGCTTTGGGAGAGGGGGGTGCGCAGGACCAGGCCCTCCAGGGTGCGGCAACGGCTCAAAGCGACGTAGACCTGGCCGTGGCTGAAGGAGGCGGCCGCGTCGATGATGGCGCGGTCGAAGGTCAGGCCCTGGCTTTTGTGGATGGTAATGGCCCAGGCGGTGCGCAGGGGGTATTGGGTGTAGACCCCGTCGATGACCTCCTGTATCTCGCCTGTGCTCTCGTCGACGCTGTATTTCGCGCTCTCCCATTGGGCCGGGTCGACCTCGATCGGGTCGCCGCCGTTAGCCGGTTGGACCTCGATGTAGTCGTCGCCGATGGCGGTCACGGTGCCGATCGTGCCGTTCACGTAGCGGCGCTCGGCTTGCAGGTCGTTCTTGCAGAACATGACCTGGGCGTCGAGCTTCAACCGCAACTCGCTCTCGACCGGGTAGGCGTACTCGGGGAAGTTGCCGTCCACCTCGGCGTGGAAGATGTACTCCCTCTCGGGGAGTTGTTCGAGCTTGCGGTCGTTGATCTGACGGGCCGTGTGGTTGTGGGAGCACAGGGTGATGTAGCCCTCGCTTTGGGGCGGCTCGAAGCCGGGGCGGTAGCGGGCGTTGAGCGCCTCCAGGGTTTGGGGCGCGACACGGCCGTCCCGCACCTGGGAGAGCATTTCGATAAAGCCGGCGTCGCTCTGGCGGTAGATGTGCCGCAGCTCGATGCAGGCGTAGGGGGTGGCTCTCAGGGCCATGCTGTCGAAGAAGTAGGGCGAAGGGTAGTGGCTCCGCAGGATGGCCCACTCGTCCTCGCGCACGACGGGGGAGAGCTGCTGCATATCGCCGATCATGAGCAGTTGAACCCCGCCGAAGGGCTTGTGGGGGTCGCGGTAGCGGCGCAGGACCTCGTCCACGCTGTCCAGCAGGTCGGCCCTGACCATGCTGATCTCGTCGATCACCAGCAGATCGAGGCTCCTGATGATGGCGATCTTGGTCCGGTTGAAGCGGCGGACCTCGCTTTGGGCCCGTTTGATGCCGGGAAGCCAGACCCCGAAGGGGAGTTGGAAGAAGGAGTGCATGGTTACCCCGCCCGCGTTGATCGCCGCCACGCCCGTCGGGGCGACCACGATCATCCGTTTGTGGGTGATGGAGCGCAGGTTTTTTAAAAAGGTGGTCTTGCCCGTGCCCGCGCGGCCCGTTAAAAAGACGTTCTCCCCGGTGTTTTCCAGGAAGTCGTGGGCCAGGGCTAATAAGGGGTTGACTTGCATCAGGCAAAGATACGAAAATCGTTATCTTTGCGGCATAAATCCAATGCGATGACGCTGAAAGAATTTTTTAAGAACGACCGGTATGCCGCCCTCTCCGGGGTGGAGCTTCTGGAGGTGAGCGAGGGGTATGCCCTGGCCCGGATGGAGATCAAAGAGTGCCACCTCAACGCCGGGAATTCGGTGCAGGGGGGCGCGATCTTCACGCTGGGGGACCTGGCGTTCGCGGCGGCGGTCAATGCCTGCGGACGTGCGGCGGTCTCACTCCAGACCAGCATCTATTACCACAAGGGGATCAGCGCCGGGACGCTCTTCGCCGAAGCGAAGGCGATAAGGGTCGGCAAAACCACCGGGACGTTCGATGTGCCGATCAGGGACCAGGACGGGGAACTGATCGCCACCTTTGTGGCAACGGCGTACCGCATGGATACGCAGCTGCCTGTGGAGGGGTAGCCCGGGGGAGGCCCGGGGTTATATGTGGGCCGGGATGGCCCGGAAGGCCGTGCGGATCAGGCGGCCTGGAATTCGCGGCACGCTTTGGCGCACTCGGTGCAGACCTGGGCGCACTCCTTGCAGTGGTCGTAGGGGTGCTTGCCGCACTCGGCGGCGCAGGCCTCGCAGGCTTTGGCACACAGGTCAAGGATCTCTTTGGCGAAGTGCGCTCCCCGGTGGACCAGCGAAAGGGCGGTCAGGCAGATCTGGGCGCACTCCACATCGAGGCGGATGCAGCCTTTCATCATCATAATGTGTTGCTCGTCAAGGCACGCGTCGTGGCAGTCGTTGCACGCGTGGACGCACTCGGCCAGCTTGTGGGCGAGGGCTTTGCTGTCGGCTCTCATGGCGGCTATTTTTCGTCGTCGAGGTACTCGGAGACCTTGTCGGCCGCCTTCTTGGCCTGGTGGCGCGCCTTGGAGATCCACTCGTCGGTCTTGTCGTCGATCTTGCCGGCGATCGCGTCGGCCTTGTCGGAGAGCTTGTTGTATTGGACCTTGGCTTTGATCTTGATCTCTTCCACCAGGTCGGGATCGTAGGAGTTGGCGACGAGGTAGTCGCGGAAGATCTGGATGGCGTCGAGGGCCTGTTTGTCGCTCAGGCCGGCGTTGAGGAGTTCCTGTTTCAGGTTTTTCATGGCAAAATGATTTTTAAAGGTCTTTGGAGTAAATACCTTTCAAAATGAGTGCCAGTTTATTGCCGGGTGTAGGTCATCAGGATCTCCGGATGGCCCGTCTGGGGCTCCAACTGCTCGCTGACCGGAGAAAAACCCTGCCGTTTGTAGAACTCCACCGACGAGGCGTTCTCCTTGTAGACGTTCAGGTTGATGCTGCGGTAAAGGGACTTGGCGTAGCCGAGCAACTCCCGGCCGATGCCGCGGCGCTGCATGCTCGGCTCGACGAACAAAGCGGCGATGTGGTTGTTAACCAGGGAGATAAAGCCTAAAATGCGGCTCGAGGTATTGTCCTGCCAGACGTAAGTCTCCGCCCGGGGAAGGTAGACCTTGATCATGTCGTCCGCTTTGCCCTGCCAGTACTCGGCACCTACGAAGTGGTGGGAAAGGATGGAGGCCTTTACCCAGATCCGGATGACTTCTTGTGTATCGGGGGTTTCGAATTTGCGTATCATAGGGGGATCTGATTTACCGTAAAAGTAGATAAATCAGAGGCGATTGGTGCCCGCCCGGAGCGGAATTCACTATTTTTTAAAGATGAACCAGACCGCAAGCACGAGCAGACAAAATCCGACCAGGTGGTTCCACCTGAAAGTCTCGTTGCGGAAGGCCAGGGTAACGAAAAGGGTAAAGACCACCAGCGTGATTACCTCCTGGATCACCTTGAGCTGCCACAGGTTCAAAGGTCCCCCGTTGCCGTCGAAGCCGATCCTATTGGCCGGGACCTGGAAGCAATATTCGAAAAAGGCGATGCCCCAACTCAGCAACACGACCGCGAAGAGGCTCCATTTGGCGGTCAGGCCCATTTGCGAGAGCTTCAGGTGGCCGTACCAGGCCAGGGTCATAAAGAGGTTGGAGCAGACTAGCAGGGAGATGGTGGCAAGGGTTTTCATGCGATAGTGTTTGCGGCGCCAAAGGTAGTTTTTTCTTCGTATCTTTGTTATCGATGGATGATTTATTGAAGGAGATAACCGGCAGGCTGGCAGGTTGGTACCAGGCCAACCGCCGCGATTTGCCGTGGCGGGAGACATCCGACCCCTACTGCGTGTGGCTCTCGGAGGTCATCCTCCAGCAGACGCGGGTGGCGCAGGGGATGGGGTATTACCATCGTTTTATGGAGCGCTTCCCGACCGTGGCGGAGTTGGCGACGGCGGAGCTGGACGAGGTGCTCAAACTCTGGCAGGGGTTGGGCTATTACAGCCGGGCGCGCAACCTGCACGCTGCTGCGAAGGTGGTGGCGGAGCGGTACAGCGGGAGGTTTCCGGCGGATTACGGCGCTTTACGCGCCCTGCCCGGCGTGGGGGATTACACGGCCTCGGCGGTGGCGTCGATCGCCTTCGGTTTGCCCTGCGCGGTGGTCGACGGGAATGTGCAGCGGGTGCTGGCGCGGGTGTTCGGGATCGATTTACCCGTGGACGGGGCGCAAGGCAAAAGGGCCTTCGCCGTGCAGGCGCAGGCCTTGCTCGATCCCTTGAGGCCGGGGCTTTCCAACCAGGCGTTGATGGAGTTCGGGGCGTTGCAGTGCGTGCCTAAAAATCCGGATTGCGGGGGGTGTGTGTTGGGCGCTCTGTGCGTGGCGCGGCGGCAGGGGGCGGTGGAGCGGTTGCCGGTCAAAAAGCAGAAGGCAGCGGTCAAGACGCGGTGGTTCAACTATCTGGTAATAAGCGACGGGGAGCGGGTTTTGCTCTCACAGCGTGTGGATAAGGATATTTGGCGGGGGCTTTGGGAGTTTCCGCTCATCGAGGGCGGCAGGGCGTTGGATTACGCGGAGTTGGCCTCGGAGGCGGAGTTCGGGGAACTGATGGATGGGGCGGGCGGGATCGCACTGTGCGGGAGCAGGGCCATGCCGCCCCATTTGCTCTCCCACAGGGAGATACGTGCGGTTTTTTACCGCATCCGGGTGGAGCGCTTTACCCCGGCGATGGAGGCGCGCTACAAGGTCGTGCCCCTTGCGGAGTTGGGGGAGTATGCCGTTTCGCGGTTGATCGAGCGGTATCTGGTCGATATTTAACGTTTGCTTTCCGGTAGTTTAACACGAGGGTATTAAATTTGAAAGAATACCCTAAAAAACCGGAAAGAATGAAAACAAAATTGACTTTACTCGTTTGCGCCTGCACTTTGGCGCTGGTTTCATGCACCGGCAATGGCCGCGGGCCCGTGCGCGTGTCGGACGACGGGCCGGTCGTGCTCAAGGATTACGGCGGGTCGCCCGCCGTGCTCGATATCGACGACTACACCAAGGCCAATGCCGATTTCCGGACCGTACTTTGGACGGGCAAACAATTGCAGGTTACCCTGATGTCGATCCCCCGGGGGGGCGAGGTGGGCCTCGAGCAGCACATGGATATCGACCAGTTCCTGCGCATCGAGGAAGGGGTGGCCCGGGTGCAGATGGGCGAAAGCAAAGACAACCTGGCCTTCGAAGTGGTCGCCGAGGGGGACTACGCCATTATGGTGCCCGCTGGGATGTGGCACAACCTGACCAACATCGGCGATGAACCCCTGAAGCTCTACTCGATCTACGCGCCCGTGGAGCATCCGTTCGGGACGGTGCACAAGACCAAAGCGGAGGCCGATGCTATCGAGGCGGCCGAGGCCGAGCGCCACGACACGACTGCGGATGAGTTCAACCGCGAGGAGATGACCCTCTAAGGGCGTTCGCGTTGCAGCGAGCGGACCAGACTGACCGTCCATGCCCGGGGTAAAAAGCGGGCGGAGAGGGCCAGCAGGTTGTTCTTTGCCCCGGGGATGGCTACGGCCCTGCCCCGGAGCATCGCTTTGTAGCCGCATCGGGCCACTTGGGCGGCGGAGGAGAGTTTGCGCTCGTCGAAAAGCCGGTTGCCGCCGGTGTCTGCCGCCTGCTCGAAGCCCGTGTCGGTCGGGCCGGGGCAGAGGGCGGTCAGGGTTACCCCCGTACCCGAAAGCTCGCTGCCGACGGCTTCGGTCAGGTGCAGCACATAGGCCTTGGTGGCGTAGTAGACCGCCATGTAGGGGCCGGGAAAGAAGGCGGCCATAGAGGCGACATTCAGGATGCGGCCCTGCTTCCTGGTGGCCATGTCATGGGCGAACAGGCGGGTCAGCGAGGTAAGCGCCATAACGTTCAGGGCGATCATCTGCGACAGTTTTTCAGCGTCGGCGTCGGCAAAGGGGCCGTAGTCGCCGAATCCGGCGTTATTGACCAGGATGTCGATTTCAACGCCCTGTTCCTTGGTCCAGTCGTGGAGTTGCCTGGCCGAATCGGGCAATGAGAGGTCCAGGGGCAGGGTCATGACCTGCACGCCGAGCCGGATTTGCAGTTCGACCTTTGCTTCTTCGAGCCTTTTGGCGTTGCGGGCGACCAATACAAGATCGCCGCCCCGCGAGGCGTGTACCCGGGCGAGCTCCAGGCCGATACCGCCCGAAGCGCCCGTGATCAATGCTGTGTTCTTCATAACGGGGTGTTTTTCCTCCCCGGTGCAAAAACGGTTCCGCTTTACGCGAAACGGAACATGGCGCTGAAGCCGGTCATGTCGAAGACCTCCTTGATCTCGGGCTTCATGCCCTGCAGGGTCAGTTGTCCCTGCTTGGAGTTGGCGGCCTTTTGCAGCGAGAGGAACAGGCGCAGGCCCGAGCTGCTGATGTAGTCCAATGCGGTGCAGTCGAGCACCACATCCTTCATGTCGGAGGCGATGACCGGGGCGACGGCCTTTTCGAAGTCGGGGGCGTTGACGGTGTCCAGACGGCCGGAGACGGCGATCACGGTTTGGGGTCCTTGCGAGATTTTGATTTCCATTGTCTTATCTATTTGATGATTTTTTTTGCCATGGTCAATACGTTGTTGCCGTTCACGCGCTGGTACTCGACCTCGTTCATGATCTGCTTGACCAAAAAGATGCCCAGGCCCCCGATGGGGCGCTCCTCGGCGGAGAGGGTAATGTCGGGGTCGCCTTTCAGTGTGGGGTCGAACTCGGCGCCGCTGTCGGTGATCGAGAAGACAAGGTTGTCGTCGCTGCGCCAGGCGGCGATCTCGATCGGCTTGGTCTCGGGCAGGTCCTTGTAGGAGTAGAGGATCACGTTGGATATGGTCTCCTCCAGCACCAGGTTGAGGTTCATTACCAGGGCCGGGGAGAGGCTCATCTGCTCGCCGATCTGCTCGACGAATTCGGCCACCTTGTTCAACTCTTCGATCTTGTTGTGGATCGTCAGGGTTTGTCTGTCCATTTCGCGGTTTTTATCGTACTCGATTACCAACAGGGTAATGTCGTCGGAGGGCTCGTTCTCTTTGACGTGGAGCTCGATGTCGGACAGCAGGGTCTCGATCATCCTGCGCGGCGGGGCCTGCGGGTTGCGGCGGACCATATCCAGGAGGCGCTCCTCGCCGTAGAGCACTTTTTCCGCGCTCTCGGCCTCGGTCACGCCGTCGGTGTAGAGCACCAGCGTGCTCGAATCGGGCAGGGCGGTTTGCTGTTCCTTGTAAGGAAAACCCTCCATGACCCCGACGGGGATGTTGGGGACCACGTCGAGCCATTGGGCGCGGCCGTCGGGCGAGACGATCACGGGCGGGTTGTGGCCCGCGTTGCAGTACTTCATTTCGCCCGTGTTGAGGTCCAGCACGCCGATCAGCAGCGTGACGAACATGTTCGAGTCGTTGTTCTCGGAGATCGAGGCGTTCAAAGAGGTCATAACGGCCGCCGGAGTGCCCGCGCTGACCGCCACCGAGCGGAACAAACTGCGCGTGACGGCCATGAACAGTGAGGCCGGGACGCCCTTGCCCGAGACGTCCCCGATGGCGAAGTAGAGGTTGTCGCCCTCCATAAAGAAGTCGTACAGATCGCCGCCCACCTCCTTGGCGGGGTTGAGAACGGCGTACAGGTCGATCTCGCGGCGCGAGGGGAAGGGCGGGAAGATCTTGGGGATCATCCCCATCTGGATGTCGCGCGCGATGCGCAGTTCGCTCTCGATCTTCTCCTTGACCGAGGTGGTCTGCTGCAGGTCGGCGATGTAGTTGGTCAACTCGGACTGCATGTAGGAGAAGGAGTCCCTGAGCTCCATCATCTCGTCCTGCGACTTGATGACGGGGAGTTGGGCCTGGAAATCCCCGCGGGCGATCTTGCGCGCCGAGGCGGCGAACTTCTTCAGCGGACGGGTCAGGTTGCTGATCGTGCGCGAGCTGATCAGGAACAAAGCGATTAGGCCGAAGCCCACGATCAGGATCAATATCAAATTGATGCGGTGCAGCTCGCCGAAGACCTCATCGGCGGGGAGCACGATCCCGACCGACCAGTTGGTGTGGGGCACGGGGGCGTAGAAAGCGTAGGACTTGATCCCGTCGTTGTCGAAGGTGAGCATGCCCTGGTTGCCCGCGGTCATCTCCTCGCCGATAAGCCGGACCTGGGGGTCGGTCATCTCTTTGGAGACCCCGAAGATGGTCTGGTTGAGGATGCGCTCGCGCATGTAGTGGGCGATGTAGGTCCCGTCCTTGCCCAGCATGAAGGTATAGGAGTTGTCGCTGCGCTTCATGCCGTTGATCAGATCGGTCAGCCACTCCAACGAGATGTCCGAGGTGAAGATGCCGATCATCTTCTTGTCCCGGTCGTAGATCGGGGCCGAGTAGGTGCACATGATCATCTCGCCGCCCCCCTCGTCGTAGTAAGGCTCGCTCCAGCATGGGCGGCCCAGGGTCTTGGGCTGCTCGTACCACTCCCAGGTAAAGTAGTCGTACTCCTTGTTGCCCAACTGCTTGCTGAAGATGTTATCCCCATCGCGGTAGGAGTAGGGGGAGAACCAGTAGCCCTTCTCTTTGAAGTAGTCAGGCTCGAAGGCGATCGCGCTGCCGTAGATGTCGGGGTTGTTTTTGACCACGTTGCGCGTGACGTTGTACATCGAGTCGGGGACGATCCTGCCGCTGGCCACCACCCAGTTCAGGTTGTCGGGCACGGCCTCCACCCGGCGCAGGACCTTCTCGATGCGCAGGTTGATGATCTGGAGCGTGTTTTCCGCCTCGGTGCGGGCGTCACGCTCGATGGTGCTACCCGAGAAGTGGTAGAAGATCGAGAAGGCCACCACGAAGATCGCGGCGGTAAACAGCAGGATAAAGAAACTCAGGCGGGCCGAGAACGATTGGCGCAGTTTTTTGAACATCGTAGGTGAACGTGTTTTGGGTGAGGTGTCAGGCTTGTTTCAGGGTGGCCGAAAGGCGGGTCTTACCGTCGGTAAGCGTCTCCTGCAAACCGTTGGTCAGGCCGTTGATGATCGCGAGGCTCAGCATATCGGGCTCGGGGTCGCCGTTGAGTACGCTCCCGGCCGCGGCAGGCAGGTTGATGTCCAGGGAGACCTCGCCCGTCTTCTCGGAGAACTCCAGCGAGAGGTCGGCGCCGCCCTGCAAGGGGACGATCTGCAAACACTCCTCCAACAGCAGCAAGGTGTTGTGCAGGGTCTTGGCCCCCAGGAAATGCTTGCCGCAGAACGCTTCGACCTCGGCGTTGAGCGCGTAGAGGTCGTAGTCGGCGCTGTTGATGCGGTAGTGGAGGTTGCGGATGCGGTTGATGAAGATGCGGGTCTTCTCCTTTTGCGGATTGTCGAAGATCTGGGCCGGGGGGCCTTCCTCATAAATTACCCCTTCGTCCATGTAGAAGATGCGGGTGCTCACGTCCCGCGCGAAGCTCATCTCGTGGGTAACGATCGCCATGGTCATGCCCTGGCGCGCCAACGAGCGGATCACGGCCAGAACCTCGCTGACCATCGTGGGGTCGAGGGCCGAGGTGGGCTCGTCGAAGAGGATGATCTCCGGCTCCATCGACAAACAGCGCGCGATGGCGACCCGTTGCTTCTGGCCGCCGGAGAGCTGGCGGGGGTAGGCGTCGGCCTTCTCGGCCAGGCCCACCGTTTTGAGCAGCTCGCGCCCCTTGGCCTGCGCTTCGGCCTTGCTCATGCCGCGCAGTTTGACCGGGCCGATGCACAAATTATCCAGCACGGTCAGGTGCTCGAACAGGTTGAACGACTGGAAGACCATGCCCATCTTCTGGCGCAGGCGGGGCACGTCGGCGCCCTTGGCCAGGATGTCCTGCTCGTCGATGAAGATGCCGCCGCCCGTGGGGTTGTCCAGCAGGTTCAAACAGCGCAGGAAGGTGCTTTTGCCCGTCCCCGAGGGGCCGATGATGGAGATTACCTCGCCCTTCTGGATGGTCGCGTTCACGTCGCGCAGGACCTTCAGGTCCCCGTAACTCTTTTGAAGATGCTCTACCCGTATCATTTGGATGAGGAGATTTTTTGGTTCAACTTATCGAGTCCGAAGCCCATCAGCCAGGCCAGCAGGAAGTAGATCACAGCCACGAGGATCAGCGGGAAGAAGGCGTCGAAGGTCCGCGAGCGGATGATGTCCGAGGCTTTGGTCAAATCCACCACGGCGATGTAGCCCACCACGGAGGTCATCTTCAAAAGCGAGATCACCTCGCCCTTGTAGACGGGGAGCACGCTCTTCAAAGCCTGCGGGAAGATGACGTGGATGAAAGTCTGTATCTTAGTGAAACCCAGGGCGATGCCCGCCTCGGTCTGGCCCCGGTCGACCCCCTGGATCGAGGTGCGGAACATCTCGCTCGAGTAGGCCCCCATGTTCAGGGCGAAGGTAATGACGGCCACCACCGTGGCGCTCAGGCCCGTCGAGGCGAAGATCACGTAGAAGAAGATCATCAGCATGACCAGCAAAGGCGTGCCCCGCATCACGCTGATATAGGCTTGCGCGAAGCCCGAGGCCACGCGGCGGCGGCTCATGCGCAGGAAGCAGATCACTCCGCCCACGATGGTGCCCAAAATAATGGAGAACAGGGTGATCACGATGGTTTGCCAGAGGCCCTGCAGGATCAGCATCCAGCGCTTTTCGAGCACCAGGTTGTTGTAGAAACTCTCGCCCACGCGCTCGAACCAGTTGGGCCGGGCGGTTTGCAAAGCGGCGGGATCGGCCTTCAGGGTGGCGAGCACCTGCGGGTTGGTAAAGTAGCCTTCGGAGAAATTCACCCGCTTGAGGCGTTCGGGAGTGACACTGTAATTGGAGATCACCAGGTCGACCTTGCCGGCCTCGATGGCGGCGATCAGGGCGGTGAATTTCATGTCGGAGAACTCCACCGGGCGGCCCAGCTCGTAGGCGACGCGCCGGATCAACTCGGCGTCCAGGCCCGCGACCTTACCGTTGGAGATGAAGCACATCGGTTCGCGGTTGGCGGCGATGCCCACCCGGAGCGGCCGGCCCTCCGTGGCGGCGGGGACCTCCACGGGGATATAGTCCGAGCCGTCGGGACGCACCCAGCGGTCGACGATCTCTTTAAGCGTGCCGTCGCGTTTGAATTTCTGCAGCGCGGCGTTGACCTGGCGCAGCAAAGCGGTGTCCCTCTTGTTGAAGGCGACGGCGGCCGAGTCGCGGATGTACTCTTCGGGCAGAACGACCAGGTTGCCCAGGTTCTTGGCGGCCAACAGGGCGGTGGTGTAGGAGGTAAACACGTAGTCGGCCTTGCCGCTGGTCACCGACAGGAAAGCGTCGTTGATGTCGTCGAAGCTCAGGATGGTGGCCCCGGGGTACTCTTTCTCGATAAGCATCTCGCTCGTGGTCCCAGTCATCAATGCCACCCGCGCCGTGGCCAGGTCGCTGCCGTCGTGCAACGGGGCGGCCTTTTGGGCGAGGTCGGACTTGCGGACCAGGACGGTCGAGCCCACGTTGTAGTAGGGATCGGAGAAGAGGACCTGCTTTTTGCGCTCCTCGGTAATCATGACCGAGTTGGCGATCACGTCGATCTTGCGCGAGACCAGCGAGGGGATCAGCGCGCCGAAGTTCATCACGCTGAATTTGACCGGGCGGCCCATCTCCGCGGCGAAACGCTCGACCAGCTCGATGTCCAGCCCCACGAAGTCGTTGTCGCGCAAAAAAGTGAAAGGCACGCTCTGGCCCGAGGTCCCGATCACCAGGGGCGGGCCCGAGGCCGGGGTTGCAGGGACCTCCATCGCGGCGTTCTCGGTCTGGTCCATCCATTTGGATGTCATGGCGTCCAACGACCCGTCGGCGCGGATCGAGGAGAGCCAGGCGTTGAATCGATCCCTTAACGCCGCGTCCCGGAAACCGATCCCGATCCCGAAGTTGTAGTTGTCCTTCCCGAAGATATCGTCGGCCAGGATGGCCAGGTCGTCGTTCTTGCCGACGGCCAGTTTGGCCTCCGGCTTGGGGAGCACGATGGCGTCGCACTGGTTGGTCTTCAGGGCCATGATCAAATCGGAGGACATATCGATCCGCAGGATCTCGGCCTGGGTAAAGGTCTTGGTCACGTATTCGTCCTGGATGGAGCCCATTAAGGCGCCAATGCGCTTTTGTTTCACGTCGTCCATCGATTGGAAGCCCTTGACCGGGGCGCCTGGGGCGGCGGCTTCGGGGCGGTCCATTACCACGGCGATCGACTGGCTGACGAAGTAGGGCTCGGAGAAGTCGATCTGTTTGGCGCGCTCTTCGTTGATGGTAATCGCCGAGGCGATCATATCGACCTTGCCTGAGCTTAAAGCAGCGATCAGCCCCCCGAAGTTGATGGTCAGGAATTCGACCGGGCGGCCCAAATAGCGGCCGAAGCGCTCGGAAAGCTCGATATCGAAGCCCGAATTGTGGTTGTCCTGCATAAAGTCGAAGACCTCCGTGGCGCCCGAGCAGCCCACCCGGAGCGGTTTGCCCTTGGGCGCGGGGCCCAGATCGGGCATTTTGGCGGTTTGGTATTGGCCGATCCAGCGCTCGGACATCTTTTCGAGGGTGCCGTTTTGTTTCTGCTCCTCTAAAAAGGCGTTGAACCGGTCGCGCAGTTGGGGGTTGTTCTTGTTGAAGCCCATGCCGTAGGGGTCGTCGAACAGTACCCCGATCTGGCGGTAGATCCCTTTGGGTTTGAGGGAGGTCTCGTAGACGATCCCCTCCAGGCAGGCCACGTCGGCCTTGCCCTGCTCGAGGGCCATCAGAACGTCGGCGTAGGTGTCCAGCCTGAGCGGGGTGGCCCGGGGGAAGTGTCCGGTAATGTAGCGGTCGTGCAGGTTGCCGGTTACCACGGCGAAACGGGCTTCCCTGGCGTCGTCGAGCGTGCTGAGGCGCACGGCCTGGCCCGGTGCGGAGGCGCGCGTTACGGCCACCGCGCTGCTCAGGAAGTAGGGGTCGGAGAAGGCCACCTGTTTGGCGCGCTCGGGGGTAATGGTAATGCCCGCCGCGATGGCATTGACCTGGCCCGAGGCCAGGGCGGCGATCAGCCCCCCGAAGTTGATGGGCAGGAATTCGGCCGGGCGGCCGATCGAGCGGCCGAAAAGGGTCAGCAGTTCCACGTCGAAGCCCGCCGCTTTGCCGTCCTTGATAAAGCCGAAGCCCTCGGTCGAGCCGGTGAACCCTACCTTCAGGGGCGCACCTTTCGGCACGTCGTCCCACTCGGGCATGCGGGTCGAGGCATCCAGGCTCGAGTTCATCCATTTGTCGAAGATGCGGTCGTAGGTCCCGTCCTGCTTGATGGAGGCCAGAAAAGCGTTGAATTGGTCGCGCAGATCGGTCTGGGCGTAATTGAAACCCACGCCCATCTCCTCGACGTAGACCGTCCCCAGGTTTTTGTACTTGCCCGAGGGCTCGTGGCCGATCCGGTAGGTCTGTGCGTCGAGCACGGCGGCGTCCGCCTTGTTGTTGTCGATCGCGACGAACATATCCGGCTCGGCGTCGAACCGCAGGACGGTGGCGTCGGGGAAGTGCTCGGTCACGTAAGCGTCGTGGGTGCTGCCCATCAGGGTGCCGATGCGGGCGTTTCTCAGGTCGTCGACGCTGTCGATCACAGCGGGACCCCCCGATTGCCTGCAACCCCACAAAATAGCTGGCAGACAGAGCGATAGAAAGTAGAGTTTTTTCATCGTAGGATTGATGCTCGATACCATACGCCCGGACAGGCGGATACAAAGGACAAAATTAGCAAAAATTTTAGTTTTACCTTGGTCTTTTTAAATACAAAACAATACCTTTGACCGTTTTATACACAAAACCGACGATGGAATCCCCCAACAAACTGCCCGCCGCGCAGGAGCTCAAAAAGATGATGGACGCCCTGAGGATGGGCTGGTGGACGGCCGACCTTCAAGCGGAGACCTTTATCTGTTCCGACAGGATCGCCGCTTTTCTGGATAAAGGGAGCAACAGGCTGCCCTTTGCGGAGTTTATCCGGATGGTCAGGCGCGACTACCGCCCCCGGGTTACCGAGCAATTCGCCGCGATCGCCCTGGGCAAAGATTACGAGCAGACCTTCCCCCTGGAGTACCGCGGAGAGACCCTGTGGATCCACTCCCGGACGGTGGAGCGGCAAACGGGACCCGGCGGCGAAGTCCTCGTGAACGGCGTGGCCCAGGTTGTCAATCCCGTCCTCGAGGAGATGCCCTGGCCCCCGAAAGGGTCGGTCGGGGAGCCGAACGGGCAGGATAAGCTCTACACCTCGTTGCTGGGCTTTCTGGAGTCGGACGATGTGACCCCCGTGATCCGTGCGTCCCTGAAGGACGTTTTGGAGCAGTTCAAGGGGAGCTACATCGCCCTGATGGAGTATGACTACGAGCAAGGGGTGCAGAGCTGCGCCTGCGAGGTGGTCGACGACGCGAACAGGATATTTCCCACTACGCCCGTCTGGCCCTTCGAACGTGTGTCGTGGTGGACCAAAAGGATGCAGGCGGGGTTACCCGTGATCGAATCCGACATAACCCGGTTGCCCGAAGAGGCGGCCGCCGAGCGCAAGATCATGGCCGGGCAGGGGGTGCGCTCGTTGATCGCAGTCCCATTGATGGGGCCGGATAAGGTGTGGGGCTATATCATGATGAACTCCCGGGAGCCCAGGGAGTGGAGCCCGGGGGATTACCAGCGGTTCGCCTCGCTGGCCAGTCTGATCAGCATCTGCATGCAGTTCCACGCCGCGCAGAAGATCATCCAGCAGAGCGAGGAGAAGCTCAACAACATATACCGCAGCATGCCCGTGGGCATCGAGCTGTACGACAAAACCGGAATCCTGGTCGATATGAACGACAAGGAGCTGGAGATCTTCGGGCTCAAGCAAAAAGAGGACGCCCTGGGGGTCAATGTGTTCGACAACCCCAACATCCCCGATGAGGTAAAGGCCGCGCTGAAGCGCAAAGAGCGCGTGGAGTTTACCATTACCTACGATTTCGACGCGGTGGGCGACTACTACTCCACCACGCGCCAGAAGACGATATTTTTGGTCACGATCGCCATGCCGCTGTTCGACGCGAAGGGCGAGCTGACCCACTACATGTTCATCTACATAGACAACACCGAGACCACCACCGCCCACCGGCGCATAGAGGCCTTCGAGGAGATGACCTCCCTGATCGGCGAGTTCGCCCAGGTGGGGTACGCCAACTTCGACGCCTACACCCGCCTGGGGAGTGCGCTGGACAGTTGGTACGTCAACCTGGGGGAGGAGCCCGGTATCCCGATGGACCAGGTGGTCGGGGTGTTGAACCACGTCAACCCCGAGGACAAGGCGGCCGTCAAGGAGTTCTTCGCCAAGGTCAAAAAGGGCGAGGCCAAGCACCTGAGGCACGACGTGAGGGTGACCACCGACGACGGGCAGGAGCGCTGGACCCGGCTCAACGTGATGGTCAGGGACTTCTACCCCGAGGAGCAAAGGATCGGCATGGTGTGCGTGAACTACGACATCACGGCCCTCAAACAAACCGAGCGCAACCTGATCGTCGCACGCGACAAGGCCCAGACCTCCGACAAGCTCAAGTCGGCCTTTTTGGCCAACATGAGCCACGAAATACGCACGCCGCTGAACGCCATCGTGGGATTCTCGAACCTGTTGGCCGAGACCGACTCGAAGGAGGAGCGTCGGCAGTACATGTCGGTGGTTCAGGAGAACAACGAGCTGTTGCTCAATCTGATATCCGATATCCTCGATATCTCCAAGATCGAGGCGGGGACCATGGAGTTCACATCGGCCAAGGTCGACGTGCACCAGTTGTGCCGGGAGGTAATCCAGAGTTTCTCGATCAAGGCCACCGAGGCGATCGAACTGAGATTCGACGAGGACACGCCCCGCGTTATTCTGGAAGGGGACAAGAACCGGATCATGCAGGTGTTGTCCAACTTCATGACCAACGCCATGAAATTTACCCCGGAAGGGTCGATCACGCTTTCGTACGAGAAGGTCGGCGAAAGGGAGATCCGCTTTAAAGTCTCCGATACCGGGATCGGGATCGCGCAGGAGAAGCAGGACGAGATATTCAGCCGCTTCGTCAAGCTCGACTCCTTCGCCCAGGGGACCGGGCTGGGGCTGTCGATCTGCCAGAGTCTGGTCGAGAGGATGGGCGGGAAGATCGGCGTCACATCCCAGCGCGGAAAAGGGTCGTGCTTCTGGTTTACCCACCCGTTCGACCCGGCCTTGTCGCCCGAGGCGGAGAACGGGTGCGCGGCCGGGCAGTCCCAGGCGGCCTCCTATTCCGGTACGGGTCAGGAAGGGGCGGAGAAGCCTTTGGTCTTGATCGCGGAGGATATCGATAGCAATTACTTACTGATAAGCACCTTGCTTGCCAAAGAGTACCGGCTGGTTAGGGCCGTGAACGGGATCGAGGCGGTGGATCTGTTCGGGCTGGAAAGGCCGGCTATCGTGTTGATGGATATGAAGATGCCCGAAATGGACGGTCTGGAGGCCACCTCGATCATCCGGCAGGCCGACCCGCTGATACCCATCGTGGCCGTGACGGCGTTCGCCTTCGACAGCGACAGGGCGGCGGCGATGGAGGTCGGGTGCAACGACTTTCTGACCAAGCCGATCGCCCCGGCGGCGCTCAGGGAGGTAATCCGCAAGTGGATCGGGTAAATGAAGATTTATGGCAGTAATTACCATTGTGGGGGCGGGGATGATGGGGTCCGCGCTCGCCTTTCCCGCCCGGGAGAACGGGCATGAGGTCCGGCTCTGCGGGACGCACCTCGACCGGGATATTATCGGCGCCTGCCGCAAAACGGGGCGGCATCCCAAATTCGAACGGGATTTCCCCGCCGGGGTGGGGTATTACCTCTTCGGGGAGGTAAACGACGCGCTCCGGGGGGCCGAACTGGTAATCTGCGGGGTAAACAGCTTCGGGGTGGAGTGGTTTTGGCAGGAGGTTTTGCCGCTGATCCCCGACGATGTGCCGGTGCTCTCGGTAACCAAAGGGTTGATCGAGGGGCCCGGGGGCAGGCTTATCAGCTATCCGGAATATTGGGCGGGGAAGATCGCGCCCCGGCGGATGAATCTCAACGCGGTGGGCGGGCCCTGCACCAGTTACGAGCTGGTGGCGCGGGACCATACCATCGTTACGTTTTGCGGGCAGCGGATCGAAACGCTCGAATGGATACGCTCGCTGATGGCGGTGGATTACTACCACATTTGCGTCTCGACCGACGTGATGGGCGTGGAGAGCGCGGTGGCCCTGAAGAACGCCTACGCGCTGGGCGTAGCCTTTGCCGTGGGGATGAACGAGCGGGCCAACGGGGTCGGCAGCGTGCCCCACTACAACTCGCAGGCCGCGATATTCTACCAGAGCGTCAAGGAGATGCGTAAGCTGCTGATCTACTTTACCGGCAGCGACGAGCAGATCGCGACCGGGGCGGGGGATATGTACGTGACCATTTTCGGGGGGCGGACCCGGCTGATCGGCACGCTCCTCGGGCGCGGGATGCCGGTTGCGGAGGCGTTGGAGTCGTTGAAGGGCGTGACGCTCGAGTCGCTGGTGATTATCCGGCGGATCAACGCGGCGATTAAAAAGCTGGCGACCGGCGGGGAGCTGGATGCGGCGGAGTTTCCGCTTTTGATGTTTATGGATCGCTTGCTCGAAGGGGATGCGGGGGCGGAGGTGCCTTGGGAGGCGTTCCGGGCATGATTTTTGCTTAAAATCTACTGCGGGTCGTTTGGGATTTTTCCTGATTTTTCAGGCTATATACAGACCGGTTTTTCAACGTTGGAAAGTAGAGAGTAACAACATAGGTCCACATTGTCTAACTAATACTTAACGGTTATGAAAAAACTCATCGCAATTTTCGGTCTCCTATTTTGCATGGTGCCCGCACTCCATGCCCAAGTGATGGATCACACTCCCCAGAGCCTCGTTGTGTCGCCGTCGGGAGGTACTTACAATGTTATGGTAACCAGTTGGCTGGGATGGCCGACGGTGGTATCCTGGGTGGATACGGGAGGCCAGGTTATGCGGATTCTCCCCAGGCCCGAAGCGGCTGATCCTTCTGCCACGGAATTTACCACCATTATGCGGATTACGTTCTCGTCTAATAATTCCGGGACTGTAAAGACCGGGGTAATCACGATTAACGCGGGGGTTTCGAGCTCTCCCGGAGGGCAGACTTACCCGGTGGTGATTGATTATCGACAGGAATAGTTGGGAAGGCGTGGGTACCCGCCCGTGAAAAGGGCGGGTATTATCTCCGGCAGAAGCACTCCACCAAGTGGTCGTTTACGAATCCGGCGGCTTGCAGGTGGGCGTAGCATATGGTGGTGCCGAAGAATTTGAATCCGCGTTTCTTCATGTCTTTGCTCATGGCGTCGGACTCCGGCGATGAGGCGGGGGCTTCGCGCAACGATTTGAGGTTGTTTACGATCGGTTTGTTGCCGGGGAAAAAGGAGAGGGTGTAGTTGTAGAAACTGCCGAATTCCTTTTGGATGGCGATGAATAGTTTTGCGTTGTTGATCGTTGCGGCGATCTTAAGGCGGTTTTTGACTATGCCGTCGAAGTGCATCAGCCGCTCGATGTCCGATTCGGTCATTTGGGCGACCTTTACAACATCGAAATTGTGGAACGCCTGGCGGTAGCCTTCACGCTTGCGAAGGATGGTTATCCAGCTCAATCCGGCCTGGGCGCTCTCCAGGGTAAGGAACTCGAACAGGGTTCTTTCGTCGGTAACCAGGCGGCCCCACTCTTCATCGTGGTATTTGATGTATAGCTCGTCGGTACCGCACCAGCTGCAGCGGCCGTTGATGATGTCTTCCATGGTAATGTTTATGGATACAAAGATAGATAATATTGTTGAGAATTGCCTGCGCTTGGCTTGGCGATCCTCTCCGCTGCCGCGGGGGGTGCTTTCGAGGACGCAAAACGAAAACCCCGAAGGGGTTTTTTCAATTGGGAAGCCAGCCTTTCATGCGAGCATGAGGCTGGTTTGCCAATTGAAAAAGCTCGCCCTTAGGGCGAGCTTTTCGTTTTGCTCTTCGAGCTGTTGATGAGGATTGAACTCATGACCTCTTCCTTACCAAGGAAGTGCTCCGAGGCCTCAAAAGGCTTCGCCTTTCGACGCTTACCACTGAGCTACAACAGCTTATGAGGGTGTTTAGCCTCCGTGATAATCGCCTTGAAACGGCATGGGTAAACATTTGGGTAAACAGATAACGCTCTCCGCCATGATTGCGGGTTAAAGTTATGTATTGATAATCAAGGGTATTTTAGCCATCTCCCCCCAAAAATCGCCACAGAAAAAATAACCCCGACCTGTATTACCAGATCGGGGCTGAAAGGGAGTTGTTCGATTACTTATTGTAATATATCATATAATTATTGACCCCAGGAGAACTGCTAATCGTTTCTGCTATTTGCGTAACATAGCCTTCGCTGTCAAGGGTATAAGCATAAGTATAGGTATTACCCGTATGCTCATCATCAGCCAAAGTAATGGATTTCAACAGTTGTGTACTCGACTTTCCGAATTGATAGCCTCTGGTATTAATAATACCGTCCGCAAGAGTAAAAACATCCTCGCCTGGCATCCATATATTTGATAAGTTTGGCTTATCCGTATAGTATTCATAACTTACCGAATAGGAAAAACCCCCCTCCACATTATAGCGAAGTGAGGTGCAGTTTCCGTTCTGCCATGTATATTGGCAATCTACTGTGTAAGTTTCGTAAGGAGAGTCAATGTCTCGGCGGTAGGCGGTTAATTGGCCATTGTCATTATACTGATACGAACAAGTCACAACTCCATCATCACGATTTTTCGAGGCCACATAGCCCTGATTATTCATCGTAAAGGAATACAGTTCATCCTCTTCTGCGTTCTGTCCGTTATGATCCGTGAAATAGAACGTCTGCTCCATTTTGTCCGCATAATTGACTAATGCGTTTGTGCCGTCATATACATCAGTCAAAAACACCCTGGTTACGCGTCCCTGCTTATCGTATTCGTAATTCCACTCTTGACTTTGATAGTCGCAAGTTACTTTAGTTACTAATTTACCGTCAAACGGCTTGTCATCGTCCTTTTTACACGATGTTGCGATTACCGCCATTGTAAGAATGGCGAGAAAGAAAAGTTTTTTCATTGCGAAATTAGGGTTTAATAATTTGCAGGTTAAGGCATCAGTCGGCAAGCAATTCTATCTTGCCAGTATAGCTACCGCTAATGGCCTTATTTGTGTCAAAAGAGCCATTAATGGTAACGGTATAAGTATCGCCCGAAATATCTACTTTGATGTTGCCGCTTGTCATACTTGCGGACGGCGGTACATCGTCCAAGCTACTGTATAGCCCACCTCTTGTTATGCAAGGCGCGGATGCGATGCCTGAGGTATAATTATACGTTCCTGGCGCTATGCGTGTGCTGCCCGTCATGCAGTAGATGCTGAACTCGAAAATCTCTCCCGATGTTGTTTCAAAATCGAGGCTGAATAAGTCTAATCCCAGATCGACCTGCCAAGCTTGCTTAACAGCGTACTCCTGCCCATTGAAAGTGATCTTGTTGGTGTTTTTGTTGTCATCGTCCTTTTTGCACGATGTTGCGGTTACTGCCATTGTGAGAACGGCGAAAAGAAGGATTTTTTTCATGGTTGGTTTATTTGATGTGTTTGATTTAGCTTGCAGGAATGGTCTTAATGCTTTCTTCGAGGTCGATTTTCAACGCTCGCAAAGCCTCTTTAGAGGCCGTAAGAGTGAATTTCATCTGAAAACTTATATCCGAGAGGGTAATCTGCTGTTTGGCTACGTTTATATAGTAGATATATCTGCCGTTAATAATTAGCCTCTTACCCAACCGAATCAGCGTTTGTGCCTCGCTTTCGAGTTGTTGTTCGATGATCTTCTCGAATGTTGCCAGGTTGAATGAAAAGACGTGCTTTTCGCTGTCGGTAAGTATCATCGAGGAGTAATTGCCATCCGAGATTATGTAGGCGATTCTTTCGGGCGATACACGTACCACTTCATTGCTGTTAGTGAGGATGAGATATTTCGGCATATCTTCCGCAAAGTTATCTCCCTGAAGGGTCATAATAATGTGATTTTATGGTTATTGTATGAAGTGGGTCATGTAATGTATGAAATCTTGGTTGTGGGTTATGAAATGAAAAATGCCGCCTCATTTCTGAAACGGCATTAAGGTTCGCGGTGTCGGTAAAGTTATCCTTGAGCGATTATTTGAATTACATGATCCAGACAGATGGCCTGACCAGAGGTTTGGCGTCCCCACCAATAGCAATCATGCTCGGCAATAATAATCTCTCCTTCATCTTTCAGTTGTTCGGCCAGATATGGAGTTACGAGCCACCACTCCATTACCTCGTACCATCCCTCACATAGCGATTCATCGCGGATCGCTCCATGCTTTAACAGTTCGTCAATGACATTATTCTGTTCATACAGAATGTGATGATGCACAAGTTCTCTTTCGGTCAGCATATAATTAAGGATTTAGGTTGGCAAAAGAAAACCACCCCGTGTTGGAGTGGTTTGATGTCAAAGCCTTTCTGGTTAGACACCCAGGCGATATAGAGGCATAGATGTTTTAGATCGTTGGAGGCTTATTTAGAGTGATAAAGATTCTGCTTAGATTACCGAATTTCTAGCAAAAATAAGTAGGTAGTGAAAATAATCAGCAATAGCTTTGTGTAAACCTTTAAATGAGTTTACATGCACCCAGAAACAAACGAAAAATTAATTTCTTGGATAAATCACAGTCCAGAAAGCGAACACCCGTCTGACAGACATCGTTTAAACGATATGGTTCATACGATGATTATTAACGGAGATTGTATTGATGAGGATGACCTCTACAAAGTGATTGTCATATATAAGCCTGAGTGGGATAAAAAATACATAGAGGAATTTATGAACATTTATCTAAATAAAATCTGGACGGTTACCTCGTATGTTGGCTACTTAAATGATGATCCCTCTCGATTCGATGATATTGTTGGGAGTGAGGCATATTAGGCGATTAAGTGCTTATCCCGTGAATTTTTAGGTTCTTAATAGAAAAAGGCTTGCCTCGATTTTTTGTTTCCCAATTAAAATATAGAGGGGGGACAAATAGGGAGTGTCCGTATGTATGAGATATTGAATAATTATTTATTCGCCAGCAGTGATTTTACAATAACATGTGTTTTATCCCATGCGATCTTATGGTCAAAAAAATTGTGTTGACCAAAATCTTCTTCGAGTTCAGTAATAAATGAGTCTACCCATTTATAGTATTTCCATCCCAATGGTTTGAATAACGCACCAAATCTAAAATTAATATCAATATGACAGTATGTTGCAAAAGTCAAATAGTCCCCCACATTAAGTCCCAGGTAAATTTTGCAAAACTCCCAAGGTATATATGTGTTAATACCACCAACATGCATTCGAATCTTCATTGTAAATCGATTTGTTCTAATCATTATTGAATCTTTGTTTTTCTCCAGAACGCTTTTCTTAGGTAATACTAGATCGAAATTCTTATACATTGCTCCGTTGCAATACATCGTAGATATTTTGCCAATCCCATCCTCATCTTCTTTATAGGCGTTATTTTTTATAAACGCTTCTCTATGCTTCATTGGCTTTGAAAACAACTCTAAAAATCTATTTCTTAATAGGATGTCTGGGATGTCATCTCGTTCATATTTAGTTAACTCATTTGTGCTGTATTTATCTCTTTTATTGAAAAAACCACTTAAGTGTGTTGACAACTTTTCCAATAAATAATACTCGGATGCCTCTTGCATTATTGCTAGAAATTCATCAAATGTATTATCCCGCTCTTTGAAATTTATATTATCCCATATTGTCTTCATGTCCTTACTCTCAGAGAATCCATATTTTAGCATTTCTGCTAAATCTCTGGAATAATCATATATGTCAATATTTGTTATCTCTTTTTGGGGGAAGTCTAATACAAAGAATCCTTGCAATTCTTTGTGAAAAGTTTTTCTCCCAAAAAATTTTAATAACAAAAAGCCAAGCCCAGTTGCACATAAACCAAGTCCAATCAACAAAAACAGCAGACTTCTGTCAGGATAATAGCTTAAGAGGCTGGATGCAGTTAAGCTAACTCCAAACCCCATTAAAGTAATTACAATGATGGATTCTATAAATCCTTTTCTGTTGTCAATAATATTCTGCAAAAACTTCTCACTGTGCATTATGATAGTATTTTAGAACGAAAACATTAATTCCAAAGATAGTAAATTGTAATTCAATAATAAGCGAAATTAGGCTATTTGTCTTTATTGAGCAAAATTATAAGACAACCGATTCAAATCTAAACAACATTCTGTATATTCATGAATTCCGTATATTTTTTGAGTGGGAAACAGATTCTTATTAGGATATAGATTTCCTTACTCAGAAAATATATTGGCTCGTAAAATGAGAGAGGGGTTGCCCCCTCTCCTGCCATTTAATTAGAACAGCGATAGCTGCGCCGTGTTGCCCAGTCGGTTCACATAAGGTATCTCTTTATAGGTTCTGCCGTCTAATTCATCCCCATTGGCATCGTTATCTCGTTTAATGCCGTCTTCCCCCCATACACCTCATTGCTTGAAGAAAAAAAGAGCACCTTGTTTCTCCACCTGCTTCTTGATGGATAGCACCCACTCCTTTTTCATTTGCCTTACCTTATTTGGGTGGGCATCTTCCCCGCCTACGATAACCTGATGGATTCCTTGCAGGTTCATTTCGCCTAAATCCTCCAACAGAGGCTCACAGGACAGAAACCTTATTGGGGCATTGAGGGTACGCAGAATGTCAATGCGGTATTTTACCGCTTGGTTCTCGACCGTTACCCCTAACCATACGTTCCGAGGTATCGGCCTTGTCGAGAAGTATTCGGCCATCCGTTCTGCTCTCTTAGTAAGAAATTGATACGTGTGTTGCGAGTTGGATTTGACAACATCCATGACTTTATCCACGAACTCAAACGGGACTTCATCGTGAAATAAGTCGCTCATTGAGCATACGAAGATCAATTTGGAGTTTCTTCATCGGCGGGGTTTACCGAGTGCATCATCATGGGTAGTTACTTGAAAGCCATTTCTATATTTATCTGCTCCCCGCGCTTGTTGGAGTAGAGCCATCTTGTAGGCGTAGCAATTTGCGCATCCACCCGTGTGTTTAGTGCATCCCGTTACAGGGTTCCAAGTTTCCTCGGTTCAATCAATTTTTGTTGACATAAATAGTTGGTTTATTGGTTAATATTCTTTTTGGATTCGTTCAGCCCAATGAACTTATCCCTTATTATAATTACGCAAGCGGTACTCTTGCCGTTAATGGTCTTATTGACCTGCTTGATCTCGTACCAATCCTTCAGATCGGTGGTTTTAGCCTTACGGGAAATCCCCAGATCGGCGTATATCTCTTGTAGTTTCTTCTTTACTTGGGCGGCGGGAATCGCTACTTGTTGGTCGAATGTCTGGTTAATCAGTTTCACGATCTTAACCGCCATCGAGTTACCCGACCTCTTGACCAACTCCCTGCGGATATTCGATTGGTGGTAGTTCATCTGCTCCACCTTTTCCTTGCCTAAACCCTCATAGGCATTCTTGATAAGCGGCTGAATCTTCTCGATCAACTCAATCCGATAATCGGGAGTGAGAATGAACATCGGCTGTGCCTCCCGCAGTTCGCAGTAGAATATGAACCGCTCCTTAAACGACACTTTCTCCCAAGAAAGCAGTTTATCCGAAAGTCTATCGGGAGTGGCGAAGTTGGCGTTATCGGTAATCTCGATGCCGTTGCGTTCCATCTCCTCCTGCAAGTTGATATTACAGGCATAGAGGCCATTACAGACCTTATAGTTGATTATATCCCAATTCAGGAGGTTACGGTCAACGATGATCTTGTTGTCCTCTATGCGGGCGTATGGCCTATTGATATAAGGGAACGCTTGCCGATCTTCCAACGGCTGTGCATTGAACTTTTTGGCATGCCTTACGGCTTTAGCATAGGATTTCTCGGACACCTCGATATACTCGTTCAGAGTTATATCCTTATCATAGGGCTTGGTCGAGTAGAAATATACGATTTCGCTGTTATAATCCGAGTTGCGGATTCTCCCGCATATCTGGATAAACTCGGTGGAAATATCAACCAATGTATGATCCTTATCGGCATTGCTGACCACAAAGGTTCTGCCGTTCTTGTCGTATATATCCTGACCCTCGAAAGCGGTCGAGGTATAAAGGTTGATCAGCTTGACGGGATCGGACACCTTCTCAATCTGATAATCCTTGCCCAATTTCGCCATGATCTTTCTCGGCGAATCTCCATTTAAGGAGCATACGATCCTCACGTGCTCAGGTTTCAGTTTCGCAATGCGGACGATCTTCGTAATATCCTCCACCGAGTTAATGAAGATATGG
Source organism: Rikenellaceae bacterium (assembly GCA_031551275.1). Lineage (GTDB taxonomy): Bacteria > Bacteroidota > Bacteroidia > Bacteroidales > Rikenellaceae > JAVBMJ01. Next base: position 79,200 of record JAVBNX010000004.1, read on the forward strand.
TAGTTGGTCTGTATATCGCCTTTTATCCGATTACGGCAAACTCCCGCCATATATTCCACGGGCTTATCGACCTGATGCGACCGAACCTTTATCTGCTTGGCGTTTGGCCATTCGATCTTTACCTCTGGGAGATTCTTTAACTCTTGCAGGTAATATGTCCGTTCTATGGGAGTTGCCGAAACATAGGTAAGTTTCAGGAATCAAGGTGCTTTGGCGAGTAATCCCCTAATGGCATCGTTCCGATACATATAGGCATTGAACAGCACGTGCCATTCGTCTACGACCAGATGGAAGTCGCTGTAAGGGTCGTAACCGTTGGCTATTAGCAGGTCAATAACCCGCGACACCGAATCATACGTTACGGCGATCTTCATTTGCTTGTGGGAGCGGATATATTCCTCGATCTCCACATTCTTTACGTCCCCATGCACGCCTAGTACTTCGGGGTGTTGGTCTATCTTGTTCGTTACAAGGCCGACAAAGGGCATTGCGATAATCGTGTGCCCTGGCTGTTTAATGGCCAACGTAGTGGCTCCGCAACCCGTGATTCCTTTACTGAGCACGCAGTTGGCGGGTAGTTCTGTCATTCAATCTGACAGGTGTTCTGCTCCTTTCGGAGCGGTAATTAATTGGTTTTCCATTTTATAAATGATTAATTATTAGATATATCTCTTGCCTTTAATCTATACGATATAATTTATGAGTGGGAAATCTATTCTATATAGGGATTCAGTTTCCTTACTCAAAAAATATACTGTGAAATAATTTCGGAGTGAGGTGCGGTAATTCGGTGGTATGGGGTCTGGCTCATAAAATATAGCATCCGAGCCCCAAAAAGAGAGGGAACCACCCTCTCCCGCATAGTTATCAGCTATGCCATGAATAAACCAAATATACACCCGTGAACCCACCACAATCCACGTAGAACCGCTAAAACTGATAACCTATCCCCATAGGGTATCGTCCTTAAAGATGTAACAAGATACGAAAAGTATTTTATATTACCAAGTAAAATGCAAGATATTTTTAAATATTTTAAGAATATTTTTCGGGATTCTTTCACAATTAAATGGTGCGCCGTATGGCGCAATATGGGGTATCTGGGTTGGTTGAATTGTTCGCCTTGCTTGTATGTCAGAAACACCTCGAAACGGCTATGTCGGGCTGTTTTCATTGCGAAATCACTCTGAAATAGCTATGTCGAGCACATTATCTTAATTTTTGTGCTATTGGCGAGGTATTTCGATATTTTTTTCTATATTTGCTGTGCTATGTTAAAATGAGTAGCAGCGCGTTCTTTGAGGTTAACGATTCGCCGTATGTTGGTGGAATTGCTTGCTTTGAAAGTCGTGGCTCGCCATAGCGATATGGTCGTCAGTCATTCCTTATCAAAAATAATAGTAATTCAAATGAAAAAATTAAATTTTAGCAATATGAAAAATATTAATAAAGCAGCCAACATATGGGCAGCAATAGCAGCAGGTAGGAAAGTATTTAGGAACCAAATGGATCAAACCCATGAAATAAAGGTTCGAGCATTAGAGTACGCTTTGGAAACCGAGTTTCCGACCTACCATAAATTCGGTAACGATTTAAGTTCTATGACAGAGAACCTCTGTGATAGTAAGCGTTTCGTACAGGAGTGTAAAGACTTAGAACTGGAACCGAGTATTGTTGCTCAACATGTAATTTTTGCAGGACAAAAGGTATTTAACCAAGTCCGTGATTCGGGCGTAAAAGTCCATTTCGGAAAACAATTAGTCCGCGAATTTAATAAACCACTTTATGTAGAGGAGTTTAAATAACCCAGAAAGTTAATTCTTAGGAATGACTGTTGGCGGTTCCTCCTCATACTAACTTAAAATCAAAGAACGTAAAAGAGCCACCTGACCGAAGGTCCTTCTGGTGGCTCTTTTGAATTTTATATACTTAGGCAGAGGGCCAATATTTGCTATTCGAAACTTTGCAACAATGAGAGTGTGCAATTCTGTCAAGTTGATTAATGACATCTATTACATTAACGAAATGACGCTCTATGTCCTCTATGGTTAAATTAATGATAGCTTGATGAGCTATACTTGATCTAACATCTAAAAAGGCCGATACAATTAACTCGTAATCTTTTCTCCCTCGGCTATTAATTCTTGAGAAAATATTCGAAATACCGAGTCTGTTATAAAGAATCTTTATATTATTAGGATTCGGATATTTTCGCTTAGAGTGGATACTCTGAGAATGGATGTGATTATTAAATACCTCATCGTCATTTAATATAGAATAAATGAATCTGCTGGAATTATTTAATTCATCAAGTGCTGGCTTTTCACCAGAACTTATAAAAAATCGCTTGAAAATGTCTTGCTGATTTACCAGTAATCCATATGCTCTTATATTCTGTGGTAATTCAGATAATTTTGCAGATTTCGTTTTGTATTGATAAATCAAATCTTCGACAAAGCATTTTAAGTATTCCTCAAAAGAAGCACAAAGCAATACAATAGCTGCCTGATAAATGAGGTTTTTATGTTTATATGATAATTTAACTCGCTTATAACTTATATTCTTAGCAAGTTGTAGTAATTCGCTTGACTTATTCTCAAACTCAATGCGAGCGGAGCTTTTTCTATAAGCCATTATTCTAATATGCTTCTTATGAATGACTTATATTCTGCAATTCTCCCCGTCAATGAATTCTTATCAGTAGTTCCTGAGGCTATATATTTATTAAATCTCTCGTTTTCAATGAATTCTTGATTCAGGCTTACAAAATCGCTTTGCTTTAGCTTGTTGATATTCTCTGTATTGAGGCTTATTTCTGTTAGTGCTACCATTTGAGCATCAAATAGTGCTGCGTTAAATTTAGCATTCTTGGTTTCTTTGTCATATGTTTTAAACGCAAATTTCCCCAAAACATCGTGTATGGTATCTATGGTGTGTAAAAAGGCCCTCTTTTTAACTTCTAATTCTTCCTTGCTTAGATACCTATTAGACTCCGTATATTGATTTAAGAAAGCAACTAATGGTTTCGTGTAGGTTCGCCAATTGTCTACTAATGTAAAATAACGTAATACTAATTCTTCCGCTTTCATCCTCTTATCAAGCTTCGTTAATGTCAGTTCCTTGAATAGGGGCGTCTTTGCCAACTCATCAACTAAAGTCATAAAAGGCCCAGAGTTTATTCCATGCCTCAGTTCATGCGCATTTAATTTTACAGAGCCAGTATTTAGACGTTCAAAAACATCAAATTTAATCTGGGGATGGGTGTCTTTTAAAATTACAATACACCGTATCGTTCTATTGAGGATATGGCGCTGAAAACGGGGGTCAAGTTCACTAAACCGTAAGCCTTCAAGTTCTGGGTAGGCGGATAGACCTTTCAAGTCAAATTCATCTTTAAGGAATAATTTAATGCTATTTATACGTTGATTCCCATCAATGACGGATAGGGTTTCGTCGCTGTTTTGACTTAAATATATTACAGGAATAGGACAGTTAATCATTAGAGATTCAATAAGACGCGATGCTTGAGATTTGTTCCAAACATAACCTCTTTGGAATTTTGGTATATTTATATGTTCATTAATGATATAATCATATAGTGTGGATACCGTAAAATCGTATGTTTCAGTATTTAGTCTTCGTTTCTCAGGAGGGATATTCAATACATCTATTTCCTCTTCTTGAATATCAGGAAAAAGTTGGTCAGCTAAACGCGAGGATTTATTTTTTTCAATTAGTGCCATAGCGATTTTATTTTAAAGTAATATTACAAAGCTAAATATAATTTTGAGAAGGATGCAATATTTCCCTTTCATTTTAACCATATAACTTACTTGTGTTGGATGAGTATGGTAATGCCAAAGAAGATAGAGAACCGTCCCTTTGTGGACGGTTCTCGTAATAGGTTGGGCAGCTTCTGGGAGAGAATATGCCAATACGCGCAAATTACAGCAAATTACTCATCGCCTCGTCGATCTGGCTGTTCTCAAAGCTATCCAGATAGATTTGGGTGGTAGAGAGGTCGGAATGACCGAGGCTTTCCGAGATAATGGCGATGTTTACGCCTGAGCGTTTAAGGACGGTGGCGTAGGTATGTCGGGCTACATAGGTGGTTAGTGGGGTAGTAATTCCCGCCAATTTTCCGAGCGTTCGTAGATTCTTATTGACCTTGCAGAGTACCTTGTGCACACGGTCGAAAATCTGCTGTTCGGTAACATGGATGCCCTTATCAAGGATCGGGAAAAGGTAGCCGTCCCCACTCTGATCCCGCGCATATTTGGCAATGATATTCAATGCCTCGGAGTTCAGTTTGCAGTTCATCGACTTGCTCGTTTTACGGCGGGAGTAGTACACTCGCCCGTCAATGATGTTGCTATGGCGCAACATGGCTATATCCTTAAAGTTTATCCCCGCCGTGAGGTATGAAAATAGGAACATATCCCGCGCAAAAGAGAGGTAAGGGGAGAGGGTAGCGGGTAACTCCAACTCCATCAGTCGGCGGACTTCCTCTTTCGTGATCGAGCGTTTACGGGTCGATTTCCACAATGCGCCCACCTTGTAATTGACAAACGGGTTGTCCTTACAGATAAACACCTTATCGGCCAACGCCTTGTTGTAAACGGCTTTAAGGACGCTGAACCGTGTAGCCATCGAGTTCTCCATAATACCGTTCTGGCGCATGAATACCTCATAATCCCGCAGGAAATCAACCGTAATTTCCTCAAAGCGAATATCCATCGAGCGGAATTTACAGAGCGATACAAGGCAGAAGCGGTACTTTGTGGCCGTGTTGATCTTCCCAGATTTCTTTAGGTAGGCAATCGTCTGGGTAAAATACTCGTCCACCGACTTACGACCGAGAATCGTCTTGCTTTCGAGTAGGGTTTCAAACGTAATCTCGATGTCGAGGGCTTCAAGGCGTTTGGCCTTCTTCTCATACTCGGCGAGGCAGGAATCGATCTTGCGCTGGTAATCTTTACAATCATCGAAATTCGGGACAAGTTTCTGATTATCAAAGTCCCAGCTATCCAAACGGATGTTCAGCCCCGTGCTTACATAGCGGATTTTCCGCAAATGGGTAAACCGAATGTGAATCGGGGCGGTGTTGTTGCGGTTTAGCTTGTCTTTTCGACAAACAGCGTTCATGTTGATAGTCATTGCTTTGCGAGGTTATGCAAGCAAAGCGGAGAACGTGCTGAAAACGCCAAATTCGGGTAAACAAACGGGTAAACAGAACCCCGAAAAATGCCCTTTTTTACCTATTCGCGGCTCTAAACGAGCAAAAAAATCAAGGACTTGCATTTTGCAAGTCCTTGATTTTCAGAGCTGTTGATGAGGATTGAACTCATGACCTCTTCCTTACCAAGGAAGTGCTCTACCACTGAGCTACAACAGCATTTCGAGCCGCAAAGATAGAAATCATTTTTTGTTTCTGCAACCCGTTTCCGAAAAATAATTTACCTTTGTGGGGATTAAAGCAGATGGCAATATGGGAGAGATGGTTCTGGAAGCTATTCGGGGGATAAACTGGTTGAACTACGCGCTGGCGGTGATCATCGCGTTTCCGACCGGGGCGTTGTGGTATGCGGTGCTCTTTATGAAGCCGTGGATGAGAATATTCCATGCCACGATGCCCAACCAGATGAAGTTCGGGCCGTGGTTCAGGTCCTTTATGATCCAGTTGGTAACCAGCATGATGCTGGCGCTACTGGTCTTTATCCTGGCGGCCTTCTCGCCGTGGCTCGCGTTTTACGGGATGTTGACCATCAGCGCGTGGCAGGTCTGCGAGATGACCTTCAAGGTCTCCACCGTGAAGGACTTTTTCATGGGGATGCTCATCGAGCCGGGCTATACGCTGGTGGCTTGCGGTATATTTTTGTTGATGTCGCAATTATAAGAGGCTATGGAACGCGAACGGATGGAGAAATACAGGCAGTTGAGGACGGTGGCCATCGTGCTGGCCGTGCTGATGGGCGTGGAGTTGGTCATGCTGTTTGTCATGCTCAGGCCCAAGGGGTTTTTGCTGCTCGCGCTGGCGGTGATCGCCGTGGTGGGGGCTGCCCTTGCGCGCCTGGCGCTGGGGCTGATCAAGGAGATTCTGGAAAACAGGGTCGGCAGGGACGATTGAGCGGAGGGGCTCAGAGCAGCGGTTTGGACCGCGTGGTAACCACGAAATCTTTCAGGTAGGCAGGCTCGAAGTAGGCGGTCGATTCGAAATCGCCCCGCTCGAATGCGGCGTGGGCGGGGACGATCATGCCCCGGGCCGAGCTTTCGACCTCGATGATCCGGACGTTGTCGGGGAGCAGGTCGCGGCATTTGGCCGCCCCGTTGCCGAAGAGGGCCATGGGTTGGCCGCCGGAGAGCTCCTCCAGAGTGCCGGGCTCGATGATGCGGGCCTGCACGGGGGTTAAAAGGGTGGGCGCATCGTTTGAGTAAACGGCCAGGTAGACCTCCATCCGGCGGGCGTCGATCATCGGGCAGAGCAGTTCGCCGGGGTGCGCCTCCCGCGCCAGCATGGCCAGGGAGAGCAGCGAGCCGACCCCGATCAGGGGGATGCCCGCGCCGTAGCACAGGCCCTTGGCCAGCGAGACGCCGATCCTTAGCCCCGTGTAGGAGCCGGGGCCGGAGCTGACCGCGACCGCGTCCAGGGCCGAAGCGGTGAGGCCGGCCTGGCGCAGGAGCGTGTCGACCATGAGGCCCATCTTTTCGGCGTGGTCCCGTCCCGCGCTCTCCATCAGGGCCACAAGCTCACCGTCGCGGGAGAGGGCTACCGAGCAGATGTCGGTCGAGGAGTCGAGGCAGAGGATCAGGGCCATAATGCGGGAATCGGGTGCAAAGGTAGCGTTTTTAGGCGAAGGGGTGCGGGGAAGGAACAAAAAATTGTTAAATTTGCCGCTTAATCATGATGCAATGTGAGTTTGGGATAAGCGGAGCGCAATAACGAACTCAATCCATTGGGGAGCAGCCTGAAGGCTGCGACAAAGCCCTCCCCTACGGTTAGGGGAGGGTTTGGGTGGGGTAATCGGATCTTGCGGCTTTGCAAAAGCCGCTTAACGCGAGTTCGGGATAAGAACTCGTGAACAACATACAGGAAACGAATAACTTAAAACGAGTTCTTATCCCGGACTCACGTTAAAGTATGAAAAGGGTAATCGGGATCGGTAACGCGCTTACCGACGTATTGGTCAACTTGAGTTCGGACAAGATATTGGGCGACTTCGGGTTGCCGAAGGGCAGCATGAGCCTGGTGGACGCGGGGTTGCAAAAGAAGATCTCGGAGGCGACCGCCGATTTGCCGCGCACCCTTTCGCTGGGCGGCTCGGCGGGCAACACCATCCGGGCGATGGCCAAGCTCGGGGCGCAGGTCGGGTTCATCGGCAAGGTGGGCGACGACTCGACGGGGAACTTTTACGTCAAAGCGTTGGAGAACCTGGGCATCGAGCCGGTCGTCTTCCGCGGCGAACTCCACTCGGGGCGGTGCGTGTCGCTGGTCTCGGCGGACGGGGAGCGCACCATGGCCACCTACCTGGGCGCGGCGGTCGAAATGACCCCCGACGAGATTACCCCGGAGTTATTCCAGGGCTACGACTGCCTCTATGCGGAAGGATACCTGGTGCAGGACCACAAACTGATCGAAAAAGCCCTGAAAACGGCCAAGGAGTGCGGTTTGGAGGTGGCGATCGATTTGGCCAGTTTCAATGTGGTGGACGAGAACCTCGACTTTATCCGCACGCTGGCCGACAGGTACGTCGATATCATTTTCGCCAACGAGCAGGAGGCCGCCTCCTTCTCGGGGATGGAGGCGCCCGAGGACGCGGTGCACCACATCGCCGAGATGTGCGACCTGGCCGTGGTAAAGATCGGCACGCGCGGGGCCTACATCAAAAACAACGGCGAACTCCAGCACGTGGGCATCATGGCCGCGGCCAAACGGGTGGACACCACCGGGGCGGGCGACTTCTACGCGGCGGGCTTTTTGTCGGGTATGTGCGGCGGGCTGGGGCTGCGCCAGTGCGGCACGATCGGGGCCATCGCGGCGGGCAAGGTAATCGAGGTGGTCGGCACGACCTTCCCCGATACGACCTGGGACGATGTGGACCTGTTGGTCGAGCGCGTGAGGAGAGACAACTACCTGTTTTAAGTTTCAGAGTTTACAAGCCTGGCGTGTTGTGAAATAACGGAAGGTTTGCTATCTTTGCAAACTCACTTACCTTACCCATGAGTCAACTCAATACATTCGGGGATCCGTTGGAGACCTTTCGCAAGATGGAACGGCTGTCCCGCATAGGATGGTGCGCCGTCGATGTGGCCGACCGCAAGGTAATTTTTTCCGATTACCTGGTCGGTGAGTTGCAGTTGCCGGGGGAGGAGCTTCCCATCGAAGAGTTCGCCGCGTTGGTCCATCCCGAACACAGAAAAAGGACGGAGTTCTCGAATCTGGCCACCGACAAAGCCTACACCCATGCGTTCGCCGTCAGGGTCGGGGAGGGGTACCGCTACGTCGAGATCCGCCTGGAGCCGGCAGCCGCGGACCAGACAGGCCGCCAGGTAATGTTCGGAATGCTTAGGCTCATCTCCCGCGAGGAGTTCGACAGACTGACCGAGGCCGACTACTACGAGCAGTTGGGCGAGCTGATCAAGTCGCAGAGCTACATCTCACAGTTGCTATTGCGCCTGCTGCGCAATCCCGACATCGATTCGATCATCCATGACATCCTCTCCAACATCGTCGATAAATTCAACGCCGACCGGAGTTATATATTTTCATTCGATAAGCGCAAGCGCACCCACAGTTGCATCTACGAGGTAACCCAGGACGGGATTACCTCCGAAATGGACGATTTGCAGGACTGGCCCATCGACGCGAGCCCTTGGTGGTGCGAGGAGATACTGGCCGACCGCAGCCACATCATCGAAGACACCGAAACGCTCAAAGACGTGCACCAGGTGGAGTACGAGGTGCTGGCCGTTATGCAGGACATCAAGTCGCTGATGGTGGTCCCGTTGGCCAACGGCGACGGGGTATGGGGTTACATCGGGGTCGATATCGTGGGGCACAACCGCACCTGGAGCGGCACCGAGCGGCAATGGTTCGAGGCGATCGGCAACTACATCAGCGTCTGCCTGGAGCTTCACCGCAAGGTGGAGGAGGTGCACACGGGCGCGAAGATGATCGCATCGGTCTCCGAGTTCGCCGAGGTGGGCTACGTGAGGGTCGATACGATCCGCAGCACCTTTTACGCGACGCCCCAGTGGTACAAGAACGTATGCCTGGAGGTGCCTGCGCAGGACAAGCCGGTGGACTTTTCGATCGAGGCGATCCCGAAGTTCCTTGCGGCGGTCCATCCCGAGGACGCGGCCGTCTTCAACGAGCGTACGGGGCAGATGAGGATGGGGGAGATCGAATCGTTCCAGCAGGACGTGAGGATCAAAGACGGGGAGGGCTGGAAGTGGCTGCGGAGCATCAACACGGCGACCGAGCGCGACCCCAGGACCGGCAACATGGTGCTGCTGGGATTCAACCACAACATTACGGAGGTCAAGCAGGCCGAGCAGCGCCTGATCGAAGCCAAAGCCAGAGCCGAGGAGAACGACCGGCAGAAATCGGCCTTTTTGGCCAACATGAGCCACGAAATACGCACGCCGCTCAACGCGATCGTAGGATTCGCCAACATACTGGGGCAGACCGACGACAGGGACGAGCGCGAGCAGTTCCTCTCGATCATCCAGCAGAATACCGACCAGTTGCTGCAACTGGTGGCCGACATCATCGACTTGTCGAAGATCGAGGCGGGCGTTTTCGACGTGGTGTTGGGCGAGGTCGACGTCAACCAGATGTGCGCCAACGTGGTCAGCTCGCTCAAAATGAAGGCGCAGCCCGGCGTGGAGATGAGTTTTACCCCGGAACGGAAGCAGTGCGTGATCCGCACCGACCGCAATAGGTTGAGCCAGGTGTTGATCAACTACTTGGGCAACGCCACGAAGCTTACCTCCGAAGGCCATATTACCCTCTCGTACACCGTTCAGGAAGGGTGGATTACCTTCCGGGTCGAGGATACGGGCTGCGGGATGAGCCCGGAGCAGGCTGCGACGGCTTTCGACCGCTTCGTCAAGTTCAACAACTACGCCTCCGGGACGGGCCTGGGCCTGTCGATCAGCCGGAGCATCGCCGAGCGGTTGGGCGGCCGGGTCGGGGTGGAATCCGACCTCGGCAAAGGGTCGGCTTTCTGGGTAAGCGTGCCCTTCCCGGGATAAGATAAGGTACAAATAAAAATGGCTGCCGTTATGGCAGCCATTTTTTTATGGGATGAGGCAGGATTTAAGCGGCATATCGCTTTGCCGGACCGCGTTGACGAAGAGCCTTGAGAACTCCTCCGCGCCCCGGACGCAAAGGTGGGTGTCGTCCTGCTTGCCGTCGGGGAAACGCTTGTACAGACCCGGGCCGACGTGGATGTAGAGCGCCTTGGACGCTTCGGGGCCGTATCCTTCGACCAGTTTTTTGGTCATCGCGTTCATGTCCACGCAGGGGGTCCCGGTCTCGGCTCCCACCTCGAGGGCGGCGGGGACGTAACGGCCGATGCTCTCCTGCAGGGTGCCGTCGGCGTTGAAGTGGCGGCGGACGATCGAGGTGGCCAGCATGGGGATGGCGCCTTTTTCACGCGTTTCGGCGATCATTTTGCGCAGGTTCTCCCTGTAGGTGGTCTGAGGGTCGGTGTAGCGGGCGGGATCCTCCGATTTCTGGTCGTTGTGGCCGAATTGGATCAGCACCATGTCGCCGGGCCTGAGTCGGTCGACCACACTCTGCCAGCGGCCCTGGTCGATGTAGCTCTTCGTGCTGCGGCCGTAGACGGCCACGTTCCTGATCACGATCTTCTCAGCGTCCAGGTATTGGGGCAGGCCGTCCACCCAACCCCGGCCGGGATCGGTCGGATCCTCGGCGAGGTAGGGATTCTCGGCCATGGTCGAGTCGCCCACGGTGTACAGGGTGGCGGGGCCGGGCCCCGAAGAACTGAGCAAAACGGCGGCGAGGGCCGCGAAAAGCAGGCGGACGGGTCTCATGGCATTGGGCGGGTGAGGTGGATGGATGCTACTTGACCAGCAGGCGGGCGATCTGGACCGCGTTCAGGGCTGCGCCCTTGCGGATCTGGTCGCTCACGCACCAGAAAATCAGGCCGTTGGGGCTGGTCAGGTCCTTGCGCAGACGGCCCACGTAGACGGGGTCCTGGCCGGTCGAGTGGATCGGCATGGGGTAGGTCCGGGTCGCGGGTTCGTCCATCAACACCACGCCGGGGGCCTTCGAGAAGGCTTCGCGGGCCTGCTCGACGCTGACGGGTTGGGCGGTCTCCACCCAGACGCTCTCGCAGTGGGTCCTCAGCACGGGGATGCGCACGCAGGTCGCGCTGACCTCCACGTCGGAGTGCATGATCTTGCGCGTTTCGTTGAACATCTTCATCTCTTCCTTGGTGTAGCCGTTGTCCAGGAAGACGTCGACCTGGGGGATCACGTTGAAGGCGAGTTGGTAGGCGAATTTCTCGACTTTGACCTCGCCGCCGGTGGCCAGCGCCTGGTGCTGCTCGATGAGCTCGTCCATCGCGGCCGCGCCCGCGCCCGAGGCGGCCTGGTAGGTCGACACGTGCACTTTTTTGATGTGCGAAAGGTTCTCGATGGCCTTCAAGGCGACGACCATCTGGATGGTGGTGCAGTTGGGGTTGGCGATCACCTTGCGGGGCGCCTTGAAAGCGTCTTCGGGGTTGACCTCGGGCACGACCAGGGGCACGTCGTCGTCCATGCGGAACGCGCTCGAGTTGTCGATCATGACCGCGCCGAATTTCGTGATCGTCTTTTCGAACTCCTTCGAGGTCCCGGCGCCCGCCGAGGTAAAGGCCACGTCCACGCCCTTGAAGGCGTCGTTGTGCTCCAGGAGTTGGACCTTCACGTCTTTGCCCCGGAATTTATAAATGCTTCCCGCGCTGCGCGGCGAGCCGAACAGCAGCAACTCGTCTACCGGGAAATCGGTAGTCTCCAAAATGTTCAGTAATTCCTGGCCAACGGCCCCGCTGGCCCCGACAATTGCAACTTTCATATAATCAGCTAAATTAGGTTAATCGAAAAATTCGTCCGGCGCGCTCGAAGTCGTGTCGGTGATCCCGTCGTCGCCCCCGCAGTCGTAGCTGACCACGCCCACGGGCAGGGCGAATCCGTCGGTCTGGCGGATGCCCAAACGGGGATCGGCGTAGACCTTCTCCATGAACTTGCCGAAGATGGGCAGCGCCATCACCGAACCCTCGGCGCGGGAGAAGAGGTGGACGCTGCGGTCCTCGCCGCCGACCCACGCCCCGGCCACCAGTTTGGGCGTCACGCCCATGAACCACGCGTCGGAGTTGTTCTGGGAGGTCCCCGTTTTGCCCCCCATCGCCCCGGTGAACTTGTAGACGTTGCGCAACTTGTTGGCCGTGCCGTTGCTGACCACGAATTGCAGCATACCCAGCATGGTGTAGGCGGTCTGCTCGCTGATCACGTCGGACGATGCCGGCGCGAAGGAGCCCAGCAAATTGCCGTGGCGGTCTTCGACGCGGGTAACCACGTTGGGGCGGGTGTAGACCCCCCGGTTGGGGTAGACGCAATAGCTGGCCACCATCTCGGACAGCGCCACGTCGGGCGTGCCCAGGCAGACGGCGTAGACCGGGTCGACGTAGGAGGTGATCCCCATCTTGTGGATGAAGTCGGCCACCGCCGCCGGTTGCTTGGCCTGCTTCATGATCCAGGCCGAGTAGTTGTTGCGGCTCAGGGCCATACCCCAGCGCAGGGGGTGCGGAACGCCGTCGTAGACCACGTTGCCCGCCTCCTTGGGGGTCCAGGCGTCGCCCGTGTCGGTCTCGATCGAGACGGGCAGGTTGGGCACCATCGTGCAGGGGGTGTAGCCGAGGTGCTCGATGGCGAAGGTGTAGATAAAGGGTTTGATGGCCGACCCCACCTGGCGGCGGCCCTGGCTGACCATGTCGTACTTGAAGTAGCGGAAGTTGGGGCCGCCCACGTAGGCCTTCACGTTGCCCGTCTCGGGGTCCATGGCCATAAAGCCGGAGCGCATGATCCGCTTGTGCCAGATGATCGAGTCCCGCGGCGACATGATCGTGTCGATCTCGCCCTTGTAGGAGAAGACCCTCATTTCGCACGGGGTGGCGAACGCCTTGTCGATCTCCGCCTCGGAGGCGTTGCGCTCCTTGAGCTCGCGGTAGCGGTCGGTCTGGCGGATGGCGTTGCGGATGATACTCTCCACGCCCTCCTTGTTGACGCTGTTGAAGGTTACCCCCGTGCGCTTGATCTGCGCGTCCATGGCGGGCTGGACCTCGTTTTTCATCTGCTCCCACAGGGCCGCCTCGGCGTAGCGCTGCATGGCGGCGTTGATGGTGGTGTAGATCTTCAGGCCGTCCCGGTAGATGTTGTATTGCGTGCCGTCGGCCTTGGTGTTCTTGTTGCACCAGCCGTACAGGGGGTCGTTCTCCCAGCGCGTCAGGGCCTGCTCGTAGTCCCAGTCGGAGTTGAACTGGCTGCGCGTGGGCCTGGAGGCTGTCATGGTCAGGCGCAGCATCTCGCGGAAGTAGGTCCCCGCTCCTTCGTTGTGGGATACGGGCCTATATATCAGCTCGATGGGCAGGGCCTTGATCGAGTCGAAGTCGTGTTTGGTCAGGTAGTCGCGGCTCTCCATGCGGCCCAGCACCAGGTTGCGCCTTTGCAGGGCGTTGTCCGGGTTTTTGACCGGGCTGTATTTGGTCGGCGCGTTGACCACGCCCACCAACAGGGCCGCCTCATGGGCGTTCAGTTCGGCGGGGGTCTTGGAGAAGAAGGTCTGGGCGGCCGACTTGATCCCGAACGCGTTGCTGCCGAACTCCACCGTGTTGAGGTACATGGCGATGATCTCCTCCTTGGTGTAGTTGTACTCGATCAAAACGGCGGTGATCCACTCCTTGAGCTTGGCGATCACGGTGGCTTGTTTGCGCTTGATCCCGTCCGTGCCCTCCAGCCTTTCGCGCATGTTGTAGAGGTTCTTGGCGACCTGCTGCGAGATGGTGCTGCCGCCGCCCTGCTTTTGTCCCAGCGCGACGGTCTTGACCGCCACGCGGACCAGCGAGATAAAGTCGATGCCCGAGTGGGAGTAGAACCGCGCGTCCTCGGTGGCGACCAGCGCCTCGACCAGGCTGGGCGATAGTTCGTTGTATGTCACGAAGGAACGGTTCTGGACGTAGAACGCCCCGATCATTTCGCCCTCCTCGGAGAAAATTTCGGTGGCGATGTTACTTTTCGGGTTCTCGAGCTCCTCGAACGAGGGAAGTTTGCCGAATACGCCCATCGCGGCCAGTATCAGCATGAAAGCCAGGATAACGAACGGGGCTATGACGATCGTCCAAAACCATTTGACGAAGGTTTTGTGGCTCTGTTTGGGCTGTCTGTTTTGTGGTACCATCTGGGGGGCAAAGATACAATTTTTTATGTAGCTGCGCATATCGCAGGCCATCTTTTGCACATCCCCCGCCCCGAAAATCCTCACATACTTCAGTACGCTGCGGTTTTCGGGGCGGGGGATGCACAAAACCTGACCTACGCTATGCACAGCGCCGCTCTGGAAAGGAGTGACCGGGTAGGTGTTTTTCTAAAAGTTTTGTATATTTGCATTGGTAATACGACATATTTTTTAACGTGCTTGACGTTAATCTTTATTTTCTTGCCGAAACCTAGGAATTTCTAATGCAGAAAAATAAGATGACCGTCTCGCGCCAGGTTGGGCGCGAGCTTTCTCTTATTTCTGTGTGGGTCTCCTAGGGCCTCGGCAAGGGTAAGTTGAAATGCCTCGCGTCCTTCCTTTTCAGGTTGTAAGAGCACTCCACCCCGCTTGCCGAGGCATCAGGCGTAAAATGGCGAGTAACCATGCTGCGAGGCGTTTTCGGGCAGATCATTTCCCCCTCTACCATCCACAATTATTGCAAGTCCGCGCTCGGCGAGACGTTGTCCGAGTTGAACGCCTGCGGACGTTTCGCCCCCGGGACGATCGAGGAGTTGCTGCCCGGCCTGCCCGATGTGGCCGGGATCGAGATCGTGGTCCATGTTTGCGGCCGTCCGTTGGTCTACTCGTTCGACAGTGGGCTGCGTTGCCGGGAGGTGCGCTATGCCCTTCCGGTGTATGACACGGAGGTTGTCGGGGCGCACATGGGATACCTCGACGCGGAGATGCGCCGGGACGGGGAGTTTTGCTGGTGGGAAACCGATTCGGTAATCGATCCCGGAAGCCGGTTTTTCGTGAAGATCGCCTGCGACGGGGAGCACTGCACCGTGCGCCACAGCAAAAAGCCGGCGGGTCAAACCGTCGCCACGGCGATCGTGTAGCCGTCCAACCTGCGCACCTCGATCGGGACGGCGGGGCTCAGGGTCCCGTCCGGGCGGCGGTATTTGCCCTGCCAGGTTCGTTGCGCGGGGTCGGTGCCGGTCAAAACGATGTCGTCGGCCAGCGAGAGGCCTTCGATGTGGGCCAGCTTGTAGAGCGCCTCCTTGCAGCACCAGACCGCAGCCTGGAAATTCGCGTAGTCGCCCCGCATCAGGCAGGTCTCGCCGGGGGCGATGTATTTGTGGGCCACGGCCGAGAAGTTGCGGTCGTTCTGCTCGATGTCCACGCCGATGGGGGTGGGGGAGAATCCGGCCAGGGCGTAGTCTCCGGCGTGGGAGACGGAGATATAGCCGGGGGCGGGGCTGCCTGTGGCGGGGTTTTCGTGAGCGGGGCTGCCGGTAATCACGGGTGCGCCCTGTTCGGTATAGCCGATCTCGGGGTGCGCCCCGATCAGGGCATGCAGGGCGGCTCGGCCCGCTAAAAAGTGCCTGCGGCGGCGGGGATTGGCGATCTCGCGCGCCTGGACGGCGGCGGAGTCCGGGACCAGGGCGAGAAGCTCCTCTTCGGTCTCGGCGATGTGCCAAAGCAGGCAGTTTTCTATATCGAAATCAATAGCGGGCATGGGCAGCAGGGTGGACAAGGCAGGCGGGAGGGTGGGCGCGGGCTTAAAAAGCGGTTATTTTTTAATCGCCATGCGCCCGTCCTGCGCGCGCTCGGCGGCGTAAACGGCGATCCCGGCCTCTTTGATCCGGGCGATCGAGGCGGCACGGTCGGTCCTGAACACGAAGCCGATTACTTTGGAGAAGACGTTGTTGAACTTTTTGCACTCCGAAAGGGGCATCAGCGTGCAGTCGGCGCAGGTGGCGTAGTGGTTTTCCAGGCAACACTTGCGGATCTCGCACCACGAGGCTTTTTCGTTGCCCTGGCAACCGGGGCATTTCCCTTTTTTGAAGCTGTTGCAGGCTCCGCACCAGAGCCCGCAGAAGGCGACGTTGTTTTCCATACCGGGTTATTTTTTAGGTTCGTGGGCGGCGGGGGCGGGTTTGACCTTGATCTTGCCCGCGCGGCGCCCCTCCATCGACTGGACCGTGAACAGGTAGCCCGCGACGGTCAGCTCCTCGCCGCGGCGCAAAAAGTCGCGCTTCTGCTCGATGAGCATACCGGCGATGGTCTCCGAATCGCCCTTGTAGTTGTCGAAGTAGCCCTCGCCCAGGTCGTAGACCTTTTCCAGCTCGCTCAAATGGGATTTGCCCTCGAAGATGTAGGTGTTCTCGCCGACCTTGTCGTAGGGGGCCTGCTCGTGGTCCGATTCGTCGGTGATCTCGCCCACGATCTCCTCGAGGATGTCCTCCAACGAGACCAGGCCCAGGGTCGAGCCGTACTCGTCGACCACGATGGCAAGATGGACCTTGTTGGCTTGGAACTCCTCCAAAAGGTCGTTGATCTTCTTGTTTTCGGGCACGAAGTAGGGCTTGCGGATCAGGGAGAGCCAGTCGAATCGCTCTTGGGTAAGGTAGGCGATCAGGTCCTTGACGTAGAGCACCCCCTTGATCTTGTCCAACGACTCCTCGTAGACGGGGATGCGCGAGAAACCCGATTCGATGATCCGGTTTTTGACCTGCGCGAAGTCCGAGTCCGCGTCGATGGCCACCACGTCGAGCCTGGGTTTCATGATCTCGGTAACCTCCGTGCGGACGAAGCCCACGATGCCGCTCAGCATCTTGCGCTCCTCCTCGCTCTGGCTGCCGGTAATCTCGATCGCGTTGGAGAGCTCGCCGATCGAGATGTTGGGCTTTACGCTCGAGACAGAGCCGTTGATCAGGTTGCCGAAGCGGATCAGCACGTAGCTGATCGGTTTGAGCAACGTCTTTAAAAACAGGATGAAGGGGGCGATGAACCGCGCGAACTTCAGCGACGAGTAGCCCGCGAAGATCTTGGGGATGATCTCCCCGAACAACAGCAACACGAAGGTAACGATCACCGTCTTGACCAGGAATTCGGCGGTGGCTGAGGCCTTGTCGAAGTCGATCACATGGTTGATGATGTCGTTCGAGAGGATGACGATGGCGATGTTGACCAGGTTGTTGGCCACCAGGATCGTGGCCAGCAGATAGTCCTCCATGCCCAGAAGTTTGAGTATGGCGTTGTTGGCCTTGCCCGGGTGGTTGCGGACCTGGTTGATGTTGGATGGCGAGAGCGAGAAGAACGCCGTCTCGGCGCCCGAGACCAAAGCGGATATGGCAAGCAGGAGCACCACCGCCCCCAGCAAAACCAGCACGGAGGGGTCGAAGGGTCTGAATGTCAACAGGCAGTAAATCATGGAGGCGGACTCTCGCGCGCTTAGTCGAACAGCGAGCCGGTTTTGGCGTCAGGCTCCTGCTCGTCGCGCTTGATCGTGTTGCCTTTCGCCTGGCGGATCGAGAAGACGATCCGGCTGCGGATGTAGGCGGGCGTGTTCCACAATTCGTCGATGTTGGGGTAGGGCTTGCCCTGCTCGGCCTTCAGGATGTTGGTGCCGGAGGGGGTTTGGGCCGTGCCTGCGGGCCTCGGGGGGGCGGTTTGCTGCGGCTGGGGTGGCACCGGCGGCTGCATCTGCGGCTGGGCGGGGCCTTGGGGCGCACCCGTTCCGGGGCGCTGGGCGCCGGGCTGGGCGGAAAGGCCCTGTCCGGGTTGTCCTGCTTGGCCGGGTTGCGCGCCCGGGATGACCCCGGGGCGGGGCTGCGGCGTGGGGGGCTCGGCGGGGGGCGTCCACCGTCCCGCCCTGTCGCCCTGCGCGGACTGCTCGTCGGGGCTCTCGGGACTTTCGGGGGATTTGGGGCGGGTCTCCAGCGAGGCGTCATTGAAGCCCGTGGCTACCAGCGTGACCTCGACCATGTCGCCCAGCGAGGGGTCGTGTCCCTCGCCCCAGATCACGTTGGCGCCATTGCCGGCGCGGCCCTGGACAAAGGAGACGATATCGTCCATGGCCTCGTCCAGGGTGAGTTCCTCGTCGCCGTAGGTAATGTTGATCAAGATGTTCTTGGCCCCCATGATGTCGTTGTGGTTCAGCAGGGGGGAGTTCAGCGCGCCCAGGGCGGCCTGCGAGGCCCGGTCCTCGCCGCCCGCGCGGCAGGAACCCATCAGGGCGATGCCGCTGTCGGACATGACGGTCCTTACGTCGGCGAAGTCCACGTTGACCAGCCCGGGGCGGGTAATCAGCTCGGCGATCGCCCGCGCACCCGTGGCCAGGATGTTGTTGGCCATGCCGAAGGCCTCCTTCATCTTCATCTTGCCGTAGATCTCCTGGATGCTTTCGTTCTTGATGATCAGCAGCGCGTCCACGCTCTGGCGCATCTGCTCCAAACCCTCCAGGGCCTGGTTGTTGCGGATGGGACCCTCCTTCTCGAAGGGCAGCGTGACGATGCCCACGGTCAGAATACCCATATCCTTGGCGGCCTTGGCGATGACCGGACCGGCGCCCGTACCCGTGCCCCCGCCCATGCCGGCGGTCACGAAGATCATCTTGATCTGCTCCTCGCGCAGGATGGATTTGATCTCCTCCACGCGCTCGAGGGCAGCCTCGCGCGCCTTCTCGGGGCGGTTGCCCGCGCCCAGGCCCTCGCCCAGGCTGACCTTGATGGGGACGGGCGAGTCGATCAGGGCCTGGCGGTCGGTGTTGCAGACCATGAAGCTGACCTCGGCGATGCCCAACTCGAACATGTGGTTGACCGCGTTGCTGCCTGCGCCGCCCACGCCCGCCGCCATGATGATTGACGGGGAGATCTTCTCTATGTTGCGCCAACCTGCCGGTGAAATGATTTCGTCTACCATAGCTCAGCGCGTTATTTTATTTCGGGATCGTCGTCGACCACCTTGTAGGAGTCGTTAAAGGTCTCTTTGACCGTCGTGGTAAGTCTTTCCCACCAACGCGGTTTCTTCGGTTCCTCTTTGCCCGGATCAATGGGTTGGTCGATATCGACGTCCGTATCGGGCGTGTTTCCCGTGATGTCGGGTTGGGGATTCCTGGGCGTGATCCTGCGTATGGTGTCGGGTTCCGGTTTAGGTGTGGGGGGCGGCGGGGTGGGTGTTCCCGTGCCTGTGGGGGGCGTGATCCTCCGGATGTTCTCCACGCCGGGGTTGCGTCCCTCGTCGATGGCCTTCAGCAGAATGCCCACGGCAGCTGCCAGGGCGGGATCGGCGACCAGCGATGCCGAGTCCGCGTCGACGGGCAGGGTGGCCGAACCCAAACGGACGGCCATGCCGGTCGTCTTCTGGGCCAGCGATTCGATTCCTTTCATCAGCGAACCGCCGCCCGTGAGCACAATGCCCGCGGAGAGCTTACCCGCATAGCCCGACTTCTCGATCTCGCGCGCCACGAAGCGGAAGATCTCGGTCAGGCGCGCCTCGGCGATCAGGGCCAGGTTCTTGAATGAGACGTCCTTTTGGGAGTTGCCGATGCCGGGGACCTTGATGAATTTATCCTCAGGGGCCTGCTCTGCGTCCGCGCAGGCGTATTTGACCTTGAGCTCCTCGATGTATTTCTCCAGGATGCCGTAGGCGCGCAGGTCGTTGTTGACCGCGTTGCTGCCGATGGGCACCACGGCGATGTGGCGCATCAAATCCTCGTGGTAGATGCAGATGTCGGTCGTCCCGCCGCCGAAGTCGACCACGGCCACGCCCATGTTCCGTTCGTCGGGAGTGGTGACCGCGTCGGCCGCCGCCAGGGCGTTGATGTAGAGCTTGCCCTGGCGCGTGTTGTTGACCCTGCGCAGGGCGTTTTCGAGCCTCGAGGCGGCGTTCCGGTTGGAGATCAAGAAGTTGAACGTGGCTTCCAGTTTTTGCCCGAACATACCGACCGGGTTGCTTACCTGCTCGGAGTCGTTGATGATGTACTTCTGGGGCATGAAGTGGACGATGAACTCCCCGTCGTCGGCCTTGACGTTGTGCATGCTGTCGCTCAACTGCTGGACGTGGCTCTTTTTGATTTCGTCGTCGCCGCCTACCAGCACGTAGTACGATTTGCCCATGCAGCGGATGTGCTCGCCGGAGATCCCCGTGAAGACCTCCTGGACCTTAACGCCCAGTTTCTCCTCGAGCTGGGTGATGCCCTGCTGGATGCTTTTCGATGCCTGCTCGATGTTGCGGATCTCGCCCCGCGTGACCCCTTCGCAGGGGATGACCACCTTTTCGGCTATGGTGAGTTTGCCGTCGTCGCCGCGGCTGCCTGCCACGATGGCCAGATTGCTCGACCCTAGATCGACGGCTACCAATAAGTTCTTCATATGCGTTTCTTTCTTTTTACCTGGAACATACTACCTGCCCCCTGTACCTGAGGTCGACATACCTCACGTCCTTCCACCACTCGTTATGGCGTACCCCCCCGTAGAGCCTGGTCAGTTTTTTGAGCCTCTGCGGGGCGGCGTCGATGCCGCCTAACATGACAATACAATCCCCTACTCGCGGAACGATCTCAATCTCAGGTTCTTGCCACTTGCCGGAGGGGTCCCCCGACGGCCTTTGCACCACATGGATCTGCTCGATCAGCGAACTGAGGAAATTATCGTCGGATATCGACTCCACAAAATTAATCAGTTTGTTAAAGAAAAGCCAATTTTCCTCCGATTTTTTTTCTTTTTCAACCGTTTCCAGGCTCCCCGTGAAGCTGCGGGAGAAAGGAATGTCGAAATTTCCCGTCACGATCGGCACGTAACCCGTCCAGTGGGCCTGCAAGGGGAGGATGCGGCGGTCGGAGGTCACGTAGAAATTGTAGCCGTTGCGCGTCGAGAAACGCATGGCCGGGTGGCGTTGCCGCAAGCGGATGCTCAGCGTCCCGCCCAGGTCGGTCCAGACCCGGCACGAGGCCACGTAGCCGCGACCCAGGATCATCTGCTCGATCTGCTCGGTGGGCAGCGAACGCACGTCCACGTTACGCAAAGGGATGCCCCCGGTCTCGAGCCAAAGGCGCACCATCGCGGCGGTGATCACGCCCATATCCGCGCTGTCGGTCACCTCGATGCTGATATCTTTCAGGGGCTGGATCCCGCTCTGCTCCTGCGTGAGCCTGCCCGCCCATACCAGGTAGAGGCCTATGGCGATCCACAGGGTTATCGATGCAGCTATGAGGAGAATCCTTTTCATGGTCGGTGGGCGGTTTGGCCGCTTTTTCCCTTCGCGGTGGGCTTTTGTTTTCCGATCACCCCTCCCCCGTCCCCTCCCCTGACCGTAGGGGAGGGGGGAAGTCTAAGGTGCTGCCGCCCGCTCCGGTTGGTTTTACGTTTTTTTCTTATTCCTTGTTTTTCAATGTCTCGGCGATGGGTTGGCAATAGTTTTCTATGTCGCCCGCGCCGAAGGTGGCTACCACGTCGGTCGGGATTCGGCCGATCCTTTCGGCGATCCTCTCTTTGGGGACGATCTCCCACGGGGCGGTCATGTGTTTGCCGATCAGCTCGGAGTCCACGCCGGGGATCGGCTCCTCGCGGGCGGGGTAGATGGGCAGCAGGATCACATGGTCGGCCATCGAGAGGACTTCGGCGAACTCCCGGTACAAGTCCTGCGTGCGGGTGTAGAGGTGGGGCTGGAAGATGGCGGTCAGCTTCCTGTCCGGGAACATGGCCTTCAGCGAGCCGATCGCCGCGCGGAGCTCCTCGGGGTGGTGGGCGTAGTCGTCCATATAGACCTTTTGCGGGGTGTTGATGTAGAAATCGAACCGGCGGCGGACCCCGCTGAATTCGGCGAGGGCCTGTTTGAGGGCGTTTTCGTCCGCTCCCGCAATAAACAGCATCGCGGCGGCGGCCACGGCGTTCTCGATGTTGATCAGGCCCGGGATGCCGAGGGTGCAGTTTTGGATCGTCCCGGTCGGGGTGACGAGGTCGAAGGTGTAGTGCCCGCCGCTTTGCAAAACGATGTTCTTGGCGTGGAAGTCGCAGGGTCGGTCCATCGAGTAGCGGTAGACGGTGATCTTCTTGTTGTTCAGGGGGACGTCCACGCCCAGTTTGAGGATCAGCGCGCCGCCGGGCTTGATCTGCGAGATGAATTGCCCGAAGGCCTGCTTGACCGCCTCGTGGGTGCCGTAGATGTCCAGGTGGTCGGGGTCGGCGGCGGTGATCACCGCGATGTCGGGGTAGAGGGTCAAAAACGAGCGGTCGTACTCGTCGGCCTCGACCGCCAGCCTGTCGCCGCGGCCCAGCACGAGGTTGGAGTTGAAATTCTTGGAGATGCCGCCCAGAAAGGCGCTGCCGCAGCCGATAATCCCTTTATCCAACCCCGCCCGGTGGTTCAGCCAGGCGGTCAGGGTGGTGGTGGTCGTTTTGCCGTGGGTCCCGGCGACGGCCATAACAAACTTGTTTTCAGCGATGTGTCCCAGGGCCTGGGAGCGTTTCAGCATTTTGTTGCCGTTGGTCCGGAAGTAGTTCAGTTCGGGGCTGTCGGCGGGGATGGCGGGGGTCCAGACCACGAAGGTATCCGCCCCGGCGAACGCTGCCGGGATGTTGGACACGGCGTCCTGGTAGTGCACCTGCGCGCCCTCCTGCTCCAAAGCGCGGGTCAGGGGGGTGGAGGTGCGGTCGTAGCCCGCCACCGAGTAGCCCTCGTGCATATAGAAGCGCGCCAGCGCGCTCATGCCGATGCCCCCGATGCCTAAAAAGAAGACGTTATACCGTTGTTCGTTCATATTGCTTTCCTGTGCCTTCTACCTTTCTGGAAGGTGCATTTTATTCGTTCTCCGATCACCCCTCCCCCGTCCCCTCCCCTAACCGTAGGGGAGGGGGGGAGTCTATGGTGCTCCCGCTCCCGCTCCGGGTGGGTTTTTGTACTTATTTTTTTACTTTTTGCTTGCCAGTTCCAGTATTTTCCGGGCCACGGTCGCCGCCGCTTCGGGCGTGGCCATTTCACGGATGTTCGTTTCGAATTCTTTTCTTAGTTTCGGGTCGGTGGCCACCAGGACCGCCTTTTCGATCGCCTGCTCGCCGGACATCGCATCGGGGACCATCAGGGCGGCGTTGCGGCAGGCCAGGGCCAGGGCGTTCTTGGTCTGGTGGTCCTCCGCCACGTTGGGCGAGGGGACGAAGACGGTCGCCTTGCCCACCAGCGCCAGCTCCGACACGCTGCCCGCGCCCGAGCGCGAGACCACGGCGTCGGCGGCCGCGTAGGCCAGGTCCATCCTATCGATAAAGGCGCCCATCCACAGGCCCGATTTGTCGCGCTGCTCCATGAAACACTCCATTTCGGGGTAGTAGTACTTTCCGGTTTGCCAGATCAACTGGACCTTTTCGCGGCCGGGCTTATCCATCCACTTTTTGGCCGTTTCGTTCAGCGTGCGGCTGCCCAGGCTGCCGCCCACCAGCAGGATCACGGGTTTATCGCCGCTCAACCCGAAGTATTTCAACGCCTCGGCCCTGTCGGCCTTTTGTGCGAAGTTGCCGCGCAGAGGGTTGCCCGTGTAGACGATCTTGTTGGGGTCGAAGAAGCGCTCCATACCCTGGTAGGCCACGCAGATCGCGTCGGCTTTTTTGGCGGCCATCTTGTTGGTCAGCCCGGCGTAGGAGTTCTGCTCCTGGATCAGGGTCGGCACGCCCAGGCTTTGGGCCGCCTTGATGACCGGGGCGCTCGCGTAGCCCCCGAAACCCGCCACCGCGTCGGCACCGAAACGGCGGATGATCCGGCGCGCTTTTCGCATGCTGGCAAGCATCTTGAAGGGGACCAGCAGGTTGCGCGGCGTGAGCTTGCGCTCCAGCCCGGCGATGGGCAGGCCCTCGATCTTATAACCCAGGGCGGGGACTTTCTCCATCTCCATGCGGCCCAGCGCCCCGACGAAGAGGATATCCACCCCCCCGGGTCCCACCTGTTTGACAAGCTCCTGCGCGACGGCCACGGCGGGGTAGATGTGCCCGCCCGTGCCGCCTCCGCTCAGTATGATCTTCAGTTTTTTCATGCCAGCATGGACTCTCCTTTGGGTTTGTCGAGCGATTGTTCCTCCATCTGCCTGCTCACCCCGAGGATCATCCCCAGGGCGATCGAGGTGAAGACCAGCGAGGTCCCCCCCCGGCTGATGACGGGCAAAGGCTGCCCGGTGACCGGGCCGAGCCCCACCGAGACATAGATGTTGATAAAGGCCTGTATGGCGATCATCAGCCCCAGTCCCAGCACCAAAAGGCTCGGGAAGGCCGTGCCGCACCGCTGGAAGATGACGATGGTCCGGAAAAACAACCACAAATACAGCGCCAGAACGACCACCCCGCCGATCAGCCCGTACTCCTCGATGATAAAGGCGTAGGCGAAGTCGGAGTCGGAGTGGGGCAGGTTGGCCCTTTGGGTGCTCTTGCCCGGGCCTGTGCCGAAGGGCCAGCCCGCGGCCACGGCGATCTTGGCCTGGTTTTTCTGGTAGCCGTCGTCGCCCTGCCTGTAACCGTCGATCTGGAACACGGTAACCCCCGTGAAGCTGACCAAACGGTTGACCCACACCCTCGAGCGGCCGATGTCGAAGGTGGCCATCGTGATCACGGCCACGCTTACCACCAACGTCACGATGCCCATCAGCTTCCAGAGCTCCGATTTTTTCACCCGGCCGATGTAGAGCATTACCCAGCAGGTAAGGAAGGTCATGGCCGCCGTCGAGAAGTTGCTCACGTAGATCGCCCCGCAGGCCAGCGCGGTGGGGAGCAAAAGCGGTATGGTCGTGTTGCGCAAAATGTCCATGTTCTTTTTCGGCTCACGGGCCCACCCCCCGAAGGTAAGCGAGGGCAGGATGGCGATCTTGTCGATGATCTTTTGCCGCTTGGCCAACTCGCGGGCCAACAGCATGATAACCGTCACCCGGATAAAGTCGGAGGGCTGGATGGTGATGTCCGAGCCGGGAATGCGCAACCACCTGGCCGCCTCGTTGCGGCTCTCGCCGACCACGAACAGCAGCGCCACCGAGACCAGCGAGAGGAAGAAGATGGGGCGCGATATCTTGTAGTAGAACTGGTAGTTGAACATATAGGTGACGTACATCCCCCCGAAGGCGACGATCAGATACATCACCTGGCGGATAAAGTAGTGGGACATGTCGCCTTTGTACATCCGCCACGCCATCGACGCGGTGGAGGAGTAGACCACCAGCAGGGAGGCGATCGCCAGCATGGCAACCACCCGCCAGAGGGTTTTGTCGCCCTTGAAGGCGCGGTCTATGAAGGATTTTTTGGTATCTTCTGCCATGCTTGGTATGGTGTCAGGTGCTGGAATGGTTACTTCGGTTTTACCCCCGCCGGAGGCTTTTGTTTTCCGATCACCCCTCCCCCGTCCCCTCCCCTAACCGTAGGGGAGGGGGGAAGTCTAAGGTGCTGCCGCCCGCTCCGGTTGGTTTTACATTATTTGTTCTTTCCTTTTTAGGTTCGTTTGTCTTTATCTTATTTTCAGGGCTTCGGCTACCTCTTCGCGGTCGTCGAAGTGGTGGCGTATGCCGTTGATCTCCTGGTAGTTTTCGTGGCCTTTGCCGGCGACCAGGATGATGTCGTCTTTTTTCGCATACATGGCGGCGGCGCGGATCGCCTCCTTGCGGTTGGAGATGATCATCACGCGATTGCGCCTCTCGACGGGGATGCCCGCCTCCATTTGGCGCAGGATCTCGTCGGGGTCCTCCTTGCGGGGGTTGTCCGAGGTAAGGATCGCCATGTCGCCCCCCTCGGCGGCGATTTTGGCCATCAACGGGCGCTTCGAGGCGTCGCGGTTGCCCCCGCAGCCCGCCACGACGATCAGCCTGCCGCCCCCTTTGACCTCGGAGAGGGTGTCGATCACGTTTTTGAGCGCGTCGGGCGTGTGGGCGTAGTCCACCACAGCGGTCACGCCGTTTTCGGAGTTGAAAAATTCCAGCCTGCCGTCGGGCGGGGTCAACACGCTCAGGGTGGTGAGCACCTCGGTCTTGTCGGCGCCCAGCAAAAGGGCGGCGGCGTAGACGGCCAAGAGGTTCGAGGCGTTGAAACGGCCGATGAACCTCACCCAGACCTCGGTGCGGTCCAGCTCCAGCAGCATGCCGTCGATCCTTTGGTCGACGATCCGGCCTTTGAAGTCGGCGGGGGTGCGCAGGGCGAAGGTGTGCTTTTTCGCCTTGCAGTTTTGCAGCATCACCTGCCCGTTCCGATCGTCGCCGTTGACCAGCGCGAAGGCCTCCTTGGGCAGCGAGTCGAAGAAGCCCTTTTTGGCCTTGATGTAGGCGGCCATCGTCTTGTGGTAGTCGAGGTGGTCGAGGGTAATGTTGGTAAACATCCCCCCGGCGAAGGTCAGCCCCGCGATCCGGCGCTGGACCACGCTGTGGGAGGAGACCTCCATAAAGCAGTAGTCGCAGCCCGCGTCGACCATGCGGGAGATCAATTCGTTGAGCCTGAGTACGTCCGGGGTGGTGCGGGTGGCCTCCTCGGCCTTGCCCGCGACCATGTATTTTACCGTGGAGACCAGGCCCGTTTTGTAGCCCAGTTTGCCGAACAGGTCGTACAACAGGGTGGCGACGGTGGTCTTGCCGTTGGTCCCGGTCACGCCCACCAGCTTGAGCTTCGAGGAGGGGTCGCCGTGGAAATTCCGCGCCATGATCCCCATCGTGAGGTGGGAGTCCGGTGTGAGCACATAGGTAACCCCGGCGTGCGGGTTTTCGGGCAGGCGCTCGCAGACGATCGCCGCGACCCCGGCCGAGGCCGCTGCCTCCATGTAGTCGTGCCCGTCGCTGGCCTCGCCTTTCAGGGCGAAGAAGGCCATGCCCGGCGCGGCTTTGCGCGAGTCGAAGCCCAGGGTGCCGACCTCCACCGATTCAGGGCCCAGGATGCGGGTCGGGGCGACCCCTTGCAGGATATCTTTCAGTTGCATCTAATTCAATTTTATCTCGATAACACTTCCCCTGACGGCTTTGGAGCCCGGAGCCTGGGATTGCTCCTCCACCTTGCCCCGGCCCTGGAAGGCGACCGTCAGGCCCTGCCTCTCCAGCAAATAGATCGCCTCTTTCAGCCCCATGCCCCGCACGTCGGGCACCACCCCCGGCACGGGCTGGGCGCTTACCCCCTTGACCGTGGCCGAGTCGGGCTGTATGGCGATCCATTCATCCCTTCTCGGCGTCTCGATGGGCAGCGAGAGCTTGGTGGCCACCGTGCGGATCTCTTTGGCGTTGCCGCCCATCACGGGCGGGACGGGGACCACGCCGCCCTGCTGCGGGCGCGTCCACTCGGTGTGGGCGGCGAAGACCCGGTCGGCCACGGCCCGGAAAACGGGGCCCGAGAGGGTCGCGCCGTAGTACTCGCGGTAGAGGCCCCGACCGTAGTAGGTCTCCATGACCACGATGCAGCTGTACTTGGGCTTGTCGGCCGGGAAGTAGCCCGCCATGGTGGCCAGGTATTTCCTTCCTCTGTGCTGGTCGATGTAGCCCCCGTCGTCGAAGGCGACCTGGGCCGTGCCCGTCTTGGCCGCCACGGTGTAGTTGGGGTTGCGCAGGATGCCGCCCGTGCCCTTTTTCTCCTCGACCACGCTGAGGAGGCACTCCTGCACCTTGTTGACCGTGCTGCGCGAGCAGATAGAGCCCTGCAGCACTTCGGGCTTGTATCTGACGACCGGCTGGCCGAACTCCCGCAACTCGCTGACCAGCAAGGGCCGCATCATCTTGCCGTTGTTGGCCACGGCGTTGTAGAGCGACAGGGTTTGCAACGGGGTGATCTTCAGTGCGTAGCCGTACGACATACGGGTCAGCGTCGTGCCGTCCCAGCCCCCGTAGCTCCGGTCCTTGGGGTCTTTGAGGTAGGTGGGCGCCTCGCCCTCGATCTGCAGGTCGAGTTTCTGGGTAATCCCGGTCTTTTTGACCTGCTCGATAAAGCGCTCGTTGTGCCCGCCGAACTGTTTGTTGACCGCCATGGCGAAGCCCACGTTCGACGAGACGGTAAAGCAGCCCTTCAGATCCTGCGTGCCGTAGGCGTGGGTGTCGACCACGTGCGCGCCGTGCATGGTCGTATCGCCATCGTTGGTGTGGAAGATTTCGTCCAGCTCCATGCCCTGCTCCAGCAGGGCGATCAGCGAGACCAGCTTGAAGGTCGAGCCTGGCTCCAGGGCCGTGCCGATGGCGTAGTTGTACTTCTCGACGATGCTGCCGTCGCCGTTGCGCGTCAAATTGACGATGGCCCGGATCTCCCCCGTGGCCACCTCCATCACGATCACGCTGCCCCACCGCGCGCCCGCGTTCTCCAACTGGCGGCGCATGGCGCTCTCGGCCACATCCTGGATGTCGGCGTCGATGGTGGTCACCACGTCGCGGCCGTTGACCGGCTCCACGCTCTCGGGGTCGGGGACGGGGATCCAGACCCCCGCGGCCAGCTTCTGCTTGACCGTGTTGCCGTCCGTGCCCTTGAGTTCGTGGTCGAACGCGCCCTCGATGCCCCACTTGTCGCCCGTCTGGTTGTAGCCCCCGATCGTGCGCAGGGCCAAACTGCCGTAAGGGTAGATCCGCCGGTTGGTCGAGGGGGCCAGAAAGCCGCCCTTGTTCTGGCCGCGCCGGAACAAGGGGAATTGGCTTATTTGTTTCATTTCAAGGTAGTTCACCCGGCGGGGCGAGAGGGCCAGGTAGCGGTTCTTCGCCTTGTCGGCCCGGGCGGCCATCAGCTTGGCGCGGTAGACGGCGGGGCTCCGGTCGCCGAAAAACCCGCTCAACGCGTAGGCCAGCGAGTCGACCCCGGCGTGGAAGATCGAGTCGGTCAGCCCGTCCGCGCCCACGTCCATGCGGATCTCGTAGGTCGGGACCGAGGTGGCCAATATCTTGCCGTCCTGCGAGAGGATATCCCCCCGGCCCGCCTGCACGGGCAGGCGCGAGAAGGTCGTCTTGTCGATCTGGCTGCGCAACTCTTCGGATTCGGGGCCGATCTGCAAATAAAGGACACGCGCCACCACGACCACAGCCAGGAACACAAATATCATGTGCAAAGAACTGCTGCGCGTTAAAAATTCCTTTTTTATGCTTCTCTCGGCCATTCTGTGGTTCGATCCTGGTTGGCTGCGCATACCGCAGGCCGCCTTTCACTTATCCCCCGCCCCGAAAATCCTCACGTACCTAGAAGTACGCTCCGGTATTTCGGACCGGACGATAAGCAAAATCCGACCTACGTTATGCACAGCTTCGTCATGGTTTTTTCTCTCTTTTTTCTTTTACTCTATCGGTTTGGGGGGCGCGGGGCTCTTTTTCAGGCCCAGGCCGCGGGCGTCGATCCTCGCTTCGATCGAGCTGCGGCGGGTGGCTTCGTTGCGGATGGCGGTGTAGGTCAGTGATTTGGTCCTTAGTTCCTTGACCTGGTTCGAGAGTTTGACCTGGTAGTCGTACATTTTTTGCATCTGCAAAATGTTGCCGATGTAGGCCACCGCCAGGGCCGCCGCCAGGATCATGTAGGGATAGAGCTTGATCGCCTGGTTGGACGACAGGATGCCGCCCGAGATAAAGGCCTTGAAGTACTCCTTGACCGCGCGTGGGACCACGACGTCCTCCTCGGGCTCGGCGGCAGCGTCCTCCACCCCTTCGGCGACCAATTCGGCACGCAGCTCGCCCTCGGCGCGCAGGGGTTCTTTCGCGGGCTTCGGCTCGGGTTCGGCGGGGGGGGCGGGTTGCTCCTCCCATGAAGGGGGGGCGTCCTCCCAGGGCACGTCGCCCCCGCGCCGGGCAGCGCGCGAGGCGGCTTCCAAACGTTCCCGCTCGGCCTGCTGTTGCGCTTCCTGCTCTTCCCAATTGGGGTCTATGATGACTTCCTTCATGCCTATATCTTCTCCACCGCCCTGAGCCTGGCGCTGCGCGAGCGGGGGTTGGTTTGTATCTCTTGCTCGTCCGGGACCAGCCCGCCGCCTTTGGTAACCGCGGTAAAGGGCGAGAGTGATTTGCCGTAGAAATCCTTTTCGACCTGGCCGTCGAAGGTGCCGGAGCGCATGAAGTTTTTGACCATCCTGTCCTCCAGCGAGTGGTAGGAGATCACCACCAGCCTGCCGCCGGGGGCCAAAACTTTCAGGCTCTGCTCCAGGGCCATGCGCAGGGCTTCCATTTCGCCGTTGACCTCGATGCGCAGGGCCTGGAACAACTTGGAGAGGAACTTGGAAGGGTCCTTGGCGGGGGTGCAGGGGGCTACGGCACGCATCAGATCGCCCGTGGTGGAGATCGGGGCCTGCTCGCGGGCGCGCACCAGGCAGTTGGCGACCTTCCACGGGGTGTCCAGTTCGCCCCAATCCCTGAAGATGCGGGTCAGTTCGTCCGCGTCCAGTTTCTCGACGAGTTGGGCGGCGGTTACCTCGCCCTGCTGGTTCATGCGCATATCCAGGGGGGCGTCGCCGCGAAAGGAGAAGCCCCGCTCGGTCTGATCGAAGTGGTGGGACGAGACCCCCAGGTCGGCCAAAATGCCGTCCACCTCGGGGAAGCCCAGCCGCCGCAGCCAGCTGCGCATAAAGCGGAAGTTGCCCCGCACGAAACTGAGCCTTTGCTCGCCCGCGGGGACGTTGGCCTGGGCCTCGCCGTCCTGGTCGAAGGCCACCAGCCGTCCGGCGGGACCCAGCCTGCGCAGGATCTCGCCCGAATGGCCCCCGCCGCCGAAGGTCAGGTCGACGTACGTTCCGCCGGGTTTGATCGCCAGCAGATCGACCGAGCGGGTCAGCATCACGGGATTATGGTAGAAGTCGGCCACAATTTTGGTAATTTGGGGTAAAGATACATTTTTTGCAATGATAATATGTGTGGGAAAAGACCTATTTTTGTGAAAGATATCAACACTATGCAAGTAGATATTAATGAAGTGATCGCGGCGAAAAACCCGAAGCTGGCCAAGCGGCTGCCGGGCTTCGTGACGGCGTGGCTCAAACGCATTCTCCACCAGGACGAGATCAACCTCTACCTCGAAAAGTTCGGCGGCCTTTCCCCCATCGACTTCGACCGCGCGTGCCTGCGGGAGATGGGCGTTACCTACACCGTCGAGGGGCTCGACAAGCTCGACCCCAATGGGCGCTACCTGCTGGCCTCCAACCACCCGTTCGGGGGGATGGACGGGCTGATGCTGGCCGACAAGGTGGAAGAGAAATTCGGCGAAATGAGGATCATAGTCAACGATATATTGATGAACCTCACGCCGTTGGCCCCGCTGTTCGTGCCGGTCAACAAGCACGGCCGCCAGAACCCCGGGTACGCCCGCATGCTGGCCGGGGCCTTTGAGAGCGACATGCCGCTGATTACCTTCCCCGCCGGTTTGTGCTCGCGCCGCATCAAAGGCAAAGTGCAGGACCCCCCCTGGAAAACCAGCTTCGTGAAAAAAGCCGCCGCCTCGGGCCGCGACATCGTCCCGGTCTTCTGCGAAGGCCGCCTCTCCAACTTCTTCTACCGACTCTCCAACCTCCGCAAAGCCCTGGGCATCAAAGCCAATATCGAAATGTTATACCTCCCCGACGAAATGTTCGCCCAAAAAGGCAAGCACTTCCGCATCATAGTAGGCGACCCCATCCCCGCCGCCCAA
Source organism: Rikenellaceae bacterium (assembly GCA_031551275.1). Taxonomy (GTDB): domain Bacteria; phylum Bacteroidota; class Bacteroidia; order Bacteroidales; family Rikenellaceae; genus JAVBMJ01. Next base: position 111,030 of record JAVBNX010000004.1, read on the forward strand.
CTCACAACCGCCCCCCCCAAAGAGTGGACCGGGGAAATCCGCCAAATAGTTTATAGTTTAGCCGAAAAACCGTAAGGCGTTCCGGAACCGGCCCGTCCAGGTCCGCGCTGTGCGGAGAGTGCGGCAGGTTTTGTGCATCGCCGGGTTTTCCAAACCGCAGCGTACTAAAGTACGTGAGGATTTGGAAGCACGGGGATGTGCAAAAGATGCCGTGCTATACGCGCAGCCACGGTTCAAAAGGGAAACCGGCTCAAACTACCTTTCCGGACCGAAACCGGTTACAAATATGCAAGGACGACCTCTTCTAATTTCGAAGCCGAGTAGGGCTTCGAAATAATATCGTTGCATCCGCTCTCCAGGGCCCACTGCTGCTCCATATAGAAGGCGTTGGCCGTGATGGCGACAATGGGGGTGGCGGACGACATGGCCCGTATGCGCTTGGTGGCGTCGATGCCGTTGAGCACGGGCATCTGGATGTTCATCAGGATCAGGTCTGGCTTCTCGAGGATGTAGGTGCTCACGGCCTCTTCGCCGTTGACCACCCACAGCAGGTCGTACTTTTTGCCCAACACCCGGCGGATGAAGTTGAAGTTCTCCTCGGAGTCCTCCCCCACCAGGATCCGCTTTCTGGCGTCCTTGTCTTTCGGGTTTTGAGGGCCCAGCTCGTTGATGTGGTGGGTGACGTTGCGGTAGGGGATCGTGAAGGAGAATGTACTGCCCTTGCCCGGGGTGGACTCCACGCCGATCTCCCCGCCGAGCCTTTCGACCAGTTTTTCGCAGATCGAGAGCCCCAGCCCTGTGCCCTGCATAAAGCTGTCGACCTTCTCGAAGCGGTTGAAGATGGCCTTGACCTTCTCCTGCGGGATGCCCTTGCCGGTGTCGCAGACCGAGAGGCGCAAGTGGTTGCCTTCGTCCTTGACGCTCAGGGTAATCGTCCCTTGGTCGGTGTTTTTCAGCGCGTTGGACAGGAAGTTGGCCAGCACCTGCATCACGCGGCGGCGGTCGGTGAAGACCAGCAGCTCGCCGTCGGGCATTTCGGTCCTGAACTCCAGGCCGGGCTTGATCTTGATCGAAAAATTCTTGGTGATCTCGGCGATCAGCTTCTGGATGTCGGTATCTTCGAACAGCATTTCGTACATCCCCGACTCGATGCGCGAGAGGTCCAGTATGTCGTTGATAAGTTGGAGCAGCACCTCGTTGTTGGCCAGGATCACCTCCATAAATTGCTTGCGCACCTCGGGGTCGTTCTCCGAAGCGATCACCTCGGCAAAGCCCACGATGGCGTTCAACGGGGTGCGGATCTCGTGGCTCATGTTGGCCAGAAAGGCGCTCTTGATCCGGTCGGCTTCCTCGGCCCTGCGGCGTGCGGCCAACAGCTCCTCCATGCGGCGCATCCTGTCGCCGATGTCGTGGATCAGCGCGAAGACGGTGTCGCCCTCGAAGGGCACGATCCGGGCCTGGAAAAAGTAGCGGATGTTGTTGGGCATATCGAGGTGGTACTCGATCTCCTTCATCTGCCCGGTGCGCAGGCATTCGCGGATGTTATTGGTGTAGAGCTCTGTGACCTGGGGCGTGAAGATCAACCCGCCCCAGGAGCCGATCAACTCCTCTTTGGGGTGTAAAAGGTGCATCCCCTCGGGCATGATGATGTCCTGGAAGATGAAGTCGGAGTTGAATACGAAGATAAAGTCGGGCAGCGTGTTGATAAGTTTGGTGTACTTATCTTCGAGTGCCTTGACCTGCGCTTCGAGTTCGGATATCCGTCGGTTGGCCCGGGTTAAATCGTCCATGCTTTGAGTACCTGGACAAATATAGACAAAAAACCTTACGGATATCCTCTTAAATCATTTATTTTACGCAATTTGCGATATAATCGCCCACCTCGGTGGTCGAGTGCGCTTTTGCGCCCTTCCCGGCGAGGTCCTCGGTAACGATCCCCGACGCGATGGCACTGTCCACGCCTTTGCGGATCTCCGCGCCCTCCTTGCCGAGGCCCAGGTGCTCCAGCATCATGGCGGCCGAGAGGATGGTGGCCATCGGGTTGGCGATGTTCTTGCCCGCTGCCTGCGGGTAGGAGCCGTGGATGGGCTCGAACAGGGCGTTGCCCTCGCCGATGCTGGCCGAGGGGAGCATGCCCAAAGAACCGGAGATCACGCTGGCCTCGTCGGTAAGGATGTCGCCGAAGAGGTTTTCGGTGACGATCACGTCGAACTGCTTGGGGTTGACGATGATCTTCATCGCGGCGTTGTCCACGAACATGAATTCTGTCTCCACCTCGGGGTACCCGGGGGCGATCTCGCCCGCCACCTGCCTCCACAAACGCGAGGTGGCCAGCACGTTGGCCTTGTCCACGACGGTCAGCTTTTTGCGCCGTCCCATGGCCAGCTTGTAGGCCAGGCGGACCACGCGCTCGATCTCTTCACGGGTGTACATGCAGGTGTCATAAGCCGTGTCGCCGTCCTCGCTGCGCCCCTGGGGCTTGCCGAAGTACATCCCGCCGGTCAGCTCCCGCACGCAGATAAAGTCGGCCCCGCGCACCAAATCGGTCTTCAGGGGCGAGCGCTCGGCCAGCGAGTCGAAGACGGCCAGGGGACGCAGATTGGCGAACAACCCCAACATCTTGCGCATGCGCAGCAGGCCCTGCTCGGGGCGCACCTTGGCTTTGGGATCGTTGTCGTACTTGGGGTCGCCGATCGCGCCGAACAACACCGCGTCGCTCTCGACGCACACCTTGTGGGTGGCCTCGGGGTAGGGGTCGCCCGTCGCGTCGATGGCGCAAGCGCCCACCAGTGCGGGCGTGTAGGTAATCTTATGGCCGTACTTGGCCGAAACGGCGTCCAGTACCTTGACAGCCTCGTTGATGATCTCAGGCCCGATTCCATCGCCGGCCAAAAGCCCTATCTTTAATTCCATGTGTCTATTTTTTGGTTAAATTATTTGCCATTTCCCAGTGCCTCACAGAGCGGTCGCGGCAGCACCTTAGACCCTCCCTCCCCTACGGTCAGGGGAGGGCTGGGGAGGGGTGATCGTTAACAAAAGTCCTCCCGCAAAGTGAAGCGAATCCCATTACTGAAGGCTCTCCAATTTATTCAACATTTTCAGCGTAGCCTTGATCGCCGCCTCGCTCTGGTCGGCGTCCAGGCCACTCGTTTTGAAGGTGTGGCCGCGGTACTCCCAGGCGATGATGGTCTGCACGAAGGCGTCGGTGCGCCCGCCCGGGGGGATGGTAACCGAGTAGTTGGTCAGCATGGGGAAATCCCGGCCCAGGGTGGTCTTGTAGATCTGGCGCAATGCCCGCACGAAGGCGTCGTACTGGCCGTCGCCCGAGGCGGACTCTTCGTAGATCTGGCCGTCAATCTCGATCTTGACCGCCGCGATGGGCTTGAGGCCCTGGGCCAGCGCGAGGCTGTAATTCAACAGCCTGACCTTCTGGTCGATCACATCCTGCTTCAACACGTCGGAGATGATGTAGGGCAGGTCCTCGGCGGTGACGGCCTCCTTCTTGTCGCCCAGCTCGATGATCCGGGCGGTCACTTTGCGCATCGACTCGTCGTCCAACTCGATGCCCAGTTCGGCGAGGTTTTTCGCTATGTTGGCCTTGCCCGACATCTTGCCCAAGGCGTAGGTCCGGCTGCGGCCGAAACGCTCGGGGAGCAGGTCGTTGAAGTAGAGGTTGTTCTTGTTGTCCCCGTCGGCGTGGATGCCCGCGCACTGGGTGAAGACGTTGTCGCCCACCACCGGTTTGTTGGGCGGCACGTGGATGCCTGTGTAGGTCTCCACCAGGCGGCTCACGCGGCTCAATTGCGCCTCGACGATGTGGGTTTTGACGCCCATCTGGTCGTGCAGCACGGCGATAACGCTCGACAAGGGGGCGTTGCCCGCCCTCTCGCCCAGGCCGTTGACCGTGGTGTGGACCCCGCCGACCCCGGCCCTGACCGCCGCGGCGACGTTGGCCACGGCCAGGTCGTAGTCGTTGTGGGGGTGGAAGTCGAAACGCAGGCCGGGGTAGCGGTCGACGATCGTTTTGCAGAATTCGTAGGTGTTGTAGGGGTTGAGGATGCCCAGCGTGTCGGGCAGCATGAAGCGCTCGATCTCGCACCCTTTCAGCGCGTCGAGCATATCGAGCACGTAGCTTTGCGAGTGGAGCATCCCGTTGGACCAATCCTCCAGGTAGACGTTCACCTTGATCCCCATCTTAGAGGCCCTTTCGATCTCGGCCTTGATCTGTTCGCGGTGCTGTTCGGGGCTTTTGCGAAGCTGCTCGCGGCAATGCTTCTCCGAGCCTTTGGTCAGCAGGTTGATGGCCTTGCCGCCGGCCTGGGCGATCCACTCCAGGGAGAGCCCGCCGTCGACGAAGCCCAGCACCTCGACCCGCTCCAGGAAACCTTTGGGCGCTGCCCAGGCGGTAACGGCCTTCACGGCCTCCAGTTCGCCCGCCGAGACGCGCGCCGAGGCGACCTCGATGCGGTCGACGTGGAGGTCCTCGACCAGGAAGCGGGCGATGCTCAGCTTCTCACGCGCCGAAAAACTGACGCCCGAGGTCTGCTCGCCGTCCCTGAGGGTGGTATCAAGGATTTCTACGGTTTTCATAGTCGGTTATTTGGTCCCGCATGGCCACCAGGTAGTCCACGTCGTCGTAGCCGCTCATCAGGCACTCCTTTTTGTAGGGGTCCAGCCTGAAGGGCTCGCTGCCCACGCCCTCGACGCTGACGGTCTGAGCGGGCAGGTCGATCTCGACCTGGGTTTGGGGGTTGTTTTTGATCGCCTCGAACGTTTTGGCGAGGAATTGTTCGCTCACCTGCACGGGCAGGACGCCCACGTTGAGCGCGTTGTTGCGGAAAATATCGGCGAAGAAGCTCGAGATCACCGCCCTGAAGCCGTAGTCGCAGATGGCCCAGGCGGCGTGCTCGCGCGAGGAGCCGCTGCCGAAGTTCTTGCCCGCCACCAGGATCTCGCCTTTGGAGTTGTTCAGAGGAAAATCCTTGACCGGGTTGCCCTGCGCGTCATAGCGCCAGTCGCGGAACAAATTGTCGCCGAAGCCTTTGCGCTCGACGGCCTTCAAAAACCTCGCGGGGATGATCTGGTCGGTGTCGACGTTCTCGATCGGGAGCGCGACGCCGGTGGTGGTCACTTTTATGAATTTTTGGATTGCCATGATCTCAACGGGTTAAAATTCAAACACTTTTCGGGGGTCCTGCACCGTCCCGCCCACGGCGGCCGCAGCCGCCACGGGTACGCCGCTCAGCAGCGTGCGGGCGCCGGGGCCTTGCCGTCCCTCGAAGTTGCGGTTGGAGGTCGAAACGGCGTACTTACCCGCCGGGATCTTGTCGGCGTTCATCGCCAGGCAGGCCGAGCAGCCCGGCTCGCGCAGCACGAAGCCGGCCTCGGTAAAGATCCGATCCAGCCCCTCCTCCTTGATCTGGGCCTCGACCCGGCGCGAACCGGGAACGAGCCACGCGGTAATGTTCTCCGCTTTTTTGCGGCCTTTGACCAACTTGGCAAAGAGGCGGAAATCCTCGATCCGGCCGTTGGTACAGCTCCCCAGAAAGACGTAATCGACCTTTTTGCCGATCATTGCGTCGCCCGGTTTGAAGTCCATGTACTCCAGCGCCTTTTTGAACGTGATCAAATCCGCGCCCGCCAGGCCCTCGCCCGAGGGGATGCAGCCGGTCACGGGGATTCCCATGCCCGGGTTGGTCCCGTAGGTAATCATCGGCTCGATACCGGCCGCCTCGAAGGTGTATTCCTTGTCGAATTTCGCGTCCTTGTCGGAATAGAGTTCCTTCCATCCGGCGATGGCCTTTTGCAGCGCCTCGCTCTTGGGGGCGCGGGGGCGCGAGGCCACGTAGTCGAAGGTGGTCTGGTCGGGGGCCACGATGCCGCCCCGCGCGCCGCACTCGATGCTCAGGTTGCAGAGCGTCATGCGCTCCTCCATCGACATCTCGCGGACGGCCTGCCCGGCGAACTCGATAAAGTAGCCCGTGCCGCCCGAGGCGGTCAGTTTGGAGATGATGTAGAGCGCCACGTCTTTGGATGTCACGCCTTTACCTAGCGATCCGTTGACCGTGATGCGCATCTTCAAAGGCTTGGGTTGCATGATGCACTGCGAGGCGAAGACCATCTCCACCTCCGAGGTGCCGATCCCGAAGGCGACCGCGCCGAACGCCCCGTGGGTCGAGGTGTGGCTGTCGCCGCACACGATGGTCATCCCCGGCAGCGTGAGGCCCAACTCCGGACCCACGATGTGGACCACGCCCTGCTCGGGGTGGTTCAGGCCGAAGTGTTCGATGCCGTTCTCCGCGCAGTTCCGCTCGAAGGCCTCCAACTGTCCGCGCGACTCGGCGTCGGCGATAGGCAGGTAACGGTCGATGGTGGGGACGTTGTGGTCGGCCGTGGCGGTGGTGTGATCCGGTTTCCAGACCTTCATGCCCCGGGCTTTGAGGTTGCGGAAGGCGACCGGCGAGGTGACCTCGTGGATGTAGTGGCGGTCGATGTAGATCACATCCCTGCCGCCCTCTATGTTGCGCACGGTGTGGTTTTCCCAAACTTTGTCGAATAGCGTCTTTGCCATATTATTCTTTGTACGTTACGTTCATTTTCCTCAATGCGTCGATGAAGGCTTCCACGGCGGCACGGACCACGTCGGTGTGGGCGGCGAAACCGTAGGTCGGGCCTTTCTCGCCCAGGACCTGCACGTGGACGCGGCCCACGTCGTCGCTGCCGCGGGTCATGGCCTGGATCAGGAACTCGGTAATGGTCACCTTTTTGTCCACCAGGGTCTTGATCGCGTTGACCGCCGCGTCGACCGGGCCGTTGCCCGTGCTGGTGGCGGTCAGCTCCTTATCGCCGAAGCGCAGGATGACCGTCGCCGTGGGGATCAACGTGCCGGTAATGATCTGCAAATATTTCAGCTCGATGGAGTTTTCGTGCGCGGCTTTCATGTCGCCCGTCAAAGCCAGCAGATCGTCGTCGCGGATCTCTTTTTTCTTGTCGGCCAAGAGCAGGAAGCGCTCATAGACCTTGTCCAGGTCCTCGCCCTCGACCTTGCGGCCCAGCAGGTCGAGGCGGTAGGAGAGCGCCGCGCGGCCGCTGCGGGCGGTCAGGGCGATCACGCTCTGGTCCACGCCCACGTCGGCGGGGTCGATGATCTCGTAGTTCTCCCGGTTCTTCAGCACTCCGTCCTGGTGGATGCCCGAGGAGTGGGCGAAGGCGTTGCGCCCCACGATCGCCTTGTTGGGCTGCACGGGCATGTTCATCAGGCTCGACACCTGGCGGCTCGCCTTGGTAATGAGTTTGGCGTCGATGTTGGTATCCAGGTCCAGGCCCTTGTGGGTGCGCAGGGCCATGACCACCTCTTCGAGCGAGGTGTTGCCTGCCCTCTCGCCGATGCCGTTGATGGTAACCTCCACCTGCCGCGCCCCGGCCATCACGCCCGCCAGGGTGTTGGCCGTGGCCATGCCCAGGTCGTTGTGGCAGTGGGTGGAGAGGATCGCCTTGTCCATGTTGGGCACGTTGTTGACCAGGTAAGCGATCTTGGCCGCGTACTCGGCCGGGAAGCAGTAGCCCGTCGTGTCGGGGATGTTGACCACGCCCGCGCCCGCCGCCACGACCGCCTCGACGACCCTTGCCAGGTACTCGTTGTCGGCCCTGCCCGCGTCCTCGGCGTAGAACTCCACGTCGTCGGTGAACTTGCGGGCGTAGCGCACCGCGTCGACGGCGCGCTTGATGATCTCCTCGGGATTGGACTTGAGCTTGTCGTAAATGTGCTGGGGCGAAACGCCGATCCCGGTGTGGATGCGTCCGCGCTTGGCGAATTTGAGGGCCTCGGCGGCCACTTCGATGTCGGTCTTCACCGCGCGGGTCAGCGCGCAGATCACCGGAAGGGTCACCGCCTTGGAGATCTCCACCACCGAGTTGAAGTCCCCGGGGCTGGAGACGGGAAAGCCCGCCTCGATCACATCGACGCCCAGGGCTTCCAGGGTGCGTGCAACCTCGATCTTTTCCACCGTGTTGAGTTGGCATCCGGGGACTTGTTCCCCGTCGCGCAACGTCGTGTCGAAAACAAAAATTCTCTCGCTCATAATCGGATGCAAATTTACGAATTATCGGTTAGAAATGGTATAAAAAAAGGACCCTTGCACTTTTCTTTTGCAAGGGTCCCTCGATTTTCTTCTCGTATCTTATCTGATCACGGATTGAGTTTCAGGTCCCTTGCACACGGTAGAATGAGCCAACCAAGAATAAGGAGGCTAATGCTAAGAATGGAAAGGATTTGAATCGAACCCGTCATTTTCTGTCTTTCTCTGGGGGCAAAGTTAGTTAAAATTTTGAAAAACCACCTTGCCGTGCGAAAAATTAAAGTCCGGCGGCGGTTTGACGGTAGAGGACGTGGGCTTTTTTGCCCATGACGGCGTATTTGAGCATCCGGTGCAGGATGCGCTTCGAAAAGCCGGGCAGCAGGCGCAGGGCCCGGAGGTCGATCCGCGCCCTAAAGAGGGAGAAGCTGTATCGGGCCGCAAAATCCGCGATCAGTTTGTCGTAGAACTCGCTCCATTGAGGCTCGTCGTTGTCCTTGCTTTTCGCCACGAGGTAATACGAGGCGAGCAGGTCGAAGTAGTGTTTTTTCTCCCAGGGGGTCATCCCGGCGGCCGCATCGACGATGATGCGCAGGACTTTGCCGGCGCTTTGCATCAGCCTTTTTTTCGGCGATCCGGCCATGAACGAGCCGCCCTGGATGCGGTATATATAGGTGTGGTCTTTGCAGAAGGCCACCGATCGGATCAGGGGTGTGAGCTGGCGCAGCCACAGAACGTCTTCGAACCAGAGCCCTTCGGCGAAGGTCACTCCGCTTTGGCGCAGCCAGTCCACCCTGCACAGGCAGTTGCAGACCTGCCAGACCAGGTAGTGGAATACCCGGGCGGAAGACCTGATCTGCCGGTTCTCCTCGATGTATTCGGGTATGCCGCCCCGGTTCAGGTCCATCCATCCCGGGTAGTCGGGGTCGGTAACGGCCGTGTTTCCCCGGACCATATCCACGCCGGGGTATCTGAGGGCCAGGGCTGCCAGCTTTTCGATGCAGTCGGGTGTGATGTAGTCGTCGCTGTCCAGGTAGTAGACGTACCCGCCCGTGGCGGCGTCCGTGCCCGTGTTCCGGGCGGCCGAGAGGCCCCGGTTGCGCTCGTGCCTCAAAAGGCGGAATTCGACCGGGCCGGCGTAGGCTGCGATCATCTCCCGGGCGATTTTCATGCTGTTGTCCGGCGAGCAGTCGTCGACCAGGATGCACTCGATGCCGTGGTAGGTCTGGGCCATGACCGAGGCGACGCACTCGCCGATGTAGGCTTCGACGTTGTAGACGGGGATGACGATCGAGACTTTCATGCGAGAAGATTATAACGGCCTGACCTCCCGGCTGTAAGCCCTGTGCTGCTCTTTGCCCAACAGCGCGTATTTGAGCATCCTGCGCAGGATGCGTTGTTCCCGGCCGTCGGAACATTTTCCGGGCAGCAGGCTCAACGCCGCATAGCCCAGCCGGGCGCGAAAGGGAGAGACGCCGAAGGCCAGGGTGTAGTCCAGCAGCAGCCGGTTGCATACCCTTACCCATTCGCGGCCTTCCGCCCCGAGGTCGCGCGCCTTTTTGTAGTATATGACCAGGTAGTCGTAATAGAACTTTTTTTCATTGAGGGTCATCTCCCTGTCCGTGTCGATGATGGTCCGCATGATCTGCGTGGTGTACCCCAACATCTGTTTTGTCGTCGAGCTGTTGACGAGCGAGCCTTCCCAGCTCCGGTAAAAATAGGTGCGGCTCTTGCAGAACGCTATCGAATCGATGACCCCGGCGAGGTTGAATAGCCACAGGATGTCTTCGTAGATCTCTCCTTCGACGAAGGCCAGGTTGTTTTGGCGCGCCACCTCGAGCCGGATGAGCTTGTTCCATACCGTCCACTGGAGGTACCGGACGATCGCGAAGTTCTCCCTGATTTGCCGGTTGCCCCGGGTGTATTCGGGCGGATCGCCCTTGCACAGGTCGGGGTAGCGGACGCCTTCGCGGTCCGAAGCGATCAGGTTGCCCTGGACAACGTCCACGCCCGGGTATTTGGCCGTGACACGGACCAATGTTTCAATGCAGTCGGGCGTGATGTAATCGTCGCTGTCCAGGTAGTAGAGGTACTCGCCCGTGGCGGCCTGCGTGCCGATGTTCCTGGCCGCGGATACGCCCCGGTTGCGCTCGTGCCTCAAAAGGCGGAATTCGACCGGGCCGGTGTAGGCCGCGATCATCCCTTCGGCGATCGCCATGCTGTTGTCCGGCGAACAGTCGTCGACCAGGATGCACTCGATGGCGGGGTAGGTCTGGGCCATGACCGAGGCGACGCACTCGCCGATGTAGGCTTCGACGTTGTAGACGGGGATGACGATCGAGACTTTCACGGCTTAGGCGTTGAGGATTTGCAGCAGCAGGCCCCGCAGCAGCTCCCCGTCGTCCATCCCCCCGTCGTTCATGCCTTTGGATTTCATGTCACACTCGCGGATCATACCCAGAATCCCGAAGACCTTTTTGTTGGGATAGAGCCCCGCGGCCTGCCGGTACTCGTTCAGGAACATGGGGTGGGGGAGCTTCAGCGTCCGGCTCAGGTCGAACTCGGAGGGCATCGACCCGCCGGGACGTTTCGATTGCCAGACCAGGTAGTTGAGCGTGAAGATGCGCTGGAAATGGCTGTACAGCGTGGAGAGCGTGACCACCAGCGGGTTCTCCTTCGGGTTGCGCGCGAAGTGGTCGGCGATCAGAAGCGCCTTGGCCGCGTTGCGCTCGGAGAGGGCCTTGGTCAGCTCGAAGGTGTTGAAATCCTTGCTGATGCCGATCCGCTCCTCGATGTGCTGCGCGGTAATCGACTTGATCCCCTCGTCCAGGCCGGTCAGCAGCTTCTGGACTTCGCCCACAGTCTTGGCGATGTCGGTCCCCAGGTTGTCGGTCAGCATGCGCAGCGCCTTGGGCTCGATGCCCAGGCTGCGCCCTTTGAAGTACTCCTGCAACCACCCCTCCATCTCGTTGTCGTAGGGGGCGACCGATTCCATGACCACCCCTTGCGAGGCGATCTGCTTGTAGAGCTGGGTGCGCTTGTCTAAGTTCTTTTCCTTGTGGCAGATCACCAAAATGGTGTGCGGCGAGGGGTTGGCGGTGTAGAGCGCGAGTTTTTCGATCGCCTTGCCCAGCGACTGAGCCTCGCGGATAAAGACCGCCTGACGGCCTCCCATCATGGGCATCTGCCGGCAGAGGTTTACGATCGCTCCGGCGTCCGAATCCTTGCCGTAGACCACGGTCTGGTTGAAAGCCTTCTGCTCCTCGGGCAGGATGCTCGCGTTGAGCAGGTCGGCTACGCGGTCGATAAAGTACCCCTCCGGCCCCATAAGCAGGTAAAGGGGAGCGAACTCCCCCTTGGCCACATCTTTCTCGATGCGGGAAACCTGCTCCAGGGTGTCCCTGAAGCGTACTTTATCGCTCTTGGCCATACCTTAGATCATCGGCGGCGTCGGATCGCCCATCGTCAGCTTGATCATATAGATCGATGCGATGCCCAAAATGGCGTAGAGTTCGGGAAGGGCCGCGAGGATCAGCGTGTTGACCATAACATTGTGGCCGTTGCCCATGGCGGTAATGCCGTTGGCGCATACCTGGCCTTGGCGGATACTCGACAACAGGCCCACAAAGCCCATGATAAGGCCGGCGCCCAGGATACAGGCGGCCTGCAACATAGTGATTCCATCTACCAAGTAACTCTGCAGCATGAAGTAGCCCACAAAGCCGTATAGACCCTGGCTGCCCGGAACGGCCGAAAGGATCACGTAGTTGAAACTTTGTTTCTTTTTCATGGCACCCACGGCTGCGTTGCCGGCGATGGTGGTTCCCAGAGAGCTTCCGATGCCTGACAGACCGACCATAAGCGCGATTCCGATGTAGGCTAAAACGATTGGCGACATAATGAATTAAGTTTTAGTTATTTGTTGTATTATTTTTAGCAAATGGCGTGAAAATGCGCTCCGCGCCCTCGAAGCCCGCGTTCTTGTAAAACTCGAGGAAGGTCAGACGAAGCGGGTGGACGAACGAACCCAAAATCGACATGAACAGGTTGATCCCATGGCCGAACAGCAAAATGAGCAGCGTGACCAGTTGTCCCAGCACGGGGATATCGGGGCTCATCCCGAACGCCACGTCGTTGAATACCGTGGCCAACGTACCGCCCGAAAGCCCGATGGCAAACAGACGGATGTAGCTCAAAAAGTCCCCCATAAAGCCCACCACGTCATTGTAGGTGTTCCACAGCCCCAGTCCGAAGTTGACGGCGGGGTTCTTGCCCGGCGAGTTGAAGAAGAACATCAGGATCAGCGATATCCCCGCCACGACCAGATAGGCGGGCGAATTCATCGAGAGCCCCTTGACCCCCGCCATGGGCAACACGAGGACGGCGACCGTCGCCGCGATCAGCGTCATCCAGCCGATCGTGGAGAGGGCGTACCTGAAACCGAACAGCCGCGAGGTGTTGACCACCTTGAGTGCCATACCCAAAAGCAATTGCACCACGCCCAGCCCCAGGGCGGCGTAGAACAGCGTGTCGGAGGATAGGAAGAACTTCCTTACCGGGTCCAGAAAGCCCGCCGACTTCATCAGTTGCGAGCCGAAACAGCTTCCGGTAAAGAACCCGAAGACCACCGAGGCGATTCCGCAAGTGATCGTCAGCCCGGCGACCTGGCGTAATTTCGGTCCGCCTTTCCACTGCATCCCCAATCCCGCCAGCGCCAGGATCAACCCGTAGCCGGCATCACCCAAACAGAAAGCGAAGAAGATCATGTAGAACGGCGCGAAATAGGGCGTCAGATCCATCGTCCCGTACTTGGGCAGCGCGTAGAAATCGCCGATAAATTCGAACAGCCAAGGGTATTTCTTGTTCTTCAAAAGGACGGGCGTGTTGTCCTCCGGGGTGGGCGTCGAGGAGAGGCTTACCACTCCGGGGCATCCCCCGATAAAGGCGTCCATCTCAGCGGCCCGGGGCTTGGGACACCAGCACTCCACCAACGTGAGCGCGCCCTCGGCTTCCTGTTTCCCGCTTTGGGTCGCCTTTTCGAAACTCAGCGTCGAGGAGAGTTCCTCGATGCGGCGGGCGATATCCCCGGCGTTCTGCGCCGCGCGGGCGATTATTTTGTCGCACTCGGCGATCTCGGCCTCGATCTGCGCCGCCTGGACTTTGAGTTGTGCGGGCGGGGTCTGGGGTTCGCGCACCTCCTGCGCGTCGAGGTAGATCTCTTTGTCGGGGTCGGAGACCACCACAAAGTGGACCTCGCCCCGGATGCGGGATACCGCCTCGATATCGAAGCGCTCCTCCCATTCGGCGATGTTGGCGTCGAAATTCGACGCGGCCGTGACAAAGAACCTCAGCCTAATGCCGGCGCCGGTCAACCGGGCGATCACCTCGGGGGAGAAGTCGCCCCAGGCCTCCCCGTCGGCGGCCTCCTTGAGCGTTTTTTGCATCTTCCCGGCGAGCATCTCCTTTTTTTGCGCCGTCTCCCGGTAGGCCTCCAGGGCCTCGTCGGCGCTGTTGAAGGGTTGGCCCTCCCCGGGGGTCTGCGCGAGGATCGCCTCGGTGGCCTTGCTTTGCTCGATGGAGGCCATCAGGGCCAGCGTTTCGGGGGTGGGCTCGGCGTCCGAAAGGGTCAGGTCCACCACCCCGAAGCGCTGCAACTCCTCCAAAAAGGCGTCCCGCTCGGCGGTCAGCATCACCAAATCGTATTTTATCATCGGTACGATCATACGCTTGCCGATTGTGCCTGCTGGCGGTTCTTAACGATCTTCTGCGCGCTCTTGGAGAGGTTTTCCTCGTCCTCCAAAAAGCGTTTTATCTTGCGGATGGCGTCCTCGTAGCCGGGGATCTGCACCTTTTCGTAGAGGTTTACCTTCTGGGTGGTCTTCTTGCGGGCGTGCTCCAACAGGTTGCGCCTGCGGGTGCACAGCTCGTGCTCGACCCCCAATGTGGCGATCGACTTGAGGATGCCGATCCCCTCGCCCGTCCAGCTGGGCGCGGTGAACAGGTCGTAGGGGGCCTCCAAAAAGACGACCTCGCGCAGGACGGGGATCCTCACCCCGGCGATCTTGACCTGGTCGGTCTCCACGTCGCCCACCTTGACCAGGTCGGTGTCGAACTCCTCCCACAAAGCGGCCATGTAGTCGTATTGGGCGGTCAGCTCCTCCATCTGCCGGGCGTACCCGGCCGCCTCGTCCTTGGCCTTCTTGACCTCCATCCTCAGGGCCGACTCCTTGCTTTTGAGCGTGGGAAGGGCCTTGGTACGCATCTTGAGTTGCTTACCCAGCTCCCCGAGGGAGGTCTTGTTGAATTGGTACTTGATGGCCATAAGGCTATACGTGGCAGTTCTTGGGCCAGTATTTGGCGGTCAATTCGTCTTTGATGGCTACCTCTTCCTTGCTGAAGTACTCGGCGAAGAGGTTCCAGGCGGTGTCCAGCATGGCGGTAATGTCGATGTTCACGTCGATGGCCAGAAGCTGCTCCGAGTAGTCGAAGGCGAATTTCAACGTCCGCTCGTCGTAGTCGGAGAGGTCGAAGCCGTTTTCGAGCTTGGTCTTGGCGTTGGCCGCGTCGGCGTAGAGCCTGACGGCCGCGTTCATTACCTGGGGGTGGTCCTCCCGGGTCTTTGTGCCGATCACAAGTTGCTTCAAGCGCGAAAGGCTTCGAAAAGGGTCGACAATTACCTTCCCGGTATCGGAATCAGAACGCAGGAACAACTGCCCCTCGGTGATGTAGCCCGTGTTGTCGGGCACGGCGTGGGTAATGTCGCCCCCGGAGAGCGTGGTAACCGCGATGATCGTGATCGAGCCCCCGTTGGGAAGCTGCACGGCCTTCTCGTAGATCTTGGCCAGGTCGGAGTACAACGACCCGGGCATCGAGTCCTTCGAGGGGATCTGGTCCATGCGGTTGGATACGATGGCCAGCGCGTCGGCGTAGAGGGTCATGTCGGTCAGCAGCACCAGCACCTTCTCGCCCTTGTCGGCCGCGAAGTACTCCGCCGCCGTGAGGGCCATGTCGGGGACCAGCAACCGCTCCACGGGCGGATTCTCGGTCGTGTTCACGAAGCTGATGATGCGGTCCAGCGCCCCCGCGTTCTCGAAGACGTTGCGGAAGTACAAAAAGTCGTCGTTGGTCATCCCCATGCCGCCCAGGATAATCTTGTCGGCCTTGGCGCGCAACGCCACCATCGCCATCACCTGGTTGTATGGCTGGTCGGGGTCGGCGAAGAAGGGGATCTTCTGGCCCGTTACGATCGTGTTGTTCAAGTCGATCCCCGCGATGCCCGTGGCGATCAGCTCGGAGGGCTGCTTGCGCCGGAAGGGGTTGACGGTCGGGCCGCCGATCTGCCTAAGCTCGCCCTCGAGCTGGGTGCCGCCCTCCATGGGCTCGCCGTAGGCGTTTAAGAAGCGCCCGGCCAGCGCGTCGCTCACTTTCAGGGTCGGGGGGGCGCCGTGGAAGACGACCTGGGAATCGGTGGCGATCCCCTCGGTGCCCGCGAAGACCTGCAGGGTGACGTTCTGCCCGGTGATCTTGACCACCTGGGCCAGCTTGCCGCCCACCGTGGCCAGTTCGTCGTTGCCCACGCCGGTGGCCCTCAGCGATACGGTCGCCTTGGTGATGTTGTCTATGCGTGTGAAGACTTTTTCGAATGCCTGTGACATAACCTTTTATTTTGTGCGGGAAGCGACCATTTCGTTGATGCTCTGCTCGTACTGGCGGAATTTCTCGCTCTTGAACCCGGTGTAGTTCATCTGCCGGAAGGCGTTGATCATCCCCTTGAAGTAGGATGAGTACTGCTCGAAATCCTCCAATGTGAACTTCTTGGCGCAGATGTCCAGCACCATTTTATACATATACTGCTGCCGCTCGACGGGGCAGTTGGCGTCGGTGCTATCGAACGCGTCCTGTTGCAGGATCACGAAGTCGATCAGCTCGCTCTTCCAGAACCTCTCGTGGTACTCCAAAGGCACGCCGTCGTCGCCCAGGATGTTGATCTGCTCGTAGGCCTCCTTGCCCCTTTGGACCAGCGTTTTGCCCTTGTAGACCTGCTGCACCCAGCCCGGCTCGATGCGGTTGTCCAGGTATTCGACGATCTCGGGGTACTCCAGGTATTTGGAGTAGCTGTCCAGCGGGTCGATGGCCGGGTAGCGCTTCGAGTCGGCGCGGCCCTGGGCCAGCGCGTAGAAGCACCTCGCCGCCTTTTTGGTCGATTCGGTGACCGGCTCCTTGAGGTTACCCCCGGCGGGCGACACGGTCCCCAGGAAGGTAACCGACCCCGTCCCGCCGCCCGGCAGGTGGACCAGCCCGGCGCGCGAGTAGAAGTTCGAGATGATGGCGGGCAGATCCATCGGGAAGGCGTCCTGTCCGGGAAGCTCCTCCAAACGGTTGGACATCTCCCTGAGGGCCTGCGC
The DNA here is from genome assembly GCA_031551275.1 of Rikenellaceae bacterium. GTDB lineage: Bacteria > Bacteroidota > Bacteroidia > Bacteroidales > Rikenellaceae > JAVBMJ01. Next base: position 127,510 of record JAVBNX010000004.1, read on the forward strand.
CCAGCGCGAGGTCGAGTCGGCCAGGATCAGGACTTTCAGGCCCATCGCCCGGTAGTACTCGCCCAGGGTCATCCCCGTGTAGACCGAGGCCTCCCGCGCGGCGACGGGCATGTTCGAGGTGTTGCAGATGATGGTGGTGCGCTCCATCAGCTTGTGGCCCGTGCGGGGGTCGTCCAGGTGGGGGAACTCGGCGAAGATCTCCACCACCTCGTTGGCCCGCTCGCCGCACGCCACGAAGATGATCACGTCCGCGTCGGCCTGCTTGCTGATGGCGTGCTGCAAAACGGTCTTGCCCGCGCCGAAAGGCCCCGGAATAAAGCCCGTGCCCCCCTCCGCGATGGGGTTGAAGGTGTCGATGGCCCTCACGCCCGTCTCCATGACGTGCGAGGGGCGCGGCTTTTCGGTGTAGGCCTTGATCGCGCGTTTGACCGGCCAGCGCTGCACCATGGTCACGGGGTATTCCGTCCCGTTCGCGTCGGTCAGCACGGCGATTTGGTGGTTGACGTTGTATTGGCCCGCCTCGGCGACGCTCTTGACGGTATAGTTGCCCTCCATCATGAAGGGGACCATGATCTTGTGCTTGACCCACTGTTCGGGGACCTCGCCCAGGTAGCACCCTGCCGTTACCTTGTCACCCGGTTTTGCGAGTGGGGAAAAATCCCATAGCTTTTCGAAGTCGAGGTGGGGCGTGTTCGAACCCCGGGCGATGAACAGGCCCTCGATCTTCTCCAAATCGTTCTGCAGCCCGTCGTAGTTCTTCGACAGGATGCCCGGGCCGAGCGTGGCCTCGAGCATATGGCCCATGAACTCCACGCTATCGCCGATCTTCAGCCCGCGCGTCGAGTCGAAGACCTGCACGTACGCCTCCTCCCCGACCACTTTGATTACCTCGGCCATCAGTTTGACGCCCTGGGTCTCGACATAGCAGATCTCGTTCTGCCCGACGGGGCCTTCGGCCTTGACGACCACGATGTTGGAGATAATCCCCGATACTTTGCCTACCGTATTCATATCTTATTCTGCGTTTCTTATTTCAGTGATTTCGTTGACCATGCGTTGCAAAAGCTCGCGCCCGGTCTCTTCGTTGAGCTTCATCCACCGGTCCACGATCCCCAGCTTGACCACGTAGGACAAAACCTGGTCCAGGTCGAAGTAGTTGAAGGCGGTAATATCGTCCAGGGTGGCCCACCGCACCGCGTCGATCTTGCGCTCCTTTTCCAGCAGGTTGCCCTGCTCGAAGGCCAGCCTGAGGGGTTCGGCGTAGTCCGGTTCGCTGCCCAGCCCGAAATCGGGCGAGGAGCTTTTTAAAATGGCCTCGGCCACCTCGCCGCCGCCCACGATGTACTCCGACGCGGGACGCCCGGCCTTGCGCGCGTTGTGCGCGGCCAGCAGGTTGCGTATGTCGCGGTCGGCCTGCGACCAGAGCCGGATAAAGCGGCAGGGAGAGGCCTCGCACACCGCGTAGTAGGAGCCCATAAGCGCCTGGTAGAAGCTGCCCGTTTGCTCTTCGTCCTCGCCCTCCTCGTCGCTCGTGTAGGCCATGATCGGCCCGGCCAGGAAATCCGGCAGCAGGTGCAAATCGTTCAATGCCCCGGCCAGCTGCTCTGCGTCGAGGTTGCCCATCGCCGAGAGGTCGGTCCGCGAGGAGCGGACCCGGATGATGTTGTCCGCGTCGTGGTAGCTCCTAAGAAGGGCCAGGTGTTGGCGGTCCTTGGCGGTAAGCGACTCGTGGATCTCAGCCAATACGGCCGCCGCGTCCAACCCCTTGGGGTCGGCGTCCGGCAACAGCTCCCTGAGCCCCGCGACCAGGCAATGGTACTGCGACATTAGCCGAAGAGGATTTCAGAGAGTTTGGGGCGGAGGTAGTCCGACAGCAGGGCCAGGAAGTCCTCCTCCGTAAAGCTGATGTAGTAGCCACCCTGTTTGGGTGCGATCCGAAAGCCGCTCCGGACCTTGTTGCCGAATTTCACGTCGATCCCTTTGTCCAGCAGCTCCTTCACGTTCCCGGCGAACGCGTCTTTGAATTTCTTGTCGTCGGGCAGCAGGGCAGAAAGCTCGGCTTTGTTGCTCCCCGCGTCCCACTTGGAAGCGATCTCCAGCAGCAGCTTTTTGACGAAATCGGCGTCCAGCAGCGCACCGTCCAGCGGCTTTTGCAGCACGGAGGCGGTAACCAGGGCTTCGATGCGGGATTTGAGCTCCGCGACGCTTTGCTGCGAGGCCAGGGCCAGCTCGGTTTTGGCGTTCGAGGAGCGTTCCTCGGCCTGGGCCTTGGCTTTGGCTATGATCTGCTCCGCTTCGGCCTTGGCGTCGGCGAGGATCTTGTCGGCCTCTTTTTTGGCGTTCTCGAGCAGGGTTTCTCCTTCCTCTTTGCCTTTCGAAAGCCCCTGCTCATAAAGCTTGCGGGTCAGTTGATCCAGTTTGTTTTCCATATATGGAGCTTGATTAAAATTTATTCCCACGAAATCTTATGCGCCCTTTTCCGCGCTTTTTCCACCCGCCTCATTCGCCGTAGGACACCGCTACGCCTCGTTCGGCGGGCGGCAAAATCATCGAAAAATGTCTCATAATCTTTCATAGGAATAAAGTTTAATCAAGCTCAATTACTCTTTTGTGCAGTGTTGGTGACGCAAAAGGTCTGTGACCTCCTTGACGGGCGCGAAGGTCGAGATGGGGACCTCCACGAAGATCGTGTTCCAGTCCGACATCGCGCCGTTCCACAGACCCGGCAATTCCTGTGCCTTCAGCGGTTTGCCATCCTTCGATTTGGAGGAGATGAATCCGGCCTTGGGGTCGACGAAGCGCCCCAGGTCGTAGCGCTCCCCTTTGGGGTCCACGGTCGAGCAGACCAGGTCCACGGGGTTGAAGTGGGTCGACTCTTTCATCAAACCCTGCTTTTCGGGGGCGATCTGTGCCGACTCGGCGATCTGGAGTTGCAAAGCCCCGTCCGCGCTCCGGGCCCAGAAAGGCCCTCCGCCGGGTTCGCCCTCGTTGCGCACCATCCCGCACAGCCTGAGCGGGCGGTCGAGTACGGCCAGGATATCGATCACGGTGGGCGTGAACCCTTCGGGGAAGCGGTAGCAGAGCGTGTTTTCGATAAAGGAGAGCACCTCCCTCTGGTCGACCTCGTCCGCATGGAGCAACCCGATGTAGTGGAATATCTTTTCGCGGACCTCCATCAGCAGGCCCCCCAGCGCCTTTTTGTAGAGCACGGTGTCGGCTTTCAAAGAATCGGGGACCACGTTGTCGATGTTCTTGACAAAGATTACCCCGCCCTCGACCTCGCCCAGGTTCTCGATCAGCGCCCCGTGCCCGGCCGGGCGGAACAACAGCGAGGCGTCCGGGTTGCGGAACAGGTCGTTGTCCGGCGTGACGGCGATCGTGTCGGTCGAGGGTTTCTGGAACGAGTAGCTTATCTCGTATTTGACTCCGTATTTGGCTTCGTACTTGGCCCTTACCGAGTCGATCAGCGCGTTGAACGCCTTTTCATGCTCGGGCGAGAGTGTGAAATGCAGCTTGGCGCGGCCGTTGGATGAGGCGTACAGCGCCGCCTCGGCCAGGTGCTCCTCCGCCGCCGTGCGCGCGCCGTCGGGGTAGGAGTGGAATTTGATCAGCGCCTTGGGCATCGCTCCGTAGTTGAGCGGGGCGTGGAGGATGGCGTCGACCACCTCTTTGGCGCCCTTCTTTTCTTTGATGTCGGGGTAGAAGGGCAGTTTTTCCTCTCCCGCCATCAGCGCGTCGACCGTTTTGTTGGCCTTGCCCGACGCGGAGAACTCGAACAGCTCCTTGAACATGCGCGTCGCCGCCCCCGATGCGGGAACGAACTTGGTTACAGAGGTTTGGTCCCTTTGCGCGTCGAATTTGCGCGCCCATTCCGCGGCCTGGGCGGGGGGCATGACCACGATCCCGTCGCCGGGCGTGGCTGCCTTTTCCACAGCCAGGCAGGAGAATCCGCTCCGGAAATTGTCGATTTGCCGCTCAACCGAGGCGATGTCGCTGCCGCGCTTCTCGATCTGTATGATGTCGTCTCTGGTAAACATATCGGTATGGGGTCAAAATTGTTCAAAGGTACAAAAAATCTTGATAAAGTTAAATAAAATTGAAGATTCAATGTGAAGAAAAGCGTACCCAACCGGATAATTTCGCACCTTTGCACTCCGTTTCGGCTACCGAAGCGGACTTATCCCGGAATGAAGGATTTTACCAAAGGCAAGGAGTTGCCCGAAATACTGAAATTTGCCGTCCCCATGCTTCTGGGCAATCTGTTCATGCAGTTGTACCAGTTCGTGGACACGGCCATCGTGGGCAAGTTCGTGGGCAAAGAGGCCCTGGCGGCCGTCGGGGCCTCCACGCCGGTCATCTTTATGGTCATCGCGCTGGTAATGGGCGTGGGCATCGGGGCCTCGATCATTATTTCCCAGTATTTCGGCGTCAAACGCCGCGATATGGTGCAGAAGGCGACCGATACGATGATGGTCGCCATGCTGTCCGGGGGCGTGCTGGTTACCGTATTCGGCTTTTTGGGCTCGGAGTGGATCCTGCGGGTGATGCAATTGCCTGAAGAGCTGATCCCCATGGCCGCCGACTATTTGAAGATATACTTCGCAGGCTCGGTCCTGTTTTTCGGCTTCAACTCCGTGGCCGCAGTGCTCCGGGGGTTGGGCGACTCGAAAAACCCGCTCTACTTTCTGATCGTGTCCGCCCTTCTGAACGTGGCGCTCGACCTGCTCTTCATCCTGGTCTTCGGCTGGGGCGTGAAGGGGGCGGCCTGGGCCACGGTCATCTCGCAGGGCGTGGCGTTCCTGCTGGCCGTCTGGTACATCAACCGCAAGCATGAATTTTTGAAATTCAATATTTTACGTCCCAATTTCGACCGGCGCCTGTTTTGGGAATCCCTGCGTTTGGGCCTGCCCTCGGGCTTGCAGCAAACCTTCGTGGGCATCGGCATGGTGGCTTTGATGGGGGTGGTCAACGGATTCGGCACCGACGTAATCGCGGCCTACTCGGCGGTCAACCGGATCGACACCTTCGTCTCGATGCCCGTGATGACCTTCGCGGCGGCGCTGACCACCTTCGTGGGGCAGAACATCGGGGCGGGCAAGTTCATCCGCGTCTACCGGGGGCTGAGGGCCACGCTGCTGATGTCGACCATCACCTGTTTGGTGCTCAACGGGGTTTTGATACTCTTCGGGCGCGAGGTGTTGAGCATCTTTACCCACGACCCGGCGGTCAAGGAGGTGGGCTACCGCTGCCTGGTGGCGGTCAACTCGACCTACATGATCTTTATGGTCATGTTTACCGTCAACGGCCTTTTGCGCGGGGCGGGAGCGACCATTTTTCCCATGTTCACAACTTTATTATCTTTGTGGTTGATCCGCCTGCCCGCCGCGGTCTTTTTGTCGAAGCATTTCGGCGCGGACGGCATCTGGTGGTCGCTGCCGATAGGCTGGGCGGTGGGGATGATCGGCTCGCTGATCTACTTCTGGACCGGCCACTGGAAAAAGATGAGCGTGGTCAAACGCGCCTCCGCACGTCAGGCGGCCGTCGCGGTAAACGATATGGAACCTTGATATGATACTCGATACGATACTCACAGGCGATTATTACGACGTAAAATCCATGAACAGCTTCGGCGTTCCGGCCCGCACCCGGCGGATACGGATGTTCTCCTGCGCCGAGGAGTTGCGCGAGCACCTCGCATCGTGCCGTGGGGAGTGGATGGTCCTTTCGGGCGGCAACAACATTCTCTTTACGCAAGACTACCCCGGAACATTGCTCCACCCGACCAATAATATAATGGATATCATGGGCGAAACAAGCGGCCGTGTGATCGTCCGGGCCGGGGCAGCCGTCGAGTGGGACGACCTGGTGGGGATGTGCGTCGAAAACGGCCTGTGGGGGATCGAAAACCTCTCCTACATCCCCGGGTACGCCGGGGCCGCCCCCGTGCAGAACATCGGGGCTTACGGCGCGGAACTGGCCGACGTGCTCCAGTCTGTACAATATTACGACGTGGAGAGCGGCGAAATACTTGGCCTGCCCGCCGCCGAGTGCCGTTTCGGCTACCGCGAGAGCATCTTCAAGCACGAACTCAAAGGCCGCGCCATCATCCTCTCCATCACCTTGGCCCTTAGCCGCGAGCCCGCCCCGAGGCTGGGTTACGGCGATTTGAAAAGCGAGGTGGAGGCCCTGGGAGGCCCCACGCTCAAGAACATACGCGAGGCCGTGACCGCCATCCGCAAGCGCAAGCTCCCGGAGCCCAAGGTGTTGGGCAACGCGGGCAGCTTTTTCCGCAACCCGGTGGTCGACCCCGCCAAGGCGCGGGAGCTGGCCGAAAAATGGCCCGGTATGCCGAGTTGGCCCGCGCCCGGCGGGGTAAAACTCCCCGCGGCCTGGCTGATCGAAAAGGCCGGATGGAAGGGTCGCAGCCTGGGTCGAGCAGGTGTGCACAAGGACCAGGCTTTGGTGCTGGTCAATTTGGGCGGGGCGACCGGCAGCGAGATCGTCGCACTGGCCCAAGCCGTTATCAAAGATGTCGAAAGTCTGTTCGGGGTGCGTTTGTCCCCCGAAGTAAATATCGTATAGAGATGCCTAACCAGACCTTACACGAAAAATTCATGCGTTACATCGCCGACAACGGCCTTGTCGAGCCGGGCCAGCGCGTTCTGCTGGCCGTGAGCGGCGGTGTGGACTCGATGGTAATGATGGACCTCTTCGCCAAAGGGGGCTTCGACACCGGGGTGGCCCACTGCAACTTCTGCCTGCGGGGCAGCGAGTCGGACGAGGACGAGGTCACGGTGGCCCGCAAGGCCGCGGAGTACGGCATGCCGTGCTACAACAAGAGGTTCGACACCGAGGGCGAGATGGACCGCACGGGCGAGTCGGTGCAGATGGCCGCCCGCAGGCTGCGCTACACCTGGTTCGATGAACTGTGCCGGGAGCACAACTACCAGGTCATAGCCATCGCCCACCACGCCGACGACTCGATCGAGACCTTCTTTATCAACCTCTTGCGCGGCACGGGCCTTCGCGGTCTGATCGGCATCAGCGCCTCCTACGGCCGGGTGGTCCGCCCGCTTCTGTTCGCCACGCGCCATATCATTATGGACTACGCCCAGGCCCATAAGATCGAATTCCGGGAGGACTCCTCCAACCGCTCGACCAAGTACCTGCGCAACAAGATCCGCCTGGGTTTGATCCCCCGCATCCTGGAGATCAACCCCCGCTTCTCGGAGCAGATGTCCGAGAACATCCACCGCCTGACCGAGGCCCAGGTCTTTATCAACCGCAGCATCGAGCGCATCGCCGCCGACATCGTGGAGTACCGCGACGGGATCAAGATGGTCGACCCGGGCAAGATCGACGCGGGCCTGCCCCTTGAATTCGTGATCTTCGAACTGCTGAAGGTCGACGGCTTCAGGGGCGACGTGATCCACAACCTGATCGACGCGCTGCACCACGACCAGACCGGCAAGAGGTTCTACTCCAAGGAGATGGTCGCCTACATCGACCGGGGACGCATCGCCGTCTGCCCCATCTCCGAGCAGGACGAATGCAATATCGAGCTGGCCCAGGGCTCGCGCAAGGCCTACTGCGGCAACCGGATGCTGCACTTCGAATCGCTGGATATCGACGATTTGGAGTCGTTGAACGTCCCCAAAAACATAGCCCTGCTCGACGCCGACAAACTGGAGTACCCCCTACACCTGCGCCGCTGGAAAGAGGGCGACTACTTCATCCCGTTGGGCATGAACGGCCACAAGAAGGTAAGCGATTTTCTGACCGACGAGAAGGTCTCCCCCGCCCAGAAAACCCGCCAGTTCGTGCTGACGAGCGGCACCGACATCGTCTGGCTGGTCGACCAAAGGATCGACGACCGCTACTCGATCACCCCGACCACCGAAAACGTGTTGAAGATCGTCGCGGAAATTCTGTAATCGCCGTACAAACTCTGTAAGGGCCCAGCCGTCTCTTATTGCTACCCAACTGCCATGTGTTACCAGAGCGGTCGCGGCAGCACCTTATGTCCCTCTCTCCCCTACGGTTAGGGGAGAGAGATGGAGAGAGGGGTGATCGGAAACGGCGTGCGTTTGAGAGCGAAGCGAATCACACGCAAGCTTCGGGCTAATTCCTGAAATACTTTTAAAGGCAGAGCCACGGCGGGTTGGAAACACCGGGCCGGGATACGGTACAACGTGGGCCGTAAGGCCCAACTGGTACCCCGCGTCCTCGCGAGCAGCGAGGGGCGACCGCTTTTACTAATGTTCTAAACCAAAACCTTAATTACCGCCTTCTTTACCTTCCCCTCGCCGAGCAAAGGCGCATGGGTGTCCCAGGGAAAGAAAACGGCGAACTGCCCCGGCACGAGCGTAAAGTAGGTCTGCGACCGGTCCCCGTAGAAAAGTATATCCTTGACCGGGTCCATCTCCCCCTTGGGGGCCGTGCAGGCCTCCCGGGGCAGCCACCCGAAGCCCTCCTGACCCGATACGACGACCTGGATGTCGATGTATTTGTCGTGCGCCTCGGGTTTCTCCTGGTCTATGGGTTTGAGGTCGCGCTCGGAGATCATCATGTAGACCTCTTCGCCCTGGATCTCGTAGCGGCCTTCGGGCATCGCGACGGGGTCGACGGAGGCGAGGTATTCGAACGCTTTTTTGAGGCGGGGGTTGGCGGCGTAGTAGCGCGCGGCCAGTTTCAGGGAGTCTACGATCATGGCTTTTTTAGTTTGTCGTTTCACCGCCCGATTTGGGCGCTTTACCGGCAAAGTTAGGATTATTTCTTGGCAATCCGACCGGAAATTCATATTTTGCAAGGCATTTTTTGTACGCTGATGAATACCACTAAGAGAAGACGAGTTATGATCTGGGCGGCGATCGCCGTGATCGCATTGGCCGCCGTGTTGATATACCGCTACACCGCCAGCCGCCCCGAGATGGGCGACGGCAAGCCCGCCCCGGCTGCCCGGTCGGGGGGCGAGCGCACCATTCCGGTCTCGGTCTTTATCGTCGAGTACGACAAGATCGAAGAGGGCATCCGCGCTTTGGGTACCCTGTTGAGCAACGAGGAGGTGGAGATCGCCAGCGAGGTCGCCGGCAAGGTCGACAAGATCTCCTTCAACGAGGGCCAGCAGCTCAAAAAGGGCGAGTTGATGGTCAAGATCAACGACGACGACCTCCAGTCCCAGCTCAAGCGGGCGCACTACCAGCGCAACCTGCTTAAAGAACGATTGGAGCGTAACCGGATTTTGCTCGACAAGGACGCCATCAGCCGCGAGGCCTTCGACGTGATCGAGACGGACTACAACATGGTCGAGGCCGACATCGAACTTTTGAACGTGAAGATCGCCAAGACCGATATCCGGACGCCCTTCGAGGGCCAGGTCGGTTTTAGGCAGATCAGCCTGGGGGCCTACATCCAACCCGGCACGCCCATCGCCCGGCTGATCGACAACTCGAAGCTCAAATTGCAATTCTCGATCCCCGAAAAATACTTCCGCGACGTGAGGGTCGGTACCCCCGTCGAGTTTACCACCCAGGGCAGCGCGACGATCCACCGCGCCTCGGTCTACGCGATCGACCCCAAGGTCGACGAGATGACCCGCTCGATTACCCTGCGGGCTTTGTACGACAACACCGGGCGCAGCCTGCTGCCGGGTATGTACGCCTCGATCGCCATCGGCCAGAAGCGGGGCACGACGATCAGCATCCCCACCGAGGCCATCGTGCCTGAGGCCGACCACACCAGCGTCTGGGTGGTCCACGATCAGCGGGCCGTATCGGTCCCCGTGGTAACCGGGACGCGCACCTCCAGCCGCGTGGAGATCCTCCGGGGGCTGGAGCAGGGCGACTCGGTCATCGTGTCGGGTTTGTTGCAAGTAAGGGACGGAAGTAAAGTGCAAGTGACCAATTAAGATGAGCCTTTCTTCAATAAGCATACAACGCCCCGTGCTGGCCACGGTAATGGCCCTGGTAATCATCCTTTTGGGCGTTATCGGCTTTACTTTCCTCGGCGTAAGGGACTACCCGAGCGTCGACCCGCCGGTCATTACCGTGCGTACCAGCTTCCCGGGGGCGAACGCCGACGTGATCGAAACCCAGATCACGGAGCCCCTGGAAGAGAACATCAACGGCATCCCCGGCATCCGCTCGATTACCAGCGTGAGTTCCGACGGGCAGAGCTACATTACCGTTGAGTTTACCATTGAAACCAACCTTGAAACGGCCGCCAACGACGTGCGCAACAAGGTTTCGGGAGCTCAGCGCAGGTTGCCGCCCGATGTGGACCCCCCGGCCGTGAGCAAGGCCGACGCCGACGCGCAGCCCATCTTCGGGGTAACCCTGGAGAGCGACACGCGCTCGATCATCGATCTGAGCGAGTTTGCCGAGGTAAACTTCAAGGAGCGTTTGCAGACCGTGTCGGGCGTATCCTCGGTCGACGTAAGGGGTTCGCGCCGCATGTCGATCCGTTTGAAGATGGACCCCATGCTGATGGCTGCCTACGGCCTCACGCCGATGGATATTAAGAATGCGGTAACCCGTGAAAATATCGAGCTGCCCACCGGCAGGATCGAGGGCGACGCCACCGAACTGACCATCCGCACACTGGGCCGATTGCGCAGTATCGACGACTTCAACAACCTGATCATCAGCACGCGCGGCGACAAGGTGGTCAGGTTCAAGGACGTGGGGACGGCCGTGATCGAGGCCTTGAACACCCGCTCCATCCTTAAACGCAACGGCAAGGTCATGGTCAGTTGTATGTTGATCCCCCTGCCCGGGGCCAACTACATCAACATCGTGGACAAGGCCAAGGAGGAGATCGAAAAGTTGCGGAAGGACATGCCGGAGGATATCGTCATCCGCACCGGGTTCGACAACACGATCTTTATCCGCCGCTCGATCTCCGAGGTGCAGTCCACGATCTACGAGGCGTTCTTCCTGGTGGTGCTCATTATCTTCCTGTTCTTAAGGAACTGGCGCACCACGCTGATCCCCGTGCTGGCCATCCCGATATCGTTGGTCGGGGCGTTTTTCATCATGTACCTGGCCGGGTTTACGATCAACATATTGACTTTGCTGGCCATCGTGCTCTCCATCGGCCTGGTGGTCGACGACGCGATCGTGGTCATGGAGAACATCTACTCCAAGATCGAGCAGGGGATGTCCCCGCGCGAGGCGGGGATCAAGGGCACCGAGGAGATCTTCTTCGCCGTGGTCTCAACCACGGTCACTTTGGTGGCGGTCTTCTTCCCCATCGTCTTTTTGCAAGGGGTGACCGGGCGTTTGTTCCGGGAGTTCAGTTTGGTCATCGCGGGCGCGGTGCTTATCTCGGCGTTCGTGGCGTTGAGCTTTACCCCGATGCTGAGTTCCAAGCTGCTGAAAGGCTCTTCCGACCACGGCAGGTTCTACAAGGCCACCGAGCCCTTCTTTACGGGGATGATCTGTTGGTACCGCAACGCGCTGGGATGGTTCCTGCGCCACCGTTGGTTGGCTGTGGCCGCGCTCGTGCTCGCTTTGGTCGGCATCTGGAAACTCTGGGGCGCGATCCCCTCCGAATTGGCCCCGCAGGAGGACCGCTCGATGATCACGGTCTCCTCGACCGGTCCCGAGGGCGCGTCGTATAATTACATGCTGGATTACTCCGACCGGGTGTCGGCGACCATCAACGCCGAGGTCCCTGAGCAGGTCGAGGATGGCCACCTGGAGATGGTGGGCTTCCGGGGCGCGCCCAACTCGTCGTATTTCAATATCCCGTTAAAAGACCCGCGCGAGCGCAAGCGGACCCAGCAGGAGATCGCCGCTTCGCTGACCCCCGTGCTGGCCCGCATGACCGAAGCCAAGACCATCGTTACCCAGCAGGCCACCTTCGACTCGCGGGGCGGCGGTCTGCCCGTGCGCTACGTCGTCCAGGCTCACGACCTGGAGGATTTGCGCCGCATCCTGCCCAAATTCATGGCCGAGGTGGCCGCCAGCGATGTCTTCTCGGTCTCGGACGTCAATATGCGCTTTACCAAGCCCGAGCTGACCGTGAGGATCGACCGCGACCGGGCCTCGACGATGGGCGTCTCGGTAAGCAACATCGCCCAGACTTTGCAGCTTACCATGAGCGAGCAACGGATCGGCTACTATATTTATAACGGCAAGCAGTACGAGATCCTCTCCATGTTCAACACCGAGGACCGCAGCCGACCGACTGATTTGTCGAACATATACGTGCGCAGCGAGACGGGCAACCTGATCCAGATGGACAACTTCGTTACCCTGACCGAGAGCAGCACCCCGCCCAGGTTGTACCGCTACAACCGCTTCGTGGCGGCGACCGTCTCGGCCGGACTGAATAAGGGCTACACGCTGGGCGACGGGATCGCCGAGATGGACAAGATAGCCGACAGGGTGCTGGACGAGGGTTTTTCGACCTCGCTGACCGGGACCTCGCGCGACTTCGTGGAGAGCTCCTCGGGGCTGGTCTTCGCCTTCGCGCTGGCTTTGGCGCTGATCTACCTGGTACTTTCGGCCCAGTTCGAGAGTTTCCGCGACCCGCTGATCATCATGCTGACCGTGCCGCTGGCTTTGATCGGGGCCTTGCTCTCGATGAAGGTCTTCGGCCAGACGATGAACATCTTTTCGCAGATCGGGATTATCATGCTTATCGGTTTGGTAACCAAGAACGGCATTTTGATCGTCGAGTTCGCCAACCAGCGCAAGGCCGAGGGCCTGGCCCTGCGGGACGCGATCCTGGACGCCTCGGCAGGCCGCATGAGGCCGATCCTGATGACCAGTTTGTCGACCATTCTGGGTATCCTGCCCATGGCCCTGGCCACGGGAGCAGGCTCCGAGAGCCGCGTGGCGATGGGTATCGCCGTGGTGGGCGGGCTTGTGGTGGCCACCTTCTTCACGCTGTTCGTCATCCCGGCGATCTATACATACCTCTCTTCCAAAACCATTAAAAAAGAGGAGGAGCTATCGTGAAATACCTTTTGATCCTGCCCATTCTCACGCTGTGCCTCTCTTTGCAGGCGCAGCAACCCGTGGCACCCGCCGATCCCGTGCCGCAGGACCTGACCCTGGCCGAGTGCATCGCCGCGGGCGTGGAGCGCAACTTCGACATCAAGATCGCCCGCAACAACGCAACCATCGCCCTGAACAACCACTCCTACGCCCCCTTTATGCCGACTTTGGAGGCGACGGCGCGGGAGAGCCTGACCGCCGACCACCAACGCGAGGGCTCGCCGGGCGCAAATACCGCCACCTCGAACCCCGTGACCAACACCCTGGGGGCCGCCGTCTCGATGGGCTGGACGCTGTTCGACGGGATGGGGATGTTCGCCGAGTGGAAACGCACCCGGGAGCTGACCACGGTGGGCGATTTGGAGCTCAAATCGAGCATCGAGGATATGGTGGCCGGCATCTGCGAGCAATACTACTACATCGTCACCCAGAGCAACCGCCTGGAGGCCGCCAAGCTCTACCTCGAGATCTCGACCCTGCGCTACAACCAGGCGCTGGAAAAGTACATGATCGGATCGATCTCCGGCCTGGAGATGAAGCAGGCCAAGCTCGACCTGAACGCCGACAGTTCGCGTTTGGTGCTCCAAAGGGAGCTGCTGAGGAACGCCTACGTCGAGATGCTGACCATGACCAACATGCCGCTCGATACACGGATCAATTTGACCGACACGATCGTCCCCGTGGAGAGCCTGCAACTGCCCGATCTCAAGGCAATGGCCATGGACCGCAACACCTCGATCCTGCTGGCCCAGAGCGGGGTCAAGCTCTCGGAGCTGGACATTACCACCGCCGTGGCAGGCCGTTACCCGACCGTCAAACTCAACGCCGACTACCACCTCAACCGCTACGACTACCATGGCCCCTCGCGCTGGACGCAGCTCAACGGCCCGGTCGTGGGCCTTACCGTTACCGGCCGGCTCTTCGCCGGGGGGGAGACCAACCGGAAGATCAAAAACGCAAGGCTCTCGGCCGCCAACTCCGGATTGGCCTACGACCGCACGGTTTTGCAGGTAACCAGCCAGTTGACCACATTGTTCAACACCTACCGCAAGAACGTGACGATGATCGGTTTCGAGACCGAGTCGGCCGAGACGGCGCTGCTGAATTTGCAGGCCGCGATGGATATGTACCGTTTGGGGACGATGTCGGGCGTGGAGTTCCGCGAGATCCAGCGCAGCTACATCGACGCGGCCGACCGAAGGTTCGATGCGTCGTACCAGGCGAAGGTTTCTGAAATAAATTTGTTGTATCTTGCGGGGGCAATTTTAAACGAACCGCAATGATCCGAGAGATAGCCGAACACCGTTCGGTCCGAAATTTCAAACCCGACCCCATTGATCCACAGGTAATTACTCAAATATTGGGAGCCGCAGTCAGGGCCTCCAACACAGGCAATATGCAGGTTTACAGCATCGTGGCCACCACCTCGGAGGAGGTTTTGGCGCAATTGAGGCCCTGCCATTTCAACCAGCCCGCCAGCCGCGCGCCGCTTTTATTGACTTTTTGCGTCGATATCCACCGCTTTTCGATGTGGTGCGAGCGCCGGGGGGCCAAACCCCGCTACGACAACTTCGCGTGGCTGATCAACGGCTCGATCGACGCCTTGCTGGCCTCGCAGAACGCCGCTTTGGAGGCGGAGGCCCAAGGTTTGGGCATCTGCTACCTGGGCACGACGATCTACACCGCCGAAAAGATCTCGGATATCCTCAACCTGCCCGGCGGCGTGCTCCCTGTCGCCACCATCGCCGTGGGCTGGCCCGCCGATAACCCGCCCCTGACCGACCGTTTGCCGCTGGAAGCGGTGGTCCACTACGACACCTACAAGGAGTACACCGGGGAGGATATCGATCGTCTGTGGCACGAGCGGGAAAACTCCGATGAGACCCAAAACCTGCTGGAAGTCAACGGACTGCCAAATCTGGCCCGCATCTTTACCGAGAAACGCTACACGGCCCAGGACAACCTCAGCATCTCGGAGTCCTACCTCTCCGAGGCCAAACGCAAAGGATTCTTTAACCACTGACCCCGCATCGCATGGCCCGCGAGCAGCACAAACAGCACAAACGAAGCACCGTACGCCGTTTCGGCGTCGTGTTGCTGTTGTCGCTTTTGCTTGCCGGTTGCGGAGTCAGCCGCCGCCTTCCCGATGGGAGCTACCTGCTGCGCCGGGTCGATGTCGTCCCCGACAAACAGGCTCCCCGCAAGGAGCGCGTCACCGAGCAGGAGATCGAAAAGTACGTCCGTTTGTCGACCAACAAACGCATTTTCGGAGTCCCGTTCTACCTGTGGGCCCACCTGCACGCCGACACGACCAAGGAGAAACCCTTCTTCCGGCGCATCGGCGAGGAGCCGGTCCTGTTGGACAGTGTGGCCGTGGAGCGTTCGCGCACCAACATCCAGACCTACCTCCACGCCCGGGGCTACATGGAGTCGACCACTGCGCTGAACATCGATACGGCCAAAAAGCGCGCCTACGTGACCTACACCGTTACCCAGGGCGAGCCCTACCGCATAGGCCGCATCGAGCACGAGTACCAGGACCCCTTCGCCGGGGCTTTGCTCCAGAAGGACAGCGCCTCGACCCTGCTCCACACCGGCGACGTCTTCGACATCGGGGTGCTCGACGCCGAGAGGGTGCGCATGACCGACGAGCTCAAGCGCCAGGGCTACTACAACATGGCGGTCAGCAACGTCACCTACCTGGCCGACTCGCTGGGCAAGGGCCGGAACATCGACCTGAAGGTCATCCTCAAACCCTACCTAGCGGGCTACGACGAGAAGGGCGAACCCAAATACGAGAACCACACGCTCTACCGCCTTCAAAAGATCACCATCGACGCGGGCTACCGCCCCGACCGCGACTACGCCCCCACCGACACGCTCGAGCACCGGGGCATCCACGTCGCCTACAAGGACAAGCCCGGCGTAAGGGCCTTCGTGTTGCGCAGGGCCGTCTCGTTGAGGTCGAACGAGCTATACGACGCCGACCAGGTCAAGCGCACCAACGCCAACATCATGCGGCTGGGCTATTTCCGCAGCGTGAACATCGCCTTTGTCGAACCCAAGGACACGACCCTGCGCCACGAGGTTACCCTGGTGGGTCCCCAGGGCGAGGTACAGGCCTCCACGATGGAGGACTACCTCGATTGCAACATTACCTGCACGCCCTCCATGCGCCAGAGCTACAAGGTCGAGTTCGAGGCCAGCGCGACCTCCAACTTCTACTCCCTCTCCACGACCATCGGTTACCAGAACCGCAACTTCGTCCGCGGCCTGGAGCAGTTCGACATCAGCGGCACGGGAACCTACGAATTGATGCGCACGGGCAAGGTCAAAGGCTCCTGGGAGCTGGGCGCGACCACCTCCATAACCTTCCCACGCTTTCTTTTGCCCCTCTACATCGAGCGCTACCCCCGCATTACCAACCCGCGCAGCAAGCTCGAGTTCTCGATCAACTCCCAGCGCCGCCCCTACTACCGCCGCACGATCTCGGGGATGTCCTTCGGGTACAGCTGGGGCAGCGGCGGGGTAAACAGCTACACGGTGCGCCCGATCGAGGTCAGCCTGGTCAAGATGGGCTACATCGACCAGGAGTTTTGGGACAACCTCCAAAATCCCTACCTGCAAAACAGCTACTCGTCGCAGCTGTTGGCGGGCATCGGCGGAACCTACGTCTACAACAACCAGTTGAAGAACATCTACGGCAACGCCACCACCGTGCGCATCAACTGGGAGACGACCGGCAACCTGTTCAGCGCCCTGACCCACTGGCTCTCCTCGGAGCGCGAAGGCGAGGACTACTACCGTATTTTCGGCATCCGCTACTCGCAGTACGCGCGCATCGACGCATCGGTCAGCCGCAAGATCGTGTTGGGCGCGAAAACCTCGCTGGTGGGCCACTACAACATCGGCGCGGGCTACGCCTACGGCAACTCGCTGAGTATGCCCGTCGACAGGATGTTCTTCGTGGGCGGCAGCAACAGTATGCGCGGCTGGCTGGCCCGCACCCTGGGCCCCGGCTCCTCGCCCCGCCCCCCGACCACGCTCTACCCGATCCAGTTGGGCGACTTCCGCATGGAGGGCAACCTCGAATTCCGCTTCCCGTTGTGGAGCATCGTAGGCGGCGCGCTCTTCCTGGACGCGGGCAACATCTGGTTTTTGAAGAAGCAGGAGTATGCCCCCTCCGGGGTCTTCCACTTCGACACCTTCTACAAACAACTGGGTTTCAACACCGGCCTGGGCCTGCGCCTCGATTTGAGCTACACCGTGCTGCGCCTGGACTGGGGCATCCGCCTGCACGACCCCAACCTGCCCGCCGGCGACCGCTGGATCGCCGGCCTGAACCTGAACAAGACCGCCCTGAATATCGGGGTGGGTTATCCGTTCTAAGCCCCCGTTCCCCGTTTTTATTCCGATTCGCCCCTATTTCGCCCCCGAAATTTGGCTATCCCGAATTTTTGACTTATCTTTGTGCCACAATACCGCGGGGTGGAGCAGTTGGCAGCTCGTTGGGCTCATAACCCAAAGGTCGGAGGTTCGAGTCCTCCCCCCGCTACACAGAGGGTCAAAACTAATGTTTTGACCCTTTTTTTGTGCCGGTGTGAAATGTCGAATAATTTTATTTAAGTATATTTAAGTCCTTAATATCCTTAAATATGAGCGAACGGGATGATCTTTATTCCAGAGTTACTCCGGATTGGATAACCGAGTTGTCAGACAATGAAGTATTTGTCTTTGGCAGTAACCTCGAGGGGATGCATGGGGGAGGCGCAGCCAGATTAGCCATGAAGTGGGGAGCCATTTGGGGACAAGGTGTGGGGTTGCAAGGCCAAACCTATGCAATCCCTACCATGCATGGAGGAGTGCGGGAAATTCAGCCTTATGTCGATCAATTCATTGCTTTTGCGGAGGCGCACCCTACAATGAAATTCCTTGTTACAGAGATAGGATGTGGTATTGCAGGCTTCAACCCGGCACAAATCGCCCCGTTGTTTCAACGCGGCAAGGCAGTCGAGAACATCTATCTGCCTCAACGATTTTTAGATGTTCTAAAATAACTGCAACTGGTAGCTCGGCCTCCCCGCTTTTCTATTTCCTGTCTTTTATACCGAACTCATCAAGAATAAATTGTTCGATCCTGCCATAGATCGTCGAGTCGTCTATTGGTCCCCCGTAAGGGAAATCCGACTTGAAATAAAATTGATTGTACCTGGATCTTTGGATGATTGCAGGTCGGGAAAAGCGCGGAATCTCCCTGCCGATATCGGGCATGCGCCGGAATGGCGTTTTATAGGCTTTGTACGAGGAATAACCGGGTTGGGACACGTGTCCCATACGAAAAATCCGTCCCATTTTTAGAGAAACCATCCCATTCCCGAACAGGGGTTTTCTGACTTTTGTATTTATAGTGGCACATTCTGATTTTATATTCGATTCATTTAAATGATAATAATTACTTAACCGACCCTAAGCATAAAATATATTATTTTTGATATCCCCCAAGACATACGATTGCTTTGTCATTGCTGAAATGACAAACAATATATAAGGTAACTCCGCTGCCAGACCCGTGCGCATAAACCAGCCGGGGAGTCAGATCGGGGGCCATAAACGCAAAAAGAGTATGCGTAAAAAGAGTATAATGACAATCACATTGTCCCTGTTCTTGGGCAGCGGATCTCTTTGGGCGCAGGAGCCGGCAGGGCAAGTCGATACGGCCAGCGTAAAAGTCTACTTCAACCAAGGGGCATCGGCGTTGGATCCGTCGTATTGCGGTAACGGTGCGCGGCTGGAGTCGTTCATCAACCGGATCCGGGCCTTACAAAACGATACCTTATATAATGTGCGCAGCCTGCGCATTACCTCGGGCGCGTCGCCCGAAGGCGGCATCAAAATCAACAAGCGCCTCTCCGATGAGCGGGGCGGACAACTGGAGGCCTATGTAAAGCGGCACGTTACGCTTGGCGATCTCCCCGTCAGTGTGCATTCCGCCGGTGTCGACTGGCAGGGGTTGATCGGCATGGTGGAGGCCTCCGATATGCCTTTCCGCACCGAGGCGCTCGACATCATGCACAATACGCCCGAGTTGGTCTACCGCAACGGGGTGCCCGTCGACGGGCGCCAACGGCAGTTGATGGGCCTGGACGCGGGACGCGTCTGGTGGTACATGTACAAGACCTTCTTCCACGAGCTTCGCAGCGCCGGGTGCCGCATCATCTGCGAATACGAACGCATACCCGTCCCGGTCGAGGAGCCGGAACCTGTTGCGGAACAGGAGCCTGTCGTGGAGCCCGAGCCGGTTGTCGAGCCTGAACCCGTCGCCGCTATACAGGAGCCGGTTGCCCAACCCACGCCTGTGGAGCGCAAGCCGCTGTATATGGCCCTGAAAACAAACCTGTTGTACGACGCGGCGCTTGTGCCCAACATCGGGGCGGAGTTCTACCTGGGACGGGGGTGGTCGATCGGCGGAAGCTGGATGTATGCCTGGTGGAGCAAGGACAGCAGGCATGACTACTGGCGCACCTACGGCGGGGAGTTGGACGTGCGCAAGTATTTCGGCCGCCGGGCCCAGGCCAAACCCCTTACCGGCCACCACCTGGGCTTGTACCTGCAAGGCCTTACCTATGACGTCGAAACGGGCGGTACGGGCTACATGAGCAAATTCAGCTACGGCGCCGGGATCGAATACGGCTATTCGCTGCCCATCGCCCGCCGCCTGAACCTCGATTTCGGCCTGGGGCTGGGCTACCTGGGCGGGGAGTACAAGGAGTACGACCCCATGGACGACCATTATGTATGGCAGCGCACCGCAAACCGCAACTGGTTCGGGCCTACCAAAGCGGAGATTTCGCTGGTGTGGTTGATCGGCCGCGGCAACGTGAATCAAAAAGGAGGAGCGCGATGAGAAAAGCCGCCCTTATCCTGTCGATACTCGCGCTGTGCTGCCTTACCGCGTGCAAGCATAAGGAGTTGTGTTACGACCATGCCCACACGGTCAAATTGAATGTGGTGTTCGACTGGCGGAATGCCCCGGACGCGTCGCCCGCGACCATGAGCCTCTACCTCTTCCCGGTCGACGGCGGCAACGCCCTGCGCTACGAGTTTACCAATTCCAGCGGTGGCGTGGTAACCGTACCCTTCGGTACCTATGAGGCGCTGTGTTTGAACAGCGACGGCCCGGCCATCCTTTACCGCGGCATAGACCGGCCGGAAACCTTCGAGTTGTACACCCGCGAGGCGGACCTGTTGTCGCAAAGCATCGGGATAAGTTCGACCAAGGTGCCCCGCGCGGCGGATACAGACGACCAGCGTGTGGTGCTCCCTCCCGATATGGTGTGGAGCGACCGCATGGGCGGGACGATCGTCCTCGGTGTGGAGGACACGGAGAAAACCGTCACTTTCTACCCCGACGAATCGGTGTATACCTATACCGTCGAGGTCATCAACGCGGAGAACCTGGAGTATGTCCTGGGGGTAAGCGGCTCTTTGTCGGGTATGTCGGGCGGATTGATGGCAGGGACCAACCATCCCACCGACGAGCAGTGCATCATCCCCTTCGACGCCGTATCGGACGGCGTGTCGACCGTCACGGGCGAACTGATGGCCTTCGGCCATTGCGCTCCGGACAATATGCACCAACTGACGATTTACGCCGTACTGGCCGACAACAGCAAATGGTACCAGACCTTTGATGTCGCCGGCCAGGTGCACGCCTCGGCAGACCGCCACATCCACATCCTAATCGACGGGCTCTCCCTGCCCAAGCCCATTACCGACGGCAGCGGATACCACCCCGAGGTCGATGAATGGGGTGAGGTAAAGATCGATATAACCATGTAACCACAACTTAAACTTTTGATAACTCGCCAAACCCATTTCACTGATGAAAAAAATCCTGACAATCGCACTGGCGGCCTTGGTGACGGCAGCTTGTTCGAAGAACGAAACGACGAGCACCAACCAGGGTAACGGTATCGGCTTCAGAAGCTCGATGACCGTTCACTCGCGCGCAACCGAAACGACCCTTACCAACCTGGGGGAGTTCAATGTAACGGCTATCGGCAACAGTGCCAACTACTTTACCGACCTGAGCGTTACCTCTGCCGACGCCGGTACTACCTGGACGACGGGGAGCATCTATTACTGGCCTGCGTACGGGCTCGAGTTCTTCGCTTACGCCCCCGTATCGGAAAAAGACAACGTGACGGTAAGCAGCACGGCCCAGACGATCGACTTTACCACCAATGCAGATGTGGCTGACCAGGTGGACCTGGTGGTCGCTTACAACCAAGGCGATGAGGCAGACTACGGAAGTTCCGGGGTGCCCTTGAATTTCAAACACGCGCTCTCCCAGGTCGAAGTGCTGGCCAAATGCTCGAACGACAAGATCAAGATCGATGTGCTGGGCGTAAGGATCTGCCAGATCCCCGCGGAAGGCACCTTCACGTTCCCTACCGCAGAAACAGCAGCGGGCGTTGCGCTGCCCCAGGCCAACTGGGCTGTGACAGCCGACAGCGAAGCCGACTATTTCATGAGCAAGCGTTCGGCCGCGCTTACCCTGACCGCTACCGCGCAGAGCATTATGGGCGTCGAGAAGAACTTCATGCTTATCCCGCATGAGTTGACCCCGTGGAACGGCGGTACAACTGCTGACGGCGCTTACCTGTCGGTACTCTGCCGCATCTCCAGCCTGGACGGTACGGTGGAGACCCTGCTCTATCCCCTCGATGGCGGCGTGGACGCCGGTGCCGGCAAATACGGCCTTGCAGCCGTTGCGATCGATACCGACTGGGATCCCGGAAAGAAATACACCTACACGCTTAATTTCTGCGCAGCGGGCGGCGGCGCCGGCCTGATCGACCCCAACATTCCGGTTGACGACGGGGACATCGCACCGGATGTGGACGGCGACGGCGGCGATGCTATCCTCAATGCGCCGATATTCTTTACCGTTACTGTCGATAACTGGACCCCCGTGGCAGTTACCCCAACAGACATGGAATAAATACAACACCCAGGCCGGGCGGGGTTGAACGTCCCCTCCCGGTCACGAAGAATCGAATAAAAGAAGGGTTATGCAACGGAATTCCACAATACGAATATTGCCGCTGATCGCGGGCATCCTGTTCGCTTCCTGCGCCAAGGAGAGCACGGACGGGTATGCCGGTCCGGACAACGGCATCCGCTTCGGCGTCGGGCAGGCGGATAGCTGGAATTCGGTCCCGAAAGGCAAGGCGGCGGAGGCTACCGCAAACGGCGTGGTTTCGCAAAACCTGCTCCTGCAGGGCGGGGAAGATTCGTTGTATTTGCGCGCGGTAACCAGCGACGGCATCCGCACGGGTATGGAAAGCGACGGGGCTGCGACGCGCGGAGTCCCCGTTACCACGGCCGCGATGCACAGCTCTTTCGGCGTATCCACCTACGCCTACACGGGCGCATGGAGCGAAAGCCTCAAACCCGATTATATGTACAACGTCAAGGTGCAGCAGACCTCGCCCACCGTCTGGGCCTCCGAGTCCGACTACTACTGGCCGGGGCAGGGTTACAAAGTGCGCTTTTTCGCCTACGCGCCCCACAACGCCGCCGGACTCACGCTTCCGGTGCGCACCACGGCCGGGACACCTGTATTGGGCTATGAGGTCCCGGACGACGTCGCCGAACAGAACGACCTGCTGGTCGCCAAATCGGGCGAGTTGGCCGGAGACTGGAACGCGGCGGCCGACCTTACATTCCACCACGCCCTTACCGCCGTATGCTTTGTGGCAGGCAACCACACGGCGGACAAAAACATCATCAAAGTTTCGCTCCAAGGGGTTTACGGCAGCGGTTCGTTCCAAATGAGCAGCCTTTCGTGGAGCGGGCTCGATGACGTGAAATCGTTCTCGCAAACGCTCGACGTAACCCTCGACGGCACCCAGGACGCTCCGATCACGCCCACCGCCGGGACCTTTATGATGATCCCGCAGACCCTGCCGACCGGCGCAGAAATCGAAATAGAACTCGCGGACCACACCCTGCTCACGGCGTCGATCGGGGATACAGAGTGGCCGATCGGCAAAACGGTTACCTACCGCATATCGCTTACCCCGAACTACCAGATCGCGCTGACCGCCCCCTCGTCGATCGGACCCGACGGCGGCAGCACGGCGTTTACCCTCTCGGGGACCTTCCCGGACTGGAATATCCGCGCGGTACTGGCCTCGGACGGCGCCGTAATAGGCTCCCCCGTCGCGGCGACGCCCACAACGGACGGCACAAGCGATGTGTACCTCGACATAGCGGCCAATACCGGCGCAGACCGCACCGTGACCATACAGTACGAGCACCCGACCGACGGCTGGACAAACCTGGGCAATCTGACCCAGTACGGCTACTACATCGAGCGCATCGAGCCCGCCTCGTATGTGTCCCAGCCCGGCGGCAACACGACCATCACGCTGAGGGGCTACTTCCCCGTATGGGCGATCCGCGCCGTAAATTCCGGCGGCACGGTCGTCGCGCCGGGTGTCAACACTGCCGCCACGGGCAACCCCTTGGGCTACGAGACCTACGCTGTGACGCTTAACTTCCAGGCGAATCCCTCCACCACCGCCGACCGCACCCTGACGATCCAGTACCAGAATAGGTTAGGGGAATGGATCGCCGTAGTCAACGGCAACATCGTCCAGAGGAAGACCTATGAGCCGGGGATCAGTACCCTTACCCCGGGCTATGGCGACGTACTCTACTTTGCCGACGCAAGCAACGCGTTCTCTACCGGCACGCTCGCGGTAGGGCGATGGGGCGAGACATCGGCACTGACCCAAAGCGCTCTCGCCTTCTTCCAGTTCGGCAGCGTGAGCGGTTTCAAGATAGAGAGCACCAATCAATCCTGGACCACTGCGAATTCCGGCCGGTTCGGATTCGACCCGCGCCCGACCAATACGAGCTACACGTGGGGGAATATTCAAAACCTGGGCAACTCCTCAGGCACCAAGAATATCTCCGCCAACAGCTACCATACCCTGGCCAATGTCAAGGCGGGCAAGGGCGATCCCTGCCGTCTGGTGGGCATGACCCCCAACGAGATCCGGGGCTATACATCGAATGCGCAGTTGTACGCCAGGGAGGAGGCGCTCAAAGAGGCCGGCATCGGCGGTTGGCGTACGGCCACGGCAGTGGAGAATGCCATGTATGTCGGCGGTACTTTATATCAGGCCACCGATATAGAGCAAAACCAATCGTACGCCGCCGGCTCCTATGCTTACTGGTCATCCAACACTGCCGGATTCCCCGTGAATAACCCCACCTCGCTGATGAAAGGCGGCGGACTCCGCGACGCCGACGGCAAGTCGTCGTCCTACCTGACCATGGGGAACTACTGGTCGAGTACGGCGGTATCCTACAACACAACACAGGGCCATTACATGTACTTCTACAGCGACAATGCCATACCGGCCCAGAGAAACGATTTTGTCAGGGGGTACGGCGTCCGTTGCGTCAAACCGGAATCGGCCATAGCGGCGCAACAAAAAACGACTTACAGCAATGTAAGTCGTTTTTTGTTGCGCAAAAATATCCGGGTCAATAGTTGACGTACCGGATCTCCACCGGGCCCAGGATGCCGTAGGCAGGCACAGGGGAGTCGGCCTGGTAGGGATTGACCACCACTCGGGTCTGGCGCTCGGCCTCGGGCAGGTTCAGATCGCCCACCAGGCGGTTGACCCAGGTGTTGACCAGTTCGATCCGCAGTCGGTTCTCGCCGTTCTGGACCAGCGCGGAAATATCCAGTTGATACGGTTTGGTCCACAAACAGCCTGCGTAACGGTCGTTGACGTAGACTTTGGCCATCTCCTTGACGTTGCCGATCGAAAGCACAACTCCTTCCGGTGCGCCCTCCACGTCGAAGGCGTTGCGGTAGATTACCGTGCCGGAGAAGTGGCGGACCTCCGGGTCGGCGGATTGCGACAGGTCGATGAGTTGAGGCAGATGGAGCGGTGCCGGGTTGCGGAATTTACCGTTGAACTCGACCTCCCATGGGGAGGTTATTTCGTGTGTGCTCGCAGCGGCGGGGTAATTTCTGGCTTCGGGATCGGGCTTGCCCTTGCTCCGGAAGACGATAAAGGCGCTCTGGAAGGCGTCGAGCTCGATGCCTACCGTCGTTTCGCCCGCTTGGGAGGTAAATGCGGGGAGCTTGCGCGTCGATCCGGTCACGGGATCCCAGAGTTCGGGTTGCAGACCCTCCACACGGAAGCCGATCTGCGCCTTTTGCACCTGCTCGCTTTGGTTGGAGACGAAATAGATGTCGCACCCCTTCATTTGCCGGTGGCCGTAGTGGATGGGCGCCCCTTCGGGCAGGCGGCAGTCGGGACGGCATCCGATCGTCTCGAATACCTCGGGGAGTTCCACCCCGGAGAAGACCATCCCTTTGCCGACCTTCGCGTATCCGCTTTCGCCAATCCCCGCCCAAAGCTCCGCGGCGAGCGATTCGACCCGGGCGTCGGCCTGGGGTTGGTTCTCAAGGCTGGGCGAACGCTTGGGGGCGGGGCCCAGCACGATTGCGCCCTCCCGGATCAGCTGGCGGATCTTGTCGAGCAGTTCGGGGCGCATGGTCTCTTGCTTGGGCAGTACCAGCACGCGGTAGGAGGTCCCGTGCGGCAGGGTAATCAGCCCGTTTTTGACCACCGCATCGCGCTCCAGTACCTCGGCGTTGATGTAGTCGAACTGGTAGCCAACGGGAAGCGCCGGGTCCTGGACGCCGGTCATTTTCGGGGCGTCTTCGCCGATGAAGTAGGCCACGTCGGCCACGTTGAGACCCTGGCGCAGCATGTAATTGCACCGTTTGAGGTAGAGGATGAACTCGTCCAGTTGGGAGAACCAGGTGTTCTTGCGGTCGAATTCGTTGCCGAACCAGGCGTTGGTGCCGGGATATTTATCCTCCTCGGTCTGGGCTACGTAGACGTGCAGCAGGGTGTTGTTGATCCCCTCGGCGAAGAAACGGTCGGTGCGCTGCTTCATCTCCGCCGGGGAACGCATGTAGGCGGGCCCGCCGCAGGTGTTGGACTCGGCTGAGATCAGCGTCTTGCCGTAGATATGCCCGCAGGAGGTCGCCGCGCGGTTCTCGATGTCGCCCAACTCGCCCACGCTCCAGTATTCGCCGCCGATCTCGTCGGACTGTCCGCCGTACATCAGAAACTCGCCCGGGAAACCCCAGTGGCCGTAGTTTTCCAGCCACATCCCAAGGCCGTGCTTGTGGCACACCTCGCGGAAGCCGCCCACGAAGTCATAGGCCACCTTGTCGGCCACCAAACGGCGCATATCCCACAGGAAACGGTCCGATTCGCGCTCGTTGCCGACCACCTTGCCGTTCAACGCGGGCAGGTAGGGGGTGGGGTCGTAGCCGTATTGGCGTTGGAAGATATCCAGGAAGCCGTCGGTAACGTTCTGCCCGCCGGTCTCGTAGCTGTCCTGCACAACCACCTTGAAGGTGCGACGGTCCTGTGCCGGGATGCGACGCAGGATCTCCCCGATGTAGGAGTCGAAGTGCTTCTCAACGTGCTGTTTGCTCATCTTGTCCACCTCCAGGCCGGTCCCTTCGGGGGGCGCGGGCGCGTTCATCACGCCGGTGGGGGTCATCCCGGTACGCAGCACGATCCACCGTCCCTCGGGGACTTCCCAGTTGAGCCTCCCCTCGGAGTCCATGTTGGCCGATATGTCGAGCACCTTGGCCGGGTCGATGTACATCCCCGCGTCGAGGGCTTCGGGCTGGTCGCGCCACATGTAGAAATCCCAGTAGGGCAGGGGCGTTTGGCACATCTTGGCCAGCGATTTTTCGGCGTAAGACTCGATGCGCGGCGAGGCCGAGACCTCGATCCCGGTAATCGCCGATCCCGGCACCCGGCCGGTCAGCACCAGCCGGAATTCTTTGGCGGTCGTTGCCGGGATGGAGACGGTAATGGGGGCGTAGGGGATAAAGCCGACGTAGAGGTTGGCGTTGGTGCGGTCGATCCCGAAGTCGGCGACCGTAACGTATTGATCCCCCTCTTTGGCCTGGAACTGTGCCTCGGCCAGGGTGGGGAGGTGTGCCGTTTGGATCGTCAGGCTCCTGGCGGTAAACTCCCCGTCGGCCGTGATGTCCACCACGGTTTGCTGTCCGGCGGACAACTCGACCGTTCCGGCATTGCTGCCGTCGATCAGTCCTTTGGGGTTTTTGATCCAGGGCGACGCCTTGACCGCCGCGTTCCCGGCATCGAGCCTCAGGTCGTACTCCTCGGGGACGGGATAGGCGATCACTTTGAGGTCCTCGAATTCGTCGACCGGCTTTTCGAGCTGCTGGGAGACGATGGAGGGGCCTTTTACCCTAAGCTCCGAGGAGGCGATGTAGCGCATCGCCTCGTTGGGCTGGATCCACGGACCCCCCGACTGGCTCCAGCCCGGGGCGTTGAATATTCCGATCTCGATGTCGAGCTCGGAGGCGGTCTTTAGGGCCGTGTGCAGGATATCCCACCACTCGTCGCTGAAAAGTTTCACGTCGTGGCCGCCGGGGATGGGCTTCAGGCCGATGTTGCCGATAAAGGCCCGGTTGATCCCGATCTGTTTCATCGATTCGAGGTCCGCGACCACGCCCTGTTTAGTGATCTCGCCCGAGATCCAGTACCAGTAAACGCTGGTCTGCACCGAAGGGGGCGGGCTTTTGAATTCGGTTTCCAGCATGGGGTTGCCGGAATTGCAGGCCACAAAAAGCAGGGCTGCCGTTGCGAGAAGGATGTTTTTCATAGGGTTATAGTTTTTTTCTTACGATCAGTGCTCCGTAGGGTGCCAGTTCAGCCTTGTGTGCGCCGCCCCGGAGTGGGCTTATTTTGCCCGTGAAGGGGTCCCATATCTCGGCAGGCCCAGCGTCTTGCAAGCGGATGCCGACCTCTTGGGCTTGGTTGGAATCGTTGGCGATAAGCCAGACGTGGTATCCGTCGATCAGCCTGTGGGCCGTCAATATATTTTCGCCGTTGTCGAGCGACAGGTCGCGCTTGAGGAGCGTTTCCAGGTGCGGATCCATCTGCCCGGGGCTTTCGACGCGGATCAACCGCCCGGACTTCTGCATGGCGGAGAAGATCTCCTGCACCCGTGCACAGGGAAACTCCCCGGTCGAGTTTTCCGGTATGACCCCCACGGCGATCACGGTCCCGCCCTTGCCTGCGAACTCCGCCAGACGTTCGGCTGTTTCCAAAGATAGTGTTTTTACTCCGGGCAACAAAACAACATCCCATTTGAGCCCTTCGTGTACTAGTTGTTTCCCGACCGCTGCGGCCTCGGCGATGCCCCTGGCGTCGATGTAGGAGAACTCCCGGCGCTCCCGAAAGAGCGCTTCGCTCACGCCGTCGAAGAGCGCTTCCAACTCCTGCGCCGCGGGTGCTCCCCCGCCGATCTCGTACCAACTGTTCACGCGGGTCGGTTTGGGCAGGAAATGGGCCCACATCGTTTCGATGGGGTAGTAGACCGCGATGCGCGATGCGCGCACCCCGCCGCTCATGGCAACGGCCACGCGGGCGATGTAGTCGTTGAAGGCGACCTGCTCATCGGTGCCCAGGAAGCCGGGCCGGAGGTAGTTGTTGAATTTGGTTACCCCGGCGATCATCTGCTGGTTCAAACAGCCCCTGATCTTAGCCTCCGCGCCGGGCAGGGTTTTGTAATCCGGGTCGGCGACGGGGCAAATCTCCGACATGACCGCGCTTTTACCGATCAGTTCGGCGGCAGACGAGGCCAGCCGTCCCGAGTACATATAGCGCCGCGTCACATCGGGCATGGCGGTCAGAACGTCGATGCCCGGAATATCCATCTCCCGGAAGCAGGCCATGATATCGCCGTACAAGGGTACGTGGGCCAGCATGGGTTCTTCCAGAAGCAGGTGCCCGCCCGAGGCGATGCCCTGCGAATGGCAGAACTCCCTGACGGGGCGGAAGAAGCCCCCGGCCATCAAATCGGCCACCAGGCGGAAGTACCTCACGCGCATCAACTGCCCCTCGGGGCCGTCGTCGAGCATGATCGCAAGCAAGGCGTCGTGCAGGGCAACGCCGTACAGTTTTTCAAACTCGCGGGTCAGGTTCGCCTTCCAGGGGTAGACCCCATAGCCGAGGTCGAAGAAGGCCTGGGCCATCGAGGAGGGTTCGTCGGTAAAGGTGGCCGAGAAAAGGGTCGACAATGGTTTGTCGAGCGCGTCGGCGTAAGTCTTGTGGGTAATCTCGATAAAACGCTCCGTTACCTCGGGCATCAGCAGGCTCGTGTAGCGCAGGATATGGCCGTGCCGGTCCTGCTCGGCCTGGTAGCCCTTGAAGAGTTCGCCGGTCGATACCATCGCGACGATCCATTCGCCCTGAGGTGCGTCCCAGCATAATTTGTTACCCATCACGCAGAGCGACAGGTCTTGCGCTTTGCCCAAATCGGCCGCTCCGTGGATTACCGGCACGGCTTTCAGCAGGACCGGCCTGCCGGGCAGCAGGTCGATCGTGACGCTCTGGCCGCCCGTGACCGTCGTGTCTTTGAAAAACAGCCCTTCGGCCTCCCATTCGGGATGCTCGCCCAGGATATGCCGCCCCGCCATGCCGGACGGGTACAAAAATTCGTCGTAAAGCCATACGTCCATCTTCCGGGCTTTGGCCGCCCCGGCGAAACGGAACAATGAGGCCAGCTCCTCCGGGCTTTTCATGTAGTGCTCCGACCATTTGGCGTTGGTCGCCAGCCCGCCCAATCCGATGGAGAGGTACCCGTCCAACAGGGCGTCCTGAGCCTGCGCCTGGTCGGGGAAGCCGTGGGTGTTGTATCCGATCCGGTAGGCATTGGACGGGCGGGCGAACTCCCGTTTGAGGTTTTCCGCACCCCTGGCGTTGGAAAAAAACACGAGGGCCGGTATGAATATCGATACCAGTAAATTCGTTCTCATAACGTTAAAAAATTTGGGCCGGCTGTTTGCCCCCCGGTACTCCTGATCGTTAGCCTTCTCCCGATCGTGACGACTTTACCAGGCTGCCGGGGTGCAAACAAACCGGCCCAATTCCCAAATGAAGGGATCACTGCCTATTTAAACACCTTCTTTACCGCTTCCAGATATCCGTAACCATACAGGGTGCACGGTTGCAGGTAACTTGACTCCGACCATTCGTTCCAGCTGTTTATGGTAATAAGGGGAGTCTGTCCGGGATGGGCGTCCACGTAAGCTTTGGCGTCCCGGAGTGCCTTTTCAAAATTTTCCGGGGTGTTGTTTTTCATAATGCCGTCGCTGAATCCGTTGAATCGCGGATTATTATCCCAGCCTATGGCTACGTGCGGGTAATAGGGTATTTTCAGATCCTTATCCAGTTCGCCCCACACCTTGACCACATCGGCCTGGACTTCGGGATAGTTGCGGTTGATGTCGATAAAGTGGCAGAATTGATAATGGGTGGCGCCGTCGAATTTCAAATCATGGATAACATTCGTTTGCGTCCCGATATCCTTCCCGTCGATACCGCTCATGTTCAGTTGCATGCCGGAGCGTAAGGTAAGTTGCAGGTCCAGCCCTTTGTAACCGGCTTTTTTAACCTCGGCCCGAAACCAGTCCAATGCTTTCTTTGCCTCTTCCACGCCTCCGATGCCATCGATAAACGTTTGCAGCTCGTATATCATGAAACACGGTTTGCCGTCTATCTTATAATAATTCGGCTGGCAAAAATACTTGTCGATCACGCGTTTGCATAAAACCTCGAACTGTTGGCGGTCAACCCCGCCTTTCCATATCAACGTATTGTTCGAGACGGTTCCCGCCAGACGTTTGTCCCATGTGTAATTCACATCATGGTTCGCCCACATGATATAGAATTTCATATCCTCGTTGTTCGAAGCCTTAAGGAATCCGTCATCCAGCGCGCCTTCGAGGTAGGGCATCCCGTCGTACCAGTACCAATCATAGATAAAAACATTCACTCCATGCCTGACCGCGGCGTTGATCTGCATCTCCATTACGTACGGGTCATTCTCGTACACATAACCCCAAAGAGGCTTGCGGGGCTGTTGGTGGCCGGGGAACTTCGCCTTGCTGGTTATTATGGTCTCCCACTCTCCCATGCCGTCAGGCCAGAATATTTTCGCCCGGTCATCGGGGTAATATGCCGGCCACACGTAGGCGGCAATGTCGTACTTCTTTTGCGCCTGTAATCCCAGGCTGCAGATAAGAAGCAGGGTAAAAACAAGTATCTTTTTCATCTTTTAATCGCTGTTTCAAGATTAATCCATTTCGGCGACTCAATCAGCCTTCGCTCCGAATACCTCCTTGATCGCCTCCAGGTAAGCCATCCCGTTGACCGTGTCGGGCTCCAGGTAGCTGCCCTCGGTCCACTCGTTCCAGCAGTTGATGTTCATGATGCGCGGACCGTCGGGGTCGGACAACAGTTTGGCCTTGGTCATCTCCAGCGCCGTCTTGAAGTTGGCGGGGGTGTTGTTCACGATCACACCGGTATAGGGATAGCCATAGGCGGGATCCCAATCCAGCTCCTGGTTGGTGCGCGGCGAAGCGTCCCAGCCCATCGACACGTTGGGGTAGTAGGGCACCCCGTACTCGGTCTCGGCCTTGTCCCAGTAGGCGAAATACTCGTCCCGGACCTTGTTGAAGTCGTTGGTAACCTCGTTCATGGGGACGTGGTGGATCCAGACGTAAGAGGTCGAGGAGTCGAAGCCCAGCACCTTGATCAGTTCGGCGATGTTCTCGGGTACTTTCTCCACCGGCAGGATCGGGTTGCCCCAAACCACGATGTTCCAATGCACCCCTTTGAGCCCCGCTGCGACGGCCTTTTCACGCATCTTGTCCATGGCCGCCTTGGTCGCCTCGAGCGTTCCGAAGTTCTCCACGAACTTCTGGATGTCGTAGACCGAGAAGTAGGCCTTGCCGTCGATCAGCCAGTAGTTCGGCTTGGTAAAGTAGTCTTTGATCACGTGGTCGCAGATCCTGTCGTAGGTCTCGGGGGTTACCGTGCCCGGGTAGAGCAACTCCTGGGGCACCCCGTGGGTCGAGGGATGGAGCTCCACCCAGTCGTGGTTGGCCCACATGAGCGAGAACTTGAGTTTCTCGGTGTTGGACGCCTTCAAAAAGCCGTTGTCCAGGGCGCGGTTCAGAAAAGGACCGTCGTTGTAGTAGTACCAGTCGAAGATAAAGGCGTCGATGCCGTTGTCGGCCGCCGCGTCGATCTTCTGGGCCATCGCCACCGGGTCGCTCTCGTCGGTGTAGCCCCAGGCCGGCACGTTGGGCTGGAGGTGGCCTTCGAAGCGGGGCTTGGCCGCCTTGACCAGCTCCCATTCGTTCCAGCCCACCCCTTTGGAGGCCTCGTTGCGGGGCTCGCCGGTGTGGTAGTTGGCGAAGTAGTAGCACGCCACGGTTATTTTGTCCGGGTCCTGCGCCTTGTTGCCGCCGCAAGCTGCCAGCAGGCCGCCGATCGCGGCGAGTATCATGATCTTTTTCATCGGTTTTGCGGATTAAATTAGATGCCTGATATTTTCGATGCGATGGCGGTATTCGCCCAGTTGGTCTGATAGTCAGCCAAAGAAGCAGCAGGCACGTGCACCCATTGTAATTTGGTAACAGCAGAGAACATCGGTCCTCCGCCGGCAACGACCGTCGGGGCGGTGGTGCGCAGGAAAGTGATCTTTTCCACGTTGGGACTCTCCCAGAAAACATAACCCGATCCCTGGAAATCGAGGGGGATGGCCACGTTGGCCGCAGGGGCCTCATAAACGGTAATCTCCTTGAGCTGGGCCATGTAGGTAAACGAGTCGTTGATCCACAGCGCCGTTCCCGGGATGCGGAGGTGCTCGATGCCGCTCTCCTTGAATACGGTGGTCTGGTACTTCTGGACGCCGTACGCGAAGACGGTCTTCAGGTTGGTACAGCCCTGGAAGGCGTATCCGCCCAGTTCGGTGTAAGTGGCCGGAAGGCTGACCGATACGATCCGGGTGTCGTCCTTAAAGGCGTTGGTGTAGAGCAACGGAGTCACAACCCCGGGAATGCCGTCGGGGATGTCGACGTATTGGAGCGTCGATTTGTATGCGGCCTTCAATCCGCCGCAGGTCCCGTCGACCACGTCGAACAGATCGGTCGGCATATTCCAGATGGCGTACAGGGTCAGCGCGTCCTTGATCGGGGTGGTTATGTCGAAGACCTTGCCTTCTATGTCCCTGAGCTCTTTGAATGTGTATCCGTTGGGGTGCGTGCCGGTAACGGCGCTCATCGTCTGGTTGTAGTTGACCTGTTGCGCTGCGATGGCGTTGCCGCCGCGCGCCTCAATGGTAACCGTGTAGACGCCCAGTTTCCACTTCGCGTATAGGGTGGCATCCTGCTGGACGGGCTGGCTGAAGTCGAACGGTTGGGTCAGCCCCTCGTCGGAGAACCAACCCTCGAGCGAGTAGCCCTCTTTTTTGGGATCGGCAGGCTGGGCGATTACCCGGTTGGCCTTGCTTACGATCTTGTCCACGGCCGTTCCGCCGTTGGTAACGAAGGTGAGCCTCACGATCCGGAACGGCTCCTGTTTATCCTCCTCCTTGCACGAACCCAGGAAGAGTAGTGCGCAAAGGGCGATGACGGGTAATAATGCTATTCTTTTCATTGTTTTTTCTTTTTTCGGTTTTACTTTGAAAACACTTCGTGGATGGCCTCCAAATACCCCATGCCGTTGACCATGTCCGGTTCGAGGTAGCTGCCCTCGCCCCACTCGTTCCACGAGTTGATCGTGATGATCCGGTTTTTCTGGTCGGCGTGGTTTTGCAGGGTCCACTTCTTGGCTTGGGCCAGGTACTTCTTGAACAGATAGGGTGTGTTGTTCACGATGACGGGCCCGAAGGGGTAGTCGCGCCTGGTCTTCCACACGTCGGCGGATACGCCTCCGCACCTCGGCGAGGAGTCCCATCCCATGGTCACGTTGATGTGGTAGGGGACGGAGAAGGTCTTGGCCGCTTTATCCAACCCGTTGACCCCGCCTCCGTTGTTGACCGAGTTGAAGTACTGGTTCGCAGCAACGTCATACTGTGTGGAGGGGAAGCTGGGCAGGGTGTTGTGGTGGATCCAGACATAGGAGGTGGTCGAGTTGAGGTTCAGTTTGTCGACGGCCACCTTGAACGTCCCGCCTGCCAGGCCGAAGAGTACGCCGTTGAGGTGCAGGTCGGGGAATCCGGCCGCTTTGACCTTGTTGCGGAAGGTCTCGATGGCCGCGGCGGCCAGGTCCGCGTCGTTGCCGTAACTCTCGAAGAATGTATGGACCTGGTAGATCGAGAAGTAGGGACAACCGTCCACAAGCCAGTAGGAGGGGTGCTTGAAGTATTTCTCAATCACGTAGTCCATCATCGAATTGATGGTGGCCTGCTTGACCGCTCCCTTGACATTGCCCACGTCGTGGTTGCACCACATGAGCGAGAACTTGACCCGGTCGTTGTTCGATGCTTTCATATAACCGTCTTCCAGGGCCCGCCACAGGTACTTGTTGCCGTCGACCTCGCCTATGTTGCCGGTGGCCAGTTGGTCGGCGTCGAAGTAATACCAGTCGAAGATGAACACGTCCAGGTCGTTGTCGGCGGCCGCGGCGATCTTTTGGGCCATGACCGTCGGGTCGTTCTCATTCTGGTAACCCCATTTGGGCACTTTGGGCTGCTGGTGACCGACGAACATGGGCGTCGCCCGTTGCAGCGTGCCCCATTCGGATGTGACGACCGGGGTGCTCCAATTTGGAAAATAGTAGGCCGCTACGGTAACCTC
The DNA here is from genome assembly GCA_031551275.1 of Rikenellaceae bacterium. Taxonomy (GTDB): domain Bacteria; phylum Bacteroidota; class Bacteroidia; order Bacteroidales; family Rikenellaceae; genus JAVBMJ01. The sequence continues at coordinate 162,256 of JAVBNX010000004.1, forward strand.
CCCCTCCGGGATCTCGATGGCCGGCTGGCCGTCATCGGACGACTTTTTGCAACTGCTTACCCCTGTTGTTAGGGTCAGCGTCAGTGCGGCAAGCATCAAACAAAAACTCTTTTTCATCGTTGTTGCGTTTGTATCCGGCCGGGAAGGGTCGCTCCCCGGCCGGAAAGTTTATGAAAGGCTAATTGTACCCGGGATTCTGCTCGAGGTTGTCGTTCTGCGCGGTTCTCCACTGCGCGATCGGCATGTAGTAGTGCATTTCCGCGAAGTACGGAGCGGGCAGGCCGGCCACGTTCTCCGTGATGGTCAGGTAATATTTCTTGGTATCCCAATCCAGGCCGTAGATCAGTCCATGCCATGCTTTCGACAGGGCGGTTTCAGCCTCCCTCCAGCGGCGCAGGTCCCAGTAGCGGTTGCCCTCGAAGGCGAGTTCGATCTTGCGCTCGCGGTGGATGTCCTCCTTGGTAATGGCGCTCTGGTACTCGGGCATACCGGCCCTCTTCCTGATCTCGTTGATCGCAGCGCGTGCGGTCGGCTCGTCGCCCAAGGCGAAAGCGGCCTCGGCTTTGTTGAGGTAGATCTCGCCCAAACGGAAGACGATCCAGTCGGTCTCGGAGTAGAAGCGCTCGGGAACCAGCGCGTTGGGCTGGTCGAGGTACTTGAGGACGCCGAAGGGAGTGGGCCTGTAATTCATCTGGTTGAATCCTATGGCCGGCACGCCTTCGACCTCGCCCTCTCTTACCCATCCGTTGTTCACGAAGATGTTCTGGTGGTAATCCAGGTTGACGGTTCCCCCGGCATGCGTCCATTCGGTCTCCTGGGTGTAGATGGAGCCCTTGAATCGCGGGTCCTTTTTGCCGAACAGTTCGTCCATGCTCCACGGGTGGTAAGCGGCGACCTTCGCGCGGTCGATTATCGGAGTGCTGCCGTCGCGGTTTTCATACGACTCGACGAACTCCAAATAGACGCAGTTCTGCTGCCCGCCGCTCCATGCGTTGTAGCCGCTCGGGTTCTGCCAGTGGTCCCAGGAGTGCCCCTTGCCCGACTTGCCGTCGAACCGCTCGGCGAAGATCACTTCGCTGTTGTTCTTCTTCATGAAGATGTCGCGGTAGTTGGCCGAATAGTCGTCCGGCGTGGGGTTGGTCGTGGGGATCAGATCCTTGTACAGGATGAAAGGCCCTTCGTTGAGGATCAGATCCGACGCGTCGAGCGACTGGTTCCAGAAATAGCTGGCTTTGGACGTGGGAATGCCTACCACGCCGCTCGGTACCAACTCGCCCCAGGTGGCGATGCTTGCCGCGTACATCGCCGCACGGCTCTTCAAGGCGGCTGCGGCCCATTTGGTGGGACGGCCCAACTCGGCGCCGGTCGCGCTCTCGGGCAGCAGGTCGTTGTCGATGATGTCGTTCAACTCATTGACGATGAATTGGTAGATCTCCTCCTCTTTGGCGCGGAAAGGATAGAGTTTCTCCTCGGAATCGGTCAATTCGAGCACCTCGGTAATCAGCGGTACGCCGCCGTAGCGTTTGACCATCTGGAAGTAGGAGAAGGCGCGCAGGAACCTCGCCTCGGCCAAACGGGTGGTGCCCTGGTCGCCCGTGTAGGGCAGTTCGTCGCTTTTCCCGATAAAGATGTTGAGTTTGCGCACTATATCGTAGCCCCACCACTCGTAAACCCCGCCGGAAACGTTGATCCAGTGCGTTTTGGGGGTCGGAACCCAGGCGGAGGTCGCCTCGTCGGAGATCCCCAGGGAGATCATCGAGTTGTTGGTGCTGCCGAAATCATCGTGGCTGCCCCAGAGTTGCATTTCGTTGTAGAAACCCATCTCGCCGTAGCACTCCAGCAGGTATTTGTCGCAGAACACGGGATCTCCCCACACCTGGTCGTCGGTAATGATGTCGAGGCGCGTCTTATCCAGGACATCGGTGCAGGAGAACATTCCGAACAACCCGGCAATCGCTAAAAATATTGTCTTTTTCATGGTTTTTCAGATTTACAATGAAATATTGAGCCCCAGCGTGATGGTCCTCATCTGCGGATAGTAGTAACCACCCGCCCCGGATGCTGCCTCCGGGTCGATGCTGTACTTGGTCAGGGCGCTCGCCGTGAACAGGTTGGTACCGGCCACGTAAACCCTCAAAGAGCCGATCTTGGCCCTTTGCAGGATCTTGCTCGGGAAAGAATAGCCCAGGGAGAGCGTCTTGAGGCGTACATAGTCCCCGTTGACGAAGTTGTAGTCCGAGGCCCAGTCGTTGGAGCTGTTTCCGCCCAAACGCGGAACGATCGCCTTGGCGTCGTTGTTGTACTCCGACCAACGCTCCTTGTACACCACCTCAGGGTAGACCGTACCGCGCTTGAGGACCACCTGGCTGGTAAATCCGAACGCACCCTGGAAGAGCATCGACAGATCGAAGTTCTTGTAGCTCAGGTCGATGTTCAAACCGGCCATCCAAAGGGGCATCGAGCCCTTGCCGATCTGGACCTGATCCCTCCAGTTGAGTTGGCCGTCGCCGTTGTCGTCGAGAAGGACCACATCGCCCGGATTGAGGTGGGAGTTGTCCGTGCTGCCGGGAAGGTAGAGGTAGTTGAGCTGGTCGATCTGCTCCCGGGAGGTAAACAGACCGTTGGATCTGTAGCCCCATTGCAAATCGGTCCATTTGCCGCTCTTCTTGTTGATCCGGATATCGTCGGGGTCGGTGTATGCCGGCTCCTCGTAGTGGCCGTACTTGGAGCGCGCCCACGAAATGTTCCCTGAAACCTGGTACATGAATCTGCCCGGCGTAATGCCCTTGTAGCCCAGCATTACCTCGAATCCCCGGGTGTTGATGGAGTTCAGGTTCTCATAGGGCAGGGTAGCGCCGAATGTGTCGGGGATCGCATTGTTGCGGGTAGCCTGTATACCGGTGCGGTCGCGGTAGAACACGTCGAATTCGCCGTAGAGCTTGTCCCTGAAAAAGCCGAAATCCAAACCGACGTTGTAGATGGTCATCTCTTCCCACGAAAGGTCGGGGTTGGCCAGACCGGTGGTGTTGAGGCCCAGTTTGGCCTCGTTGCCGAACAAATAGGGACTGGTGTAGGTGTAGCCCGACAGGTAGGCGAAGTTGACCAGGCCGTCGTACCCCGTGTTGCTGTACCCGCCCCTCAGTTTGAGGTTGGAGACGGTGTTTTTGATCCCCTGCATAAAGTTCTCTTTGGAGATCCTCCAACCCGCCGACAAGCTCGGGAACAGACCCCATTGGTACCCCTCGTCGAAGCGGGCCGAACCGTCGTAACGGAAGGCGGCCTCGAGGAAGTATTTCTGGTCGTAGCTGTAATTGGCGCGGCCCACAAGGCTCAGGCGTCCCATCTCGGCGCCCGAACTGCCAGCCTCCTGGTTCTTCAATCCTCCGGCGAACATGTAGGGTATCGACTTGGAGTCGAAACCGACCCTCTCGCCCGCGAGCCAGCTCGAGGCGATGTCGATCACTTCATAGAGCACCAACCCCGACACATAGTGCTTTCCGGCGAATGTGTTGGCGTAGTTGAGCGATGCCTGGCCGGTCATGGTGCGCGCCTTGGATGCGCTCTGGTTGAGCATGGTCTCCAGGGAGAGCGCGTTGAGCGTGTAGGAATCCGCCGCGTAGTTGTAAGTGTAGGTATTGGGCAGGTACTGGAAGTATTTCCAATCCGACATCGATTTGTCGTACACGAACATCGCCTTGGCCGAGAGGCCCGGGAGTTGGTTGATGTCCCACTGCATGGAGGCTTTGATCGAGGTGCTGTAGTTGTCCGAATCGCGCGTACCGCTCAAATCCCGGTTGGAGGAGATGTGCGCGCCGCCCGTACCCGCGCCGTTGGCGTAGGGAACCTTCTCGGGGTCGGGAAGCGACGACGGATAGATGGGCTCGGTGTTCCAGATGTCCTGCCAGACCGAGTTCTCACCCTCGTCCGACCGCCACGGAAAACGGTGCTGGCCGATGATGGACGATATGTCGACGCTCATGCTCAAATTGCTCAATATCTTGGCGTCGAGGTTGGAGCGGATGTTGTAGCGAGCGTAGTCGCCGCCGTTGCGCTTGATCATCGACTCCTGGTTCAGGTAGCCGAAGAAGCCGTAAAACTTGACCGTTTCGTTGCCGCCCCTCAGCGAGAGGTTGTACTGCTGCTGGGGAGCCCAGTCGCGGATCAGGTAGTCGAACCAGTCGGTGCTCGGGTAATCGGGATCGGTGCCGCTGTAATATTTGGCGATGTCCTCCAGCGTAAAACGCGAGGTGGCCTCGGGCTGGCCGGACTGGATGTGCGCCTCGCGCACCATCTCGGAGTATTGTCCCGCGCTGGCCATGCGCATCAAATTGGCCGGGCCCTGGAAGGTCGTCGAACCGTTGAACGTGATGGTCGGCTTGTCGAAGGTACCGCGCTTGGTGGTTACCAGGATCACACCGTTACCTGCACGCACGCCGTAGATCGCGGCCGATGCGTCCTTGAGTATGGAGATCGACTCGATCTCGTTGGCGTCGATCGTGTTGAAGTCGCCCTCGACACCGTCCACGATGACCAGCGGGGCATCGAAACCCCGGATACTCAGCTTGGCGCCGTCCGATCCGGGGAGACCGCTCTCCTGTTTGGTAACCAGGCCCGGGAGGCGTCCGGCCAGGGTGTTGGTCGTGCTGGCCAGCGGGGCGATGGTCAATTCGGAGCCTTTGACCGTGGAGACCGCGCCGGTCACGCTGCTCTTCTTCTGGACGCCGTAGCCCACGACCACCAGTTCGTCCACCATCAGGGTCGCGCTCGAAAGTACGATATCCACGCTGGTCCTCGTCCCGACGGGGACTTCGGCCAGGTCGTACCCGATGTAGGTAACCGAAAGCACGGGGTCGGTCTGTGAGGTACGCAGCGAGAACCTGCCCTCGGCGTTGGTAACGGTCGCCGTACCGGTCCCTTTGACATGGACCGTGGCGCCTATGATCTTCTCCCCGGCCTCATCCTTCACGGTACCGGCAATGGTCCGGGTCGCGGGAGCGTTCTGCTTGTCGGTCGCCTCTTTCAGCGCCTTGGGCAGCAACACGATGCGTGTGTCGCTCAACTCGAAGCTGATGTCGGTGCCTTTCAATACGGCCGCCATTACCTCGGAGATGTTCGAGCTGCTCATATCGACGCTGACCTTGGTCTGCGGATCGATGTTGTCGCTGAAGAAAAATTTGTAGTCGCTTTGCTTCGATACGCTCTCCATGACGGTGGAAAGCGCTGTGTTCCTGTAGTTCAGAGTAACCTTGCTTTGCGCGAAAACAACGGAGGGGAGAAATGTTGCGACAAGTAATGTGCTTGTAATCAATGATTTCAGCCGACTTATCCTGAAGCCTGGGCGCATTAACTGTTCCACTAGTCGTAAACTGGTGAAAATTTTCATAATTTTGCAAACGTTAGAGGTTAATACATTCATGCATCACGCACGATGGTTATTAATCGCGCCGGAAAATATGTAGGGTATTTTCCGGCTTTTTTTTTGCAGTTGCTCTCAATCCATAGGCTCGATGGGTTTGAAGGGTTAGTGTGTAGGTTATTCGATTGTGATTGTATCTCCTGTTTGTTTGTAGCGGATGTTGATGGTCCGGCGGATCAGCTTGAGGAAATGGTCGATCGGTTCGTCGGCGTAGAGTTGCCCGGTAAAGCGCGCGCCCAGGTGCTCCTGGTTGAGGATCTCGATGTGCACGCCGTAGATAAGCTCCAGCTCCTTGCACAATTCGTGGAGCGGGACGGAGTTCATCTCCCACACGCCGTTCTTCCAGATGATGCTCAGCAGGCTGTTCTTCCTGGCGGCGATCTCCATCTCCCGGCTGGACTTGTCGAAGGTAAGCATATGGCCGGCGTCCATGACCTTTGAATCTCCCGACATATCGTCGGTAACCTCGACCTTCCCTTCCAAAAGGGTGGTAACCACATCGGCCTGGCCGGGGTAGCCCTGGATGTTGAACTTGGTCCCGAGGGCCTTGACCCGGATGCCCCCGACGTGGACCGCGAACGCCAGTTTCTTGTCTTTAGCGACCTCGAAGTAGCCCTCCCCGTCGAGTTGCATGGTCCGGTCTTTCTTCCCGAAGGTGGGGCTCAGCGACAGTTTCGAGTTCTCATTCAACCAGACCACGCTGCCGTCGGGCAGGTTGATCTTGGACTTGGAGCCCGCCGGGGCCTCCGCCGTAAAGGCGAGTTTGGCGCTTGCGGGGCCGTCTGCGGTCAGCAGGCGGGTAATGCCGGCACTCGCGGCGACCAGGACGACCGCCGCGGCGACGTTGCGCCAGATCCTGAGGCGCGGATGCAGGGTTGCGGGTTTTTTCCGGAAGCCGAGCCGGGCGGTAAGGTCGCGGTAGTTGCCTTGTTGCTTCTTTTTGAAGTAGGGGAACATCGAAACGGCGTGCAGCTTGGCCAGTTTGCTGTATTCCTCCCTGCATGAGGGATCCGACTCGATCAAACCGGCGAGTTCCCGCGCGTGGTCTTCACAGATGGAGCCTTCGAAGTACTCCTCCATCAAATCCTCGAATCGCAAATTTTTGTTGTCCATTGGGAGTGTGTAAGCGGTCTATATATACTTACACATCTCGACCCCGAAAAATTTATCCCCCGGGCGATATTTTTTTGGATCGGGCGATTTTTTCCGTGCCCCGTGCTACCGGTTGATCAGAAGCAGCAGCACCATGAGGTTTCCCAGCGAGAGCCTCATTTTGTCGAGCCCGTTCTTGATCTGCACCCTTACCGTGCTGATGTTCAGGCCTGTCTCGTCGGCGATGTCGGCGGGGGATTTGCCGTTGAAGAGGTAACTCTCTACGATCATGCGGCATTTTTCGGGCAACGAAGCCACGGTGCTTTTGATGATCTGCTCCAGCTCCTGCATCTCGACGTATTGCAGCGGGTTGGGATTGTTGAGGATGTGCTCCTCGTGGTATTTGTCCAGGACGGCCCGGTAGCGGTCGTGGACCTCGTTGCGGGTCCGGGAGTTGCGGATCTGGTTCAGGCTCGCGTTGCGGACCGCACGCACCAGGTAGTTGTTGATGGGGTAGGTCAGCGACTCGCGGTTCTTCCAAAGGTTGACGAAGATGTCGTTGACGATCTCGTTGGCAACGTTGCGGTCGAACACATAATAGGCTGCCAGGGTATTCAGGTAGGCATAATACGCCTCATAAAGAACTGCGAAAGCCTCCTCATCCCCCATTGAAACCCTCATGATCACCCTGTGGTCGATCTCGGCCATAAATTTCCCCGTAACATTAAGCTAATGCAAATATATAATTTTATTTGCGTTCAAAACAACCCGGCAGCCAAATAGGTCTTTCGATTTACCGGCGAGAATAAAAAACTCTGATTTTACTGGCGATCGCAGACCGGGCCGGGGCGATGGATGGGGATCAGTTTTTTTTTGCGCACCCGATGGCCCGGGTAAAATGCTTACAATAAATGCACTACTTGTGTGTCGCTGTACCCATTGGAATAAATATGAGTTTTTTTGTGAAAATAATTTTGCATTATAGAAATTATTCTTTAACATTGCATTCAACTTGAACGTTAAAGTAAGCCATAAAGGCGTTGTAATGCCAGATTTTCAGTATTCAACCCGCATCAACGGTACTTGGGCTTGCAACGGGGTAACGGAGCCGGGGGATCCGTTTGTATTTTACCCTTTTTACTTAAACGTTAAAGTAAAACGATTTGATGCACAGCGGAGAAAAAAAAACACAATAAACTACAAAAAAGAAACCCAAACACATGGCAGAAAATCTGATCGGAATCGACATCGGCGGGACCAAATGCGCCGTGATATACGGCAGGCTCGAAAACGGGAACTTGGAGATTGTCCAGAAGGAGCGTTTCCCGACCGACGGACTGGGAGGCACCCTTAAAAAAATAGCCTCGACGATTCGGGAAGTGATGGCCTCCAACGGCCTGACAGCGGAGAATACCGCCTCGATCGGGATCAGTTGCGGAGGCCCCCTGGACAGCAAGAAAGGAGTTGTGATGAGTCCGCCCAACCTTCCCGGTTGGGACTGCGTCCCGGTCGCGGAGATGATCTCCAAGGAGTTCGGCATCAGCGCGTACCTGGAGAACGATGCGAACGCCTGCGCTTTGGCCGAGTGGAAATTCGGTGCGGGCAGGGGGTGCGACAACATGGTCTTTATGACCTTCGGAACCGGGCTGGGTGCGGGGCTGATCATCGACGGCAAGCTCTACGCCGGGACCAACGGCAACGCCGGGGAGTTGGGCCACATCCGCCTCTCCGACTTCGGCCCGGTGGGCTACGGCAAGGGCGGATCGTTCGAAGGGTTTTGCAGTGGGGGCGGGATCGCCCAGTTGGCTCGCTCGATGGCGTGCGAGAAACTGCAGATGGGGCAACAGGTCTCTTTCTGCCCCACCCATGAGGACCTTCCGCTGATTACAGCCCAGAGCGTTGCCGCCGCCGCTTTCGCCGGAGATGAACTCGCCCGGGAGGTGTACGCGGTCTCGGGGCGTTTTTTGGGGAAAGGCCTCTCGGTTGTGATCGATATGCTCAACCCGGAGGTGATCGTGATCGGGAGTATCTTCGCCCGGTGCCGGGAGTTGCTCGAACCATCCATGTACGAGGCGCTCAGCGTGGACGCGCTCTCCATATCGGCCGATGTGTGCCGGATCGTCCCGGCGCAACTCGACGAGCACATCGGCGATTATGCCGCACTTTCTGTGGCCGCCGACAATATTTTCCCAACGGAAACAGTTAAAAAATAACATATGAAAAGTTCATCGAAACTCAGGCTAACGCTCAGCCTGGCCCTGATGGCCGCATTGACCGCGGTCCGGGCCCAGGATGCGGGCGTACGCGGGACCGTGACCGGCACAGGCGGTGCAGCCCTGCAGGGAGTCGTCGTGGTAGTCGAAGGGACCACAACCGGGACCGCCACCGACGCACAAGGCCGCTACTCGATCTTGGCGCCGGCCGATTCGAAGCTGGTGTTCTCCATGCTCGGGTACAACCCCGCGATTGAGGCCGTCGGCAACCGCTCGACGATCGACGTGGCGATGACCGAAGCGACCAGGGAGCTCGACGAGGTGGTGGTAATCGGCTACGGTACGGTCCGCAAACAGGATTTGACCGGCGCCGTGGCGACCGTCGCCGCCAAGGACATCAAGAACTACCCCGCCAGCAACATCCAGGACCTGCTGGTCGGGCGTGCGGCGGGCGTCGAGGCGACCGCCAGCTCGGGCAAGCCGGGCGACGTGGCCTCGGTAAGGATCCGGGGGATCGGATCGGTCAACACCACCGCACCCCTCTACGTGGTCGACGGGGTGCCCCTGAACCAGGGCGTGAACGTCGATCCGCGCAGCATCGAGAGCATGCAGATCCTCAAAGACGCCTCCGCGACGGCGATCTACGGATCGCGGGGCTCAAACGGTGTGATCCTGATCACTACCAAAAAAGGAAAGGCCGGCCAGGTCAACGTCGGTTTCGATGCCTACATCGGCTTCACGCAGATGAACATCAAGTACCCGCAGGCGTCGAGCAGCCAACTTTACGACTTCTACCTCGAGTCCAACCGCAACGACGGCACCACGCCCGACCCGTTGGTCGCCAACCAGTTCAACAAAGGGTACAACACCGACTGGGTCGATCTGGCCACCCGCACCGGCTTCAACCAGAATTACAGCCTCTCCGTTTCGGGGGGCAGCGAGAAATTCCGCTCCTCGCTCCACGTGGGTTACACCGACGAGAAGGGAGCCATGAAGAAGAACGACCTGAACAGGATTACCCTGCGCAACACCAACGAGTACGAGCCTGCCAAATGGCTCAAGGTCGGCAACACGTTGGGGGTGGGGTATTACAAGATCAACAATTCGCTGGCCACGCTCGATGTTTTGCTCTCCGCCGACCCGTTTACCCCGCCCGTCAGCCCGCTGGCCGACCCCGCGGGGACCAACTATTTCTACGACAAGTACGCCCCCACAGAGTTCTCCTACAATACCAATCCGCTGAGTCTGCTCTCCCAGAGCAACGGCTGGAAAGGCGAGTTCAACCCCTTCGGCAGCCTCTACGCCGACGTGGAACTCTATGACGGGCTTCATTTCAAATCGCAGGCGGCCTTCGAGAAGAAAAACTACGAGGAGGAACTCTTCGAACCCTACTACCACCTGGTCCCCTCGGCCGACGACGTGGGCTACAACTCCCAGAAGTACCGCGACGTGAACAAGTTTTCGAAAGCTTCCGCCGAAACCCTCTACATCAACCTCGAGCAGACCCTCCGCTATGAAAAGATGTTCGGAAAACACTCCGTCAACGCGGTGGTGGGCCTCACGTGGGAGAAATGGAACGACTCGAACCTGTCGGGTTCCCGCACCGGGATGCCCAACAACGATCCGGTCTTCTGGACCATCGATGCGGGCACGGCCGGAGACCTGGCCGGTGGCGGCAAGAACGAGCAGGCGATGGTCTCCTACCTGGGACGGGTAAACTACTCCTACGACGGCCGCTACATGGCCACCGTGTCGTTCCGTACGGACGGCTGGTCGGAGTTCCCCGCCGGAAACCGCTGGGGTTATTTCCCCTCTTTCTCGTTGGGTTGGGATGTCAGCCGCGAAAAATTCTTCGAAAAGATCAACCGGAACCGGCTGTTCAGCCAGTTCAAACTCCGTGCGGGTTGGGGGCAAACCGGTAACAAAAGTGCCGCGAGCCGCAACCAGACCGTCTCTTTGATGGGCACCAGCCGCGGGGTCAACTACGCGTTCGGGGTGGACAAGACCTCCGACCCGCTGATCGGTTACCTGCCCATCACGCGGGGCAACACGATCCTCAAATGGGAAACCGGCGAGCAATACAACATCGGTTTGGATATGGGCATGCTCAGCGGCGCGCTGAACGTTTCGCTGGACGTCTATTCGAAATACACCCATGACATGATCCTGACGGTCGACCTGCCCATCTACGCCCAGTACCCATCCAACCCCAAATACAACATGGGCGGGATGCGCAACGACGGTATCGACCTCTCGGTGGCCTACAACGGCCACGCGGGCGAATTTACCTACGGTGCCGCCGCCAACCTGACCGCCTACAAGAGCAAAGTGACATCCCTGGGCGGCAACCCCGAGTACTGGGACAAAGACGTGGTCTCTCGCTCGGTTCCGGGCCATGAGTTCGGCGGTTTCTATATGCTTCAATACCTGGGCATCTTCCAGACCCAGAAAGAGATCGATAAATACATCGACAAGGACGGCCGCATGATCCAACCCCTGGCCAAGCCGGGCGACTTCAAGTTCGCCGACCTGGACGGAGACGGGGAGATTACCGACAAAGACCGCACCTACCACGGTACCCCGCAGGTGGGCGCATCGTTCGGCCTGAATTTGACCGCCGCATGGAAGGGACTCGATCTGACCGTGTTTATGAACGGGGTGGTCGGCAACCAGATCTTCAACTACCCCAAAGCGTTCTACGGCAAGTTGCAGAAAAACAACATCCTGCAAGACCTTTACAACAACTCCTGGCGCAAGGAGGGCGATATGAGCAAATACCCGAGGGTAAGCGGCATCGATTTGAACAACAACTACCGCTACTCGTCGTGGTACCTCGAGAACGGCTCCTACCTGAAGATCCGCAACATCCAACTGGGTTACACCCTGCCCGACAGGCTGCTTAAAAAGCTCAAGGTGGTCAAAAACCTGCGGGTCTACGTCAGCGGCCAGAACCTCTTTACGCTTACCAACTACACCGGATTCGACCCGGAAGTGGGTTTCAACGGTATCGAGGATCCCAAACGTTACATTCCGCCGAGGATGTACGTCGCGGGCGTAAACATCAATTTTTAACTCTCCCGGCCATGAAAAACATTCTTAAAATAGCGATCATCGCCCTCTTCCTGCTCCCCGCGACCGGGTGCACCGACAAAGACCTGGACCTGCCCATCTACACCGACCAGACCGAGGACAACTTCTACAAAAACACCGACCAGATGTCCCAGGCGCTTACCGGGGTCTACTACGAGCAGCGGCACATCTGGTCCGATATGATGACCTACTACCGTACCGTGATGGAGATCCCGACCGATAACGCGGCCAAGGGCGGCTACGACGACTCGGACCACACCGAGATACTCCAACTCGAAAACTTCAACCTGGAAGCCTCCAACTCGGCCGCTTTCGAGCTCTACAAGATCTGCCAGCGGATCATTACCGGAGCCAACATCCTGATCAAAAACTCGGAGCGCACCGAAGGGGACGCCTCGCTGATCAATAGGATGGTCTTGGAAGCCAAGTTCCTGCGTTCGTTCGCCTTCTTCAACCTGGCGACCTACTACGGCGGCATGGCCAAGATACTCGAGCCCTTGCCCGACCCGAAAGCCTACCTCAACTACCCGCGCCTGACACAGGACGAGACCTTCGACTTTATCCTCGAAGACCTGGAAGCGGCGACCGAGCTGCCCAAAAAGAGCGAGTACGCCTCCGCCGATATGGGCCGTGCGACGAGCGGTGCAGCCTACGCCCTGATGGCCAAGATCCATATGTTCCGCGAGGATTGGCCCGCCGCCAAGACAGCCCTCGATGCGATCGTTACCTCGGGCGAGTACAGCCTCCACCCCAGCTTCGGCTACAACTTCGCCGCCGCCCACGACAACGGCACGGAGTCGGTCTACGAGGTGCAGTACAGGAGCAACGGCGCCACCTGGGAGCTCTCCACGGGGATCTCGCTCATTTGGTTCCTCTCGCGCAAGAACGAGGGCGGCTACGGCTTCTGCTGCCCGACGGCCGATTTACGCAAAGCCTTCGACGCGGACGACCCGCGCATCCCCTACACCTTTATCGAGACCGGCGACAAGTTCCAGGGGGACGACTACCTGCAGGATAACTTGAACTCCTCGACCGGCTACCACGACCGCAAGATCTTCGTCTCGCGCAACGACCCGGCCCGTCTGTCGGCGGGAGCGGCCACCGAGACCGACATCCAGAAGAACTTCACCTACATCCGTTACGCCGACGTGCTGCTCATGTATGCCGAGGTGCTCAACGAACTTCAAACGAGCAGCCCGGAGGGCAAGAACGCCAACTACTACCTCAACCAGGTGCGCCAGCGTGCGAGGAACACCCCGCCGCTCGACCCGGCCCGCGAGGTGCAGAAGACCGTGCCCAACACCACGGCCGCCTCGCTTCCCGACGTGCTGACCATCGACAAGGTGGTGCTCCGGAATGCTATCCTGGCCGAACGCCGCCGGGAGCTGGCTCTGGAGGGGTGGCGCAGGTGGGATCTGATCCGCCGCCACACCTACGGGAGTGTCATGCACACCTACTCGTCTACCTACAACACCAACAAGGGTAAATTCTTCCGCGACGACCGCGACTACCTGCTGCCGATCCACACCACCGAGATCGACAAGAGCCACGGCGTATGGGAAAACAACCCCAAATTCTAAAAGACCATGAAAACAGCACGATATATCGCAGCGCTGCTCAGTCTGGGTTTCCTGTTGGCCGGATGCCAGGAGAGCCCCGACTACGAAAACTACGTCTATCCCCCCGCCGAAAGCAAGGCGGACCTGGACGCGTTGATTACCGAGTGCGCGACCCTGCTCGCCGAATCGGAAGAGGGCACCGACCAGGGGCAGTACCTCTCCTTTGTGATGGCCAACTTCCAGAAGGCCGTCAACGAGTCGAGGACGGCCCAGACCAACGACAAGGCGACCCAGGCCATGGTGGATGCGGCGGCCAAGAAGCTCCGGGACAGCCGTGACGTCTTCCTGGCGTCGGTCAATTCCGGTCCGGTGGACCCCAACGACAGCTATCTGGTGCTTCATATGCGCTTCAACGGCAATTTCCTCGACTCCTCGCCTTTGGGCCATACAGCCGCCCTGCACGAGGGTAACTCGTTGTGCGGCAACGGTCCGAAGCCCTCGCTGGTCGCCGACCGCAACGGCGACGCCAACTCGGCCGTGCGCCTTTCCAGGGGAGGATACATCGAATTCCCCTTTGTGGACGGCACGTCCGAAGCGTTGAACCCCGAGGTAATGACCTTTATGTGCTGGATCAGGGAACCATCCCCGGTGCAGGTGCAGCGTTGGATCTTCTGCCTTAATACGTGGAATATCTTCTATGTGATCATGCCTGCCGACGGCAACGGGATCCAATTCAGCGGCAGCACCACCCGTGGCTGGCTGCCCCTGTACGAATCGGGTGTGCAGACCTCCGCCAACTGGAGCCACTTCGCGATGACCTACTCCCCCGAGGGCGTGTGCTTCTACAAGAACGGGGAGTTCGTATCCCGGGCCGACGGCATGGGCAATCTGACGCGCAATAATGCCAGGTTCCCTTTCTTTATCGGCTTGATGGACCCCACGCGGGAACTCTATTACGACGGCGAACTGGATGAGTTCAGGCTCTACAACAAGGTGTTGGACGCGAGCGAGGTAGCCGCGGTGTTCGAGATGGAAAAATCCGCCTCGATGGTCGTCGACAAGAGCGTCCTGCAAAGCCGGATCACGGCAGCCGGCACTGCCAAGTCGGGAGTCACGCAGGGTTTCGCCGCGGGGCAGTACCTGGCCCGCGTGATCGCCGCGTTCCAAACGCAGATCGACGAGGCCACCACCCTGAACGCCAACGCCGCCGCTACCCAGACCCAGGTCGACAAGGGGGTTACCGCCCTCAACAGTGCGATCACGGCGTTCCAGGCGGCAGCCAACAAAAAGACGTTCGACCCCAACCTGGTGCTCGACCTGCAATTCGCCGGCAACTTCGCCGACTCCTCCTACATGGCCTTCGCCCCGACACTGGTCAACGGCACCAACAGCCTTCCGCCCCTGCCCGCCATCGACCGGTACGGCAGCTACGACGGCGCGTGCCACGTCGACAAAGGCTCCTACCTCTCGATCCCCTACAACACAGCCCTGAATCCCGCCCAGTTGACCTACATGTGCTGGGTAAAGGCGGCCAGCCCGGCCGGCGCGGGCGATCCCTACCTGATGAGCCTCTCCCGCAGGTTCGGGTTCTATCTGGGCCTCAGCTCGGGTAAATTCTCCTACGGCGGGACCTCCACTTCGGGAACCATCCCGGAGATCTCTTCGGGCATCGCCCCGGGCACGGGATGGAAACACGTGGCGGTTACCTATTCGGCTGCCGACGGGATCAAATTCTACGAGGACGGCACCCTGCGCAAGAGCGACACCGCCCCCGCCGCCCTGGCGATGGTCGCCACGGACGACCAAATGCCCTTCACGATCGGGGTCAAAGGCTCCGCCGACCACACGACCACCTATTTCCGGGGCGACGTGGACGAGGTCAGGGTCTACGACCGCGCCCTCTCCGGGAGTGAAGTAACGGCCATTTACAACGCACAAAAACCTTAAGACAATGAAGCACCTGATTTGCATATCGATGATCGCCCTGCTGGCCTGCTCGAACAGCAAGGAGACTTACAAGCCCGATTTGAGCACCGTTACCTCCTCGGTGGCGGGGGTTT
This sequence comes from Rikenellaceae bacterium, assembly GCA_031551275.1. Lineage (GTDB taxonomy): Bacteria > Bacteroidota > Bacteroidia > Bacteroidales > Rikenellaceae > JAVBMJ01. The sequence continues at coordinate 177,686 of JAVBNX010000004.1, forward strand.
ACCCCACACCTTTTATCGGCTTCGGCTACAACCAGTGGATCCCCGACCTGAAGCCCAACGGCGAGCCCGACTTCAACTGGTCGGACGACCGTTTCGCGATGATGGAGGAGCGCATCCGGGCCATTCATCCGGGCCTGGTGCGTATGCCCGTCGAGCGCCACTGGTACGATCCCGACCTGGTCCCCGGCAACTACAACTGGGAGAGCCCCGAGATGAAAGCCTTTTACAAATTCATGGACCTCTACAAACAGATGGGGGTCAAGGTGCTCTCCGGCTGGTGGCACGTGACCACCTACGAGGACGACAAGAACGGCTATAAGAACGACGCCAACGTGCAGGCCTTCGCCGAGTTCATCGACTACATGATCAACACCAAGGGCTACACGAACATCGTCTACATGCAGCCCAGCAACGAGCCTTACGGCACCTACACCACCTACGACGACTGGAGCGCGTTCATGCGCAAGACCTACGACTATTGCGTTTTGAACAGCTACCCGACCGACCGCTTGTGCGGCCCCGACTCCTGGGACGACTGGGTGGGCAAGGGCGCGCAATACAACAGCCGCGAGTTGGTCTCCTACAATTTCCACTTCTATTTCGACGGGACCGCGTCCACCTCCGAGAACCTCGGCCTCTACGACGCGCTGATGGGCCAGATGAACCAAGTGATCCCCTACAACGCGGCCAACAAGCCGGTGGTGTGCGCCGAGTGCGGCGCGATCAACGGCAACTGGCTGGACTGGCCCGCCAACAAGCCCGCCGACGGGATTTACAGCAGCAGCTACCAGTACGCGCTCTACATGGTCGACTTCGCCATCCAGACCATCCAGGCCGGCATCGCCTCTTCCCTGTCGTGGGGCCTGCACGGCTTCGACCAGAACAAGGACGCCGGGATGTGGAACAACACCGGAAACTGGGGCGGCACGAAATTACGTCCCCTGTACTACGCCTGGTCGATGCTGTGCCGCTACTTCCCCGACGGGGCGGTGTGCTTGAACATGAGCCAGGAGACGGCCAAGATCAAGGTCGGCGGCTGCAAGGTCGGAAGCTCGGACTACACCTTCGTGATCTGCAACCGGGCGACCTACGCCGAGAAGGTAACCATCGACATTCCCGCCGACAGCAAGAAGACCTACTACTTCTACCACTTCAACGAATCCAACCCCGGCGACGGCAACTCCCTCTCGCTGCCTTACACCGAACTGACCGCCGGGAGCACCCTCGCGGTGGAGATCCACAAGAACAGCGCGGGTTTTCTGACCACCCTGCCCCCGTTGGAATAACGAACACACACACCATAAACCATAACCTAAAAACCCAAAAAAATGAAAACGCTACGACTGCTCTCCGTTTTCGCCCTGACCCTCTTCGTGGGGCTGGCCACCGTAAATTGCGGAGGCGACGACAAGGAAGAACCCACGCCGACCCCGGCCGACAAGAGCGCCCTGACCACCAAGATCGCCGATGCCAAAGCCATCCGCGACGTTTCGACCCAAGGCTCCGATCCGGGCCAGTACCCGGCCGCCGTGATGACCGCCTTCAACACCGCCATTAGCGCCGCCGAGACGGTCAAGAACAACGCTTCCGCGACCCAGGAACAAGTTAACGCTGCTGTTACCGCGTTGGCCACCGCAATTACCACCTTCCAGGCCGGTGTGGTCCCCGCTCCGAGCGTAAACAAAGCCGCTTTGGAAAGCGCGCTCACGGCCGCCAACACCGTCTACACGGGTGCGACGGTCGGATACTCGACCGGCAACTACCGCAAAGCCGACAAGGACGCCTTCGGGGTAATCCTGCTCGCCGCCAAAGCCGTTTACGACGACGCCAACGCCCTCCAAAGCGCAGTGGACGCCCAGGTCCCCCTTGTCAACAACGCCAAGACCGCATTCCAGGGCAAAGCGCTGACCCAGGACTACGACCAGTACCTGTCGTTGCACCTGAAGATGGACGGCAATGTTACCGACGCCTCCTACTACCAGCAGACCGCCGCCCTGAATGCCGGTGAGAGCTCCAACCCCGCCCTGACCAGCGACCGCAACGGTTCGAGCAACAAAGCGTATCTGTTCAATGGCGGCTACATCAGCGTACCGACCACCGCCGCTTCGATGCGTCCCTCGGCAGCCTCGATCGCTTTCTGGGTCAATACCACGGAGAATGCTCCGAGCGATAGGGCGGTCATCAGCATGAACTGGTGGGACGGCTTGATCGTCAAACATATCGGCAAGCAGCTTTTCCTGCAAACGCACAACGCGGGTGGCGCTTACGTGGGAACGTGGACTGAATTTACCCCCGGCACCTGGTTCCATGTGGTGGTAACGGCCAACAACTCCAAACTGCAGATCTACGTCAACGGCGCTCTTGACAACGAGTGTGACTTCACCGCCGCGCCGCTGGTCATCCCCGAGACCCAGCCGCTGACCATCGGGGTTCTTTCGGTCGAGAACGGATACTATTCGTTCATGGGCGCGCTCGATGAGTTCCGTTTCTACAGCAAGGTGCTCAGCGCAGCGGAGGCCCTGGCGATCTACAACGCCGAAAAACCGTAATGCATAACACCGGTGCACGCGGGCTGATCCCCGCGTGCATCACGATTTTATTAACTTAAAAAACCACATCCCATGAGCAGAAGAAGCGATTTTGCGAAGATCCTCGCCCACAAGCAACCCGAACGCCTGATCCTCGACCTGGGCGGATGCCCCCAGTCGAACATGGACGGCGAGAGCATGTACACCGTCATGGAGCACCTGGGCCTGGAAACGCCCCCGCGCGAAAGGCTCCGCTACGGCAAGACCCGCCGCCTGGATGAAAAACTCCTCAACCGGCTGGACATCGATACCCGCTCGGTGGGCGAGATCTACATGCCCTACGATTCGCAGTACAAAGTGATCTCCGAAGACGAGTACACCGACGAATGGGGCATTACCCGCAAGTTTACCGGCGGCCTCTACTGGGAGCAGGTCAACTGGCCTTTGAAGGGGGCGACCATCGAGGACCTCGACAAGTTCCAATGGCCCAACCCCGACTCGATCGACCGCAAACTGATCGAAGCCGACGCCGCCGAGGCGAAAAGGCTGTGGGAGCAGACCGACTACATCGTCTGTGCCGAGCACCCCGTTTACGGCGTCTTCGAGCTGGGCTGCTGGATGTGCGGCTTCGACGACTTCCTGCTCAGGGTGGGCATCGAGCCGGAGTTCGTGACCAAGTTCTTCGACAAGGTCTGGGAGTACCAGAAGCGCGTGATCGAGATCTACTACGGCGCCCTGGGCAAGTACATCCATTACACCACCTCGGGCGACGACTTCGCCACCCAGTCGAGTTTGTTCATGTCGGTGGAGATGTTCGACGAATTCGTCAAACCCTACCTCAAAAAACGGATCGCCTACACCAAGCAGTTTACCGACGCGGCCTTCTTGCACCACTCCTGCGGCAGCGTCTTCCCATTGGTGCCGAGTCTGATCGACGCGGGGGTCGAAATCCTCAACCCCATCCAACCCAAGGCGGCGATGATGTCCCCCCAGGGCTTGAAGGATGCTTACGGCAAAAGAATAGTCTTCCACGGCGGCATCGACACGCAGGAGATCCTGCCGTTCGGCACACCGGAAAGCGTTGAAGAGGTAGTCAAAGAGACCATCGGCATTATGAACAAGGACGGCGGCTACATTTTCGCCGCGGCGCACAACATCCAGGAGGACGTTCCCGCTGCCAACGTGGTCCATATGTACGAATCGGCAAGAAAATACGGGGTATGAGGCGCATAGTGATCCTTGCGGTGCTCTGCTCGGCGGCATGGACCGCCGCCGCCCAGTCCACCCTCAATTTCGGCATCCCCCAACGCCAGACTCAGGACGAGTGGCCCAAAACGAAGGCCCCGGCCCCGGTCGTGGAGCGCAAGGCGAAGGTCGCGCAACCCGCCGTGCTGACCCCCGCCCCGGACGGTGAGTTCATCCTCTCAGGAGGGTGGGAGATGGCATCCGGCGACGCGGTGGTCTCCAAGCCCTTCCTCGATCCGGCGTTCGACACCTCGGATTGGTACAACGCCACGGTCCCCGGCACGGTGCTTACCACGCTGGTCCAGCAGGGCGTCTATCCTGATCCCTACTACGGGCTGAACAACCTGTTGATCCCCGATTCGTTGTCGCGGACCGACTGGTGGTACCGCCTCAAATTCGACGCGCCCGACGCCGCGGCGGGCAAGAACGTCCGCCTGCTTTTCAACGGTATCAACTACCGGGCGAAGATATGGCTCAACGGCAAGCTCCTGGGTTCTATGACCGGGGCGTTCAAGCGCGGGACGTTCGATGTGACCACGGTCCTGAAGGCCAAAGGCAACGTCCTCGCGGTCCATATCCTGCCTCCCGACAACCCGGGCATCGGCCACGAGGAGACCGCCGAAAGCTTCGGTCCCAACGGCGGCGCGCTGTGCCTGGACGGGCCTACCTTCATCGCCTCCGAGGGCTGGGACTGGATGCCCGCTATCCGGGACCGCGATATGGGCATCTGGCAGGATGTGCGGCTGTGCACCGACAACGGCATCGTGATCGGCGACGCGCAGGTCATTACCGATCTGCCCCTGCCCGACACCACTTCGGCAAAAATTACCGTAAAGATTCCCCTGACCAACACCACCAAAAACCGGACGACGGTCAAACTCTCCGGCACCGCGGAAGGAATCTCCTTCTCGCAGGAGGCAACCCTTGACGCGGGCGAAAGCCGTGTATTGACCGCGGAGGCTCTCCTCGACAAGCCGCGCCTCTGGTGGCCCAACGGCTACGGGGAGCAGAACCTCTACACGCTCGTACTCAAACTGGACGACGGGACGCAGAAAAGCATCCGTTTCGGAGTGCGCGAAATGAGCTACGAACTGGCGGTGGACGCCCCCGGCAAGCAGGGATTGCGGATGGAATATTCGCCTACCAATGTGACCCAGAAGGGCAAGATCCTTTTCGATTTCAAAAAACTGCGCGACGCGAACGTCCCCAACAAGAACACCGTCGTCCCCTCGCTCATGCCAGGGGTCGATATGGCCAACTTTACAGAGATCGAGCAGAACGGCAGCCCCTACATCGCCATCCGGGTCAACGGACGGCCGATCTTCTGCCGGGGCGGCGACTGGGGCATGGACGACGCGATGAAGGATTGTTCGCGCCAGAAGCTCGAACCCGCCTTCAAACTCCACCAACTCGCCAATTTCAACATGATCCGCAACTGGACGGGCGAGTGCACCGAGGAGGTCTTCTTCGACCTGTGCGACGAGTACGGCATCCTGGTCTGGAACGACTTCTGGATGTCGACCGGCGAATACAACCTGTTGCCGCTGGATTGGGACCTCTTTTTCGCCAACGTGACCGACGTGGTGCGCAGGTTCCGCAACCACCCCAGCCTGGCGGTCTGGTGTCCCCGCAACGAGGGGTACGCCGAGGGCCTGGAGACGGGGCTGCAAGAGATCATCCTCAACGAAGACGGCACACGCCACTACCACGGCAACTCGCGGGGACTGAATATGCCGGGCAGCGGCCCGTGGGGATACCATGACAACCCGGAGACGTTCTTTACCCGGATCGCCCACGGTTTCAATTCGGAGTTCGGATCCAACTCGATGCCCCCCTACCGGGTCTTCAAGAAATTCATCGCCAAGGAGGACGAGTGGCCCATCGGCGACGTGTGGTACTACCACGACTACCACGTCAAGGGGTGGTCGGGCTGGGACGCCTTCGAGCGCGACATGGCACGGCTGAGCAAAAAACCGGTGGAGAGCGCCGAGGAGTATTGCCGCCGGGGTCAAATCCTCAACTACAACGGCCACAAGATGATGCTGGAGGCCTACAACCACAAGATGTGGAGCGACGTGACCGGTATGCTCTACTGGATCACCCAACCCGCGTGGCCGAGCCTGATCTGCCAGGCTTACAGTTGGGACTACGATACTTTCGGCAGCTTTTACGGGATGATGAAGGGATGCGAACCCGTCCATATCCAGCGCAACATTACCGACGGCCATGTGATCGTGGCCAACGCCACCCTGCACAGCTATCCGGGCGTGAGGGCCACGATGGAGGTCGTTACCCCCCAGGGCAAACGCCTCTTTAGGTGGGAAGGCAAGGCCGACCTCGGCGCCAACGATAAAACGGACTTCGGAGTGGTCGCCCTGCCCAAAGGCTACACGGGCAATGTGCTGGTGCGCCTGGTGCTGAAAGACGCCAAAGGCGGCATCCTCTCCGAGAACGATTATTGGTACGGCCAAAGTTACAGCAACGCCCCCGAGGGTCTTTGCGATATGGCCGCCACGACGGTAAAGGTCACTTCCAAACGCCTCTCCGCCACGAGCGTCGAGGTTACCGTCCGCAACACCGGCAAAACGGCCGCCATCCTTGTGGCCGCCCGGATCGCCGACGCTGCGACCGGAGAGTCCATCCTGCCCGCCTACGCCTCGGACAACTACTTCAACCTGCTGCCCGGCGAGGGCCGCACCCTGAAGATCGAATACCCCGCCTCGAAGGCCGAGCTGGCCATCGAGGCCGAAGGGGTCAACTGCTTTGAAAAAACCGCATTGCAATGAAAAAGACGATTTTGATCGCCATACTCGCCGCAACGGCCCTGGCCGGGTGCGCCGAGAAGAAGATCCAACAGACCAACAACCCCTTGCCCGACTGGGCGTTCGGCGGCTTCGTCCGGGCGCAGACCAATCCGGTGATCAACCCCGATACCGCGTCGGTCTTCTTCTGCCCGATGCAGAACCGCGAGATGCGCTGGGAGGAGAGCGAAACGTTCAACCCGGCCGCCGTGGTCAAGGACGGAAAGATCGTCGTGCTCTACCGCGCGGAGGACAACACCGCCCAGGGGATCGGCATGCGCACCTCGCGCATCGGTTACGCCGAGACCACCGACGGGATTACCTTCGACCGCCGTCCCGAACCGGTCATGTACCCGGGCGAGGACAGCGGCAAGCGCTGGGAATGGATGGCGGGCTGTGAAGACCCGAGGGTCGTGGTCACCGAGGAGGGCCTCTACGTGATGACCTACACCGGCGGCGAACGCTTCGACACCCCGGCCCCCTACGCGATCGCGCGCCTCTGCATCGCCACCTCGCGCGACCTGCTCACCTGGGAGAAGCACGGTCCCGCCTTCACGCAGGCTTACGACGGCAAGTTCCGCGACGCTTGGACCAAGTCGGGCTCGATCGTCACCAGGATCGTGGACGGGAAGCAGGTCGTCGCCAAGATCAACGGCAAGTACCTGATGTACTGGGGCGAGGCGATGGTCAACCTGGCCACCTCGGACGACCTGGTCAACTGGACCCCCGCGGTGGACGAGGGCGGCAACCTCAAACCGGTGATGAGTCCCCGCGAAGGCTACTTCGACGCCACGCTGACCGAGTGCGGCCCCCCGGCGGTCATTACCGACAAGGGAATCCTGTTGATCTACAACGGTAAGAACGCCGAAAACGGCGACAAGCGCTTCCCCGCCCAATACTATTGCGGAGGCCAGGCGCTGTTCGACCTCGACGATCCCGAAAAACTGATCGAGAGGCTCGACAGCCCCTTCTACCTGCCGTGCGCGGAGTTCGAAAAGACCGGCCAGTACGTTTACGGCGGCCTGTTCATCGAAGGTCTGGTCTTCTACAACGGCAAGTGGTACCTCTACTACGGGTGCAGCGACTCCCACGTGGCTGTGGCGGTTTATGATCCGGCCCTGAAAGCCGACGGCGATCCGCTGCCCGAAAAACCGATCCGCTAACCCCAATCCATCCCCGCTGCCATGAATACGACCGCAAAACCAACCCTGAAAGCCCTGCTGCCCGTCCTGTTCGCGTTCTTTGTGATGGGCTTCGTCGACATCGTCGGGACCGCGACCAGCAACATCAAGGCCGACCTCAACCTGAGCAATTCGCTGGCCGGACTGCTGCCCAACTTCATCCTGATCTGGTTTTTGTTCCTCTCGGTCCCTTTCGGGTTGATGATGAACCGCATCGGGCGCAAGACCACCGTGCAGGTAAGCAACGTGATCACCGTCCTGGGTATGCTCATCCCCCTGCCCATGGTCCTGGGGTGGATGCCCGTTTCGCTGCCCGTCTACCTGGTAACCTTCGCGTTGCTGGGTATCGGCAACACGATGATCCAGGTGGCGCTGAACCCCCTTTTGACCAACGTCTCCTCTCCCCAACGGCTGGCGGGCAACATGACCCTCGGCCAGTTCGTCAAAGCCCTCTCGTCGCTCTCCGGGCCCCAGATCGTGCTCTTCGCGACGGTCGGCCTGGGCGACTGGAACTACGTGTTTTTGATCTACGCCGGGATCACCCTGCTTTCGATGCTTTGGCTCGGCATAACGCAGATCCCGAAAGAGTCCGCATCCGGACAGGGAGCCACGTTCGCCTCGGCGTTCGGCCTTTTGGGCGATAAGTTCCTGCTGTCTCTGTTCTTCTGCATCCTTTTGATCGTGGGGATCGACGTGGGGCTCAACTTCTTCATCCCGGTCATTTTCAAGGATGTCTTCGGCGCGGAGCACGCCACCAGCGTCAACACGCTCTACTTCGGGGCACGGGCCGTGGGCTCGTTCCTCTGCGCGATGATGCTCACCAGGATCCCCGCCAAAAAGATCTTCCCGTGGACGATGGCCGTGGCCATGGCCGCCTACGCGGTAATGATGTGGCTGGCCTGGACCCCGACCGACGCGATGTGGGTGCGCACGCTCTTCTGTCTGCTCTTCCTGCCCGTCGGCTTCGCGACAGCCAACGTCTTTGCCATCGTCTTCTCGTTCGCCCTCAACCACAAACCCGAACAGGCCGACGCCATCTCCTCGCTGCTGATCATGGGCGTGGCGGGCGGCGGGGCCGTCACTTTTATCATGGGCCTGATCGCCGACGGGATCGGCATCGTGGGCGGAATGTCGGTGCTGATGTTCTGCATGGCCTACATCCTGGTCGTATCCCTGCGCCTGCGCAACAAAACGGTTTAACGTATGTCAACCATCGAAATCATCCAAGGGGAGTTCGCCCAGGCGCGGCGACTGCTCGACAGCTTTTGCGCCGATCCCGCCACGTGGGAAAAGATCGCGGCGGCGGGCGATCTGATCGTCTCCACTTTGCGCTCCGGCGGCAAAGTGATCGCCTGCGGCAACGGGGGCTCCTATTGCGACGCGATGCACTTCGCCGAAGAGCTTTCGGGACGCTACCGTTGCAACCGCCCCGCGCTGGCCGCCATCGCCGCGAGCGACGGCGCCCACATTACCTGCGCGGCCAACGACTTCGGATACGACGAGATCTACGCCCGTTTTATCGAGTCCGTGGGCCGTCCCGAGGATCTGGTCATGCTGTTCACCTCGAGCGGCAACTCCAAAAACCTGCTCCGCGCTGCCGAACAAGCCCATAGCCAGGGTATCGCCGTGTTGGGCCTGACCGGAAGGACCGGAGGCCCCCTCGCCCCCCTGTGCGACGTGGAGGTCAGGGTTCCCTGGGAGGGTTACGCCGACCGCGTCCAGGAGATCCACATCAAGATCGTCCACACGCTGTTGCACTACGTGGAGATCGAAATGGGCTTTACCCCCAAAGAATAGACCTTGAGATTCATGCTAAAGAGGCCCGTAGCGATTGCGCTGCGGGCCTCCTTATGCTGTCCGGCGTCAATCCCTGAACGTCAGCGTGGTCGGGATCATCGTCGCCCTTTTTACGAACGCGGGGCCGTTTTTATCGACCTTGCTGCGGATGTTGTCGAGCAGGATATGGACCGTTTCGCGCCCCATCGCCTCGACCGGGATGCGGGCCGTATTGATCTTCGGGGCGAGGGCCCTGAAGGCCGACACCTCGTGGATGCACGCCATTTGGAAGCGCCCCGGGTCGATTCCCCGCTGGGTCATGTAGATCAGCGCCTCGACCGCCAGGATGTGCGAAATGAAGAAGAACGCGTCCACGTCGGGCCGCGTGCGGAAGATTTCATCCATCACCGCCACCGTGTTGTTCTCGAAGTTGGCGAACAGGGCCGTCCATTTCAGCCCCGGATCGGGCTCGAGCCCATGCTCCCGGTAGGCGCGGCAGTAGCCCTGGTAGCGCTGCTGGAGAATCAGCAGGTGGGGGTTGGTGGTAATGGCGGCGATGTTGCGCGCACCTTTGTCGAGCAGGTGGTCGATCAGTTTGTAACTGCACTCCTCGTTGTCCATCACCACGTAGTTGGTGTCGATGTCGGCGAAGTAACGGTCGAAAAGCACAAACGGGAAATCGTCGTCCAGCATCGCCTGCACGCTTAGCGGGGAGAGCTTGGTGGGGGCGAGGATGATCCCGTCCACCTGCTTGGCCCGGAGCATGTCGATCATGCGGGTCTCCCGGTCGAGCTCCGACCCCGAGCTGCAGAACATGAGCGTGTAGCCGAACTTCTCGGCCTCGAGCTCGATCTCCTCCGCGATCTGGGAGTAGAAACGGTCGTTGATCGAGGGCAGGATCAGCCCCAGCGTCTTGGACACCCCCAGGTTGAGGCTCCGGGCGATCAGGTTGGGTTGATAGCCCATCTTCCGTGAGCACTCCAGGATGCGCTTCTGGGTCGGTCGGCTTATGTTCTTCTCGTCGCCCTTTCCGGCCAGCACCCAGGATACGGTGGTGGTCGAAAGTTTGAGGGTCAGTGCAATATCTTTGAGTGAGACTCCCACGGTCGTTGCTTTGTCTAAAGGTGCGCACCTGAATTCCGGCGTGCGGTTGGCGCGCCCGATTCGGTTTATCGTTTAAGTAATACGGCACAAAGATATAAAATTCTCAGAAACTATGTGAATAAAAACAAGAGGGCCATGACTGCCGCCATAACCCCCTCGTTTTTTCAAGGTCCGGTCCTTGCTGCCGGTCAGGAGAACAGAGCGCCGCCGTTGATATCGACGTTCGTGCCGGTAATGTAGGTCGAATCGGGGCCTGCCAGGAAGGCTACCAGCCCGGCGATGTCCTCGGCCGAGCCCTGGCGGCGCAGGGGAACGGTCTTTTCGAGGTTTTCGCGGGCGGCCGGGGCCGTGAAGCGGTCGTGGAACGAGGTGGCGATCATGCCGGGGGCGATGGCGTTGACCCGGATGTTCATCGGGCCGAGTTCCTTGGCCATGGCGCGGGTGTGGCACATCACGGCCGCCTTGGCGGTGGCGTAGACCGAAGCGCCGGGACCGCCGCCGTCACGCGCGGCCTGCGACGAGAAGTTGATGATCGAGCCGCCCTGGGTCATGGCGGGAACAGCCTGGCGGGTGCAGAGGAATACGCTGCGCATATTCACATCCATCAGAAAATCGTACCACGCTTCATCCTGCTCGGTAATGGGCTTGCGGCCCACAAGCCCGCCCACTACGTTGACCAGCACGTGGACGACCTCGCCGTAGGCTTTGGAGGCCTGCTCGAAGAGCTTTTTCACGTCGTCCGCTTTGGTCATGTCGCCCTGGACCGTGATGCCCTCGCCGCCCACGGCCTTGACCTGGGCCAGGGTGTCGGCAGCGTCCTGCTCATTGTCGAAGTAGTTGATTACCACCTTGGCGCCCTCTTTGGCCAGGCGGATGGAGATGGCGCGGCCCAAATCCCTTGCGCCGCCTGTTACGACGGCGACTTTTCCTTTTAGTGTCATGATGTTCTTTTAAGTTGTTATTGAATGTTTGTGTGTATCTGGATTGGTGTTTTCCCGCTCCCGCTCTGTTTTGGCTGGGGATTTTTTATTTCAGGAAGTCGGCCCGGTAGGGCGAGAAGGTATCCAACAGCACGCCGTCTTCGAGGCACAGCGCGCCGTGCTCCACATCGGGCTCGATGTAGAAGGTGTCGCCGGCGGTCAGGGTGGCGGTCTTCTCGCCGATGTACACTTCGAAGCGGCCGCTCACTACCAGCGTGCCCTGCGAGTGGAAGTGGTCGTGGGGCAGGCCTCGGCCTCCCTTTTTGAACTCCACGTAGACCAGCATCAGGTTTTCGTCGTAGGCCATGATCTTGCGCCGCACGTTCTCTCCGGCGGGTTCCCAGGGCATATCTGCAAATTTCTGGAAGGTTCCGTTGTTCTTTTTCATCGTTTATTCCGTTTTAGTCAGTTTCCATGCTTTCTGCCCTTCGGGCTTGTCGTAGTCGATGCGGAAAGTGGCTTTCGCCCCGCCGCAGGCAATGCCGACCACGGTGTGGGAGTCGTTGTCCTCGACGACTTTGAGCTCGGTTACGGCCGACGTGGCCTCGGCCGTCCGCTCGATGACCAGGTCGTAGACCCCGTGGGTCTCGATGGCCGAGAGGAAGATGTGGTTGCTTACCCCCGTTTGGCGCACGATGTAGCCCGGCTCGCTGCGCAGGTAGTACTCGGGGTCGTTGGCCCCCGTGCGCACGAAGTAGAGCTCGGTGGAGGGGTCGGTGGCGGTGGTCACGCTGTAAAAGCGGTCGCCCTTCAAAAAGGTAAAGCAGGTGTGAGGCCCCACGGCCTTGCCCCAGGCCTCTTTCCAGAGGTAGCGGTAACCGTTCTTATCGCCGAAGGCCTCCATCGACGCCTCCGCTTTTTTGTAGGGTGCGCCCAGGCTGATCATCTGGCCGTTGTAGTAGTAGGGCAGGTCGTAGGTGTGCTCCTGGGGGCTGCGCAGCCTAAAGATGTCCAGGATGACGCGCCGTCCGCCCAGGTCTTCGATCATGGCCACCGTGCGCCGCATCTCCACGCCCGGGAAGGCGTTGGTCTCCACAGCCGAGGCCACCTGCACGCCCGGCTCCGAGGCGTCGAAGCAGACGATCTGCGGGGCGAACTTCGAGGAGACGTCGATCTTGCCGCCGTAGTGGTCCTGCATATCCACCGAAACGGTGTTGTGGGCCACGGTGCTCATCGACCATTTCTTGTTTAGAGGGGTGTAATTGCCGTTGTATTTTACCTCGATGTTCAGAAACCTCGATGCGCCGTAGTCGACCAGGATGGGGTAGCCGTTGTCGTAGTAGTTGATGGTCAGCTTGTCGTAGTGGCCGTGGCTCAGTCCGTGCGCCGTGGCCTTCAGAGCCAGCGTGGTGTTTTCCCCCTGGGCCGGGCTGCGCATGATCGCCGTTCCTCCCCGCGAGCCGTCGGGGCCGTCCCGGAGCAGGGCGCTGCGCAGGATGAAGGGTTTTTCCAACCCCGCGTGCACGTCGCGCGCCACGGCGTATCCCGCGTCGGTGGGCAGGTAGTTGTGCTGGTAGCGGCGGGCCACGTCGAGGAGTTGTTTGCGTGTGGTGTCGGCGCCGTAGGCGATGTCGGTGGCGAAGATCAGCTCCTGGGCCTGGTAATTCTTGGGCAGGGCGTCGTTGAACAGGAAGAAGACCCCCTCGTAGGCCATCTGCAGGAGCGTGTCCACGGCCTTGAGGATGATCCCGTCCCTCATCGCGAAGATGCCCAGGGAGGGCTGGTTGTTCTGTATGGCCTGGGCAAAGACCACGAAGGGCCAGATCGCGTAGCGTTGGTAGTAGGCGCCCTCGGTAAAGTAGCCGTCGGGCGAGAACAACTCGGTAAGCTGCTGGATGTAACCGCCGTTCTTCCCGCTCAAATCGCTGCCGTACAGCGCTTTGTCGACGAGCGTCTGGTCGTCCATCGCATACCCGATCATGCCCACGGCGGCCGTGGCCCATGTACCGTGGTTGTGCATCAGGTTGAATGTCCTGTTGTTGGCCTGGCTGCCGTCGATAATGAAGGCGGCCATCGGGCGGAACAATTTCTCCTCGATTAGCTTGCGGTCGGCGGCGGGGATATGCTCGCGCACGCAGTCGTAGGCCACCGAGGTGTGCACCAGCCACACGTAGTCGTTGAGCGTCTGCCAGAAGAGCCGTCCGGGTGTGGAGGACATCTTGACCGGGTGGTAGCCCAGGGTGGGGTAGAGGGCGGCGTAGGCTTTGAGCATCCGAGCCACGTAATCGGCGTAGCGCGCCTCGCCGGTCAACTGGTAGACGATGCCGCAATAGAACATCGAGTAGTAGTTCTCCTTGTGTTTCTCATGGGTCGGGCCCCCGCCGCCGTCTTTGGGCACGGGTACGCTGATGGGGGAGAGCAGGGCGTCGTCGGCCCGCGCGACCGCACTTTCGACCACCCGGTCGAAACCGGGGATGTGCCCCCGCGAGGCGCGTATTTTGGCCACCCCGTCGGGCGTGAGCAGAAGCGAGGGGTGGGCGCCGTATGAGGTAAGGCATGCGGCGCAAAACAGCGTGATCAGCAGGGTCTTTTTCATGGTTATTTCACTCCTATCTTTTTGTCATACAATTCGGTGCCCGGCTTCTGGCGGTAGTCGAACCTGGCGGCGTCCACGTAGCTTGGCTCGACGCTGGTCATCTCGCCCTTCACGGCCTTGCCCGTGGTCGAATATACGCGCCCCGAGTTCCAGAAGTTGCAGTTTTGGATGGAGACCTTTTCGAAGCTCGCCTCGTCCAGCCTTACCGACGCACCCCCGCGGCCGCTGTTGGAAAAATTGCAGTCGTCCACCTCGATGACCTGCGCGCCGATCAAACGCAGCACCGAACCGCGCTCCTTGTTGCACACGTCCTCGAAGGTGCAGGAGCTGACCAAGGCCAGCGGGCCGCCCGTGCTCTCGTCGCTGCCGCCCCGGTAGAGGTTGACAGCCAGGCCGAGGATGCGGTTGAAGGCGCAGTTCGTGATGATGAGTTGCTCGACGTTGTAGACCCCCATGTCATCCTTCTCGCCCGCGTAGTTAATGGCGTCGCCCGAGATGTCGCGGAACAGTGAGTTTTTGATCTCCACCCTCTCCGAGAAGGTTCCTTTCAGGCCCTTTACGGGGACGAGGCTGCCTTGGGGAAAGTCGACGAATTCGCAGTCGTCGATGGTCAGCAGGTAGGGCCGGATCATCACGGCCGCGGTCGAAATTGCGGAGTTGGGGGCGGCTTTGCCGGGCTCGGCCGTGCCGTTGAAGGCGATGCCGCACACCTGGAGTTCGCCCCCGTCGGCGATGGTCACGATGTTGTCTGCTTTGGAACCGTTGTAGCGTATGACCGGCCTTTGGGCGAGGCCCTTGGCGGCCCGGACGACTACCCGGCGGTCGATCTTCAGGGTCGCGGAATTGGGGAAGTAGCCTGCTGCAGAGAGTTCGATCGTGTCGCCGCAGCAGGCCGTCTTAAGGGCGTTGAGCAGGTTGTCCTGGCCGGGGGCGACGCTGACGATCTTCCTGGGTTCGCGCACCGCCATGGGCACGGCGATATGCTCCCGGCCGGCGCCGCAATCCTTAAGCTGGGCGGCGGCAGGCAGCTTGTAGCCTTTGGGTATTTCGATCTGAGCGCCCTGTATCGTGGCCTGTTCCAGCTTCCCGGGGGCAAACCCCTTTACGGCAGGCGCGCCCGGGGCGAGGTTGGCTGTGTTGCCCGAGAAGATAATCCCGGCGGTGGAGCAGAGTGCATCGAACGGCATGGTACGGTCCGGGTCGGAGATCACGTTGTTCTTAAAGCGGATATCCTCAGGGGCAAGCGTGCGCTCGTTGTCGGCGCCAGTACCGAAGAGGATCTCCCTGCAGTCAGTATAGATATTGCCCTCGATGTCCACGTCCCGGACTTGCACGTAGCGGACAGGCAGCGAGTTGGGCACGGCGTTCATCACGGCCAGCGCGCCGAAGAACCTCCCGCCTGCCAGCGAATAGAAAACGTTGTTCTTTACCTTGTGCCCCTCGTCCACGATCCTTACGCCGCCCGTGTTGCGCACACCGTTGCCGATGAACAGGTTCTCCTCCACCACATTGCGTCTGCCGTGGCGCAGGGCCACCACGCCCTGGCACTCGAAAAAGGTGTTGCGGCGCACGGTGTTGTCGCACGATTTGAGGGATACCACCTCCACCTCGCCGTTGCAACGCTCGAAATAGTTATCCTCGATCATCGTGTTGGACGACTCCATCGACTGCACGGAGGTCCCCACGCGGATGGTCTCGGCGCCGTTGGAGCCGTAGATCGGCCTCGGCCCGAAGTGGTTGTGGTCGATGCGGTGGAAATTTTTCCGGTCGCGCTCCTGGTCGAGCCACACGATCAGGGTAACCCCGATGTTGAGCTTGCCGAGGAAAGAGCAATGGTCCACCCGGTTACCCCGCCCGTAAAGGCCCACATAGGAGCTGCCCGTCTCCCTTGAGGCGGGATTGAAGCCGTCGATCACGCACTGGGTCAGGCGGCAGTTGTTGCCCACCTTGTCGCTTCCCGAGCGGAACTCCACAGCCGCCGTCCCGTCGCCCGGATAGCCCCGGGTAAAGGTAAACCCGCTTACCGTGACCCACTCGCCGGTAATCTTCATGCCGGACTCCCCGACGATGAAAACCGCTTCGTCCTTGGCCGCCACCACCACAGGGCGCTGCTGCGTGCCTTTCCCCTCGATGCGCACGGTCATATCGCGGTACTCGCCGGCGGCCACCCAGAGCGTGTCGCCGGGTTGCAGTTTGGGAGCGAGTTTTTCCACCTCGCCCAGGGGGACGGTCGGGCCGGCCATCGCGGCCGGGGCCAGCAGAAGGGTCAGGAGTGCGGTGGCAAGGATGCGGACGGAGGTCTTGTTCGGTTTACGGGCCATTTCTGCAAAATGTTATGGTTCAGCTGCCAAGTTAGTCAATTTTCCAGCTCGTCCCGCTGTTTTGTTTGACGGAGGCGATCTTTTCGGTCGGGGCGGTTACCTCGGGACGGGTTTTGACCACGTTGAACGCCTTAGGGTCCACGTCCTTGAATTTGGCGCCGAAGACCGTGTTGTTCTCCCAGGTAATTTGGGGCTCCTCGGGGGTAAGGATCGCGATGGCTGCGTAGCCCGTGCGGTTGTCGCTGATGATGGAGGTATTGCGCACGGTGGTCGAAACGACCGGCAGGCTCTGGTCTTTCGACCAGCCGTAGTTGGCCACGATGCCGTGGACACAGTTCACGATGGTGTTTTCCTCGACCAGGCAATCCCGCACCTGGAAATAGCGGTTCAGCGGGGAGTCTTTCACGCCCTGAATCATACACACCGGGGCGCCGTTGTTTTTGCCCGTCGTGTTCTCGAAGTAGTTGCCCCTCACGATCTGGTGGTCGCCGATGATGCGGATGCCGCCCGTGTTCTCGCGGCCGTTGCCGATGAACACATTGCCCTCGGCCAGGCCGTTGTTGCCGTGGCGCAGGGTAAGCGCGCCCTGGCACTCCTCGAAGAGGTTGTTCCTGAATGTGTTGTAGCAGGATTTGTTGGAGACGACCTCCGTTTCCCCGTCGCAGCGGTAGAAGCGGTTGCCCTCGACCAGGCAGTCGGCCCTCTGCATCGAGTAGTCGCTCGTGCCGATGCGCAGGCTCTCCTGGCCGTTGATCTTGCTGCCGTTCTCATCCAGCAGCGGGGTGGGACGGGTAAAATAGTTGTCCACGATGCGGTGGGCGGGCACGACGTCCTTCGCGAGCCAGACCACCAGGGCCGTGCCGATGTTCTTCTTGTCGATGAGCGAGCACCGCTCCACGGTGTTGCGCTGGCCGTACAAGGAGATCCATTTCGAATCGTTGGCCGGGTCAGGAATGGTGCCGCCGCCCGTGATGGCGCAGTCGTAAATGCGCGAATCGTCGGCCCTAAGGTCGATCACAGAGTTGGCGTCCTTGACCGGGTCGCGGAACCAGAACCCTTCGAAGGAGATGAATTTGCCGCTGATGCGGATGCTCGATGTGCCGGTAAAGACGACCTTGCCGGGGGTCTCGGCCTTCAGCGTAACGGGGTTGCCCTGGGCGCCCTCGGCTTTGAAGTTGATCTTCTGGGAGTCGTAGGTGCCATTTTTGAAGACTACCACGTCGCCCGGGGCGAGGTTTTTGAGCGCCGCTATCTCCGCTGCGGAGGACACTTCATGCTGTGCGGCCCGCACCCCGAGGGCCAGGCATACCAAGATTGTTGCTGTGATGATCCTTTTCATATTTTTTTAGTCTGTTATTGTCCATGTTGTCCCGCTGGCCGATTCGATCGACGCCGCCAACGCCTGCCGCGAGGCGATGACCGGCTGTTGGAGTGCCAGGGGGATGATCGAGGCGGTCATCCCGCCCGTGTATTTGCCGCCCCAGACCGTGTTGGCGCTCCAGGTTATCGAGGCGGCGGGGGTGGCCACCAAATTGACGGCCACGTAGGATGAGGAGGTGTTGCTGATCGTGTTGTCGGATACCGTGGTCGAGACCACGGGCATGGTCATCTCCGAATCGCCGTAGTTGGCGTTGATCCCGTTGGAGCAGTTCAGGATGGTGTTCCGGGTTACGGTCGCGTTCCTGACCTGGAAGTAGCCCGAAAGGGGGGAGTCGGGGATGCCGCGCACCAGGCAGATCGCCGTGCGGTAGCCCGACCCGCGCAGGTTCTCGAAATAGTTGCCCTGCACGGTGTGCCCCTCGCCGATGATCCTTACCCCGCCCGAGTTGGTAACCCCGTTGCCCAGGAACAGGTTGTTGTCCACCACACAGTCGTTGCCGTGGCGCAGGGTCAGCGTGGCGGCGCAACTGCGGAAAAGGTTGCCCCGGTAGGTGTTCCTGCACGACTTGTTGGAGATGATCTCGATCTCGCCGTCGCACTCATCGAACAGGTTGTCCCGGACAAGGCACTCCCCGTCCGACATCGACGCGTTGCTGTCGCCGATGCGGATGGTCTCCTGGCCGTTGAGCTGCGAACCCCCGTCGTAGTGCGAGTCGGGGCGGGAGAAGCGGTTGTTGGCGATGGTGTGCGCGGGTATCTGGCCCTCGGTAAACCAGACCACCAGGAGCGTGCCCATGTTCTTTTTCCGGGTAAAGGTACACCTCTCCACCGTGTTGCGCCGGCCGTACAGCGAGACCCATTTGTAGTCCGTGAGGCTCATCGCCAGCCCTTTGCCCGTAATGGCGCAATCCACCATGCGGCAATCCTCGGCCAACAGCAGGGGCGATTTGCGCCGGAATTCCACCAAGGCCCTGTCGCCCGACGTGGTCGCGTCCTTGAACCACAACCCGCTTACCACGAGCCAACTGCCCGCTATGCTGAGCGACGAATTGCCCGTTATAACCACCCCGCCCGGCGTGGCGGCCCTGAGCACGATGGGGGCGGACTGTGTGCCCTCGGCAATGAAGTTCAGCGCCTTGTTGGTGTAGATGCCGTCGGCCAGTACCACCGTATCGCCCGCGGCCAGGCCGGTCAAGGCGTTGAGCTGCTCGATGGTGGAGACATATATCTTTTTATCCGTGTATCTCCCCTCGTTGTTGCCGCCGCCGTTGTTGTTGCCACCCCCGTTGCCGCCGGGGGAGACAGGCACCTTATCGCACGCACAGCCCCCCGCGAGCATGCAGGCGGCCAGTGCGAGGATCGGATACCGGAGGATTGAGGTCATGGGCGGCGGGGTTCAGTCGAGTTGTGAGATGCCGAAGTCGGCGAAGCGCAGCTCCTCGTCCCGGAGCGTGGAGAGCAGTGAGCCGTTGGCTCCGATGGAGCGGTAGATGCCCCATTTGGGACGGATATCGCCCGCGCCGTCGCGCCACATGTCGGCGGCCTGGTCGATCTCGACCAGTTTTTTGCCGTCGCGTATACGGGTAATGACCAGCTTGTAGCTGCCCGCGTGCAAGAAGGTGGCCCATTCGTCGACCTGCACCCACTCGCCCAGGAAATCGGCCAGGGGCACGGCGGCCAGGTAGTTGTTGTAGCCTTGCCCGTCGGCGCCGTTGTGGATCACTTGCAGCAGGTTGCCCTTGCTGTTGTAGCGCGCCGTGAAGGTAATCACGGGCTGGGAGACGTCGCTGCCGCTGATCCCCTTCAACTGGTGGATGTGGCAGAACGAGCTGGTCGGGATGAAACCCTTGGGCAGCATGAACTTCCACGACAGGTGGAACCTCTCTCCCTCCGAGCCGCGCATATCCTCGGGCGACTTGTTGTCGGTCTTGATCTCGTTGCGCTGGCGGTCGGTAATGTCGCTCTTGTCGCGGTCCTTGTCCTCCTGCGCGTGGATCGTGAATACGAAGACGTCCTTGCCCAGGGTCTGGTCGTAGACTTGTGAGATGTGCCTGCCCACCTGGTGGTTGCCCGCGCACAGGTCGGGGCTCTCGTCGGGGTTGAAGCCCTTGGAGCGGATCAGGGTGTAGGTGTCCTGCGAGCGGTCGGCCGAGAGCACCACCTTGTCGGCGGTTTCGGTTCCTGGGGTCTCCCCGCCCGGGGATTTGTCCCCGGAAGGCTTCGCTTCGGGGGCTTTTGCGCCGCCGCAGCCCACCCCCGAGAGGGTGAGCATAAGGGCGGCGGTAAGGATCGTTTTGATGGTCGTCATGGCGTTGCGTTAATTACCTTGCGATTCCGGCGCGGTCTTTGGCGGGCCAGTAGACGTCTACCGTGCACTCTAGGTCGGTCGACCCCGATGTCTTGGATCCGCTTGCGCTCTTGATGACGATAAAGCCCGACTTGAGCACATAATCCAGCGTGACCGCCGCGTTTGAGGGCGCATAAGAGGTGCCGCTTATGTTGGATATCTGGTAGGAGTACCACTGCATTCCCAACACCACATCCAGGTCTTCCCCGACCGCCGCTATTTCAGGGGCGCCGGTGCCCCCCTTGGCCGTAGGCGTTTCGAGGGATTCGATCGTTCCGTCCAGTACATCAGACGTTTCGTCGGAGCTGGGCGTACGGAACGTCACGACGGGAGTTCCCGAAATGTAATTGGCCGAAGCGCGTGAGAGGGAAGATGCCGTTCCGCCGGCGTAGTACTGCACGTTGCGTATCTGGCCGGCCGAGTTGCCCGCTCCCTGGACGGTGTACTTGTTGCTGGAGTCGATGGTGGTCAGAATGTAGGGCTTAACCGCGTAATACATGGCCGAGGTGGTCATCGTGGTGGTGTTGATGGTGTTGGCCGCCGTCATCGTGAAGGGGCCCGGCAACGCGGCGCCGGTCGGCCACGAGCCGCTTGAGGAGTTGTATAAGGGGAGTGCGGTGGCGTCGAAGTAGGGCGATGTGGCCCACTCCTCGGCAGGAATGCAGCGTCCGTCGTCCAGGCTGAAGAATACAAAGTTGCCGCGTACATCTTTTTCCGTACCCCCATAGGTGGCGACCCCGAGTTTCTGGTCTTTCCAGTAGTAGAACGGATAGACCTTCGCATTGGCCAATACCGTGGCCGTGAGGTTGGCCTGGCCGTAGACGGCAGTAATGTCCTGTTCGGTCATCGTGGTAAAGTCGACCCCGTCGGGCATGGTAAAGGTCAGCGATGTGCCCGTGTGGGTCGCATCGTCGATCTCGGCGTCTACGGTCCCGACCTTGATCCCGGTTATGCTGAGCATATCCGCTCCGGTAACGGCCACGCTCTTGCGCAGGTAGAACTTGTAGGGAGCCGCCGTGCCGCCGTCCTGCGGGATTACCGAAGTGAAGGTGGGCGGGGTGGTGCTTACCGTCACGTCGATGGTCAGCGCCAGGGCCAGCGTGGTGTTCTGGGCGGGTTGGCCCCAGTAGCCGGTAATGTTGACGGTGGCCAGGTCGTTTACCGCGCCGTCGTAGGTGCCGGCGGGGATGGAGATCTTGATCTCGGTGGCCGATTGGGAGGTAATTACCGCTTTGAGGTTGCCCACATGGACCGAGTCGATCAAATCGAGGTTCTCTCCGGTAAAGGTCAGCTCGTCGCCCATGGCGGGAGTCCCTCCGGGGGGAACGAAGGTGTCCGGATCGGGGGTGGAGACCTCCAATTCGTCGGTTACCACGGTCTGGGTGGAGGAGCTGCCCCATACGATGGTCACGTTTACCGGGGCTGTCCCGGCGGTGTAGCTGCCCGCCGGAATGGCCAGTTCGATCTTGCCCCCGGCCTGGGAGACGAACGAGGCCGCGGGGACGGTTACCCCGTTGAGCAGTACCGAAGAGACCAGGTCGAGGTTGTAACCCGTCAGGGTAATCTTCGTGCCGATGGTTCCCTCGAGCGGGGTAATTTGGGTAACGATGGCGTCCGTGGGGTCGAGGTAGACGTAATAGTCTATCTTCCAGGAGTATTCGCCGGGCTTTTCCTGCGTCGAGACCAGTTCGCACGTGGTGGCGTAGGTCTGCGCCTGGAGGTAGTTGTCCGACATGGGGACCTTGAATTTCAGCGTCTTGAAACTCTTGGACGTGATCTGCGCCTCGATTCCGTCGATGATGACCGCGGCCGTGTTTTCCAGGTTGACACCCGTAATGGTCGTCTCGGTGCCGGGTTTGACCGGGGCCGACTCGTTGACGATCGGGCTGTAGGTCTGCACCCTGGGGCGCTGGAACTCCGCCGCGACGTCGCTAATGCTCGACGGGTCGCACGCCGTGAAAAGCAGCGCGGCCAAGGGCAAATATTTAAGTGTGTTTTTCATAATTCTGCCTTTTAGTATTGTACGGGGTTGTAGGGCCGTTTCTGCCAGAAGGATTCGAGCGTTACTTTCGAGCCGTTCGGTTCCGCCCCTCCGGCGTTCTCGGGCACGTAGCTGCATCCCAGCACGTGCACAAAGCCGATCTTGTAGATGCCTTTGGTGGGATTGGCCGCCTCGTAGCCGCCGTAGTCGTAGTGGATGACCATGACCACGCCGTCCTTGCTGCTTGCCACCAGGTTGTTGTCGGTCTGGCCTATGGTCATGCCGACCGCCCAGTTGGTGCTCGATATGGTGCCCGCCACCGCCGTCACGCTGATCCCGCCGATGGTTTTATTCTCCGTGTCGATGGCGAAGTTGTCCGGGCCGATCTTGTTGAGCGTGTTGTTGCGCACCGCCGTGATCACGCTCTGAATCTTGGTGTCTGCGCTGTTCAGGGGCAGGTTGAAGAACATAACGATCGGCGTGCCGCTTGCGTTCTTGTTGGTGTTGGGCACGCCCAGCACGCAGTTGCCGCCGCTCGACGTGAAGTAGAAGTTCCGCAAGACGGTATTGCCGTTGGCGGCGCTCGACAGGCCGAGCACGCCCGCGCCGGTGCTTTGCAGGAACAGGTAGGGCTCCACGCTGAAGTAATCCTGTTCGGATACGATCGTCTTGTTGGTCGTATTGCCCGCCGAGCAGGTCAGCCCCGACCAGGTGGAGGAGGACGACTCGACGACGTGGGCGCAGCAAACGGGGTCGATCTGGGTGGAGTAGGTGCTGTTCTCCAACGCCCGGCCCAGTTTAAACCCATAGAAGGAGGTAAACACGCCGAGCCCCCGCGCGCGGCCGTTGATCGTCCCGCTGCCTTTGTAGATCTCGGGGACGTTGACGGTCATCAATGTGGGGTAGTTCAACTGCTGCGCACTCTGGAAATACTCCAGTGTGAGTTGCTGGTCCGTGTTGGAGCCGTCCGGGAAGACGTCGACCGGTATCTTTACGTTGATCGAGGCGGCTGCCTGGGTGGTAACTTCGACCTGGAGACCGCCGATGGTAACCTTGTTCACGCGGTCGAGGTAGGTCCCGGTAATGCTTACCGCGCCGTTCTCGTCCACGGTCGTGGAGCTCAGCGTGGAGATCGTGGGACGGTGGACGGTCATCGCGGTCGACGCCGTGGTGGTCTCCCCGTCGAGGTAGGACTGCCCGTCGTAGTAGGTCACGAAGAACTTAACCGCCGCCGCGTCCGTGTAGGGGACCAGGATGAGCACTTCGTTCATCTCGCGGCTTACCACCGTGGCCTCCACGGGCGTGGCCGAGGGATTGGCCGCGTCGACGGTGTAGACCTTCTGCACGGCGATCATGTTGTCGCCCATCAGCAGCAGGCCCATGCCCACCTCGGCCGAAGCGGGGATCTGGCTCTCGGAGATGGAGGGCTCCACGTAGGTGTAGGTAAAAGTACCCTCGCTGAGGCTCTCGACGCTCTTCTTATCGATGGTCGAGGTCAGCCTGATCTTGCCGCTTACCGTGCCGGTGGCTACAAGGACCAGCTCCTGGCTCGAGACTTTGCGGTAGAGTTGCACCCGCTGGTTGCCGATGTAGGCCGTGTCCACAAGGTTCAGGTTGGTCCCGCGCACGGTAATCTGGCTGAAGACGGGGCCTTCGGCCGGGGAGAAGGACTCGATCGAAGGGGGATCGTTCGATACGGGGATGTAGGAAAGGTCCTCCTTGCAGCCGTAGAGCAGCATGGCCGCTACGACCGTGAATAAGGTTATGGCTCTTATGTTTTTCATCTCTGCAAGCGTTTTAGTAACCCGGGTTCTGCGGGATCGACGGATTGATGTTCATGATGCTCTGCGGAATGGGGAGCAGCAGGTTCCACTCTTCGATCGGAGTGTAGTTGTAGGCTGCGCCCGCACCGTAGAACCCTTCGGCGGCCACGTAGGTGTTGAGCACCTCCACCGCGTTGCCCCAGCGGAGCAGGTCGTAGAAACGGTGGTTCTCGAAGGCGAGCTCCCTGCGGCGTTCGTTGTGGATGGCCTGGCGCAGTTCGAACACGCCCGTGGTCTGGACGGCAGCCAGGCCGGCGCGGTCGCGGATCATGTTCAGGTACTTGAGCGCGGAGGTCGCGTCCTGCATCTCGTTGCAGACCTCGGCGTAGAGCAGCAGCACGTCGCCCATGCGGATTACCGGCCAGTCGGGCTCGCCGTCGTCCCTGGTGGCCTGGGCCGGGTCGAGGTACTTCTTGATGAAGCGCGCCTGGCCCGCGCTGAGCGCTTCAGAGACCCATGTGGTGCCGTTCTTGTAGTAGCCCTCGGCGTAGGATACGTCGATGCGCAGGTCCCCGGACTCGGTCTTGAAAAAGTCGATGATGTTGGTCGTCACATAGTTGTAGGAACGACCCTGCCCGATGACCACGTCCGCGCCGCTCAAGATCGGGGCGAAGTTGTTGCCGTGGGGGCTGCCGAGTCCCAGGTTGCCGGACTTGTAGCGCACGGCGAAGATGATCTCCTTGTTCATCTCGTTGCTCACGTCGAATATCCTGGCGTAGGTCTCCAGGTCACTCTTGGATTGCGGGTTCCCGCACGCGGTAATGACCTCTTTGAGCAGGCTGCCCGCTTGGATGTACTCCTGCGTGCCGGAACGGAAGTGCGTGATGTAGGCCTTAGCCAGCAATACCTTGGCCATCTCGATGGTGGCCCTTCCGGTCCATGCCGCGCTCTGGCTCTGCTTTGCGGGCAGCAGGTTGCCTTCGATGACCGCGTTGAGCTCGTCGATGATGAAGGTGTAGACCCCGTCCTCGGGTGTGCGTTCGGTGTAACGCGCCTGGGTGGGCGTGACGACTTTGTCCATCAAAAATACTGGGCCCCACAGCCTGACCAGGTTGAAATACAACATGGCCCTCAGGGTGCGCGCTTCGCCTTCGAACCAGGCCTTCATCTGCTGGTCTTCCACCACGTCGAGGAATTGTAACACGTTGTTGCACCGGTAGATGCCCGCGTAGCACGCCTCCCAGTAGTTGTTCAGGTAGGTGTTGGTGGTAAGGAAAAGGTTGCGGTCCATCTGCGCCAGTTCGACCGACACGCCGGTCGAGGAGTTGCGCCCGTAGGGCCGCGTGTTGTCCGAGCGCATTTCGGTCATCGCCCACTCGTTGTTCATGACCGTTTGCAGGATGTTGTAGCACCCGAGCATCCCGGCGTCCACTTCACTCTGGTTGGTAAAGAAGTTGCTGTCGCTTATCTCGGAGTACGGTTTCTGGTCGAAGTCGCACGAAACGAGCGTAGCGACCAGGAGCGTAATTGCAAGTATTCTAAAAGTTCTCATTGCCGTTGTTTTAGAAGGTTACGTCCACACCGAAAGTGATGCTCGAAGTAATGGGGAAACCGCCTACCTGGTATCCGCCCACCAGGGCGCTGGGGTAGTTGTCGGTTTTGCGCGACTCGGGGTTGATGCCCTTGTAGTCCTTGGCCCAGATGTAGAACAGATTGTTGCCCGAAACGTAGACCCGGAGCTCCCTCAGACCGATCTTTTTGGCCGTTTTCACAGGCAGGGTATAGCCCAACGCGGCGTTGCGCAGGGTAACGTAGCTCGCGTCGGAGAGGAAATAGTCGGAGTAGGGCAGGCGGGTGTCTGACCCGTGCTCGATGTTGGGGGTCATGCCGTTGCCCGGTTGGTCGGCGCTGATCCAGCGGCCCTTGATCCAGGCGCGGTTGTAGCGCTGCGACTCGTTGTAGTTGCCGTCGCGGTTGTAGACCTTTCCGCCCTGCGAACCCTGGATCAGGAAGCTCAAATCGAAGTTGCGGTAGCTGAAGGAGTTGGTTATCCCGTAGGTAAAGTCGGGGTAGGGCGAGCCCAGGGCCACCATATCGTTGGCGTCCACTTTGTTGTCCTTGTTGGTGTCGGCGAAGCGCGCCTTGCCGATGCCGTCGTCGTTCATGTGGGGGTTGGCGGCGATCTCATCGGTGGTGTTCCACACGCCGAGCATTTTGTAACCGTAGAACTGGATCACGGGGTCGCCCACGCGCGCCAGGTAGAACATATTGAAGCTGGAGCCGTCTTCATAGGTGGTAATGATCTGCTCGTCGCCGCCCAGATCGATGATCCGGTTGCGATTGAGCGAGAAGACCACGTTGGTGCTCCATTGGAAATCTTTCTTGACGATGTTGCGCGTGTCCAGGCCGATCTCGATCCCCTTGTTCCTCACGCGGCCCTTGTTTTCCCAGCCCGCGGTAAAGCCGGTAAAGCTCGGCATGGGTTGCTTGAAAAGTAGCGCTTTGGTAATCGAGTAGTAGGCGTCCAGGGCCAGTACGATGCGGTTTTTGAACACGCCCGCGTCCAGCCCCAGGTTCCACTCCTTGGTCTGTTCCCAGGTCAGGTCGGGGTTGCCCAGCGTTTTGGATGTGTTGGCCATCCCGGGCGACAAAGTGCCGTTCCCGGCGCCGGTAATGTAGTTGGAGGGGCTGTAATAGATCGAGGAGGCATCCAAAGGTATGCGGTTGTTGCCCGTCATGCCCCAGCTTGCACGCAGTTTGAGGTTGTCGAGCCAGTGGATGCCCTTCATGAACTCCTCTTCCGAAGCCCTCCAGCCCAGCGAGACCGAGGGGAACCACGCGTTGCGGTTCTTGTCGATAAAACGTGAGCTTTGGTCCAGGCGTTGAACCACCGAGAGCAAGTAACGGTTGTCGTAGCTGTAATTCGCGCGGGCGAAGTAGGAGAGCATGATCTCGTCCGGGTAGCGGTATGAGCCCGTATTGCCGAGCACGAACTCGGTGGCGGCGTTGAGGGTGTGGATCTTGTCGGTCGCAAAGCCGGTGCCGCTCAATTCGGCGTATTCGTCGCGGATCTTGCGCGCCGAGAAACCGACCATCACGCCCAGGTCGTGCTTGCGGTTGAACACCTTGTTGTAGTTGAGGTAGTTCTCCGAGAGCAGGTCTACCAGCGTGGGGCTGTTGTAGGTCGCCGTTGCGGGGCCTTCGTCCTCGTTGGCCTCGTAGTCGTTATAACGTGTCGAAATGCCGTGCTTGTAGTTTACCCCGTTGGTGGTGGTAAAGTTGAGGTTCTTGTTGATGTCGACCTTCAGGTAGATGTTGATCAGGCCCTGGAACGCCTCGCTCCCGCGCACGGTCTTGTCCATGATGCTCCGGGGGTTGTTCTGGGCGGAGGTGGAGAGCGTACCCGTGTACCACACCGGATTGCCGTAGTTGTAGTTGGGGTCGTCCGGGTCGGTAACCGTCGAAGGCCACGGGAAATTGATCTGGGAGAAGTGGTTTCCGCGCGCGTAGCCCGTTTTGCCGGTCAGCGCGGTGGTAAAGGCGTTGTGGTAGAGCGGCAGGGTCGACGGGGTGCGGTAGAAGTTGATGAAGCTGTTGGTCGGGCGGTCGTTCTTGTTGTACGACGCGGAGAAGTTGACCCCGGCGCTTACCTTCTTGCTCAGTTTGGTGTCGAGCTTGGTGCGGAAAGCCAGTTTGTTGATCTCGTTCTGCAGCATGACGCCCTGGTCGTGGGTGTAGTTGGCCGATACGTAGTACCTCGACTCGTTCTTGCCGCCCGAGATGCTGGTTTGTACCGATGTGATGTTGGTGGCGTCCCTCAGGGCCAGGCGCTGCCAGTCGGTCGACCCGATCTGCGACTCAAGCCATGTGGCGAAGCGGAAGTTGTTGTTGGTAACCGCCTTTCCGCCCATTTCGTTCTCCTGGACCAGCAGGTTGTAGTAGTCGGTGTTGGTCAGCATGTCGTGGAGCTGGTAGGCGTACTTGAAGCCCGAGTAGACCTTTACGGAGTACTTCGGGGCGGTCACGTCGCCGCTCTTGGTCGTGATCATGATGACCCCGCCCGCGGCCTGGGAGCCGTAGATGGCTGCCGAGGAGGCGTCCTTGAAGATCTCGATCGATTTGATGTCCGACGGGTTGATCGTCTGCAGCCCGTCGGCCATGGGGAAGCCGTCCACAACGACAAGGGGCGTCTTGGCCGCGCTCACGGAGGCCGTGCCCCGCACCCTGATCTCGGGCGCCACGCCCACCTCGGAGGTGGTGTTGTCGACCGTCAGGCCGGTAATGCGGCCCTGGAGGGCCTGGGCGACGTCCGACACGGGAATGTCGACCAGTTTGTCGCCGCCGATCTGGGCGATCGAGCCCGTGAGGTGGGACTTGCGCTGCACGCCATATCCGACCACGACCATCTCTTCGATCTGGGTTACGTCCTGCGACAGGGTTACATCGATGATCTTGCGGCCGCGCAGCGGTTCGGAGAGGGAGACGAAACCCACGTAGGAAAATTGCAGGTTTGCGTTGAGGTTCTTCACTGTGATGGTGTACTTGCCCCCGGGACCGGTCGTGGTCCCGTTGGTGGTCCCCGACTCGATTACCGTAACGCCCACCAATGGCTCGGCCCCGTCGGACACCGTTCCGGTAATGGTCGTACCCGTTTGGGCACGGACCCCAGCCGAAAGCAGCGTGAACAGGCAAAGAACGAGCAGGATCCTGGTCATGTCGAATTTCTTCATGTTGTTGCCGTATTGGTTTTAGGTTTTATGCTGGTTGCGGAGTTCCGGTGTGGTCCGCTTGTTTTGGTTAACCAATTTTTTCAGAACGATACTTCCCCTCAATTTACCGTAAATCACTTTGTGTCTCGTGCTTAGTATAGCTTGGTTATTCGATACGTTTGGTTAACCAATTAAACCAACCGCAATGTAGTGACATTTTTTATAAATCCAAGCAAATCGCTAAAAAAATACATATTATCAATATATTACTTAAAATATTTAATAAATACGCCGCCCGGAGCAACTTCCGGGCGGCGTACGATGCGGCGCAGGCGGGGATACCTTATATATTGCTTTTGGCGAACGAGTAGAGCCTGTCCAGGTGCAGGCGCATGGCGGCCCTCGCCTTCTGCGGGTCGCGTTCCCGGATCGCTTCGATCAGGCGCGTGTGGTCCGATATGTCGCCTTTGGTGGGGCTCAGGCAGAAGTTGGTGTTGAAGTAGTTGTTCAGGATGTCGGGGGTAATGACCAGCAGCATGGAACGGATGACCTCGTTGTGCGAAGCCTGGGCGATTACCCGGTGGAAGTACATGTCCTTTTCAAGGCGCTGGTCGGTGTCGAACACCGCCATGTACTCCTCGTGGGCCCGCACCAGCGCCTCTATATCGGCCTCCGTGGCACGTTCGCACGCCAGGCGGATGGCCTCCTCCTCGAGCACGATGCGCGTCTCGACCAGCGAGAAAAAGTCGTAGTGGCTGATGGTCAGTATGTCGGAGATCAGCCCGTCGATCGAGGCCAGGCGGATGGAGGAGACGAACGTCCCGCTTTGCGGAAGGGTGCGGACGATGCCGTAGAATTCGAGTTTCTTGAAGGCGTTGCGGATGTGCATGCGGCTTACCTCCAGCTCTTCGGCGAACTTGCGTTCGGCCGGGAGGCGGCTGCCTGTGGTCAGCTCGCCGGACTGGATCATCTCCCGGATCTTTTTTATTACTATCGTGACGGGATCGGCTTTGATGAGGCTGTTTCCGACGCTCTCTGCGGGCTCCATGTTGTTTGCTGATTTTGAAAAATTTTCAGGCAAGGTATGAAAATTTTAATAATTAATGCTAAGTTTGTGGTGTAATTGGTTTACCAAAATTTGAAAAACCTATCAATCATGAGAATACTTCCATTGTTTTTCGTCCTGTTGCTGGCTTTGCCGCTTCATGCGCAGGAAACCGCTTACAACCGCTACTCCATGACGCTGCTGCCCGACGGGAATGGGGGCTACGTTTTGAAGTCCGCCCAAAAGTATGAAAAAATCATAGATATTACTAAAATCCCCGACCTTTTGGTGCCCTATAAGCATCAGTCCGATAAGATAAACGGTTCAGTTTATAAACATATTGTTACCGACGAATATCTCTACAAGACCTATCCCGGCTACGAGTTGCGCCTGCAGGTGGACCGTGCTCCCGGCGACGCCCCCGCACCTTTCATGGTCTACATTCACGGCGGCGGATGGGCGCGCGGCGAGATGACGGCCAACCGCGAGCTGTCGAAGTACTGCGCCGCCAAATGCGGGGTTACCGGGGTAAGGATCAGCTACACCCTCGCCCCGCAGGCGGACGCTACCGTGCTCGTATCAATACAGGACGTGCTGGACGCCGTTCAATGGGTAAAAGAAAACGCGGCGATGCTCAACGTCGACCCCGCCCGCTTCGGCTTTATGGGAGGCTCGGCCGGAGGGCACCTGGCCGCCATGGGGGCGCTGAAGACCCCGGGCGCCAAGGTGCTGATCGGTGTCTCGGGCATCTACGACCTGACCACGGCGGCCATATCGGCCCGGGCGACGCAGCCCGAGCGGATCGCCTATTTTTGCGATAAGGACCCCGCGGTGCTCAAACAAGCCTCCCCCGTCTTCAATATCCCGGCCAAGGCGGCCCTGCCCTCCGTGCTGCTGATCCACGGCACGGGCGACATCGTGGTCGAGTGCGAGCAGAGCGTCATCATGCGCGACGCGTTGCAAAAGGCCGGATGCAAAAACCTGAAGCTCAATCTGCTCCAATACTACGACCACGGGGTCTCCTCCTCGGCCTCCGACAAGAAGGAGGAGTTGCTGCTGGAGATGGCCGAATTTATCAAAGACAATATTTAAAATCTTGCAACGATGAAAGTTAAAGGACTCAGATGGGTAATCCTGAGCATGATCATGCTCGTGTCGGTAATCAACTACCTCGACCGGGGTACGCTCAACTACATGTGGATGGCCAACAAGAAGACGGCCTATCCCGCCCAAAACGTCGCCTTTACCCCTGACGGCGGCCGGTGCGTGCTTACCTCTGAGGACGGGACCGCATTCGAGGTTCTGGCCGACCGCGTCGAACCCAACGCCGACGGGAGCTACACCTATACCGAGGTGGGCGGTATTGCCGCCGACCTGGGCATTATCGACCGCGACAAGCCCATGGCCGAGCTCATGGCGCAGGCCAAGGCCCTGCTGGCGAACATTACCATATTTTTTATGATCGCTTACGGCCTGAGCCAGCTCTTCTCCGGTAAGCTCTACGATAAGATCGGCACACGCAAGGGATTCGCCCTCTCCGCGCTGGTTTGGGGCGCTGCCGACGCCCTGGCCAGCCTGGCCGTGGGGTTACGCTCGCTGACCGCCTTCCGCTTTATGCTGGGGCTGGGCGAGGCGGGGCCCTGGCCCGGTACGACCAAATCCAACGCCGAATGGTTTCCCACCCGGGAGCGCGCCCTGGGGCAGGGGCTGTTCAACGCCTCGACCTCCGTAGGGGCGATCCTCGCCCCGATCGTGATCTCCTTCCTCTATTTGGCTTTCGGGTGGAAGGCGACCTTCGTCGTGATCGGGGTGTTGGCCATCCTGTGGATCGTCCCCTGGCTGATCATCAACAAGAAAGGCCCGTCGGAGCACCCATGGATCACTGACGAGGAGAAAGAGTACATCCTCTCGGGCCAGCCCGAAGCCGCCACATCCGCCCCCATCCGGAGCAAGACTTGGGGCGAGTTGCTGGCCCATAAAAAGAATTACGCGTTGATCCTGGGTCGCTTTTTCATCGACCCGGTGTGGTGGATGTTCGTTACCTTCATCCCCATCTACCTGATCGACGTCTACAACCTGGACATCAAGCAGGTGGCCATGTCGGCCTGGGTGCCCTACGTGGGCGCGGCGATAGGCGCCTTTACGGGAGGATGGTTCTCCGGGTGGCTGCACAAGCTCGGCAAGAGCCTCAACTTCTCCCGCAAGGCGGCCATGGTCCTGGGTATGTGCATCGCCATGCCCGGCGTGGTGGGCGCTGCCCTCTCCTCGACGCCGGTCTCGGCGGTGGTCATGATGGCGGTCATCCTGTGCGGCTACCAGTTCTTCTGCTCCAACCTGCAAACCCTGGCGGCGGATTTCCACTACGGCAAAACGGTAGGCACCCTGGCCGGCATGGGAGGCGCAGCCGCCGTATTGGGCACCATCCTGGCGATGCTGGTGGTACCCCTGATCACTAAAGTGGGCTGGACGCCCTTCTTCATCCTGGGCGGCCTGCTTTTCCCCTTGTCCCTGCTGGCGATCTTCCTGTTCGGCGGCCGCATCCAGCACATCGACCTGGACGACAAGGAGCGAACCGAATAGAACCCCTCGCGAAGTTACCCCCGTTCCCGCGCGCGGATCTCCTTTACGGCGTCGACCATGGCGTGGAAACCCTCCACGGACATGTATTCCGGGAGCGAGTTGCCCGATCCGAGGGCGTAGCCCCGGGCCGCGGCGCGGAATCCGGTCCCTTCGCGCAGCACTTTTTCGTAGACGTAGTCGTACGGGTTGAGGATCAGTTCGTTCATGTCGATGCCCCCGAAAAGGCCGATCCGGTCCCCGTATAGCTCGATCCACCGGCTGAAAGGGGCGATCTGGTCCTCGTTGCTGTGTTTGGCGTCGATGCCCAGGGCGAGGATATCGGGCATGATGTTGAAGATGTTGCCGCACGAATGGAGCAGGAATTTCTTGCCCGCCCCGTGCGCGATGTCGATTACCATCTTGTACCGGGGGAGGATGTGGGTGCGGATCGTATCGGGATCGAGCATCGTCGAGGTGCGGTGCCCCAGATCGTCGCCCATGCGCAGGAAAACGAACAGGTCGCTGTATTCGCGCGCCATTTCGGTCCACAGCGTCCGGTAGAGCCATTCGATCTTATTGAACAGGTCGGCGAACAGCTCGGGGTCGGTAAACTGCATCATGCACAGGCTCTCGAAACCCACCAGGTCCTGCGAGGTCTCGAAGATGCCGTAGCCGCAGCCGCCGTAGGCCTTCATGCCCTGGGGCGTCACGCGGCGGATCGACTCCAGGCGCGGGCGGTATGTCTCCCAGAAGATGCGCGGGATATCCTCGAAAGGGTACTTCTCGAAATCGTCACGCGTCTGGATGGGACCGTTGCCCCCGAGGATGGCCCCGTGGCCGGGGATGATGTCGCAGATAGCCGCCTCGTAGTCGAACGCGTCGTAGGTGTGCTCGCGCCAGAAACCGGTGTAGCGCGTGAAATAGGCGTCCAACTGCGCCGGGGTGCGGCAGGCTTCGATATCCATCTCCTCGCCCGTGCATTTGGCGATGAACGGCGCATCGATGTGGTGCTCATACAGGGGCAGGTAGTCCGGGCGCTGGTTGTAGAGCACCTTGAGGATGTTGTTGCAGTCGGGTTGGAAGGTTTCTTTCATGGGGGAAGCGTATTTCGCGGGGTTCACGCCCGGAGCGTTTTTACAAAGATAATTCTTTTCAGATAATCTTTATCGAGTCGTTGTGTTCATCGCGTTTCACGCCTTTCATAATCGAATAAAATTCATACCTTAGCCGTCTGCTATCCTGCAACTCCCGGAGGATTCGCAGGATAGTGTTTAATCCGCCGTGACGGCCCAATGTGAAATTATGAAGACCGATACGAAGTATGCGCTCCTGCTTTTGGCGGGCGTTGCCACGCTGAGCGCCAACGCCCGTAACCCGATCATCCAGACGGCTTACACGGCCGATCCCGCGCCGATGGTCCACCAGGACAAGGTGTTCCTCTACACATCCCACGACCAGCCGGGTTCGACGTGGTTTACCATGGACGACTGGAGGCTTTACACTTCGGGCGATATGGTCAACTGGACCGATCACGGGATCGTACTGAAATATACCGACTTCGAGTGGGCGAAGGGCGACGCCTGGGCGGCCCAGTGCGTCGAGAGGGACGGAAAGTTCTATATGTACGTCCCGGTAACCTCGGGCCTGAACGGCCGGCCGGCGATCGGAGTGGCCGTGGCGGATAGCCCCTACGGCCCTTTCCACGACCCTTTGGGCAAGCCTTTGGTCCAGGGGGAGTGGGGGGATATCGACCCGACGGTGTTTATCGACGACGACGGGCAGGCCTATATGTACTGGGGAAACCCGGACCTTCTCTATGTGCGCCTCAACCCGGATATGATCTCATACCGGGGCGACGTCGTGCGCGTCCCGATGACCGAGGCGTCGTTTGCCAAAAGGGAAGACGATCCCAAACGGGCCACGCGGTACGAGGAGGCCCCGTGGCTTTACAAGCGCAGCAAGCTTTACTACCTGTTCTGGGCGGGTGGGCCCCTGCCCGAGCACCTGGCCTATTCGACCTCGGAGAGTCCCGCCGGACCGTGGAGATACGGCGGTGTGGTCATGCCGGAGCAGGGGGGCAGCTTTACCAACCATCCCGGGGTCATCGACTTCCGCGGCAAGACCTACCTGTTCTATCACGATGCCGGGTTGCCCGGCGGGAGCGGATTCACGCGCTCGGTGTGCGTGGACGAACTGAAGTTCAACCCCGACGGGACCATCCGGCAGATGAAAATGACCGACGGCCCGGCCAAGGGCTTGGCCGCGGTCAATCCCTACCGAAAGAACGAGGCTGAAACTATAGCCTGGTCGGAGGGGTTCAAATCCTCGCAAAACGACAAGGTCGGTGTTTTTGTGACCGCATCCCGCGACGGAAGTTATACATCGGTGCTGGGCGTCGATTTCGGGGAGAAGGGCGCGCGCAGGTTGACGGCCAGGATGGGCACAACGCACAACAGCCCCATCACGCTGGAGGTGCGTACAGGCGGCCCGTCGGGGGAGTTGATCGCTACGCTGAAGGTCCCCCGTACGGGAGGCGATAACCGCTGGGAGCTTGTCTCCGTGGATATCCCGCCGCTCAGGGGCGTCCATGACCTCTGCTTCGTGGTCAGGGGAAAGGCCCCGGGGCATTTGATGTATTTCGATTACTGGATGTTTTCAGAATAGATGACAAAATTTCCTCCCCTCCTTGCCCTTGTCGTTTGCGGCATCCTGCTTTCGTGTTGGGGGAGCCGGTCCGGACCGGCCCCGGAAAACGAATTCAGGAATCCCGTGATCCATGCCGACGTGCCGGATCCGGATATCATACGTGTTGGCAGCGATTTTTACATGGTCAGCACAACCATGCACCTGATGCCCGGCGTGCCCATCATGAGGTCGAAAAACCTTGTCGACTGGGAGATAATAAGCTATGTCGTCGACGGGCTGAAAGACGGGCCCGGATACGACCTGGACGGGGACGATGTGTACGGCAAGGGCCCGTGGGCCGCTTCGTTGCGCCGGCACAACGATACGTTCTATGTCTTCTTCGCGACCAACAAGCCCGCGAAGTCCTACCTTTTTTCCGCCAAAGACCCTGCCGGGAAGTGGACGAAG
This sequence comes from Rikenellaceae bacterium, assembly GCA_031551275.1. Taxonomy (GTDB): domain Bacteria; phylum Bacteroidota; class Bacteroidia; order Bacteroidales; family Rikenellaceae; genus JAVBMJ01. The sequence continues at coordinate 213,035 of JAVBNX010000004.1, forward strand.
GTCATGGAGTTGGACAGGCTGTACCACGACGCTTCGCTGTTGTTCGACGACGACGGAAGGGTGTACCTGGCCTGGGGATCGGGCCGGATCCGTATTACGGAGTTCGCGGGCGATCTGTCGAAGGAGAAGCCCGGCGGTCTGGACAAGGTCATCCTCGACGGCCCGGAGATGGGATTCCCGGGGCTTTTCGAGGGCACGCACCTCTACCGGATCGACGGGAAATATTACGCTTTCGTTATCTGGTGGCCCAAGGGAGGCATCCGCACCCAGTTGTGCTTCCGCTCCGATAGCATAGGAGGACCTTATGAATCGAAGGTAATCCTTTCCGATACGCTCGACGGCCGCGGAGGCGGCCTGGCGCAGGGAGCCGTCGTGGACACGGAGGATGGCCGCTGGTACGGCTTCGTGTTCCAGGACCGCGGCGCGGTGGGACGCGTCCCGGTATTGACGCCGTGCCGATGGGAGGAGGGCTGGCCCGTATTGGGGGATGCCGGCGGACGGGTCCCCGTGGTTATGGATGTTCCCGTCCGGGGCGATTTCCCCGTGACGCCCCTTGTCGTAAGCGACGATTTCAGTTCGGGCAGACTGGCCCTGAACTGGCAGTGGAACCACAATCCCGACACCGCGCTCTGGTCGCTCACGGAGCGTCCGGGATACATGCGCCTGAGGACGGGCAAGGTGGTCGACTCCATATTCGAAGCGCGTAACACGCTCTCCCAGCGCACCGAAGGGCCGAAGTGCAGCGCGGTGGTCTCTGTGGATGTCTCCAATATGCGGGACGGCGACCATGCCGGGCTGGGGGCATTTTGCGCCCAACCGGGATTGCTCTCCATCGTTGCGCAGGGCGATAAAAAATACCTTGTCATGACCGACAGGGGAGAGGAAAAGGAGCGCCGGGAGCTGGCCGGCGAGAGCGTTTTCCTGCGCGTGGATTGCGATTTCAACACCGACGACGCGCTGTTCTTTTACAGCCCCGACCATACGAACTGGACAGGGATCGGTTCGCGGTTCCATATGGTGTACAACCTCGACCACTTTATGGGCAACCGCCTGGCCATATTCAACTACGCGACCCAAACCGCGGGCGGATATGTAGACATCGATTTTTTCGAGTACAGCCGGGTGGATTGAACATTCGAACCGGGCGTAATCCCGCCTTTTATGCCATGATATGATCATGCCGGATTTTCATTTCTCTTTGCGACTCAATTATTATAGACGATAACGACCATGAGCCCGTGCCCGATAAATATCGAGGATATAAGCCGTTCGTAAATAATTATTGATATATTTGTTCGACTTTCCTTACCGGGGAGGCCTGATGACTTATGACTGACAGGCAGGACTTAGAGCAAATAGCCAGCGGCGACCATGCCGCTTTTTACCGGGTATTTATAAGGTACCATGGGCAAGTCAGCCGTTACATATCCTATCTGGTCAAAGACGGCGAGCAGGCCGCCGACCTGACCCAGGAGGTCTTCATCAAGGTCTGGACCTACCGCGAATCCCTGCCTTTGGTGCGCTCCTTCGACTCCTACCTCTACCAGATCGCCCGCAATGCCGTCAAGGACCATATCCGGAGCCAGACCGCGCGCTCGGCCCATACCCTTGCCTACTCGGCCAGGCAGCAGAGCTATACCGCGTTCGAGGAGGAGTTCATCGCCCGCGAGAGCGAGCATATCATCCGTGATATCGTTACCCAGATGCCCGAGGCGCGCCGCCGCGTCTTCGAGATGAGCCGCTACCAGGGCCTGCGCAACGAGGAGATCGCGCAGCAGTTGAACATCTCCAAAAAAACCGTTGAGAACCACCTGAACGCTGCGCTCAGGGATATCCGCAAACTCTTGCCCGCCCTGATCGCCATCGCCTACGCCCTCGGATTCTAATCCAAACAATAAATCCGAACTTTTTTATAAAAATTTTTCCGCCCGGATAGGTGTATCGGGGCCGGGCTTCGTCATATGTAAAGAACGACCAGTTATGTCAAACGCAAAGTGGATTATTTTTCGTTATGCCCGCGGCCGGTACGCCAAGCGCGAGCAGAAACGTTTCAACGAATGGTTTACCGCCCCCGTCGACGAGCGACAGAAGGAGGAGGCCCTGGCGGAGCTTTGGGACCGGGCCGCCACCGAGCCTTTGCTGACGGGGTCGTACCGCGATTGGCAACGTGTGTCGGCCAAAACCGCGCCGCCCCGCGGCCGCAGGCTTGCCCGTAGGATCGCTTCGGTGGCCGCCGCGGTGCTGCTGCCTCTGGTCTCGGCGACGACCGTTTATATCTACATGGACCACCGCCCCCAGCAAGTCCTGGCCAGGTGCTATGCGCCCAACGGGGAGATGCGCACCGTGATCCTGCCCGACTCCTCGAGTGTCAGGCTGAACGCGGGCAGCGTGATCATCTATCCTGAAACCTTCTCGGGCGACACCCGGGAGATCTTTTTGTTGGGCCAGGCCAGCTTCGATGTCAGGCGCGATGCCAGGCATCCCTTTGTGGTGTCAACCTCGGATATGACGGTCGAGGTGCTGGGCACGGTATTCAACGTCTCGGCCTACGCCGACGACCAGTACTCGTCCGTTACGCTGAAAAGCGGCAGCGTGAAGGTCAGCATACCCACGGCCCCGCAGGGCGATTTCGTGCTCACGCCCGGCCAGCAAGTGGTCTACCACCGTGAAAACCTCTACGCGGAGCAGCGCACGGTCGACACCCGGGACGCGTTCGGATGGGAGAACGGCTACCTGATGCTGGACGGTTTTACCATCCACGAGGTGCTGCGCGCCGTGGAGCGCAAGTACGGCGCGAAGGTCTACCTCGCATCGGACCGCTACGACGATATGCGCGTTACCGCGAAGTTCCTGCACGGGGAGACGCTGCAGGAGTTTATGGGGGTGTTGAAGGAGCTGATGCCCGGAATGAGGTACACGATCGAAGAGAAGACGATATACATCAAATAGATAACCAAAGTCGAACCTAACCCCGATTGCCTATGGAAAAAAATCGGGAACAACCGGTCTGCAGCCGGCTGTGTCCCGATCGGAATCAATGAATGGCAGATTCAAACCTTACCAGGAAAGAAAATAAACATTCACTGAAATACTAACCGCAAAAATATGACTTTTATTAACAAAAACACCAAAGTCAAGGGTAAATCTTTGCTTTGGGCATGGATTCTCCTTGTCTTTACTTTCGGCGTCCCCGACCTCCAGGCGCAATCCAGGGGGATCGCCTTCTCCACCAAACAGATGTCTTTGCGCCAGGCATTCTCAGAGATCGAGAAGCAAACCGACATGACCATCGCCTACAACGACGTTGTGGTCGATGTGAACAAAGTCGTTTCGACCGACATCTCGGGCAAGGCCCTGGGCGAGACGCTCGCTTTCATCCTCAGGGATACGGACGCCACCTACCGCCTGCGCGGCATGCAGATCATTATCGTCCCCGCGCCCAAAAAGCAGCCCGCCGCGAACTACACCGGCACGATCCTCGACAGCAAAGGCGAACCCTTGCAGGGCGCGCTGGTGGTCGTCAAGGGCACGACCCGCGGGGTAACCACCAACGCCGCCGGCAAATTCTCGATCCAATGCGAGCAGGGCTCGGTGCTGGTGGTCAGTTTTTTGGGCTACCAGCCCAAGGAGATCCTGCTGGGCGTCAAGACCACCATCGACGTCGAGCTCGAGGAGCAGACCCACACGGTCGACGACGTGATCGTGGTGGGCTACGGGCGCGAGTCGAAGCGTTTTGTGACGGGGGCCATCGCCAACGCCAACCTGGAAGCCAACTCGGTCACGGCCAACCTGAACATCGGCCAGGCCCTCCGGGGCACGGTGGCGGGCGTGCAGTTTACCGACTCGGGCCGTCCCGGCGAGGGGGGCACGATCCTGGTGCGCGGCACGCGTTCCATTTCGGCGGGCAACGCCCCTTTGCTTATTGTCGACGGCATCACGTTCAACGGCAGTTTGAATGACATCAACCCGAACGACGTGAAGGAGATGCAGGTGTTGAAGGACGCCTCCTCGGCGGCGATCTACGGATCGCGCGCGGCCAACGGCGTGATCCTGATCGAGACCCACCGCGGCGGGGAGAGCAAGCCCACGGTCAAGTTCGATCTGACGGCCGGCTTTATGGACTGGTCCTACACGCCCGAGCTGCTCAGCCCGACCCAGTACTTGCAAAAGACGCTCGACTACCGCTACCAGAACGGCCAGGACGCCTATCCCGAGGACATCGAATACTACCTGTCGGACTCTGAAAAGGCCAATTACCTGCGCGGCAAGACGATCAATCCCTACAAGGAGGTGTCGCAAACCGGCTACGTCCAGAATTACAGCGTGAGCGTATCGGGCTCCACCCCCTCGACGTCCTACTTTATCTCGGGGATGTACTCCCAGGAGAACGGGCTGGTCTACAACGACAACGCCAACAGGATCGCCATGCGCGCCAACCTCGAGACCAAGGTCACGGACTGGTTCTCTCTGGGCGTGAACTCGCAGTTCGCGCGCCGCACCAAGAACGGCATCGTCCCGGATATGTCGCAGGTGCACTTCATGAGCCCCTTCGCGCAACTCTACATCGACGACGATAAGAGCAACCCGAAACTCTACCCGGTCGACGACTCGCTCGTCTCCAACCCCATGTTCGTTACCCTGACGCGCGATGCGGAGAACCTATACAACAACCTGTTTTCTAATATCTTCGCCGTGGTCGACGCGCCTTTTCTTCCGGGCCTGACCTACCGGCTGAACTACTCGCCGAGCTTTCGGTGGAACCACACCTTCTCGATGAACCCGATCTACACCGAGCAGGGCAAGAACGACAAGGGGGCGGGCTCCAAGTCCCACTCCGAGTATTTCGACTGGGTGCTGGAGAACATCCTGGACTATTCGCATACCTTCAACAAAAAGCACTATGTGGGCGTAACGCTCATGTACGGTGCGAGTTCCTTCAACCGGAACGCCACGACCGCCAACAGCAGCGACTATTTCAACGACGCGCTGGGATGGAACTCCCTGCAGATCGGCGAGACGCAGACCGTCTCCTCGAGCGCCTCCACGCGCAACGAGGTCTCCATGATGGCCCGCCTGAACTACCGCTTCAAGGATCGTTACATGCTTACCGGTACGGTCCGCCGCGACGGCTCGTCGGTCTTCGGCCCGGGAAACAAGTACTCGACTTTCCCTTCGGCCGCTTTTGCGTGGATGGCCTCGGAAGAGAGCTTTATGAAAGGGATCAAGTGGCTCGGTATGCTTAAACTCAGGCTCTCCTACGGCCAGATCGGCAACCAGGCGATCGAGCCCTACGGGACCCTTTCCAAGTCTGAAACCACGAAATACGTCTTCGGCGACGGCGGCAAGTCGGTCATCGGTATCTATCCTTCGGCGATGGGCAACCCCGACCTGAAGTGGGAGACCACCACCTCGGCCAACGTCGCGGTCGATTTCCAGCTCTTCAAGAACCGGCTTTCGGGTACGGTCGAGTACTACGACACCAAGACCCACGACCTGCTGCTGCAAAAGTCGTTGCCCAACATGACGGGCTTCGGCCAGATCTGGACCAACCTCGGCCAGACGAGCAACAAGGGCGTCGAGGTCACGCTCAACTCCCTCAATATCTCCTCGGGCAAGTTCTCCTGGAGGACGGGGGGTACCTTTACCTACAACAAGAACCGCATCGACAAGCTCTACGGCCTGGACGCCAACAATGACGGCAAGGAGGACGACGACATCGCCAACAAGTGGTTCATCGGCCAGCCCGTGCACGTGGAGTACGACTACGTGTTCGACGGCATCTACCAGGTGGGCGACCCCATGCCTGCGGGTTACAGCCCGGGCTTCGTGCGCGTGAAGACCGCTTCGGACGACCCGACCAAGAGCGCCGTGGCCACCGACAAGAGGGTCATCGGGCAGAAGGAGCCCAAATTCCGCTGGGGCATGAGCAACACTTTTACCTACGGCGACTGGTCGTTGTACGTCTTTGTCAACGCCACCCACGGCTGGACCAGTATCTTCAACCGCATCCTGCCCTACAACCCGGGCAAGCCGATCAACATGCTCGACGTGGGCTACTGGACCGAGCAGAACAAGTCCAACACCCGTCCCTCGCTGACCTACAACAACCCCCTGAACCACAGGTTCTACCTCAACCGCGACTTTATCCGCATCCAGGACGTGTCGCTCTCCTACACCTTCAACAGGAAGCTCATGCAGAAGTGGGGCATGGCCGGATTGAAGGTCTACGCCTCGGCCAAGAACCTCTACACCTGGACCGACTGGCTGGGATTCGATCCCGAGACGGGAGCCGAGCCGGGGGGCTTCCCCGTGCCGCGCACCTTCATCCTCGGCCTCAACTTCAGTTTCTAACCTAAATACACAACAAACCATGAACCTTAATATAAGAAACATCGTGTTGCGCCCGTTGATGGCCGTAACGGTTTTGGTGTCGGGTTGTTCTGAATCTTTTTTGGACGAAAACCCCGACTTCATGGACCCCGATTACGCCGCCCTTTCCAACGTGGTGGGATTCGAGAGCGCCATCGCGGCGCTGCACGCCGCGGCCCGAGACCAATTTACCGACTCGACCACCCCGTTCCATATGCACGTGGGCACCGACATCGCCACCATCGGCGACCCGGCTTTGTCCGAGAGCAAGAACGTGCTGACCTCGATCACGCCCAACACCAACAACGCCCTTTTCTACTGGCATTGGGCCTACCTGAACGTCTTGCCGAGGGCCAATACGATCATTGCCGCCGCCGAGCGCAACCCCGTGGCGTGGAAGGACGAGGCCCAGAAGAACTTCTACATCGCCGAGGCGAAATTTTTCCGCGCCTACGCCCACAACTTCCTGGTAAACATCTACGGCCGCATCCCGGTCGTGAACGAGGCGATCCGCACCCCGAAGGATGACTTCGTGAGGGCGGGACGCAAGGAGACGTTCGAGATGATCCGCGACGATCTGAAATTCGCCGCCCAGTGGCTTCCCGAGCAGGCGTCCGCCGACGGCCGCGTGACCAAAGCGGCCGCGCAGCACCTTTTGACCGAGGTCTACATCTGCCTCGAGGAGTACGACCTGGCCATCGAAACGGCGAGTGAAGTGATCGAATCCCCGCACTACGAATTGATGAAGACCCGTTTCGGCAGCCAGAAGACCCTGCCCGGCGACCCCTTCTCCGACCTGTTTTTGGACGGTAACCAGTCACGCTCTTCGGGCAACAAGGAGATGATCTTCTGCTACCAGGTCGAGTATGACACCCCGGGGGGCGGCGGCAAAGCCTCGGGCAACATCTGGATCCGCGCCTTCGGATGCCGTTATTTCGATTTGAAAGATCCCGCCGGTGGGGCAGGCATGGCGGTTTGCGACAGCCTGGGCCGCTCGACTGGCTGGATCCGGATGTCCAACTACGCCAACTACGACATCTGGAAGGACGACTGGAACGATATGCGCAACTCGAAGTACAACATCCGCCGCGAATGGTACTTCAACAACGGCGACTACAAGGGGCAGAAGGTCCCCGACTGGTCGGAGAGCTTCAAGTACGACTCGATGTACGTCCTCTTCCCGCGCTGGCGCAAAGTGGAGGGGCTGGCCAAGGGAGGGGCGACCATCGGCCGCACCTACAAGGACTACCCGGTCATGCGCCTGGCTGAAACCTACCTTTTGCGCGCGGAGGCCTACATGAAAAAGGGCGGGGACGCCAACCTGCAACTGGCCGCCGACGACATCAACGAAGTAAGGGGCCGCGCCAACGCCAAACCCTGTACAAAGGATCAGGTAACCATCGACTACATCCTCGACGAGCGCGCCCGCGAACTGATGATCGAGGAGCCCCGGCGCAAGACCCTGTCGCGCACCGGAACCCTCTACCGCCGCGTGAAGGAGTACGCCATCCGGGAGGAGACCCGCACCACGGTCCGCGATTTCCACCAATGGTACCCCATGCCCCAATCGGCCATCGACGCCAACAAGGGGGCACCCCTGGGGCAGGCCTACGGGTATCCGGGAGCCACCGACACCGAAATCATCCCCTTGCTGTAAAACCCTTAATCTCAAAAACCTAAAACCATGAAAGCTAACATTTTTGTAAGACTTTATTTCATACTGGCCCTTTGCCTGGCCGTACCCGCATCCTTAACGCTTACCGGTTGCAGCGGCAACGAAGAGCCGGATGAATTGGTCGACCCCAATAAGAAACCCGATCCCGACGAGGGCGGCGACGAGGGCGGCGATGACGAGCCGATCCTTCCCGACGGCGTGGTGGTGGCCTACCCGGCCGTCCCGGGCCTGCTGACCAGCACCGATTTCACGGTCAAAGCCAACGGTACGGCTATCTGGGTGGAAAAATACGAGGTGCCCCTGCCTACCGCGCCTTACAAGAGCGGCGAGGAGGATTTCCGGAATAAAGTGAGCGGTTATATGGGCACCCAGAGGACAGCCTTCGCCCGTTTCGAAACCGACGGCGGAACGCGCATCGAGATCGAGACGCAGGAGAATATCTCCGAGTGCATCGTACACCCCAAGTCCCGCAACATCGCCGTTTCGGGCATCGGCACAAAGAAAGTGACCTTCGACATTGCCAAGGCTGATAAGCTCTACGTCGAGATCCCGGGCCTGCCCGAGCTCTACATCTTCGCCGACGAGCCGGAGGCCGAAGGCACCAAGCCCGACCCCAACGACCCGACCTACCACTACTTCGCCGCCGGACAGATCTACACGCTGACCGAGCCGTTGAAGATCGTCCAGGGCGACACCAAGCGCAACGTCTACATCGAGGCCGGCGCGGCGGTACACGGTTACATCGAGTTCAACAGCATCTCCTCGGGCGGAGGCGTGTTGCACGGGCGGGGCATCCTCGACGCGACCAGCATGGCCGGGGCTTACAACGTGATCAAAATGCATTACAGCCAGGGTATCAACATCAAAGACCTGCATATGCGCACGGCGACCCGGGGCTGGATGTGCTACGTCTTCTCCTCGGTGCACACCACCTTCGACAACGTGAAGATCACAGGCTACGGCGCCAACAACGACGGAATCCCGTCCCAGGGCTCGAAAAGCCTCAACATCAAAAACAGCTTTATCCGCTCGACCGACGACTGCATCACGCTCAAAGCGGAGGCCGGCACCGCCGATATTACCGTCAACGTGGAGAACTGCACCATGTACGGCGTGGCCTCGAGTGACGGCTTTGTGGCCGGATACGAGTGCAAGGGCCAGCTCAATAAGGTAACGGTCAAGAACTGTGACATCCTCGGCGGGCGCGGTTCGAGTATGCTCGGCCACGGTCACGCGGGATTCTCGGTAGCCTGCGACGGCCCCGGCCCGATCAAGGACATTACCTTCGAGAACATCCGCGTCGAGAACAAGGTCTACGAGAACAACCTGAACTTGATCGTGACCGACGGCACGGCCTACCTTCAGGGCAGCTACCGCGGACAGCCGGGCAGCATCAGCGGCATAACCCTGAAGAACATCCAGTGGGAGAACGCCATCAAGCCCATCCGCATCGAAGGCCACTCGGCCGACCACACTGTGAGCGATATCCTGTTCGACGGCTGCACGGTAGGCGGCCTGCCCCTGACCGCCACCTCGACCTACTACACGACCTACATGGTACCGAACATCAACGAGTTTACCTCCAACATCCGCTTCAGGTAACAGTTTTTCCCCGATAACCGATCGGGTTGCCGGGACAAAAGCGCGGCCGGAATTCTTGGCCGCGCTTTTACGTCCCGCGCCCGGACCGCTATACCCCAAATCATCATGAAAAATCAGATATTTTTCCCCGCCTTTTCCCCAGCGTTTCTCTTTGCCGCGGCCGCCCTCCTTCTATCCGTGGGGACGCTGCACGCCGCTGCCCCCGCACCCCCTGCCGACCTCTACGCCTCTTACGGCACGGCGCTCAAGCCGAGCCCCGATTTCAACGTCAAGGTCAACGGCCAGGAGGTCTTTACCGAACTTTTCGAAGTGCCGACCCCCAAGGCGCCGGAGATTACCCCCCGCGAGGTCAACTTCATCCAGCGCGTAGGCATCTACCTGGGCGACGTGCAACGTGTGGCCATCGCCCGTTTCGACGCGGGCGAAGGGGCTACCGCCGTGGAGATCGCCCTGCCCACCCCCTCGAAATCGTGCAAGGCGGAGCCTGAAGGCGTCGCCGCCCCGCCCCTCGGTGTGGGCTCCGACAAGATTACCGTGAGCCTTTCGGCAGGGCAGTACCTGCAACTCCAAATCGACGAATACCCCCCGTTGCTGCTGATCGCCGAGAAGCTCATCGCCCGTCCTGCAACCAAGAAGAACGCGGACAACGTGCGTTATTTCGGTCCCGGCATCCACCGGGGCGATATTACAGCCCAATCGGGCGAGACGATCTACATCGCCGCCGGAGCCATCGTCTACGGCAAGGTCGTTATCGAAAAGTGCACCGGGGTCAAGGTGCTGGGCAACGGGCTGGTCGACGCCACCCAGGGCGACGCAGGCCGCGTGCTGACCATTGACGACTCCTCGGACATCGAGGTACGGGGCCTGATGCTGCGCAGCTCGAAGGGGGGCTGGATGTGCGTCCCCCAACTTTCGAACAACTTGACGCTCAGTGACCTGAAGATACTCGGCTTCGGCGCGAACAACGACGGCATCGATGTGGTCTCGTGCAACGACGTAAACATATCGGGGTGCTACATCCGCAGCACGGACGACTGCATCTCGGTCAAGACCGGGCGCAACGCCCCCTCGAAAAATATCTCGATCGGCAACTGCACGTTCAACGGTTTCGCGTCGAGCGACGGGGTAATCGTGGGCTACGAGGCGAGGAGCGCCATCGACTCGGTCACGATCAGCGACTGCCGCGTCATCGCCTGCCACGGGCCCAGCCCCACGGGCGGCAAGGCTCCGTTCAGCGTGATCTGCGACGGCCCCGGCCCGATTACCAACATCCTCTTCGAGCGTTGCCGCATAGGTTCCGACGTGGACTATAAAAACCTGGAACTGAGCGTGACCAACGGCGCGCAATACGTCAACATGGAGCCGGGCAAGGTCGACGGGGTAACCTTCCGGGACGTGCATTGGGCGCGCGGCGACATGCCCATGCTCATCTGGGGCCACAGCCCCGACAACCGGGTAACCAACGTCCTGTTCGAGAACTGCACCATCGGGGGGCAGCCCATGTCGGGGCCCACTTCGGCGCGGCTGGTTGTGAACCGCTACACGGATTTGATTAAATTTGTGTACGGTGGGGAAGAAAAGATGTTCAGACGTTTTTAAAACCAGATGGATATGAAAATAACGAATGTATTGGTGGCGGCGTTTGCGGCGCTGTGCGTTTTGCCTTCGACGGCACGCGTAACTACCTATTTGAACGATAATTGGACGGTATCTCCCGCCCTGAACACCGGTGGTAGGGCGCCCGAGGGCAAAGCGGTTACCCTGCCGCACACGTGGAATGCGGCGGACGTGCTTGAGCACAAGGATTATCTGCGCACGGCGATGAACTACAAGCGCACACTCGACCTTGGCCCCGAGGCGCTGGGCAAACGGGTTTTCCTGCGCTTCGAAGGGGTTAATTCCGTGGCTACGGTCTATGTGAACCGCAACTTCGCGGGGGAGCACAAGGGCGGTTACACGGCCTTTTGTTTCGAGGTCAGCAACCTTGTTATGCAAGGTGCCAACCAGATCGAGGTATTTGTAAACAATAGCTACCGCACCGACGTGGCTCCGTTGGTCGGGGACTTCAATATCCTGGGCGGGATCCACCGTCCGGTGGAGTTGATCCTCACGGACCGGGATTGCATCTCGCCTTTGGACTACGCCTCGCCGGGCGTCTACATCCGGCAGCAAAGCGTCAGCGAAAAGCAGGCCGCCATCGAGGTCGTGACCTGCCTTTCGCTCGGGCGCGGCCAGGGCGATTTGCAGGTGCGCACCCAGGTGCTCGACGCGCAGGGCAAAGTCGTCGCCTCGATCCAGTCGGGCGTGGGCGGCCAGGCGCAGCAGGCCCGCCAACCGATGTTGCTCAGCGATCCCGTGCTGTGGAACGGAAAGAGCAACCCCTACCTCTACACCGTGGAGGTGGAGCTGCTCAAAGACGGCACGGTGGTCGACAGGGTGGTGCAGAAGACCGGATTCCGCTACTTCCGGGTCGATCCCGACAAGGGCTTCTTTTTGAATGGGCGCTACCTCGACCTCTACGGCTTCGGCCGGCACGAGGACGTAAACGGGCGCGGTTCGGCCCTGCGCATGGAGGATTACCGCAGGGATTTCGACCTGGTGGCCGAATCGGGTGCCACCTCCCTCAGGCTGGCCCACTACCCCCACGGCAAACCGGCCTACGATTTGAGCGACAGCCTCGGGCTGGTGCTCTGGACTGAGATTCCCTTCGTGGGTCCGGGCGGCTTCCTCGGCCCCGGCTTTTTGCCGGGCGAGGGATTCCGGGAGCACCTCGAGACGTCGGTCAAAGAGATGATCCGCCAGAATTTCAACCACCCGTCGGTCTGTTTCTGGGGCCTTTTCAACGAGCTGAATTTCAACTACGGCGATCCGCGCCCGCTGGTCTACGGATTGAACGAACTGGCCAAGACGGAGGACCCGTCGCGGCTGACCGTCTTCGCCACCTTTATGAAGGAGGACGTTTACAAGGGGACGGCCGACCTGATCGGCTGGAACAAGTATTTCGGCTGGTACGAGGGCGCGCCCCAAGACCTGGGGCCGTTTATGGACGAGATGCACAGGATCCATCCAAACATGCCGGTCTGCGTGGCCGAATACGGCGCGGGGGCCAGCGCCCTGCACCACGAGTGGCCCGTCAAAAAGGCGAAGCCCGAGAGCAAATGGCACCCCGAGGAGTGGCAGGCCATGTGCCACGAGGGCAACTGGAAGGAGCTGTCGCAGCGCCGGTTCGTGTGGGGGAAATACATCTGGAACTTCGCCGATTTTACCTCGTCGGTCAAAAACGAGGGCGACTCCTTCGGGATCAACGACAAAGGTTTGGTCACTTACGACCGGTCGGTAAAAAAGGACGCCTTTTATTTCTACAAGGCCAACTGGAACCCCGAGCCGATGGTCCACATCGCCTCGCGCCGTTTCACCCCCCGCAAGGAGGCGGTGACCGACGTGAAGGTCTACTGCAACGCGCCCGAGGCAACGCTCTACATCAACGGCGTGAAGGTCGGCAAAGCCGTGCGCGACGGGATGTGCCGCATCGTGTGGCCGGGCGTGGAACTCTCTGCGGGCGTCAACCGGATCCGGGTGGAGGCCCGCGCCGGGAAGGCGGTATTGAGCGATAGCTGCGAGTGGGTAGTTGAAAAATAAGACGATGAAAAAAACGATGATCATTGCCGCGGCGTGGCTGCTGGCCTCCTGCGGCGGGGGAGCTTCACGCGGCGGGGCGGAGATGGAGAAGGCTTTCCTCTCCCCGCCCGAGTCGGCCAAACCGTGGGTCTACTGGTATTGGCTCAACGACAACATCTCCAAAGAGGGCATCACACGCGACCTGGAGGCGATGGCCGAAGTCGGGATCGGCGAGGCGCTGATCGGCAACGTAAAGGACCCCTCGGCGAGCTACGGCACCGTCGAAGCCCTGAGCGAGGAGTGGTGGGGGTGCGTGGAGCACGCCATCAGGGAGGCCGAGCGGGTCGGGATCAAGATCGGGCTGTTCAACTGCCCCGGATGGAGCCAGGCGGGCGGCCCGTGGATCGGCTGGGAGGAGTCGATGCACTACCTGCACACCTCCGAAACCCGGGTAAGCGGAGCAGGACACGTGTCGGTACAGCTCGAGCAGCCCGGGGAGCAATTCAATACCGTCTCCGTACAGGCATACCCCGCCCCGGCGCACGACAACACGCTGGTCAACGACCGTCCCGTCCGCATCGGGCATACGCAGGGGATACGGAACCCCGGTGCGCTATTCGACCGCGATCCTAAAACCTGCGCCGATATCGTCTCTTATCCGGCCAGCGTGGAGATCTACGCCGGGGAGCCTTTCAATGCGCGCAGCATCGAGCTGATGCCCGCCGACCTGCCCATGAGCGCCGTCCTGGAGCTCCAATACCAAAACGCCGAGGGCCAATGGACCACGGCAGCCACCCACAGGATCGACAGGGCGACCCTCTACCGGACCATCGGCCCCGAGGTGTTCGCACCCATTGCCGAAGCCTTTCCGGTGGTCAGCTCGAAGGCTTACCGTTTGGTCTTCACGCAGGGAAAGCTCAAACTCGAGAAACCGACGGACGTGCTGGGACGCATCGCCGAGGCGAAGCTGGGCGCCGGGGCGCGCATCTCCTACGCGGCCGAGAAGCAGCTCGCCAAACTCTATCCTTACCCCGACGTGCAGCCCGATTCCTACGAGTGGGGGCCCTCGGCCGAGCCGGAAGATCCCGGCTTTACGGTCGATCCCGCCTCGGTGATCGACCTCACCAGCCGGGTCGACGCGGACGGCGTGCTGGAGTGGGACGCACCCGAAGGGGAGTGGATCGTGCAGCGCACCCTGGCGTTGACCACCGGGGCGAAGAACACGCCCGTTACCCCCGTAGCCGAGGGGTATGAGGTGGACAAGATGAACCGGGAGTATGCCCAGCAACACTTCGACTCCTACGTCGGGGAGCTGCTGCGGCGTATGCCGGCCGAAGAGCGCAAGGCCTTGAGCCACATCGTGGCCGACAGCTACGAGCAGGGCTCGCAGAACTGGACGGACGGGATGACGGAGCGTTTCGTCGAACAATACGGTTACGATCCCGTCCCGTGGCTGCCCGTGCTTCGCGGGCGCGTGGTGGGCAGCGCGGAGCTCTCGGAGCGCTTTTTGTGGGATATGCGCCGTCTGGTGGCCGATATGATCGCCCAAAACTTCGTGGGCGGGATGCAGGAAAAGTGCGCCCAGAACGGGCTTAAACTCTGGATCGAGAACTACGGCCACTGGGGTTTCCCGGCCGAGTTCCTCAACTACGGCGGCGCGGCCGACCGGGTGGCGGGCGAGTTCTGGACGGGCAACCGCAACGCGTCCGGGACGCGCTTTACCCACGAACGGGAGTGCCGCATCGCCACATCGACGGCGCATATCTACGGCATGGGGCCGATCTCGGCCGAGTCCTTCACATCGAGCCACACCTTCGTCAATATGCCGCGCGACCTGAAATACAACGGCGATTTCTCCTGGGCGTGCGGGATCAACCACGTGGTGCTGCACGTCTACCTCCACCAGCCCGACGAGCGCAAGCCGGGTATGAGCGCGTGGTTCGGCACCGACTTCAACCGCCACTCCACCTGGTTTGGGAAGATGGGCTCCTACGTCGACTACATCCGCCGTTCGTCGGCCCTGCTGCAACAAGGCCGCCATGTGGCTGATGTGGCATACTACATCGGCGAGGAGACGCCCATCATGGCCGTCGAATTGACCCCTGAACTCCCCGCAGGGCACAGCTACGACTACATCAACGCCGAGGCGCTGCTGCGCTACGCGTCGGTCGGGAAGGGCGAGATCGTGTTGAGCACGGGGCCGCGCTACCGCGTTCTGGTGCTGCCCGAAAAGGTCAAGATGCGTCCCGAAATCGCGGAGAAGATTACCCGACTGGTGCGCGACGGGGCCACGGTGGTTGGCCCGAGGCCCGAATCCTCGCCCAGCATGCAGGGCTATCCGGCGTGCGATGAACTTGTGGCCGCTACGGCCCTCGAAGCGTGGGGCGGGATCGACGGGGAGAGCGTTACCGAAAACCGCTTCGGGCGCGGGCGCATATTCCACGGGATTTCGCTCGAAGAGGCGTTCGCCCGCATGGAGGTAACCCCCGACGTGGAGTTGCCCGCCGGGCTGGTGTTTACCCACCGCCTTGCACAGGGCAGCCACGCCTATTTTTTGGCGAGCCAGAGCCTCGACACAATAAGGGGCGAGCTTTCGTTCCGCGTGGAGGGGATGCAGCCCGAGCTGTGGGATGCGGTAAGCGGGGAGATGCGCCCGCTGCCCGAGTACCGCATCGAGAACGGTCGTACCTATGTCCCGATGTATTTCGCCCCGTCGGACTCCTGGTTCGTGGTCTTCCGAAATCCCTGTCAAAAGGGTCTGGAAGGGATGAATTTCCCCGAAATGCGGGATGCGGCAACCCTGGAAGGAAGTTGGAAAGTGGCATTCGATCCGGCCATGGATGCGCCCCGGTCGGCCGATTTCGAGTCGCTGGCCGATTGGACCGCCCATGCCGATCCGGGCATTAAATATTACAGCGGCACCGCCGTCTACACCCGAACGTTCGATTTCAAGCCCGAGGCCCGACGCCGCTACCTGCTCGACCTGGGCCGGGTGGAGACCATGGCGACGGTCGTGGTCAACGGACACCGGACCGCCACGCTGTGGCGTTACCCCTACCGCACGGAGATAACAGGCTTGCTGGCCGATGGGGAGAACACCCTCGCCGTGGAGGTAACCAACACCTGGTGGAACCGTTTGGTGGGCGATTGCCAGCCCGGCGTGGAGCCGAAAACATGGTACGCGTTCGGCAAGGTCGACCGCGACAAGATGCAGATGAGCGACAATCCGGCGGACAACGTGGTCTTCCCCGTGCCGTGGAACAAGGAGAGCGAATTGTTTCCCTCGGGCCTTACCGGTCCGGTAAAGATCGTGACCTATGATTAGCCGGTTGTTGGGCCTGGCGGGATTGGCCCTGCTGTTGTTTGCCTGCGGCGCTCCGGACGGCCGCAGGCAGGCGGTGGCGGAGTGCGATGTGGTCCGGACGGCGTACGAGCCCGACGGGGCCGTGCCCCTGTACCAGGGCAACGGGCGGTTCGGGGGGTGTTACTCCCAATTCGGGTTGCATGCCGGTCCGGGTCGCCGGGGCGTGGAGGATAAGTACGGGAAGACGCAATTCACGCATCTCGGCCACTACATCCGGGGGCATTGCGGGGCGGACTACCTGATGCCGTTAGCGAGCATATACTGGCAGGACGACTTTACCCGGCCCGCCGGGTACAGCCAGCGCCAGTCCTACTACAACGGGGTAATCGAAACCCGTTTCGAGGCCTCGGGCAGCCGGATCGGGGTAACGACCTGGTTCGATACCTCGGACCTGGACCTGGCGGGAGTGTGCATCCACCTGGAGGGCCAACCCCAAACGGTGGTGGTCGACCCAGGGGAGGTGCTTACGCTCCATTACGGGCAGGAGGTGGTGCGCATGGCTACCTATACTCCCGCCGGAGAGGGCTGGGAGGTCGAGGTGGTGTCGCGGGCGGATACGTCGCGCCTTTGGGTTGCCTCTAGTGCTCCGGCAGCGCCCCGGGACGGGAGATTGTATGTCGACCTGCTGGAGGGGGATAATTGGATTACCATGTGTTACGGCCATCCGGCTTCCGCTTCGGCAGACCAATCGCTCGCACGCACCAAAAAGGCGTGGAACGCGCGCTGGGAGGGGGCGGGATGGGTCGAATTGCCCGATCCTGCGGCACAAAGCGCGTGGGTCCGGACGATGGGGCTGTTCTTCGCCACCTTCGCCCCGGGGGCGGGGGACTTCTCTCCGCCGATGGGGTTGGCGGGGAATATGTGGCCTTTCGCCTTCCCGCAGGACCTCTCCTACATACATCCGGTTTTGCTCTCGACGGGCGAAATGGAAGTGGCCCGGGATTGGATCGAGCGGTGGAGCGCCGACCTGGGCGCGATGGAGGGGTACACCCGCCGGTTGATCGGCGCGGACGGGGTAATGTGCCCGTGGACCTATCCTTACGGGGGGCTTGCGGGATTTCATGACCCGTCGCCGCCCAATGTATTTTATTATGAGATTCATAATTCGGGTTATTTGGCGCGGATGGCGCATGAAACGGCCGTTATGCTCGACGATCCGGCCTGGAGCGAGCGTTATGCCAAGCCCATTATCGAGAGCACGGCGAGGTTTTACCGCAGCGTATCCTCGCGCGGGGAAGAGGGCCGTTGGCACGTTTTTGCCCTCCCGTCGATGGGGCAGGACGAGATGGGCGGGGTAGACAAGCGGGACTACCTTTGCGCCCTATACAGTGCCGAATATTGTTTTCAGAGGGCCGTCGAGTATGGGCTCGACACGCAGGGCGAATACCAGAAGATACTCGACGACGGGTTGGCGTTCGACGGTTTGCTCTCGCCGCAGGGGTTTTACTGGAGTTGCGCGGACGGCGAGGGCGACCTGGGGGCGCAGAAGCATCCCGTGCAGCTCAATCCGCTGGCTTATCTGCCGGTCGATAAGGAAATCTCCGGGCCGGCGGCTGAGGCGTACAGGCAGCGCTACACCATTACCAAAGATGCGTCGCAGCCCTTCTTTTACGGCTGGACGCTGGGCGAGTTCCTGCTCGCGGGGTCGCGCTATGGCGATCCGGAGCAGTGGATGCGCGACTGGGACAACATCGTTCCTTCAGGTTACACCGACAAAGAACGGGTGCAATTTTATGAAACGAGCGGGCAGACCCATACTTCCTACTACACGACCACGCATGGCCTGGTGGCGCAGTCGCTGCTGAATAACGTGGTCTGCGACTTTTTCAGCAGGCTCGACATCGCGCGTTGCTACCCCTGGCAGGGGGATACGCATCTGGAAGGGGTGCGCTCGTTGTTGGGCGTGACGGTAAGCGGGACGGTAGGGCCCCATCGGGCGGAGCTGACCCTGACGGCGTGGAAAGACGCGGACTTCGAGATGCACGGCGAGCGGGTTCGGCTTAAAAAAGGGGAGAGTGTTCGGAAATATTTAAAGTACTGAAGATGAAAAAGAAAATTGTATTGGCTGCCCTGTTGTGTTGCGCCGTGGCAGGGGAAAGCTTTGCCGCCGGGAAGAAGGGTGGGGAGAGCGCAACGGAGACGTCCGCCCGGGAGTTCTGGGTGGAGTCGATGACCCGGATCGTCGGGCCCGTGTTCGAAAACCTCGCACAGGGGACGTTGCGGGAGAATATGCCGGTGGAGGTACGCGACGGGTTCGATCCCGATGCGCCCAACAGGCGGGTTACCCACCTCGAGGCGCTCGGGCGTTCGTTCTGCGGCATCGCGCCCTGGCTCAACCTTCCGCCCGACCAGACCCAAGAGGGCAAACTGCGCGCACGCTACACAGACCTGGTGTTGCGCTCCATTGCACAGGCGGTGGACCCCTCCTTGCCCGACTACATGCCGTTCAGCACCCCGACCGCCCAACCGCTGGTCGACGCGGCGTTCCTCGCGCACGGTCTGTTACGCTCCAGGGACCGGATCTGGCCGATGCTCGACCAAATCACGCGGGAGCGGCTGGTCCATGAGTTCAAGGCCTCGCGGGCGATCAAACCCTCCGAGAGCAACTGGCTCTGCTTTTCGGCGATGGTCGAGGCGGCGCTGCTCCACTTCACAGGGGAGTGCGAGATGGGACCCATCCGCTACGCCCTGGAAAAACACAAGGAGTGGTACAAGGGCGACGGATGGTACGGCGACGGGAAGGAGTTCCATTTCGACTACTACAACAGCTACGTGATCCAGCCCATGCTGACCGATATCCTGGCCGTGCTCCAAGAGAAAGGGCTTCCGGAGGGCGACTTCTATCCCGAGCAGCAAAAACGCATGGTGCGCTACGCCGTCCAGCTCGAAAAACTGATCAGCCCCGAGGGGACCTATCCCATGCTGGGGCGCTCGTCGTGCTACCGTTTCGGGGCGTTCCAGGCTCTCTCGCAGGTCGCGCTGATGGAGCGGCTTCCCGCCTATGTCCAGCCCGCGCAGGTAAGGTGCGCGCTTACCTCGGTACTGCGCCGCCAACTCGTCCCCGAAACGTTCGACAAGGATGGGTGGCTCACGCTCGGATTTACCGGCCACCAGCCCATGATCGCCGACAACTACATATCCACCGGTAGCGCCTACCTGTGCACATTCGTCTTCCTGCCTTTGGGCCTGCCTGCCCAGGCGCCTTTCTGGAGCGACCCCGACGCCGAGTGGTCCTCGGTCAAGATATGGGCGGGCAAGGCGATAGGGCGCTATTAACGCAACCAAAGATCGAAAAACAGAATGGAAAAAACATGGAGATGGTTCGGCCCACGGGACCGCATAACGCTCGATATGCTGCGGCAGATCGGCGTGGAGGGCATCGTTACCGCATTGCACGACGTTCCCAACGGGGAAGTATGGACCCCCGAGGCGATCGAAACCTTGAAAACGTACATCGAAAAAGGAGGCCTGAGGTGGTCGGTGGTCGAGAGCCTGCCGGTAAGCGAGGGGATCAAATACGGTTCGCCGGACCGCGACCGACTGATCGAAAACTACATAACCTCGCTCTCCAACCTGGGCAGGGCGGGGATCAAAACGGTGTGCTACAACTTTATGCCCGTCATCGACTGGATACGCACAGACTTGCGCCACGCCATGCCCGACGGGACCTTCGCGCTGCGCTTCGACAAGGTCAGGTTCGCCTATTTCGACACCATGATCCTCAAACGCCCCGGCGCGCAGAAGGATTACTCCCCCGGGCAACTCGAACAGGTCGCCCTGCTCGACAAAACGATCACCGACGAGCAGAAAGCGGAGCTGATCGACTCGATCATCATCAAAACGCAGAACTTCGTCAACGGAAACCTCTCCGGGAAGGAGATCTACCCGGTAACCCGTTTCCGGGAGCTGCTGGCCAACTACGAGGGCATCGACAAAGAGGGGTTGAGGCGGAACATGAAATACTTCCTGCAAGCCGTGGTCCCCGTGGCAGAACAATACGGCGTAAACCTCTGCGTCCACCCCGACGACCCCCCTTATCCGGTGCTGGGGCTGCCCCGGATCGTGACCGGGGCGGAGGATATTCGCTGGCTGCTCTCGGCGGTGGAGAGTCCGTGCAACGGTTTGACCTTCTGCGCCGGATCGCTCAGCAGCGGGCTGCACAACCAAGTGGCGGAGCTGGCCCGCGAGTTTGCGCCGCGGACCCGTTTCGTCCACCTGCGCAGCACGGAGGCCACCCCCGACGGCAACTTTACCGAGGCCTCCCACCTGGAAGGGCGCGGCGAGTTGATCGAACTGGTCCGGATCTTCGAAAAAGCAAACCCCGCCCTGCCCATGCGCGTCGACCACGGGAAGCTCATGCTGGACGACGTGGAGAAAAACGACAACCCCGGCTATTCATTCCTGGGGCGCATGTACGCCCTGGCCCAGGTTTCGGGCATGATGGCGGTAGTGAACGACGAAATAAAAACTCAAAAACCATGAGCCAGCAATTCAGCATTGAAAACAAAGTGGCCGTGATTACCGGGGCGGGCGGCGTATTGGGCGGCAGCATTGCCCGGGCTTTCGCGCTCCAGGGGGCGAAGATCGCCGCGACCGACATCCGCCAGGACCAGCTCGACGCCCGCGTGGCCGAACTCGAGGCCCTGGGTGCTGATGTCTACGGCGTGGTAGGAGACGTGCTCGACACAGCCAGCCTGGAAGTGACCGCGGAGAAGATCGTGGATCGCTTCAAACGCATAGACATCCTGGTCAACGTAGCGGGCGGCAACCTGCCCGGGGCCACGCTTACCGATGAACAAACCGTCTTCGACATGAAGATCTCCGACTGGGAAAAGGTTACCTCATTGAACCTCAACGGCACGGTCTTCCCGTCGCTGGTCTTCGGGAAGGTCATGGCGGGGCAGGGCAAAGGATCGATCATCAACATCTCCTCGATGGCAGCCTACTCCGCCATCACGCGCATACCCGGCTACTCGGCAGCCAAAACGGCGGTCATTAGTTTTACCCAATGGATGGCGAAGGAGATGGCCCTCAAATTCGGCGAGGGCGTGCGCGTCAACGCCCTCGCCCCTGGCTTCTTTATCGGGGACCAGAACCGCGCCATCCTGGTCAACCCCGACGGCTCGCTGACCGAGCGCAGCAAAAAAGTGCTGGCCAAGACCCCTATGGGACGCTTCGGCGACATCAACGAGTTGAACGGCGCCGCACAGTTCCTCTGCTCGGACGCCGCAAGCTTTATTACCGGCGTGGTGTTGCCCGTCGACGGCGGATTCAGTTCATTCAGCGGGGTGTGAAAATGAGGTTTCGCCTCATTTTTCCGGCTGTCTGGTGCTGTCGCTTCCCTTGACAGGCC
This sequence comes from Rikenellaceae bacterium, assembly GCA_031551275.1. Classification (GTDB taxonomy): domain Bacteria; phylum Bacteroidota; class Bacteroidia; order Bacteroidales; family Rikenellaceae; genus JAVBMJ01. Next base: position 235,016 of record JAVBNX010000004.1, read on the forward strand.
AGGCATGGCAACCGGACTGCGCATTTTTTAACCGGCCCGGGGCCAACCGACCGGGCCCGGGCCGGGGAAATTCCCTGCCAAGCTGACATACAATCAGAAATGTATTATTAATGGTTGGTAAAGTATTTGACGGGTACTTGTACTATTTATACTTTTGCGATTGAGTTTACCCCCAGACAATTGCCCGTATGAAGAAAACCGCATTGCTATTGCTGCCATTTACATTGTGTTGCCTGGCCGACACCAACGGGAAGTCCCCTCTTTACGGGTTGTCGCGCGTGACGGCCATCGACTCCCTCCCCCTCATTGAATACGGTGTAAGGGCCAATTACGAGGGGAGCATAGACAAAAAAGGTGCGAATGCCGACTGGGACTGGTGGCTCTACCGGGACACCCGGGGCGAGTGGGTGCTTTTTGACGTGCAAGGCCCCGGTTGCATTTACAACTTCGCGCAGCACCGCTATCCCGACGCGCCGGAACCCACGTTCCGCTTCTATTTTGACGGCGAACAGGAGCCGCGCTTTACCATCAAACCTTCGCAGTTCGGCCATAAGCATCCGTTCGTAGAACCGATGGCCTCGTGCTACACAGGGCCTTACGACTGGGGGAGGGGCCCCATCGCCGTGGTCAGGAGTTTCGTGCCCATGCCCTTCGCAAAGGGTTGCCGCATCACTTCGGACATCAAACTCGAAGGCTTCGACCGCGCCAAGGGCGAGGGGGGATGGGGCCATGTGGTCTACCACTCTTTCGACACCCCCGAAGGCATCGCCACCTACACCGGCAACGAGGACTACCTGCCCATGATCGACCTGTGGAAAAGGACGGGGGCGAATCCCCGCCCGGGCAGCGCCGCCACGGCAAAAAGGCTGAGCGACGTCTCCATTCCGGCGGGCGGCAGCCATGTGTTGCTCGACTTTACGGGCGCCGGGGCTGTGACGGCCCTGAGGATGTATATCGACGGGATGAAACCGGAGAGGTTGCAGGACCTGTGGCTCCACCTCAGATGGGACAACCACGACAGGCCCGACGTCTCCGCCCCCGCGGGCTCTCTTTTCGGCAATTCGCTCGGGTATGGCGACGTCCGTATGCTGCTTTGCGGCACCTCAGCCGACGGATGGATGTACAACTACTTCCCCATGCCGTTCTGGGAGCGCGCCTCGATAACGATCGAGAACCGCGGCACGCAGCCGGTAACCGTGGCTTTTGCCGAGGTCCTGGTGGCGCCGACGAAATACGACCGCACCCGGAGCGGCTATTTCCGCAGTTCGGAGTTCTACCCCCTGCAACGCACGCCGGGCGCGGACAGCCGCATTGCGACCCTGAGCGGTACGGGTAAACTGGTGGCCGCCCATGTGACCTGCCTGGCCGAACGCCCCAACATCATTACCTGCGAAGGCGACGTGCGCGTTTACATAGACGGTTGCCGCACTCCCCAGATAGAAAGCGACGGCTCGGAGAGCTATGTATGCTACGGATGGGGATTCCCCACGCCGGCCGAATGCCACCCTTCGGGCGGGTACGACGGCCTGCGCGACAACCCCTGGTCGATGACGCGCCTGCTGATGGGCGACAGCTATCCTTTCCACTCCGGGCTGCGCTTCCAGATCGAGTCGGGCGAAAACAACAACCAGGAGCTCTCGCATTCGGGCATCGTGTTTTATTACGGGCGCCGGGAGGTTACGCTGCTCGCCACGGACAGCCTGGATCTCTCCGTGCCCGCCTCGTTGAAGAGCCACAAGTATGTGTGTGAGGGAAACGCGGCCAAAACCCGCCTGGTTTCTTTTTTCGAGGGCGACGACGACCACGTGGAGGTAAAGGGGGATGTGGAGAGTTTTTCCGGGTACAGCGAATTCACCGTAAAAGTATCTCCCCTCAACCTCGGCGTGAAGCTCAGGCGGATGAGCGATCAGGCGCAAGGGCGCCAGTGCGCGCGGGTCTTCGTGGACGGAACGCCGGTAGGGGAGAGGCTGTGGTATTTTGCCGACCGGAACCCCTACAAGCGTTGGCTGGAGGACGAATTCGAGATCCCGACCCATATGACCGCGGGCAAATCGTCGCTGCGCATCCGCATAGAGCCGGTGGGGCTGGACGGCGAACCTCCGGTATGGAACCAGGCCGCCTACGGCGTTTTGAGTTATATAAAGTAATGTAATATAAAAATAGAACGCGTATGAGCGGAACGCTACTGGGAACCATCGACCTGTTGATCATAGGCATCTACCTTTGCGGCCTGATATTCATCGGGCTGTACATGAAAAAAAGGGCATCCCAAAGCCTCGATTCCTACCTGCTGGGCGGCAACAAGATACCCTGGTATATGCTCGGGCTCTCCAACGCCTCGGGGATGTTCGATATTTCGGGTACCGTATGGCTTGTGGCCATCATGGTGGTTTACGGAGTAAAAAGCATCTGGCTGCCCTGGCTCTGGCCCACATTCAACCAGATATTCCTGATGGTCTACCTTTCGGCGTGGCTGCGGCGCAGCGGATGCCTCACGGGCGCGGAATGGATAGGGTACAGATTCGGCAACGACAGGGGGGCGAAGTTCTCCCACTGGATCATCGTCGTGTTCGCCATCATATCGTGCCTGGGTATGCTGGCCTACGGCTTTATCGGGATGGGTAAGTTCGTCGATATCTTCCTGCCGTTGAAAACGGTCTTCCCATTCCTCGGTTTCGTGCCGGAGGCCTACGTGCCCCATGTGTGGGGGCTGCTGTTTACCGCCTTCGCCGTTTTCTACGCGCTGTTGGGCGGTATGATCAGCATCGTGTGGGCCGACGTGGCGCAGTACCTGCTGATGACCCTGGCGGCCATCGCTATCGCCGTGATCGCTATGAGCCATATGGATCTTATAGACTTCCAGCGCATCATCCCCGAAGGGTGGCTCTCCCCCTTCTTCGGGCGCGAGCTCGAAATCAACTGGAGCGGCAAATTCGCCGAATTCAACGGCAAGATAGCTTCCGACGGTTACCAGCTTTTCAGTATCTTCTTCGGCATGGTCCTGCTCAAGGGGATACTCAGCTCGATTGCCGGCCCAGCCCCCACCTACGACATGCAGAAGATACTCTCGGCCAAGAACCCGCGCGAGGCTTCGCTGATGAGCGGTTTCGTTTCGGTCGTGCTGCTGCCCGTCCGCTACCTGATGATCGCTGGGATCGCCGTGCTGGGGCTGGTCATCTTCGACGATATACGCGACCAGGTCACTACGGCCGGTTCGATCGATTTCGAACTGGTGCTGCCCGCCGTGATCAAACACTCCTGGGTGCCGGTAGGGCTGACCGGCCTGCTGCTTGCCGGGCTTCTGGCCGCTTTCATGTCGACGTTCGCGGGGACGCTGAATGCGGCCCAGGCCTATATCGTGAACGATATCTACATCAAATATTTCAAGCCCGGCGCAACGGCTAAACAGTCGGGCCGGGCCAATTATGTGGTGGGCCTGGTCGTGGTGGTGGTCAGCATAGGCTTCGGGGTGCTGGCCCAGGACGTCAACAGCGTGCTCCAGTGGGTTACCTCGGCCCTCTACGGCAGCTACATCGCGGCCAATGTCCTCAAGTGGCATTGGTGGCGTTTCAACAGCAGCGGGTTCGCGTGGGGTATGGCGGCGGGAATGGTCCCCGCGCTCATTTTGCCGTTCGTCTTTCCCGACACGCTGGCCCTTTACTACTTCCCCATCATCCTGGCGATATCGCTGGCGGGCTGTGTCTGGGGTACCCTTTCCGCTCCCCCGACCGATCTGGAGACCCTCAAGCACTTTTACCGCACCACGCGTCCCTGGGGGATGTGGAAGCCGATCCATGATCTGGTGGCGGCCGAGGACCCCTCTTTCGTGCGCAACGGCAACTTCGGGCGCGACATGTGCAACGTGGCGGTGGGCGTTGTCTGGCAGACGGCCCTCGTGGCGGCCCCCGTCTACCTGGTCTTCAAACAATTTACCTTTGCGGGGATAGGCCTGATGGTCGTTATCGCCACTTCGGTGGTGTTGAAAAAGAATTGGTACGATAAACTCGAAAAGGAGTAGGCGGCCTTCGCCGCTGTGAGGGCCCGGCAACTTTGCCGGGCCCTCTTAATTGTACATTATAGATCGCGGGAGCGTACTATTTAAACTTTCAGGCGCGGCCATTTTCGCCTGCACTTGGAATAATTGGTACTTTTTTGACAATAATTGATACTATGAAATCTTGTCGTTGCTTTTTAAAGCGATAGTATTTATGTTTGTTTACAAGTTCATGCCAGTATTATATTGCCGGTATGATTTTATCCCGCAGGCTATACTTCTTATTAAACGATAACCCGCATGAATCTTAAAATTGTTTTATCCTCCCTTGCCATGTGTCTTGTCGCTTTTACCGCCCCTGCGCGCGGTCCGGTAAAGACCCACGGGCAGCTTCAGGTCACAGGCACCCGATTGTGCGATGCCGCAGGCCAACCGGTCACTTTGCGCGGAGCGAGCCTCGGGTGGCACAACCTGTGGCCGCGGTTTTACAACCCCCATGCCGTCAAATGGCTGGCCGAAGATTGGAAGTGCTCTGTGCTGAGGGCCGCCATGGGCATCGAAATAGAGGACAACTACCTGCTCAACCCCTCGTTCGCCCTGGGGTGTATCGAGCCTGTCGTCAAGGCGGCCATACGCAACGACATCTATGTGATCATCGACTGGCACGCCCACTCGATTCACACCCGGGAGGCGTGCGATTTTTTCGCCTCGATGGCGCGTAAATACGGCAAATACCCCCATGTGATCTACGAGATCTACAACGAGCCGGTGGGCGATAGCTGGGAGCAGGTCAAGGCGTATGCCGGGGAGGTAATCGCCGCGATCCGCCAACACGATCCCGACAACGTCATCCTGGTCGGCTCGCCCCACTGGGACCAGGACCTCCACCTTGCGGCGGCGGATCCGATCCGGGGATACGACAACATCATGTACACCCTCCATTTCTACGCGGCCACCCACAAGGAGCCGCTCCGCCAAAGGGCCGAAGCGGCCATCGGGGCCGGGCTTCCGGTCTTCGTGTCGGAGTGCGCCGGCATGGAGGCGAGCGGCGACGGACCTCTGGATTATGCGGAGTGGGACCGGTGGACCGAATGGATGGAGCGCCTGGGGATCAGTTGGGTCAATTGGTCGGTATCGGACAAGAACGAAACCTGCTCCATGATCCTGCCCAGGGCATCCTCGAAGGGGGGCTGGGATACCTCGCTGCTTAAACCCGCGGGGGTGCGCAGCCGGGAGCTGATCCGCAAATACAACGGCGGGGAGGATCAATAACGGGCCTTGCGACCATGAAACCGACCGAGATATTCCGCGAGATTACCCCGCTCACGCCGGAGAACTGCTTTATCCTGATGGACCGGACCAAGGGAGAGTTCAATTATCCGCTGCACGTGCACCATGTGTATGAACTCAACTATGTCCAGGGCGCATCGGGCGCGCAGCGCATCGTGGGCGATTCGATAGAGGAGATAGAGGATTTCGACCTGGTCCTGGTTACCAACCCCGACCTGGAGCACGCCTGGTTCAACCACCGGTGCGAATCGAACTGCATCCGCGAGATTACCATCCAGTTCCATCCCGAACTGCTCGATGCCAACCTTTTGAACCGTACCCAGTTCAAGCCGATACAAAAGATGTTCGAGGCGGCCGAGAAGGGTTTGGCCTTCCCGCGCCAAACGATCGAGACCGTCCGCCCGCGGCTGGAGAACCTCTGCAATACCCGGGGATTCTACTCCGTGCTCGAGTTCTTGGAGGTACTCTACGCCCTTTCGCTCTCCACCTCGGTCCGCACGCTGGCCAGCGCCGCCTTCGTAAGCCGCGAAGACAACAACGACAGCCGCCGCATCAACAAGGTCACGGACTACATGAACAAGAACTACGACAAGAACATCCGTCTTGCCGAGGTAGCGGCGCTGATCAACATGAGCGAAGTGGCGTTCTGCCGTTTTTTCCGTAAACGCACCAGCAAAAGCCCGATCGAATACCTCAACGATATACGCATCGGGATGGCTACGCGCCAACTGGCGGATACGGCAAAGCCCATTTCGGAGATCTGTTTCCTGTGCGGATTCAACAACCTCTCCAATTTCAACCGCTGTTTTTACAAGAAGAAGGGGTGCACCCCCTCTGAATTCAGGCGCCGTTTCCTGCTGACCCGGCAGATCATTTAAATGGTAAGGACGTCATGGCGGAACGTTGCCGTTTTGCGCCGCCTGCGCGGGCGGCTTATGATTTTTGCACCTTTTCCGGAAAAAGGGCGGTTAAAAAAGTACCGGTAAAAATACGGATTTTATCAGAGGTAAAAATAGTACCATTAATGGATAATTTTAAAGTAGCGAGGTTTTGGGCAGAGAGTAATTTTACATTCTGAAAGTGCGCTATCCCGCATTCAGGGTCACTCAGACAATCTCGAAACCCAATACTAACCAAAAACCTAAGACGCTACTGAGCCTATGCACAAACTCAACGATCCCATCTTCCGACAGGCGTTCAAGCCTGCTCTAATCGTACAACAGAAAAATCAAAAATCGACAAGTTTGCCGGACAAGTTTGCCGGGAAGATTTGTGATTATTTATCCCAACCAAAATAATTCACGAACGTATGAAAAAAAGTTTTCTTGAATGCAGGGGGAACCATGCTTCAGCCGGACGCAGCAAACTCGGGTTGCCGGGGTTATTGCTGGCCGCACTGTTTTGTGTATTCGGAACGCTGCACGCGCAAGCACAGATCCAGGTCAAGGGTGTGGTCAAAGATGCCGCCGGTAAGCCTGTTGTAGGCGCCACCGTAGTTGTCGATGGGACCACTACCGGCACCTCGACCAATGCCAACGGCTCTTTTTCGATCTCCGTACCTGCCAAAGAGTCGGTACTTAAAGTCTCTTTCATAGGTTTTGCCACCCAGGATGTCGCCGTCGGAGGCAGGACCCAGCTCAACGTCACACTCGAAGAGGAGTACAGCCGCCTCGACGAAGTGGTGGTCGTAGGTTACGGTACCATGAAACGCCGCGATATATCGGGCTCGGTAGCCTCGATAAGCGGCAAGGAGTTGTTGAAAGGGAATCCTTCCAGCGTCAACCAGGCCCTCCAGGGTAAGAGTGCCGGTGTGCAGGTCAACCAGAGCGACGGCGCGCCCGGCGCAGGCGTGAGCCTGACCATCCGCGGCGCCAACTCGATCAAGACGAGCACGGAGCCCCTTTATGTCGTCGACGGGATACCTTTCGACGCCGGCACCACGCCTACCAGCGGCGCCAACGAGAACAACAACCAAAGCACCAACCCCCTGTCGCTGATCAACCCCAACGACATCGAATCGATCGAGGTGCTCAAGGATGCCTCCGCAACGGCTATTTACGGTTCGCGCGGCGCCAACGGCGTGGTACTTATTACCACCAAGAAGGGCTCCGACGGGCAGACCCATGTGGAGTTCAACAGCAACGTTACCTTCTCGACCCTGGGCAAAGAGATCCGGATGCTCAACGGGTACGAATTCGCCATGTTCAATAACGAAGCCACCCTTTTCTCCTCCACCTACGACGGGAAGGCGTTCGGCGGCCTGCCCTACTCGGGCACATGGAAATACCCGCAGGGCACGGGCGGCAAGGGCGATTACTCCCCCAAACCCGAAGACTACCTCAGCCCCGGCTATTACGAAGACGCCTACGGCAACAAGGAGTGGGTCGAAGACACCGACTGGCAGAAAGAGATCTACCAGCAAGGCATCTCCCAGGAGTACAACCTGAGCGTGAGCGGCGGCACCGAAAAGGGCTACTTCTCCTTCTCGGGCAACTACACCGACCAGGTGGGGATTATCAAGAACTCGGGCTACTCGCGCTATTCGATGCGCGCCAATGTAGGGCGCCAGGTGTACGACTGGCTGGAACTGGGCATGAACATCAACTATTCGCACTCGAGCACCGATTTCCAGAAGACCAATTCTCACGATTACAGTATCATCCGTGCGGCGATGCTCTATCCCCCCACGATCTACGCCGACGACAACTCGATCGACGACCAACTCTCGCTGATGTGGCTGTCGGCCAACCCGCGCACCTATGTCAAGGAGGCTAAGGACAACATCCTCTCCAATACGACTTTCTCATCGGCATTCGCCAGCGTCAGGATCCTCGACAACCTCCGTTTCCGCCAGAACATCGGTATCAGCTATTACTCGCATGATCGCGGCACCTATTACAGCCGCCTGACGGGCGAAGGCAAGCTGGCCCTCGGGCGCGGCGGCCAGTCGAACCGAAACGGTTTGAACAAGACTTTCGAATCGATCCTTACGTTCGAGGACAAGTTCAACGACAAGCACTACCTGAACGTCGTGGGCGGGTTTACGGTGGAGTCCGCCGAATGGAGGTGGAAATCCATGACCGCATCGGACTTCCCGACCGATTTGACCCGTGAGTACGACATGGGAGCCGCCCTTACGCACGACACCCCCGACACGGGCTACGAGGAGCAGATGCTCATCTCGCTGCTCGCCAGGGCCAACTATGTGTTCAACGACCGTTACATCGCCACCGTTTCGATGCGCCGCGACGGTTCGAGCCACTTCGTGAAAGGCAACAAGTTCGCGAACTTCTTCTCGGGAGCCGTAGCCTGGAGGCTTTCGGAAGAGCAGTTCATCAAAGACCTCCGCGTATTCAGCAACCTCAAACTGCGCGCGAGCGCCGGACAGACCGGTAACCAGGGTATCGCCGCGTACGCTACCATGGAGGAGCTCCGCGTTTCGAACTATCCATTCGGCGGCGTTCTTAACAGCGGATTCGACCTCAACACCGGCAAGGGCGCCATCAACCCCAACCTGAAATGGGAGACCACCGACCAGTACAACGTGGGCCTCGACATGGGGCTTTGGGACGGAAGGCTGAACTTTACCTTTGATATATACAAGAAAAAGACCCGCGACCTGCTCCAGGCCATCAAGACCCCCTCGTCTTCGGGTTATGACATCAAAATGGTCAATTTCGGCAACGTGACCAACGAAGGCATCGAGATCGCCGCCGACTTCAATGTGTTCAAGAAGGGCAACCTGCGGTGGAACATCAACGCCAACATCTCCTTCAACCGCAACCGCATGGGCGGCCTTCCGAGCGACCAGTACGCCCAAAGGCTCTGGTCGGCCTACGATGACGTGTTCGTGCAGCGCAACGGCCTGCCCATCGGCGCGATCATGGGTTGGGTCGAGGACGGTTATTACGACAACGTGGCCGAGGTCCTCTCCGACCCGGCCAATGCCGACCTGCTCAAGACCGCCAAACCCGAAGCGGCCGCCCAGAGGTTCGTGGGCGAGATCAAGTACAGGGATATGGACGGCGTGCCGGGCATCAACGAGGGCGACCGCACGATCATCGGCGATACGAACCCCGACTTTATCTACGGTATTACCAACAACTTTACCTGGAAGAACATCAACTTCAGTTTCTTCCTGCAGGGCGTACAGGGCAACGACATCTTCAATGCCAACAACACCAACATCACGATGAACCCCGCGGCCAACATTACCGCCGATGCCTATTACAAGCGCTGGACTCCCGAAAACAAAGCCGGCGCCGAATGGCCCCGTGCCACGACCGCCGAAACCCGCGTGATGAGGCTTTCGAACCGCTACATCGAGGACGGTTCATACCTCAAGCTGAAGAATGTAACCCTCGGCTACACGCTGTATCCCAAATTCAAGGGTATTACGAGCATCAACGTCTACGCAAGCGCCTCCAACCTCCTTACGATTACCGGTTACAGCTGGTTCGATCCGGACGTGAACGCTTTCGGCGGCGACGTTACCCGCCGGGGTGTGGACCTCTATTCCTACCCGAGCAGCCGCAATTTCTCCCTCGGAGTCAAAATAGTATTCTAATCAGTCAAAACTAGAAATGCCATGAAAAAATACTTCAAAATAATCGCCACGACAGGGCTTTGCCTGATGTTGGCCGGGGCATTTACCTCCTGCGAAGACTGGCTCGAGGAGAAACCCCACGATTTCATCGGTCCGACGATGCTCGAAGGATCGGACGCAAGCGCCAAAATGTGGGTTGTGGGTGCATACAACAAGTTCCAGACGGAGCTCTTCATCTGGGCCAACTGGCCCCGCGGCGTGGAGCTCGACAACGACTACATTACCGGCCCGAGCTGGGCTCTCAAGCACATCGGTTCGGGTAACTTCCTGAGCGAGCCTTCGCAGCAGGCCGACCCGATCTGGAAAGGTCCCTACCGGATCATCAATGCCGCCAACAACGCCATCGAGCAGATCGAGGATATGAGCGGGCTCTCGGACAGCTATTACAAGAACGCGCTGGGCGAGCTCTATACGATGAAAGCGTGGGCATACTTCATCCTTGTACGTGCTTTCGGCGAGGTGCCCATCTATTACACTTCGATCAATTCCGGTACAGACGCCCACCAGCCCCGCCGTCCGGTGCAGGAGGTCTATGAGCACATCATCGACCTGCTCGACCAGGCCAAGGACATGTGTTACAAGAACACCGACAGCCAGTGGGAAAAATACCACATCTCCGCGGGTACGGCCGCCGGCCTGTTGGCAAAGGTCTATGCCACGATCGCCTCGAGCGCCCTTCCCAGCGGAAAATTGACCGTCAAAACCGGTCAGGCCTTCAAGATGGAAGAGGTGGACGGCCAGCAGGTCATGGTGCTGCTCAATCCCACCCCCTTCACCTTTGACAAGACCACGGTCGACGGAGTGGAGTCGTTCGACCCGGCCGAGTATTTCGGATTGGCGCGCAACATGGCAAAAGACGTGATGGACGGCGATTACGGCACCTTCGAGCTGGTCTCCTACGACGAGCTCTGGGTAAAGGACAGGGACACCCGCGAGCACATGTGGTCGCACCAGACCAGGAGCGACGACGGTACTTTCGGCATCATCTACGGTCCGTCCTATTGCGGCCAGACGGATGCTTCGGGCTATGTGGTCTACGGGATGCACTTTGCCAACCGCGACCATTGGTACAAGATCTTCGAAGAGAAGGACTACCGCATCGAGAAGGGCGTGCAGCACATCTGGAAAATGTACAACCAGGCCACCAACTACAATGCCGGCTCGTACTATCCCGACAATGCCAAGTACAGGATGATGGCCACCGGCAGGGACATGAGTGGCGTCAAAGTGGCCGACCCCGTGGCGCCCTACAACGACGGCTTTGATTACACCTATTCGGTTTCCGACCAGTATCTTGCCTACACGACCAAATACATGGACGTTACCGACCGCACCAAGAGCCGTACCGACGCCCAGTGGAGTTTCCTGCGCTACGCCGACGTGGTGCTGATCTTCGCCGAAGCCGACAACGAGGTCAACTACCCGAGCACGGAAGCCCTCGAAGCGTTGAACAGCGTCCGCCGCCGCAGCAACGCCACAGAAGCTGCGTCCACCGATTTTGCATCCAAGGACGCTTTCCGCTCGGCTGTCTTCGAAGAGCGCGCCAAGGAGTTCGCTTGCGAGGCCGACCGCCGCTGGGACCTGATCCGCTGGGGCATCTATCTCGACGCGATGAACGCCATAGGCGGCTACGACGAGTGCGGCAACCTGAAGACGCGTACCCGCAAACACCTGCTGTTCCCCATTCCGCAGGATGAACTGCGCACCAACGACAACATCGACGAGAATAATTTCGGTTGGTAGTAAACCGTTATCAATCTGAATAATAAAAAAAAAAGTTATGAAAAGGATCCAATTCATATCCCTTGCCGTTCTTGCCTTCGCCCTCAGTTTGGGCGCATGCCAGGATGTGGTAACGTACGACGACGGTGGTTACGATCCCGAACCCAAAGCCAAAGGCGCTCCGGTAATCGAAGACATCGTGGCGATCCAAAACAGGGACAGCGTGATCTACGGCGGTGTCCTCGCGCAGACCATCGTGCTGCGCGGCGAGAACCTCAACGGCATCAAGTCGATTAAGTTCAACGACGTGGCCGCGGACATCGAAGAGGCGTACGCCGCGGGTACTTTCCTGACGCTCTCCGTACCGCGTACCCTGCCCACCGAAATCAATAACCAGATCGTGCTGGAAACCACCAAGGGTACGGCTACGACCTCTTTTACCATCAACATTCCCGAGCTGGTGATCGACGGGCTGACCAACGACTTCGTCATGCCCGGGAATACCACGCTGCTCAAGGGCGCCAACTTCGACATCTACGGCATCACCCCCACCGAAGGCCACATTACCATCAACGGCGCGCCCGTGGTCATCGTTTCGGTCCCCGACCTCTATACCCTGGAGGTCAAACTGCCCACTTCGGCCACCGCCGACTTCAACCAGACGATGAAGGTCTGGGGCAGCCAGTTGGACGAGAGCGAAGCCTACGAGCTTACAGTGCGCAAGTGCGACCAGTACCTCTCCAATCTCTCCGTCCCGACTACCGACAGGACCATATGGCCCTGGGGCTTTACCGGAGGAGACGCCATATCCGGGCGTACGGACGGAACCCACTCCGGCGACCCGAAACCGGGCAGCACGGTAATGGAGGGTTATTACCTGAGGTTCAACGCTACTGTCGGAGGCTGGAGCGACCGCCGTTTCTTCGACATGATGACCATCCCTATTACCAATGCCGATGCCCTGTCCCACATGGAGGACTACGATTTGACCTTCGAGATACTTACCCAACTCCCCATCACGGCAAGACTGCAGGTCGAAGGAAGCACCAACTGGTATTTCCTGGGCGAACCTATCGACGACACCAAGACCTTCACTACCGACGGCGAATGGGTAACCTACTCTTTCCCTGCCCTGCGGACCAATAACGGTCTGACCAATGGCGGCGAAGTGGGCGTCGTCCGCAAGACCGTTGCCATGGTATTCCTCGCCAGAAGCAACGACGGTATCCAGATGGACGTGAGCATGGCCAATTTCCGCCTGGTTAAGAAAAGGTAGCGGCATCCGACGACAAAATCCCAAACCGGCAGCCTCCCTTCGGAGCAGGCTGCCGGTTTTAAAGCAGAATTCAATACCATGTTAAAAAAAGCATTTACGATGATCGCCATCGCCGCGGCCCTTGCGGCCTGCGGCGGCGATGAACCGGAAGGGCCCGAAAACGGGGAGAAGACCGAAAAGGTTACCGTCCATTTCGGCGTCAACCTCTCCGGCGGCGAGTTCGGCGGCAGGTATCCCGGTATCGACGGCCAACATTACGGCTATCCCGAGACCCAATGCCTCGATTATTTCAAGGCCAAGGGACTGTTGATGGTACGCCTTCCTTTCCGCTGGGAGAGGATCCAGCGCACGATGAACGGCGCGCTGGTGGCCGATGAGATCAGCAAGATCAAGAGTTTCGTGCAGGCCGCGCAGGACCGCGGGATGTATGTGATCCTCGATATGCACAATTTCGGGCGCTATTGCATCGGCGACGGGACGGATGTGAGCGAGTACCTGCGCATCGGCACCCCGCAGATCTCGATAGCCAACTATTGCGACGTTTGGAAGAAGCTGGCCGCGGAGTTCAAGAACTACACCTGCATCTGGGCTTACGACATCATGAACGAGCCTTACGGGATGCTGGCCAACGTTCCCTGGCGCGACATCGCCCAGGAGGCGATCAACGCCATCCGCACGGTGGATACCAAGACCATGATCATGGTCAGCGGCGATTCATACAGCTCGGCAAGCCGCTGGCAGCAGGTAAGCGATAACCTCAAAACCCTGACCGACCCCAACGACAACCTGATATTCCAGGCCCACGTCTACTTCGACCAGGATGCCGGAGGCACCTACGAGGGCACTTACGAGCAGGAAGGGGCGTCGGCCAATGTGGGCGTGCAACGCCTTACGCCCTTCGTCAACTGGCTTAAGACCAATAAAAAGCGCGGGTTCGTCGGCGAATACGGCGTTCCGGCCGCTTACGACGGTACGTCCTATGACGCACGTTGGTCGACGGTGCTGGAGAACGCCCTGAAGTATCTGCAGGACAACGGCGTGAACGGCACCTACTGGTCGGCCGGACAGCGTTGGGGCACGGGCGAGATCATGGCCATCCAACCCCTGAACAACTATACGGTGGACAGGCCCCAGATGACCGTCCTGACCGAATACAAGACCGCCCAGCAGACGGTTTATATCAAATAGACATTTTTAAATGAAGCCTTCACGCACACTGATCCTCGGCGCAGCCCTGTTGTCCCTGCTTCATGCGGGGGCGCAGAACATCTCCATGGACGAGGCGGACCTTCGGATGTTCAAAGCCCGGGGCACTCCTTTCGATGCCCCTGCCGTGCGGATGGAGAGCGCCGCACCCCGCTCCCTGCCCGCCCCCTATCCCCGCCTCTCGCTGGACGGGGATTGGGAGATGGCTGAAGGCGGCGCCGATGCCCGGCGGCTGGCCTCCCCTGTGTGGGAAGACGCCATACCGGCGCGGGTCCCCGGAAGCGTCCATTCGGCTTTGTGGAAAGCCGGGCGCATCCCCGATCCCTATTTCGGGCGGAACGATTCGATAGCCGAGCAGCAAAGCTATAAGACGTGGTGGTTGAGGCGGGTATTTACCGCCGATTCCAACCTGAACGCCCCGGTGCTGTTTTTCGGCGGGGTGGCCAACCGGTGCAGCGTGTGGCTGAACGGCAAACTGCTCGGGAGCCACGAGGGAATGTTCGGGGGACCCCGCTACGATCTGGGCAAAGCGCTGTGCAAGGGCGATAATACGCTTGTGGTCAGGCTCGATCCCATACCGCAGGAGTTCGAACCCGAAGGCACGTTCTTCGGAGGTGCGAACACGAGCTGGAAAAACACCGTGGTGTGCAACTGCGTCTACGGGTGGCACTACTCCCGCATACCCTCCCTGGGCATCTGGCGCAGTGTGGTCGTCGAAGACCATGCGGCCGTGGCGGTCGAGGATCCGTTCATCGCCGCAAAGAGCCTCGACGGGGATATGCGGATGAGCGTTACGCTACGCGGTTATCCCGCAGCGCCGAAAGGCGTGTTGCGCCTGAGCGTCACGCCGGATAATTTCGAGGGCGGGGAGCAGTGCTTCGAATACCGGGTGGACGGCCGCAGCCGGGCCCTTTCGCTGAACCTGTCATTCCGCGTGGACGACCCGCAACTCTGGTGGCCCAACGACATGGGGGCGCAGAACCTTTACAAGGCGCATGTGGCGTTCATTCCCGACAAGGGTGCGCCCGATGCCGCCATAGCGACATTCGGCATACGGACCATCGAAATGGCGCCCTTCCCGGAAGGTCCCACACCGGAGCTCTACAACTGGACCTTTGTGGTCAACGGGCGCAAAATGTTCGTCAAAGGCACGGGCTGGTGTACGATGAACCCGCTGCTCGATTTTCCCCGTGAACGCTACGACCATTTCCTTACCCTGGCACGCTTGCAGCACGTGCAGTTGATGCGCGCATGGGGCGGCGGCATACCCGAATCGGAGGATTTCTACGACCTGTGCGACCGCTACGGCATCATGGTCATGCAGGAGTGGCCCACGGCCTGGGACAGCCACAACACCCAACCCTACCACATGCTCGAAGAGACGGTAAGGCTCAATACGATACGCCTACGCAACCACCCTTCGCTGGTCATGTGGGGCGGCGGCAACGAATCCTCCAATCCGGTCGGCCCCGCCATCGAGATGATGGGCCGTTACAGCATCGAGCTGGACGGCACGCGTCCTTTCCACCGCGGGGAGGCGTTCGGGGGCAGCCGCCACAACTACGATTGCTGGTGGGAAAACGCCCACCTGAACCACAACCTGACCATGACTTCCCGTTTCTGGGGGGAGTTCGGCATCGCCTCGCTGCCCGACCCGGAGAGTGTAAGGCGTTATCTGACCCCCGAGCAGGCCGCGCAGTGGCCTCCGGTCAGGGGCGGGAGCTTCCTGCACCACATGCCGATATTCGGACAGGTGGGCGAATACGGCAAGCTGGCCCAGTATTCGGGCTATTTTACCCCCGGCAAAACGATGGACGACTTCATTCTCGGGTCGCAACTCGGGCAGGTGGTCGGCGTAAGGCATACCTTGGAGCGCGCCCGCACCATGTGGCCCGAAACCACCGGCGCCCTCTATTACAAGATGAACGACAACTATCCGGCCGCCTCGTGGTCGTGCGCGGATTTCTACGGCGCGGTCAAACCGCTCCACTATTTCGTGCGCAACTCCTTTGCCCCGGTGGCGGCGGTCATGCTCTTCGATTGCACGAACCTCTCGAGCCGGGAGGTCTCCCTCCCGCTCTGGCTGCTGGACGACGCGGGCGCGCTGGAGGGCAAGCAGGTGGAGGTTACCTTTACTTGCTACAACGACCGCTTCAAGCAGGTCGCCGCGGCCGACTTCCGCGTCGACGGCGACGGGCAGCCTGTCCGCAGGCTCGGCTCGATGGAGCTGTCGCGCGAACAGACGCGCGCCATGGTCCTGCTTTTTGTGGCGCAGGTCCGGTGTGAAGGCGTGGAGTTGTTCCGCACGTTCTACTTTACCAACACCGAGGTCAGGCCCGGAAGCCTTTTCAACCTGCCGCGTACCACCCTTTCGGTGCAGCGCGACGGCCGCAAGGTAACCGTGACCAACACGGGGGCGAACCCCGCCGTGGGGGTCAGCGTCGGCGCGCCCGGCCGCCAGTCGGAACTCATCGTTACGGACAACTACTTCTGGCTCGGGCCGGCGGAAAGCCGCACGGTGGAGATCAACGGCGACTTCGAGGTCGCGGCCGACTGTTGGAACAAAGAATCAAACCCATACCAGGAACAATAACAACGCTGAAAGATGAAAAAACTGTTCATATGCCTCGCCGCGGTCGCATTATGCGCCTGCTGCTGCAAAGAGAAGAAAGCCCAAACGCCCACCTATCCCTTCGCGCTCAACATCGCGGTGGCCGAGTTCGGTCACGATGTGATGCCCGGCGAGTACGGCAAAGACTATATCTATCCCGAAGCGGGCGATTTCGACTCGATGAAGAGCAAGGGATTCACGCTTGCCCGCATCCCTTTCAAATGGGAGCGCATACTCGATACGTTGGGGGGCGGTTTCAACCAACGCGACCTGACCCACCTCAAAGGGTGCGTGACGGCGGCCGCCCAGCGGGGCATCGATGTGATCCTCGACCTGCATAACTACGGCCGCTACTGGGTGGACGGCGACCACCAGCCCATAGGCACCCATGGAATCACGATCGGCCACCTGACCGATTTGTGGGGCAAACTTGCCGCCGAGTTTTCTTCTTTTACAAACATTTACGGGTATGCGCTGATGAACGAGCCCCATGACATGGATCCGGGTACCCCCTGGAAGGATATTGCGCAGGCTTGCATATACGCCATCCGCGAGGCGGACCCTAAAACCGCCATCATTGTCGGCGGCGACAGCTGGAGCTCGGCCGAGCGGTGGCAGATTTACAGCGACAACCTTAAATACCTGTACGACCCCTCGGAAAACCTGATCTTCGAAGCCCACGTCTATTTCGACAAAGACAATTCGGGGACCTACAAATACGATTACGAGGGCGAGCAATGCCACAAATATTTCGGCATCCAGCGCGTGCAGCCGTTCGTGAACTGGCTGAAGGTAAATGGTAAACGCGGTTTTATAGGCGAATACGGCATCCCCGGCGACGATCCCCGCTGGCTGGAGACGCTCGATTATTTTTTGGCCTACCTCTCCAGGAACAACATCAACGGCGCTTATTGGGCGGCGGGTCCGTGGTGGCCGGAAGACCATTTCATGGCCCTCAGGCCCAAGGACGGCGTGGACAAACCGCAAATGGAAGTGCTCAGGAAGTACCTCCGCACAAACCCTGAACCCGGGGCTGTAAAATAACCCGTCGAAATGACCCGCAGCGCCGCCATATTTCTTCTGACCCTGTTGCTCTGCCCCGGATCGGCGGCGCAGCAGAGGCCGTGGAAGGGTCCGTCGGCCGACCTTTCGCATGGAAGGCTGGCCGTGTTGCCGGGCGGGCGTTTCCTGGGCTACGAGGACGGAACGCCGTTCCTGTGGATCGGCGACACGGCCTGGGAGCTTTTCGGCCGCCTGGATATGGCCTCCACGGAGCGCTACCTCGAAAACCGCAGGGCCAAGGGGTTCAACCTCATCCAGGCGGTGCTTATCAGGGAATTGGACGGCATAGCGACATCCGACCGCAACGGCCTGACCCCCCTTGTAGGGAACGATCCGCTCAGGCCCGACGAAAGGTTCTTTGCCCGGGTGGACAGCGTGTTGAGGATGGCCCGGGCCAAAGGGCTATACATGGGCCTGTTGCCTACCTGGGGGGATAAAGTGGACAGGCAGTGGGGCGAGGGGCCGGTCATTTTCGACCCCGCGGCAGCCCGGGCTTACGGACGCTGGCTCGGCAAAAGATACAGGGACTTCCCCAACATCGTATGGATCAACGGGGGCGACCGCAGCGGCGGGGGGGAGAATTTTGCGGTGTGGGACGCCCTGGCCCGGGGCATCAAGGAGGAGGATCCCAACCACCTGATGACCTACCATCCACAGGGGGAGCACTCCTCTTCGATGTGGTTCCTCGGTTGCGACTGGCTCGACTTCAATGTTTTCCAGAGCGGGCACGCCCAGTCGGATTATGCTGTTTTCCGTCGGCTGTTGCTTAAAGACTATGCTTTGCAGCCTGTCAAGCCGGTGCTGGACGCCGAGCCGCGGTATGAAAACATTCCGGTAAAGTTCGATGCGGCAAACGGGCGCTTTACGGCCCATGACACGCGTATGGCGATGTACCAAAGCCTTTTTAGCGGGGCGGCCGGCCACACGTACGGCGCAAACGAGATATGGCAGATGTACGATACCTGCTACAAGCCGGTGTTGGACGCGCAGGTCCCGTGGTACGACGCCCTCGATATGGAAGGCGCATGGGATGTGATCCATGCCCGCCGCCTGATGGAGCGGTACGGGTTTACCGGACTCAGGCCCGCTCCCCGGGTTTTGCTGAGCGGCAATACCGACGACGGCGATATGGCCGTGGCGCTCTCGGGCCCGGGAAGGACACTGGTCTATATGCCCTGGGGCCACCCGGTGGAGATATCGCTCAAAGCGGTCTCCGGCGGAAAACGCGTCGGCCTGGCCTGGTACGATCCGCGCACTGGGGAGCTCAGAAAAGCCGGAAAATCGCCGCCCGGGGAGGCATTCCCCGCCTCGCCGCCCTCATCGGGCAAAGGCAACGACTGGATACTTGTTATGACAAATTAAACTCACACTCCCACATAATGAAGACCAAAATAAAGGAGATAATCTCCCGGTACGAAGACCTGGTTGGCAGGAAAAACGAAGAACTGGAAAGCCTCAACGGCATCTACTCGCGCTATCGTTATCCGGTGCTTACGGCGGCCCATACCCCTCCCGTATGGCGCTACGATTTTGATCCGGCCACCAATCCCTACATAATGGAGCGGTTCGGGATAAACGCCGTGATGAACTCGGGCGCCATAAAACTGGGCGATAAATACTACATCATGGCGCGCGTGGAGGGCTATGACCGCAAATCGTTCTTCGCCGTTGCCGAGAGCGACAGCCCTGTCGATAATTTCCGTTTCTGGAACACCCCGGTGGTCATGCCCGAAAACGACGACCCCGACACCAACGTTTACGACATGAGGCTTACCGCGCACGAGGACGGCTGGATATACGGCGTGTTCTGTTCCGAACGCAAGGACCCCAACGCCCCCTGCGGCGACCTGTCGTCGGCGGTGGCGACGGCCGGCATCGCGCGTACCCGGGATCTGAAAAGATGGGAGAGGCTGCCCGACCTGAAATCCGAGAGCCAGCAACGCAACGTGGTGCTGCACCCCGAATTCGTCGACGGCAAGTACGCTTTGTACACCCGTCCCCAGGATGGCTTCATCAACACGGGCAACGGCGGCGGCATCGGCTGGGCGTTGGTCGACGAGATAACCCGTGCCGAGGTAAAAACCGAAAAGATCATCGACAGCCGGATATACCACACCATCAAAGAGGTAAAGAACGGCGAGGGTCCGCACCCCATCAAAACGCCCAAGGGCTGGCTCCACCTGGCCCACGGGGTGCGCAACACGGCCTGCGGCCTGCGCTACGTGCTCTACCTCTACATGACCTCGCTCGAGGATCCTTCGGCGGCCATCGCCTGCCCCGCCGGATACTTCCTCGCCCCGGAAGGCGAGGAGAGGATCGGCGACGTGAACAACGTGCTCTTCTCCAACGGATGGATAGCCGATAAGGACGGCAAGGTCTATATCTATTACGCTTCCTCCGACACACGCATGCACGTGGCGGTATCCACCCTCGACAGGCTCGTGGATTATTGCCTGAACACCCCCGAAGACGGATTGCGCTCCGCGACGTCCGTGCAGCAGATTATCGCGTTTGTCGAAAAGAACAAGAAAATGGGGTTCTGACCGGCAGGGGCGGGCCCGATTTAATCGCCGGAGTGCCTGTTAATGCGAAAATATTCTTAAATTAGCAGGTCTGAAACCCATACAAAATGTATATGAAACCACTCCGTTACCTGCATTTCGCATCGGTAATGCTGTTGCTGGCCGCTTGCGGCGGCCGGCAGCCGGCAGCTTCGCACCTGATGTGCGAATACCTCGAATCCCCCATCGGGATCGATGCGCCCGCGCCCAGATTGTCGTGGAACATAACCGGCCATCATGAGCAAACCCCGCCCCTGGGCATCGTGGTCGGGCGCGACTCGGCCCGCGTGGCCGCCGGGGAAGGCGATATGTGGCAGGCGGCGCTTGAGGATTGCCGCATGGTCGCCTACGGCGGCGCGGCCCTCGAGCCTTTTACCCGTTACTACTGGAGCGTGGAGTGCGGCGGCAGGCGGCAGGCTGTGGCGTGGTTCGAGACCGGCAGGATGCAAATCCCGTGGGAAGGGAGCTGGATTACGGACCAGCACGATACGGACTACCTGCCTGCGCCCTATTTCCGCAAGGAGTTCGAGGTGCGTGACAAGTTGGTCAGCGCAAGGGCTTACCTTTGCGCGGCGGGGCTGTTCGAGCTTACCGTGAACGGGCGCAAGGCGGGCGACCACTTCCTGGATCCCGTTTTTACGGATTACAGCGCGCGCAATACATACGTTTCGTTCGATGTAACGCCCTTGTTGCAACAGGGTGCCAATTCGGTAGGCGTTGTGTTGGGCAATGGGTGGTACAACCACCAGCCGATGGCCGTATGGCTCTTTGAAAAGGCCCCCTGGCGCAACCGGCCGAGGTTTACCGCCGAGGTGCGCCTGCTCTATGCCGACGGTAGCTCCCAGGTCGTCTCCACCGACGCGACCTGGCAAACTTCGGGCGGGCCTTTGGTCTGCAACAACATCTACACCGGCGAGCGTTACGACGCCCGGCTCGTGCAGCACGGGTGGGATGCCAGCGGCTTCGACGACTCAAAGTGGACGGCTGCAATAGAAACCCCTGCCCCCGCCACGAAGATCGTTTCGCAGCAGATGCAACCCATACGCATTACCGACACCCTCCCCGCCGTCTCGTTCCATTCGCAGGGCGATACGCTTTACCGCATCGATTTCGGGCGCAACATAGCCGGCGTAACCCGGATAACGGCCCAAGGCGCGCCGGGGACCCGCCTTCTGATAACCCACTCGGAAAAGATTGCCGGGGACTGCTCCCCCAACCTGGCCAACATCGATTATTTCTTCACTCCTTCGGACGACGTGCCTTTCCAGACCGACGTAATGACCCTGAGCGGGGAGCGCGACACATTCTCCGCCCGTTTCGGCTACAAGGGCTTCCGCTACGTGCAGATTACCTGCTCGCAGCCCGTCAAACTCGCCCAGGGCGACATCGTGGCCCTGGAATGCCACAGCGACGTGCCCGAGGCGGGGAATATTACCTCGTCCAACGACCTGCTCGACAAGATCCACCAGGCCTGCAGGAGCTCCTACCTGGCCAACCTTTTCGGTTATCCGACCGACTGCCCCCAACGGGAGAAGAACGGTTGGACGGGCGACGGGCACATCGCCATAGAGACGGGGCTCTACAATTTCGACGCGGTGACCGTTTACGAGAAATGGATGGAGGATTTCCGCGACATCCAGCGTGAGGACGGCATGCTTCCCGCCATCATCCCCACCCCGGGTTGGGGCTGGACATGGGGCAACGGCGTGGACTGGACCAGCGCCGTGGCGATCGTACCCTGGCAGGTCTACATGTTCTATGGCGACAGCACCCTGCTGGAGCGTATGTACGACAACATCAAGCTCTACGTCGATTACATTACCTCGATAAGCCCCGGCGGCACCACCGATTGGGGGCTGGGGGATTGGATTCCGTATAAATCGGTAAGCGACAAAGAGCTTACCTCGTCGCTTTACTACTTTACCGACGCCACGATCCTGCACAAGGCTGCCCTTATGTTCGACCGCAGGGACGATGCGGAGCGTTACGGCCTTCTGGCCGACAGGATACGCGATGCGGTCAATGAAAAATTCCTCGACCGCTCCACGGGCATCTACTGCTCGGGCACGCAGACCGAACTGGCCACGCCGCTCTACTGGGGCGTGGTGCCCGAAGAGTTGAAGGCGAAAGTGGCCGAAAACCTTTACAAGAGGGTCGAAGCGGACGGCTTCCATCTCGACGTGGGGTTGCTGGGCACCAAAGCCCTGCTGTGCGCCCTCTCCGAGAACGGCTACGCCGAAGCCGCGTACAGGATAGCGTCGCAGGAGACCTTCCCGTCGTGGGGCTACTGGATCCGAAACGGGGCCACGACCTTCTACGAGAACTGGAGGGTGGATGTGGACCTTGACGCCTCCTACAACCACATCATGTTCGGCGAAATAGGCGCATGGCTGTACAAGGGGCTGGCGGGTATCTATCCCGACGAATCGGCGCCCGGCTTCCGCAACACCATCCTCAGGCCCAATTTCCCCGAGGGGCTGGACAGTTTCAGCGCGCGCCACCGCTCCCCCTGGGGCGAAGTGCGTTCCGGGTGGGACAAGAAGGCTGGCGTGGTAACCTACACCGCAACGGTCCCCACAGGCGCGACGGCGACCCTCACGCTTCCGCCGCAGGCCGACCTCAAAGAGAAAACCCTCACGCTCGGCGCAGGGGAGCATACCATGAAATTCAAGCTCAAACAATAAACAGCCATGAAACAGCACTTGTTGCTCCTGTTGCTTTTCACGGCGGTTGCAGGCCGTATGGCCGCCCAACCCGCCCAGCAATACATCAGGGTGCTGGTCGCTCCGCAGCATGAGGGGTGGAGATACCAATGCGGCGAAAAGGCCGTATTCGATGTCCGGGTGGAGAAGAACAACATTCCCGTCAAGGGGGCGGACGTGACCTGGGAGCTTACCCGGGATATGATGCCCGCCTTCAAGACCGGCTCGGCCACCCTGAAGGACGGCAAACTGACCATCGATGCCGGTACGCTTAAGGAGCCGGGTTTCATCCGTTGTTTTGTAAGGACCACCGGCGAAGGCCGAACCTACGAGGGGGTGGCGACCGCGGCATATGAGCCCGACAGGATCGAGCCGACGACCACCATGCCCGACGATTTCGATGAGTTTTGGGAAAAGGCCAAATCGCAGAACGCATCGGTACCGATGGACCCCGTGATGACTTTGATGCCCGAGCGCTGCACGGGGTCGGTGGACGTCTACCATGTCAGCCTGCAGAACTACCGCCCCGGGGCGCGTCTTTACGGCATACTTTGCCTGCCCAAGGCCCCCGGCAAATATTCCGCGCTATTGGGTGTACCGGGAGCGGGGGTACATTCCATCAACGGAGATATGGGCGGCGCGGAGAACGGCATGATCACGTTCGAGATCGGTATCCACGGCATTCCCCTCAATATGCCCGCCGGGTATTACCGCGAACTGGGGCAGGGCCCGCTGTTCGACTACCCCAGGATTATGCTCGACGACAAGGATAATTATTACTACAAGCGCGTCTACCTGGGGTGCGTAAGGGCGGTCGATTTCATAAGCAGCCTGCCCCAGTTCGACGGGCAGAACATCTGCGTTAGGGGCGGCAGCCAGGGAGGGGCCCTGGCCATTGTCACGGCCGCCCTCGACAGCAGGGTCAAGGGCCTGATCGCCTATTTTCCGGCCCTGTGCGACCTGGGGGGGTACACCTACGGCCGCGCGGGCGGCTGGCCCCACCTCTTCCGCTACCCCGACGACCCGCGCACGAAGGAGAGGATACTGACCACCCGTTATTACGACGTGGTAAACTTCGCCCGCCGCCTCAAAGTCCCCGGGTTTTACAGCATGGGCTACAACGACATGGTATGTCCCCCCACCTCGATGTTCTCCGCCTATAACGTCATAACCGCACCCAAGGAGCTCTTCCTGGTCGAGGAGACCGGCCACTTCTCCTATACCGAGCAGTGGACCAGGGCGTGGGAATACCTGAACAAGAACCTCAAACTGCATCCGTGAAAAAGGTCGTATTCTCCCTGGCGGTATGCCTTTTATGCCTCGGGGCGCAGGCGCAGCCCGAATCCGGGCCCCAACAGACGATACTGCTCAGTGGAGCTTCGTTCGCGAGCCCCAACAACGGATGGTTCGAGTTCGGTTGCCAGTCCCTCGGGGCCGGGCCGCTCAACCGCGCCGTATCGGGTACATCGATAGCCGACTGCGCCGAGCGGATGCACGCGGGGACGCTCTATACGCCAAACGAACTGGAACACATCGAAGCGCTGGTAATCATGCACGTGCACGACCGCAACGTGTTCGACGATCCCGACCGGCCGTTGCGCGGGGAGTATTCCGATTACCCCTTTCCCTTCGACCGGGGACATTACGCCGGAGCGTTCGATTATGTGATAAAAAAATACATGGCCGACTGCTACGCCTTGAGGCTGGATAAGGGATCTCAATGGTATGGCAAGCCTTCCGGCAAGCCCGCCGTGATCGTGCTGTGCACCCACTGGCACGATTCGCGCACCGTTTTCAACGCCTCGGTCAGGCTTCTCGCCGCCAAATGGGGATTGCCCCTGGTTGAGTTCGACCGCCTGATCGGGTTTTCGAATCAGACCCCCCATCCGGTTACCGGACAACAGCACAGCCTGCTCTACGCCGCAGATACGCAGGTTGTCGGCGGGGTCGCCTACGGATGGCATCCATTCTCAGGGGATACCTACATCCAACGCCGCATGGCGGCCATTTTCGCCGATACGATGCGCCAAATCCTGCCCTTATGAAACCTTGCCGCCTGATCATATCAGTTGCCGCATTGGCGCTGCTCGTTTGCTGCCGGCCCGCAGGAGTTCGGCAGCGGGACGATGTGCCGCGGATAGTCAATATAATCAACTTCATCCGGCTGATCGAGCCGCGCTACGAGCAGGTCACTCCGGATATACTGTACCAAACCACGGCCAGCCAACTGGCCCTTATGGAGGAGTACGGTTTAAGCGGCACCTTCCTGATACAATACGACGCGCTGATGGAACCGCGCTACCGGGAGCTTATGAAAAAGGCCCTCGGGATGGGGTGCGAGGTGGGCGCCTGGTGGGAGATCACGCAACCCCATGCGCAGAAAGCCGGGCTGGAGTGGCGGGGCCGTTATCCCTGGGACTGGCACGCGGATGTAGGATTCGCCACGGGCTATTCGCCCCGTGAACGGGAGATGCTGGCCGATGTTTACATGGAGGATTTCAAAGCCGTTTTCGGTCGTTATCCATCCTCGGCCGGATCGTGGTTCATCGACGCCCACACCCTGGCCTATATGCACGATAAATACGGCATCGAGGCTTCGTGCAACTGCAAGGACCAGGTCGGAACGGACGGTTACACCCTCTGGGGCGGCTATTGGAGCGGGGGGTACTATCCCAGCCGCGTGAACGCCTACATGCCCGCGCAGGATTCCCTCTCGCAGATACCCGTGCCGGTCTTCCGTATGCTCGGTAGCGACCCCATTTACCAGTACGAAAACGGCATAGGGACGGGCAGCCAGGGCGTTGAATCGCTCGAACCGGTCTACCCCCGGAGCGGAGCGGACCCCCGCTGGATACGCTACTTCTTCGGCTCGATGGCCGACGACCCGGCGTTGGGTTACACCTACGCGCAGGTCGGGCAGGAGAACTCCTTTACCTGGGCCGCCATGCAGCAGGGCCTTCAGGAGCAGTTCCAAGTGCTCGACTCGCTGCGCGCCGCCAATCCGGCCCTCCGCATAGAGACCCTGACCCAAACGGCCCGCTGGTTTCGGGAGCGCTATCCCGTCACGCCCCCGTCGGCGCTTACCGCCCTGCGCGATGTTAGGGGGGAGGGGCGCCGGACCATCTGGTTCAACAGCCGCTTTTACCGCGCCAACATGCTTTGGGATCAAGGCACCGTAAGGTTCAGGGACATCCACCTGTTCGACCAGGGCCTCAACTCGGAGTACATCGACCAAGCGGGCGACTCGCCCCAATGCATCTACCGCACCCTGCCCGTGGTGGACGGCTATGGGTGGAGTACGCCCGAAGAACGGGCGGGACTCTGGCTGGTGAACTCCGCCGACCTCAGCCCGATAGCGTGCGGCGAGCCGCAATGCCTGGCCGATTCGCTGGGCCGAATGCGGGTGGCCTGGATGGATAAGGGCGGGGAGAAACAGTTCATAGCCGCATTCTCCGAGGATGGCTTCAAACTGACCTGCTCGGGCGAAGGCTGGCTGTTGGCCCTTGTCGTCCCGCAGCAGGGAATGGATCGTATGCCGGCATGGCGCATCGAGGACGATAATATTTTGAAACTGGAGAGCGGCGGCAAAGGGTACACCCTGCCCCTGCTCTCCGGAATGTACCTCATGCCCCGGAAAAACCACCGCGACAAGGCGCTCCTGCTCCTCTACCCATCCGGGGGAAGCATCGTGGCCGCGTGTGATATGACTCACTGATTAGCAGGCAGGAAATTTGAACGTTCCGCTGTTTTCAGGAATTTCCTTTCCGGGCCTTCTCCTCCCCCGGCAGGATGCGGCTCATGGGAACCCTCAAAAAGACCGGCCTGTAAAACTGCACGTTCGTGTACAGGTCGCTCGGTACATAGCTGTTGATGTTGTAGCATATCAGCAGTTCGTCGTTTTCGTTGATGTACTGGGGGTGCGCCATGGCGTTGTAAGTAAACAGGGTGGGGTTTTCGACCTGCTCGGTGGTGGTGTAATGCAACTGTTTGTTGTACCACGGGCCTGTGGGCGAGTCGGCGACAAAGGTGTATATGTCTCCCGCCTGTTGCGCCCGCCGCTGGGATAGCAGAACATATTTATCCCCGTGTTTGAACACCGACAACTGTTCGGAAACGGGGATGTCGAGCCCCTCGCACGCACCGCTCGCCGCCGGATCGGTATTCCAGCCCTGGCCGTCGAAATACTCGAATGCGCCGAGTTTGCCCGCAGCCGCGTCGTATTTGGCCCTCGATACGCGCAGGTCGGCGCTGTAAATGTCGGAGCGCGTTCCGTAGACGTAATAGAGGTCGCCCACCTTCATCACGCTCGTCCCCCAGTGCACGGGACAATCTTTGCCGTAGAGCTCTTCCTGCGCCAGGATGCTGTAATCGTTCATGTCGAAACGGATGTAATCCAGGCCCAGGTAGCGGAATCCCCATTGCCCCTCCTCGGCCTGGTAGAATTTACTCCAGAAGGTGTGGAGCGTGTTGCCCACCTGGAATCCGTGCCCCGGCCAGTACCACACATGCTCCTTGTAATCTTTGGCTTCCAGCGGGACGCACAGCGTTTCGGGCTTTTCGAGCGTGCCGTTGAAGATGCTTCCCAGGTATTTCCCGTCGGCGCTTATGTGGACCAGCGAGTTGTTGAGCAACTCCATGTTCGTGTCCATCTTCCCGTCCACGGCTTTGCCGATAAAGCAGTCGCCGGTCATGAACAGCGAGCTGCCGTCGTCCAGCAGGATGGACATGGTGCCGTCGGCGGCGATCACGCCGCCCTGGTCGGGCATATACATCTTCGTGAACGCGGAATCCACGTAGACCGCGTCCGGGTGTTTGTCCGATGCGCCGGAATTGCACGCCATGAGCGGTGCGAGAAGCAATATGGGCAATCCGTTTGAAATTTTCCTTAACATAGCCGTTTGTTTTTCAGGTTTGTTTTCAATTCAGTATGTAGGTATAGGGCACCCGGATGAATCGGGGCCGGTATATAGAGGCGTCTTTCCATAGATTCCGCCCATGTTTGGCGTTGATGCAGTAACTTACCAGCAGCATACCGTCGGCGTCGTATTGCGGGTGCGCCATGGCGTTGTATGAGTAGACGTCGTCCCTCTCCAATGTCTCCGGGACGGTGTAAAGCAGTTTTTTATTGTACCACGGTCCGGTGGGCGAGTCGGCAATGTACGAATATATATCGTCCGAAAGGCTCTCGCCGTCCTGCGTGAGCAGGATGTATTTATTCCCGTGCGGGAATACGCTGAACTGGGTGCTGATTTTGATATCCACACCTTCGAGCTTGCGCGTCCCGGAGGCGTCCGCGGTCCACTCCGCGCCGTCGAAATACTCCCATTGCTGCAACTCGTCGCCGATCAGTTTTCCCCTGGCGATGTGCAACTCCCTGGACTCCGTGCCGCCGTAGGTGTAATAATAACCGTTGTGTGCGAAGAACCCGAACCCGTACCATATCCCGTTAACGGGGTAGGAGGCGATGTCCCGCTTGCCGATCAGGGTGTAGTCCGGAAGCCTGAACCGCATGTAGCTCACCGTTTTTGGGTAGAACCAGAGCACGGGGTCGAACACGATCTGCACCATGTAGGTATGCAGGATGTTGTTCTTCACAAAGCCGTGGTGGGGCCAGTAGACGGCCTGTTTGCCGTCGACGCTGTCGCTCCTGACCACCGCTTCGGGATGTTGCGCCGTCCCGCCGCATATCGTCCGGGCCTTCGTGCCGTCCAGCTCCACGAAGAGCTGGCCGTATATCAGCGGCGTGGAGATCGAATCCCCCCTCCGGTTATCCGTCACTTCCCCCATGAACGAGTCGCCCCAGATCCACAGGCTCTTGTCCTTGTCCACCACGACCGAGATGGCCCCGTCGCCCCCCGTGAATATATCCTTTCCCTCAGGGCAAAGCAGTTTTATCATGGCCGTATCGCGCACCGCGCCGCTGACCGCCGCCGTTCGGGCGATCCACTCCACCTGTTTCCACAGTTTCGTATCGCCGTCCCGCGTTACTTCCCTGGCCAGGGCCGCCATCATTTTTTTCACGGTATCCGGATGCCGGGCCGAGAGGTCGATGGTCTCGGCCGGGTCCGAGGTCATGTCGTAGAGTTGCACGTTGCGCCAAAGGTTGGCGGTGCTGTCGTACACGGGCGGTTCCCCTGCCGCGGCGAAGGGATTGAGCGAGCCTCCCGAACCCGAGCAGGTAACAAGTTTCCACCGCCCTTTCAGGTAGCTGAGCACCCCGTTGCCCGATTGGGTTACCAGGTCTTTGCGCAGCCCCTCTTTGCCGTCGAGCAGCGGCAGGAGGCTTTTGCTGTCCCTTGCGGCGCCGGGCGGCAGTTCGTAGCCCGTGATCCCGGCCAGCGTGGCGAAAATATCGAGGTCGCATACCGGATCATCGGAAATCCCGCCCGCCGCCGCACGGCCCGGCCATTTGACGATAAAGGGTATCCTGTGGCCGCCCTCCCAGGCGTCGGACTTCATACCGCGGAAATCCCCGCTCGGGTTGTGGCCGTATTTGAGGATCGAGCCGAAACTCCCCCCGTATTTCTCGCCGTTGTCCGATCCCCCGTCCTGGAACGACGATCCGTTGTCCGACGAGAAGATCACGATGGTCCGCTCCTCTATCCCCGCGTCTTTGACGGCCTTAAGTATCTCGCCCACCCGGTGATCCATCTCCTGCACGAAATCGCCGTACCTGCCCGCGCCGCTCTTGTCCTGGAACTCCCGGGCAGGCGCTATCGGGGTGTGCGGTGCGGTCAGGGCGACCATCAGAAAGAACGGCTCCCCTTTGTGTGTGCGGATGAACTCCGCCGATTTTTGCGACTCGATCCTTAACAACTCCTCCGCCCGCCACGATCCGGCCATGATCCCCGGTACGCCCGGCATACCCGATTCGGGGAAGGGCTTGTCCGGCACTTCGGTAAACCTGTCGTTCTCGATGAATGCGTACGGCGGGAAATTGGGCACGTCGTCGCCGTAATAGTAGTCGAATCCGTGGTGCGTGGGTCCGTCCAATATGGGTTGGGTGTAGTCGACGTTGGCGCCGTTGCCCGCCTTGTCGACGGGAAGGCCGTCCCGGGTGGCGAACTTTATCCCCAGGTGCCATTTGCCCACCAGCCCCGTGCGGTAGCCCTGCTGCCGGAGCATCTGCGGCAGGGTCAGCTCGTCGCCGAGCAGCGGATCGGCCCAGGTCCACAACACCCCCTGCTTCATGGGCCCGCGCCACGGATAGTTGCCCGTCATCAGCCCGTAGCGCGTGGGGGTCGACACGGCGGCCGAGGAGTGGGCGTTGCGAAACAACATCCCCTGCCCGGCAAGACTGTCCAGCACGGGGGTATGGATCTTCCCGTCCGGGTTGAGGACCGAAAGGTCGCCGTACCCCAGGTCGTCGGCCAATATGAAGATCACGTTGGGCCGCTCGGGGCGCTCCCGGGTCGCACATCCCCCCAGGGCCGAACATACGGCCAGGGCGCATACTATTTTTCCTGCGTTTTTCATTCTGCCGTATCCCATTCATCCGTTCTGAACGAGGAGGCGGGAAGCCCCTCAGTGTTGTACAGGCACCCGTCCACGTAGTTGGTAAATCCGTAGCGCACGGCCACGGGGTGGGGGACGCTCCCGCTCCACACTTCGAGTCCCTCGTTGCCCCAGAACGAGGGGGCGATCCGGGCCTGTGCGGGGTGGAACACGCGGTCCTCCCCCGCTACCTCGAACCCGGCCGGCGTTTTACCCATAAAGGAGAGCCCGTTTTCGGCATGGTCGAATTTGAGCAGCGCACGTCCGTCCCGGACCTCCATCGAGCGAAACCGGGGGCCCTGGCATTCGAAGGCCTCGAAGCCGTACTCACGGTTGAGGGCCCAGTAGGCGAGCCTCTCGCCGACCACCTCTTTGCGTGCGGGATGGATGACGTCCGCCTCCCCCACGTCCAGGGTCACGGCCATACCCACGTTGTCCACCTTATCCGAGACCCGGAGCTGCGCCTCGCGCAACAGGGCCGAATTGGCGTTGGCATAGTTGTACGGAGCGATCTGCACGTAGTAGAACGGCATATCCGGATTGTCGAAATACCTTCGCCATGCGTTGATCATCTCCGGGAAGAGCCTTTCATACTGCGCCGCCCGGCCCACGTTGGCTTCGCCCTGGTACCATATAGCCCCTTTTACGCTCATCGGCAGCATCGGGGCCAGCATTTTGTTGTAAAGCACGGTGGGCAGCACGGCGTACCATATCGGGTCCACCTTCTCCTGCGGGGTGTCCAGGTCGAACTCCCCGAAACGCTCCAGCGTGGCGCGGTCCATCCACGCCTCGGCGGTCGATCCCCCGTGGGCCGACTGGACCACTCCGATCGGAACGCCGGTAAGTGTGTGCAGCCTCTCCCCGAAGATAAATCCCACCACGCTGAACTTTTTCACCTCGTCGGGCCCGGCCCGGTACCACGCCCCGTTTATGGAGATCGTGTCGTTGGCTTCCAGCGCATACCCCGGTTCGACCCGGAACAGGCGTATCCCGTCGTACCTGCTCCTGAGCAAGATCTTTTGGGCGTCGGCGACCGGCTGGTCGGGATTCCCCGCGAAACTCATCTGCATGTTGCTCTGCCCGCCTACCACCCACACGTCGCCTATCAGTATGTCGGTCAGTTCTATGTGTTCTTTGCTGCTGGTGATGGTCAGGGTCTGCGGCCGCATATCCGCCGCGGGAGTGGCGATGCTGATCGTCCAGCGTCCGTCGCTCCCGGCCATGCCCGACACGGGCGACGGGTTCCAGCCCGCTTTGAGCGTAACTTTGTCGCCGGGCCCTGCCCACCCCCGGATCTTCACTTCGGCCCGCTGCTGCAACACCATCCCCGAAGCGAACACGGGCGGCAACCGGAGCCGGGCGCCCGCCGCAGCGAGCGCCGCTAACCCCAGCACCATGCATAGCATTATCCGCTTCATCGCCCCGCGTTTATTCGCAGTTCTCCGGGAGGGTGAAGTCCGAGCCGTCGGGCATGCGCACCGTGATGCTCTTGTCCTGGTTGACCATGTAGAAGTCGATGTTTTCGATCTTTACGCTCGAGGGCAAGCCGAAGAACTCGTTGGGATACATGTATAGGAACCACTTGTCGTCGTCCGCTTCCTTCATAAGGGTCTTGGAGCTTACCGCGTCCACGGTAACTGTTTGCGTACCGTTGTACGTGGCTGTCGCCATGAAGTAGATCGCGTCCGCCCCTTTGAGCGGCGAGTCCTCGCCGTCGACCTGGATGGTGGCGTCATAGTTGAACCTGACGATATCCTTCCACGTGAATTTCTCCGGGACGATGTTCCACATCTTGGGCACCGTGTAGTCGTGCAGTGCGTTGCTGCCTCCGGTGGTCTCGAACAGGATATCCCTGAGCAGGAAATACTGCGTGTCGTCGTGCACGCCGTCCTGGGTGTTGCCGATGAAGTAGGCGAGGTAGGCCCTCAGATTCTCCGAACCGGTCTTGAATTTGATGTTTATGGTCGCGGTGAAGGAGACACCCCCGACCCAGGTCGGGTGGGTCGTGTTGTCGATGAATGTAACCCACTGCACAGGATCGTAGTTGCCCTTGGTCCCCAGTTTCTTCAAAAGGGCCGCATTCCAGCCCAAGCCCGTTTTGACTTCGACGTCGCTCGCGGTGGCCAGGCGCATGGGACTGCCGGTGAACGGTCCGCCGGGCGCGTTGACCGAAGAGTAGGTCATCACGATATCCGCCGGATTCCACGCCGCCGGGACCAGGATGCTCACAACGGGGGTATGGCGCACGTCGATGCTGCCTTCTATGTCTATGCCTACCCCGATCGAGACGTTCACATCCGAATTCACCGGGGCGGTCTCGGGATGGGTAAAAGAAAGTATCTGCATGCAGGCCGCCACGAGGAGCACCGCTGAGGTTACCGTAAGTATTTGAATGTATCTTTTCATATCGCTTGAGTTATACGGTTGGACTATTCTTCAACGGGTAAAAGCTGGTATTCATACTTGTTGGAAGGGCATCCCAACTGGAAGGGGAAGGTCACCATCCGGTCGCGCGAAATGTAGCAGAACACCTCGCCCGTATCCTTGAAGCGGATCTCGTAGGGCGTTTTGCTCGTGTTGATGACCCATTCGAATTCGAGGCTGCCGGTGTAGTCGTAAGGCGTTACATGGAAGGGCGCCCCCGTCTCCTCGAAGGTAAGCTTGTAGGGCTGGTTGTCCTTGTAACTGAGCGTAAGCTCCACCTGGTCGAAGAAGTCGAAGTAGGGCTTCACGTCGACGTCGTTCTGCATTACCTTGTCTATCTTGTAGACCAGGGTGGTGTCGCCCATCTCCAGGGCGGGGTACCCCGCGCCGCTTTCCAGGTCGTTGCTGCACCCTGTGGCCAGGGCCAGCGTCGAGAGCAGCGTTATGATAATCCTTGTTTTCATCTATGCTGTGGTTTTTGATTTTACTGTTTCTCTGCTCCGGGGAATCTCAACGCTCCCCATTGTGGGTTGAGCTGCGCGCCCAGCCACAATTCGAGCGTACCTCCCCCGGCCAGTTTCCCGTGTTCGAATTGGGCGTAATCCCAGGGTTCTCCGTTCAGCGCGGCCTTTTGGATGTAGCAGTTCTCGGCCGAATTGCCGTTCGTTTTGATCACGAACTGCCCGCCGGGATAGTAATCCCCGTTGAGCTTGATCGTCACGCGGTCGAACACGGGCGAAGTGATCTCGTAACACGGGACGTCCGATTCGTTGCCGGTCACGCTGAACAGGCCAATGGCCATCAGCGCGCTCACGCCGCCCATCTGCCCCTGGTCCTCGTCGTGGCCGCCGTATCCGCGGTCGGGGGTTATATCGCCGTAGGCCTGCTCCTTGACCCTGCGCACCCAGTATTGGGTCAGCCAGGGCTTTCCGCCGTAGGTAAATACATGGGCGTTGGAACACCCCGGCTGGTTGGCGTAGCTCACGTAACCGCCCCCGTATTCATACACGAAATCGAACGGCCTCGACTTTTCGAACGCGGAATTCAGCTTGTCGCAGAACGTATCGTTTCCGCCCATCAATTCCACCAGTTTGGGCAGGTCGTGCGAAACGCACCACGTGGCCTGCCATGCGTTGGCCTCGATCCAACCCCGGTTGCTCAACGGGTCGGTGTGAAGCCACTCCCCGCTGCGGGTCTTGGGCAGGATCAGTCCTTTTTCGCTGTTGTACAGGTGTGTCCACCCGCGCGAGCGGCGAAGGAACTCCCTTGCGTCCGCCGTCTTGCCCATCCTTGCGGCCATACGGCTCAGGCCCCAGTCCTGGAAGGCCCATTCCAGCGTTTTGCCGGCGTTGTCGGGGCACCAGCCGTTCTTGATGTAGAACTTCAGGTCGTCCGCGCTCTCGTAGCTCATCATGCCCCCGGGCAGGTGGTTCCGCTTGATCGTTTCGTACGCGTGTGCGGGGTCCGCCTTCTTCATGATGCCTTTCATGTAGGTGCTTACCAGCATACTCGTGGCCGGGCACCCCGTCATGATGAACGAGTAGCCGCCCGCGCACGCCCCCCTGGGAAGCAACCCGCCGTTGTCGGCGTATTGCACCAGGCAGGCCGAGAAATCGTCCAGCACCTCGGGCCATGCCAGCCCCCAGAGCACGTTCAGGTTCCACTGGGTCAGCCACAGGGCGTCGAATCCGTACATATTGAACTTCGGCGTGCCGTCAGCCGTGAGGGGCAGCCTGCGCAACTTGACCGGGGCCGACGAGCGGTGGTCCACCCAGGGCCCTGCCGTGTAGTCGGGATACCAGCCGTTGGCGTCGTTGATCTTGTGCCGTCCCAGCAGCACGTGCCACAGGTCGGTGTAGAACTTCACGCGTTGGGCGTAGGTCCCCCCCTCGACCTGCATACGGCCGAACATCTCGTCCCAGATACCCCGCGTCTCGCCGAGCACCCGGTCGAAATCCTTGCCGTTGACCTCCGCCTGCATATTGAACGCGGC
Source organism: Rikenellaceae bacterium (assembly GCA_031551275.1). GTDB lineage: Bacteria > Bacteroidota > Bacteroidia > Bacteroidales > Rikenellaceae > JAVBMJ01. The sequence goes on from JAVBNX010000004.1 coordinate 269,957, forward strand.
GTTCTCCACGCTCGTGTAGGACATGGCCATCCTAAAATTGACCTGGCTCTGCTCCCTGATATCGAAGCTGAGCGCCATTCCCGCCCGCTCCCCGGCAATGACCGAAGCGCCGGGCTCCAAACCCTTTTTGGTCCATCCGTCGACGGCCGCGAACGGGCGGTCGGCTTCCAGCACGAAATAGAGCGCCACGCTGTCCGGTCCGCCCCAGAAGCGTTCGGTGGTAACCACCTTGCCTTCTATGCGGTTGTCGGCCGTGACCCTGAGCAACGCGTCGTTCATCGAGCAGCTGCCCAGGACGCTTCCCATATCCACCAGCAGTTTGCCGGTGTCTCCCTTCGTGTAGTTGAGGCGGTAGAGGGCCACGCGGTCGGTGGCGGTGTACTCCACCCAGACGTTGTAGCGGTCCAGGTAGAGGCGGTGGTAGCCGGGCTGAATGATCTCGCTGTCGTGTTTGAAGGGCGACTTCCACCCCTGTTCGCCCTGCAACGGGTCCACTTCGCCCGCGGCCGGCATGATGTTGGGCCCGGCGATCATCCAGTCGTTGATCTGGGTAAAGCCCAGTATCTCCGGGAAGTTGTAGTTGTAGCCGCCCCCGCCCTGGTTCTTGTTGCGGGTATAGGCGTGCGCGGCGACCATGCCGAACGGCCGTGCGGCCGGGGTGCAGAAAAACCAGCGCCCGCGGGTGGTCTCGATGTAGGGATCGACCCACTGCGAGAGGGCGCCGTCGTCAGGCACCCCGAACGCCTCGATCTCCGAGAGGCCTATGTTTTTGCCTTTCCCGTCGGTGGCCTCGAACTTGATCCAGGTTACCTTTTTCGGGGGGAACGACACGCTCTTCGGCGAGCCGTCGTTGGGGATCATTACCACGCCCTGTTTGGTCCCGTCGCTGAAATAGAGCGTCCCGCCGGAGAGATGCTCCTCGCTCGAAACGCGGTCGTAAAGCACCACGCGCTCGATGAGCACCTCACGGTCCCATTCGAGCTTCGCCCATGGCATATGCATAACGCCCCACGAGGCCACGGCGCCCTTGCAGGCCCATTCGCCGCGGCCGTCGTAGAGGACCAATCCGTCGTTCAGTCCCTCCGCCCCGTACTGCGGGCTCAGGGCGTCCGACACGGAGGCTTTGGCCAGGGGAGCGATGTTGCTCCCCGCGGCGCTCGCCCCGGCCGGCGCCATCCAGAGAAGGGCGACGGAGATCGTCAATATGATACTGGATCTCATGGTCTAATAATCAGTATTCTGGGTAATGTTCTGGTTCAGGAGACGCTCGCGCTGGGGAATGGGCAGCAGTTTGTGTTTGTTGGTCACTGCGGCCTCCGGTTTGACGTTTTTGATCTCCTGTACGAAATTGGTCGACAGGCGCACCAGGTCGAACCAGCGTGAACCCTCGAGGGCGAACTCCCACCGGCGCTCGTCGAGTATCGCCGCCCGGAAAGTGGTCTTGCTCAGCCCGCTCAGGTCGTGGGCTCCGGAACCGCCGTCCTGGAACGCCCTGTCCCTGACCTCGTTGATGGCCGAGTAAGCCTCGGTCGTCGGGCCGTTTTTGGCCTCGTTCAGGGCCTCGGCGTACATGAGAAGCACATCCGAATAACGGATATAGGGGTAGTTCTGCCCCGAGTTCTTCCCTTCGGGCTCCGCCACCCTGTCCCAGTATTTGTTGTAGTAGTAGGGGTACTTCGCCTTGCCGTCGAAGGTCAGGGTCGAGCCGTCGCTGTAGGTGTAGCCCGCCATGGCGGTCACATCGCGGCGTGTGTCGCCCGCGGCGTAGGATTCATAGAGGTCCGAAGTGGGCACCATCCACGAGTTGGCGTTGGTCGGGCCTTCGTTGCCGGCGGGGCTCAGGGCGCGTATCTCGGCCGGAAGCAGCGCGACGTTGAACTGCGATCCCCACAAGCCGCTTGTTTCGTAGTTGATCGTGAAGACCGACTCCCTGCCGTGCTTGTTGGCGATCAAAAAATTGTCGCCGTACGCGGGGTGCAGGCTGTACCTGCCGCTGCGGATTACCTCATACGCGTAGTCGGCGGCAGCCTGGTAGTCCGTGGAGGCACCTGTGCGCGCGGCTTTGATGAGCGATATCTTCGCTGCCACGGCGTTTGCGATCAGCGCGTTGGCCCTGCCGAAACCCTCCCGGAAGCCCGAAGTGAAGTTGTTCATCGCGAAATCGATGTCGATCAGCGCCTGGTCGAGCACCTTGATCTGGTCCTCGCGGGTGACGGTGTAAAGTTCGTCGACCGATTCGCTCGCGTGCAGCCTGTGCGGGACGTCGCCCCACAGTTTGACCATCTCGGCGTAGAGAAGCGCCCGCCAGAAGCAGGCCTCGGCGACCAGGTGGTTGCGCTTCGCCTCATCCATATTGATCGCGGGGATGCGGTCTATGGCGACGTTGGCGGTGTTGATCGAGCGGTAGAAGTTATACCACAGGGTCTGGACCTGCCCGTCGGTCTCGGCCACGCTGAAATTGTCGATGTTCGACCAGCGCCAGTCGTCGTGGATGGCGTTGTCGGAGAAAAGGTCCTGTATGATCCAGTAATCGTTGTAGAAAACCCCTCCGTAAGTGGTGTTCCCGTTGCCGGTTCCCAGCCACATCGCGGCCGAACCGATCCCGGCCGATTCGTAGATGGCGTTCACGGCGCCTTCGGCGTCCTCGGCGGTTTGGTAATAGTTCTTGTCCGTCACGTTGGACAGCGGGTTTTCATCCAGGAATCCGCTGCACGAGTATAATCCTGTTGCCGCAAGCAGTGCAGTTATGATGATGTATCTTTTCATAGCTTCGCGTATTTTTTGTCCGATTAAAATACCAGTGAAAGGCCCAGCGAATATTTACGCGAGGTGGGGTAGAGGTTCTGGTCGATGCCGCCCCCGATCGAGGGGTCGTTGCCCGAGTACTTGGTCCAGGTCCAGAGGTTTTCGAAGGAAGCGAAGATCTTGACGCTCGCTATATCCTTGAGCAGGTGCTTGGGCAGGGTGTAGCCCAGGGTCAGGTCGCGGATGCGCAGGTAGGATCCGTCCTCCACCCACCGGTCCGAGAAGGCGCCGGAGTTGGAGACCACGTCGGCGCGCGGGAGCGAACCGTTCGGGTTGTCTGGCGTCCAGCGGTTCAGCACGCTGGTCATGTTGTTGCGCGAGCCGTCCATCCCTTCCAACGCCTTGCGGGTGTAGTTGATGATGTCGTTGCCGTAGGAGCCTTCGATGAAGAGGTTGGCGCTGAAATTCTTGTAGGCGAACGTGTTGGTAAAACCGAACGTGAAGTCCGGGAAAAGGTTGCCGAGTGGCACCTGGTCGTTGATGTCGATGATCCCGTCCGGGCGGATGTCCATGTATTTCTGTTCGCCGGCCACCATCGGGCGGTTGGTGAATTGCGCCACCTGGGTGAGGTCCTCGCCGATCTGTGCGATGCCGTTGGTCCTGTACCCCCAAATGTCGCCGTATTTATCGCCCACCACCATGCGGGTCACGCCCGTTCCGACCGACTCTCCTTTCGGGACGTTGAGTTTCTCGATGCGCGTCACGTTGGTGTCGAAATTCAGGGTCGAGGTCCACACAAGGTTGGCCGTCTTGACGGGAGTGGCCGATATCGACAACTCGAAACCGTTGTTGCTCAAATCGCCCAGGTTCTGCATCGAGTACATATAGCCCGAGTAGAGCGGCAGGTCCACCTGGTAGAGCAGGTCGTAGGTGTATTTGCGGTAATAATCGGCCACGATGTTCAGGCGGTTGTTGAAAAGGCCCACGTCGATGCCCACGTTATACTGCTCGGTCGATTCCCACCCCAGGTCGGCGTTGGGAAGCGTCATGGGCCCGAGCCCGCCGTTCTTGATGCCCGCGCCGTAGGGAGGTGAAACGGAGACCAGGGTTCCCTGCGACTGGTAGGGGGCGATCCCCGCGTTGCCGACCACGCCGTAGCTCAGGCGCAGCTTGAGGTTCGAGACAGCCTTTACGTCCTTCATGAAATTCTCTTCCGAGATGCGCCACGCGCCGCCCACCGAGGGGAAGAAGCCGTATTTGTTGTTTGTCCCGAACTTCGACGAGCCGTCCACGCGCCCGGTGAAGGTCAACAGGTAGCGGTCGTCGTAGGAGTAGTGGAAACGCCCGATGTAGGAGAGCATGCTCCACTGCGAAGCGGGAGTCTGCGTCAGCCAAACGTCCTTGCCCAGGCTCAGGTCGTTATACCCCAGGCGGTTGTCCTCGAAGTTCTTGACCCCCAGCCTGACCAGTTCCTGGGTCATTTTCTGTGCGGTCTGTCCGGCCACCCCCGTGAAGCTGTGCTTGCCCCAGGAGTTGCGGTAGGTGAGGGTGTTCTCCCATGTCCAGCTCTGGGTCGTGTACGAGGCCACGTTGCCCTTGCCCGGACCGTCCGTCGACACGGCCAGGTCGTTGGGCAGGTAGAACTTGTCGGTGCTGAATATGTCGTCCGTGCCGAACTGCGTGCGCAGCACCAGTTTCTTGTCGAACAGGTTCACGTCCATGTACAGGTTGCCCGTAAAGCGGTTCTGCTTGTTCCTCATGCTCGACTCGTAGGCAGTCGCCACGGGATTGCCCCCGTATACCCCCGTAGAAGAGGCCAGGTTGTTGCGCAGGGTGTACACGCCGTTTTCGTCCCTCACCGCTACGGCGGGGTTCATGTCCATGGCCATACTGATAAGGCTCAGTGCGTTGGCCGCGTTGCCGTAGCCTTCGCTCTGCGCCTGGGTGTAACCGATGTTGCTGCCCACGGTGATGTATTTGTTCACGTCGCCCGTGATCTGCCCGCGGAACGAGTAACGCTTGAAATCGGTGTTGATCAAGATCCCCTGCTGGTCGAAATAGCCGGCCGAGATGTTGTAGGATACTTTATCGGTACCCCCGCTGAAGCTCGCCTGGTAACTCTGGGTGATGGCCGTGCGCAGGATCTCGTCCATCCAGTTGGTGCGGGTCACGACCGACTCCGGATTCTGGAAATAGGCCGGAACGGCCATGTTCGCGTTCTGGTACGCCTCCTTGCCCATCTGCGCCAATTGCTGGCCGTTGAGCATCTCGTAGGTGGTCTCCGCATTCTGGATCGTGAACACGGAGTTGAATTTTACTTCGCCGCGTCCCTCCTTGCCCCGTTTGGTGGTGACCAGGATCACGCCGTTGGCCCCGCGCGCACCGTAAATGGCCGTCGCGGAGGCGTCCTTCAAGACTTCGATGGATTCTATGTCGTTGGGATTGAGGCTGGCGAGGGGATTGATTACCAAACCCTGGTCGTCGGAGACCTTCTCGCTCAGCAGCGGCATCCCGTCGATCACGTAGAGGGGTTCGTTGGTCCCGTTGATGGAGCTTGTCCCGCGGATGCGTATGGAGGCTCCGCCGCCCGGCTGCCCATCGTTCTGGCGCACCGAAACGCCGGCGATCTGCCCGCGCAGCGCGTTATCGAACGACGCCACGGGCTTGTTCTCCATCGCGTCACCCTTGAGCGAGGCCACCGAGCCGGTTAGATCGGAGCGTTTCATGGTGCCGTAGCCCACGGCCACCACTTCGTCTATGGCGATGGTCGCCTCCTTCAACACCACGTCGATCGCCGTGCGGCCCGCGGCGGGCACCTCCTGGGGCTCCAGGCCGAAAAATGAGAAGGCCAGCACCGCGTTGGGGTCCGAGACCCTGATCGAATATGTGCCGTTGGTCGAGGAAGCGACACCACGGGTAGTGCCTTTTTCGATTACGGAGGCCCCGATCACCGGATTGCCTTTGGAGTCCGTGATCGTACCCGAGATCGCGTACCCGGTACTTTGCGCGCCGACCCCGTAGGTGAACATCATCATCAGGCATAGCGACAGGACAAAACGTACGTTCGGCCTGCGAATCCCGAGATCGTCTAAGTTAAGTTTCATTTTCACGTTGGGAAGATTTAGATTAGGTTATCACGTTGTACGATGCTGGTGTTATTTTCCGTCTATGCGGTCCAGGGCGTAAATGTAGGCCCCGGCGGATATTGCCTTGCTCGCTCCCAGTTTGCTGACGGCCACGCCGATGCGTTTGAAAGGGTCGAATTTCGCAAAACGGTCGCTGCCGTATATCTTCACGGGCGACGTCTTGTTTTCGCAGAACTTGTTCCAGGACGGCTTGTCGTCCAGGTCGAACACCCCGGTCTGCATACGGCAGAAGCGCTCCCCGCCGAACATCCCCAGCTCGCCCTGCATCTCGCCGATCATGGCGGGAACAATATGCTTCGACGCACCGGCCAGGCCCCCGCCCAGCACGATGATCCCGTCGACGATCGTCGCGGCCATCGCAAGGGCGTCCCCCGCGGCGCGCCCGAGCTCGGCGAAACTCGCCCTGGCCGCCGCGGCGCCCCCCATGGCCTGCCCCTCGGCGATGTCGAAGATCTCCTTGGGCGAGAGCTCCCGCTCATCGCCCGAAAGCTCCCTGTAGACCCGCTTTACGGCGCGTATGCTCACGCTCTCTTCCACGATGTATTCCGGATACAGGCTGTTGCGGAAGCACCATATGTCGCCGCCCGCGGCGTTGTCCCCCAGCAGCAGCCTGCCGTCGACGACCACCCCGCAGCCGAATCCCGTGCCGAGCGTTACCCCGATCAGGTTGCGGTAGCGCTTGTCCGAGCCGCACGCCTCGAGCCTTTGGTTGACCTCGGGCAACGTCCCGGCCAGGGCCTCGCCGTAGGCGAACAGGTTGCCGTCGTTGTTGATGAATACCGGAATGCCGAACCTCTGCTCGAGGAAGGGCCCCAGCGCGACCCCGTCCCTGAACGAGGGGAAATTGGGCAGGTTGCCCGCGATCACCCCGTTGGGGTAGTCCGCCGGCCCGGGAAACGCGAAGCTGATCGCCACAGGGGGCGTGTCGAGCTTTGCGATGATCTGCGCGAACCCGTCGGCAATCGCCGCCAGGCAGAGGTCCAGGTCGTGGGCGTTGGCCGGAAGCGACAGGGAGGGGGTAATGAACTCGCACCCGCGCATGGCCCCGAATACGAAGTTGGTCCCTCCGGCGTCGAGCGTTACCACGGTACGTTTGTCCTGATTGTACATGGTATGGTCGTTTTCGGTTGTTTAAAGCCGGTAGGAGTCCTTAACAAAGGCCTGCACCAGCACGATATCCGCCCCGGAGGTGTTGCGCAGGGTGTACGATCCCGCGCTTGCCGGTACGATGAACGTTTCGAGGTAGTTGTAGCGCTGCGTCCTGCCCGTGGCGGCCGTGAATTCCACGTCGCGCCCCTCGACCGCCATCCACACGTGGACGTGGTTGTCCGTGGCGATGTCTATGCTCCCCCCGTTTTTCAGGGTGTGGCGGTGCACGTCGTAGAAGTGGTCGCGGTGGGTGGGAAGGTGCTCCACGCTGTGGCCTTCGGCCTGGCGGATCACATACGGGTGGCTGATCAGCTCCTTTTCGACCATCGCGCCCGCGCGGTCGAAGCGCACGTTGTTCAATCCGTGGTCGATGTTGATCGGGCGCGGACGGCCGTCCAAATCGAGCCTTACCCAGTCGTACATCTTAAAGGTAAAGATGTAGGGGGCGCTGCTGATCTCCAGCACCAGGTTGCCGCTTCCCGACGCGTGGATGGTCCCGTTGGGGATCAAAAAGAAGTCGTGCTTGCGGGCGTCGAAACGTTGCACGTATCGGGTGATGTCGAGTTGCCCGGCCGTCTGCTGGCTGCGCTCTATGGCCGCGGCGAACTCTTCTTTCTTTACACCCTGTTGGAATCCGAGGTAGACGCACGCGTCCGCATCGGCGTTCAGTATGTAATAGGTCTCGTCCTGCGTGTAGGGCTTGCCGAAGCGCGAACGGATGTACTCGGGCCGGGGGTGGCACTGGATGGAGAGGTTGCCCCCCTGTATGGTGTCCAGGAAGTCGAACCGGATGGGGAAATCTTCGCCGAAATCCTCCGCGCAGTGCCCCAGTATCTCGCGGTAGCCGAACGACATGAGAAAACTGAAGGATATCTCCATCAGGGTCTTGCCATGTCTGAACATGATGCCGTTCTCCAGGGCCATCAGCTCGAACGACCACGCCAGGTTGGCGACCCCGCGGTTGACGCCCTCGAAGTTGTCGCGCATATACGTGCCGCCCCACACCCCGGGTGCGAACCACGGGCGGACCCGGATGCTGTTGCGGCACATCTCCGCCAACGCCCCGCGCAGCGAGTCGCCGCTGGTAAAGGTGTAGTTGTCTATGCGCTGCTCGTCCACGATCCACCCGATGCGGGGGATCAGCGAGCCTTTGTATTTGTCCAGTATGGGCCAGTCGATGAAATAGCACCTTTTATACGACTCGCGGCTGTCCATCCGCCGCCGTGTGCCGATGTTGAACGAGACGCCCGCCGCCATGCGGAATTGGAGCTCGTTCTTGGGAAGGTCCACGTAGACGAGCATTCCGTCCCATCCGGCCAGGGTCGCCCCGCAGCCGTAGAGGATGTTCACGTCGCAGCCCTCTTCGGGTTTGATCTCCCGGAGCTTGTCCCGGTCGAAGAAGTCGACCAGTTCCAGGGTGGTCATGCGCCCGAAGATCGAATCGGGCTCTCCCATGAAAGGCTCGATCAAACGGTCGGTCTCCGCCTCGGGCCGGAGGGCCTGCTCGATGGAGATTGTCCGTACATTCTTCCCGCACGCTTCCAGCGCTCCGGTAAGCGCACCGATGAACTTGTCCCACAGCACGCCTTCGTACCCGTCGATCACGACGGTAGGGTGGGCTGCAATCGCTTTGGCAAGCAGATTCAGGTCGGAATGGATCTCTCCGTCGATGTCGAAGGCGGGGTAGATGTTGTATTGCCCCAGGGGGGTGTCGCACCCTTCGACCGGGGCAAGGAAGCTCTCTGTTTCTCTGTACATGTTTGGAGTGGAGTTATTGTATGTTCATACATATTGAAGTTTGTGCAAATAAAAATATTATTTTTTAGAAATGCAAACATCTTTGTAATTTTTTTTGCAAAAAAAAGACGACGGAATGGAAAATTCCGTCGTCCTGGCTGTGAAACCGGAGCCTGTGCGCGCTTATTGCCTCTCTGCTGTAATGGTATAGGTAAAACTGTCCGCCCGGTAATAGCCAATGTTATATTCCACCGGGGACCTGTTTACGTCATAAACATAGCGCCTGCGGATAAGGATGGGGTCGTTTTCCGAAATTCTCAGTTTCGAGGCGATCCGGCTTCCGGCCAGCCGCGCGGTAATCTCCTCGACCGAGGTGTGCACGGTGATGCCGTACTTGGTCTCCAGCAGTTCGTAGAGGGGCGTGGTAAAATTCTCGTCGCTGGTAATGCCGATTTTCGGGTTGAAGTACGATATGAACACCACGAAAGGGTACTCCGTGTGCCCCCGGACGCGTTCGAGTTTCAGGCAGGTGGTCGTGTCGTCCGCCTCGCCGATGTCGAAGAAACGGCGGATGTTCTCGCTTGGAATCTCGCTGGATATGTGCAGTTCGTAGTTCTTTATGTTGACCCCCAGCTGGTTCATCTCCTGCGAAAAGCTCAGCCAGTTCTTTACCCCCCCGGTAATGCTCTTCTTCGCGACCCAGGTCCCGTAACCTTTGCGCCTGCACAGCAGGCCTTCGAAGACCAGCTTGTTGATCGCCTGCCGCAGGGTATTGCGCGATATGTTCAGACTTCTGGCCAGGTCGACCTCATTGGGCAACAGCTTCCCGTTCTGGTATTCGGGGTCGACGATCATTTTTTTGATCGTCTCTTCAGCGATGATATGTAGCGGCTTTCCTTTTTTTTTGTCTGCCATGGCACATTATATTATGTCGGTAATCATGTGCAAACATAGCGTTTTTTGTACAATTGAAAAAATTTCCGGCAGATCGGCAAGCAAGAATCAGGAATGCCGAACAGCAACCTTGCCCGATCTGTGTTGTTTTTCTTACTTCATCTTCAGACTCGCTAAAATATTTGCATGAAATTTCCACACCAACCTACTTTTCGGACTGAGCCCGAAAACCCCAACAAACCCCCTCCCCAAACCCCACAAAAAAACGACTCACATCGCTGTAAGTCGTTCATTTTGAGTGTGACACCATCAGGACTCAAACCTGAAACCTTCTGATCCGTAGTCAGATGCTCTATTCAATTAAGCTATGGTGCCGTTTTAGAGAGTGCAAATATAGCGATTTTTCTCAAAAACCAAAAGTCCCGGAGGGGAAATTATCGATTCGGGAAAAGATTCAGGCCGACTAACCGCCTATTCCTGCCCGAAATGGTAGTTGACGGTCTGTTTCAGGTCGGGGTGGAGCGAGCGTGCGACGGGGCAGGTGTCGGCGGCGCGCTTGAGGATCAGCTTCTCTTTGTCGCTGTAATCGCGGGGGAAGTGGACCTCGATGACGATCTCGCCGATCCGGCGGGGATCGGAGGCCATGATCTTGGTGATCACCAGCTTTGTGCCTTTCATATCGAGCCCTAAGCGGGCGGCGGCCTGGTCCATGAGCGTGAGCATACAGCTGCCCAGGGCTGCGCCGACCAGGTCGGTGGGGGAGAAGAATTCTCCTTTGCCCTGGTTGTCGACGGGGGCGTCCGTGATCAGTTTGTTGCCTGAGCGCAGGTGGGTCGCTTCGGTGCGCAGGTCGCCCAGGTAGATGGTTTGAATGGTTGCCATGGTGTTGTGTATGAATTTATTCGGCCGGTTGGCCGGGGTAAAGTTCTTCGAGTTTCTGCACGAGTTGCTCCCCGTGCAGGTCGCGCGCCGCGATGATGCCGTCGGGATCGATCAGCACGTTGGCGGGGATCGCTTTCACACCGTAGGCGTCTGCGGCGGGGCAGTCCCAGTATTTGAGTGCGCTGACCTGGATCCAGGGAAGTTCCAGGCCTGCGATGCCGCCTTCCCAGTCGGTTTTGGTGCGGTCCAGCGACACGCCGAAGATCTCGAATCCGGCGGGGTGGAACCGTTCGTATGCCTGCCTTAGCAGCGGCATTTCGGCCCTGCACGGCGGGCACCACGAGGCCCAGAAATCGACCAGCACCCAGCCTTTGCCCACGCAATCGGAGAGGTTGACCGTTGCGCCGTCCACCCCGGGCAGGGAGATCTCGGTAAAGGGTTGCCCCACGGCGGTATTCTTCATCGCGTCGGCCATCGAGGCGACCTGTTGCAGGTAGATGCTGCCTTGCAGCGCGGGGTCGAATTGGGCTATCTGCTCGTACAACTGCGTGTGGTCCAGCTCGTAGGCTTTCTCGCGGTAGAAGACGTACACGCCCGCCACGTTGTCGCGGTTCTTGTCGATAAAGCCGTCCCTCAACTGCGCGAGCCGGGCCTCGAGCAGCTCTTTTTGCTCGGGCGAGGCTTCGCTGTCGTAGATCTGCATCTCCAACGAGTCGGCCACTTTGCGGTAGGCGAGGAACTTGTCGTTGGTTTTGGAGCCTTTGATCACGATGTTGCCCCGGTCGTTCATTTTGCCGGCGATCTTGATGTCGGCATTCTCGGCGAAGAACCTGACCAGCCATCCGCCGCTGTAATCGATCGACATGATCACGGGCAGGTCGACGCTTCCGTGGAAGCTGAACCTTCCGTCGTCGGTATGGATAGAGTCGATGCGCACGGGCGTTTTGCCTTCGTAGAGGGTCAGGTAGACGTTGCCGCTTAGTCCTTCGATGTCGCCGCTGATGCGGAACGTGTCCCTCGGGCGGCACGAGCCCATCAGGATCAGGGCCGCGAAAAGTGTAAATGACAGGATTTTTTTCATTTTCTTATTGTTTTTTAACCCGTTGGGGGTTAGACAGTACAAAACTTTCCCAACTCTTTCCGCCGCCTTTCTTTCCGCCGCTCGTTTTGGCGCGCGGCACGGGCGAACTGATTGCGAAGTGGTGGCATACGGCCACGGCCAGTCCGTCGGTGGCATCCAACCGTTTGAGGCTGTACTCGATGCCCATCATGGCCTTGAGCATGGCGGCCACCTGCTCTTTGGAGGCGGCGCCGCGCCCCGTGATGGCCTGCTTGATCCGCATGGGGGCGTACTCGGCCACGGGAACCCCCCTGACCAGCGCGGCGGCCATGGCCACGCCCTGCGCGCGCCCCAGCTTGAGCATACTCTGCACGTTCTCCCCGAAGAAGGGCGATTCGAGGGCCACCTCGTCGGGCTGGTAGGCGTCCACCAACGCTGCGACCCGCTCGAACAGGTGCCGGAGCTTGGTGTAGGGATCCTTGAACTTACCCAGTTCGATGTCGCCCAGCACCACGCAACACAGCTTGCCGCCATCGTCCTCCACCACGCCGTACCCCGCCCGGTTCGTTCCGGGATCTATGCCCAAAATCCTCAATTACAAATCTTTAAAATAAACCGATGATCCACTTGACCAACTCTACGACCAACGCGATCGCAACGCCGACCACGTAAAGCAGTATCTTCAACACCCAGCCCGCCAAAGCGACCAGCAGCGTAACCCCCGTGACGTTGACCAGGGCGATCGCCGCGGCCATTGCCACGCTTATCACGGCCCCGGTTACCATCCCGACAACCACCCTGAGGGTGTGGGAGGGAAGTTCGGAGTATTCGTAGGTCAGCTCGCTCGACCACTTGGCCGAGTAGAGGCACATGACCACGGTAAACAGCACCATCGACCATTGGTGGGTCTCGCTCATGAATCCCCCGCTGTTCAAAAAGCCCATGTACCCGAAGACGTAATTGACCTCGGTGTAGTAGTGCGCGGCGAAGAACGCGATGAAGATCGTGGCGATGACCGCCCCCATCCATGCCCCCATCCGCGTCTGGGCCATGGTCCGGTTGACGGTGGCCCGGTAGCTCTTGTCCACGCTGGCCTTGAAGTCGTACAGGCCCATGTGGACCAACTTGGCGAAACCCTTGTAGGCGACGTAGAACGCGTTGGACTTGTAGGCCTTGTACGCCTTTTTCCAGATTTCCAGGGCCACGTCCGCGATGGGGCTTTTGGATGTGTACACGGCCAGGTTCTTGCCGCTCAGCACCATGAAGTACTCCTTGCCGTTGAAGGTGTACTCCATTTGCCACGTCTCGATCCTGCCCACCCAGAGGTTCTGGAAGAGCGTGCGTTTGCCCGCGGCCTGCTTGCGCGAGATATCGATCCTTTCGACGACGTTCGCGTGCATGAAGTTGTCGGGGAACACGTCGTATTCCAGCATGTCGGCCATCACGTCCATCATCGTCGCCGCGGGCAGGTCGAACATCTGGTCGTGGTACTCGGGCACCTGGCTGAGGATGTCCCCTGAGAGGACCGCGACGGTGGTCTGGTGCACCTCCAGGGGCCTTACGCAGCCTAGGTACAACAACAGCCGGCCCTGTCCCTGGCAGCGAGGGCAGGTCACTTTCCCGCTCCCGTTGCAGGTCGAGCAGGTTACCTGTCCCGTGCCGTAGCAGTAGTTGCACCTTCTTTCTCCTGCGCCGCCGCAACTGCCGCAGCGGTTGGTGTTGGTCTTGGTGGTCCCGTCGCTGTATGTGGTCTTGGTCACGGTCCCGCCCGTGCCGTTGCAGGAGCTGCACCGGGTCTTGCCCCGCCCCGAGCAACTGCTGCACGAGCGCTTCCCGCGCCCGCTGCAACTCGAGCAGGTAATCTTTCCGTCCCCCGAGCACCTGGCGCAGGTCACGACCCTTTGCGATCCGCTGATCGAGAAGGTGTCGCACGAGTCGGTAAATACGGTAATATCGCCCAGGTTCAGCTCCCACGCATCCACGTCGGAGGGTTTGATGTATTTCAACGGCGGGACCGCCTGGTTGCGGTAGGGCACCTCCATCTCCTTGACGTACCTGTGCTCTGTCTGGGTCTTGATCCGGACCGGGTAGGAGGGGAAGTAGGTCACGCTTTTGATCTGGATCTGATCGCCCAGGTCGGGGTAGGGGTGGTGGGGCGTCTCATTGGCCCACGCGTTCACGCTTGCGCGTATGCGGGAGATAAGCTGCTTGTCGTCGCTCTTATCGATCGATCTGATGAATTTGTCTTCCATGGCTGCTCCTCCCGTTATTGGTTTTGCTCCTCATCATCCACGCCCTCGTCCCCATACTCCTCGTCGCCGTCCTCTTCTTCCTCTTCGCTTTCTTCCTCCTCTTCTTCGCCTTCCTCGTCCTCTTCTTCCTCCTGCCCCTCGCCGTCCTCATAGTTCCCGGCGTTGTCCGTGTCGGCCGTCGACATAGTCCCCGGCTCGGGAATACGCCGTTTGAGCAGGAGCAGCATCAGGCCCCACACCAAAATCACAAGAATGGCCGCCCCGCACAACGGCGGGATCAACGTGCAGGCGATTACCGGCCCCGACAACTCGCATTTCCCGTAGGTGGCCAGTTTTTGCCAGAAGGTGGCCGTCCCCGCGGGGATGCTGTCGTGCTTTTCCAGCCGGATCTCGATGCTGTCGCCTGTGATCCGGTAGGCCTCCCGCACCTTGGCGGGTTTGAGGGCGTCCAGCGCGTTGAACAGGTATTTCGACTGCCCGGCGCCGAGCGTGTCGCCCGGTTCGCGCCTGATGGCCTCCTTGAGGGTTATGTTGCGCGTGTTGCGCGCCGTCTTGGCCGCGCTCTGCACCGTGTCCTGCTCCTGCGCGTACGCGCCCACGGCCGCCGTAATCGCCGCCAGGACCAGCACGCTTCGTAACAATGCTCTCATATCTTTAAGGGTTAAAGGTTCGTAGAAAGCAAATGTATAAATTATTTCTTTAGTTCCCTCTCCAATTTATCCAGTCTTGCCTTCATATCGGGCAGGTTGCGGAAAACGGCGTAGGAGCGGTGGAAGCTCATGCCGGGCATGGCGAAGAATCCCAGTTGGGTTTCGTTGTCCCCGATGTTGTGCGAGACCCCCGTCTTGGAGCCGAACGTCACGTTGTTGCCCACGGTGATGTGGCCCACCAGGCCGACCTGCCCGGCCAACACGCAGTTGTGTCCCACTTTGGATGAGCCTGCGATCCCGGATTGCGCCGCGATGACTGTGTTCTCGCCGATTACCACGTTGTGCGCCACCTGCACCAGGTTGTCCAGCTTGACCCCCTTGCGGATAAAGGTCGATCCCATCGTGGCGCGGTCCACGCTGGTGTTCGAGCCGATCTCCACATCGTCCTCGATGACCACGTTGCCGATCTGGGGGATCTTGTCGTAGCCGCCCTGCGCGTTGGGCGCGAAGCCGAAGCCGTCCGACCCGACCACGGACGACGAGTGGATGATCACGTTGTTGCCGATCACGCACCCTTCGTAGATCTTCACGCCGGGCATCAGCTTGACGTTGTTGCCCAGTTTGACCCCGTCGCCGATGTAGCATTGGGGATAGATCGCGCAGTTGTCGCCCAATACGGCGCCCGGGCAAATCACCGTGAACTCACCCACGTAGCACCCCTCGCCCAGCTTGGCCGACGCGTCGATGGCCGACTGGGGCGAGATCCCCGTCTTTTTGGGTTTGCTCTGCTCGTACAACACCAGCAGCTTGGCGAAGCTGCCGTAGGCGTCCTCCACCTTGACCATCGTGGCCGGCACGGGGGCCGTGGGCTGGAAGCTCTTGTTGACGATCACGATCGACGATTTGGTGTCGTAAATGTAGTGCTCGTATTTGGGGTTGGACAGAAAGGAGAGCGCGCCGGGGGCTCCCTCTTCGATTTTGGCCAGTGTGTTTACCGTTGCCTTGGGATCCCCTACGATCTCGCCGCCCAAAAATCCGGCGATCATTTCCGCTGTGAATTGCATATCAGTCTCTTATTTTAGGTAATTTTCAATCTCGATTCCTTCGGGCATCATCGACCTGGGGTCGCGCCCGTGCTTTAAAAGCTCGCGCACCGCGGTCGAGCTGACCGAGGCCAGCGACGCGGGGGTAAACAGGACTACCGTGGTCAGGTCGGGGAATAACGTGCGGTTGATAAAGGCCACCTCACGCTCGTAGTCGCAGTCCACCGCGCTGCGTACCCCGCGCACGATGGCCCCTGCGCCGCACTCCGCCGCCAAATCGCCGGTCAGCCCCTCGTAGGAGCGGACCTCCACCCGGGGGTCGCCGCGGTAGATGTCCCGGATCAGCCGCATCCGGTTTTCCAACGACATAAAGGCTTGTTTCTGCGTGTTCACGCCGATCCCGATTACAACCCCGTCGAATAGTTTGAGTGCCTGGGATACGATCGCTTCGTGGCCGAGTGTGAACGGGTCGAATGCGCCGGGGAAGATCACTTTCATAGCTGTCTGGCTTGGGTTTGCGTTATGGTTGGGAAGGCCCTTATTCGTTGTTGACGCGCTCGATCACGCCCAGGCTGCGGTAGGTCTGGGCCAGTTCGCTGTCCCTCTCGGTAACGACCATCAACTGGTCGCCCTCTTCGAGCTGCGTGTCGCCTTTGGGCACGATGTTCTTCTCCCCGCGCAGGATTACCACGACCAGGGTGTCGTGCGGCAGGGATATGTTTTTGATCAGGTTTCCTTTTTCGAGCATCCCGGGGGTTACCTCGATCCGGGTCAGCCCGGAGCGGAGTTTTTCGGGCAGGATCACGTCGAAGCCCTCGTTGTCGGGGTTGGCCGAGCCGACGCCGAGCCATTCGGCCACCTTGCCCACGGTGGTGCCCTGGATCAGCAGCGAGACGATGGTAATAAAGAAGACCACGTTGAAGATCAGCCTGGCGTTCTCCAGCCCCGCGATCATGGGGTAGGTGGCGAAGATGATGGGCACCGCGCCCCTCAGCCCCACCCAGCTGACGTACCAGCGCGCCCGCGTGGAGAGTTTCTTGAACGGAACCAGGCAGGCGAAGGTCGCCAACGGCCTGGACACCACGATCATGAAGATCCCCACCAGCAGCCCCAGCCCGGCCACCACCCACAGTTCCGAGGGATTGACCAACAGGCCCAGGGTAAGGAACATGACGATCTGGGCCAGCCATGCGAAGCCGTCGAAGAAGGTGGTGATGCTCTTTTTGTAGTGCGACTTGCGGTTTCCGACCACCAACCCGGCGATGTAGACCGCCAGGTAGCCGTTGCCGTGGATCAGATCGGTAAATGCGAAGGTAAAAAAGACGACGGCCAGGATCATGACCGAGTACAACGAGTGGTTGCCGATGTTGACCCGGTTCATGGCGATCACCGCCAAGCGCCCCAGCAGGTAGCCCGACAACGCGCCCACGCCCAACTGGTAGACCACCATCATGGCCGCCTGTCCGACCGAGTGCTGCCCGGTTTGGATCATCCCGATCAGCGTGATGGTTAGCATATAGGCCATCGGGTCGTTGCTTCCGCTCTCCAGCTCGAGCAGCGGCCGGAGGTTCTGCTTGAGCCCCATCCGCTTGCTCCGCAGAATGGAGAATACGGAAGCCGAGTCGGTCGAAGCCATCACCGAGGCCAGCAGCAGCGACTCCATCCAATTGAGCGTGTAGCCGAACAGCCCCGCCACCAGGTAGATGAACGCACCGGTTACCCCTGCCGTGATGATTACCCCGAAGGTGGCCAGTGTGACCCCTTCGCCGACCACGGGTTTTATCTCTTCCAGCGACGTGTCCATACCCCCCGAGAAGAGGATGATGCACAGCGCGACCATGCCGATGAACTGGGCCGACTCGGGGCTGTCGAAGACGATCCCCACGCCGCTGGTCCCGAACAACATACCCACCCCCAGGAAAAGCAACAGGGCGGGAACACCGAATTTATATCCCGCCCTGCCTGCCAAGAGGCTAACAAAAAGCAACAAAGAGCCTATTAACAGTATGTTTTCGGTGGTTATAATCATATCCCTGCGAAGATAGGGCTTTTTTGCAAAAATTCAAGTTAAAACGCCTCGTTTATATTGAAAATAAATCCATATTGCCCTTTGCCGAAACCGAGGTCGAGCCTCACGTTGACGCGTTTTTTGAACTCCCAACGGTACCCGATCCCGTAGTTGGGCAGGGTGGTGTTCATCGTGATCGCTTTGTAATTGGGAAATACATTGCCCGCGCCGACCCACGCCGCCGCGCCGCTGCGCCCGTAGATCTTCTGGCGCAGTTCGAGTTGCCCCTCCAGTATCCCGTAGTCGCGGTATTGCCCCTGGTAATAGCCCCTCATCCTGAAGGGGCCGCCCAGCTCGGCCAGCATGGTCCACGGCGCCCCTTTGGAGTTGATCTGGGTGTGGAAATCGAAGGCCAGCGTGCCCCCTTTCCATACTTTGTGGTACCAGTCGAAGAACATTTCCCCCCGGTAGAACCGCTCCGTATTGCCCAGTGCGGCAGGGAACATCTGGTTCTCCATCCTGAAGTAGATGCCCTTGTGGGGATCGGTGACCACGTCCCGGGTATCGATCATAAAAAAGAGCCCCGGCGCCGTGCAAATGTAGTGGGTTTGTTGTCCCGCTGGGATGTAGTCCGGCCGCGTGAATTTCTTACCCCTCGTGGAGATGAATTCGAAACTCGCGCCCAGGTAGAATATTTTGCCCAGCCGGATCATGGGATCGATCTTCAGGTCGACCTGCAAGCGCGTGTAGGTGCTCTTGGTGCTGTCCGCCCCCGCGTCGTAGCCCACACCCCAGTAGCCGCCCGGCTGGTACATAAAGAAATTCTTGTAGTCGATCCGGTACTTGGCCCCCTTGAAATAGGTGTTGCCGCGCACCCCGAGCATGAAAAAGCCTGTGGTGGTAACATCCCCGAACAGCGACACGTTGGAGGGCGGAATGGTCAGATCCTCCCGATCCGCCCGGAACATCCCCGCCGCCACCATGCCCAACCCGAACCCGACGGCAGAGGAGTAGTGGGGCCCGCCGATAAATGTCATGTCGAACTTCTTGCCCTGCAGGGTCTTGTCCACGTTCGACTGCTCGAAATAGTTCAGCAGCTTGGGGATCAGCCCCGTTTTGGCCGCCGTGTCCGGGGCGATCACGTCCAACGGTTGCAACGCCTCTGCCGGGACGGTCAAATCCATGGTTTGCAATACAATGGTGTCAGGCGCGTTCTCCTTCTTCGCCCCTGCCCACGCCGCCTGTCCGCAAAGGGCCGCAAGCCCAAAAAACAGCAATACTCTTCTCATTATCGGTCGATTTTGAGAAGAGTATGCTAAAACCGTGCAAATCTTGTTGTCAGCCCTTCCGCGCGACCGATTTTCCGACCAAATTCAGCCCGATGACCTTTGCTTTGCCTTTGTAGTAGACCTTGCTGGCCGATGCGGCGTTGATCTCGATGGTGTTGTTCGCCCTCACCCGGACCACGGCGCTCGATGTGGCGTTCACGCTGATGTCGTTGCACGCGAGCGACGAGCCTTCGAACGTGCTGCCCGAAGAGACCATCAGATCGCACTTGCCGGTCACTTTGCCTGCCAGGTCGAGCGTCGAGCCGCCTGCGACCGCCGCTTCCAGCCTGAAACACTCGATATACCCCTCGATCTGGCTGCCGACGCCCGCTTTGATGTACATCTTCCCGTCGGAGATGAACTTGTCTTTCAATACGACCGTCGACCTCCCCGAGGCGGAGAGTTCGTTCAATCGGGGCAGGGTAACGTAGGCTTTGAGCCCGCTCGAGCGTTGGACGATGGTCCTGGATTTGATGCGCAGGTAGAGCACCCCGCGTTCCACTTTGGTCTCGATGTAGGGCACGATGTTGCGGTTGCTCTCCACGCTGACCGACTGCTTGTCGCCCCGGCGGACGATCAACTCGATCCCCGAGTTGACGTTGATCGACGTGATGGGCCCTACCTGGCGCGTCTCATTGACGACCCTGCCCGATCCTTTGATGACAACCGATTGATTCTGCTGGAACGACTGCAATGCGGTGCAGGCAGCAGCCAACGAAATAAGCGCTAAAAAACGTTTGAGTATCTTCATGGGTGGGAGATTGGAATTAACGCAACGATGCGAGGTAAGTGAACAGTTTTTCGTAATTGATATCGTGGTCGATTACCCCCTGCGAGGCGAACGATATGCTGCCGGTCTCCTCCGAGATGACGATCACGGCCGCGTCGCTTACCTCACTCATGCCCAGTCCCGAGCGGTGGCGCATCCCGAAGCTGTCGGGGACCTCCGATTCGGTTGGGGGGAGGATGCAGCGCGCCGCGGCGATCCTGTTGTGCAGGATCACGACCGCCCCGTCGTGCAGGGGGGAGTTCTTGATAAAGATGTTCTTGAGGAGTTGGGTCGAGACCTTCGCGTCGAGCTTGATGCCCGAGTTGATGATCGAGCGCAGGTCGTTCCTCCTTGCGATCACGATCAGCGCCCCGGTCTTGGTCTCGGCCATGTCGGTGCACGCCTTGACGATGATGCCGATCGACTCGATGTATTCGGTCTTGGAATTTTTAGGCTCGAACAGCCGCCAGAAGAAGTTGCTCCCCTGGTTGGAGCCCCTTTGCCCGATGTGGTGCAAAAACCGCCGGATCTCCGGCTGGAACACCACAATGAGCGCGATGGCCCCCACACCGGTCACCTGCCTGAGTATGGCCGACAAAAGCTCCATGTTCAGCGCCCGGACGACCACCCAGAGGATGTAGATGAAGATGATCCCGGTCAAAATCCCCGGCGCGTAGGTCCCCCGGGTCAACTGGTAGATATAGAACATGATGATCGCCACCAACACGATGTCGATCACATCCAGTATGCCCATGTGCACGAAACCCATATTGATACAAAAGTAGGGGCAAAAAAAGAGAAAAACAACACTCTTCGCAGGAAGTTATCCACAAAGAGTGTTGTTTGGGCGTTAAGGGTAGATGCCGTAGAGCCGCGGGTAGACGATGCCCTCGCCGCCGCCGTTCCACCCGCCGAGCCATGACCAGTACTTGTTGTCGCCCTCCCCGTAGCCTGTTCCCCATTGGGAATGCTGACTTACCGAGGGCCAGTGGTCTTCGCTGAAATACCACACGATGTTGGTGGTACCTTTATTCTTCGTCTGTCCGACGTGCGTGTCGCTCGGTTTCTTCTCGATATAGTAGCTCGCTTCGATATGCCCTGCGTCGTTCAACGCGCAAATCCCCCCGCAAGGCTGGCCGGTACCGCCCGTGATCTCCCCGATGTTGCAACTCGCCGTGATGGTGCCGCCGCCCAAATCGCAGCATAATCCGCCGGCACGCCCCTGGGACGAAACGGTGCCCTGGTTGACGCAGGCGACCAATTCGCATCCCGTTTCGACGTAGCAGGCTATTCCGCCCGCGAACTGGACGGCTGAGACGCTCCCCGTATTGAGGCAAGCCTTCGTGACGCCCACCATCCCGCCGCATATCCCGGCGGCATAGTTCTGCCCGCTGATGGTGCCGGTGTTGCAGCATTGGAGTATCAGGCCGCCCAGGAGCCTGCCGCAAATACCCGCCGCATGTTGGGTACCCAGTTTGGTATGGGTTACCGACGCCCGGTTCACGCATTTTTCGAAGGTGGAGTTGACCGCATCGGCACAAATGCCGGCCGCGAGATTCGCGTCCGAGCTGACCGATCCGCTGATGATCCAGATATTGCGTAAGGTGGCGTTTTCGACCTTGCCGAACAGCCCGGCGCTGTAATACCCCACCGGAACGTTGAGGTTGGAGATCGAGCCGCCGCTAGTGATCGTTCCCCGGAAGACATTGTTCGAGGTTTTGGCCGAACCGATAGGTTCCCAGGGTTTGTTGTTCAAGTCGATGGCCGTCAGTATATTCAGCGTCCACCCTGCGAAGTCGTTCTGGGCGACCCCGTGGGTGCCGTTGACCGCTGCCGCCAGCCAGGCCAGGTCGCTGGCGTATTCGATCGAAAGGGTCTTGGCTGTGGCGTTCATAACTTTGGGCTGGGTGTAGGATTCACCATCCCAGACGTAGGCGTTGGCGTCGACCGTGACCTCGCAACTTGCCGTGAAGCCCCCGTCGGTGGTTTTGGCCGTAACGATGGTCTTACCCTTGGAGAGCGGGGTAATGTGCCCCGATGGGTCGACCGTGGCCACGCCGGGGACCGAAGAGCTCCATGTAACGCTGGGGTCGGTGGCGTTGGCAGGCTTGACGGTACAGGGGAGGGCGAACCCGAGCAAGCCCGCTGTGAGGGTGCAGTTCTCGCGGTCGAAGGAAACGCCGGTAACGCGCACCGTCTGGTCGCCGGGCCCGGGTTTGGGGTCGGGATCGGTGCCGGGGTCGCTTTTCCCGCAGGCTGCCATAAGCAGTAGCAGAAGGGCTGAGAGTCGTAAAGTTTTCATCGTTTTGTATGTTTAGCGTTGTTGTTCTTTGTCTGCGCATTGCAGCCGGAATTCGTTGGGTGTGATCCCGTAACGGCGGCGGAAGTGGCGGTAAAAGGTGTTGCGCGACCCGAAGCCCGATAGCGCGGCCGCCTCCTCGACCGTGTGGTAATCGGCAGGCGCGGCGAGCAGCCTGCAGGCGTGTTCCAGGCGTATGTCGTTGATGTAATCGGCGACTGTGACGCCGAGGTTTTTCCGTACCGCGTAGTAGAGGTATTTTTCGTTGGTGGCCAGCTTTTCGGCCAGGCTGCGGCGGGTAAGGGTAGGGTCGGTGTAGGCCCCCTGCTGCATGAAATTCTGCAGGCGCCGATAGACCGAATCGTACTCGCTGTGTCGTGGTTTTTTCATCGCTTTTCACCTTTCCGGCTTCTGACCGTAAAAGTACCCCGACACGGGGCGAGGCTTTGCACCAAATCCGGAAATTCATTGTCACAAATCCGGAAATTATTAATAATCAATACAATCAAAAAGGGACGGAAATCTTTCCCGTCCCTTTCAAAGGTCCTGTCATCCAATCGATCAGCTCCCCGGGGCCTGTCGCCGGTACTCGTCGGGGGTCATGCCGTACTGGTTGCGGAAGTGGCGGTAGAGCGTGTTGCGCGATCCGAACCCGGCCCTGATCGCCACGTCCTCGATCGTATCCCCCGCGGCCGGCGCACTGAGCAGCTCGCGCGCGTAGTTGAGCCTCAAACCGTTGATGTACTCGCCCACCGAGAGCCCGTAGTGGCTGCGCACCACCTCCAGCAGGTAGCGCTCGTTGGTCCCCAGCATCAGGGCCAGCTCGCGGCGGCCCAGCGAGGGATCGGTGTAGGGCCGTTTTTCGCCGATCAGCGCTTTTAGCTTGGCGTAAAGCGGGTTCTGCCTCTCGTTGGAGGGCAGGGGAGGCGTCCCGGGACCGTCGTCGGACGGGGGCTCGCTTTCGCCCAGCCTGTCGATCAGTGTCCGGTTCTTGCGGGCCAGGTTGCGCGAGTAGAGGATCCACGATACCAGCAGTATGGCCAGCAGCAAACAGAGCCCCAAGGCCAAAAGCAGGTAGTTGAACTGCGCCCGTTTCTGCATCTCGAGCTTGTCGACCTCGTACAACGTGGAGAGTTCCGAGATCCGCGCCTCATTCTCCTGCGTGACGAGCGAGTCGCGCATCTCCCAGAACCGCCGGTAGGCCTCGGCCGATTTCTTGTAATTGCCCGCCTTGTAGGCCGACCGTCCCTGCTCGCGCAGCGTGCCGGTCGCGCTTTCAACGTCCCCGGTTTCGAGGGCCAGGTCGAACAGGGAGTCCTGCACCTGGAGCATAAGATCGTATTTGCCCTCCAGTTCGTACATCCTCCAGGTCATGAACATCAGGTCTTGTCGTGCGCTCGGATAGGCCATTACCGGGCTTTGGCGGATGCGCTCCAGATAGTGGCGGGTTTTGTCCTTGTCGCCCAGTTCGAGGTAGGCCCTGGCGTACTCGCAGGCGAGGTTGTACTCCTGGATGGGGTTTTTGCCGCTCAGGTTGCGGTAGTAATCCATTTTGGCGTCGCACTCCTTGCAGACTTCCAGCGCTTCGGCGTGTTTTCCCACGGCGTTGAGCACGGACGAAAGGTACTTGTAGGCGAGCAGGTGGTCGGAGCCGTTGCCCATCTCCACCTTGCGGAAGGCGGCGACCGACTCGCGGTGATGCTTTTCCGCGTCGACCATGTCGTTGAGTGTCTGGTAGTAGAGCCCCATGCACATCAGGGCGGTCGCCTTGCCCAGGTCGTTGTCGCGGGCCTTGGCGAATTCGAACATCGCCCGGGCTTCGGCGATGCCCTCGTCGAGCTGCCCGCCGACAAGCAGGGAGAGGATATAGGTCTTGCGCAGGGTATAGTAGCGGCCCCACTGCCCGTGCTCGGCAAAAAAATCGAGCGTGGGGCCGGCCGCCGCGCGAAGGCTGTCCGTCAGGTTGTAATTGTTGTAATGATAGGCCATCAGGAGCAGTGCCTTGCCCAGGTATTCCATGTTGCCCTCCCGGCGGGCGTCCTCGATGTACCGGTGCAACGTGGCCGACGCGCCATTCATGTCGCCCATGGCATTATAGAGGTCCCGCAGGTCGTAATAAGCGTCGTACCTCTGTTCAGGGGGCATGGCGGGGATTGCCGCGCTTAGGGAGTCGATTTGTCGTCGGGTGTCGTCCTGCGCGCGGAGAGCGGCGGAGAGCAAAAGAAGGGAGAAGAGCAGTATCTTTTTCATCGGAGGACAAATTTCCCGCAAGTTATCGTTCTTCCCCTGAAAATCAAAGATCCCCGGAAATTTTTTCCGGGGACCCGTGTCTCAAATGCGTGATTTTTTCGGTACGGTAATCCCGGCATGATTACCCGGCCGCCTCCCCGCCGTGTAACCGGGCTCGGCGGCCGGGCTTTGCCCGCGCTACTGGACAGTTTCCCCAAAAGCCATGACGGCGCGGACGGGGGTACAATTGGTTTTGGCTCCGCCGACCGCATTATCGTGCGTTGTAATATCGACGGCGTAGTAATAGGGCTCCGAATGCTCGGTGGAGGTTTGATAGTATGCGCTGGTCAACAACACGGCGTCGGTCAATTCGGTGAGCGCGGCATTGATATAATATTCCTGTTCTGACAGGGGTGTGACTTCATCCTGGGCGGGTAAGTACCATCCTTCCCCCAGGTCGGCGCACCATTTGAAGGAGGGAAAACCCGTACTCCATCCGGCTATGGCCTTTATTTTCATCATGTTGTTCATTCCGTAAGCCGTGTCCGTGGCCGACGTGACGGAATTCGACGTGCTCCATTGCATTCCGTCGTCCCCGGGCGTCTGGCTCTTGTGGAGCGCGAGCCCGTGCAGGGTGGATGTGGCCGCGCGTATGACCACGCCGACCTCCTCGTCGTTCACATACCATGTCCCGTAGAGCGCCGGGTAGGTCAGGTTCAGCGTCAGGGTCCGGGTAACCGCGGTCCCGTGGGCATTCCCGGTCGCCGTGAGGACCACCGAGCCCGGGCTACCGGCAGCCGGGGCTTTGATCTGCACCTTTTTGGTCGTCTGATTGACCGTGATGTTCCATCCCGCAGGTGCGGTGCCGACGCTCACGGTGGCCGGATCGCCCGTCAAAGTGTAGCTTACCTCCTGGTCGCGCCCCTGCAAGATCGTGGAGGGGGAAGTGATCTCGAAGGTAAAGTTGTCCTGCGGCTCGGGTTCGCCGCCGTTTTTCTTGCATCCCGCAAGAATCGCCGCGCATAACGCGCACAATGTAAAGGTTCTGATCGTTTTCATAGCTTTTGAGGATTTGTTGCCCCAAAGCTATGTAGCGTACTGCCGCGCCGGGTATCGATTTATAATTTGCGACTGTTTTACGCCCCCCTGTTCCGCAAAAAGGCGGTGGGGGAGAGCCCGGTAGCCTTCTTGAAGGCGCGGTAAAAGGTGGTCCGGTCGTTGAACCCGGCTTCGAGGGCCACCCCGTCGATCGAGAGCGTCCGCGACGCGCCCCGCGACAAAAGCCTGACCGCCTCTTTGACCCTCATTTCGTTGATGTAGTTGTTGAAGTTCATCCCCGTACAACGGTTGATCGCCCCCGAGACGTAATTCCGGTTCACGCCCAACTCCTGGGCCAGCCCCTCGAGCGACAGGCCGGGGTCGCGGAACCGCAATTTTTCGGTCATATGCCGCCCGATCCGCTCCATCAACTCCAGGTCCGCCTGGTCGGGAGCCGCCCCGTTGGCGCCTCCGTTGCCGTTTCTGTTTCCGTTGCCGGCCCCGTTTTGTCCCTTCCCCGCGCCCGGACCCCCGTCCATCGCCCATTGCTGCGTGCGCACCACCAGTTCGCGGTAGGCCCGCCTTTTCTGGCGGTACAGCACCCACAAAACGATGGTCAGCACCGCGACGGCCGCAATTCCCGCCACCGCGACGAAGAGGCTGCGCAACAACCCCAGGCTGCGCGCCTGCTCGCTCCTGAGCTCGGCCTGCCTGACCTGCTGCTCCGCCCGCAGCAGCCTGATGGCGTTGTGCTGCTGGTCGTACCGTTTTTGCGCCGCCGCCGCCGAGTCCATCGCTTCGATGGCCCTCCGGGAGTCGCCCCTGAGGATGTGGTAGCGCGCCAGGGTGGGGTAGAAGTGGTGCCACCGCTCCCCGCGCCCCGACCGACCGATGCTCTGGGCCGCCTCGTTGAGCCATCCGCGCGCCGAGTCAAGGTACCTCCCCGCCTCCTGCGTGTCGCCCGACTCCAGGTAAATATCCGCCAGGGTAACCGCGCAGCCCGCCGCAAAGGTCAGATCGCCGTATTGCAGCATCTTGTCGACGGCGTATTTCGCCATCGGAACCGCCTGCTCCAACTCTCCCCGGGCACGGAGATTGCGCGCCAGGTTGCCGTTTGCGATGCCTGTCCAGATGTCGTAAAACCATTGCGGCTCCCCGGCCAGCGGCTTGCACTCCAGGATCGCCCGGAAGCAGGAGTCGGAGGCTTGTATATCGCCCTGCGTGGCGCAGATCAGCCCCAGCCCGTTCCACGCGGGCCGGATGCAGGTCTTCGAGTACTCCGTCCGAGGCTCGTCGAGGATCTTTTTGTAGAACGCCATGGCCTGGTCGTAATCCCTGAATTTATAGTAGAGGTTGGCGATGTCCAGGTAGTGGAGCGCCTTGTCGGGAAACTCCGCCGAAGGGGTGCTTTCCAACCGTTTGCCCAACTCCATGGCGCACCTGAAGGCCCTTTCGTAGTTGTGCTCATGGTAGTCGGAGTAATCCATCTCGCACCTCAACGCCTTGAGCGCGATCCGCTTCTCCCCGGCCCGGTCCGCCCGCACGGTCAGGCTGCTCAGGATTCCGAGGTACTTTTCCCCGCCCCTGCCGCCGTGGACCGCACCCTGGATGGCCGCCATCAGCTCCGCTTCCATGGTCCACTCCCGGCTGCCGGTCATGCGGGCTATCTTCCTTACCCCGGTCAGGATCGAGTCCGCGGCCAGGGAGTCCGACGAGAGTCTTTTGTATGCCTCGTCGAGGGCGTAGCTGTACTGTGCGTAGGGCCTGTCCGCCATCCGGGCGAAAGAGGTCGCTCCCTGCGCGGGAAGCGCGCATACAAGCAACAGCCAAAGGAGTCGTTTCATAGCAAATATAAAAGTACCTGTTTTTTCCGGGATTCGCAATACCCCGAAAAGCAAAAAGCCCGGCAGAAAGCCGAGCCTGATGCTGATAGGGTGTCGTTCGCCTACTCCTCCTTGCGGACTTTGCGCGACATCATGTCGTAAGCCAGCGGGGTAGCCACGAAGACCGACGAGAAAGTACCCATCACGATACCGAACAGCAACGCGAAGACAAACCCGCGGATCACTTCGCCGCCGAACAGGAAGATGGCCAGAAGCACCACGACCGTCGTGCCCGCCGTGTTGAGCGTCCGGGCCAGCGTGGAACTGATCGCCTCGTTGATGTTCTGCCTCATGCTTCGCTTGGCGTGTTCACGGTTGTATTCGCGGATCCGGTCGAAGATTACCACGGTATCGTTGATCGAGTAACCGATGATGGTCAATATGGCCGCGATAAAGGATTGGTCGACCTCCATGTTGAAAGGCAGCACGCCGTACAACAGCGAGAACAGCCCGATGGTCAGGAAAGCGTCGTGTCCCAGCGAGAGCGCGCCCCCGAGGCCCCACTGCCATTTGCGGAAACGCAGGGCGATGTAGAGCATGATGGCCAGCAGCGAGAAGCACACCGCGATGATCGAGTTGATCTTGATGCCCCGCGCGACACTGGGCCCTACCTTGTCTGAAGATATGATCCCGTTGGGGTTCTCGGCGGTCGACTTGAACTCGTCCAGGGTAAGCGGGGTTTTGTACAACCCGCCCAACGCGTTGTAGAGCATCGAGTCGAGCTCGGCCGCAACCTCTTCTCTCGTGTCGTCGTATTTGTACTGGGTAACGATCCTCATCTGGTTCTCCTTACCGAACTGCTTGACCTCGATACTGCTTTTGGCGGCATCCTCGCTTGCGAACTCCGCGTTGAGCCTTTCACGCACATCGTTGGCCGTTACGTTCTGGTCGAAGCGGACCACGTAGACACGGCCCCCCGAGAAGTCCACTCCGTAGTTCAGGCCGCGGGTGGCCAGCGAGCCGATGGCGATGATGAACAGGACGATCGAGGCGGCGTAAGCGTATTTGCGCACGCCGATGAAGTCGAATTTCACGTTGGCCAGGAAGTTCTCCGTCAGTCGGTTCGAGAAACGGATCTTGCGCCCGCTCTCGAGGACCGAGGTAATAACCAGCCTGGAGATAAAGATCGAGGTAAAGAACGAGGTAAAGATACCGATGATCAGCGTGGTGGCGAAGCCCTGAACAGGACCCGTACCGAACAAGAAGAGCACGATACCCGTGATCATGGTGGTCGCGTTACCGTCGACGATCGCGCTCATGGCGTGCTTGTACCCTTCGGTTACCGAGAGGTTCACGCCCTTGCCGGCGCGCAACTCCTCCTTGATGCGCTCGTAGATGATCACGTTGGCGTCCACCGCCATACCCATCGTCAAGACGATACCCGCGATACCCGGCAGGGTCAGCACCGCCCCGAAGGCGGCCAGGATCCCGAACAGGAAGAACAGGTTGGTCAGAAGGGCGATGTTGGCCACCCCGCCCGCCGTGTTGTAGTAGAGCCACATGTAGAGCAGCACCAGCACGAAGGCCAGGATGAAGGACAACATCCCCGCGTTGATCGACTCCTCGCCCAGCGAGGGACCTACCACGGTGTCCTGGATGATGCGTGCCGGGGCGGGCAGCTTACCCGACTTGAGCACGTTGGCCAGGTCCCTGGCCTCCTGGATGGTAAATTTGCCGGTAATCTGGGATTGTCCGCCCGTGATCGCGTTCTGCACGCGGGGTGCGGAGTAGACGTAGCCGTCGAGCACGATGGCGATCGAGTTGCCGATGTTGTCCTCGGTCAAACGCGCCCAGGTCTTGCCGCCCGAGCCGCTCATCGACATGGATACCTCTGCACTCGAGCCCCTTTGCGAATATTGCTCCGTGGCTTCGACCACGGCCGTACCGTCCAGGGGAGCTTTCCCGTCGCGGGTGTTGCCGTTGATGGCGTAGAGTTCGAATACTGTCCCTGCCTCATCGAT
Organism: Rikenellaceae bacterium; assembly: GCA_031551275.1. GTDB lineage: Bacteria > Bacteroidota > Bacteroidia > Bacteroidales > Rikenellaceae > JAVBMJ01. Next base: position 299,030 of record JAVBNX010000004.1, read on the forward strand.
GGCTTTGATGCCCCAGAGCAGCTTGACACCCCTCGGGAAGAGGGACTTGACCTGCGGCAGGTTGAGGTAGCGGTTGATGGCTACCGTGTCGTAACCCAGGGCGTGCCCCACGACCGGACCGTTGGCCAGGTTGCCTGCCTGGTCCACCATGGGATTCAGTTTGGAGAACAGCGGCATGTTTGCCATCATGGCCGCTTGGTCGACGGAGGCCGAGTCCGCCGTTTCGATCTGCGAGAGCAGGTCCTGGTCGGCGGTGTTCTCTACCGGGTTGGCCTCGGGCAGGGCCTGGGTCTGGTCCAGGATATCCCCTTCGGGAATGCCGTCCACGGTTTTTTCTTCGACCACGTTGGTCCCGAGGACCTTGGCAGCGTCCTCCAACTCTTTGATCACGCGGTTGGCCTGGGCCAGGATCGGATAGATCTCCGTATTATTATAGGTAGCCCAGAATTCGAGGCTCGCCGTTCCCTGCAGCAGCTTGCGCACGCGCTCGGGCTCCTTGATGCCCGGCAGCTCGACCAGGATGCGGCCCGAGGACTCCAGGCGCTGGATGTTGGGCTGGGTTACCCCGAAGTGGTCGATACGGCTCCTCAATACGTTGAACGAGTTGGAGATCGCGTCATCCGCCTGCTTCTTGAGCACCTTGACCACCTCTTCGTTCGAGGTGTCGAAGCTGATCTGGCCCTTCATGGCCGAGGTGTTGAAGATAGCCGCCAACTGCCCGCCGCCCGTGATCTGCTGGTAGGCCTGCGCGAACTGCTCCACGAAGTCGCCCGAGGAGGATTTCATCTTCGATGCGGCGACCTCCATGGCCTGGTTGAAGGCGGGGTCCTTGCTGTTGTCGGCCAGCGCGCGGACCACGTCCTGCACGTCGATCTCCAACATCACGTTCATACCGCCCCTAAGGTCGAGGCCCAGGTTGATCTCCTTCTCCTTACACTCCTTGTAGGTAAACTTGACCAACCCGAGGTTGTAAACGGGTTGCGACTTGATCGAGTCGAGGTAAGCCACCTCTTTCGCCGGGTCTCCCGCGCTGTACTGCACCGCTTTACGCTCCACGATGCGCGTTACCGCCGTGAAAGAGAGCTGGTAAGCACAGGCGATCGCCAAAGCGATGACCAAAAATCTTAATGCGCCTTTATTCTGCATGTTTTCAATTAATTATGTTTTTTTCCAAGTTTCGGGTATCCGGACCGGATCGATCCTCCGGCCACAATAGGGTGCAAAAATATACATTTTTCCCGAAAGTCTGCAAATTAGGGGGGAATTATTTGGTTTCGGTTATAAAATTCCGATTCCTTTTTCCCGGCCTAAACGATTTCCAGCAACTCCTGCGGCCGGTCGATCACGTATGCCGCGCCCGCGTCCCACAGCTCCTGCGCCGGGCGGAAGCCCCATCCTGCGCCCACGGGCAGGAATCCGGCGGCCAGCGCGGTCTTCATGTCCACGTCGCTGTCACCCAGGTAGCACACCCTCGCGGGCTCCACGCCCATCTCCCGGGCCACGTGCCACGCCGCCTCGGGGTCGGGCTTGCGCGGCAGCCGGTCGGTCGCGCCCAAAACCACCTCGAAGGGCCACGGCGCCAGCAAATCGCGGCAAACCTTCTGCGTGATCTCGTCCACCTTGTTGGAGAGCACCCCGAGCCTGACCCCCTTTGCCACCAGCCCGTCCAGAAGCTTCGGCATCCCGTCATAGAGCCGTGTCTTGACGATGTGATTGGCCGAGTAGCACTCCATCAAATAGTCCAGGCACTTGTCGATGGTCCCCTCGTCACGCGCCCCCTCGGGCAGGGAGAGCGTTACCAGCTTGCGCTGCCCGCCCCCCACCAGAAAGCGGTAATCGTCATACTCATGCCCCGGAAACCCGTAATGCCCGAGCGCCTTGTTCGTATTGTCGGCAATATCCTCCAGCGTATCGGCCAGCGTCCCGTCGAGATCGAAAATCACACAGTCGTATTTCATGCGGAAATTTTTTCGTGCAAAGATAGCAAAACCGTACCAACTGCTGTATTAGCCTTGTCTAACGATTACCCCACCCCCGTCCCCGCCCCTAACCGTAGGGGCGGGGAGTTTTTCTAAGGTGCTGCCGCTCCCGCTCTGCGAAGGCAGGGTAATGTGTTTTAGAAATTCGGATTCACGAACCGCTCTTTTCCGCATCATCCTCCCTCCGGCCGTCCAGCACCGCCCCTCCCCGGACCGCGCTTAAGTACGTGAGGATTTTCGGGGCTGGGGATCGGGAAAATATGGCGTGCAATATGCGCAGCCACCCCCCCGGAAGGGTAATAAAAAAGCCGCCTACAAGGCGGCTTTTGCACCCGGTTTCCGGGCTAAGATCTGTGCTCGTTTAGGATCCGCATCGCTGCATCCAGGATCGCGGTATCGTCCAGTGTTACGATCCCGCCGTCCGGCCCTTTTTCGAAGTGTACGCCTATCGGGCTTCCGCCGTCTTCCCAGTGCCGTCCGCCGAAGTAATTCCTGACAGTGTCCACTTCTATGCTAAGCTCATCAGCAATGCGTTGCGAGCTGCCGCTGGGGAGTTTGTCCTTGATGCGGCGCAGCTCATTGAATGTAATCACCATGATCGTAAAGATTTATAGGTTGAGTTTGACTTGTTTTTTCCGTGCACGTAAACGTGAAACTTTTCGCAGATAAAGTTAAAAACAATAAATGAGATCGCCAAGCCCCGGGCCATCTTTTTTCATTGTTTATTAAAAAATCTTTAAATCGTACGTCAATTTGTCATATCCCGGCGGGCCGGGTCTGTCAAAAATGCCGTTTTTGTCACCCGTCCGGGGCAAAATCCGTCACAAGGTGCATTGGCACAATGATTGTTTGAATTAAGGTGCAACTCAAACACGGAACTAATAACTTAAAAACGAATATAAGAAATGGCAAAAATCATTGGTATCGACCTGGGAACCACCAACTCGTGCGTTTCGGTCATGGAGGGCAACGAGCCCGTAGTCATCCCCAACAGCGAGGGGCACCGCACCACCCCCTCGATCGTGGCCTTCGTCGAGGGCGGCGAGCGCAAAGTGGGCGAGCCGGCCAAGCGCCAGGCGGTCACCAACCCCAAGCGCACGATCTTCTCGATCAAGCGTTTCATGGGCGAGACCTACGACCAGGTGGCTTCCGACGCCGCCCGCGTGCCTTACAAGGTGGTCAAGGGCGACAACAACACCCCCCGCGTCGACGTGGAAGGCCGTCTGTACACCCCGCAGGAGATCTCGGCCATGATCCTCCAGAAGATGAAAAAGACGGCCGAGGATTACCTGGGCACGAGCGTCGACGAGGCGGTCATCACCGTCCCCGCCTACTTCTCCGACTCCCAGCGCCAGGCCACCAAGGAGGCGGGCGAGATCGCGGGCCTGAAGGTGCGCCGCATCATCAACGAGCCGACCGCGGCCGCTTTGGCCTACGGCCTGGACAAGCAGGGCAAGGACGCGAAGATCGCGGTCTATGACCTGGGCGGCGGTACGTTCGACATCTCGATCCTCGAGCTGGGCGACGGCGTCTTCGAGGTCAAATCCACCAACGGCGACACCCACCTGGGCGGCGACGACTTCGACCACGTGATCATCGACTGGATGGCCGAGGATTTCCAGAAACAGCACAACATCGACCTGCGCAAGGATCCGATTGCCCTGCAACGCCTCAAAGAGGCCGCCGAGAAGGCCAAGATCGAGCTTTCGAGCGCGACCCAGACCGAGATCAACCTGCCCTACATCATGCCGGTCGACAACATTCCCCAGCACCTCGTGCTGACCCTGACCCGCGCCAAGTTCGAGCAACTGGCCGACAAGCTGATCCGCGCCACGATCGAGCCCTGCAAAAAGTCGTTGAAGGACGCGGGATTCAGCGCGTCCCAGATCGACGATGTGATCCTGGTGGGCGGCTCGACCCGTATCCCCGCCATCCAAAAGGTGGTCGAGGAGGTCTTTGGAAAGGCTCCTTCCAAGAGCGTCAACCCCGACGAGGTGGTCGCCATCGGCGCCGCCATCCAGGGCGGTGTGCTCACGGGCGAGGTCAAGGACGTGTTGCTGTTGGACGTCACTCCGCTTTCGCTCGGTATCGAGACCCTCGGGGGCGTGTTTACCCGCCTGATCGACGCGAACACGACCATCCCGACCCGCAAGAGCGAGACCTTCTCCACGGCCGCCGACAACCAACCCTCGGTCGACATCATGGTCTACCAGGGCGAGCGCCCCATGGCCCGCGACAACAAGCAACTGGGCCGCTTTATGCTCGACGGTATTCCTTCCGCGCCGAGGGGCGTACCCCAGATCGAGGTAACCTTCGACATCGACGCCAACGGCATCCTCAACGTGTCGGCCAAAGACAAGGGCACGGGCAAGGAGCAGAAAATCCGCATCGAATCCTCGTCGGGTCTGACCGACGCCGAGATCCAGCGCATGCGGGACGAGGCCAAGGCCAACGAAGCCGCCGACAAGGAGGTAAAAGAGAGGGTAGACAAATTGATCGCCGCCGAAGGCATGATCAATTCCACCGAAAGGCAGCTGAAAGAGTACGGCGATAAGATCCCCGCCGACAAGAAGTCCGCCATCGACTCCTCCCTGGAGAAGCTCCGCGAGGCCCACAAGTCGCAGAACCTCGCCGACATCGACGCCGCCACTACCGAGCTGAACAACGCCTGGCAGGCCGCCTCGCAGGACCTCTACTCCGCCCAGAACCAACAACAGGCCCAACCCGGCCCCGACCAGGGCGCAGGCGACGGCGGCCAGCAGCAGGGCGGCGACAACGTGACCGACGTCGAGTTCGAAGAGGTAAAATAAACGATTTTTATCGCACCTTATTAATAGGGCGTTCCGCAATGGCCGGGACGCCCTGTTTTTTTAAGAAAAAAAGTTGCGAAAAGTTTGCAGGTGGAGAAATAATCCCTACATTTGCACCCGCTAAACAGGAAACGCTCTGTGAGGCGAGAGGTTCCGGAATAAAAATTTGGAGGTTACAAAATTTCACACTATCTTTGTAGTCCTTTTTCGCCCTTCAATTTTCGGGGCGATTTTTTGACCGGTTCGGTTAAGGTTCTTTGAATTACTGATAACAAGAGAGAAATAAATGTTAGTACTTTATCAAGTTCATTTCTTTGATTTGAATCGAGCAATCAAAACTCTAAAATAACAAAATTTTTATTATGGAGAGTTTGATCCTGGCTCAGGATAAACGCTAGCGGCAGGCCTAACACATGCAAGTCGAGGGAACAGTATTGAGTAGTAATACGATATATGGGTTACCGGCGGACGGGTGCGTAACGCGTATGCAAC
>JAVBNX010000028.1:0-25647 GCA_031551275.1 Rikenellaceae bacterium
CTCGATCGGCACGGACGCCGCGGCATTGACCCGTTGGGCGGTCGTGTTGATCGTCACGGCCCGGGGGATCGAAAAGAAGACGGCTCTGTATTTGGCCAAGGAGCCCAACGACCGGATCTGTCCCTACTCGGCGGCCGTGCGGGGGAATGTGGAGGTAAAACTCTCCATAGCCTGATCCGAGGCGTGTCCCGGGTAATGAAAAAGGTGGGTTATCCCCACCTTTTTCATTTATCCCTGCTTTCATTTATTCCCCCTGCTTGATTACCGCCTTGTTGTGCCGCCCGTCCACGAAGATGTACAAGGGCTCGGGGAACCTCACGTGCCGGATGAACTCCCCTTCCCAGATGGTCTCGGCGTCCCGGACCTGCTCTACACGGAAATCGCCGTCGCCCGCGTAGGGGTTGATGGTCAGGTATCCGACCCCCAGCGAGATCAGATTCTGGAAGAAGTGGGTGCCCTGCGAGGGCTCGACCCGGAAATTCTCCAGCCCGCACTCGATGATTACCTTGGCCTCGGAGATCTCCGCCCATTTGACCGGCACGCCCAGCCAGGGGTCGGATGAGCCCCACCTGCCCGGCCCGACCAGCACGTAGCCTTTGCCGGGGGCGTGCTTCTGGATGTAGCTGTTGGCCTTGTCGACCTCGGCGGCGATATCGGCCGTGCGCGCGTTGTCGAACTTCTCGGGCACGACGTAGACCAGGTCGCGCACCCCTTTGATCTGCCCCATGCCCACCGCGCTGGTCGAGGTGATCAGCGCGTCTTTCATATCCACGTTGTCCCAGTCGAGCGAGCTGCGCCCGAAGGTCTCCACGATGGGCCGGATCTGCAAGAAGTAGAAGAGTTGCTTGGCCCCGGGCGGCACGTCCAGGTTGACGGCGAACTCGATCTCCACGGGGGAGTTCATCTTCTGCTGCCCGACCTTCAACAAATCGACCAGGATCTCCGCCAACGGGAAAGTATCGTATTTGAGCACGTGGGCGAAGGTAATGATCTTCCTCCCCTCGTCGAAACTGCTGTCCGAGATGCTTTGGTTCTGCATATCCCAGGTCGACGCCACGTGCTTGAGGTTCCTCAATTCGCGCACGGCGTTGATATCGAGCTTGCGCAGGTTGCTCCCCTCGTCGACGACGGCCTTGAACTCGCTCGGCCTCACGTCCAGCGCGTACATCTGCCGCTGGGTCTCCCTAAGGGCCAGGTCGACCGCCGAGAGCTGCAAAATGTGCTTGGGGTGCCTGGGCGAGAAGCGCAGCACCTGCCCCCCCTCGACGACCATCTTGCCGAGGCCGACCGCGATCTCGGCCACCCCGTCCTCGGGCTTCTCGTTGCCCAGGGGGTAGTAGTTCAACGAACGGGCCACCCCCGAGATGGTGGGGAAGTAGTAGCCCGAATCCTCGGTGCCGACCACCTCCTGGATCACGACGGCCATCTTCTCCTCGCTGAGCATGTTGCCCGACGAGGTAATGTACTGCCTGGCCGATGCGAAGTAGATCGAGGCGTAGACGCACTTGACCGCCTGGCACAGCGACCTGAGCGTGCGTGCCGGATCGGCCAGCGGGATCATGTAGGTCGAGTAGATCCCCGCGAAGGGCTGGTAGTGCGAGTCCTCGAGCTTGGACGAGGACCTGACCGCCAAAGGCGAGGAGACGTATTTGAGCATGGTCCGCAACATCAGCACCAGCTCCTCGGGCAGCCTGCTGGCCACGAATTCGGCCAGGATCTCCTCGTCCGACGCGTCGGAGGCGATTACCGATTGGAGCTCGTTCTCGACGATGAACCTGTCGAAGTAATCCGTGGTGATGGTTACCGTGCGGGGCAGCAAAACCCTGACCCCCGGGTATTTGTCGTAAAAGTTGTACTGCTCGAGGATCGTGCTGACAAAGGCCAGGCCGCGCCCTTTTCCGCCGAGCGAGCCGTCCCCGATCTTCGCCATCCAGATGTTCTCCCCGTAGCTCTGCTCGGTAAATTTGGCCACCACGCCCTGCGCGAGGGCCATGCGGTAGTCGCGTATCTTCTCGATCAGAAAGGCCCTCATGCGCTCGATGTCGGGGTAGTCGCCCGGGCTGACCTCCTTGAAGGCCTTCCCCAGCGAGAAGAGCCCCCGGGCGTAGAGCCACCGCGAGATCATGTCGTCCGAGCTCAGCGCCTCCAGCACGTCGCCGGGAATGGTGCGCATCAGATGCTGCAATCCCCACAGGTCGCTCGCCCGCCCGACCACTTCGCCGGTCTGGGGGTCCTTCAATACCAGATCGCCGAACGAAAGCTCGCTGCGGATGTACTCGGCCAGCTCCCCCAAAAGGTTTTTGGAGTATTTCCTCACAAACCCGACGCCCAGCTTGTCCGCCTCCTCCTTGATGCTCCCCTGCGAGGATTGCAGCAGGAAGGGCATCCGCGGATTGTCCTTGCGAATCAGCCGGCAGAGGTCCAGCCCCGCGTCCAGTTTCTCGGTATCGGCCTTGTCGCCCTTGTGCACCACGAAGCCCACGTCGGAGATGACGCCCAGCATGTTGTTGCGGTACTTTTGGTAGAGCTCCACCGCGTCCTGGTAGTTGGTCGCCAAGAGAATCTTGGGCCGGGAGCGCCTGCGTAGCACCTGTTGCTGCTCGTTGACCGACTCCTTGACCATGTCGTTGCTCTGCTGCATCACGATCCGGTAGAGCGCGGGCAGGTAGGAGGAGTAGAAGCGTATGGAGTCCTCGACCAGCAGGATCGACTGCACGCCCACTTCGAGGATGTCGTTTTCGGCGTTCATGCTGTCCTCGATGGTCTTGATGATGGCCAGGATCAGGTCCGAGTTGCCCTGCCAGTAGAAGACGTGGTCGATCCCCGAGGTATCCTCATCCTCGATGCGCGCCACGATATCGCGCGAGAACTGGGTCAGCAGCACGAAGGGCATGTCATGCTTTTGCTTGACCTTGCGCGCCAGGGTAAACACATCCATCTCCCCCACGTTGTACATGCTGATTACCATATCCACGCCCTGCTCGGTGTCCAACAGCTCGAGCCCTTTCTGGGCGGTGCTCGCCCGGATGAACTCGGGCGGCCTGGTAAGGTTCAGCCCGCCGTACTCCTCTTTGATCTGGTGCTCTATGCGCCCGTCCTCCTCCAGGGAGTAGGCGTCGTACGCGCTGCATACCAACAGGATGCGCGAAATCCTGCGCTGCATCAACTTGTGGTAGTTGACAAACTCCTGCGACGGCCGTACCCTCGGTTTTTCCTTCATGGTCAAAAAACGCGGCCTTTAGCCGCGTTGGTGGGTTATTTCAAAACGGTTATGTAATTGGGCGTGTAGACCTGCCCCCCGAATGCGACCTTGGGCCTGATCTTCAGGCTGACCCCGGAGTTCTGCTCGCCGACGTGCAGCAGCCCGTTCGCGAACTGCATCATCTGGTCGCGCGACTCCTTCTCGAACAGGCTTGCCAGATCGAGCTGCACCACGAAGGGCACGGTGGTCTTTCCGCCGTTGGCGTCCACGTGCACCCTTTGTGCGGTCGATCCGGTCAGCATATTCTTCTCCTGGAAGAACAGCGCCCAGTCCAGCCCTTCGATCTCGGCGGCCGTCGAATTGGGGTTGGTCACGCCCAGGTTGACGGTCATCGACAAGGGCAGCGTCTTGGCCAGCAATGCTGTGGTCACTTTCAACGCCGTGGTGGCGTCGAGCTTGGTCAGGTCCGAGGTCGAGGTCAGGCTGATGCCCGCCAGTCTGGGATCGCCGATGCCCTGCACATTGTAGTTGCAGGTCAAAAGGGATGCCATGTTGGTCAGCGTGGAGCAGGAGATCATCAATACCCCGGCAGTCGCCGCAAAAAGTTTGGTGAGTTTCATAGAATCAGATTTTGATGCAAATATAGTGAAAGCCGAGCGCAATTCAAGCTTGCTTGAAAATTGCCGAGGCGCATCCTATATTGGCCGGAGGCAAATATAAGAAATTTTAGGAATGGAAAATAATCATTATTTTTGTACCCATGAACAAAATCCCCAAGATAATCCATTACATCTGGTTGAGCGACAACGAGAAACCGCAGAGGATCAAGGACTGCATCGAATCCTGGAAAACGGTCATGCCCGACTACGAGATCCGCTGCTGGGACCAAAATTCGTTCGATATCCACAGCGTGAAGTGGGTCGAGCAGGCCGTTGCGATGAAAAAATGGGCCTTCGCCGCCGACTACATCCGGCTCTACGCGCTCTATACCGAAGGGGGGATCTACCTCGATTCGGATGTGCGGGTTTTGAAGCCTTTCGATCCCTTTTTGCACCACCGGGCCTTCAGCGGGATCGAGTGGTCGCAGTACTATTTCTTTTTGCGCGAAGAGATGCCCGTCAACAACGGGGTCAACATCGAGGCGGCCATGCTCGGTGCCGAAAAGGGCCATCCGGTAATCGGGGCTTTTATGGATTACTACCGCGACCGGGATTTTGTGGTCGACGGGAGGTGCGAGCAAACGGTCATGCCCCACCTTCTCACACCGGTCGCCGAGCGCTTCGGGTTCAACCGGAACGATTACTGGAGCCACCAGGTGCTGGAGAACGATTTCCATATTTACCCTTACGACTATTTTCCGGGCCAGAATACCCCGCTGTGGGATATGTACGTCGACCACAACACCGTTGCCGTCCATTTGCACACCGGCTCCTGGAGGGATGTGCACCTTCCCGCCCCCAAGCGCCTGCACCACCCTTACACCGAGCTCAGGACCATTACCGGCCAATATTTCAGAGATGTCTGGCGCGACTCCCTCTCCCGGGCGTTCAAGAAATACAGCAAACCGAAAAAAGGAGGCCCCCCCGGCGCATGAAACAAAAGACATCCAGCCTTACCGTAGAGGATTTTTCGACCTCCCCGGGCAACACGGGACTCCGGCATTTTGTGGCCGCCGAGGGGAGCAAGTTTCCTTCCGGCTTCACCTACAACCAGCCCAGCATGCTGCGGGGCGTGGCCGTTTGCCTTTGCGTGGAGGGGAGCGCCCGATTGCGGATCAACTCGCGGATCTGGGAGATCGACCCGGGCAAGATCGTCGCCGTTTTGCCCAACCACATCGTCGAGCCGCTGGAGAGCAGCCCCGATTTGGAGTTGCGTATGCTCTTGTTCTCTACCGATGCGGTCACCGACCTCGACATCCCGGTCGAGATGGTGCGCAAGGTCGACCAGAGCCCCGTGATTACCGTCGCCGAACCCGACCGTGAGCTGCTGGCCTCGATCCACGAATTGATCCTCAAACTGGACGCCCACCCCGGCAACGCGAGCCGCGAGAAGATCACCCGCGCCCTGTTGCAGGCCCTCGTCTTCCAGTTGGGTGCGATTTACAGCCACGAGGGGAACGCTTCGGCGGCCACCCCCCCGAGCCGCGCCGAGGAGTTGACCGACCACTTTTTAAAACTTCTGCTGGCCCACTACCGGGAGGAGCGCGCGCCGGGCTTCTACGCCGACAAGCTCTTCGTCTCGACCAAGTACCTCTCGCAGGTCGTCCGCGAGACGACGGGCGAGACGGTCTACAGTTGGATCACCCGCATCGTCATGCTGGGCGCCAAGCACCTGCTGCGCAGCACGGACAAGACCGTTTTGCAGCTCTCCGAGGAGCTGAACTTCCCTAACCCCTCTTTTTTCGGAAGATTTTTCCGGAAGCACGCCGGGATGACCCCCCAACAATACCGTAAGGGGGTGCCTCTCCGGTAGGGCTGCGCATATCGCACGCCATCTTTTCATTATCCCCAGCCCCGAAAATCCTCACGCACCATTAGTGCGCTGCGGTTTTCGGGCCTGACGATAATAAAAATCTGACGCACGCTACGCACAGCTTTTGGCGGGACGGTTGTGCCATTTTATACCGCCGTTCGTTAGGACAGCCCCGATCCAAAACAGCGCGGCCTGTATCCACAGGGCGATAAACTCGCCCCATACCGAAGACAGGGACGCCCCCATCGTGTTGATTTTCAAAAAGCCCTGGATCGCCGGAGTGGACGGGAACAGGTACGCGACGGCTTTCAACGCGCCGGGCATGGCGTTCCAGGGCCAGGATACCCCCGACAGGAAGAGCAGCATAACGCTCAAGGGGGCGAAGATCATGATCCCGTGCTCCCGCTCGCGGCAAAACGCGCCGAGCATCAGGCAGAAAAAAGTACACGAGAGCAAAAAGGGGAGCAAAAAGACCAGCAACGTCCACGGGTTGCCGATCATGGGCAGGTTGAAGATCATCGGCACGCCCCTCAGCGCCCAGGCCGACACCCCGAGGTACAACGTCACGTAACACATCGCCCGCCCCAGCATCGCCTTCATGGGCTTGATGTCGGGGTGGCGCTCGGGTATGGCGTTGCGCCGATCCTCCGCGCGCGTGCCCGCGAGGGTCCCCACGCCGATCAGCATGGTCTGCTGCAGGATCAGGATCAGCACGGCGGGGATAAAGAAGGCCGCGAACCCGTTGGCCGGGTTGAAAAACCCGATCCACTCCCCCTGCACGTACTCGGCCACGACCGCGTCCTGCGCCCCGGTCCCGTAGCCGCCCTGCTCCACGCGGACCTCCGCCCCCAGTTTCAAACACGCCTCGTATGTGGATAAAAGGATCGCCTTGTAATTGAGTATCGAACTCATATCGGCGTAGACCTTGACGGTCGTCCCCTCGCCCCGGGCGATGTTATGGGAAAACTCCGCCGGAATGTACACCACCCCGCAGGCCTTTCCCCGCGCCACCAGATCGCGCGCCTGCGCCATATCGGCCGCATGGATCGCCGCCGCCACATCGGGCGAAGCGTCCAGCGTCCGGACCAGCTCCCTGCTCCTGGCCGAGGCCGAGTCGTCGACCACCGCCACGGGAACCTCCCGGACCACCTCCTTGTCGTAGACCAGCGCGTACAAAAGCGGATAGGCCAGCGGCACGATCAGCATCAGAAGGATCGCCGCCGGATCGGAAAAGACCTTGCGCAGTTCGTCGCGCCAGATATGGTAAACATTTCTCATGGCGTGTAGGGATCGTTTTTCACTATGCGCACCGCGCGGGGGGCGAGCAACAGCCCTGCGGCGACCCAAACCCCCATCGCCGCGTAGTGGGTTGCCGAGTAGCCGAACGCATACCCGTTCAAAGCCTGCCCCACATAGGTCATAAAGAACTGCCGCAGGGGCAAAATATCGCTCCACGCCTGCATAAACCCGTACATGGCCGTCGCCGGAAAGGTAAATCCCGACAGCGGGATCGACAGCACCCCCAACAAACACCCCACGCTCACCGAGAACCTGTAATTCCTGAACACGGCGAAGACCGCCACCCCCAGCCCCATCGAGGCCAGCACCAGCATAAGGTACGACCCCAGGATCGGCCAAAACCCGTTGCCGAGCGGAAACCCCGCGTAATAGTAGAGCGCCGAAATGTAGAGCAGGCTGACCGCCGCAAAGACGATCGACGCCGGGGCGAGCAGAGCCGACAGCACCCCCAACGGATTGCCGTCCGCCAACCGCCTGCCCATCCCCGTCTTGATGCACGCCCCGAGTGTGGCGATGGTAAAGACGATCACGATCAGTTGCAGCGTCCCCGGCAAAAGCATATTGTTCAGGTAGACCGAATAGTTGATCGTCGGATTGCCGATCGGATGGCTCTCCACCGCGATCGGCTGGGCCATTTGCAAAGCCTTTTCGCCCGTCACCCCCTTGGCCTGGCTGATCCCCAGCCCCACCGAGGCCGCCGCGAGGGTCGACGCCGTCTTGAGGTCCTGGAACAGCAGCGACCCGTTGATCAGAAACGCGTTGTTCGTATAATAGGTCAGTTGGGGCTGCTTCTGCGTGGCAGCCTGCGCCGCAAAATCCTCCGGAATAACGAGGATGGCATACACTTTCCCTTGCTCCATCAACTTGCGCGCCTCAGGAAAACTCCCGCAGCGCGCCGCCGCATCGCTTTTGGGAAAGGCGTCGATCTGACGCACCAGCGCCCGCGACGAAGCCGAGTTGTCATGGTCCACGACCGCGAGCGGGATCTGCGAGGGCAGCCCCGAGTGCATCATCCCCATGTAGACCACCAGGGCCATCACCGGCAGGATTACCATCCCCCAGATCCACACCCCGTCCGTGGCCAGATGGCGCAGCGCCGCCCCGAATATCTGCCGTTTGTTCATCGCTCGAGCCGTTTTGTTTTTTTCGACACCGCGTTACTTCTTCAATAACAATGACATCCCCGCGATCACCTCCGAATCGTCCCCCTCGAACCGCGCCTTGATCCTGAACGTGCGCTTATCGTAATCCCCCAACGTCTTGGTCGCCTTCCAAACGGCATACGTCCCCGCGTCGGTGACCCGCTCGATCCTCATCCCCATCTCCCGGTCCAGCGCGGGCACGTAAACCACCAGCTTCTCCCCGGCCCTGAACCCCGGCAAAAGATCCTCGCGGACGTTGAACTCGCCCCACTTGTCCCCCTCGCAGCTCACGCTCATCACGGGCGCGCCGCTGCCCACCAACTCGCCCACGCTGACGTACCGTTCGGTAATGCGCCCCTCGACCGGAGCGATCAGATACCCCTCCGAAATATAGGCCTCCACCTCGCTCACCGCCCCTTTCGCCCGCTGCAACTGCGCCAACGAAGCCGCCTTGTCCTGCTGCTCGGCCCCGTTGCGCGCCATGTCGTACGCCGCCTTGGCCGCCTTCTCGCGCGCCTGGGAAGCCTGCCAGTTGGCCTGCGCCTCATCGTTCTTCTGCGCCGTGACCACCCCCTTCTCGTAGAGCCGCGCCACCCGCTCGAACGATTTCTGCGCGATATCCGCCGCCGCCACCGCCTGCTGCCAGGTCTGGTACCCCGCCTCGATCTGCTCACTCCTTACCCCGGACAGCGCCTTGCGGTTGATCGCGTCCGCCCCCTGCTCGGCCGCCATGGCCTGCATCATTTTGGCCTGCACGTCGGGCAGGCTCAAAATGGCCAGCGTGTCCCCCGGTTTGACCCAGTCGCCCTCGTCCCTGAGCAAAACCTCGATCCGCCCCGGCACCTTGCCCGAAATGCGCACCTCGCGCACCTCGGCCTGCCCCTGGATCATATCGTCGCTGCGCCCCAAAAAGAAGAAGCCGTACACCGCCACCGCCACAATGATCCCGATGAAGATCAGGATGGGTAATACTTTCGATTCGTGTTTGGTCATGGTATGTGATTTTTAAAATTTCCGTGGTTACGAACTTGACAGGTCCCTTGCCTGACGATCACCCCTCCCCGTCCCTCCCCTAACCGTAGGGGAGGGGGTTTTTCTAAGGTGCTCCCGCCCGCGCCCAAACCATCTTCCTTTTTATATTATTCCATCAATTCATTCCCCAGCGCTCTGTCCAGATACAATCTGCACAGCTTGCAGTCGATCCGTGAGTCGATCTTCTCGGATTGGGCCGCCATCCAGGCGGTGTGGGCCATCAGCAGCTCCGACGAGGAGATCACCCCCTCGCGGAAACCCTCTTCCGCGCACATCAGGTTCTCATCCGCACGCTCGGCGTTCTTCACGGCCGAGGCCAGCTTTTTGTTGGCCTCGCCTAACTTGTAATCCGCCTGGCTGATCTGCAAGCGCAGCTTCTCCTTCGCGCTTTGGAGCTCGTACTCCGCGGCCTTGCGGTGGGCCTTGGCCGCGCTGTACTTGTGCGGGTTGCCGAAACTCAGCGGCATGGTCATTACCACCCCGATGTCCCACATACCCCCCATTTTGTATTGCGCCCCGTTGAAAAAGTTGGGCCGCGTCCAGTTGTAGCCGGTGGTCAGTCCCAGGGTGGGCAGGAACTCCGCGAAGGCGATCTTCTGCTGCCGCAGGGCGATCTGCGAGGCCATCTCCAGGCTCTTGACCTCGCTGCGCGAGTCGACTGCCCGGTCCATGTCGTAAACGGCCTCCCCCGAGGGCCTCACGCCCGCCAATTCCCCCTGCTCGTCGGCCAGCGCTTCGGCCGCTCCCGCATCCAACCCGCACAGCGTAGCCAGGTTCATCCGGCTCAGGCTCAATCCGTTCTCCACGCGGGTCAGCGTCAATTGCGCCTCGCTCAGCCGCACGTCCAGCGAGAGCTTGTCCGCTTTGGTGGCCAGCCCCTCATTATATAGGTGTTCGGTGTCGCCGCAGAGTTTTTGCAGTAGCTCCACCGATGACTCCGCCAATGTCCTTTTGTGCGCCAGCGACACGGTCTGCCAGTAGGCGCAATCCACCTCGACGATCAGATCGGCCGCCTTGGTCTGCCTGATGGCGGTGGCCAGCTCGAGCGCGTGCTTTCGCAGGTCGTTGTAGGCCACGATCCGTCCCCCCGCGAAGAGGGGTTGGGTCAGGTTGACCCCTGCGATCCAGTTGTTCGACAGGTCGACCTCCCCGGCCTTGTACACGCCCTGCCCCAACGCGTCCAGCGGCAGGGTCATATCCCCCATCGCCGTGGGCACGACCACCGACGAGGGCAGCGCGTGGTCGGAGATCAAATGCAGGTTGCGGTTGAAGTGCGCATACCCCGCCGATGCCGACGCCTTGGGCAGGAACTCGGCGAAGGCCTCCTTTTTATTGTAGAGGGCCTCGTTTTCGCGCTCCTGCGCGGCTTTCAGTGCGTTGTTGTTTTCGAGTGCGGCCTTGCGGCACTCCTCCAAAGAGAGTTGTGCCCCGGCCGTGAGGGGCGCGAGCAGCAGCAGCGCCGCCATTCCGGTACGGTATCCCATCGCAATACATTGTTATTCCCGCTGCAAAGGTCGCCACCCCGGAGCCCGATCGGATGACCGATCGGAGCGGGAAAATGTCCTGATATGCGGATTCAACTCCGGCTTAAAAATCATTTCCAGCACATTGGAACATTAAATGTGCCCTTTTGGCGACTAACGGCAAAGTTTATGCTGTACCTTTGTGATATTAATTTTTTGCTCATGAAAGGAACGATAACGCAGGTGATAGGCCCCGTGGTCGACGTCAGGTTTTCGCAGCGTGCGGGAGCCCAGTTGCCCAACATCCACGACGCGCTCGCGACCACCCGCCACGACGGCACCCCGTTGGTGTTGGAGGTCGAGCAGCACTTGGGCGAGAACACGGTCCGGTGCATCGCCATGGAGTCGACCGACGGCCTGAAGCGCGGCCGCGAGGTCGAGGCGACGGGCAGCCCGATTACCGTGCCCACGGGCGACGGGGTCAAGGGCCGCCTGACCAACGTGATCGGCGACGTGATCGACGGCATGAAGCCCCTCTCCGATGCCCCCCGCCTGCCCATCCACCGCCAACCGCCCGCCTTCGACGAACTGAGCACCAAACGCGAGATCCTATATACAGGTATCAAGGTGGTCGATCTGCTGACCCCCTACGCCAAAGGGGGCAAGATCGGCCTTTTCGGGGGCGCGGGCGTAGGCAAGACGGTCCTGATCATGGAATTGATCAACAACATTGCCAAGCGGGGCAACGGCTTTTCGGTCTTCGCCGGGGTGGGGGAGCGCACCCGCGAGGGCAACGATTTGCTGCGCGAAATGATCGAGAGCGGCGTAGTCAAATACGGCAAGGAGTTCCAGAAGAGCATGGAAGCCGACGGCTGGGACCTCTCCAAGGTGGACTACAAAGAAGTCGCCTCCTCGCAGGCCACATTGGTCTTCGGCCAGATGAACGAACCCCCCGGCGCGCGCTCGGCCGTGGCCCTTTCGGCTTTGACCATCGCCGAATCGTTCCGCGACGCCGGCACCGAGCAGGACCCGAGGGACATCCTCTTGTTTATCGACAACATTTTCCGCTTTACCCAGGCCGGCGCGGAGGTCTCCGCCCTGCTGGGCCGCATGCCCTCCGCGGTGGGCTACCAGCCCACTTTGGCCTCCGAAATGGGCGCCATGCAGGAGCGCATTACCTCGACCAAGCGGGGCTCGATTACCTCGGTCCAGGCGGTCTACGTCCCCGCGGACGACTTGACCGACCCTGCCCCCGCCACGACCTTCTCCCACCTGGACGCTACCACGGTCCTGAGCCGCAAGATTACCGAACTGGGGATCTACCCGGCCGTCGACCCGCTGGAATCCACCTCCCGCTCTTTGGACCCGTTGGTGGTCGGCGAGGAGCACTACCAGACCGCCCAACGGGTCAAGCAGATGCTCCAGCGCAACAAGGAGCTTCAGGACATCATCTCCATCCTGGGCATGGAGGAGCTCTCCGACGAGGACCGCACGGTGGTCAACCGCGCGAGGCGCATCCAGCGCTTCCTGTCCCAACCTTTCTCCATGTCCGAGCGCTTTACCGGCATCCCGGGCGCGCAGGTCGAGATCGCCGACACGATCAAGGGCTTCCAGCGCATCATGGACGGCGAGGGCGACCGGATCCCCGAGCAGGCCTTCCTGAACGTGGGCACCTACGAGCAGGCGGTCGAAAAGGGCAAACAACTCCTTAAAGGCTCCAAAGAATGAGAGTGGAGATCATTACCCCCCAAAAAGTGGACGCCATCCCGGAGTGCCGCATCGTCACGCTCCCCGGCGCGATGGGCAGCTTTTCGATCCTGGACGGCCACGCCCCGATCGCTTCGGTGCTGCTCGGGGGTGAGATCGTGTGCGACCAGAGCAAACACATAGCCATACAGGGCGGCGTGGTAAACGCCCGGGACAACACCGTACAAATATTCACAGAAAATATAGGATCATGAAAAACAAATACCTGCAACGCCTCGAACTGAAGATCTACCTGGAGATCACTGTGGTCTACGTCGTTCTGGGCGTCGCCACCTGGCTGCTTCTGGAGGCCTTCGTGCCCGAGGGTTTTACCGCCCTGTACCCTTCGGTCGACCTGTTCTACTGGATCTGCGGCATGGCGCTGAACTACTTCCTTTTCCGCAACCGCCTCAAAGGGGGCAACTCGCTTTTGAACACCTTTCTGATGGTGCGAACGATCAAGTTTGTCTGCGTGATCGCCCTGTTGATGGTGGGCCTGATGGTCTTCCAGGCGCATAAGATGGCATTTACCATCAACCTTCTGGTCAATTACTTCGTCTATTCGGCTTTCGAACTCTACATCTACTACCGCTACAACAAGCGTTACGGCGATGCGCCTAAAAAGTAACATATCCGCCCTGCTGCTCCTGCTGCTCTCCTTGCTGCTGCCCATTCCGGCGGCCGCACAGGAGCCCGCGCCCGACCTCGACGTGAAAGAGGTGGTGCTGGGCCACTTGCAGGACAGCTACTTCTGGCCCATCTTCGGCCCGGTCGAGATGCCCCTGCCCGTGATCGTGAAAGACGCGCAGGGTTGGGAATTTTTTTCGTCCGCCCGGTTGGAGCACGGGGCCGAATACAAAGGCTATAAGATCGCCGCCGAGGGGGAGCACCAGGGCAGGATCGTGACCCGGGACCCGAACGGCGAATGGGCGCGCCCTCGGTGGGACCTCTCGCTGACCAGGAACGCGCTGGCCCTGCTGATCAACTCCGTCATCGTCCTGCTGCTGATCCTCCCCCTGGCCCGGTGGTACTCCAAAGGCCGGATTACCCCGCCGCGCGGCATCCGGGGCGCGGTCGACCTGGTGGTCAGCTACATCGACGAGGAGGTCATCGCCCCCTGCGTGGGGGCGGAGCACCGCCGCTTCGCGCCTTTTTTGCTGACGATGTTCTTTTTCATCCTGGTCAACAACCTGATGGGCCTGATCCCCGTCTTCCCGGGCGGGGCCAACGTCACGGGCAACATCGCCGTCACGGCCGTTTTGGCCCTGGCCACGATGCTGGTCGTCAACTTTTCCGGCAACAAACACTACTGGAAGGATATCTTCTGGCCCGACGTGCCCGCATGGCTGAAGGTCCCCGCTCCCATCATGCCCGTCGTGGAACTTTTGGGCGTCATTACCAAACCCTTCGCTTTGATGGTGCGTCTTTTCGCCAACATCTTCGCCGGCCACGCGGTCATCCTGGGGCTGGTTTGCGTGATCTTCGTCACGGCCCGCCTGGGCGCGGCGGTCAATGTGCCCATGACCCTGGTGGCGGTCTTGTTCGGCATCTTCATGCTCTGCCTGGAACTTTTGGTCGCCTTTATCCAGGCCTATGTCTTTACCCTGCTCTCGGCCGTCTTTATCGGCATGGCGCGGGAACAACCTGAAAAATCACGAATCAACCAATAAAATCACACAGCCATGTTATTAGCAACTGGAATTTCTTTGGGCGCTTTGGGCGCGACGATCGGCGCCGGATTGATCGCCATCGGGGCCGGGATCGGTATCGGCAAGATCGGCAGCTCGTCCGTCGAAGCGATCGCGCGCCAGCCCGAGGCGGCCAACAACATCCGTATGACGATGATCATCGCCGCTGCCCTGATCGAGGGGGTCGCCCTGTTCGCCGTGGTGGTCTGCTTTCTGGCCGCACTGGGTTAACCCGAAAAGACGAAAGCCATGTCGATTCTCATGCCTCAAACCGGACTGCTGTTCTGGATGCTGGTCTCGTTCGCCGTCGTGGCGTTCGCGCTAATCCGCTACGGCTTCCCGATGATCCTTTCCGCCGTCGACAAGCGCAAGGCGTACATCGAGCAGGGGGTCGAGGCGTCCCGCCAGGCCCAGGAGCGCCTCAACGGGGTCAAGGCCGAGGCTGAAACCCTGCTCAGCGACGCGCACACCCGGGCCGCCGGGATCGTCGACCAGGCCCGCAAGGACGCGACCCAGGTGGCCGAAGGCCTGCGCCAGCAGGCCCAATCCCAGGCCTCGGACTACATCCGCCAGGCCGAGCAGAGCGCCGCCGAGCTCAAGGCCAAAGCCCTGGAGCAGGCCCTGGACAAGATCGCTGCCCTCTCGGTCAGCATAGCGTCCAAGGTGGTGGACCAGGAGATCAAAACGACTGAAAGCCAACGCCACCTGATCGAAAGGTTGCTGGCCGAGCAGGTCACGGAAGACAAAACGGCAAACTGACATGAACGGCGGCATCATAGCGACCAACTACGCGAAAGCCCTCTTCGCCCACGCCCGCACCACGGGCAAAACCGAAGAGGTCTACACGTACCTTACCTCCCTGGAGCAAGCGATCCTGGGATGGCCGCGCCTGCGCCGCATCCTGGCCGAGGGCGCGATCACCCCCGACACCGCCGTCAGGATCGCCGCCGCCGCCGTCCCGTCCGCCCTGCCCGCCGAGGTGGAACGTTTCCTCCGCCTGGTCGCCGAAAACCGCCGCATGGAGCACCTGCTTGGTATGTGCCTGAAGTACATCGAGCTCTATACCGACGCCAACGGTTTACTGAACGTCTCGCTTACCACCGCCATCGAGCCCGACCCCGCTTTGCTCGAAAAGATCGGGGCCAAGGCCGCCGAAATGACCCGTAAGAAGGTCGTGCTCCAAACCCACGTCGACCCCGCGATCCGGGGCGGCTACACGCTCCGCTGGAAGGACCGCCTTCTGGACGCCAGCGTGAAAGGCCGCCTGGAGAGGATCGAAAAGGCGTTGACCCAAAACAAAGATCTATGAACGACAATCTGAAAATAGGCGAAATGCCCGACGCTTTGGCCCGCATCCTGGACGGGATCGACCCCGCTGTGACGCTCGAAGAGATCGGCAAGGTCGTGCAGGTCAGCGACGGGGTAGCCCGCATCACGGGCCTGGGCAGCGCGTTCTCCAACGAACTGATCGAGTTCGAGGGGGGCGTGCAGGGCGTGGTAATGAACCTCGAGGAGGACAACGTGGGCGCCGTGATCCTCGGCCCCACCGAGATGGTCCGGGAGAACGACACGGTCAAGCTCACGGGCCGCATCGCCTCGATCATGGCGGGCGAGGGGCTGATCGGCCGCGTGGTCGACACGCTGGGCAACCCCATCGACGGGAGGGGCGAGGTCACGGGCGAGAAGGTCCGCATGCCTTTGGAGCGCAAAGCCCCCGGCGTGATCTTCCGCCAACCCGTCGACAAACCTTTGCAAACGGGCATCAAGGCGATCGACTCGATGATCCCCATCGGTCGCGGCCAGCGTGAGCTGATCATCGGCGACCGCTCGACGGGCAAGAGCGCCATCGCCCTGGACACGATCCTCAACCAGAAAGCCAATTTCGACCAGGGCGACCCGGTCTACTGCATCTACGTCTCGATCGGCCAGAAGGCCTCCACGGTCGCCGCGATGGTCGAACTTTTGCGCAGCAAGGGTGCGATGGACTACACGACCTTTATCGTCTCCTCCTCCTCCGACCCCGCCGCCATGCAATACTTCGCCCCCTTCGCCGGGGCCGCCCTGGGCGAGTACTTCCGCGACACGGGCCGCAACGCGCTGGTGGTCTACGACGACCTCTCCAAACAGGCGGTCGCCTACCGCGAGGTCTCGCTGATTCTGCGCCGCCCATCGGGCCGCGAAGCCTACCCGGGCGACATCTTCTACCTCCACTCGCGTTTGCTTGAGCGCGCCGCACGCATCATCGACCAGGACTCCATCGCCGCGCAGATGAACGACCTGCCCGAGGGCCTGAAAGACAAAGTCAAGGGCGGGGGCTCGCTCACGGCGCTGCCCATCGTCGAGACCCTGGCGGGCGACGTGTCGGCCTATATACCCACCAACGTGATCTCGATCACCGACGGCCAGATCTTTCTGGACACCGACCTGTTCAACCGGGGCGACCGTCCGGCGATCAACGTCGGCATCTCGGTCTCCCGCGTGGGGGGCAGCGCCCAGATCAAGGCGATGAAAGCGGTGGCCGGGACCCTGAAGATCGACCAGGCCCAGTACCGCGAACTGGAGGCCTTTACCCGCATGGGCGGCGAGATGGACGCGGTGACCGCCGCCGCCATCGACAAGGGCTCCAAGAACAGCATGCTGCTTATCCAGCCCCAGTACCACCCTTTGCGTGTGGGCGAGCAGATCGCCATCCTCTACTGCGGGGTCCACTCCCTGCTCACCGCCATCAAAGCCGAGCAGGTCCCCCAATTCGAAGCCCGCTTCCTGGAAAAACTGCGCGGCCGCCACGCCTCGCTGGTCGAAAAGATCGAGAAGGGCGAGATCGACGAAGCGCAGATCGAAAAACTGGCCGCGGAGACCGTCGCCGAACTCAAAAAGTAACCCCCAAGCGCCGCCATGCCCTCCCTGAAAGAGATAAAAGCCCGCATCAGCTCGGTCAAGACCACCCGCAAGATCGTCCAGGCCCGCCAGATGATCTCCTCCGGCGAGCTCCACCGCGCCCAGGCCGTGCTGTCCAAAGCGGACGCCTGCCTCGAGGGGCTCGGCAACGCCCTGAAAGCGACCGTGGCCTCCACCGGCACACTCCCGGAGCTTGCCGCCGCCGCACAACCCGGCACACAATCCGCCACCCCCGGCACCCCCACCGCCCGGTCCGGCTCATCCACCCCTGCCGCGTCCGCCATATCCCCCGCCCCCGCCAAAATCCTCGTGGTGGCCCTCGCCTCCAACGGCGGCATGTGCGGAGGCTTCAACCTGGCGATCCAAAAGGAGGTCGCCGCCCTGCCCAAAACCACCGAGGTCATCCCCGTCGGGACCATGCTGCGCAAATTCATGCTCAAATCGGAGATCAAGCCCTCGGGCGATTTCGACCCCCTGGCCGGAAAATCGACCTACGCCGACCTGCTCCCCCTGGCCGACTCGTTGGTCCAACGCTTCGAAAAAGGCGAACTCGCCCAAATAGATCTGATCTACCAGCGATTCGAAACGGTCAGCCGCCGCACCATGACCCGTGTGCAGCTGCTCCCCATCCCGGTCGAACTTCCGGCCTACCCGACCGACGAAATGATCGTTGAGCCCGGCGCCGCACCCCTGTTGCGGGAGATCTCCCTGCTCTATATCAAAGCGATGTTATTCCGCGCCCTGGTCTCCAACCGCGCCAGCGAGAACGCCGCCCGCATGCTGGCCATGCAGGCCGCGACCGACAACGCCGACGATCTAATCGACGACCAGCAGTTGCTGCTCAATAAGTTAAGGCAGGAGAAGATCACCTCCGAGTTGTCCGACATCGTCGGCAGCAGTTTCGTGTGATCCGCCGAAGCTTCGTGTGATCCGGCCGCAGCCCGCCCCGTGCTATTTTTTCACGCAGCGGACGGAAAAAGCGAAGTTCCTGTTGGAATTGCCCCTATCGGTGGCGTCTCTCTCTAACCACAGTTTCGATGCATTGGACGACGCCTCTCCCGTCCAATAATTTCCATTGGTGCCGGCTTCAGTGAGCGCTCCGTTCTCATAGTTGAGGTAGCCGACGGCGGGCAGGAAGATCGATTTGCCGGAAGAGTTGTCGGTGTACTTCATGCCGGCGCTTTGGGAAGCGGAAGCGTCGATCCATTGATAGGTAACCTTGGTTTCGTCGATCAGCTTTTCTACCTCCTCCCGGGTCGGCAGCCGCCAGCCCTCCGGGCAGGGTCCATCGCCGTTGTCCCAACTGTTGCCGTCGTAGGCGGTGGTATTCCAGTCCGACTGGCTTGCGATGGGGTAGGCAATGTCGATGCCCCACTGGTAGAGTCTTCCGGGATCGTTGGGGGTGGCGGCGAACGCCCCCGGCGCGTCCACGTTGGTTTCGGCCCACTCGACGCCGTTGATGCCGGCGGGCTCGGGATCGTCTTTCTTGCAGCTGGCCAGCGCGATAAGCCCGAGGCAGGCGATGGGTAACAGTCTTCTCATAGGGGAAGCTTTTAATTTTCCCCATAAAAATAATAAAAATCCCCGAAAACCTACTCTTTATTCTGCTTGGCCCAGGAATCTTTCAGCCCGACCGTGCGGTTGAACACCGGGATCGCCCCCGTAGAATCCTGATCGACCGTAAAGTACCCGACCCGCTCGAACTGGAACTTTTCGCCGGGCTTGACATCCCCCAGCGCGGGCTCCATCAGCGCCGTGACCACCGTCTTCGATTCGGGGTTGAGGTAGTCGGTAAACTCCTTGCCCTCCTCGGCCTGGTTGGGGTCCTCCACGCAGAACAAATTCTCATACAGCCTCAATTCGCCCTTGACCGCCTCTCTGGCCGGAACCCAGTGGATTACGCCTTTTACCTTGCGCCCGTCCGAGGAGCCGCCGCCCGCCGATTGCTCGTCGTAGCTGCACCTCAGCTCGACCACCTTGCCCGCAGCGTCCTTGACGACCTCCTCGCATTTAATTATGTAGGCATACCGGAGCCGCACTTCCGCCCCCGGCGAGAGCCTGAAATACTTCTTGGGAGGCTCCTCCATAAAGTCGTTCCTGTCGATCAGTATCTCGCGCGAGAAGGGCACCTGCCTCACCCCGGCGTTCTCATCCTCGGGATTGTTCACGCAGGGGATCATCTCGGTTTTGCCTTCCGGATAGTTGGTAATTACCACCTTGACGGGGTCCAAAACCGCCATGCGCCGCAATGCCGTCTTGTTGAGGTCCTCCCTCACGCAGAACTCCAGCAGCCCGAGGTCGATCACGTTGTCGCGCTTGGCCACCCCCACCTTCTCGGCGAAGGCCCGGATCGACGCGGGCGTGTAGCCTTTGCGCCTCAATCCGCAGATGGTAGGCATCCGGGGGTCGTCCCACCCCTCCACAAGTCCGTCCTGCACGAGCTTCAGCAGCCTGCGCTTGCTCATCACGGTATGGGTGAGGTTCAACCGCGCGAACTCGTACTGGTGCGAGGGGAATATCCCGAGTTGCTCGATGAACCAGTCGTACAAGGGCCTGTGCACGTCGAACTCCAGCGTACAGATCGAGTGGGTGATCCTTTCGATCGAGTCGCTCTCCCCGTGCGCGTAGTCGTACATAGGATAAATACACCACTGCGACCCCGTCCTGTGGTGGTCCGCATGGATGATCCGGTACATGATGGGGTCCCGCATCAGCATGTTGGGATGCGCCATATCGATCCTGGCCCGCAACACCCGCGCCCCGTCGGGGAACTCCCCGGCCTTCATCCGGCGGAAAAGGTCGAGGTTTTCATCAACGCTCCGCTCGCGCCACGGACTGTCCGCGCCCGGCACGGTCACGGTCCCCCGCGTCTGGCGTATCTCCTCCTGGGTCTGGTCGTCCACATAGGCCTTTCCGTCGAGGATCATTTTCTCCGCCCACTCATACAACTGCCCGAAGTAGTCCGAGGCGTAATACTCGCCCGCCCACTGGAAACCGAGCCATTGCACGTCCTGCTTGATCGAATCGACGTACTCGACGTCCTCCTTGACGGGGTTTGTGTCGTCGAACCGCAAATTGCACAGCCCGTTGTATTTTTTTGCCAGCCCGAAATTCAGGCAGATGCTCTTGGCGTGCCCGATGTGGAGGTAGCCGTTGGGCTCGGGCGGGAAGCGCGTGTGCACGCGGGTCTGCCCTTTGGCGATCGATTCCTCGATGATCTCTTCCAGAAAGTTCAGCGGTTTTTCCACCGCCGGAGTTACAATCTCACTCATAATTATTTCGTTATTGTCATTTCATTGATCAGGTGCCCAGCCCCCGCGAACTTGTCGATCACAAAGAGCACATAGGCTATATCCACGCAGATGGTCCTCTGCGCACCGGGCAGGAAACTAATATCGCCCGCCACCCCTTCCCAGTTAGAGTCGAATGCCAGCCCGATCATTTCGCCGTGTGCGTTGAGTACCGGACTTCCCGAGTTACCCCCGGTAATATCGTTGTCGGTCAGAAAGCAAACCCGCAACTCGCCGTCGCGCCCGTAAGCGCCGTAATTCCCCGCCTTGTACAACTCCTTGAGCTTCTCCGGCACGGTAAATTCCTCCGGGTTGCTGCGGTCCTCCTTCTCGATTACCCCTTTCAACGTGGTGTAATAGTCGTAATGCACCCCATCCCCGGGCACATAGGGCAAAACCCGCCCATAGGTCAGCCTCATGGTCGAATTGGCGTCGGGATAGATCTTCCCGTCGGCCTGCGTCGCCATCCGCCCCTCGATGTAGAGCCTGTGCCACTTGTCCACCTTGCCCGAAACAGCCTGCAAAGGCGCGTCGTAGCGGTCGAAAGTATGCCGGATGGCCTGCGAGAAGAGCGCGCCCGGATCCTCCTGCGCCGCCTCGACCGAAGGATTTTTCAAAAATTCTTCGTACCTCTCCCGGGAAGCATAGATCGACTGGTCGAAAACCCGGTCGATGTACTCGTCCAGCCTCCGGTCATACCACGCCTCCTGGTCCTGGAAAAACTCCGGCCAGGCCGCCTGCGGCAGCGAATCCCTGAGTATGCGCACCATCCGCTTAGCCACCTGCCTGTCGGTCTGTGGGTTGTAGTCTTTGTAGGTTTTGTCCAGCTCTTCCCGCGCCTTGTCCCAGTCGGCCGAATCCGCCCTTTGCAGCCCCTTTTTGGCCAGCTCCACCAGCTCGAGCCCCCGGATGGCCGCTTCGGTGTAATATACGCTCACCCGCCGGTAGAGCCTCGAATCGCTCATCTCCCGCTCGATGTCCGGCAAAACCTTTCCGTAGCGGTCGCGCCGTTCGAGGTAGTCGTTCACCCATTGTTTGAATCTCCACTCATCCTTTTCTTTGCGCTCGATCAGCCCGTATTTCATAACCCCCTGGTCTATGCCCATCGCCTTTTTCCAACCGTTCGAGGACCCCTGGTACTTGGCCGCGTACTGTATCCTGACCTTGGGATCGGAGCGCATATCTTCCTGCCATATCTTCTGCCGCTCCCCGCGCACGAAGATCCGTATGGGGTTGTCCACCTCGGTCATCCGCTCCACCTGGCTGGCGGTTAGGTAGCGTATCGTGGTCGCGGGAAACCCCATGATCATCGCGTAATCCCCCTGCCTGTACCCCTTGAGCGATACCTTAAGGTGCGCCGGAGCCTTGTAAGGCACATTTTCCTTAGCATAAACGGCGGGCTTGTTCTCCGGCGAAGCGTAGATCCGGAATACCGAAAAATCCCCCGTATGCCTCGGCCACATCCAGTTGTCGGTATCCCCGCCGAACTTTCCGATCGACGAGGGGGGCGTCCCCACCAGGCGTATATCCCCGAACTTCTCGGTCAGCAGCAAGATATACCTGTTCCCCCCGTAAAACGCCTTGACCTCGACGTCCAACCCGTGGCCCTTGCCCTTCTCCTGCTCGACCGTCTTGTCGATATTCCTGCCGATCAACGCGTTGCGCACGCTCTCCGCCGCCGAATCGGGAACCATCTCCAACACCTGCGCCGTCACGTCCCTCATCCCGCGGATAAAGGTAACGGTCAGCCCCGGCGCGGGGATCTCCTCGCCGCGCTCCATGGCCCAGAAGCCGTTTTTCAAAAAGTCGCGCGCCACCGAGCTCAGCGCCTGGATCGCCCCGTACCCGCAGTGGTGGTTGGTCAGCACCAACCCGTCGGGCGATACCACCTCTCCCGTGCACCCGCTTCCGAACCTGACCACCGCGCTGCTTACCGAGGGCTTGTCCGCGTTGTAAATATCCTTTACGGGTATTTTCAGCCCCAGGCGTTGCATATCCGCCCGGTTGAGTTCCAGGCGCATGGGCAGCCACAGTCCTTCGTCGGCCTGGACTTTTTCCAGGGCCGCGGTAAGGGCAAGCAGCAGCACAACAAGCGATCGCCTCATCGGTAATGTGGTTTTTGAACGCGCTAAGGTATGAATTTTTGCAGATAAAGTTATCTTTTCCTTGCCCTTGTCAAATGTATCTTCTATTTACAAGTAAAAAAATCAGGCCAAATGGATTGGATTAAATAAAAAATTATAACTTTGTGCACTATCTATCCGCTTGAAACGAACCTAAAAAGCAATAACTAACTAATTTAATCTACCAAACAATCATGAAAAAACTCTTTCTGATCCTGGCGTTAGCAGGCGTAGTATGCCTTGGTACTGCCAAAGTTTACGCACAAGACGAGCCCGAGGCCGCTCAGACCGAACAGGCCGTGGCTCAAAGCGAAGCCAACCCCGAGACCGACGTAGCGGGCGAGCCTATGCACCAGGTCCTCAAGCAGAAGTTCCTCGAGGGAGGCGCAGGCTGGATGGCTCCTATCCTCCTTTGCCTTGTGCTTGGTTTGGCTATCGTTATCGAGCGCATCCTTTATCTGAACCTTTCGACCATCAATACCAAGAAGTTGATCGCCAAGGTCGACGAAGCCCTCAAGACGGGCGGTATCGAGGCTGCCAAGGACGTTTGCCGTGATATGCGCGGTCCTGTCGCCAGCATCTACTACCAGGGTCTTATGCGTTACGACGAAGGCCTGGACGTAGTCGAAAAGTCTGTCGTTTCCTACGGTTCGGTCCAGACCGGCCAGATGGAGACCGGCCTGACCTGGATCTCGCTGTTCATCGCCGTCGCTCCTATGTTAGGCTTTTTGGGAACAGTTGTGGGTATGGTCGGCGCGTTCGACGCCATCCAGCAAGCCGGCGATATCAGCCCGACCCTGGTTGCAGGCGGTATCAAGGTGGCCCTTTTGACCACCCTGTTGGGTCTTATCGTGGCCATCATCCTTCAGATGTTCTACAACTACATCCTTTCGAAGATCGACTCGCTGGTCATCTCGATGGAGGACAGCTCGATCACGCTGATCGACCTTTTGACCAAATACGGCAAAAAGTAAGGTGCCATGAAGTGGTTGAATATCCTTAAATACATCATGTTGGTTGCCTCGGTAGCCGTCGTGTTGCCCATTTTCTTCGTTCTGGGCGACGTGCAGGCGGAAGGCTCGATGGCCAGCACGATGATCGTCTGCGCGTACATCTTTTTCGCCATCGCTATCGCGCTCGTGATCATCCTGCCGTTGGTCAACATGATCGGCAACCCCAAAGGAGCGCAGCGCTCCATGTTGGGTCTGGCCCTTGTGGTCGTAGTCGGTGTGGTTTCCTACCTGCTCGCTTCGGGCGCCCCGGTTCCCAACTCGGGAGGTGGTTTCTTCGAAGACGAGACCGTCAACAAGTTGAGCGACGTAGGGATCTATATGTCTTATGCCGCCCTGGCCATTGCCATTTTGGTAGCGTTTTACGGTGAGGTCCGCAACGCCCTCAAATAATACATCTCAGAAATGGCATCAAGAGCACCAAGAAAAACACCGGAGGTAAATGCCGGCTCGATGGCCGACATCGCCTTCCTGTTGTTGATATTCTTCCTTGTAGCCACCACCATGAACGTCGACTCGGGCATCCAGCGTGTACTTCCGCCGCTGCCGCCCCCCGATATGAAGCAGGAAGACCAGGTAGTTAAAGAACGTAACGTTCTGCTGGTCTTCGTGAGCAAGTTCAACAACATCATGGTAGGCAAAGAGGTGATGGATATCTCGCAGCTGAAGGACAAGGTCAAGGATTTCGTTCTCAACATCAACGATGCGGAGAACCTTCCCGAGAAGAAGATCGAGACCTTCGACATCATTGGCGACTACCCGGTAAGCCAGGGCGTTGTTTCGCTCCAGAACGACCGCGGTACCAGCTACAACACGTACATGATGGTTCAGAACGAGCTGACCCGCGCCTTCAACGAGATCCGGGACGAATTGTCGATGAGAGAGTTCGGCAAGAACTTCCTCGACCTGGATGAAGAGCGCCGCGGCATCGTTCAGAAAGCGATCCCTCTGAAGATTTCGGAGGCCGAACCACGTAGTATTCAATAACGAAAGGAGAAAGCTATGGCAGTACTGAAGAAAAAGGGCGGCAAAGGAATGGCCCCGATCTCGACCGCGTCGCTCCCCGACGTTATCTTTATGATCCTGTTCTTCTTCATGGTGTCCACCACCATGCGCGACCAGGATATCCTGGTGAGGTTCACCCTCCCGCAGGCTTCCGAAGTCCAGAAGCTGGAGAAAAAGTCGCTGGTGTCCTATATCTACATAGGCCCGCCGTCGATGGCGATGCAGTCCCGTTTCGGGACCACGCCGCGCATCCAGCTCAACGACAGCTACAAGACCACCCAGGACATCCTGGAATTCGTGGCCTCCGAGCGCGACAAGCTCAGCGAGAACGACCGCGCGGCGATGACCGTCGCCATCAAGGCCGACCAGAATACCCTGATGGGTGTGATCACCGACGTCAAGCAGGAGCTTCGCCGCGCCAACGCGCTGAAGGTCAGCTACACGGCAAGCAAGTCGCTGGGCTACTAAGCCGGACCATACCTTATTATTAAAGAGCACCCCTTTCGGGTGCTCTTTTTTGTTGTACATCCTCCCCCTGTCCGAACAATAAAAACAGAGCCATGAAGCGCTTCTTTTTTGCCCGCGGCCGGCCAAAACGGAGCCATGCCCCCCGAAACTTTCGGCGCCATGGTCCATTACCCCCTGTTCGGCAAGGCTTTTTTGGATAAAGGCCGGGCTTTGGGGATCCCGTGTTACGCCCTGTTTCCGACCCTCGGCGTGGACGACGGATTCACTGCCGTCACTTTTCTGAAATCAGAGCTGCTGAAGTAACACGCTCATTGTTAAGACATACAACATTTACAAATAAATATCTGCGAATTATTTTCACGCAAAGTTTGCATAGTCCGGAAATTTGTTCCTATATTTGCACCCGCTTTGAGAGAGTAACCACCCGTGAGGGAGTCCCGAAAAGCGAAAGTTCTAAAAAAAATCAGCAAAGTTTCACTTCGATTTGGAAGAGTAGAAAATTAACTTTATCTTTGCAGTCCCTTAAGAAACGATGAGGGAAATTTTACGAAAGATACTACGAACCGCAAGGTTCAAAAAGTATAAGTTCTTTGAGGATTTTGAGCAGCTAAAGTTTATTTTTTCAAATAAATTTCTTTGAAGTTTTAAGCCAAGATCTAAAACAAAACAAATTTTTATTATGGAGAGTTTGATCCTGGCTCAGGATAAACGCTAGCGGCAGGCCTAACACATGCAAGTCGAGGGAACAGTATTGAGTAGTAATACGATATATGGGTTACCGGCGGACGGGTGCGTAACGCGTATGCAAC
>JAVBNX010000016.1:0-86920 GCA_031551275.1 Rikenellaceae bacterium
CCGTTATCCACCCACTGTTCGCCTTTTTTGACCGCTTTCGGAGTGAGGTAGGTGATGGGGGCTTGGGTCCCGACCCTCGTGAAACGCCCCAACGCGGCGGGTTTGAGGGTGTAATCTTTGTACTCCAGCATATCGTAGCCGCTAATAGGGTCTTTCCCGCCGCCCTTTTGCTCGATATCGTAGAACCGGCCCATCAGCCGCTCGGTCTGGCGGTCGGTACCGATCTCCCACGCGTCCACGCCGTCCAGGCCCACCGACAGCGCCAGCATCTCGTCGGCATCGTCGGGGAACGCCTGGCGAGATACCCAACCCGTTTTGCCGTCCGCCGTGGTGACGTTGAACTCCTGCAAGTTGAACGAAATTCCGTTCACGGTCACCTTTTCGTCCGCCGTCAGCGTAGAGGCCGCGCCCTTGCCGTTACGCCGCTCGTGAAGCTCGGTGTTTTTTAGAATGTAGTCAGCGGAATAAATCGAAGGGAACACGCGCCCGCTGTTGTTGTAATAAGCCGTCGCGCCTTTCCATCCGAAGAATCCGACCGCAGCAGCGACTACTAACGCCAACAGTCCACGAAATCGAATCCGCAAAAAACTCCGCACCCCCGCGTAAGCGACGATCGTCGCCACAATCGCGAGGGTATAGAGCGGCAACGCTTTGGCGAGAATCCACCCGGCGCGCAAACCCGCCGCGAGAATCAGAATGATCAGAGCGATCAATGCGCCCAGCATCGCCATAATGGCCATGCCGCCCAAATTGCCCATCAGGCCCGACGCGACCGCGTTTGTAGCGCCGGACATTCGTGCGAACGACGCCTCGGCATTTGCCAGGTTGTCGTGAGTCGATCCGTTCGCCCCTACATATTTACCGTCTGAATTTTGTACTGCCATCTCTTTATGTTTTTTAATTTTCCTTGCTTAAAAAAAGGTCTTCATCACCACGGACTTTTGGGAGATCAGTTCGGGGAATCCCGTTATGCCGGCCGGGTTGAAGACGAGCAGCCCCTGGGTGTATTCGTTGCCGCCGCCCAGGATCCACAGGTTGCCCGCGCTGTCGGCGAAAAACATCTTGGGCGCCGCGCCCACGCCGGCGAATTTGCCAGCCATGGCGTTCCCCTGCCGTATGAGCGGAATGGTCGACAGTAACTTCGTGCTCAGCAGCCCTTTCGTCAAATCGGGCGAATAGGTCCGCAGTTCGTAGTTGCCGTAGCCTTTCTGGTAGATCACATGGACGTTCTCTTTGCTGTCGACCGCCATGTCGACCATCGTGTGGTCGTAGCTATCCTTGTTGACGCTTTTCCAGGTCTTGCCCCCGTCCGTCGAGCGGTGCACCCCGAAATCCGAAAGGGCGACCACGGCTCCCGAAGAGGTCGTGACGATCTTCAATATGTTGCGGTACTTCTCGCCCAGCACGGTCTTGACCTCCCCGGCCGTCAGGACGGCATTTCCGCTTTCGAGGCCCGCCAGCCGGTCGATCTTGCCTTGCGAGTACTGATCGTAACAGTACAGAAGATCGCCGCCCGGAAGGATAGCCAGCTTCTTCTTGTAGTCGTTCGAGGGGCTGTACGCGAGCTTGTCCGTCTGCGCTTTGACCGCCCCGCTTTCGCGGTCCTGGACGACCAGGTCCTTATGGCCCCGGTAGGCCAGCATCCCGCCGCCGGGCATCGCCCCGATCAGTTCGCTGTTTATCAGTTCGTCCCATTGGCCGCCGGTGCGGAGTTGCAGCTTGGTGGGCGTGGGCTCGTTGAATCCATCGCACTGGAAAACCCCTTCGCTGGCGATCTCGACCAGCACCCTGCCGCCGGCGTCGCGCACCACCTTGCGGGGATAATGCGAACTTTTATCCGCAGGCGCCGCCTTCACTTTTTTGATCACGCCCGTCTGCTTTTCGATGGCCAGCAGCGTGCGGTCGTCATATCCCGCCGTTGCGATCAGGTAGACAAAACGCGCGTCCTCGGCAATATCCGTGGGGGCGAAATCCTGCAACGCGACGTAGGTCACGGACGAGGCGCTCAGCACGGGAGCCTTATCGAACTCGACGTCGGGCTTCTTGACCACCGCCGGTTTCGGGGCGGCTTTCGGGGCCGCGGGACCGATGTTCTTCTTCTCGCCGCGCCCGAATGTGACGTAGGACGGCAGCCACACCCGGCGCTCGGTCTTGGCCGGGGCGGTGATGTAGCGGTCGATACACCACCACTGGCCCGGGATGAACTCTTTGGTCCATTTGCCGGGGGTGTGGGTGGGCTTGTCCACCTTTTCGACCACGGTCATATAACCTTTGACCCATTTGGAGGTAGTCTGCTTGTCGAGCCAACTGCAATCCACCTTCAGCGTCTGCGTTTCGGTCGTGATTACCTCGTGCATGGTAATGTATTCATCCACCCACAGCGAGTAGGCCCAGAACTCCTCGATGTCGATCGTCACGACCTGGAAGGTGGCGAACTTTTGTTCGACCAGCACGTCCATCGGCGAGAGCAGGTAATCGTCGATATTGAACCCGCAAGCCTCTTTGATGTCGGAGCGTAGTTGGTCCCAGGTCAGCCTGTCTGCGCCCTCGACGCCCTTTTTATCGTAGCCCAGCGAGTAGAAATAGATAAAGTAGGTCGCGTCGGAATAGGCGTCGTAGAAGGTGCGCACGTCGAAGCGCAGGGTCAGCGGGGTGTACAGCATCGCAAAAACGACCAGTTCGTCGTCGTAGAACCGGTATTCGAACGTGTATTTCTTGGCCGTGTCGTCGCCGCGGAAAGAGTAGGTGGTCTCGGTCTCGTGGTTCGCTTTGATGTAGTTGAAAAGCGCCCGGCTTTCGTCGCTCGCCTGCGTTAAGGGCACTTTTTTCTCGCCGAAGTCGATCACGTAGTTGTCATCGAAACGTACCAGCGACCAGCTCATGTCCTCGCCCACGAACTCGGCCTTCAGGCCGTCGTCGAAAAAACGCAGGTAGTTCTGTTGCAGCATCCCACGCGCACGGCGGTCACGGTCAGCTGTTTCCAATTTCCCATCGACAGCGATGATATAGCCGTTCTGTGTTCTGTTGAAAAAGTCGATGACCAGTGTTTTGATCTCGCCAGGGGCGTTTTCGGGCGTAAGCACCTGTTTTTGCCCCGCGATGGTGGTCGTGCCGCCCATCATGGCGCCCATGCCCATCATCATCTCGGACATGGGCCGGATGGCATCGTAGAACGGAAATGTCTTTGCGTAGGTCGAGGTAAACGCGAGGTAATATTCGCGTTGTTCGTTGTCCAGGATGGCCTCGCTCACATCGATGATCTCGCCCTTGGGGTCGTTCAGGTAGAAGTACGAGGTGTAGGGATAATTCTTCTCGATGACCTCGATGTCGATGCTGCGGGCGTAGATGAACCGCTCGTCAACGACAGTAACTTTATCAAGGAAGGTCGAGCGCGTCTGCGTTTGTGTTTTCAGGTATGTCGAACAGTCGACCTGCACATATTTTTCCTCGTCCACGAGCCTGTTGACCGGGATGGTTTTCGATATTTCGACCGTTTTCGTTCCCGTTTGGCCGGGGACATACCGCTCCCTAACCTGATCCGGTTCCCGGACGATCTCGGTTTCGACCCCGACGACCACCTGCTTGTCGGGGTCCTCGTCCTCCACAGTCACATACTGCCCCCATTCGACCGGGACGCGGCGCACCTCGAAGCTGAGGTTGCCGATGCGGAACCATACGTCCAGGCTTTTGGCGTCTTTCGGGATGCCGGGCAGCGAGAACGACGCCTTTACCGCGCTGCCTGTTCTAAAATCGAGCAGCGGAATGGCCGCCGTGCTGTTGTAGTTTACTTTGGCCGCACCGTCGGCGCTGTATGAGGTCCATACGCAGGGCATGTTGATCACATCCCCGCCCAGCAGCCGTACGACGCTGATCTTAACCGCCGCGGTGCCTGCCCCGGCCTCATCGTCCCACTGCGCGCGGCAACCGGACAGCGTCATTTTCCATTCGCCGATGGTCGGGTAGACGAACACCGTCCCGTCCGAGGTTTTGATCCCGGTGGTCGATTCGATCCCTTTCTTTAATGAGTTCATAAAACCCTGGGCGAAGGCCGGGCTGCACAAAATCACAGCAGCAAACAACAGGCATAGTCTTTTCATGAGGCAGATTTGATGATTTTAGTAAAGGTAATAAAAATGACAGTAAAAACAAAGTGCCGCAGGATAATATCCTGCGGCACTCCGGGGTAAATACTATTCGTTGCTTTTCCAAACAACAGGTACGTCGCGCGCCTCGAACATCCGGGCCCTGTCGGCTGTGGTAAACTTAATGTCTATCGACGTGGCGTCGGTCGGAACCCCGATCCTCTGGAAGGTTACTTCCACCGTGACGTTGGGTTTGAAATCGTAAAGCGGGTCGACCGCCCTGCGTTCCACTGCCAGCAACTCCTTGCTTCCCGTGACCACCGCTTCGCGGATCACGAAGGGAGTGCCCATCATCTGGTTGCTGGCGATCCGGGTCATATTGATCTTCAGCGTAACTTCGCCCGATGCCGGATCGCCGATGCAGCTCGCCACCGACATCTTCCATTCGCCCATCTCGGGATAGACGAAAACCGTCTCCTTCGATACGTCGAGGCCCGTGGCGGATTCCACGCCTTTTTTGAGCGCGTTCATAAATCCGCCCTTCTTTTTTTCCTGTTTCTCCTCCTGCGCCATCGTTGCGCTGCATACGAACAGTGCAGCAAAGGCAAGTACAAACAATTTTTTCATAGTTTTCAGTTTTTAGTGGTTATTTCGATGCGTCGTACTCCTCTTTGGAAATGAACTCGACGGCGGTAAGCGTCGCCCTGTCGGAATAATTTCCCAAGTTGAAGCTATAGCCCATGTATGAATCGATCATCGTCTCGCCCTTTACATACGGCAGCGCGGCGCGGTCCAGTTTGACCGGAAGGATGACAGAGGCCGACCTTTCGAGCGGGGCGCCGTCCTTGCCCAGCAGCCGGAAATAAACGCTGTAATCGTACCCTTTCATCGAAGGAACCGTGAAGTTGTCTTTCGCCGTCAGGCTGATGGCAGGCTTCGGGTCGCCATTCTGCTCGGCGACCTTCACAATGGGGACGTCAAAGAAAAACTTGTCGGAATTTTTCAGTTGTTCACTGAATTTAACAGGAATATCCTTGCCTACGACCTTCCCCAACTCGGCATTCACGTCGGCCTGGAATTTCTCTTTCAGCGCCTTTTCTTTGCTCTTCTGGCCGTCGAAAAGTTTCTGGACCTTGTCGTAGTTCTTCTCCCCGCCGGCCATCAGCTTGTTGCTCTCCTCTTCGAGCTTCTTCTCCATCCCGGCTATCTCGGCGTTGTAACTCGCGTACAGCGCGGGCAGGTTGCCCAAAAAGTCGTTCTTTTGGAGTTTGGCCCCTCCGCCGGTGCTTCCGCCACCGCCGCAACCGGCAAGGATCGATCCGCACACAAGGGCGGACACAAGGAATTTCATCTTCTTCATACTGTTATGGGTTTGGTTGAAAGTTACTTCGCCAAAAGTAACTTCCCGGCGTATGAAGAATATAGACAGAAATAGACTCGGGCTATAAAATCGCCCTGAACGGGTCTTTTTCGGGGAATTTTTTCCGGATACGGTAGCGCACCGTGCGCACGCTCGCCGGTTCGACGTCGAAGATCAGGCTGATATCCTTCACATCCATGCCGGCCAGGAAACAGACCATGTATTTGAGCTCCATCCCGGTTATCTTCTCTTCCGAGGTGCGGTAGGCCTGTTCGAGCAGTTTGGGGTCGATCTTCGAGATGTTTTCCTGGTAGCCTTTCCTAACCTCTTTTTCGATCAGGGAGCCCGACACCAGTTGCGCTATCTTTTCGATGGTATGCTCTACCGGGTCCTGCTCCAACTGCTGGTTGGCGTTGTGGAGTTCCTGCAATTCATTCTGGCGCAATTCGGCCAGCAGGGCCGTTTCGTAGAGTTGCTGCTCCACGTTGCGCCGCTTGAGGCGGTTCCACAGCACGACCAGCAGGGAGACGGCCAGCAGGGTCAGCAACAAACCGACGGAGAGCCACAGGATGCGGCGGGCGGCTCTATTCTCCTGCTCGAGCGATTGTATGCGGATCTCTTTCTTCTCGGTCTCGTACTTGGCCGCCGTATCGTTGATGGCCTGCACCTTCTCCTTTTCATGGCTCCGGTCCTCGTTCTCGAGCAGCAGTTTGTGGTATTTGAGCGCCAGGGCCGGCTGACCGGTTTTTTCGTAATACTGGACCATGAGCCGGTAGGTGCGCGAACGGATCACGTTCAGGTTCACGTGGTCTTCCAGGGTGCTTAACAAATCCAGGGTTTCTGTCAGGACTTTATATGCCTGCTGGTTGCGCCCTTCGCGTAACAGGGCATTGGCCCGCACCGTACCTACATATATCTTCAGTTCCATTTCGCCGGCCGACTCGTTGGTGCGGCTGATCGTCTCGGCCTCCATCATCCTGAGCGCCTGGTCCAGGTAAAGGTGTATGGAGTCGGTTTGCGCTGGATAATAATCGTCCAACTCTTTGGCCAGGTAGTAGTAGGCGTAGCCGTGCATCCAGTTCAGGGACAACTCGTCCAGGTGGTTCTCGGCCAGGGCGACGTTATCCCGGATATGGACCAGCGACGAATCGACCATCCGGTAGTCTACCTCCCCCTGCTCCTTTTGCTTATCCATCAACAGTCCGTAACGGGCGTGCTTTACCACGTTGTACTGGTAGCGCGACTGTTTGGAGGTATCTTTTTCGAAGTATTGCTCCATCTGGCCGAGCACCCTTTGCAGGCCGTCCGTATCCTTTATCTCGTGGAAATTGGAGGCGATCGTATAGAGCATCTCCGACGACCTGGTGTAATTTTCCATTTTGTCGAAGTAGTGGATAGCCCGGTAGAGATACTCGTGCGCCTTTTTTACCTCCCCGCGTTTTATCTCCATCAAGGCGCAGGCATAGTAGCAATGGGCGCAGACGGCGTCGACCTTCGATTTGAGCGCTGTTTCCAGGGCCTTTTCCATGTAGTGCCGTTCCTGGTCGTTACGGTCTTCGCCGCCCCGTTCGCGGTGGCAAAAGCCGATCAGCAGGTAGATCCTCGACAGGTAGTTCAATCGGTCGGAGTGGTTGTCCCAGCTCTTTTCGACAAAGGGGTAGATCACATCCAGTCCCAGGGTTTCGGCTTGCTGCGGCGAAGAATTGTAG
Organism: Rikenellaceae bacterium; assembly: GCA_031551275.1. Classification (GTDB taxonomy): domain Bacteria; phylum Bacteroidota; class Bacteroidia; order Bacteroidales; family Rikenellaceae; genus JAVBMJ01. The sequence continues at coordinate 7,152 of JAVBNX010000016.1, forward strand.
AAAACCGTGTTGTACGCGTAAACGAAACGGAGCGCCGGGGCAAGCGAGTCGTTGCGCAAAATAGTTTGCAGCGAGTCCTTTACATTGACCTGCGCCGGGGCCGCGAACCAGCTGGCCAGGCACAACGCGAATACCACATAATATCGGATCGATCCCATAAGCAAAACGTCGATAAGTTTACAAAGATAACATGTTATGCGCATTATGCAAATCGGCGCTTTGGTTTAGGGGCCAGGCTCAAGACAGCCTTTTTCGCAGCTCGGTTTCGGTTTTAAGGAGCTCCAGCTCGATGGCGCCCCGTTTTTGGCGCCCTTCCCTCTGGATGGCGAGAACGCTTTCGATCGAGGCGAAAAGGTCGCCGTTGACCTGGCGCAGGGTCTCCATATCCACGATGCTGCGCTCGTTCTCCTCCGCGATGCGGACAGAGGCGGTGCGCAGCATTCCGCTGTTGCGTTTGAGCATCCGGTTGGTTGCGTTGTTGATGGCCTTCCGGGCTTCCGACGCCTGCCCGGAATGCACCAGTCCGAGCGCGAGCACCATCTGGTTGCGCCACAGGGGCAGCGTGTTCACGATGCTCGACTGTAATCTTTCCATCAGCACGGCGCTGTTGTTTTGCACGAGCCTGAGCTGGGGAGCCAGTTGCAGGGAGATCACGCGGCTGATCTTCAGATCCTGCACCTTTTTCTCGAATTGGTGGGTCTGCTGCTCGATGAAGTTGTATTGCTGCACCGCTTTGGGGTCGCCGGACTCCTCCGCCTGTTTTTTCATCTGCGGAAGCACGTTTTCGCGCATTTCGGCGATCTTCTGTTCGCCTGCGAGGATATAGAGCGACAGGTCGTTGAAATACTGCTCGTTCTGCTCGAAAAGCTTATCGAACAAAAGGATGTCCTTATTCAGCGCCTGGTAGTGCTTTTCCAACTGCACCTCGATCTGGAGGAGGTTTCTCTCCACGGTGGAATAGTCGGCTTTCAGGCGCCTCAACTTTTTCCTCAGGCTCCTCAGAAAGCCGAATATACCGCCTGTCTTTGCGATCGAACGGCCGAATGAACGCAGGTCGGCCGCCATGCCCGAAAGGATGTCGCCCACCTCGCCGAGGTCTTTGTTGCGCAGGTGGCTCAGCACCGTTTCCGAAAATGTGACCATTTGGGTCTGGGCCCTGGCCCCGTAGTGTATGACGGCGCTTTTGTCGGCAAGGTCGATGCCGGAGCGGTATTGTTCGACCTTTTGCAACTCCCCGGCCGTGAGTTCCCTTATCTCTGCGGGTGCCTCCATGCTCTAATCGTTCTTGTCGGCTATCAGCCCCCTGTTGCGCAGGCTTTGCATATAGGCCATGGATTCGGCGTCTATGTCCAGCATATCGGATTTGAGGATATTCTCCAACTCCTGTTCGAAAGCGCCCTGCACCGTCGCAATCGAAACGGCAATGCGTTCACGCGAGTCGGCCATCTCCTGCGACTCTATGGCCGAGACTTCGATCGTGTAGTACTGTTTGAGCAGTTTGGTCACGGTATCGGCGTGGCGCATAAAGAATACCTCGCCCTTGTGGGGGTCTTTCTCGGTTATGATCTCGGCGATGCGCCCCATGCGCTCCAGGCGCTCCTTCATTTTTTGGTCGGCGATCATCTTCTCCCAATATTTGAGCTCGGCAGCCAGCGTTTTGCGTTCGAGCACGTCGATCTGGGCCTGGAGAAGATTGAGCAGGGGCTTGATCTTGTTGTTGGGGATGAAATCGACCTTGCGCGTCTCCTTTCCCATGTCGATATTCAGCACGCTGCTCTGCGGTCCCTGCGTAAAGGATATTCCATTGATCCCGGCATAGGGGAACGAATGGACTGCCCCTTTTTTCGAAAGGAACAACAGCCTGCGCTCGGTGGCCATAAGCGTACCCGCCTCGTTGTACAGGGAGCCGGTAACCGTTTTAAGCACATTTTCGTCGTCGAGCAAAGTGCCGCCCAGTATCTCCACCGTCTCGTCGGGCAACAGCAAACCGCGCAGCTGCTTCTCCCGCTTTTTTGCCAGCCTGAGTTTCGCCTCGTCTTCCGCCGTTTGCCCGGCGTCCCAACCGGCCTGCTCCTCTCGGACGCCGATCTGCTCGAACAGGGCCGCCTTATCGGCCTGCGGGTTCTGGCGCAGGATGTTGAGGATGTTCAAAAAGTCGCGTATGACCTCCCTCGGGGTAAGCCACTGTGAGGCGCCGGGCTTGTTGTAGATCTCCTCCATAAACGTTTTGATCTCATCGGCACCGAAATCCACGTTCACGGAGTAGTTGAAATCGAAGATATCTTTCAGGTTATCGAGCAGTACGAAGATCTCGTTGTGGGAGAGGGGCATCAGCCGCACGACCGGCTGGGCGTAATCCCTCAGTTCGGCGGTTTCGTATTTATTGACGCTCAGGCGGCTTTTCATGGCTTCGTAGCTATAAAACCCCCGTTTCGGGTCTTCGAGCGTATCGGTCGTGGCGGCCACGTTGAAGAAAAAATGCTCCACTTTGCCCTGGAAGCAGTCGTTGTACATGCTAAGCAGCTTTTCGTAGTTGCGCTGCCGCATGCCGGGGTTTGTGATCTTGTAGAGGTTGATCGCCTCGTCGAGATTGACCACCAGGCCGCTGTAACCGATGCTGACGAACAGTTTGCTGAAATTCTTCAGCATATCGTAGTAGTTTCTGTCGTTTATGATGTCGCCCACACCCAACTCCCGTTTGGCGTCGGTCTTGGTCTGGTACTCGCCTTTGAGCCAGCGCAGGGCGCTGTTTTTCAGGTCGTCGTCGCCGTGGATGAACCCTTCGTAATACCTCGACACGGCCAACCCGAAATCGAATCCCCCCACGTCGGTAATCGCGCCCACGGTCTTCATGATGCGGTCGGTAATCAGGTGGGTGTGTTGGGCGTCGCGTATTTCGGTCAGTGGGATGCCGTGCTGTGAGGCCGACTCCACGATGACCTGCTCGATCCACTTCTCGAGCAGGATGTGCAGGGCGCCGCCCTCGGGCTTGGTCTGTATGGCGATGTTGTCCATCAGGGCCGTGTACAGCGCCTGCCCCTTGCCGTCGTTGGAGTAGACGCGGATGTGCGGCGTGAGGTCGGCCTGCGTGACCACGAATTTCTGCCGGAGGGCGACGGTGTTGAGCAAATGCAGCATGAACGACTTGCCGGAGCCGAAATCCCCGACCCAGAACTTCATCATGCTGTGTCCGCTTTGCACCTGCGCCAACGCCTGCAAAACCATCTCCACCTCCCTGGAGCGCCCCACGGTAATGTGTTGGACGCCTGTTTTGGGAACGACCCCGCTGATGAGGGAGTTGATGATCGCGGTCGCTTCTTTGGGTTTTACCTTTATCGCCATTCGTTAATTCTCTATCTGCGCGCAGTACTCCTTATCCATGACATAATGCGATTCCTCCTCTTCGATCAACACGTCGTCGAGCAGTTCGTAGTATGTTTCGTTCACGGTCTCTATCAGTTGGCCGGGCATAACGCCCCGACTTTTTGCAAAGATATCAACTTCCCGTTTATTTACCCTAAAACCGGCGGCTTTAAATAACTCAACCAGCTGGTTTTTTGTGTCGTCTCCGTTGGAAGGCGACACAGCCGGGGCGACGTGCGCGGGCTCGGGTTCGTCGTCCAGGTATGCGCCGAGGGTCTCGGCTATGCTGGCCTGTTTGAGGTCTGCGTCCCGTATCGCGGCCGGGTCGAGTTCGATCTTTTTGCGCTCCCTGACGTATATGCCGGCGATCCTGCCCGACACCTCATCGAACGCCCTGGTCTTGGCCTCGGCCAGCAGCTCGTTGTATTTGCGCAACTGCTCCTGGTCGTCGAACAGCAGTTTGCGGTTGGCCTGGCTGATCGCCCTGGGCAGGTTGAGCGTGCGCGCCTTGTCGAAATACTGGAAAAAACACTCCAAGCTGCGCTCCCTGTCGTGTTTGACCAGGACAAGGTGCGCGTCGAAAAACATCTTCCGCTTCGCTTCCACCCGGTCGTTCAATCCGGCCAGCCCGCAAACCTGCCGATGGAACTCTTCGGTCCCGCCGGGCTGAAACGACTCTTTGAGCTCATCGAATTTGTGTCTCCAGGCAGTTGGATTCAGGCTGTAATACCTGCGCATATCCTTTTCGGCGATCGGCTCGATACCCCGGCTCTTGCGGTCGACGATCTCGACCATCTCCGGCGTCAGCCTGACCCTGTCGGGCAAAGGCCGGGGAGCGGCGAAATGGTGCTCGAGCACCACGCCCTGGCAATAATAGAACAGTGCGGTATGTATGTTGCCGCCGGGTTGTTGTATCTTCCGGGCTTTTATCTCCTTTGCCGTCTCGACCCACAATGCGGCAATCCCGTTGCGGATACCGTCTATTTGGTTGTTTTTGTAATACTTAAAGGGCAACCGGCCCAACAGGTACAATTCGCGTAACGTGAGGCTCCTCCCCGCAAGTCTGCCGCGATGCCGCATTACCTCCCCGACAACCGGCGCAATGACTTTGCTTGATAACCACAGCAGCCCGGCAAACAGTAAGATTGTGAAAAACATTCGGCAAGAGAGTTTAGTGGCAAATATAGATATTTTAAAGGTCGAAAAAGTTTGCCCCGCAAAAATATCTCATTAATTTTGTCAATCATTGAAAAGTTAAAATGCGTACTACATTTGGAGGGTGTATCAGGCTATTAAAGGCCAGGTTGGATTTATGAAAAACAGAATGACTTACATTGACTTGTTTTCCGGCTCCGGTGGCTTTTCATTGGGTTTTGACAGAAAGGGGTTTCAAAACATCTTCTCCATCGACAACGAACCGAGCTTTTGCGAAACATACAGACATAACTTCCCGAACCACAGGCTGATTGAAAAAGACATTTGTCAATTATCGGAGCCAGAGATCCGGCTCTTAATTGGAAATACCGAGGTCGACGCGGTCATCGGGGGTCCGCCGTGCCAAGGATTCAGCATCGCCGGAAATATAGGCCGGAAATTCATCGACGACCCGAGGAACAGGCTTTTCAAAGAGTTCGTGCGCGTTGTGAAGATCGTCAGGCCGAAATTTTTCGTAATGGAAAACGTAGCCCGTTTGTATAACCACAACAAAGGAGAGACGCGAAAAGAGATCATACGCGACTTCGAGGAGTTGGGATACAGGGTTGAGTGCAAAATCTTGAACTCCGCCGATTATGACGTGCCGCAAGTGAGGAAGAGAGTGATCTTCATCGGCTCCCGTTCCAAGCGGAAAATCGAATTTCCCAAAAAAATAACCGAGCAATACCGGACGGTAAAAGAAGCGATACACCACTACCCCACCCTTGCGGCAGGCGAAGAATCCATCATTCCCAACCACGTGGCCATGACCCATTCAAGGCAAATGCTTGAAAAAATGAGTTACGTCTCCGATGGCGGGAGCAGGGCTGAAATCCCCGTCGATTTAAGGCCCACGACAGGCGATGTGCGAAAATACATCCGCTACAAAAGCAATGAACCTTCGGTTTGCGTTACGGGCGATATGAGGAAGATTTTCCATTATTCGCAAAACCGGGCGCTTACCGTTCGTGAATTGGCTAAACTGCAAACCTACCCGGATGATTTCATTTTTAAGGGGAGTAAGATTTCGCAACAGCAGCAGGTGGGCAATTCGGTCCCCCCGCAAATGGCGGAAGCCATTGCAGGCGCAATTATTAAAATGAACCGGGATGTTAAATACCCCAAGGTAAACTACATAGGCAATAAAGAAAAGATCGCCGGCTGGATCTGCGACCAATTCCCCAAAGATGCAAAAACTGTTTTCGATGCGTTTTCTGGAGGCTGCTCGTTGAGTTATGAAGCGAAACTCAGAAACATGGAGGTTTACACCAACGATATCCTGAAGGTAAACTACCACATCGCCAACGCCCTGATCCGCAACAATAACACGCGATTGGACCAAGCCGATCTGGAGCTGATCTTCGGGGGGACACCGGTAGAGGGCTTCATGTTTGAAAACTACGCCAATGTCTTTTTCTTCCCCGACGAGTGTAAGGAGTTGGATCTATACCGGAACAACATTGAAAAATTAGATTCCGAGGAGAAAAAATCGTTGGCCCTCACGCTTATGCGCCGGGCCATGATCCGCAAAATGCCCTATTCCCGTTTTACGATAAACTGGGATAAAATACTTCAATTGAGGGATGAGGAGTTCAGTTACTTGAAATACAAGAGGAAAAGAGCCTACCACAATCAATCCTTCAAAGAGCATTTTCTCGAAAACGTAAACGAGTACAACCAGGCCGTTTTCGACAACGCGAAAAACAACGTGGCTTACAATGCCGATATTTTCGAATTGGTCGAGACCGTGGAGGCGGATATCATCTATCTGGACCCACCCTATACCGGGACGATGAATAATTACTTCGGTTTTTACGGACTGATCGACGATTATATCACATCGACAAAAACTGAGCCTTTCGAAAACAACTTCCTAAACAAGTCCGAAGCCATTGCCCTTTTCGATCGGTTGTTCTCGAAATTAAACAATTTCAAGTATTGGTTCTTAAGCTACAACAACGCCTCCTACCCGAGCAAAGAGGAGTTGCTGTCTTTGTTGAATAAGTATTGCCCCAATGTCCAGGTCATCGAGAAAAAGCACAATTACCAGATAACGGGAAAGACAAAGAAGGAGGACAACAAAGAGTTTTTATTTATTGCCAAAAATGACAACCGTCAATCAAAAACACAGAGAGTGATTATGCAGGTACAGAATTATGAGGAGTATTGGAAATTGACCAATGCGTTTACGGACTACAACGGCAGGAAGTTTATCGACACCTTGGCCGTTTGCATCGAGTTTATCGACGAATACCAGGGCGAGCCCTATTCCGAGGATAAATATGCAAGATTGCAGCACAGTGTCCTGGGCGTAAACCCCATAAACCTCATATCGATTCGCAAATCGATAAACCAGTTGGTAAAAATGGGTTTTATCAACTCTTTCCTGTTGTCCTACCATCCCCTGGCCAAGGAGTATGTGGAAGCCAGGACAAACAAAAAGAGGGAAACGCTGCTGTCGAAGATCATCTATTCCAACTCGAGCTTCAACCGGGCCGTAAACAACGACTCCTCCACCAGGCAGATCAATTTCCTTATCCAGACGCTGATTGAAAACGGGAGCCTGTCGAGGGAGGAGATAATCGCCCTGATGTTGGTCGACATCGATGCCCACGAGGAGCCCTTCATTTCAGGTGCCGAGCTTCAAGAATACGTAAAAGAAGCGACGTATATAGGATTTATAAAACGTAAATACAACCAGGTCGCCTATTTATACAACCTCCTCGGCAAGTTGGACGATTTGGTATTCGTAGGCGACAACCTGTATTTCAAAGAAGACGCACACCAGATATTCGGAGAGGAACTATCCGAAACCGTTAAGAAACGGGATCCGTACCTGCACCGACTCTACAAAAACCAACTCCAGGACGAGTGCAGGGAGATTTACGGAAGGTTGTTGTGCGTCGTGGAAAGGTTGCCCTATCCGGTTCTCATCGCGAGCCACATCAAACCGTTTGCTCAATCCGATGAAAATGAGGCTTACGACCCCGACAATGGGCTGCTGTTGAGCAAGACGATCGATTCGTTGTTCGATTTAAAATACATATCCTTTACAGACGAGGGGAAAATTATATTCTCAAAAAGAGTCCCGAGTGATGTGGCCGCCTTTTGGGCGGGGTATCATCTCGAGCCTCCTGTTTTGAACGAAAAAAGGAGGCGTTATTTAGCTTTTCACAGGGAGCTGATGGCCGCTATCGACAACAGAACCGTTTAGCTGCCCATAAAATATTTTCCTATATTTGTGGAATGAAAAGACCTGCCCTGCTGCTGCTTGCAGCCCTATCCATAATCCTGCAAGCCCGCGCCACGGACCCCGCCACCCGCCAGACCGATTCGCTCTACCGCTCCATTCCCGCCCTGCAGGGGGAGGCACGGCTCAGGCGCTACGAAAAGCTCCAGGAACTGGCCCGCGGCGAGTGGAGCATCGACTCGCTGGTCATGCTGCTGGACGAATACCGGCAGGAGGCGCACCGCCAGCAAAACGCGGAGCACGAGGCCACGGCCGTCAGATGGAAAATAGACAACCTCGCAGACCACAACCGCAATGAGGAGGCCTTGCAGGAGATCGCTCCCGCGCTGCAGTTCATGGAGCGGACCGGGCAGTGGGACCGATATTACGAGACATGCCACGTGCGGAGCGACATCACCCTGCACTCCGGCAAATACGAGGACGCGCTCGCGGCCGCCCGTGAAACCTACGACTTCGCCAAGGCCCACAACCACATCCAGGGCATGGCGACCGCCCTGGCCGATATGGGGCGCGCGTACCAGGGCACGGGACTTATATCCGACGCGGAGAACTCCTACAAGGAGGCGTTGCAGCTTTTCGACCAGGTGGAGATCGGATGGATCGGCAGCCTTATTTTTACCACTTACGACTACTATGCCGGACTGCTCGGCGAGCAGGAGCGCTACACCGAACAGTTGGAGGTGGCCCGCCGTTTTGAAGCGCTCTACGACCGCTACCGCAGCGCGGGGAAAACATCGCCGGGCGTCGAGATGGATATCGATGCGGCCTATATAGGCGCTTATGTGGGGCTGGGCGACGCGGCCAAGGCCCGGAAGCACCTGGACCACCTGGCGCAAAACTCCCTTATGGGCATCGAGTTGGCGTATCTTCACCTGCAACACAACACCATCCAGGTTCTTTACGCCGAAAAGCGTTTCGCCGAAGCGTTGCAGGTCTCCGATAGTATGCGCCGCACGATGGAAGCGCGGGGCAGTGTGCGCAGCGTATTGAGCATCCTCGGCAACAAAGCGATGGTAGCTTTCGACGGCGGCCTGTACCGCGACGCCGCCGAGGCATACAAGGAGTGGAAAGAACTCTCGGACTCGATCCGCTCGGCCGACAACGCCGAGGCATTGAACGACCTGCGTACCGTCTACGAGGTCGACAAACTCGAGGCGCAAAAACGCGCCCGTGAGAACTACCTCTGGCTGGCCGGGGGCATCATCCTCCTGTTGGGGGTCGTGCTGGCGGGCTGGATCGTCTACTCGCGCCGCATCCGCCGCAAGAACCTTTCGCTTTACGAGCAGTTGCAGGCGGCGTTGCACGACCGCAAACAATCCGAGCAGATCCTGTCCACGGTCCCCGAAGAACAACTCTCGCGCGAAATGCAGCTTTTCCGCCGCGTGGACGAGCGGGTAAAGGCCGAAAAACTCTTTACCGACCCCGGGCTAAACCGCAAGGCGCTCGCCGAGCTGGCGGGCACCAACGAGATCTATATGGCCGAGGCCATCCGCGAGGCGACGGGGCTGAACGTGGCGTCCTACATCGCGGAGCTGCGCCTGCGTTACTCGCTCGAATTGCTGGCGGGCGATCCCTCGCTGACGCTCGACGCGGTGGCCGTCGACTCGGGCCACGGCTCTTACTCGGCGTTTTTCCGGACCTTTACCAGGCAGTACGGCATCACGCCTTCCGAGTACCGGCGCCTGTCGATGACAAAAAAGACGGAATAACCATCTGACTTCTACCCCTGCGAGAGCGCCCCACAAGGGCGCTTTTTGCGTTTTTTACAGAATTGGCAAATAGTTTTACAGAATCGCCAACCCCGTAAACCGGGGTGCGGGTACATTTGTTTCGAGCGAAAAACCACAGGCCTATGAACCCTACCGACATACCCGTACGACGCCCCACCCCGTGCTATGTCTACGTTACCCGCAGGGAAGCGGGTGCGCGGGCCGTCTACGAAATAGGCTGCACGGTAGACGCGGCCGGCGGATCGCAGTCCGCCTCACGCGATCGGAGCGTCTACCTGCGTGAGTTCTCCGACCCGATCGACGCGCTGGGACACAAGCTGCTTCTGGAACAGCTCTCCGCCGCCTCGCTCCGCCGTTTCATCCGCACATACAATGTAAAACATAAAACCATTAAATTATGAAAACGACCAATTCACTTATCCTGGCAGCGTTGACGTTGCCTATGGCATTAATAACGTCCTGCGGCAAAGACGGTACGTCGTCCGAAACACCAAAGACGCCTGTGGCGACGAGCCGGTATCAAACTGTGCCATACGTCGGTACCAAGGCGGGCGACAAACTCGACAACCTTGTGTTTTCCGATTACGACGGCCAGTATAATTACTATTTCTTTGCGCTGGGCCATGTCAAAAGCGCGCCCCTCGCCTACCGTCCGGCGATCTACTACAACGGGGTAACTCCTATAACGGTGGGGTATTCGAGCAGCAATGTCACCGAGCAGTCCATAAGCAACTCCGTAACGGAGGCCTTCGAGAACAGCGTTACCGAGAGCCAGTCGACCAACTGGGGCGATGAGATCGGCGTTGTGGCAGGAATAGAAACGACATTCAAGGTGCCGCTGACCTCGGAGATGAAAGTCAAAATAGAAACCTCGTACAAGAACGCGTGGGGCGGCTCCGAAAGCACCGATGTGACGCAGGCCCGCTCATTTTCGAACACATACGAAACGTCGAGTTCAAAGGCCAGCGAAATAAGGGACGAGATATCCGTTACCATCGGCACCAGCGGCGAACCCGAGGGGTTGTACCGTTTTGCGCTCTTTACCACCACCGACGTCTATTTTGTGGTAATAACCGACAGGGCGAAAACCGAGGTTATTGAAGCAAAAATTGCGTTCTGCGCCCGTCCGACCCAATACTGGGAGCTGGATTACGACCCCGAAAGGGGCGGCTCGTTCGGGAAAACGGCTTCCGGGGCCCTGCTGCAAATTCCCGATCTGACGATAAGCGAACTTCCCGACATATTGGCCTGCGAGCACAACTGGGGCCAATGGATCCTTACCACACCGCCCACAGGCACCGCCAACGGCGAAGAAACCAGGACTTGCAGCATTTGCAATCGCACCGAAACCCGCGTGGTACAAGGCGGCACGGGGCTGTTCGACCTGTCGACCGGAACATGGGTAATCGGTACCGGCAATGCCAGTTTCTCCAACAACATACTTACCGTCAACAACACCGCGAACTTCGCCGTTACGGGCACGGTAAACAAAGGACAGCGTATTTCCATTGTCGGCTCGGCAAAGCTTACCCTGCAAAACCTCTCCATCACGGGGCTTGGCTCCGGACTCTCCCCGTTAACGATCAGTTACCCCGCAACCAACGTGACGCTTGTCCTTGACGGAATTAACACATTGACGGCCGGAGCCGGCTGCGCAGGCATACAAACCTATACCAGTTCGACGCTTACCATAGAGGGTGGCGGCGAATTGACGGTAACGGGCGGCGACGGCGGTGCGGGGATCGGCGGAGGACGCGGCAGCGACGGCGCCAACGGCGAAGACAGAACGCTCGAGGATCTCGGCGTCGGCGAAAACGGCGGCGCAGGCGGTGGTGCCTGCACAATTATTATCAACAGCGGTACAGTCAGGGCAACGTCGGGCACGGGCGCCGCGGCAATCGGCGGCGGCAGGGGCGGTAACGGCGGTAACGGCCTGGAGGGGCCTTATATTGTCAAGGGCGGCGACGGCGGACGAGGCGGTAATGGCGGCAATGGCGGCAATGTTACGATCAACGGCGGGTCGGTAACGGCAATGGGCAACGGGTATGATATCGGCGGCGGCAATGGCGGCAAAGGAGGCAAGGGGGGCGACGCTAATCTCCAATTAATTATGACGAAAGGCACCAGCGGTTCGGGCGGCAACGGCGGCAACGGCGGCAGGGGCGTCGCTGTTACCCTCAATGGCGGAACCCTCACAACCTCGCGCGGCGACACCTACCTGGCATATGGCGGCGCAGGCGGTGCCGGTGGCGCAGCCGGTGCACTTACTGGGAGCTACGCCGGTCTTGGCACGCGTGGTTCCGATGGTGCAAGCGGCAGCTCCGGCAACAAAGGCATTGTAACCAGGAACTAACAATATTTACGCCTGATCTTCATATCTTTTCAAACCAAACCCATGAAAACGATCCGCTTTCTGACTCTGGCCCTCCTCGCGGCCGCCCTTTGCACCTCGTGCGGCAAAGGCGGAGAAGACGAGCCCACTCCCACCCTACCCCCACTCCGGAGACCACTACCTACACGATCGCCCTGGCCGGCGACGGCGACGATCACACCATCAGCGGCGGGATCACAGGCGCTGCGCTGTACATCGGCTTCTTCGGCCATGTCGGCGACGGCGGCAGCGTGAGCAACCTCACGATAGCGGCCGATGTCAGCAATACCATTGATGGCGGCAGCGGTTATACCGGCGGCGTGGCGGGGCTCGGCGGGGATGAGGCTGCTTTTTGTAGGATTTCGGACTGCAAGGTCTTTGGCAACGTGACGGGAGGCGAATCCAACTCCTTGTCCCGTACAGGCGGCGTGGTAGGGTACGCTGCTTCTGCTGCGATTACAGGGAACGAGTTCCATGGCAGCGCAACGGGAGGTAAGTGCAAATCGTCATCCTACGCAGGCGGTGTGGTGGGTCATGCTTTTACTTCTTCCCGCAATTCGATTTCGGAGTGCGTAGTTACCGGCAGAGTAACTGGGCTTCGAGACCGTGCGCAGCTACTGCAAATACCTGCACCTGAAACTCGACGTGCGCAACACCGCCTCGCTGGTCCGCAAGGCGATCGAACAAAAACTGGTGTAAGCGGGCGGCCTACCTCCGCAACTCTCCCCCACCCTTTACCCGCCGACGGTACTCGGCCGGGGTCATCCCGGTTACCGCGACGAAGTGCCTGAAGAAGGTGCTCCGCGAAGGGATTCCCGTCCGCTCGGGGATCTCGTCCAGCAGCATATCGTTGTTGGCCTCGATCAGCCTCATCGACTCGTTGATGCGCAGCGACCCGATCCAGGTCCGGAAATTCTGCCCGCAATGGGTGTTAATGTAGCGCGATAGATACTTCTGGTTGGTGTTCAACTCCTGCGCCAGCGCCTCCATGGTAATGTCGGGCCTGAGAAACCCTTTCCGGTCGACCCACTTGGCCACCGAAGCGCGGATATGCTCCTCGGGGCACTCCTTCCCGCTGCCGCTCTCGCCCCGCGGCGCGACGACCACCGGGGCGATGCGGCGGAACAGCGCGCTGTAATTAATGAACTTTACCGCGAAGTAGACGTAGAACAACGTGTACGCGGCCATAAAAAAGACGTTCATAAAGGGATTCCCCACCAGCAGCCACACACCGACGGCCAGGCCTACCAGGGCAGCCGCGTAGAAGGAACTGCGGATCCAGAAGAGCCGCCTGTGCTCGTCGCCCGAGAAGAAGTTGTCGAACCGGCGCCGGTACCCGATGTACTGGCCGATGAATTGGACCAGGCAATAGGCCAGTTGCAGGCCGTACAGCCCGAGCGTCAGGTAGAGCACGGGTTGGAAGAACCGCGGCACGCCGAAAAGGACCCCGAAAAGCACGCACGCCATCACGACGATCGGGACCACATTGCCCCACACCCTGCGCGGGGTAATGTATTGCATGTTGACCAGGGTGATGATCGAGAAGGTGAACAGCAGCGCCTGGAGCGAGGCGACGACCAGCGTGGCCGCCATCACGGCCTGCCCTTCCTGCGGACCGCCCTCCTTTTTAAAGGCTACCCACAACCCGATCACGGCCAGGAAGATGTATGCCGCGGCGAGGAAACGCCGTGATATGCGGTAGTTTTTCAGCTCCGGTTCCCTCGGCACGGCGGCCGCCAACAGGCAGATCCCCATAACGAGGATGGCCAGGGCCGAGAACAACGAAGCCGGCAGGTTCGGGGGAAAAGTCGGCATGCTGCAAAGTATCTTGCCGTAAAGATAATAAAGTTTTCGAAAAATACTAATATCAATTCGTTACGGGACGGTACCCGACCAAAACTTTATCGATCCGCGCCCCGTCCATGTCGGCGACCTCCATGGTAAATCCGTGCCACAAAAGTTTTTCACCCTCCCTGGGGATATGCTCCAATTCATTGAGGATCAAACCGCCCAACGTATTGTGATCGTTGCCAGCATAGAGGTCTTCCCGGTCGAAGTACTCGAGAAACGTGTAGAACGAACACCTTCCGCTGACCAGCAACTTCCCGTCGTCGAGCGCGATAATATCGCTCTGCTCGCCCTGGTCGAGCACCTCGCCCACCAAAGCGTCCATCATATCGGTCAGGGTAACGATCCCCTGCACCTCCCCGAACTCGTCGACCACGAAGCTGTATTTGGCGTTGCTGCGCTGGAACGACTCCAAAGCCCCGTAAACGCTCTTGTTTTCCAGCACGAACCGTGCGGGACGCACCAGCGCGGAGAGCGCAAACCCCTCCTCGTCGATCCTGCCGAACAACTCCTGCAGGTAAACCACCCCGAGCAGGTCGCCGTGGCGTCCCGTGCGGACGGGATAAATATCGTGCATCCCCTCCATTACCTTTTTGCGGATATCGGCTATCCCGTCGCTTGTCTCCAGCCACACGAACTCGCTCCTGTGGGTCATGATCGAGGCCACGTCCCGGTCGCCCAGGCTGAACACACGCCCCACGATATCGTGCTCGACCTCCTGCACCTCGCCCGCCTCGAGGCCCTCCTTGATCAGGGTCCTGATCTCCTCCTCGGTCACTTTTTCCTCGTCGTCTTTGACCCCCGAGGCTTTGAGCACCAGGGCCGTACTCTTGGACAACAGCCAAACCACCGGGGTCATCACCACCGACAACGCCCTCATCGGCCGGGCCACCGCCTTGGATATCCGCTCGGCCTGGGCCAGCCCGAGGCGCTTGGGCACCAGCTCGCCGAAGACGATGGTCAGGTAGGTAACCGCCAGCACGATCAGCGTCGTGGCGATCCCCAGCGAGTACGGCGCCAGTACGGGCCACCTTGCGATCACCCCGGCCAGGTCGTGTGCGAACGCCTCGCCCGAGTAGAGGCCGGTCAGGATCCCGATCAACGTGATCCCGATCTGTATGGTGGATAAAAACCGGTTGGGCTCCTCGGCCAGGTCGAGCGCGGCTTTGGCCGACTTGCTGCCCTGTTTGAGGTCCGTTTCCAGCCGCGATTTGCGCGCGGAGACCATGGCGATCTCCGACATGGAGAACACGCCGTTCAGCACGATCAGCAACGCGATGATTAAAATTTCCATAAACGTCGGTAATGTTGACTTTGCAAATATACGAATGAGTTCGCTCTCTTTCGCCCGGCAGCCGCCCCGGCGCGCGCCTTACCGTTAAGTTTACCTTAACATTACCGCCTGAATACCGGGACGATCCCGATAAACAGCCCGAAATTGCGTCCCGGCATGGAGCGCGACACGACCGATTCGTACTCCTCATTGAAAAGGTTGTTGACCGCCATTTTTAAGTTGATGGCCGCCCACTTCGGCGAAAACGTTTTCTCCAGCGAAACATCGCTCATAAAGTAGGGCGAAATTTTCCCCACCCGCGTATCCTCGTTGCTGGTCGTGGTGTAACGCTCGCTGTACCAATTCCATTTGTAGGCCAACTGCCAGCTCCGCCACGCGATCCGCCCCGTCACCGAAGACGAATGCCGGGGAATATACGGCAGTTGCTTGCCCACCGACTCGTCGCCGCTCCCGTAGGAGTCGCCCTGGTTCAAAGCATAGGTCAGCGCGTAGTTGCCCGCCAGACCCAGCCGGGTGCGCGGCGCGAGCCTTACCGAGAGGTCGCCCTTCAACTCCGTCCCGTAGCTGTGCACCTCCTTGATATTGACCGGGGTCCAGTACCCCATATCGGTGATCTGCCAAAGTATCCAGTCGTGGATGCGGGAGTCGAAGAAAGTCGCCTCGCCTTTCAACGCAAACCCCTCGCCCTTTTTGAGGGAGAACTCCGCCCCGGCGTCCCAGGTCACCCCGTACTCGCTTTTAAGGTCGGGGTTGCCCCCGGGCTGGAAGTAGAGGTCATTCAGGGTCGGGTAACGGTAGTTGCGCGCCACGGAGCCCTTCAGATAGACGCTCCCCTTTTTTGAAAGCAGCCACTCGGCGAACAGCGCCGGGATCAACGGCGTAACCTCGTGGCCATAAAGCTCTTCCCGCAAATTAAGCGCCAACCCGAGGCGCTCGACGGGCTTGTAGCGCGCCGAGACCAATGCCGCCGCCTGGAACCGCCCCTGGTCGTAGCCGAGTATCTTCTCCCGCTCGGTCTCGGGGGCGTTGGGCTTGTTCAGGCTCCTGACCAGGTGCTGTGCGGCGTCGATCTTGCCCGATAACGTCCATTTGCGGTGGTAATACTCCACGCCGAAGTTGGCGAAGGCGGAGTTGACATAACTCTTGGAGCGGATCGCCTCGGCGTACTCCCCGTTGCCCAAACCGCGCAGCCAATGGTAGAACAGGTCGGTGTAGGTATAACCCGCCCTGGCCGAGTAGGAGGCCTTGCCCTCGATCCGGTCCCAACTCACCACGCCCCGGAAGGTCTTTTCGTACTGCCGGTTCTTCGAATCGTTCCCGTCGCGCCAGTCCACGTTGAGCATGGGCACGCCCCGGTCGGAGTCCATATACCACGCGCAGAGCGACCAGCGCGACCCCTTTTCCCCGGTGTAATAAACCTCCTGCATGAGGTGGAAATCCCGGAAATCGCCGTTCGTGTTGCGCTCCACGGGACGCTCGCGCCCCACGATATTATGGTCCCGGTCGTAAAGATAATTCCACTTGTATATATTGGTGTACTTGTAATCGTTCTTCGAGGTGGCATAACTCACACGCGTCGAGCTCTGCCAACGCTTGCCGCCCCAGGTTAGGCGCAGGTACTCGTCGTAAGTGCTGAAACTGCTTACCCCCTGGATAAACCGCAACCCGAACCCCTCTTCCCGCACCGGGGCCGTCCCCAGCGAGACCGCGCCCCCCAGCCCGCCGCCCGTGATCCCCACCGAGCTGGCCCCGTGGTAGAGCTTGGCGTTATCGATAAAGTAGGAGGGGATCGTCGAGAAATCGACCATCCCCAGCATCGGCGAGTTGACCTGCATCCCGTTCCAACTCACCTGCGTATGCGACGGCGCCGTCCCCCGGAAGGATGCTGTGGCCTGCGTGGCGCGCCCGTAGGACTTGATGTAGATCGAGGTGCTCTGCGCCAGCACATCGGCCAGGCTGTGGGCCACGCTCTCCCTGAGTTGCAGGGTATCGACCACGCTCTTCTGAATGCCGATATCGGCCAGGGGCTTCTCGGCGCGGACCTCGACGGCGGAGATATCGTAGGTGCGCATCCCGTCGCCCTGCTCCCCGCGCGCGGAAAACACCGTGAAAACCAAAACCGCTATGACCCAAAATCCCCTCACAAGCTACGGATTCTCATCGTAAAAGCCCAGCACCTCGGTCGAGTTCTCACCGATGATAGGGGCCTGCGTGTTGGCCGCGCTTTGGACCTTGACAAAGTCGATGTACCGCAGGTTCGCGGGCGTGCCGTCGGGATAGACGGCGTTGGATATCTTGAAATAGACCTTGTTGGGCGCGGCGTCGGGGTTGTCGGCGTTTGAAAGCCTGTCCGTGCCCCAGTTGTCGGCGTAGCCCCAATCGTACGGGGCGTTGACCCAGAGGTTCTTCCCCGTATCGAACCGGGACTGCACCCCCAAAAGCGTCCCGTAAAGCGTATAACTGTTTTGGTCCGCCCACGCGGGGTAGTAGTAATCCTGTATGTGGTGCGAGGGCATATAGTTCAACTTGCCGGTCCGCCCTTGGTTGTCGCACCATTGGACATTCATCTTCGCCCCCGCGGGCCGGAAGTAGGTAATTGCATAGTCTTGCACGCAGGAGGCGTATTCGCTCCCCTTGAGTTGGTACCACTCGTCGTCAGGCAGCCCGTTGCCGTTCACATCCTGCATTACCCAGACCACTCCTGGCTCCGAGGACGTCGGGGTCTGGTTGCCCGTGACCGAAAAATCATACCCGCCCTTGTTCTCCACGCTGTGGTCGAAGCCCACGACGATATACCCCCCGAAACCTCCCAGCGAGACGTAGTTCGCCCCGTTATTGGCCAAATTGCTCTCCAAACGCCCCTGCGCATAGGCGACGGCCGCCGCCATGGTCGACTGCCCCGAGAATCCCGACGCGGATTCGTTGATAAACTGCCCCGGCGCGGGCAAATACTCGTAAACCCTGTCAAAATGCTTCTTACTGCCGCCCGACCGGATCCCCGCCTGCTCGCTGCCGTAGACCGTTACGCTCAGCGCAACCGAGGCCGTGCGCCCCGGCCCATCCGTAACAGTACAGGTCAAGGCATACGTTCCCGGGGTCGAACTGTTGAAAACATAATCCCGCGTCCGGGCCGCCGTTTCCCCGTCGAGCGTCCAAACAAACGCCGGATCGTCCGCATAGGACACCACAGGCCTCAAATAAAGATCCCGCCCCGAAAAGACCGTCTTCGCTGTCGATAAAAAACTGACACTGAGTGAGAATTCATCGATTACCTCAACAGATACAGTAACTTGGTCGCTGCCATCCTCATTGGTAACCTCCAGCGTAATTTGATAGCTCCCCGGATCGGCTTTCTGAAAATCATAACTCTCCGTGGTCGCGACCGTCTCGCCCCCTTCGCTCCACACGAACTCCCCGCCGTTCAACACCTCGGGCTGCAAAGCGTAAGCCTCCCCCGCCAAAACCTTCAGCCCGCCGTCGGGAACCGCGAACGAGATCACGGGCGGGGCCAGATCCGCCACATCGACCCTCAACTCCCGCTCATCCTCCCCCGCGGGAGTCGTGACGCGGAAAGTAATGTACAAAGCCCCCGCCGCATCCGCCGTATAGGTCAGCGCGGGCCCGCTCCCGATCACCCTGCCCCCGGTGGTCCAACGGTAAGAGGCCCCCTCATTGTTCTCCACGGTGGGACTGATGGTAAAGGGTTTGTCGATCTTGGCCTGGTAGACCCCCGTGCGGCTGTCGAGCGTAATGACCGGCTCGGGCAGGGCTTCGATAACCTCATTCTTGTTGCAGGAGAACCCCGCAACGGCCACAAACAGAAGTATGTAAAATCTCGTCCTCATCTGAAACAAAACGCCCCGGGCGTGATCCCGGCCTTAAAGGAGTCGACCAACTCCCCGCTGGGCGAGTAGCGGTAAACGATCCCCGATTGCTGGTAGTCGATCGCGTCGGCAATGTAGACCTCCGAGGTGGCGGGATCGACCCCCAACCCGTAAAATATGCTCTTCCCGTCCACGGGCGCATCCACAAAGGGCCTGACGGGCACCGCGTCGGCCGTAACGCCCATCTTCCACACCGACTTGTTGATAAAATAGAGCGTCTCCCCCGCCCCGTCGATGCAAAGCTCCGAAGCATGCTCGCCGCCCGTAAGCGCGAACTGCGCCTCCACGACCCGGGTAGCCGCGTCGATGCGGTAGAGCGAAGGCTCCTCCCAACCGTAAGGACTGCCCTGGTAGCCCCCGTCGGTCACGGTCCACAGTTTACCGTACTTGTCTATCACCAGCGAGGTGGGCTGCTTGCCCACCTTGATCTCGCCCGCGAGCTGGTCCGTGGCGCTGTCGATCACCAGGATCGTATCGTCGTAGGACCAGCAATTGGTAAAGACGTAAGAACCGTACCGCACCATCTGCCCGGTGGACTTGTGCCCGCCGGTAGATATCCGCCCCGTCTTTTCAAGCGTCTGCGGATTGAAAACGGTAATATAGGGCGAATACAGGTCGGTAATGTACCCCTTGGTGCCGGAGACGAAAAACACGTACCGCGGCGAGGTCAGATCCCGGATCACCCCGGTTACCTTCAACGTGTTGATATCGACCACGAAGACGACCCCCGAATTGTTTACCGCAATGTACCCCTTACCGTTGTGGATGGTCATCGACTGGGCCACATCCCCCAATTTGATCGAGTTGGCGCGCGCGAAGGCCTCGTTAGCCACCTCTTTTGTGCCCGGCGTATAGAACGAGAGCGTGGCCGTGCCGTACATAAAGTTGCCCTCGTTGACCACGAACACGCCGCCGCCGCTACCCGCCCAGTCGAACTCCTCCTCGTCGATCGGGGCGAGCGACATGCAGGAGGCCGCCGCAAGGAGCGTCCAGAGCAGGAGCAAATATGTAAAGCGAACCGGCATTGTTAAGTTTTACCGGATGCAGCTCTCGAACAAGATAACAACAGGAGATTTACCTTATCTTCGAACTCCATCCCTCGGAAGTTCTTGACCACATGATCTTGGCAGGTCTTCTGACTTGCTCCGTCCTGCGGCGGCCTTCCCGTTTTACACAGTGGCTTGTTTGCCGGAGGACATTTTGGAGCTTACAGCAGCGGGTCTGTCCAGGATTTTCACCTGATTCCCTTTTCAGCGAAATGGATCTCGCCACCAAAATCAGTGCGAAGGTAGTGTTTTTTCTCCGAAATGCGCAAAGAAAAATAAAAAAGAGCGATGGAATTTCCATCGCTCCTTGTGCCCAGGAAAGGACTCGAACCTTCACGTCGTTACCAACACTCGCCCCTGAAACGAGCGCGTCTACCAATTCCGCCACCTGGGCTTTCCGGTTTGGAGATGCAAAGGTAAATGAAAAAAATTAATATACAATAAAACCGCCGGATTTTTCGTTACCACACTCTGAATGAGGATTTTATTTTTACGGGGTTTCGAATACGCCTGGGTAACAATAAACAAGGCTTGCATTTCTTATCTATTCATACTATTTTTGTCGCTGCAACTCCCGACCTCACCCGTCACTCACTTAATACAATTAAAATATGAAACGTAACAGCAAACTATTCGCGCTCTGCCTGCTTACCCTGTTCGCAAGCGTTTCCTGCCTGAAGCACCCTGAGGGCCAGGAGGGCGAAAACAACGGCGGATCGGCTGACAATCCGGTCGGCGTACTCATCCCGGGCGGCTTTACCTGGGCCACGACCAACTCGGTCAACCTCACTGTGTATGTGAACGATTTGAGCGGAACGCATAATTTCCTGGTCGAAGTGTTCGACCAGAACCCCCTGCTCGACCCGGACGGGGCGAACCTGATCGCCAGGGGCGTTGCCAAACAGGGCAAACCCTTTACCTCCAGGATCACGGTCCCCAATGTGATCCAATCCGTCTTCGTGCGCCAGACCGCACCCGACGGCACACCCACCGTACGCATGGTCAGTGTGACCAACGGGGAGGCGACCTGTAATTTCGGGACCAGCGTGGCCGCCGCCGCATTCAGCGCGGAGAAAAAAGCCGTCGCCGCGACCAAATCGGCCACGACCGAACTCGGCGTGGTGGACTTCACGATCCCGGCCGAAAACGACCTCAGCGTCTACCCCACCGAGGCTCCCGCAGGGGCTGTTGTGATTACCACGGCCAACTGGACCAACGGCGGCACGACGGATAACTTCAAGGCATTCATTATCAATAGCCAAACTCCGAACGCGTCGCTGCAGTTGGGACAATACTCCGCCATTTACGTCACGGAGGACGCCACGATCTCAGGTTTCAGCAACATCGCGTACAAGAAACTCTTTATCCTGCCGGGCAAAAAACTGACCGTGATGGGCGAATTGTACGCCGGTACGGCCAACTGGACAGTCAGCGTGGGCGCGGGCGCGACCCTGGATGTGAAAAAACGCCTCCGGTTGGAGCAAACCAACACCCTGTATAACCTCGGAACGGTCATCGCCGGGAATTACAGCACGGTCAACTCGGCCAAATTCTACAACAAAGGATCGTTTACCGTTACCTTTACCGGCGCCGAAGACGCGCAACTCGACGTGACCTCGATGCTCTACAACGAAGGGACCGTTACCCTGGCGGGCGGATTGAAGACGACCGGTGCCGCCACGATCTACAACGCCCCGACCGGCGTGATCTCCGTGGCCGGAAAGATCAACCAGCACACCGTAGGCAACCGTTTCATCAACGACAACACGATTACCTGCAACGAGTACGTCTCGACCGGCAGCGCGAAGACGCTCAACAACGGCAAGATGACCGTAGCCGGCCTTACCGAGATCCGGAGTGCCGACACCTGGATCAACAACGGTTGCTGGACCACCAACACCATGACCACCGTATCCTACAACGCAACCTACCGCAACGCCTGCAAGCTGATCGTCAACGACCAGCTCGACCTCAAACAGGCGAGGTTCGTCAACGGGGCCAACGCCTATGTTTTCGCCAAGTGGTATGTGATGATCAACACCCGCGTTGAGATGGGCTCCGGCTCGCTCTTCGAAGTGGAGGAGACCGGATCGTTCAGCGAGAACAGGCCCAACGCCGCCGAGAGGGAGGGTTTCTACGGAACCGGGACCAATAGGGCCGTGCTCAAATTCGCCAAAGTCGAGGCCGGGAACACCTCGCCCAACATCGTCTACTACGGCGGCAACCTGCTGGTCGTATGCGAAGACCATCCCGGCCCGAATATGCCCTCCGGGCTGGAACCCCGCTGGTCGATGGATTCGAACGTCGAGTGGGCCACCCTGGCCACCGCGAAATACACCATCGCCGAGACGGAGTGCAGCGCGGGCTTCAACAATACCCCCGACCCCGTCGACCCGATCGACCCCACCCCCGAGGATATCAGGGATCCGTACAACTACACCTATATCTTCGAGGACGAGTGGCCCGCCTACTCCGATTACGACATGAACGACATCGTGATCCGTGTGACCGACATCGTCAAGACGCCCAACGCGGACAACAAGATTACCAAGGTCAAGTTCAATTACAGCCTGCAAGCCGTAGGCGCCTCCAGGGCCGCCTCGGCCGGGCTTATGCTCGACGGCGTGGGCGCGTCCAACATCGCGTCGGTAAGTTACAGCGACAAGCAACCCGTCAACTTCGCCCTGACCGGGAAAGGCGTCGAGGAGGGCCAGCCCACCGCCGTGATCCCGCTCTTCGACAACGCCCACCAATTCCTGAGCCGCAACAGCGGAGTGTTCATCAATACGGTCAGGGTCAGCGAAAACAACGTCGCCCCGGTTCCCGTGATCACCGTGGAGGTTAACTTCGAAACGCCCCTCGCCAGCCTGGATATCTCCTCGTTCAACATGTTCATCGTGACGAGCACCAGCGGCAGCAACCTGACGGGCGACAACCGCCGTGAGATCCACCTGCGCGGTTACCAGCCCACCGCCAAAGCCGACACCAGCCTGTTCGGCACCAACAAGGACAACTCGAAGAGCGGCGTGGTCTACTCCAGCAAGGACAACATGATCTGGGCGCTGGTCATCCCCTCCGTCCCCGAGTCGGGCGCAAGCTTCCGCTGGCCGCTCGAGGCAAGGAACATCAAGACCATCTACAACACCTTCGCCGACTGGGTCCAAAGCGGCGGTGTGATCAACCCGGGGTGGTGGCTCACGCCCTCCGATCCCAACGGGGTGTACTAAACCCGCATACAGTCAACAAAAAAGGAGCACGGTTCACACCGTGCTCCTTTTTATTGCTGCCTAACCTGAACTCAGGCTGGCGCCACCTCCACGCGGGTCAGGTTGTCGCGCACTTCGATCTTGCTCCCGGGGCGGCGGGTCAGGATGTACTCCTGCAACCGCTCCATGGTCGGGTACTCCGCCCAGCGGCCCTCGCCTGTAAAGCACATCGCGTCGTCGATCAAAAGGATGTGGGCGTAGGGCGACGAAAATACCGCGTCCAGCTCCTGCAATATCGGGCAGTCGGTCTCTCCTCGGGCCGAAATGCCGCCGAAGTAGTGGCCGTCGAGCCAGAACAGGGCCGGTTTGTCGAGTTTGGGAACGATCTCGTGGAGCACCTTGCCGCTGTCGCCCTGCAGGATCGTGACGTGGGGATAAGGCTTGAAACGCGCCTTGGCCTTCTCGCACAACTCGGGGCTGACCTCGATGGAATAAATCGTTTCGAAATTATGGATCTGGGCCATTACCATATCGCCCTTGTAAGTGCCGGTCTCGATCAGGGTGGATAGCCCGTAGCGCTTGCCGTATTCGCGTATCGCCCGCTGTTTGACCGAATGGGGAGGCGGCAGGGGCTTGCCCACCAGCAGCCATTTCCAATAGCGGAATTCATCGACGGGCTTTCGTAAAATGTGTCTTCTCATGTAAAGATTGATCGTTATTGAGGTTCAAATATATACATTTCCGGTAGTAAAACAAAAAGAAAAACGCCTAACCCTTGAAAATCAAAAGCTAAGCGTTTCTCTGTTGGTGCCCAGGACGAGATTTGAACTCACACACCGTAACCGGCACTACCCCCTCAAAGTAGCGTGTCTACCAATTCCACCACCTGGGCATTATGATCTTACCTGTTGTCTCAAAAAAACAAGGAAACGCGGATGGGGCAATGCCTCCGATCCGTATTTCCTCCG
Organism: Rikenellaceae bacterium; assembly: GCA_031551275.1. GTDB lineage: Bacteria > Bacteroidota > Bacteroidia > Bacteroidales > Rikenellaceae > JAVBMJ01. The sequence continues at coordinate 31,306 of JAVBNX010000016.1, forward strand.
CTAACCTAAAACTACTAACCTTGCTTCGTTTTTAGGCAGAGTAAAATCCGATAAATACTTTAAAGAACCTTCTCTGCCCTTCAGCAAAGCGATGCAAAGGTAAGCGTTTTTTTTCTATTGTACAAAAGCACGGCAAAATTTTTCCGCGTTTTTTTCCTAATCGCCGCAGAATTGCTACCTTTGTGGCCGCAAGTGCAATGGGTAAGTGCGAAAAGCGCGCTTTGAGTAGCACCCGAGGAAACATTAACCGTAAAGCCGGCGGGCAAAAACGCACAACGACAATGAAAAGCATTCAACTGCAAGGCCAGAAACGCGAGGCGTTCGGCAAAAAAGAGAGCAAAGCCATCCGCCGCAGCGAGATGATCCCCTGCGTACTCTACGGAGGCACCGAGACCGTTCACTTCTCCGTCGACCAGAAAGCCCTGCGCGCGCTGATCTACACCCCCAACTCCTACATCGTGGAGTTCGATATCGAAGGCGCCAAGGAGGTCGGCGTATTGCGCGACGTGCAATTCCACCCCGTCCGCGAGCAGATCCTGCACATCGACTTCTTCCGCGTCATCCCCGGCAAACCCGTCCAGATCGACGTACCCGTGCGCCTGGAAGGCAACTGCGAAGGCGTCAAGCAAGGCGGTAAGCTGATCCTCAGCGCCCGGAAGATCCGCGTGAGCGCCCTGAAGGAGAACCTGCCCGACGAACTGATCGTGGACGTAACCGAGCTCGGCGTAGGCAAGTCGGTCTTCGTAGGCGATCTGAGCTACGATAACGTAACCCTGCTCACCTCGCCCTCGACCGCCGTTTGCGCCGTCAAGGTAACCCGCGCGTCGCGTGGTGCAGCCGCCGAGGCAGCCGAAAAATAGTAGATGAAATACCTCATCGCCGGGCTGGGCAACATCGGCAGCGAGTACGCCCAAACCCGACATAACGCCGGATTCAAAGTGTTGGATGCCTTCGCAGGGGCATCCAATGCTGTTTTTGTCCCGTCGCGCTACGGGGCGATCACCGAAGTCCGCCACAAGGGAAGGACCTTCTTTTTATTGAAACCCTCGACCTACATGAACCTGAGCGGCAAGGCGGTCAGCTACTGGCTCAAGGCGGAGAACATCCCGTTGGAGAACCTGCTGGTGGTCGTCGACGACATCGCCCTGCCCTTCGGGGCCGTCCGCCTGCGGGGGCGGGGCTCGGACGGGGGGCACAACGGCCTGGCCGACATCAACGCCACGCTCGGCACGGACAACTACGCCCGGCTGCGTTTCGGCGTGGGCGGCGACTTCCCCAAGGGCTTCCAGGTGGACTACGTGCTGGGCGAGTGGAGCGACGAGGAACAGAAAACCCTGCCCGAGCGGCTCCAGGTGGCGTGCGACGCGGTCAAGGCGTTCGGGCTCTCGGGCCTGAACTTCGCCATGAACAACTACAACAAAAAATAATCCGCCATGGAGGGCGTAAGGTTGGATAAATGGCTCTGGGCCATGCGGATCTTCAAGACCCGCAGCGACGCGGCCGAGGCGTGCCGCGCCGGGAAGGTCACGGTGGGCGGAACCCCGGCCAAACCCTCGCGCGACATCCAAACCGGCGATAGGGTCGGGGTGCGCAAAGGCGCCGTCAACTACCTCTACGTGGCCAAAGAGCTGGTCTCGAGCCGCCTTTCGGCCAAGGACGTACCCGCCTTTATGGACGATGTGACCCCCGCCGAAGAGCTGGCCAAGCTCAACGCGCCGCGCCAGACGGTCTTCGTCTCCCGCGACCGGGGCACAGGCCGCCCGACCAAGAAAGAGCGCCGCGACATCGACGCGCTGATGGATAATTTCGACTTTTAAGAGTAAATTTTAGACGAACTCTAAGCCATGCTGATCGCACGCACCAAACGCAAAGAGAACATCGCCGAGTACATCCTCTACCTGTGGCAGTTGGAGGACCTGCTCCGCGCATTGCAATTCAGCCCCGAAGCCATCTGGTCGACTCTGGTCAGCCGCTTCGACGTGGATGAAGATCAAAAGCAGGAGATCTTCCTCTGGTACATGGAGCTCTCCACCCTGCTGCGGCAGGAGGGCAAGGAGGCCCACGGCCATTTGGACCACACGCTCCACCTGATCGACGATCTGGAGGCCCTGCACCGCGAATTGCTGCAACTGCCCGTCGGCGAGGCCTACCGGGAGGCGTTCGCCCGTCTCGCCCCCGAGCTGCCGGCTCTGCGCAAAACGATGGACAAACCCGACATCAAGGACATCGAGTTGTGTTTCAGGGCCCTGTACGCCGTGATGCTCTACCGAATCAAAGCCTCGGGCAAAGACCCCGGCCATCAGGACGACGAAATACCCAAACAGATCGCCGACACGTTGGAGCTGATCTCCCCCGTGATCGCCACCCTGGCCGCCTTGTACGGCAAGGCCGAGCGCGGCGAAATCGACCTGAGCAAAGCGGATTGATTTAAAGGTATGGTTTTTGCTGAATGTTAAGGTCAGGCAAAACAACCTTTAAAATCAACCGATATGAACAAGCATCAAAAAAGCATCGACCTGCTCAACAAAGGCGTAGGCGCGGAAATCGCCACCGTTCTCCAGTACATCTACTACCACACCCATTGCGAGGACCAGGGCTACAACCTGCTGGCCAAGATGTTCCGCAGCCGTGCGGTCCAGGAGATGATGCACATCGAGCAATTCGCCGAGCGCATCCTCTTTCTGGACGGCGACGTGGTCATGGAACCCGCCTTCAAGGTCATCCCCGAGTTGGACGTGAAAAAGATGGTCGAAAAGGCCCTCGCCCTGGAGATCAAGACCGTGGAGGACTACAACTCATGGGCTAAGGAGTGCAGCGAAAACGAGGACGCCGTCTCCTACCGCCTGTTCGAGACCATTACCCAGCAGGAAGAGGAGCACCAGGACGACTTCCAGACCGAACTCGACCACATGAAGACCTTCGGCGCAACCTACCTGGCCCTCCAATCGATCGAATACTCGAAAGAGAAGGCCAAGGGATAGGACGCCATACCGTAGTGAAAAAGGATCGCTGAAAGGCGATCCTTTTTTCTTCACTATATAAAAGCGTGGACGATCTCGGTAATCTTCGATGCGGAATAGGGCTTGGATATCACGTCGTTGCACCCGCTCTCCATCGCCCATTTCTGCTCGTTGTAGAAATTGTCGGCCGTGATACCGATGATCGGAACGCTGGCCGAGATGGCGCGGATCTTCCCGGCCGCCTCGATGCCGTTCATGACCGGCATTTCGATGTTGAGCATGATTAGATCGGGCTTGTCCAGAATAAAGGAACTGACCGCCTCTTCGCCGTTGTGCGCCCAGCTCAGGTCGTAGTCGTCGCCCAGCGCCTCCTGAATGGGAGGAAAATCCTCCTTGACGCTCTCGGCGATCAATATTTTGCGCCGTTGTTGCCCGTGGAGCTCTTTGAGCGAGCCGATCTTCTCGGTCTGTTCCTGCCGGGCCACGAAAACGTCGGCCGCGTTGCGGTAAGGAATGGAGATCGAGAAGGTACTGCCCTTGCCCAGCTCCGATTCGACGCCGATCTCCCCGCCCAGCAAACCCGCCAGGGTCTGGCTGATGGTCAACCCCAGGCCCGTGCCCTGGGCGTGTTCGTTGACTTTTTCGAAGCGGCCGAAAATCGTCCGGAGCTTGTCGCCGGGAATGCCGATACCCGTGTCTGTCACACTGAATCTCAAATAATTGCCCTGCTCGGCAACTCCCAATGTGATGCTCCCCTCACGGGTGTTCTTCATCGCATTGGAGAGCAGGTTTTGCAACACCTGCATCAGGCGTTTTTGGTCGGTCAGCACCGATATTTTATGGTCGGGCATCTCTATGCGCAACTCGACCCCCGGATTCGCTGCCATGCCGGGGGCGAAGGTAAACTCGATCTCCCTGAACATGGCGGCGACCTCCATTTTGGCGAATTTTATTTCGTACTTGCCGGACTCCATCAACGACAGGTCCAATATGTCGTTGACGAGTTGCAGCAACAGCCGGTTGTTGGTCTGTATCAACTCCAGGTACTGCTGCCTGATGTGCGGATCGTTTTCTGTGGCCACCAACTCGGAGAATCCCACGATGGCGTTCAGCGGCGTACGGATCTCATGGCTCATGTTAGCCAGAAACGCGCTCTTCATTTTATCCGCCTCTTCCGCCTTCTTACGGGCCGCCAGAAGGCCGTTCATGCGCCGCACCCGGTCTCCGATGTCGTGGATCAGGGCAAAGACCGTCTCGTTGTCGGCGGGCATCAACCGCGCCTGGTAGTAGTAGGTCGTACCGAACAAATCGAGGTGGTACTCGATCTCTTTCATCTGCTTGCGGTCCAGGCACTCGGCGATGTTGCGGATAAACAACTCGCTCACCTCGGGCGAATAGATGTTCCGCGCGGTGGTCCCGATCAGCTCCTCCTTGTTGTGGAAGAGCTGTAATCCATCGGGCGTGATGATGTCCGCAAAGTTGAATTCCCTGTCGAAGACAAAGATAAAGTCCGGGAACAGGGCGTTTATCAGGGTTTTGTACTGGTGCTCTACGTTTATCATCGAGGGGATGTTTGCAATATGCAATACAAATGTACAAAAGATTCCGACAAAATCAACGCATCCTGTACTTTGAAACCCGATGAAAAGAGGGAACGATATCTTCTTCCTTTACCTCGGGCGCAGGGTTCTCCAGCGTCCCGAAAGGCGACTTCCCCTGCGCGAACTCCTCGATCTCGGTCTTCAGCAGGTTCATGTTGTAGGTGTTGGAATTCCAGCCGATCACGGCGTTGCTTCCGCTCCAAAGTTCGATTCTTACCATGCTGTTAATCAGCACCTTGTCAATACACCGAATGACAGTTATTACCCTACCGCTAAATGCTTCCGACGAGAACAGCACCCAGGTGTCTCCATCTGCATACCAACAAGGCAATTCATAATATTTTGTCAAAGCCTTCATAATGAAGCGGAATTCCTCCGGGGAAAGCCGGGCGGATGCCGTTTCAAACTTACGCATAAGAGATTTTCCGGCGAAAATAAAGATCGCAGCCGCAAGCGCTAGCGACGGGATGATAATCAGTATATTGTCGGCGTGAACCTTCCCCCATCCCTCAAGCTGTATAACAACAGCCAAAAACACCAACGCTATGCCTCCAATAAAAACGGGATACCAATAATATTCGACCGTCTCCCTAAAACCCAGCCACCGCCTGCCTTTCCGCCTGGCGATTTCCGTAATGATTCTGGCGTCCGCGTCGGTAATCATGGTGCCCCTACCCTTTCAGATCGCCGAGCGGATAGACCGGAAACATATTCTCGACCATCCAGTCGTTGGCTTTGGTGGGCGTGAGCTTCCAACCGCTGTTGCAGGTAGCGACGATCTCGATAAACGACAACCCCTTGCCTTCCATCGAGTTCTCGAACGCCTTGCGGATCGCTTTTTTCGCTTTGCGGACGGCGGCGGCGGTGTGCACGCTCTGCCGGCTGACGTAGCACACCCCGTCGAGGTGGGCCACCATATCGGATACCACGAACGGGTAGCCGTGCAGTTTTGGATCGCGGCCGTCGGGAGTCGTGGCGGTCTTTTGGCCCAGGATGGTGGTCGGGGCCATCTGCCCGCCGGTCATGCCGTAGATGGCGTTGTTGACGTAGATGATGGTAATATTCTCGCCCCGGTTGCAGGCGTGGATCGTCTCGCCCGTGCCTATGGCGGCCAGATCGCCGTCGCCCTGGTAGGTGAAGACCAGCTTATTCGGGCTCAGGCGCTTGATTCCCGTGGCCACCGCGGCGGCACGGCCGTGCGCGGCCTGGAACCAGTCAATATCTATATAATTGTATGCCAGCACGGAACACCCCACCGGAGAAACACCGATAGCGATTTCCTGCGCATTCATTTCGTCGATCACCTCGGCCACGATCTTGTGGATCGTCCCGTGGCTGCACCCCGGGCAGAAGTGCATCGGCGCGTCGGTCAGAAGCCTCGGCCGTTGGTAAACCGGTTCGCCTATGTTGTTTTGCTCGCTCATCTTACTTGCACTTTGAAATTACCCGCTCTTTGAGCGCCTCGTAAACTTCTTCGGGAGAGTGGATTACCCCGCCATTGCGCCCGAAGTGGGCCACCACCGGGTCGCACCCCACCCCGCTCCTCACGTCCTCGACCATCTGTCCCGCGCTCAGCTCGACGGACAAAAAGCCCTTCGCGCCGCGCCTGGCGATCCTTTCCAGCTCCGCAAAGGGAAACGGGAAAAGGGTAACCGGCCTGAACAACCCCACTTTATGCCCCTCTGCGCGTGCCAGTTGCATGGCCTTGGTCCCGATCCGGGCCGACGAACCGTAGGCCACGATCACATAGTCCGCGTCCTCGCACATGATCTCCTCAAAACGGACCTCATCCTTGCGGATGGCGTTGTACTTGGCGGTCAGCGTATCGATAAACCGCTCCTGCCCGTAAGGATCGAGGTCGAGCGAAGTAACGATATTTCGCCCCCGCGAAGCCGGTTTCCCCATCGCCGCCCACGAGCCGCAAAGCTCGATGCGCTCCTGCTCGGTCATGCGCTTGCGGGCGGGCGAGAGCTGCACTTTCTCCATCATCTGCCCGATCAGCCCGTCGGAGAGCATCAAAACCGGGGTCAGGTACTTGAAGGCCAACTCCAACCCGAGCCCCACGAAGTCGTACATCTCTTGCACCGAGTTGGGCGCGAGAACGATCATGTGGTAATCGCCGTGGCCGCCCCCCTTGACCGACTGGAAGTAGTCGCTCTGCGCGGGCTGGATGGTCCCCAAACCGGGGCCGCCCCGCGACACGTTGACGATCAGCGCGGGCAACTCCGCCCCCGCCAGGTAGCTGATGCCCTCGAGCATCAGCGAGATGCCGGGGCTCGACGAGGAGGTCATCACGCGTGCGCCCGTCCCGGCCGCGCCGTAGACCATATTGATCGCCGCCACCTCGCTCTCGGCCTGCAACACGGTCATCCCGGTCGTCTCCCAGGGCCGCATGGCCATCAAAGTCTCCAATATTTCGGACTGGGGCGTGATCGGATAGCCGAAATAGCCGTCCACGCCCGCGCGGACCGCAGCCTCGGCCACCGCCTCATTGCCTTTAAGTAGTTTTATTTCTGGTTTCATGTCTCTATTTTTGATCGTTGTGTTGGTTGGGGCGGGTGTTTGCCTTTCGATCACCCCTCCCCGTCCCTCCCCTAACCGTAGGGGAGGGGGAAGTCTAAGGTGCTGCCGCTCCCGCTCTGCATTGCGATCCGCGCAACCTACCGTTGCCTGAAAACAGTTATGCAACCATCCGGACAAACGAGGGCACAACTCGCACAACCCGTGCACTCGTCCGGTTTGGCCGACATACAATAGTGGTAGCCCTTGGCGTTCACCCCGGGGGCCAGGGCCAACACCTGGAACGGGCAGTTGACCACGCACACCTCGCAGCCCTTGCAGCGGGCCGTATCGATTTTCAATGTTCCTTTCATCCTTGCCATGGTGCAAAGGTACTAAAAGCTGAGCGCAATCGTGCAAGCTTGCTTGCGAAAGATTGCCGAAGCGCAAAACTTTCGGCGAAGCCAAAGTACTAAAAAAAACGAAGCCGGACTCGCCCTGCGGCAGTACCGGCTCCTGTTATTTTACCTATCGTTATCCTTTGTTCGCGCAACCGCAGGGTTTCTCGGGATCGAACGTATGGATTACTACCCCGGAGCGCAGCTTCGGCTCGAACCAGGTCGTCTTGGGCGGCATGATGTTGCCGCTGTCGGCGATATCGACCAGTTGCTTCATCGAGACGGGGTACAACGCGAAAGCGACTTTCGTCTCGCCCGAGTCGACGCGCTTGGATAGCTCGCCCAGGCCCCTGATACCGCCCACGAAGTCGATCCGCTTGTCGGTCCGCAGGTCGCTGATACCCAAAATCTTATCCAAAACCAGATCGGAGAGCACCGTCACGTCCAGCACCCCGATCGGGTCGTTGTCGTTGTAGGTCCCCGGCTTGGCGGTCAGCGAATACCACTCCCCGTCGAGGTACATCCCGAAATGGTGCAGCCTGGCAGGTTTGCATACCTCCCTGCCGCAATTTTCGACCTCGAAATCGGCCGCCAAAGCGCTCAAAAACTCCTCTTTCGAGAGCCCGTTCAAATCCTTGACCAGGCGGTTGTAGTCGATGATCCGCAGTTGGTTCTCGGGGAACACCACGGCCAAAAACCAGCAATACTCCTCATTGCCCGTGTGGTTGGGATTGCTGGCCGCGCACTCCTGCCCCACCCTGGCGGCGGCGGCGGTCCTGTGGTGGCCGTCGGCGACGTATAGCGCGTCCATCGAGTTGAAGGCGCGCGTGATCGCGTCGATCGTCTCGCGGTCGGTCACGGGCCACATCGTATGGCCGAACCCGTCCGCCGCCGTGAAGTCGTACTCGGGCGCGGAAGTCTCCACCACGCGGCGGACGATCAAATCGATGTCCGTGTTGGCGGGGTGCGAGAAGAACACCGGCTCGATGTTGGCCTTCTGGTTGCGTACGTGCAGCATACGGTCCTCCTCCTTGTCGGGGCGGGTCAGCTCGTGCTTCTTGATTTTACCGTCCAGATAGTCCTGGAAATGGCAGCACAAGGCGATCCCGTATTGGGTGCGGCCCTGCATGGTCTGCGCGTAGATATAGTAGTTCTCGGCGCAATCCTGCTTCAGCCAACCCTCGTCCTGCCATTTGGCAAAATTCTCGACGGCTTTGTCGTACACCTCCTGCGAGTGCTCGTCGGCGATGGGATCGAAATCGATCTCGGGCTTGATGATATGGAGCAGCGAGCGCTGCGTGGCCTCGTTCTTGGCCTCAACGGAGTTCAGCACGTCATAGGGACGCGATGCCACCTCGGCGGCGTACTCTTTCGGGGGCCTGATGGCGCAAAAGGGCTTTACCTTGACCATTTCTATTTGTTTACCTGGAATTTGCGGTCGTCGTGCAGGAAGAACTCCACGATCTGGCGCGCTGCGGCCAATCCGGCGTTCATGTTGGCCTCTGCGGTCTCGGCACCCATCTTCTTGGCTGTGGCGAAGACCCTGGTCCCGAATTTCTCATTCAACAGGGCCTGGCTGTCGGCGGCCACGTCGGTCACGTACTTGAGGTCCGTGCGCTCGGTCAGTACCTGGGCCAACCCCTGCTCGTCGATCACCTCCTTGCGCGCCGTGTTGACCAGGGTCGCGCCCTTGGGCATCCTGTTCAAAAGGTCGTAGTTGATCGATTTTTTGGTCTCGGCCGTGGCGGGGATGTGCAGCGAAACGTAGTCGCTCTTGGCGTAGAGCTCCTCGACGGAGTCCACCGCCCAAACGTCGTCGCACTTGAACACGCTCTTGTTGACCACATAGGGGTCGTAAGCGAGCACCTTCATGCCCAGCGCCTTGCCGTAACGCCCCACGATCCGGCCCACGTTGCCGTAGGCGTGGATGCCCAGCGTCTTGCCGCTGACCTCGGTGCCCGTACCGGGATTGAACTGGTTGCGGGCCATAAAGATCATCATGCCGATAGCCAGCTCGGCCACGGCGTTGGAGTTCTGGCCCGGGGTGTTCATCACCACGATCCCGCGCGACGTGCACGCCTCGAGATCCACGTTGTCGTAGCCTGCTCCGGCCCTGACCACGATCTTGAGCTGCGGGGCGGCGGCCACCACCTCGGCGGTTACCTTGTCGCTGCGGATAATGATCGCGTCCACGTCGGCCACGGCGCTCAGAAGCTGCGCCTTGTCGGTGTATTTCTCCAGCAAAACGGACTCGTAGCCCGCGTCGGCGACGATCTGCCGGATGCCCTCCACCGCTGCTTTGGAGAAGGGTTTTTCGGTTGCAATAAGAACTTTCATGGTTTGTGTCAATGTCAGGAAATTGACGGTCTTCTGCTGCTTGCGCGGCTGGTATGTAACGAAGAGCGCCATTCCCCGGATTTTTTATGCCTTCATCGTCTCAAATTCCTTCATGCAATCCACCAAAGCCTGCACGCTTTCCAGCGGCAGCGCGTTGTAGCATGAAGCCCTGAAGCCGCCCACCAGACGGTGGCCCTTGATGCCGATCATGCCCTTCTCCTTGGCGAAGGCCATGAACTCGTCTGCCAGGTCCTCATAACCGTCGGCCATCACGAAGCAGATGTTCATCCTCGAACGATCCTCTTTGGCTGCGGTCCCTTTGAAGAGTTTGTTGCGGTCGATCTCCCCGTACAACAAATCGGCGCGCTGGGAAGCCCTTTTGTCCATCTCCTTCACGCCGCCCTGTTTCTTGACCCAGCGCAGGGTCTCCATCATGACGTAGATCGGGAATACGGGCGGGGTGTTGAACATCGACCCCTCCTTGATCTGGTTGCGGTAGTCGACCATCGAGGGCAACGCGCGCGACACCTTGCCCAGGATCTCGTCCCTGACGATCACGAAGGTCACCCCTGCGGGGCCCATGTTCTTCTGTGCGCCGCCGTAGATCAAACCGTATTTTTTCACGTCCAGTTCGCGGGAGAGGATATCGGAGCTCATATCGGCCACCAAGGTCACGGGCGAATCGATGTCCTTCATCAGCTCGGTGCCGTAGATGGTGTTGTTGGTGGTGATGTGGAGGTAATCCAGGTCTTTGGGAATATCGTATCCTTTGGGAACGTAGTTGAAATTTTTATCTTCCGACGAGGCCAAAACCACCGTCTCGCCGAAATTCTTAGCCTCCTTGATCGCTTTTTTCGCCCACACGCCGGTGTTCACGTAACCCGCCTTTTTCTCCAGCAGGTTGTAGGCGACATGGAAGAATTGGGTGCTCGCGCCGCCTCCCAGAAACAGGATGCTGTACCCTTCGGGAACGTTCAAAAGTTCACGGAGTAACGCCTCGGCCTCGCTCACGACCGCTTCGAACTCTTTGGTCCGGTGCGATATCTCGAGGATCGACAAACCGGAACCGTTAAAATCAAGAACCGCTTTGGCCGATGCTTCGATCGCTTCGCGAGGCAGGATGGAAGGTCCCGCGTTAAAGTTGTGCTTTTTCATAATTTGCTGTCAATTAGTAAATTGAACCCACGTTCAGGTTTTGTCATGCTTATCGTTGCAAAGATATGTAAAATTCTTAATAATGTTTTCTGCATCCCTATAAAATGTTGTTAACATATTAACATCAGAAGATCAGGACAACAAAAAAGCGCTTTGGGACTTGCCATTCCGGGCAAAAATCGCGACTTTTGCCGGATGCAGAAACACAAAACAATGAACAAAAGTCACATAGCCCTTCTGGCCACCCTGCTCTTTAGCGCCTGCGACCTGATCGAGTACCACCCCTACGACGTGGACGTAAGCGGGGAAAAGAACGTAAACGCCAAGAACATAGCCCGCATAGAGGCCGCCTGCGCGGGCAAACAGACAGTGAAGTTCGTCATGATGGGCGACTCGCAACGCTGGTACGACGAGACCGAGGACATGGTCAAGCACGTCAACGCCCGCCAGGACATCGACTTTGTGATCCACGGGGGCGACATCTCCGACTTCGGCCTGACCAAGGAGTTTATCTGGGTCCGCGACATCATGGCCCACCTCCGGGTCCCCTACGTCGCGTTGATCGGCAACCACGACGTGATCGGCCACGGCAGCCTGGTCTACAAGGAGATCTACGGCGCCGACAACTTCGCTTTCACGGCGGGCGCCTACCGCTTTATCTGCATGAACACCTGCGCGTTGGAGTACGACTACACCCACCCCGTCCCCGATTTGAACTTCATGTACGGCGAGCTGGATGGCATGACCCCGGAGATCATCCGTGCCGTGCCCGTCATGCACGTACCGCCCGGGGCCTACGAGTTCAACAACAACGTCGCCCGAGTCTTCCACGAGTTGATCAAGCGCCTGCCCGCCGCGGATTTCTGCCTCCACGCCCACGATCACAGGCTCGAGGAGCGCGACCTGTTCGACGACGGGCTCATCTACTACGGCTCCGACTGCATGGCCCACCGCAATTATATGGTATTCACTTTAACGCCCGAAGGGTACACGCATGAGGTCGTCTATTTTTAGCCTGCTCGCGGCCCTTGTGCTGCTCCCCCCGGCCGCCAGGGCTGCGGAGTCTGCCGAAAAAGCGGACACGGCGATCACGATCGGCGAAACGGTCCCGGTGGACCGGCAAGAGCGCTGGCTGCTCTGGGCGGCGAACTACCACCGCAAACAGCAGGACAGGTACGCCAAAGGATGGAGCAAACTGATCCCCTCGCAGGTCAAGCTGCAATACGCGGGCTCGATCGGCTTCCTCTCCCTGGGCCCCGGCTGGGACTACGGCAAAAAAAAGCAGTGGGAGACCGACCTTCTGCTGGGCATCGTGCCCAACTTCTCGCGCGGCAAGGCGGCGATGAGCTTCACGGTCAAGGAGACCTACACCCCCTGGAGCGTCAAGATGACGGGGAGGTGGTCCTTCGAACCCCTCTCGACGGGGCTCTTCGTCAACTCGGTCTTCGACGAGGATTTCTGGGTCAGGGAACCCGAGCGCTACCCGAAAAATTACTACAAATTCTCCACGCGCGTCCGCTTCCACGTCTTCCTCGCGCAGCGGTTCACCGTCACGCCCAACCCCTACATCCCCACCCGGCAGCTCTCTTTCTACTACGAGCTCTCCACCTGCGACCTCTACATCATGACCAAAGCGACCAACCGCTACGTGGCCCTGCACGATATCCTGAGCCTCGCTTTCGGCATCAGGCTGCAATTTCTATAAAATTCATTAACTTTGCCTCTTAAACACAGAGTAAGATGCAAAAGTCGATGACCGGATACGGCAAAGGCGAAGCCGCCGCCGGGGACGTGAAGTTTTCCGTAGAGATAAAATCGCTGAACAGCAAGCAACTCGACCTCTCGGTCAGGATGCCGTCCAGGTACCGGCCGTTGGAGTACGAGTTGAGGAACGCCCTCTCCAAATCGGTCGTCCGGGGCAAGGTCGAGGTCTCGCTCGGTTGCGAGAGCTCGAAAGCCACCCCCCGCGCCACGGTCAACCGCGACATCTTCCGCAATTACTTCGAGCAGTTCGCCGCTTTGGGCCTCAGTGAATGGGACACGCCCCAGGTACAGGCCGCGGCGCTCTCCACGATCGCCGCCCTGCCCGAGACCGTCAACAGCGAGACGGGCGAACTCAGCCCCGAGGAGACCGCCGCCGTCAATAAAGCGACCGCCAAGGCCCTGGAAGCCTTCGACGCCTTCCGCACCCAGGAGGGCGAAAAACTGGAACAGGAACTGTTGGGCCGCGTGGAGACGATCCTCTCCCTGCGCGAAAAAGTTACCCCGTTGGAGGGCGAGCGCATCGAAGCCGTCCGCAAGAAGATCGCCGAGGGCATCGAGGCCCTGGCCCTGAAACCCGACATGAACCGCCTGGAGCAGGAGATGATCTTCTACATAGAGAAGATGGATGTCACCGAGGAAAAAGTGCGCCTCCAGGCCCATTGCGACTACTTCCGCGAGGTGGCCGCCACCGAAGCCGCCGCCGGCCGCAAGCTGGGCTTCATCGCCCAGGAGATGGGCCGCGAGATCAACACCTTAGGCTCGAAGGCATCCCACCAGCAGATCCAGAAGATCGTGGTCGAAATGAAGGACGAACTCGAAAAGATCAAGGAACAGATACTTAATATATTATAGCCGCCATGAAACTCATCATACTCTCCGCCCCCTCGGGATCGGGCAAGACCACCATCATCCGCCGCCTTCTGACGCGCTTCCCCAAGCTGGAATTCTCCGTCTCGGCCACCAGCCGCCAGCCCCGCCCGGGCGAGCGCGACGGGGTGGACTACTACTTCATTACCCCTCAGGAGTTCGCCCACAAGGTCTCCCGGGGCGAGTTCGTCGAGTGGGAGGAGGTCTACGCCGGCACGTGCTACGGAACCCTGCGCTCGGAGTTGGAACGCATCGACAAGGCGGGCAAGACGGTGATCTTCGACGTGGACGTGGTGGGCGGTTTGCGCCTCAAGGAGATCTTCGGGAGGGACGCGCTGGCGATCTTCGTGCAGCCCCCCTCGATCCCCGAGCTGAAAAAGCGGCTGATGTACCGCGGGACCGACTCGCCCGACGTGATCGAAAAGCGCGTCGAGAAGGCCGAGCAGGAGCTCTCCTTCGCGCCGAAGTTCGACCGGGTGGTCGTCAACGACATCCTCGAGGACGCCATCGACCAGGTCGGCGAGGCGATCGAAAAATTCACCGCATAAATCCCTCCCCATGGCCTATCGGGTAGCCGTATACCCCGGATCGTTCAACCCCATCCATTGGGGCCACATCTCCATCGCCCGCCACATCCTGCACACCAACCTGGCGGACGAGGTCTGGCTGTTGGTCTCGCCCCGCAACCCGTTGAAGGAGGACGTCGATTTGGCCTCCAACAACGAGCGCTTCGACATGGTGGAGCTGGCCCTGGAGGAGGCGGGCGACCTCTACGAGGTGGTCCCCGCGGGCCTCGAGTGGCAGTTGCCCCAGCCCAACTACACGATCGACACGATGCGCTACCTGGACAGCGTGAACGTGAACAACTACCAGTACTCGCTGGTAATCGGCAGCGACAACCTGGCCTGCTTCGAGCGCTGGAAGAGCTACAAGACCCTGTTGAAAAACTACCCCATCCTGGTCTACCCGCGCGAAGGCTACCGCAAAGAGGATATCCCGTTGTCCCGCCGCGTTACCTGGATGGACGACGCCCCCTTGCTATCCTGCTCCTCGACGCAGGTCCGGCGCATGGTCGCCGCCGGGCAGGACGTCTCCTCACTGGTCGGCGCCTCGGTGGCGCACTACATCGAACAAAACGGCCTCTACCACCCCGCCTATTTCATGGAGCGCGGCAAACGCTACATGAAACTCTCGCAATACGACCTGGCCCTGAACGATTTCCTGCGCGTGCAAAAGATGGACCCCGACAACACCGAGGCGCAGCAATTCATCGACATCATCCGCGCCATCTTCGAGTTCCGCTACCTGGACCAGTACAACCCCTGAGTACGAAGTCGAGGGTATGTGCAAAAATAGACAACGGCGTTTCGAGCATCACCGTCCCGAAAACAGCCCCGGCAAACAATTTGCCGGGGCTGCCTTTTCATGGTATTCCCCCATACCAATACCTGGCGAAATCTTCCGATTCATCACGTCCGGAATCCTCTGGCAGCGTAAACTCTTTTTGACACCCGGCAAGAAGAAAATATGAGATAACGCGGATTTCTGCACAGTTTTTGTAAACTGCTCATACCGAACGCATAAAACCGTAAACCATGAAATACAGAGAACTCCTTGCCTTGCTTCTTCCTCTGGCCGCTTTGGCGGGATGCTTCGATGACGGACCCTGTCCTCCCGCTTCGACCACCGCGACACCCGATGCACTCCATTTTCCCTCTACAGGAGGCAGCACTCCGGTCATGGTCAACAGCACCTCGGCATGGAACGTCTCATCCAAACCCGACTGGTGCACCCTCTCACCCGACCACGGGGGACATGGCGACACACCGGTTACCGTATCGGTCGGCATACGGAATGAGAGCAACCCGACGACCGGCCAGATCACTCTCCTCTCCGCAGACGGCACCTCGGCCGTGATCGAGGTGGTCCAAAGCCTGACCGACCGGGAAGCCCTGATCGAACTGTACAACGCCACCAACGGCCCCGGCTGGACGACCAGCACCAACTGGACAAGCTCCGCCCCCCTGTCGGACTGGTACGGCATAATGACCGACGCCGACGGCCGGGTGATCAACGTCAACCTGGACGGCAATACGTTACAAGGCACGATTCCGCCCAGCATAGGCTCTCTGACCCAATTGCAGGCATTGAATTTTACAACCAACCAGCTTACGGGAAGCATCCCCGCATCGGTATGGACGCTCACCGGCCTTAGGGTCCTGGGTATGGGGAGCAACCAGCTCACAGGCACCATTTCGGGCATATCCAACCTGGTCAACCTGACCAATGTCCACCTGAGCTACAACCAGTTATCCGGCGGACTGCCTCCGAATCTGGGCGATTTGACCGGCCTGCTCTATTTCTCGGTCGACAACAACAACATGACCGGCGTCATTCCCGAGAGCATTACCGGGCTCACACAGTTCCAGCTGTTCAACCTCTCGTCCAACGGATTCTCCGGCCCGATCCCCGAAAACATAGGCTCAGTAACAACCCTGGTCTACCTTTACCTGAGCCACAACAACCTGACGGGTAACATCCCCGCATCGGTGGCCGACCTGACCCTGCTGGACACATTCAATGTTTCCAAAAACCTGCTTTCCGGCACGGTTCCCCAAGCCGTGCAGGATATGCCCCAATGGAGTACATTCGTGGGCAACAACTGGATCAATCCCCAGCAAAACGGAAATACATTGATCTACTGACCCAACGTTATCCGCAGCGTATGCGCATACCCGGTCGGCAAACTCTCCGGCATCTCCACCGTCAACCCTTCGGCCGTCTGCCACCAGGCCAGCACCTCATCGCATCCTAACAGGGCGACCGATCCGACCTTCGCTCCGGCCTCTAAGGCCAGCGACCGGATCATCGCCCTTTTTTCGGGCGTGCCCAGGAAAATCGCGTACAAATAGCCATTGTTGGTCGTAAAGCGGATATCGCGCCCGGTGTAAGCGGTCGAGCGGCTATCGGTCATGTAGCCCGCCGTCCCGGGGTTGTCCCCCTCGGCCGCCCGCACCCAGGGCCGTGAGCCGTAGATCGCCTCTCCGTTCACTTTCAGCCACTTGCCCAGCTCCCGCAAGACATGCGCCTGCTCCGGTGTGACCTCCCCCTCGGCCGTAGGCCCCACGTTCAGGAGCAGGTTGCCGTTCTTGCTGACGATATCCACAAAATCGTCGATGATGTGGTCGGGCGTCTTGTTCTCGCCCAACGGGTTGTGGCTCCAGGAGTTCTTGCCGATCGAGGTGCAGGTCTGCCACGGATTGGGGCGTATGCGGTCGCTCTTGCCGCGCTCGATATCGTAGACCACAATATCGTCCGGATAGCCGAACTTGGTATTGACCGCCACCTGCTTGCCCCACTCCGCCGCCGAATTGTAGTAGTAGGCCAGGAAACGGTAAAACGTGGGCTGGAAGGGAAATTTTCCGACCATCCAGTCGAAATAGATTAGGTCGGGTTTATACCGGTCCACCAATTCGTAGGTATGGAGCAGCCACTCCCGCCGCGACTTTTCGTTCGACCCCTCGTTGGCCCCGGTCCAGGGCGTCATCCCCACCGAATCGCTCTCGGGAATGCGCTCGCCGTAGAGGCTTATATCCGTATCCCGCACATCGGAGGGATAGCCCATGCCGTGGTGGTAAAACCAGGCGTTCTCGCAACGGTGCGAGGAAAGCCCGAACTTCATCCCCCTTTCGCGCACCGCTTTCTGCAATTCGTCCATAAAATCACGCCCGGGCATCATCTCCACCGAGTTCCAGGGGTTGAACGTGCTGCGGTACAGCGCGTAGCCGTCGTGGTGCTCGGCCACGGGAACGACGTACGCCGCACCCGCCTCCTTAAAAAGCTCCGCCCACTTTCCCGCGTCGAACTTTTCCGCTTTGAACATCGGGATAAAATCCTTGTAGCCGAACTTATCGACCGACCCGTAGGTCTGTACATGGTGCTTGTGCACGACATCGGTCGTGTCGTACATCCTGCGTGGATACCACTCGTTGACGAACGCTGGGACCGAGTAAACGCCCCAATGGATGAAGATTCCGAGTTTCGCGTCCCTGAACCACTCCGGGATGCGGTAATTCTGCGCGATCGAGGCGGAGTCGGGCTGGAAAATATCCACCCCGCCGGGCGAACTGGTCTTCGAAATATCGGGCCTGTACTCCCGCTTGCAGGCGAGCGCACACAGCAAAATCAGGAGAGCAGGGTAAAATTTTTTCATTTCCGCAATCATTTATCTACCGATAAAACAACCCATAAACCGTTTTACCCAACTCCCCGACCTTGCGGTTCAAAAGAAAAATCGCTACCTTTGCCCCAGATTTTCGAGACGATGACTGAAGAATTGATCATAGCCGGATTCGGTGGGCAGGGAGTGCTTTCGATGGGCAAGATACTGGCATACTCAGGGGTTATGCAGGGCATGGATGTCAGTTGGCTTCCCTCCTACGGCCCCGAAATGAGGGGCGGCACGGCCAATGTGACCGTCATTTTGAGCGACGAGGGCAAGGTTTCCTCCCCCATCCTGCACAACTACGACACCGCGATCATCCTCAACCAACAGAGCATGGACAAGTTCGAGGAGCGTGTCAAACCCGGCGGCATTTTGATCTACGACCCCAACGGCATCGTGCGCAAGCCCGAGCGCAAGGACATCTCTGTCTACACCATCGACGCGACCGAACAGGCCACCAGGCGCGGCAACGTGCGGGTTTTCAACACGATGATCCTGGGCGGTTATTTAAAGGTGCGCCCCGTGGTCACTTTCGAGAGCGCGAGCAAAGGGCTTGAAAAATCGCTCCCCGGCCGCCAGCACGCCCTGATCCCCGCCAACCAGGAGGCGATCAAACTGGGCATGGATCTGATCAAAAAACAGGAGTAGGTTAGATGGCGGCGACTGGCAGCGCATACAAACAGACCATCAGAACCATCTCCGGCTGGTCTCTGGTCCTGCTGTTCGCGTTCTACTTCGCCAACATCTCCTTCTTTTACCACATCCACGAGATCGACGGGCAACTGGTAGTCCACTCCCACTTCTACGGCGGGGGCAGCAGTTCGAACCCCGGCCACACCCACTCGCCCACGAACTTTTCGGCCTTCGCCTCGCTGGCGCTGCTGCTGGCCCTGGGTCTGGGTCTGGGCCTGGCCATGCTCACGCGTGTTTTCCGCCCCGAATTCAAACGTTGCATCGTCCCCGTAGCCAAGACCCGCTGGGCCGAGTTCCACGCGGGCGAAATTTCGCGGCGCGGACCTCCTTCGGTTTATTGAATTCCCTCACAGGCATTTAATAATAAATCAAGAAATCTTCATGAAAAAACATATCCTGGGAGCTATCCTGCTCCTTATGCCTGCCGTATCATTCGCGGCAGGCGAAGCCGTCGAGAACGCCGAGGCCGCGCATCCGCCGCGCAAACCCGTCTCCGACGCCAACATTACCGGCCACATCCAGAACGCCAGGACCGGGGAGCACCTCCCCTACGTGGTAATCGCCCTGAAAGGGACCACGATCGGCATCGCCGCCGACGCCACGGGCCACTATTTTTTGAAGAACCTGCCCACCGGCCAGTTCACGGTCTCTGCCTCCTTGATGGGCTACTCGACCGTTGAACAAACCGTTCAACTGACGCCGGGCAAAACCATAGAGGTCAACTTCTTGCTCGACGAGCAATCGATCAACATGGACGAGGTGGTGGTCACCTCCAACCGCAACGAGACCAACCGCCGCGTGGCCGCCTCGGTGGTCAACATCGCCAACCAGAAACTCTTCGAAAGCACCGCCTCGACCAACCTGGCCGCCTCGATGAGCTTCCAGCCCGGCCTGCGCGTGGAGAACGATTGCGGCAACTGCGCCGTTACCCAACTGCGGATCAACGGCCTCGAGGGCCAGTACTCGCAAATCCTCTTGGACAGCCGCCCCATCTTCAGCTCCCTGGCCCAGGTCTACGGGCTGGACCAGCTGCCCGTCTCGATGGTCGAGCGCGTCGAGGTAACCCGCGGCGGGGGCTCGGCCCTGTTCGGCTCGAACGCCATCGGCGGGGTAGTCAACATCATTACCCGCGAACCCCTGCGCAACACCCTCACGCTGGCCAACACCACCGGCATCTTCGAGGACGGGACCCCCGACGTGAACACCTCCTTCAACGGGGCCTTCGTCTCGGACGACCACAAGGCCGGGGTCCACATCTTCGGCATGATCCGAGACCGCAAGCACTACGACCGCAACGACGACGGCTTCTCCGAC
Organism: Rikenellaceae bacterium; assembly: GCA_031551275.1. Classification (GTDB taxonomy): domain Bacteria; phylum Bacteroidota; class Bacteroidia; order Bacteroidales; family Rikenellaceae; genus JAVBMJ01. The sequence goes on from JAVBNX010000016.1 coordinate 51,119, forward strand.
CTGCCCCAGCTCAACTCTGAGACGGCAGGCTTCCGGGGCTACTACCGCACCTCGGACTACACGCGCCTGACCATGGAGTACCACCACATGCACGAGGAGCGCCGCGGCGGCAACAAGTTCGCCCTGCCGCCCCACCAGACCGATATTACCGAGAGCCTCGAACACCGCATCGACGGCGGCGGATTGAAATTCGACGCCTTCTCCCCCAGCTACAAAGACCGCGTCTCGCTCTACGCCTCCGCGCAGTACATCCACCGAAACAGCTACTTCGGTACCGATGAGGACCCCGACGGCTACGGCCTGACCAAGGATTTGACCTACGTGGTCGGCGGCCAGTACACGCGCCAGTTCGACAAACTGATCTTCCTGCCCGCCGAGCTGACCGCCGGGGTGGAGTACAACTACGACGATTTGAACGACAAGTACCTGGGCCGCGACAGCACCCTGCTCCAGACGGTCAACACCATCGGCGGCTACCTCCAGTCCGAGTGGAAGAACGACCATTGGGGCGTGCTGTTAGGCGCGAGGCTCGATAAGCACAACATGATGTCCAACGCGGTGCTCTGCCCCCGCGCCACGGTCCGGTGGAGCCCCGGCCGCAACTTAGGGCTGCGGGCGAGTTATTCGAGCGGCTACCGCGCCCCGCAGACCTACAACGAGGATTTGCACGTGGCCGCCGTCTCCGGGGAGCTAAGCTACATCGTCCAGGACCCCGACCTCAAGCCCGAGTACTCCCACAGCGTGAGCGCGTCGGGGGACTGGTACCTCTCGCGCGGCGCTTTCCAGGCCAACCTGCTGGCCGAGGGCTTCTACACCTCGCTGCACGACGTGTTCACATTGGTCAAGATCGGCGATGACGTCGCCGGCAACACGATCAACATGCGCACCAACGCCTCGGGGGCGTACGTCACGGGAGCCAACCTGGAGGCCCGCATGGGCATGCCCGGCAAATTCGACCTGCAAATGGGCTTCACCTTCCAGAAGAGCCGCTACCTCGACCCCTTCGAGTGGTCCAGTGAGCTGGAACCACAGAAAAAGATGTTCCGCTCCCCCGACACCTACGGCTACATCAACCTGACGGGCTACGTCGGCCACGATCTTACCCTTTCGGCCTTCGGGAACTACACGGGAAAAATGCTCGTGCAGCATGTGACCCCCGGCGGGGATAAGCAGCGCATGACCCCGGAGTTCTTCGACGCGGGATTTAAGGCGGCTTGGAATTTTCATCTCTCGCCGGGGGTCAACCTGGAATTGAGCGGCGGGGTTAAGAATGTCTTCGATAGCTTCCAGCGAGATCTGGACTACGGGAAGGATAAAGATGCCAACTACATCTATGGTCCTTCCAATCCCCGGATGTTCTTCTTCGGGGTGAAGTTTAGTTTGTAAGCGATAATCAATGGTCGCCCCTCGCTGCTCGCGAGGACGCGGCGTGCCATTTGGGCCTTACGGCCCGCGCTTTACCGTACCCCGATCCGGCCAACCCACCCCGCCGTGGCTCTACCTTTAAAAGTATTTCAGGAATTAGCCCGAAGCCTGCACGGGGGATTCGTTTCACTCTCCCCCTTGCAGTCCGGTTCGATCACCCCTCCTTCCATCTTCCTCCCCTAACCGACGCCAAGCCGAGTGCCATCGAGCTTGCTCGGAATGGCCGAGGCGCGAAGGAGGAAGGCGAAGCCAACCGTAGGGGAGGAAGGGATATAAGGTGCTGCCGCGACCGCGCTGGTAACACCTAACAGTCGGGAAGCAATAAGGGGATGTTGGTTTTCCGATCAACTTACACTTTCACTACCGGAATATCATCCCAATTGGTGGTGTACTGGGGCGTGGTATGCTCCCTGCGCGCGTTGATGTTCTTAAACCCCTGCGAGGCGAGCCTGACCAGCCGTTTCTGCCCGGCGGCGTTGATCGAATCGACCGCTTTCATCAGCTTTTCGTGCTTTTCGCGCTCCTCGGTCCCGAACAGCTCGGGCTGGAGCTGCGAGGCCGGGAAGATATCGCCCAGGATCACCCCCGCGCGCTTGTACCCGTATCCCTCGCGGTAGATCCGACGCAGGACCTCGACCGCCGTGCGTGCGATTACCAGCGTACTGTCCGAGGCCACAGGCAGATCGATCGCCGCCCCCGAGCTGTATTGCGGACGGTCCTCGCGGTGGCGGTCGGTGGCGATGAAGACCGTTACCCGCCTGGCCGCCGTGCCCTGCTTGCGCAGCTTCTCGCACCCGGTCGTGGCGAACATGACCACCGCGCGCCGCAACTCCTCGAAGTCGGTTACCGCCCCCGCGAAGCTGCGCGTGTTGGCCACCATCTTCTGGGGCTCGCGGTTGTCCTCCATCCCGATGCAGGCCTCCCCTTTGAGTTCCAGCCAGGTACGCACCCCGCCCAGCCCCATCCGGGCCTTGACCCACTCGCGGGGCCGGTCGACGAAATCGGCCGCCGTCACCACCCCGAACCCGGAGAGCATCTTCTCGTAGCGCCGCCCGATGCCCCAAACCTCGCGGATGGGTGTCTTGGCCAAAACCTTGGCGATATCCTGCTCCCGGCACATCAGGCACGCCCCCTGCAACTTAGGGTAGCTCTTGGCCAGGTGCGCGGCCAGCTTGGCCAGCGTCTTGGTCGGCGCCACGCCCACGCTGACCGGGATCCCGATGTTGCGCCGCACCGTTTTGACCACCCCGCGCCCGTAAACCTCCAATTCACTGATATCCACCCCGGAAACATCCAGGAACGCCTCGTCGATCGAGTAGACCTCGATGGCGGGCGCCAACTCCGAGAGGGTGGTCATTACCCGCCGCGACATATCCGAATAGAGCCTGTAATTGGACGAGAGCGCCACGATCCCATAGCGCTTGACCAGATCCCGCGCCTGGAAGAAAGGCTGCCCCATCTTCACACCCGCAGCCTTGGCCTCGTTGGAGCGCGCCACGACGCACCCGTCGTTGTTGGAAAGCACCACCACCCCGCGCCCCTCGAGGCGGGAGTCGAAAGCACGCTCGCAACTCACAAAAAAGTTATTGCAATCGACCAGCGCAAACATGGCGTGAATTTCGGATAAAAACTTGACTAAGCAATCACTCGTTACATCGTTCCTCTGCAAGTTTTTATCCAAAACTCGCGTTAACGGCTTTTTCAAAGCCGTGAGGTTCCACGATCACCCCTCCCCAACCCTCCCCTAACCGTAGGGGAGGGAGTTTTTCTATGGTGCTGCCGCCCTCCCTGTGAAGGTTCTTATAATTTCAATTTAATTCCCCCAGTTCTCCCGATCCAGCGACCGGTAGCGTATCGCCTCGGCGATATGCCGCGTCTCGATCTGCTCGCACCCGTCCAGGTCGGCCGCCGTGCGCGCCACCTTGACGATCCGGTCGTAGGCCCGCGCCGAGAGCGAAAACCGCTCCATGGCGACCTCCAGCATCTGCCTGCTCTCGGCGGGCAGGCTGCAAAACGCGCGCACCTGTTTGGAGCTCATCATCGCGTTGGTGTGAACTTCCGGCGTGTCGGCAAATCGCCTCTGCTGCACCTCCCGAGCGGCTACGACCCGCCTGCGGATCTGCTCGCTCCCCTCCTCGGCCCCTTCCGATGCCATCTCCTGGAAAGCCACCGGAGCGACCTCCACGTGCATGTCGATCCGGTCCATCAACGGCCCCGAGATCCGGTTCATGTAGCGGAAGACCGCGCCCCGCGAACAGACGCACTCCTTGACCGGATGGTTGTAATAGCCGCACGGACAGGGATTCATCGAGGCCACGAGCATAAAATTGGCCGGATACTCGATGGTGTACTTCGCCCGCGAAACCGTGATCCGCTTATCCTCCAAAGGCTGCCGCATTACCTCGAGCACGCCGCGCGAGAACTCCGGCAACTCATCGGCGAAGAGTATCCCGTTGTGCGCCAGCGAGATCTCCCCCGGCTGCGGGTTCGACCCGCCGCCCACCAACGCGACCTGCGAAGTGAGGTGGTGCGGCGAACGGAAAGGCCTGCGCACCAGAAGCCCCTCCTGGGCCCCGATCTTCCCCGCCACGGAGTGGATCTTGGTCGTCTCCAAAGCCTCTTTCAGGCTCAACGGCGGCAGGATCGACGGTAGCCTGCGGGCCAACATCGTCTTGCCCGACCCCGGAGGCCCGATCATCAGAATATTGTGTCCCCCGGCCGCCGCCACCTCCAACGCGCGCTTAACGAAGGGCTGCCCTTTCACATCGGAAAAGTCCTCCTCATAGCAGTTCCCCCGCGCCGAAAAAAGCTCCTTCGTATCGACCCGCACCGGCTGAATTTCCTGCTGTCCCGAAAGAAATAAAATCGCATCTTTCAAGCAATTAACCCCGATCACCTCAAGTCCTTCCACAACTGCCGCCTCAGCCGCGTTCTGCATTGGCAGGATGATCCCCTTGAACCCGTTCTCCGCCGCATTGATCGCCACGGGCAAAGCCCCCTTGACCGAGGTAACCGTCCCGTCGAGGGACAACTCCCCGAGGATCACATAATCCCCCAGCCGCGCAGCATCCATCTGCCCCGAAGCCGCCAGAATGGCCGCCGCGATCGAAAGGTCGAACGCCGACCCCTCTTTCCTCAAATCCGCCGGCGCGAGGTTGACCACGACCTTCTTGCCGGTCATCCTGTACCCGCTGTTCTCAAAAGCCGCCCGAATCCGCTCCTGGCTCTCCTTGACCGCGTTGTCAGGCAGCCCGACAAGGTAAAACCCGATCCCGGCGGTAATGTTTACCTCCACCGAGACCGTAACGGCCCGGATCCCGGAAAGCGCACTGGCAAAGCTCTTTACGAACATACCTCAGGGTCAGAATACCATGCAAAGCCCCGCGCCCGCAGGCGAAATATCCAAACGCAGGCTTACCGGAGTCCCTTTACAAGACTCCTCGTAAAGGTTGATGCTCTTTTTTATCTTCTTCACGCCGCAGATGCTCAGGACGATACCTCCGGCCATTACCACGCCGCCGCCGGCCAGCAACATCGGCTCGAGATCTCCTCCTCCTATCATGTACCCCAACGAATAGCCGACGCAAAAAGCCCCGATCGATCCGAGCGCCGTGCCCCAACCTTCCATGGACCTTCCCGAGCGGAACATCCTGGCCGCCGCTTCATTCTGCTGCTGCATATGGCCGGAAAAGGTCTGTTTATCCACCTGAACACCGTCGGCATAGAGTGTTTTGCCCCAGGTTCCGTTGCGGACCTCGAGTGTGGGGGATTGGGCACGAAGAACGCAATGCGATAAAAGCAGGATCGCTGCAAGGCATAAAACTCTCATAATTGTATGGGTTAGTGGTTTGCGGTTGATCAGAAGGGCGCGGGCGTGCTGTCGTCGAAGCTCGAAGCCGCCTCACTGAACGAGTTGCTGTCGTATGTGGTGTAGCTGCCGCCCTCGCCCATGGGCATATCGTCGTCCAGGTCGAGGAAGCGCGCCTGCTCCTTGCGGAACTTGAGCCTGACGATATCCGTCGCCCCGTTCCTGTGCTTGGCCACAACCACCTCGGCCACCCCCGCCGTGGGACGGTTCTGCTCGTCCACGTTCATCCCGAAATACTCCGGCCTGTGGATAAAGGCCACGATATCGGCATCCTGCTCGATCGCGCCCGACTCCCGCAGGTCGGAAAGTTGCGGACGCTTGCTGCCCGTGCGCGACTCCACGGCGCGGTTCAACTGCGAAAGCGCGATCACGGGAACGTCCAGCTCCTTGGCGATCGCCTTCAACGACCTGGAAATATAGGCCACCTCCTGCTCGCGGTTGCCTTTGGTATCGGTGCTTCCGACCATCAACTGCAAATAGTCGATCACGATCAGCTTGACGTCGTACTGCTTTTTCAAGCGCCGCGCCTTGGACCTGAACTCAAAGACCGACATCCCCGGCGTATCGTCGATGAACAACGGCGCCGCCGCCAAAGGCTTGATCGAGTTCTCCAAATGGCCCCACTCCTCGGGGGTCAGACGCCCCGATTTGAGGCTCTGCGAGTTAAGCTCCGACTCGGCCGTCATAAGCCTCATCATCAACTGGGTCGCGCTCATTTCCAGCGAAAAGAACGCCACCCCCATGTTGTACTCGACGGCCATGTTCCGCGCCATGGAGAGCACGAACGCCGTCTTACCCATCGCGGGCCGCCCCGCGATAATGATCAAATCGGAGGGCTGCCAACCCAAGGTCAGCCTGTCCAGCCCCGTAAATCCCGAGGGCACGCCGCTAAAGCCGCCCTCCTTGCGCGAAGCCTCCTCGATGGCCTCCATGGCCTTGCGGACCACGTCCCGGGAGTGCTGCACCTCGCGCTTGACGTGCCCCTCGGAGACCTTGAATATCTCCCCCTGGGCAAAGTCGATCAAATCGGTCACATCCACCGACTCGTCGTACGACTGCCGCTGGATCTCCGTGCTGGCCCTGATCAGCTCCCGCTGCACATACTTCTGCGCGATGATCCGCGCGTGGAACTCCACGTGCGCCGCCGACCCGACCTTCTGGGTAAGTTGCGCCAAAAAGGCCGCCCCGCCCACCTCGGCGAGCTTATGCTGTTGTTTGAGCTTCTCGGTAACGGTGTAAAGGTCGATGGGCTTCAACTCGAGGGCCAACTCCTGGATCGCCTTGTAAATGGTCCTGTGCGCCTCGTTGTAGAACGCGTCCGGCTCCATGTAGTCCTGGACGATAATGATGCTGTCCTTCTCCAACAGCAGCGCCCCGAGCACCGCCTCCTCCAACTCCACCGCCTGGGGCGGAATGGCCGCACCCCCCTCTGTCAGAGCGTCGAAAGCCCGGCGGTTAGCTGCCGGGCGGTTGTTTTGATCGTAACTTTTTGCCATAGGGCAAATGTACTATTTTTTTCTTGCCCCGCCTCCCGTGACGCAACTTTTTTGCATCCGCTTGCGCTCCTGGTCATGCTCCGAAAAAACGGGCTTACTGGTATAGGGATCGCGCCCCGTATAATAGATTACCGAACTGAGCGTCATGGGCGTAGGGGTAAAATCCTGCGCCGGTTCGGTGTAGCACCCCAGCGGCTTGATCCGCCGCGCCAGTCGCTCCATATCCGTCTGCGTGCATCCCGGATGGGACGAGATCAAGTATGGCGTCACACTGGTTTTGAGTCCATGCCTGCGGTTGATCTTGTCCACCTCGGCGCAAAGCTGCTCGAAAAGTTCGAACGGCGGTTTTCTCATCGCCTTCAGGACGTGCGGCTCGGAGTGCTCGGGCGCAACCTTCAACCGCCCCGAAAGATGCCGGGCCACCACCTCTTCCAGATACCGCGCCCCGTCCTGCCCCCGCATCAGGTCGTAACGGATCCCGCTCCCGATATAAGCGTGCCGGACCCCCTTTCGCCGCGCGACCGCATCGTAAAGGTCGAGCAAAGCCGCATGGCTCGTCTGCAAATTCCCGCACACCGAAGGCCAGGCGCACGACGGCCGCAAGCACTTGTCGCACTGCGCCGTATCCTTTCCGCCCATCGAAAACATATTGGCCGAGGGCCCGCCCACATCCGACAGGTTGCCTTTGAACCCCGGCGCCGCCGCCACCGCATCGACCTCGCGCAAAACCGACTCCTTGCTGCGCGAGACCACGAACTTGCCCTGGTGGGCCGAAATGGCGCAAAAACTGCACCCCCCGAAACACCCCCTGTGTATGCAAACCGAGTCGCGGATCATCTCCCACGCCGGAATATGCTTATCCCTGTACCTCGGATGGGGCGCGCGCGCATAGGGCAGATCGAACCCCGCATCGAGGTCGGCCCCGCTAAAAACCGTCGGCGGGTTGACCACCACGAACCGATCCCCCACCCCCTCGACGATCGCCGCCCCCGGCTGCCGCCTGTTCGACTCGGTCTCGATCTTCACGAAATTCTCCCCGAAGGCCGCCGGGTCTTTCACACAACGCTCAAAACTGTGCAGCCGCACCGTATCTTGTGGCAGCCCCTCCACATACTTCCGGTCGGCCATCAAAGCGACCTGCGGGATCGTCCGCAACTTCCTGGCGTTAAACCCGTTCTCCAAAGCCCGCGCCACCTCCACGATGGTCTTCTCCCCCATCCCGTAGATCAAAGCGTCTGCCCCGCACTCCGCCAAAACGGATGGCCGCAGCGAGTTGCTCCAATAGTCGTAATGGGTCAGCCTGCGTAAAGAGGCCTCGATCCCACCCGCAATCACCGGCACATTGGGCCAAAGCTCTTTCAATATCTTGCAGTAAACCGTCAAAGCCCTGTCCGGCCGGAACCCCGCCGCGCCCCCCGGCGTGTAAGCGTCGTCGCTGCGGAGCCGCAAATTGGCCGTATAGTGGTTGACCATCGAATCCATCGCCCCGGCCGTGACCCCGAAAAACAACCCCGGCTCCCCGAACTTTTTAAAGTCCCGCAAATCGTCCCGCCAGTTGGGCTGGGGCACGATCGCCACCACATACCCGGCGGCCTGCAGCACGCGCCCGATTACCGCCGCCCCGAACGAGGGGTGGTCGATGTAAGCGTCCCCGGTAAAGAGCACCACATCGGGACGCTCGTAGCCCAGCGCGCGCAACTCCTTGACCGAGGTGGGTAGCATATCCTGTTTCATCGCCTGGCGGATAAAGGGTGGTAACGCTCCACCAGTTCGCGCAACTGCGTGCGGTCCAAGTGGGTATAAATTTCCGTCGTATTGATCGACTCATGCCCCAAAAGCTGCTGCACCTGCCGGATATCGGCCCCGCCTTCGAGTAAATGGGTGGCGAAGCTGTGCCGCAGTGTGTGCGGGCTGATCGTTTTTTTGATCCCCGCCGCCCCGGCCGCCTGCCTGAGAAAATAAAAGACCATCACCCGCGAGAGCCGACCTCCCAGACGATTCAGAAACACAATATCTTCCGCCCCCTTCTTCGCCTCGATCCGGTTGCGCTCCTGCAAATAATGCCCCAGCCACTTGACCGCCTCCCCGCTCAGGGGCACCAGCCGCTCTTTGTCGCCCTTGCCCAGGACGCGCAAAAACCCGTCGTCCATAAATATATCTCTGAACCTAAGAGAAATAAGCTCCGAGACCCGCAACCCGCAACTGTACAGCATCTCGATCATCGCCCTGTTCCTGTGCCCCTGGGGCAGGGATAGGTCCACGGCCTCCAGGATCGCGTCCACCTCGTTGAGATCCAAAACCTGCGGCAAATGCCGCCCCTGCTTGGGCGCGTCGACAAACTCCGCCGGGGAGGTCTCTACCACCCCCTCGAGGATCAGAAAGCTGTAAAACACATGGATCGAACTCAAACACCGCGCCTGGGTATTCTTCTCCGCCCCCTTGTCATAAAGCCCGGCCATATACTCCTCGATATGCCCCCGCTCCAACTCCGAGGGCATCAACCCGCCCCAATGCAAAGCCGAAAACTCCCCCAAAAACCGTATATCCCGCAGATAGGCCGCCACCGTATTGTCCGCAAGCCCCCGCTCCGCCTTCATAAAAGTACGGAACTCCCTCAAAAAGGGATACCATATATGATCCTCGAGTATAACCTTCGTCGTAGCCACGCACAAAAGTAACAAAAGCCGAGCGCAATCGTGCAAGCTTGCTTGCGAAAGATTGCCGAGGCGCAAAAACTTTCAGCGAAGTCAAAAGTAACAAAAAAGGCCGATTCCGAAGAATCGACCTTTTAAGGTTGCAAATCCGTACTTTATTTCAAAGTACCTGCATTGGCCTGCTCGATCATCTCTTTGCTGGCCGTGATGTAAACCTCTACGCGGCGGTTTTGAGCCTTGCCTGCGGTGGTTGTGTTGTCAGCTACGGGATAATCGCTACCGAAGCCTTGCTCGGTCATGCGCGAAGCGGGAACACCCTTCGTGGTCAGATAGTTTGCTACCGACTGAGCCCTTTGGAGCGACAGCCTGTCGTTGGTTTCCTTGCTACCGGTAATGTCGGTATGGCCCTGGATGGTCACATCGGTCCCGGTGTTCGATACCACGGATGCGGCGAACTTGTCGAGATCGGCTTTTGCCGAGCTGCCCAGGGTTGCGCTGCCGGTAGAGAACAGGATGCCGCTGTCGAAGGTAACCTTGATAGCCTGAAGGCCGTTGGCGTCGGTGGTCTGCTGAACCTGCGCGTTCTGGATCTTGGCCAGTTCCTCCTGCTGCTTGTCCATCTTGCGGCCGATCAGCGCGCCTGCGCCGGCACCCACGCCTGCGCCTACCGCCGCGCCGATGGCTGCGCCTTTGCCGCCGCCTGCCAATGCGCCGATCCCTGCACCCAGGGCCGCGCCGCCGCCCGTTCCGATCAGGGCGCCTTTACCGGTGTTGCTCATGCTGCAGCCGGAGAGCAGAACTGCCGCGGCCATCGAAATAATCGAAATCTTCGTTGCTTTCATAATCATTAAGTATTAGGTGAATTTTAGTTTTTAACGGATGATGGTTTCGCTCCTGTCCGGCCCCACCGACACAATCCCCACCTTCACTTTACACTCCTTCTCTATGTACTCGATGTAGTTCCTCAACTCGACGGGCAGGTCGGAATAGCTCCGCGCCCCGGTGATGTCCTCTTTCCAGCCGGGGAAATCCTTGTAGACGGGCTCGATCTTCTCGTCGGCCTCGTAGGGGAAGTATGCAACTTCCTTGCCGTCTATCTTGTAGGCCGTAGCCACCCGGATGGTCTCCATGCCCGAGAGCACGTCGGCCTTCATCATGATCAGCTCGGTGATCCCGTTGATCATCACAGCATACTTCATGGCCACCATATCCAGCCATCCGCACCTGCGGGGCCTTCCGGTGGTCGAGCCGAACTCGCGGCCCACTTCGCGGATCTTGTCGCCCACCGCGTCGAAAAGCTCGGTCGGGAAGGGCCCGCTGCCCACCCGGGTGCAATAAGCCTTGAATATCCCCATTACCTTGCCGATCCTCGCGGGAGCCACGCCCAGCCCGGTGCAAACCCCGGCGCAGGAGGTGTTCGACGAGGTAACGAACGGGTAGGTCCCGAAGTCGATATCCAACATGGTCCCCTGCGCACCCTCGGCCAAAACGCTCTTGTCCTGGTCCAGCAGGTTGTTGACGTACTCTTCGCTGTCGATCAGATCGTACTGTTTGAGCTGATTGACGCACTCCAGCCACTCGCGCTCGTACTTGGCCACGTTGAACTCGTAACAGTAATTCTTGAGTATCTCCATGTGCATCGAGCGGAGCCTGTGGTAACGGTCCATAAAATCGGGCATCAGAAGATCCCCCACCCTGAGCCCGTTGCGCGAAATTTTGTCCGTATAGGCGGGGCCGATGCCCTTCAAAGTCGAACCGATCTTGCCCGCGCCCTTGGCGGTCTCCTGTGCGGCGTCCAGCGCGCGGTGGGTCGGCAGGATCAGGTGGGCCTTCTTGGAGATCTTCAGGGTGGCCTTCACGTCCACGCCCATCTTCTCGATCCCCTTGACCTCCTCGCTAAAGACCACCGGGTCGATTACCACCCCGTTGCCGATCACGTTGATCGCCCCTTTGCGGAAGATCCCGGAGGGCACGGTATGGAGCACGAAATTCTGTCCTTCGAATTTCAACGAGTGGCCTGCGTTGGGTCCGCCCTGGAACCTGGCTACCACGTCGTATTTCGGCGTAAGCACGTCGACGATCTTGCCTTTGCCTTCGTCGCCCCACTGCACGCCCAATATCACGTCTGTCTTTTTCATCTACTTTTAAAAAAATCCGCAACAAAGTTATCAAAAATTTACACGTATTCACTACCTCCCGCTTTAAATTCTTCACTGCATAAAGATTTTTTATTACCTTAGCGCACCCTATATTAAATTTTCAATGCGCAAGATAACCTTAGCCCTGCTTCTGCTGCTCGGCCTTTTCTGCTCCCTGCCTGCCGGAGCGCAGTATAACAAATATTACTTCTACTATATAGGCCGCAGTTTTCTGATCGACAACCGGTACCAGGACGCGGTCGAGACGCTCAACATCCTGCTGAAGGTCGACCCCAAGGCCCACGAAGGTTATTTCCTGCGTGGCGTGGCCAAATACAACCTCGACGACCTCTACGGCGCGGAGAGCGACTTCACCCGCGCCATCGAGAACAACCCGGTCTACACCATCGCCTACCAGTACCGCGCTATCGTGCGCATGCGCATGGGCAACTACGACGACGCGCTGCGGGACTTCCAGGAAGCCATCGATTTGCGTCCCGATCTGCCCGGCCCCTATTACAGCCGGGGGGTGACCTACCTTCTGAGCCAGCAGTACGACAAGGCGATCGAGGACTTCGACCAGTTCATCCGCCAGGAGAAAAAGGTCTCCGACGCCTACCTCAACCGCGGCGTGAGCTATCTGCACCTGAAAGACACGGTCCGGGCGCTCGAGGACTACAACACCGGTATCAAAACCAACCGCGAGAACCCCAACGGCTACAACCGCCGGGGCGAGCTCTACCTCTCCCAGGAGAAGGACACCGAGGCGCTGTGGGACTTCAACAAGGCGGTAAGTTGCGACACCACCTACATCGTCTCCTACTTCAACCGCGCGCTGGCCCTCTCCAAGCTCCAGCGCCCGATGGAGGCGATCGCCGACCTGGACCACGTGTTGGGGATCGACTCGACCAACTCGATCACTTATTTCAACCGGGCCCTGATCCGCAGCCAGATCGGCGACTACAACCGCGCTTTGGACGACTACGACAAGGTAATCTACTACGCCCCCAACAACGTGGCGGTCTACTACAACCGCGCGGGCATCTACACCCAACTGGGCGACCTGGAGGCCGCCATGCAGGACTACTCCAAAGCCATCGAGCTCTACCCCGACTTCGCCAACGCCTACCTCGGCCGCTCGCGCCTGCGCTATTTGCTGCGCGACGAGAAGGGCTCGAAGGCCGACCGCAACTTCGCCGAGAAGAAGATCGCCGAGTACCGCTCCAAGCTCTCCGACACCACCTTCTCGATCTACGCCGACACCGCCCTGCGCTTCGATAAGCTGATGAACTTCGACTCGCGCACCACGGGCAGCCAGTTCGAACAGATCACCGCCCAGAAGGACGACATCACTTTGCTGCCCCTCTTCCGTTTCACCCCCGCGATGCCCGACTCGGTAATCGTGATCGATCCCCAGCGCTACTACGTGCCCAAGGTGGAGGATTTCATTAAGGAATCGAGCATCCACGGCCTGCGCCTGGTCGACTACCCGAGCAACATCGAGCCCGACTCGCTGGTCAGATTCGACCAGCGCATCGCAGCCAAGCAGGCCTCCGGGGCCAACGACTGGCTGACCCTGTTCCAGCGGGGCGTGAGCCAGGCCTCGATCCGCCAATACACCGCCTCGGTCAACTCCTACACCGAAGCGATCGAGAAAAACCCCGCCAACCCCTTCCTCTACCTCAACCGGAGCACGACCCGGAGCGAGATGATCGACTTCATCTCCTCGATCGGCAACTCCTACCAGCGCATCAACCTGGACGGCGGCGACCCGGCGGCCCAGCTCAAGAACACGGCCGTGCGCACATACAGCTACGACGAAGCGATCGCCGATTTGAACAAAGCGATCAAGCTGATGCCCGATTGGGCCCACCTGTACTACAACCGCGGCAACCTCTACGCCCTCTCCGGCCAACTGCCCGAGGCCTACGAGGAGTACTCGGCCGCGATCAAACTCAACCCCAACTTCGCCGAGGCCTGGTTCAACCGCGGCCTGGTGCAAATTTTCCTCAAAGACACCCGCAAAGGCTGCCTCGACGTAAGCAAGGCCGGCGAACTGGGCATCCGCGACGCATACAAGATACTCAAACGATTCTCCGACTACAAATACTAAATTATGGTAAAAGCAATACGCAAAAAACTGCACGACTCCTCCGCCGCGCGCTGGACGGTGCTGGTGTTGGTCTCCTTGGCCATGCTGGCCGGATACGTCCTTTCCGACATCATGTCGCCCCTGGACACCATGCTCAACCAGCAACTGGGCTGGACGGGCGACGAGTACGGCGACTACGTGAGCGGATACGCGATCTTCAACGTCTTTATCCTGATGCTGATCTTCGGGGGGATGATCCTCGATAGGATCGGTCCCCGGCGGACGGGCGTACTGGCGATCTTCATCATGCTGGGGGGCACGGCCCTCAAATACTGGGCCATCCGCCACGATTTCGGCGGAGCCGTGACCTCGCTGACCCTGTTCGGCTGGGAGGCGTTTACCATGAAATCCCAGGTCTTCTGGGCAATGGTCGGCTTCGGGATCGGGGGCGTCGGGATCGAACTGATGGGCATCACGGCCAACAAGGTGGTCGTCAAGTGGTTCAAAGGCCACACGATGGCCCTGGCCATCGGCCTGAACACGGCAGCCGGACGGATCGGCACCGCTCTGGCCCTGGGTATGGCCGTACCGGTGGCCCAGAAGTGGTCGCTGAGCGCGCCGCTGGCCCTCACGCTGATGATCCTCTGCATCGGCTTGCTCTCCTTCCTGGTCTTCTGCATGGTCGACTCGAAGGCGGACAAAGAGAGTGCGGAGGACGCCGAAGAGGAGGAACAATTCAAATTCAGCGACATCTTCCGCATCGCCTCGATCCGGGGTTTCTGGTATATCGCCATCCTTTGCGCGTTGTTCTACTCGGCTGTCTTCCCCTTCATCAAGTACGCCACGGGGCTGATGATCCAGAAATTCCACGTCCAGGGCAATATGGCGGGCCTGATCGTCGCCATGCTGCCCTTCGGCAACATGATCATGACCCCCTTGTTCGGCAGCCTGTACGACTACAAGGGCAAAGGCGCGAACCTGATGCTGATCGGCGCAGTGCTTCTGGTAATCGTGCACGCCGTCTTCTCCATCCCCGCCCTTTCGCAGGCCTGGGTGGCGGTCTGCCTGATGATCGTGTTGGGTGCGGCCTTCTCGCTGGTTCCCTCGGCCATGTGGCCCTCGGTCCCCAAGATCGTCCCCAACAAGATGCTGGGCACTGCCTACGCCATGATCTTCTGGCTGCAAAACCTGATCGCCCTGTGGGCCGTGCCCAAATACATGGGCAAGGTGCTCCGCAAGTGGTGCTACCTGGGCCAGGGCACGATCGACGGACAACAGACCGCCCTGTACGACTACACCCTGCCCATGATCATCTTCATGTGCTTCGCCGCGCTGTCGATCATCTTCGCCCTGCTGCTGCGCCGCGAGGACGCCAAGAAAGGCTTCGGCCTGCAACTGCCCAACGTCAAAAAACAGGCGTAAACCCCGAGTCGCCCGGCCATGAAAACCGAAATCCACACCCCGGCATCCGACCCCGGGGCCGACATGGTCCCCGAGGTAGGCGAGGTGAAGGCCGGTTTCCCTGTCATGAGCGACCCCACGGGCGACACCACCCCGCTGGACCTCAACAAACTGGTCATCAAAAACCCCGCCTCGACCTTCTACCTGCGGGTCAGCGGCGAGAGCATGTCCGGCGACGGGATCTCCGACGGCGATTTGCTGGTGGTCGACCGCAGCGTGGAGCCCTACGACAACTGCATCGCCGTCTGCATGCTCGACGGCGAGTTTACCCTCAAGCGCGTCGAACTCCACGAGGACCACGCCCTGCTGATCCCCTCCAACGCCCGCTACAAGCCCATCCGGGTTACCGCCGAAAACCAGTTCGCCGTCTGGGGCGTGGTGCGGTATGTAATAAAGAAATTGTAGGGCAGTTATTCCGCCAAAAGAGAGGCATTATCCACCTGCTCGGAAATATGCACTTCACGCATACTCGAACTTTTCTTTTATACGCGCATCGAGTTTGTCGAAAAAGGCGTCTACCGTAACGGCATTGCATTCGGCAGATGCCTCTTTGAAACTTTTCTTCTTTTCTTCGATCACTGTTGCAAAAGGCAAGTTACGTGCATATTCGATGAATTCCTGTGCCATCGGGCTGTCTTCTTCGATTATGAGCGTTGTCATAGTGTTCGTATTATCTTTCCAGACAAAAATATAATAAATTTCAATAAATCCCCTTTTCCTCTGTCATCTTTTTCCGCACCCACATACACGTCATTACACCCCTATACACCTCTGTCTAAAACCACGACTTTAGTAACCTTGCGCTATCAAAAAACACAGCGCAATGGTTACGGAATTGGAACAGGCCATCATCGACCGCGTCAGGGAACTGCGCACGGAGCGTAATATTTCGCAAGCCGCTCTGGCTGAGCACATCGGAGTGTCGCGCGGATTTATCGGCGACGTCGAAAATCCCCGAATCAACTCGAAATACAACGTCAGACACCTCAATAGGATCGCCATCGAGCTGAACGTCAGCCTATGGGACATCTTCCCGAAGGACCCTCTCCCGGAAAAGGGCTGGAAGTAATCTTTCCCGCCCCGTGCCGCCCTTCCTGCGCTACATAATTCCCGCCATTGCGGGCATCCTCTTCGCCGACCGTTTCCACACCCCGGCCTGGTTGCTGCTCTGCGCGATGGCGATCTGCGCCGTGATCGTCTGGCGTTACCAGCGCGAAAACGCTGCTTGGGCAGTCCTGTGGCTCTTTATCTTCGCCACCTTCGCCCTGGACATGGACCTGCACGCCCCCAAAGACCCGCTTCCCAAGGGGACCAAATGCGACCTGCAAATCCAACTCACAGAGGCCCCCATCCAAAAAGGCGACTGGTACCGCGCCACCGCCGCCGTGGGAAGGCTGCGCACCGACTCGGTATGGCAAAAATGCAATACCCGCATCGAACTCCATTGCGACAGCGCGGCGATGTTCTCCCCAAACGGCCAACCCCTGACCACCGGCAGCCAACTGGCCGTCAGAACCTACGTCAACCCCCTAACGCAGGATGAAAGCTCCTACAAAACCCTGATGCTGCGCCGGGGCGTCACGGGAAGGGCCTACATCCGCGAATACAACATCCTGGCCCGCACCGCCCACACAAGCAAAACACCCGGTTACTACGCCTCCAAACTGCACCAAACCGCCGTCGAGCGATTGGAACGCCTCAACCTCGACCCCGAAGCCCACGCCCTGGCCGCGACCATGACCCTGGGCGAAAAACGCACGCTCGACCCTACAGTCCGCGCCGCCTACTCCCGCACGGGCCTGGCCCACATTTTAGCGATCTCGGGCCTGCACGTGGGCATCGTCTTCGTGCTGCTCAACCTGCTTTTCTACTTCCTGCCCGCCTTCCCGGGCGGCCACATCGCCAAAAACATCGCCCTTATCGCAGCGATCTGGCTCTTCGCCGCCGCCGGGGGAGCTTCGGCCTCGGTGGTGCGCGCGGCGCTGATGTTCTCGATCCTGCAAATCTCTTTCGCCTTCTCCCGGCGCGGCAATCCGTTGAACACGGTCCTCGGCGCGGGCTTTATCATGCTGGCCCTGGAACCCAACTACCTGTTCGATATCAGTTTTCAACTCTCAATGATCGCTGTGCTGGCCCTTGCCGCCGCCTACCGCCCCCTGTTCGGCCAGACGGCCCGGATGGGCAAAACCTGGAGCTGGACCATCGGCCTTTTCTCCGCCGGCCTTATCGCCACTTTGGCCGTTGCCCCGTTGGTCTCGCACACCTTCGGGAACGTCTCGGTGATGAGCGTCTTGCTTAATCCATTGGTTATACTGACCGCCCATATCATCGTAGCTATAAGCCTGTTGTGGACCATCATCCCGATCCCCCTGCTCACCCCCGTTTTCCGGTGGCTGATCGAGGGGGCGGCCTGGCTGCAAAACGGCGCGGCGGGGTGGAGCGCCTCCCTGGGTTGGGGCTCCTGGAGCTACCGAATGCCGACCTGGGCCATGTGGACCCTCTACGCAATTTACATTTTACTCTTGATCGGATACTATGCAGGACGAAAAAAGCCTCGACTTTCTATGCAGTGAGGCCGCGCGCAAAGCCGTGGAACAACACCTGGGCCATGACCCCTACCGCCTCGCGCTGGATAAACGCCTGGACCACGCGGCTGAGATCTCCGCCCAGGTCGCGTTGCTGGACGGCTTCCGCAAAAAGCTGCCCTCCTTCCACGCCGCACGGTGCTTGCTTACCCGCCGCGGGGCCGAACAGGCCTCCGACGAGTCGGTAGCCGCCTCGCGCAGCTTCTCGGGCGACTGGTGCGTGGATCTGACCTGCGGCCTTGGGGTCGACGCCTTGGCCCTCTCGCGCACGTTCAAACGGGTCACCGCCATCGAGCGCGACCCGGAACTGGCTCGCATCGCGAGGACCAACTTCGCCCGCCTGGGCGCGGACAACATCGAGGTGGTCGAATTCACCGCCGAAAAGTACATCGAGCAACTCGCCGCCCAAACCCAAACCCAAACCGGGCAAGCCCCGACCGAACAAAACCCGCCCCGCCCCGACCTGATCTTCGCCGACCCCGACCGCCGGGGCGCAAAAGGAGAAAAACTGGTGCTGCTGGAAGACTGCTCCCCCGACATCGCCACCCTGGCCCCTACCCTGGCTCAACTCGCCCCCCTGATCGCCGTCAAACTCTCCCCCTTGTTCGACACGGCGGCCGCCTACACCGCCTTCGGCCCCCGAACCCGTACCGAAGTTACCTCCCTGAACGGCGAGTGCAAAGAGGTATTGGTCGTCTTCGGGCAGGCAGTCGAGGCCCCGTCCGTTACCGTGCGCGCCATAGGCCCCGCCGGCACGATCGCCGAAACTTTCCCGGCCGGAGAAGAGCCTCGCCCCGAAGGAGAGCAGACCTTCTCCGGCGGGCACCAACCCGAAAATCCCCTGCCCCACCCCGCCGAACTGGTCTACGTGACCCTCCCCGACGCGGCATTGAGGCACGCCCGGACCACCGCGCAGCACTTCGCCCGCCACGGGATCTGGTCCTGCCCGCCCCACCAGGCCGGTTTCTCGCAGGAGATCCCCCATGACATCCTGGGCCGCACCCTGCGCATCCTGTCGGTAGAACCCTTCAGCATCAAGCCCTACGCCCGCCAACTCAAACGCGAGGGGATCAAGAGCCTCGATTTGATCTGCCGGGGCTATCCCCTAGGGGCGCAGCAACTCGCCGGGAAACTGGGCGTGCGCCCGGGTGGCGCCGTCACGCTGCTCGTCACGGTCCTGGAGGGCAAATCGGTGGCTATGCGTTTGGATAATATGTAATATTAGACTATTTTTGTAGTACAAAATTCCCAACATGAAGAATCATTACTTTCTGGTTGACCTGGTAGACGACTTCGAAGGCCACTATTTTATTATGGAGGCGCTCTACCGCATCGACGGAGCGTCATTGATCGATACCAGGGAGAAGAAACTCCCCCTGCGCAAACACCCCGTCAGGGGCTACATCGAGCGATGGAGGATGTACCGCCGGGTTTTCAAGCAGATCTCCCGCGAGCAGAGCGGCCCCTCGGTGGCCCACTTCCTGACCGCGGACAAGTTCTATCCCCTGCCCCTGCTCTGCTCCCCGGAGAAGAAGGACCTCAAGGTGTTGGCCACCGTCCACCACTTCCCCAACGATAAATTCAGGCAGCGCCTGCTCAAAAATTTCGGCAAGCGGATTACCTCCTATATCGTCATGTCCGACCACACGGCCAACCGTTTCCGCGCCATCGGCATCGACAACGTCACTGTAATCCCCTTCCCGGCTTTCTACCGCCACGCCGAGTTCATGCCCAAGGAGTATTTGCGCGAGAAATTCGGCATCGGCATGGACAAGATCGTGATCTCGGCCCTGGGCGGCACCCGCAAGGAGAAAGGTTTGGATATCCTGCTCGAGAGTTTCAAATACCTTCCCGCGGAGACCAAGAAAAAACTCCTGGTCAACATCGCCGGCCAGGAGATGACCGTCAACCGCCCCATGATCGAGAAACTCGCCCGCGAGAACGGCATCGACATCCGGCTCGACCTGCGCATCCTCGAAGAGGACGAGTTCTGCCAGAACGTAGCCATCACCGACATCATGGCCATCCCCTACCGCCGCTCTTTCGTCTCGGCGGCGAGCGGCCCGATGTGCGAGGCGGTCAACCTGGGCATCCCCTGCGTGGTTTGCAACCACGGCAGCTTCGGCGACTACACGGCCGAGCACAAGATCGGCCTCCCCTTCGAGTCCGAGGACCCCAAATCGCTGGCCGAGGCGCTCCAAAAAATGGTTGACAAGCAATACGAGCTCGATCCCTCGCTCATCGGCACGCTCTCCCTGGAGGAGTTCATCCGCAAACACAACGAACTCTATAACTCGGTGCTATCCGCCGCGCAATGATCAAAAAGCTCATACAATTCTTCTCCCACGACATCTGGGTCAAAACCGAGGAAGACTACAAGTCCAAAAAGGTCGCCTGGCTGGCGCGCCAGGCCAAGATCCTGACCTTCATGGTCAAGGGCTTCGGCGACCACGATATCCTGGTCCGCTCCGCCGCCCTGACCTTCTACACCCTGATGTCGGTCGTGCCCATCGCCGCGCTCGTCTTCGCCGTGATGAAGGGCTTCGGGATGGAGACCAACATGAGCAACTACCTCTACGCCCAGTTGCCCCAGTACCGCGATGCGATCGACCAGGTGCTGGAGTTCGCCAACAACATGATCCAGAGAACCAAGGGGGGCGTGATCGCCTCGGTGGGCCTTGTCGTGCTGTTCTGGGCGGTCATGCGCGTCTTCTCCAACCTGGAAAACGCGTTGAACCACATCTGGGAGGTGCGCAACCAACGGAGTTTCGCGCGCATGTTCTCCGACTACATGACCGTCGTGTTCGTCGCGCCGGTCCTTTGGCTGATCTCCAACAGCGCGGTCATCGCCTTCAAGACCCGGATCGAGACCTTCGCCGACCATTGGATCGTGGAGGTGCTTTTCGGCATGCTCTCCCTGCTGGCGGTCTGGGTGCTCTTCGCCTTTATCTATATGGTCATGCCCAACACCAAGGTCAAGCTCAAGAGCGCCTTCACGGCGGCCATGATCGCGGGCACGGTGTTCAGCGGTTTCCAGGTCGCCTACGTCTACATCCAGTCGGGCGTCTCCTCCTACAACGCAATCTACGGTAGCTTCGCCGCCATCCCCCTGTTCCTGATCTGGGCCCAGACGAGCTGGCAGATCCTTTTGTCGGGCGCGGAACTCTCGTTCGCCTACCAGAACATCAAGCGCTACGAGCAGGAGCGCGAAACCGCGACGGTCAGCTACGACGCCCGCCGCAAGGTGCTGGTCGCCGTCATGGCCGCCATCATCCGCCACTTTATGCGCCACACGGGGGCCGTCTCCTCGGAGGATATCGCCGGCGAGCTGAACCTGCCCGTGCGTATCGTGCGCGACGTGGTCTTCGATCTGACCCGCGCGGGCCTGCTCTCCGCCGTAAAGGACGACCAGGACGAAAAGGTCAACAAATACATCCCCGCCTGCGACGTGCACGAGATTACCGTGGCCATGGTCGTCGACAAGGTAGAACTCAACGGCGTGCACGACTCCAGCCTGATGGAGAGCGAGGATATGCAAAGGGCTGGCGAGATCCTGGACGCCATGCGCGAGGGCGACAGGCTCTCCCTGTCCAACGTCAAACTAATGGATATCGGCGATGAGAGTAGTGATGTTGGGTAGCGGCGCGGTCGCCAACGCCCTGGGAGCGGCCTTTGCCGCATCACAGTGCGACCTGGTCCAGATCTACGCCCGCAACGCGGCGGTAGGCAAGGCCCTGGCCGAGAAGTGCGGATGTACGTGGGCGGGCACACCCCCCGAACTGGCCGAAGCCGACCTCTATATCCTGGCCGTGAGCGAACCGGCGATCAACCGCCTGTCGAGCCAGCTCAACTTCGGGAGCGCCACGGTGGCCCACACGGCCGGCAGCGCGCCGATCGAGGAACTGGCCGCAAAAATCAAGAACAAAGCCGTCTTCTACCCCTTGCAGACCTTTACCAAAGGCCGGAATGTAGATATGCAGGAGGTCCCCATCCTGATCGAAGGCTCCACCCCCGCCGCCCTGAAATGCGTGCGCGAGGCCGCCTCGGCGATCTCCGCCGACGTCCGACAGGTCAACTCCGCCGACCGCAGGATCGTCCACCTGGCCGCCGTCTTCGCCTGCAACTTCTCCAACCACATGTACGCCATCGGCGAGGAGATGCTCCAACCCATCGGCCAGGGCTTCGACCTGCTCAAACCCTTGATCCGCGAGACGGCCCGCAAAGCCATCGAGACCGGCGCACCCAAAAAGTGCCAGACCGGCCCGGCCGTGCGCAACGACTTCGCCACCCGCAACAAACACAGTGAGTTACTAACCTCGCGACCCGACTACAAAAACATCTACACTGCGCTGAGCAGCAGCATATGGGAAATTTCAAAGAAGCGTTAGCCGGCGTTAAGGCCTTTGTATTCGACGTGGACGGCGTGTTCACCGACGGCGGCATCACCCCCACCTCCGACGGCGATTTTCTGCGGACCTACCACGCCAAAGACGGCTACGCAGTAGCCTACGCCATCAAAATGGGCTTCAAAGTGGTCATCATCTCCGGCGGCCGCGGCGCTTCGCTGGAACTCCGTTTCCGCGCCCTGGGCGTTACCGAGCTCCACGTCAACTGCTCCGACAAAACCCGCCACCTGCAAGCCTTCCTGGACAAGCACGCCCTGCAGCCCGAACAAGTGATCTTCATGGGTGACGACATCCCCGACATGGACGCCATGAGGATGGTCGGCCTGCCCGTCTGCCCCGCCGACGCCGTCCCCGAGATCGTCGAAACGGCCGTCTACGTCTCCTCCTTCCCCGGCGGCAAAGGCTGCGTTCGCGACATCATCGAGCAAGTCCTCCGCGCCCAGGACGCCTGGGCCCGCGACTGCATCGGCGTAAACACGGTATCGGCCTAACCGCCCCTCCCTCCGTCGCCCCCTCCCGCCGCCAAAGTTTTTCCCCCGAAAATTTTTGAAAAGCGATAATTTCACTATCTTTGCAAGCCGATTAAACAAAAGCCCGGATGGCGGAATCGGTAGACGCGTTGGTCTCAAACACCAATAACTGCAAGGTTGTGCCGGTTCGACCCCGGCTCCGGGTACTATAAAAACGCTTAATCAGCTAATATTTAGCGATTAAGCGTTTTTGCTTTTTAGGCAAATTTGAATTTTTGTCCGCAAACTTACCCTCAATCTATGAAAATCATCGCCATCGCCGACCTGCACGGACATCTCCCCGCATTGGAAAGTGCCGACGTCGTCTGCATCGTGGGAGATATTACCCCGGATTGCTACCGGTTGGATGCCGATCGGCAATGGCTGTGGTTTAATGATGTTTACATGCCGTGGGTTGCGGGGCTGGATTGCCGCAAAGTGATAACCGTGGCGGGAAATCACGATTATTGTTTCGAAAAACACAAACCAGGCGGCACCGACAAACACATCTATCTCGAAAACAACGGAAAGGAGATCGACGGAGTGAGTTTTTATGGAACACCCAACGTTGTCAGGCCCGTTACCAACCTCGCCTTTTATCGCGAAAGTGAAGAACTGTCGGCAATTTTCAGGCAGATCCCAGATAACCTGGATGTGCTGCTTTGCCATTCGTCGCCGTATGGTGTGAATGGCTGCGGCAGACCGCGCGACAGCCGGGAAGACTTAGGCAGCCGCGAACTTACCGGAGCTATCCGGGATAAGGAAATAGCTCATATTTTCTGCGGCCATATCCATACAGGCAATCACAAAACGGGAATATGGCGGGGCAAGAGCATTACGAACGCAGCCTTATGCAATGACAAAAAAGAACTTGCGTATCCTCCCGCCACATTGGCAGTACACCTCTGACAACACTAAACTCCCACCTCTTTTACCCTTTATTTTCATCCGACCAAACGGTCTTTTCCCGTCCGCCTATTCTCGTTGTGATCTGGAAGGTGGTTCCCGCAGTGAACATTTTTTCCAGCACCGCTCCTATGAATATGGCGCAGATCATTACCTCGATCACGTCCATCGCCATATATATCACGGCCGCAAACCCGACCGCATACGTGATCACATACAGCAGGGCGGTCAGCGGGGTGCGGATGTAGTAGATGAAGAATATGACCACTTGTATGACCTGCGAGATGACCAGGCCCCAAAAGATATACTTGTTGTATTCGGCCTCCTTGTTTGTAAGGCCCACGACCGCAAAGGCGACAAATCCCAATACCAATACAACTATGGAAAGGAAGCATCCGCCCTGTCCCTTTTCCGCTCCTTTCGGAGTGGTTTCGGCAAGCAGTTGCAGCGTCTTGAGCCACAGGAATACCTGCACTCCGAGGAACAGCACGAATGCGAGGAAGTACATCGCCGCCTTCAACCAGCTGCCCAGCACGAACGGCGAGTAGAACGTGAACTCGTACCCGTTTGCCAGGTATAATATCTCCAGGACGCTGACCAGCAGTATCCCGGCCATCAATATGGGGCTGCGTACTTTTTTGATGCGCAGGGTCGCCAGCGACAAGATCAGCGTAATCAGTACGATCATTATCCCCCAGGTGACCATTTTGGTCTCCTTGTCGACCCGGTCGTCGGCCAGCGCTCTCATCTCGCGCGCGGCGTCGTCGAGCGGGTCGAGGCGCTTGATCTTCATGTAACCGGTTTGTCCGTCGGAAAGTGTGACCGAGCACCAACCGTTGTATTGAAGGTTGGTCACCGTCACCTTATCACCTACCTCTACCGAACCTCTTGCCGGAGTCATCGTCGAGGGCGACCCGTAAAGGTTCACAGCGAAATTACATTCGAAGTTCTGCGCCGACGCCATCATCGGGCAAATTATAAACAACAACAGTATAATTCTTTTCATGTTATGATTTTTTGTATTTTTTATGTTCCGGTCGTTATCCGATTCTCAAAACAAAATAAGGGTTTGCGGCGGTTATCTTTATCACGGTTTAC
Organism: Rikenellaceae bacterium; assembly: GCA_031551275.1. Classification (GTDB taxonomy): domain Bacteria; phylum Bacteroidota; class Bacteroidia; order Bacteroidales; family Rikenellaceae; genus JAVBMJ01. Next base: position 75,757 of record JAVBNX010000016.1, read on the forward strand.
CGTGGGTTGCCGGCTCAAGTATATTCATGATCGAGCAGCAGATCGATTCGTGATCCGCCGGGAGCAGCAGGATATGTCGTATGCCTATTAATTTCAGAAAATGGTGATAGCGCTCCGGAATGGCGGGCGAGACCAACAACACAGGGCATCCTTCGGCGAACAGTTTTATCTTCACCGGCAATAAAAAGTCCGAATCGCTTTCGTGCAGCAACACCACGATCAGGTGCGGCCTGAACTTCAATTCGGACATGATCCCTTCCTGCAGCAGATCGGCGTATTGTGTGCATACGGTTACCGGCAGTCGTCGCATATTCGCCTCAAACCCTTCGCGGATCTGGTGGATCCCACAGTGTACCAGCAACCTGTATTTTGTTTTTTTCTTTGTCATGATGCGAATCTTTGAGTTCGGGACAAAGTTCCGCATAAGGAAAAAAGTAAAAATCACGGTTTACCGCTATCTTACTCATATTTCGAGGGTGATCCATCCTTTTGCCAGTGCTTTCATGGTTAAATCGATCCCGTTTTTCGCCCCGAACTTTAAAAAAAGCTGCTTGCGGTAGGTTTCCACCGTATTCACACTGATACCCAGAGCGCGGGCGATCTCCGGCGTGTTTAGACCTTTGGAGATGGCTTTCAGTACCTCCAGTTCGCGCTTGGTCGGATTATCCGCAGGTATTTCCGTGTTCTTGCCGTTACGCAGCTGGCGGCTGATGTGCTCGAAGCGCGGGCATCCGTACGACCGGTCGTTCATAACGGCCTGTATGGCCTGTTCCACAACACAGGTTTCGGAGGATTTGAGGATAATGGCATTCACCTGGCACTCGATCAGCTTATTGACGATCCATACCTGTTCGTGCATCGTATTGATAATGATGCGCGCATCCGCGTCTTTAGCCCTTATCAGTTTTATCAGGTCGAAACCGCTGTCGTCGGGCAACTCTATGTCCAGCATAAAAATATCGAAGTCCCGCAAAGCGATAAGCCTGCGGGCCTCTTCGCCCGATGTCGCCTTGAATACACGGTTGATCTCCGGTATCCGTTCCACGATGCTGCCGATACCGGCCAGCACCAGGCTGTGGTCGTCGACGAGCAGTATATCCATTTTATTTTCCATATCCATATAATTATAAACCCATCCACGTTTTGATGGCCGTACCCGTACTATCCGTTTCGATATCGAGGATGCCGCCCACGCTGACCACACGCTCGCGCATCAGGCGAAGGCCCGCACCCCGCGTGCGCTCCGAAGAGTTAAAGCCGTTCCCGTTGTCGCGCACTTCCAGCAGCACGACACCGTCTTCCACGGTCAGCGAGATCTTTATTTCGTCGGCGCCGGAATGCTTGAGGCTGTTGCCCGCCGCTTCCTGGGCGACGCGATACAGTGCGAACGCCATCTTCTGGGGCAACGTCCGCCAATCCATCGTTTCGTCCCGCATATAGTCGACCCGCACGTTATCGGTTTTGTTAAGCCGGGCGGTGTAATCGGACAGTATCTCGTCGATCGAAGCGTGCTGGAATGCCGGAGGCATCAGTTCGTGCGACACGTCGCGGATGTTTTCGCGGGCCTTGTGCAGCAGGGCGGTTTGTTCGGCATCCGCGCCGCGATCCTTCAATTGCATCTCAAGCCCCAATAAATCGTTGCAAATGCCGTCGTGAAGTTCCTTCGAAATGCGGCTGCGCTCACTCTCCAGCCCGTCGATGTATTTACGCATCATCCGGCCTTCGGATTCGTTGCGGAAAGCGAGGAATTCGTTCTCCTTTTCCTGGGCGTAGCGGGCCGCCGCTTCGGCTTTCGCCTTTTGCCGCTGGCGGTTGTAGAGCACAAAAAGCAGTACGGTCGACAGTCCGCCGACGATCGAGATAAGCCAGATACGCATACGCAGATTGCGGGCCTGCCGTTCGAGATAATCACGGTGCAGGATGTCGAATTTGTTACCTTTGTCTTTAGCTTCCAGATCCGACATCAGTTTCTGCATCGTCAAATCCTGATACGATCCGGCCCTGACGAAAGCTTCACGCATGGAGGAGGTGTCTATATCCCTGTCAGGGGCTATTATACTTGCAAGGGCTTCGTCATACCTGCCGCTTTTGGACAGGGCGGCGATCAATGCGCTTTGAACCGCAAAATACAATCGCATATTGCCCGATTCCTCATACAGGCCCATTGCCTCCCGAAAAGAACCGATAGCATCGTCGTACCTGCCCTGTCTGGCATATGTTTCTCCCAACATAGTTAGCGCATAGGCGATATCCTTTTTATTTCCTTCCGCTTTCGCAAGATTCACGGCCCGCTGCGAATAATCCAGGGCCAGCGGATAATTTTCACGCCTCGAATATATGCCTGTCAGGGCAATGCATGCGGTATGCGTGACATAATAGTCTTTTATTGTTTCTCCAAGCGAATACGCGGATCTGTAACAATCCACGGCATAGTCCGCCATGCCTGCGTTAGCATAAGCCCGACCGGTGAAATAGTGGACGTAGGCCTCGGATGTCGCATCGCGCATATCCCGGGCGACGGCGATCGCCCGGTGGCCGTAAACGGCCGCAGAATCGTTCTGCCCGAGCTCCATACAGGCATGCATGAGATATGTGTAGGCCAATCTCATTATGGTGTCTCCGCGTGCGCCGAGCAAATCCGCACGGGGCTCGACGGCCCGTTGCAGATAAATGACAGCGGAATCGAACTTGCTGTCGCCGAACAGTTCGATCCCCCGGTCCAGATTCGCCTTGGCCGTGGAGCGGAAACCGCCGCCGTTTTGGGCGAAGGAGATATGCAAGGCAGCTAAAGCCGCGCAAAGGAGGAATAGTGGTTTCGGTCCCATCGGTAGTTTCAGGGCAATACTGAATCCCCGGGAGAAAGGGATTGATGAATAATATCCAAAAATACAAACCCCGGCATTGTGCCCGGGCGTCAATCGGTCAAAAGAAGTGTCAATCAGTCAGAATATCATACTACTCCGGCATCACGGGTTCAGATCACGGAATCTGGCCGGGGTCATTCCATTGGCTTTTTCGAAGGAGCGGCGGAAAGTGGAAAGGGAGTTGAAGCCGCACCGCTCGGCGACCTCCTCCAGTTTCATTTTGTGATCTTCCGGAAGCAGTTTCTCGGCTTCGCGGGTGCGGTACGAGTTCACTTGAGGCGTGGATCGAAACGGGAGTGTGTCGATGTTGTTTTGGATGGGAAAATTATTCCATGATGCAGTGCCTTTTGAAAAATGAACAAGGGGAAACCTTGCCGTGTTTCGAGGTGGGGATGCCGGGGACCTTTATAAGCCAAGCCCCAGGGGATTTGTTCCGCAGGATGTGGTCGCTATTGTTGTCGCCGAATCAGCTAAGTTTATAAAAAGCGAGATTACGCAACCCCCAAACATATCGTAACGCGGGTATTTTCAATGATTTTTTCGATTCCTGCCGGTAAAAATAGCTATAAAGCCCCTAACTAATTAAAGTTAGGGGCTTTTATCGTTTAAAAGGGTACCCGGAGCCGGGATCGAACCGGCACAGCCTTGCAGCCATTGGTGTTTGAGACCAACGCGTCTACCGATTCCGCCATCCGGGCAAGGATATTCGAAAAATACGGCGAGCCGTTATGAAAAATCCGGGACTTTCGAAAAAAGTCCCGGACTCGGACACCGCGGTGACTGTGGAGAATATCGGAGTCGAACCGATGACCTCTTGCATGCCATGCAAGCGCTCTAGCCAGCTGAGCTAATCCCCCGAAAAATGAAATGAACAACGCAAAACCGGCGGCGAAAACCAGATTGCGGAGTGCAAATATAACGCTTTTTGGAAACATCCCAACCTTTTTGTGAAAAAAATTACCCAAAAGTTTGTTTTTCAGACTATTTTTTTGTAGGTTTGGTTATGGAATCCGGACGGTGGTCGCATCTTATAGATAAAACATAGAGTCATTAACCCTCTAAAAACTCACCACTATGGAAAACAAGAAAAACTCCAGGGCAGACCTCCAGAACAAAAAGGGGTTGTTTTTTCAACTCGGGCTCGCAGCGGCGCTCGTGCTGATGATCGTGGTTTTCAGCGTGAATTCCGAAAAAAAGGTCGCCTCCATCGCCTTCGTTCCCTCGGTGATCGACGTCGAGCCCATTCCGCCCACCCGGGATCCCCAGAAACCCGAGCAGGTGAAAGCCAGAAACAACCAGGTGATCGCCGATATCATGCGCATTGTCCGGGATGATGCCAGGATCGACGTCGAACCCGCGATTTTCGAGTTCGGCAACGACATCCCGGAGTGGCGGCCGCAACCCAAGGCTGACAAGCCCGACGACACCGACCCCCAATATTTCGCCGAGATCATGCCCAAGTTCCAGGGCGGCGACCTGGCTGCGTTCCGCGCCTGGGTTTTCGAGCGCCTCCGTTATCCGCAGCCGGCCCTCGAGGCGGGTGTAGAGGGGAAGGTCACGCTCTCGTTCGTGATCGAGCGCGACGGCACGCTGTCGAACATCGAGGTGCTGCAATCGATCGATCAGTCGCTTGCGGACGAAGCGATCCGGGTGCTGAAGACCTCGCCCAAGTGGACGCCGGGGATGCAGAACACCGCCAAAGTGCGGGTCAAGTATTCACTGCCCGTGGAGTTCAAGCTCAGTAAGCGGTAAATTTTAGGGCGGAGAAGTTTTTTTGAAAAATATCTGCACGGATACGCTTTTTATCCAAATATAACTATATTTGTATGAAATTTGAGGCTCATTTTGTGGGGCCAAAGGTGGGAAATAAATAAAATCAGATAAGTAACAGTTTAAAATCCAGAAAAATGGAAGTTAAAAAATCACCGAAGTACGACCTTCAGAACAAGAAAGGAATGTTTCTCCAGATAGGTCTTGTGGTTTCGCTCGGACTGATGATCGTAATGTTCCACTACAGCCAGAAGGAGAAGACGATACAGCAGATCGACCTCGGTTTGGCGGTCGTCGAAGACCAGATCGTCGAGATCACCCGCCAGGACCAGAAGCCGCCCGAACCCGTCAAGCAGACGATCGCCGTGGTTTCGGACATCCTGAACGTGGTGAAAAACGACACGAAGATCACCACCGAGATGACCACGTTCGACTTCAGCGAAGACGTGTCGTTCACCCCGGTAGCCAAAAAGGCCGAAGCGGTACAGGAAGACGACGCACCGTTCCTTGTGGTGGAAGATATGCCCAAGTTCCAGGGCGGCGACCTGTCGGTGTTCCGCAAATGGGTTTTGGAGCGGTTGAAATTCCCGCAAACCGCGCTTGAAAGCGGTGTTTCGGGCCGCGTCACCCTCTCTTTCGTGATCGAAAAGGATGGCTCGCTCACCAACATCCAGGTGATCACCTCGCCCGACCAGGCGCTCTCGGACGAAGCGATCCGCGTGCTGAAGATGTCGCCCAAATGGACCCCCGGCAAGCAGCGCAACATGGCTGTGCGCGTGAAGTACAACCTGCCTGTGGACTTCAGGGTTCAGAACTAACCTACCGTTCTGCATTTCGTCACAAGTAAAACGCTCTGAAAGCGCTGTCCCGGACCACCGGGCGGCGCTTTCGCAATAGATTAAATGGGTAACGAAAAAAATACAACCACGCCTGAGCGCGAAACCGCCGTACTGGTCGCCGTCATCCGCGACGGCCAGAGCGACGCCCAGACCGCCGAGTACCTCGACGAGCTCGAATTCCTGGCCGAAACGGCCGGGATCGTCACGTTGCGCAAATTCACCCAGCGCCTCGCCCTGCCCAACACCAAGACCTTTATCGGCAGTGGCAAGCTCGAAGAGGTGGTGGAATACGCCCGCGCCAACGAGATCGACACCATCATCTTCGACGACGAGCTGACGCCCTCCCAGACCCGCAACCTCGAAAAAGAGGCCGGACGCCGCATCCTCGATCGCACAAATCTGATCCTCAGTATCTTCGCCCAGCGTGCCACGACCGCCTACGCCAAAACCCAGGTCGAACTGGCGCGTTACGAATACATGCTGCCGCGCCTGACGGGGATGTGGACCCACCTCGAACGCCAGCGCGGGGGCACCGGCACGCGCGGGGGTAGCGGCGAACGCGAGATCGAAACCGACCGCCGCATCATCCGCAACCGCATCGCCAAGCTGAAGGAAGACCTCAAGAAAATCGACCGCCAGATGGCCGTGCAGCGCTCCGGACGCGGATCGTTGGTGCGCGTCGCCCTGGTGGGCTACACCAACGTGGGCAAGTCGACGCTGATGAACCTCATCACCAAGAGCGACGTTTTTGCCGAAAACAAACTCTTCGCCACCCTCGACACCACGGTCCGCAAGGTCGTCTTCGACAACATCCCCTTCCTGCTCTCGGACACCGTGGGATTCATCCGCAAACTGCCGCACCAGCTGGTCGAGTCGTTCAAATCGACCCTCGACGAGGTGCGCGAGGCCGACCTGCTGCTGCACGTAGTCGACATTTCGCACCCCAACTTCGAGGAGCAGATCGCCGTGGTCAAGGAGACGCTCCGGGAAATCGGCGCCGGCGACAAACCGGTGTTCCTGCTATTCAACAAGATCGACGCCTACACCTACATCCGCAAGGACGACGACGACCTCACCCCGGCCACACGCGAAAACATGCCCCTCGACGAGTTGCAACGCAGCTGGGTCGCACGCGCCAACACCCCCTGCATCTTCATCTCGGCACGCAACCGTACGGGCATCGACAAATTCCGCCGCGACCTCTACGGCATGGTCCGCGAAATTCACGCAGGCCGATACCCATTCAACAATTTTCTGTATTAGACTGATTGGATTGCCCCGATCAGAAGAGGTACCCTTCGTTGCGGACGTTGCCGACCAGCCGGTGGATTTCGTCCCATACCTCTTCGGCGAAGGTGGTTCCGACGACTTCGATCACTTTGCCGGCGGCGATGGCTCCTATGGTGCCGCACTGGCGCAGGTCGAGGCCGCCGCACATGCCGGCGAGGAATCCGGCGGCGTAGAAGTCGCCGGCGCCCGTGGTGTCGACGCGGCGGGCGGCGGCCATGATGCCGACGTGGGTGATGCGGTCGCCGCCGTTCTTGATGTAGGCCCCGCGGGTACCGATCTTGACGACGGAGAGTTCGCACGTGCGCGAGATCACCTCCACGGCGCGGCGCGGGTCGTCCTCGCCCGTGAAAGCCTGGGCTTCCTGCTCGTTGGCGAAGAGGATGTCGACGTAGTCGGTCACCAGGGTGCGCAGGAATTCGAGGTTCTCGAGCACGATGTTGTAGCTGGCCAGGTCGATGGCTACCTTGAGGCCGCACGCCTTGGCGGTTTGCATCGCCGTGTGGATCAGGTTGTGGTCCTGCACGAGGTATCCCTCGATGTAGAGGCAGTCGTAGCCGCGAAACATGTCGGGCAGGATCTCGGCGGGGCACAGCTCCATGGCGGCGCCGAGGTAGGTGGCCATCGTGCGTTCGCCGTCGGAGGAAACCAGCGACACGCAGCGTCCCGAGTGCTGGTCGCCGCGGAAGATGCACGGCTCGACCGAGAGGTTTTCGAGGGCCTTTTCGAAAAAGTCGCCCGTGGAGTCGCGGCCCACCTTGCCGATGAACCCGACCTCGGCGCCCAGTTTGGCCATGGCGCGGATCGTGTTGGCGGCCGAACCGCCGAGCGAGAGGGTGTGGGGCAGGTCGGCGGTGTGTTCCGAGATCCGGCGCTGGAGCGCGGCGTCCACCAGGCTCATACTACCCTTGGCCAGACCGAACCCGTGGAGCACCTCCTCGGAGTGGATGTTGACCAGCATATCGGTCAGGGCGTTGCCCATTCCTATGACTTTTTTCATCGACAGAATATTTTTCGAAACAGCAAATATAGTGAAAGTCGAGCGCAATCGTGCGAACTTGTTCGCAAAAGATTGCCGAGGCGCATCCTATATTATAAAAATGTACTATTTTCCAAACTAAAAACGCTATTTTTGCCTCACGATTTATGGCACTCATCCTTTGCATAGAAACTGGAACGGACACCTGCTCGGTGGCGCTCGCGCGCGACGGGGCGCTCGTAGGCATCCTCGAAGACGCCTCGGGGCGCGATCACGCACGTAAGGCGGGGGCTTTCGCGGGCGAACTGCTCGCCGGGTGCGGTGAGGTGTTGGATGCCGTGGCCGTGGGGATGGGACCGGGTTCCTACACGGGGCTGCGGATCGGGGTGTCGCTGGCCAAGGGGCTGTGCTACGGGCTGGGCGTGCCGCTCATCGGGGTGTCGTCGCTCGAGGCGCTGGCCGTGGAGGCGCTCGCGACGCTGCCGGATATCGACCCCGAGGCGCTGCTGTGCCCGATGATCGACGCGCGGCGCATGGAGGTCTACGCCCAGGTGTTCGATACCGGGCTGCAGGCGCTCACCCCGGTGGAAGCGCACATCATTGATAAAGATAGTTTTGCGGAGTTACGCATGGAACGTCCGTTTGTCGTTTTCGGCGACGGAGCGGCTAAGTGCGTCGAGGCGATGGGTGCGCCGGCCGTGACCCTGGCCGTGGTGCGTTCGTCGGCACGCGGGATGATCGCCCCGGCCCACCGCGCCTGGGACGAAAAGCGCTTCGAAGACCTGGCCTACTGCGAGCCCTTCTACCTCAAGGATTTTCTGATCAAATAAAAAAAGGCCGAACCCACCGGTCCGGCCCCTGCATCGTTCAGGAGTTACGCTTATTTGAAGCGTTCCTTGTGTTTTTCGATCTGTTTTTTGATCGCATCGACGCCTTCGTCCACCGATTCCTGGAAACTTTTGCTCCGTTGTTCCGACACCAGGTCGCCCCCGGGAAGGGTGACCCGCAGCGTGACCACCTTGTTGCCGTGTTCGTGGTCCTTGTCCAGGCGAAGGATCACCTCGGACTGGGTGATGTCTTCGGCAAAGCGTTCCAGTTTGGCCATTTTGCCCTCGATGAAATCGATCAAACGCTTGTCGGCGTCGAACTTCACAGACTGAATCTTTACGTTCATAGCTCTATCCTCCTATTTTTTAGCGCCCCCCTGCCTCGGGTGGGCATTTTTGTATGTTTCCTTCAGCTGCGCGATGCTGTTGTGGGTGTACACCTGTGTCGAAGCCAACGAGCTGTGACCCAGCAACATTTGTATCTCGCGCATATCGGCACCCTGGTTCATCAGGTGGGTGGCGAATGTGTGCCGCAACACGTGGGGGCTGCGCTTGCCCTGCACTCCGGCCCCGGCCAGGACCTCGCGGACAGCCGTGTAAATCTCTGTGCGCGACGCGCGTTCCCCTTTCACCGATAAAAATAGCGGTTTATCGGGGGAAATGCAAATTTTATCGTAGTTAATTTCTTCCAAATAACGCATTATTTCGTCGCGCAGCGCGTCGATCACCGGGACCACGCGCTCCTTGTCGCCCTTACCCGTCACGCGCAGTTGACGGTAGCCGTCCGAGAAGTCGCCCAGGTTCACCCCCCTGAGCTCAGCAAGCCGTATGCCGCTCGCGTAAAAAAACAGCACGACGAAGCGGTTTCTTCGTTTTTCGAAGCTATCGTCTTGATGTTCAGTGATGATTTCGTCCGTAAGGCGTTGCATGGCGGACTCGGGGACAAAGGCAGGCAGGCGTTTGCCGGTCTTCAGGCTGCGGACCCGCAGGAAGGGGTCGGTGTCCATCCGGCCCGTTTTGCGCAGGTAGCGAAGCATCGAGCGCAGCGACGAGAGCATCCGGTTGACCGAAGCGGGCTGAAGCCCCTCTTCGCGCAGGCGCGCGATCCACCGGCGGATATCCTCGGGCGTGGTGAGCCGCAGATCGAAAGGCTCGTCGCCGGGGCCGGTCATGAAAGCCTCGAAACGTCGCAGGTCCGACTCGTAATTGGCTGCCGTACCGGGGGAATAGCGTTTTTCAGCAACGATGTAAGTGATGAACCGCTCGATCATTGTGTAAAAATAGTATATTTGTGCAACGAAACGAAGCGCGCGATGAAAAATTTTTCGTTCACCAACCCTTTTTTCGCAACGCTCCTGGGGGCGGGACTTTTAGCCACGGGATGGCTGGCCGGCAGCGGCGTGCCGCTCCTGCTGGGACTGGTGCCGTTGCTGTGGATCGCCGAGCGCGCCGCCGACGGCGGACGCAAGCTGCGGCACACCGCCTTGTGGGCAGCCCTGACCTTCGGCCTGTGGAGCGCCATGACCACGTGGTGGATCTGGGAAGCCGCGGCCATCGGTGCGATCCTGTCGGTGGTGATCACCGCCGGGCTGATGGGGGGCGTTTTCGTGCTCTTCGCCTGGGTGTGGCGCCGCGCCCCGAAAGCGTTGGCCTACACGACGCTGGTCGCGGGATGGATCGCCGCCGAATACCTCTACACCGTGGGTCAGGTGTCGTTCCCCTGGCTCACGCTGGGCAACGGGCTGGCCAACGACACAAAGCTCGTGCAGTGGTACTGCGTCACGGGCGTGTTCGGGGGCTCGCTGTGGATCCTGGTGAGCAACATCGTGATATACGAGGCGTTGCGCCGTCCGAAAATATCCTGTGGGGTCGTGGCCGGAGCGGTCGTGGCGCTGCCGATGATCGCCTCGATCGTGATGTACCACACCTGGGACGACAGGGGGCGCGAGGTGAAGATCAGCGTCGTGCAGCCCAACATCGACCCCTACGAAAAATTCTCCACCGACCAGGACTACCAGAACCAGATACTCTTCTCGCTCGTGCGGCAGGCGCCCGCCGGCGTCGACTACGTCGTCATGCCCGAAACGGCCATCGACGACCGCCTGTGGGAGGGCCGCTTCGAAGCGTCGGACTCCTACGTCGAACTTGCGCGGATCGCCCTGCGGTTCTACCCCGCGACCCAGTTCATCGTGGGGGCCTCGACCTTCCGGGCCTACGACTCGCCCGACGCCTCGCCCACCGCACGCGAAGGAATGGGCTACTGGTACGACGTCTACAACAGCGCCCTGGCCGTCACCGCCGGGCGTGCGGCCCAGGTGCACCACAAATCGAAACTGGTCGTGGGGGTCGAGAAGATGCCCTACTACAACATACTCCGCCACCTCGAATTCCTGATCGTCGACCTGGGCGGCATCACCGGGCAACTCGGGACCGACACCGTCCACCGCGTCTTCACCTCGCCGGCCGGGGTGCGCTCGTCGGCGGCCATCTGCTTCGAATCGGTCTACGGGGCCTACCTGGCCGAATACGCCCGCGCCGGGGCCCAGCTCTTTTTCGTGATCACCAACGACGGCTGGTGGGGCGACACCGCCGGACACC
>JAVBNX010000012.1:0-36059 GCA_031551275.1 Rikenellaceae bacterium
TCAAAATTACGTGAAATGGTATCTCTATTTTCGTAACCGGGATCAAAAGCGAACCAAAAAATAATCCGAGCTCAATATAGGCTCGGATTATTGGCTCACGAAACTACCGGTAAATTACCAACTGTTTTTGTCCACATTACCAGTTCTAAACCGTTACCCTAATTATATAAGAGGGCCCCGGATTCGCTCCGGGGCCCCCTTGTTTTTTGGCCTATTGCTCCAGGAGGGCCGCCCTGTACTCGGTGGGCGAGGCGTGGACCAGCTTGCGGAATTGCTTGTTGAAGTTCGAGAGGTTGCGGTAGCCCGATTCGTAGGCGATCTGTGATACGGTAAAATCGGAGTTCGAGAGCAGTTTGCGCGCGTAGCCGATGCGGATCTCGTTCAAACAGTCGAAGATGCTCTTTTGGGTGTGCCGCTTGAAGTATCTGCACAGTGAGGCGGGGTTCTGGTTGAGGTTGGCGGCGATGGCCCCCAGGGTTACCTCGTTCTTGAAGTTGCGCACCAGGTAGTCGTAGACCCTGGCGGCGGTATTGCCCGGCCTTGTCCCGGCGGACTTGTAGTTGTAGTCGAAGTCGGCGATGATGCGGTACTCCTTCATCCGGCCCAGCAAATCGAGCATCCTCATCAGCGCGTTGATCCGCTTGATCCCCGAGAGCTTGTCCAGCGACTCCATCATCCGGCCGATCCCCTCGATGGAGGGCGGGTTGGTAAACTTGACCCCGTACATACTCCGTTTGATCAGGTCGGATATGTTGGAAAAGTCCTCGATCTTCTCCATCTCGGCGGGGAAGATGTCGCGCTTGAACTGGATTACCTTCACTTCGCATTGCAGGTCGTTCTTCTCGTAGTAGACGCGGTCGCAAAGGTGGAAGTGGGGCAGCCCGTCGCCGATAATGACCAGGTCGCCCGGATAAAATTCGTCCACGCTCTCCCCCACGAAGCGTTTTCCGCGCCCCTCGGTAACCAGCATGATCTCGATCTCGGGGTGGAGGTGCAGGGGCATGGAAAAGTATTTGTCACGTATCGTCCTGTAACTGAATGATTTTCCAGGTCCGTATATGATCTTCTCGTATTCCATATAACGAAAGTAACGTGTTTGTTTGCAAATATAGTGCAAGCCGAGCGCCATCAAAGCTTGCTTTGAATGGCCGAGGCGCAGCCTATATTCGCGTTTGCTTCTTTTAGAAGCAGACGCAAATATAGCATTATATTTTGCAAAAATAGTGGTGGAAGAACCCGAAGAATGGGGTAACCTTTGTATTTACCTAAAACTTCAAACCAAACTTACGCATGAACGCTGGTTTTACTTTAATCGACTACGGGGTATTCGTACTCTACGCGCTGGTCATCGTGGGGCTGGGTCTATGGATCTCCCGCAACAAGGACGGCGGGGAGAAGAACTCCTCGGACTATTTCCTTGCGAGCCGGTCGCTGCCCTGGTGGGCGATCGGGGCGTCTCTGATCGCGGCCAACATCTCGGCCGAGCACTTTATCGGCATGTCGGGCTCGGGCTTTAGGATCGGCCTGGGTATCGCGGTCTACGAGTGGATCGCCGCCATCGGGCTGATCGTTGTGGCCAAGTACCTGCTGCCGCTGATGCTCGAAAAGAAGATCTTTACCATGCCCCAGCTCCTGAGCGAGCGCTACGGGCAGGGTGTGAGCGTCGCCTTCTCGGTCTTCTGGCTGCTGCTGTACGTCTTCGTCAACCTGACCTCGGTCGCCTGGCTGGGCGCACTGGCCATGGAGCAGATCATCGGGGTGCCGGTCATGTGGGGCATCGTCGGGCTGATGGCCTTCGCGGGGATCTACTCGATCTACGGCGGCTTGAAAGCTGTAGCCTGGACCGACGTGATCCAGGTGGTCTTTTTGGTCGGCGGCGGCCTGATCACGGCCTACTTCGCGCTCGACGCCGTATCGGGCCCGGACGCGGGAGTCTGGGAGGGTCTGAAAACCGTCTACCAGTACGTCAAGGACACCCCGGGCGATATGCACTTCAATATGGTAATCCCCGAGGGGACCATCACGACCGACGCCTCGACGGGCGAGACGTTCGATATCTTCTCCTACCTGCCCGGCCTGGCGCTGGTCTTCGGGTCGATCTGGGTGACCAACCTGGGCTACTGGGGCTTCAACCAGTACATCATCCAGAAGGGTTTGGCCGCCAAGGACGTGCACGAGGCGAAAAAGGGTTTGATCTTCGCGGGCTATTTGAAGATCCTTATCCCGCTGATCGTGGTCATCCCGGGCATCACCGCTTACGTGCTGTTCAACCACCCCGAGCTGCATGACACCATGCAGGGCCTCTCCGGCACCATCGAGAAGGCCGACGACGCCTACCCCTGGCTGCTGAAGAACTTCGCCCCCGTGGGTGTGAAGGGCCTGGCTTTCGCCGCTTTGGTGGCCGCCGTGGTCTCCTCGCTGGCCTCGATGCTGAACTCGACCTCGACCATCTTCACGATGGATATTTATAAGAAGCTGATCAACAAAGAGGCCTCCGAAAAGCGCCTGGTCAGCATGGGCCGCATCGTGGCCCTGATCTCCCTGGTGATCGCCACCGTCGCCGCCAAGCCTTTGCTGGGCGGATTGGACCAGGCGTTCATGTACATCCAGGAGTATTCGGGTTACATCTACCCGGGCGTTGTGGTGGTGTTCGGCATGGCCCTTTTGTGGAAGCGCGCCACCAACCGGGCCGCCCTTTGGACTGCTATCGCGACCATCCCCGTGGGTGTGATCATCAAATTGATCTATCCCGATATGGCCTTTGTGATCCGGATGGGCTATGTATTCATCGTTTTGGCTGCCATGGCAGCCACGATCTCGCTGACCGACAAGCGCTACGCGGTGGCCGACGGCGAGGCGAGCCTCTTGCTGCGCAGCCATCAGGCCCGGGGCGCGTGGGTCATGTTCATCCTGGCGGCTATTTGCCTCGTGGCCGGTATCATCTGGAGCAAGCCCCTGGCCTACCTCGCCTTCGAGTCGATCTTCACGATGGCCGCCCTGCTGGGCTTCCTCGGACTGATCCTGCTGACCAACGCCAGGAGCAAGATCAAGGACCCCAAGGCTTACGACTACCAACCCAACCTGTACAAAATGAACGGCGGGCTGATCATGGGCTGTTTGGGCATCGTCGCGATCATGATCGCTTTGTACGCATTCTTCTGGTAAAAACAAGCATAGTATGACAACGAAAGAGACGACGGGCGAGCTGATGCTCAAAGCCCGGGAACAAGGGATCGCGATCCCCGGCTTCAACATCCCCTACCTGCCCATGATGGAGCCGGTAGTGAGGGCCCTGCGCGACACCCGCACGGCGGGCCTTATCATGGTCGCCCGCCTGGAGTGGGAGAAGTTCGAGTCGGGCAGCCTGCGGGCGATCCGCGACGAATATGAGAAGGTGAAGGACGAGCGTTTTACCCGCCTGCACCTCGACCACGTGCCGGTCATCGACGAGGACAACCTGTGGGTCGATTACGAGCAGATCATCGGCGAGGCGATCGAGTTGGGCTACAACTCGGTCATGGTGGACGGTTCGCGTCTCTCGCTGGACGAGAACATCGCCTGCACCCGCCGCGCGGCTGATATGGCCCACAAGGCCGGCATCGTGATCGAGGCCGAGCTGGGCGCCGTGATGGGCCACGAGGCCGGTCCGCTGCCTCCCTACGACGAACTTTTTGCCACGGGCAAGGGCTTTACCGACACCAAGGAGGCCTTGCGCTTCGTGAAAGAGTCGACCTGCGACTGGCTTTCGGTAGCCATCGGCAACGTCCACGGGGCGATCTCCGCCGCACGGAGCGAGAAGAAGATCGAGGCCCGTTTGTCGATCCCCCACCTTTCCGAGCTGAACAAAGCCCTGGGTATCCCCCTGGTGCTGCACGGCGGTACCGGCATCCAAAAATCCTACGTGATGGAGGCGATCCAGAACGGTATCGCCAAGATCAACATCGCCACGGCCATCCGCCAGCCCTACGAGAAATACGTGGGCGAATCGGTAGCCAAAGCCCAGCAGGCCGTCTACGACGAGATGCTGTACATCCTCAAGGAAGAGCTCGAAATCGCGGGTTCAGCCGACAAACTCTAAACAAACCCTTAATTATAAACCAAAAATCTGCCCCGCGAGGGCACTCGCTCGCATGAAAAAGTCAACATTCGCTCTGTATTTCGGCAACCGGGGATTCTTCCCCGAATCGCTGATCGCCGCTGCACGCACGCAGATCACCGGCATCCTCGACAAATTAGGTTACAATTACATAGCCATGGACCCCGACGCCACCCGCAACGGCGCCGTCGAGACCAAGGAGGAGGGCCTCAAATACGCCGCCTTCCTGGCTAAGAACAAAGGCAAATACGACGGCGTTTTGCTGATCCTGCCCAACTTCGGCGACGAAAACGGCGCCATTGCCGCCCTGCAGGATTGCGGGACCCCGATCTACATCGTGGCCTACCCCGACGACCTGGACAAGATGGACTTCCAGCGCCGCCGGGACGCCTTCTGCGGCAAGTTTTCCATCATGGATGTTTTCTACCAGTACGGCCTGCCCTACACGGCTTTCATGCCCCACGTGATCGACCCCGCCACCAAGGAGTTCGAGCAGCAGCTCGACACCTTCGATAGGGTTTGCCGTGTCGCTAACGGAATGAAACGGGTTACCATCGGCGCATTGGGCGCACGCACGACCGCTTTCAAGACGGTACGCTGGGACGAACTGGCCCTGCAAAAGTACGGCATCACGGTCGACACGATGGACATGACCGAGATCTTCCGCCGCGTGCGCAAGATGAACGTGCGCCGCAGCGACTACAAGGCCAAGGCCGAGCGCCTGAAAAACTACACCAACTTCAAGAACGCCAGCTCAAAAGCATTCGACAATTTGGTCCGTTTCGGGGTAGCTATCGACGACATTATCAACGAGTACGCCTTCGACGCGATCTCGCTGAGGTGCTGGTTGGAGATGGAGATCGAGTTCGGCGTAGCCCCCTGCGTGCTACTGAGCGAGATCAACGACCGGGGCATCGCCGCCTCGTGCGAGATGGACGTCTGCAACGCCGTTTCGATGCACGCGCTGAACCTGGCCACGGGAGGTCCCGCGACCTGCCTGGACTGGAACAACAACTACGGCACCGATCCCGACAAGTGCATCCTGTTCCACTGCGGCCCCGTGCCCCAGACCCTGATGGAGGGCAAAGGCGAGGTCATCGCCCACTCGATGTTCGAAAAATCGTTGGGCGAGGGCTGCGGCATGGGCTGCAACGCCGGACGCATCGCCAAGAACGACTTTACCTACACCAGTTCCAAGACCCAGGACGGTAAGTTCTGGATGTACCTGGGCGAAGGCGAGTTCACGGGCGAGAAGATCGACAAGAGCTTCTTCGGCTGCGGCGGCGTGGCCAAGATCGAAGGGCTGCAAAAGAAACTCTACAACATCGGCTACCAGGGCTACCGCCATCACACGAGCTTGGCCGCCGGACACGTCGAGCAAGCTCTCCGGGAAGCGTTTACCCGCTACCTGAAGTACGAGATCACCGAAATTTAGGTAGGTGTTGACCCGGATTCCCTCCGGGTTGGTAGTTGCGCGTATAGCACGGCATCTTTCAACGATCCCCCTGCCTCCAAATCCTCACGTACTTCAGTACGCTCCGGTTTGAAGGACAGTGCGATCGTCAAAACCTGCCGCACTCTCCGCACAACGCGCTCCCGGCAGGACTGGTCCCGAAGGTCTTTCGCTGTTAGAGCCGCCCCCTGACCCCCTTGGGGGGCGGCTACGCCTCCGACGGAGGCGTGGGTTGGGTTTTTTGTTTAATTGAGAATACTATGAGTTATTTAGGTCTCGACATCGGAACCGGGGGCTGCAAGGCCGTCGTGTTCAGCGCCCAGGGCAAAGAGCTGGCCTCGGCCTACCGGGAATACCCTTTGATCCACCCCCAACCGGGCTGGGCCGAACTGGACTCCGAGCAGGTGATCGCCGAGTGCTTCGAAGTGATCCGCGAGGTCAATTCAAAGGTCGCGGATCCGGTCGCTGCCATGTGCATTTCGAGCCAGGGCGAGGCCTTCACGGCGACCGACGCGAGCGGCAAGGCCCTCTGCAACGCGATGGTCTCCTCCGATTCGAGGGCCAAGGAGCTGACAAAGAGTTGGAGCGCGGAGTTCGGCGAGGAGAGGGTCTACCGCATCACGGGCCATACGCCTTACCCGATCTTCACGCTTTACAAGCTGCTCTGGCTCAAGAACAACGCGCCTGAAATCTGGACCTCCGCCCGGTGGTTCCTCTGCTTCGAGGAGCTGTTCCTGTTGCGCATGGGGCTGGCCCCGAAGACGAGCTGGTCGCTGGCGGGAAGGACCATGCTGTTCGACGTGATCGACCACAAATGGAGCCCGGAGATCCTCTCTTCATTGGAGTTGGATCCCAAGCGTTTGGCCGAGCCGATCCCCTCGGGATCGCTCTCCGGGATCGTCCCGGCCGAAAAAGCACGGGAGTTGGGCTTTAAAAACGAGATACTGATGGTCGCCGGGGGCCACGACCAGAACGTGGGTGCTTTGGGCGCGGGGGTTACCCGCCCCGGGATGAGCATGTACGCCACGGGTACGGTCGAGTGCTTCTGCCCGATCCTGGAAAAGCCCTCTTTCAGTGGGGAGCTGCGCGAGAATAACCTCTGCTGCTACGACTACACGCTGCCCAATCGCTACACCACCGTCGCGTACAGTTTGACCGGCGGCAACATCCTGCGCTGGATGCGCGACACGCTGGGGCAAACCGAGGTCCACGAGGCCAAGGAGCGGGGAGTGGACCCCTACACGGTCCTTCTGGAGGCCATCCCCGACGCACCCACTTCGCTGCTTGTGTTGCCCTACCTCTCGGCGAGCGGCACGCCCTACTTCGACACCGATTTGCCCGGCGCGATCCTGGGTCTGAGGCTCTCGACCACCAAAGGGGAGATTACCAAAGCGCTTTTGGAGGGCGTGGCCTACGAAATGAAGCTCAACCTGACCCTGATGGAGCAATCGGGCATGCACATCGACACCTTCGTGGCCACGGGCGGCGGGACCCGCAACGACCGTTGGACGCAGCTCAAGGCCGACGTGCTCGGCAAGAAGATCATCGTCAGGGAGGTCAACGAGGCGGGGTGCTTCGGCGCGGCCATGCTGGCTTGCAGCGCCCACACGGGCGTTCCCGCCGCAGAGTGCGTGGAGAGGGCCACCTCGGACAAAAAAACCTTCACGCCCGACCCCATCAAAGCCGCGGAGTACGATCGCAAATTCGAAAAATACAAGCAACTTTACCCCGTCTTAAAACAGTTGTGATGGATAACAAGAAAGCCTACATCGGCAACATCGCCCAGTTGGGCGGCGTGCGCCACTACGAATTGACCGAAGGACGCGCCCGGGGTATGCGGGCGGCGGATATCGACACCGGGGCCGGTTTGCGCTACACCGTGCTGCTCGACCGGGGCATGGACATCTCGCTGGCCAGCTTCAAGGGCCGCAACCTCTGCTATTTGACCTTCAACGGGGAGACCGCCCCCGCCTTCTACGAGCCCCAGGGGGCCGGATGGCTCAACACCTTCGCGGGGGGATTGCTGACCACCTGCGGATTGGGCAACGTGAGCGCGCCCTGCAACGACAAGGGCGAGGAGTTGGGGCTGCACGGACGCTACTCGACCACCCCGGCCACCCGGTTCGCCGACCTCTCCCACTGGGCGGGGAGCGAGTACATCTGCCAGGTAAAAGGGATCATGGAGTCGGGCCGCCTGTTCGGCGAGTGTTTGACCCTGGAGCGGGAGATCACCTCGGCGTGCGGATCGAACAAGATCCGGATCACGGACAAGGTAACCAACACGGGCCCGCGCCCCGCACCCTTCAACATCCTATACCACATCAACCTGGGTTGGCCCTTGCTGAGTCCCTCGGCCGAGCTGGTGATCGATCCGGCCTCGACCGAGCCGATCGACGCCCACTCGGCCAAGGACATCGACACGCTGCGCCAATTCATCGAACCCGCCGCCGGATTCAGCGAGCAGCTCTATTTCCATACCATGCCGGAGAATAAAATCTGCGAGGCCACGCTGAAAAATCCCGAGTTGGGCATGAGCCTGACCGTGAGGATCGACACGGCCAAGCTACCCTACATTTCCCAGTGGAAAATGATGGGCCGGGGGGAGTACGTGCTGGGCATCGAGCCGGGCAACGTGCCCTCCCGCCCGAGGACCTGGCTGCGCGAAAAGGGGCTGCTTCCCTACCTGGCCCCCGGCGAGAGTTACGACACCTGGGTGGAGTTTCTGCTTTCTTAACGTATACTTCTTCCCGGAGACGGACAAGTTGGCATATATTGTGCATAACTTTACGTATCAAACAACTGTCTCCGATCATGGAAAATTCTCTGCGTAAGTCGGCTGAAAAGGCCGTAAAAAATTGGTGGATGCCCCTCGTGCTGGGTATCCTGTTCATTGTCTTCGGGGTGTGGATCCTCTGGACCCCCGCGTCGAGTTACGTGGCCCTGAGCATCGTATTCATCGCCTTTCTGGTGGTTACCGGCTTGATGGAGATCATCTTTTCCATCGCCAACTCGTCGAGGCTGAAGGGTTGGGGCTGGTACATGATAGGCGGTCTGTTCGATTTGGCGGCAGGCGTGGTGTTGCTCTACTACCCCGGCCTCTCGCTGGTTGTCCTGCCCGTTATCCTGGCCGTCTGGCTGATGTTCCGGGGCTTTGCCGCCATGGGCGCCTCGACCACCATGCAGCGCCTGAGCGTCAAGGGGTGGGGCTGGACCCTGTTCTGGGGCATTCTGGCGGTAATCTGCTCCATCGTCGTGCTCTTCAACCCCGTCCTGGGCGGTTTCGCCGTCATCTGGATCGTCTCTTTCGGGGCCATCTTCTTCGGCGTCGGCCGCATCATGCTGGCCTTCGATCTGAAAAAGCTCAAATAGCCCCGGCGCATAACGCCGTCCCGATCGCTTTCCCCGTGCAATTTGTACGGGGAAAGTTGTATATTTGCAAAATGAACCGAACCTGTGTCATAGCGGGCATTTTTTTGCTGATAACCGCGCTTCCCGTCCGGGGGCAGTACACGATCTCGCGGGTAACCCCGTCGGAGGCCCCCTCCACGGTGGCTGTCGATACGGTCAAGCCGACTTCGGTAAGCAACAACTACTACAGCCGCGCCTACGAGGAGGCCGAGCGCAAACGGATCAAGCGCGAGCGCAACGCCATCGAATTTACCACCACCACGCAGCTCTCGCAGACCCAGTTCGTCAACTGGGCGCCCGGGGGGGACAACACTTTTGCCGGGCGGGCGACGCTCTACTTCCGCCACCAGCACAAGCGCGAGGCCTTTACCCTGGACTACAAGATCGAGGCGCGCTACGGGGTCAGCGTGATCGACAAGGATGTGTTCAAGAACGAGGATGAGTTCAAATTGGGCTTCCTAATGACCTGGAAGATGCACAGGAACTGGTCCTACGCCGCCTCGACCAACCTGCGCAGCCAGTTCTCCGAAGGGTTCAAATCGCGGACCGAGCACGTGAAGGTCTCCGACTTCATGGCCCCCGGTTACTACGACATCGCGGCGGGTTTCAACTTCAAGTCCGACAAGTCGCCCTTCAACATCACCATCTCCCCGGTCGCGGGCAATGTCATCTTCGTTTTGAGTGAAGAACTCTCCAACAAGGGCACGGCGGGGGTTGAGGCGGGCAAGAAGACCAAGGGCCAGCTGGGTCCCTCCCTAAGGGTCGATTTCGACAAGACCTTCGCCAAAAAGATCTTCCGCTACCGTTGGTCGCTCTACTCGTTTACCAACATAAAAACCACTCCCATCATGCGCTGGGAGAATACATTTACCATCCAGGCCACCAAGTTCCTCTCGACCACCCTCTACTGGCTTATGTATTACGACCGGGCGGCTGTGACCCCCGAGCCTTACAAAATGCAGTACAACTACTCGATCGGGGTGGGATTGGCCTACACATTCAAGAATAAATGACCATGAGGAACTCCTCCCGTTTTATCACGCTGCTCGTCGCAATCGTCCTTCTTTTCTGCCTGGTCTGGCTCCACCGCGCACGCACTTCGCGCCAGGAACCGGGAGCCGGGGGCTTTATCACCTCGGGCGGGGCCCGGGCCGGCGCAAAGGTCGAAAGGGTCATGTCGCTGATCGACAACATGTACATCGACCCTGTGCAGTGGGACACCATCTCCGAGCGCGTGCTGATCGAAATGATGGCCCAACTGGACCCCCACTCGACCTACATCCCCGCCTCGGATATGGGCGAGGCCAACGAGAGCCTGGAGGGCGAATTCGACGGTATCGGCGTTGTGTTCAATATGTTGACCGATACGGTGGTCGTGTTGACCGTGATCCCCTCCGGGCCGAGCTACAAAGCCGGAGTGCAGGCGGGCGACCGGATACTAACCATCGACTCGGACACGGTGGCCGGCAAAAAGATCAACCAGAACGACGTGGTCAAACGCCTGCGGGGCAAGCGGGGGACCAAAGTCCAACTGGGCGTCGAGCGCACAGGCTCGGCCGGGCTGGTGCCGATTACCGTCACCCGGGGCGTGATCCCCATCAAGAGCGTGACGGCCTGCTTTATGCTTACCCCCGAGATCGGATTTATCCGCCTGGCCCAGTTCTCGCGCAACTCCCACACCGAACTCTTTACCGCGTTGCGCCGCCTGGAAAAGGAAGGGATGAAAAACCTCATCTTCGATTTGCGCGACAACACGGGCGGCTTCCTGGACCAGGCCATATTGATCGCCAACGAGTTTTTGAAGTCGGGCGAGATGATTGTCTACACCGAGAACCGGGCCGGACAGAGGGACGAGCAGTTCGCCGACGGGTCGGGCCTGGTTACCACCCTGCCCTTGGCCATGTTGATCGACGAGCAGAGCGCTGCGTCGAGCGAGATTCTGGCCGGGGCCATCCAGGACAACGACCGGGGCACCATCGTAGGCCGCCGCTCCTTCGGCAAGGGTTTAGTACAACAGCAAATTCCCTTCCGCGACGGATCGGCCATCCGGCTGACCATCGCCCGCTACTACACCCCCACGGGCCGCTCGATCCAGAAACCCTACGTCAACGGCCACGAGCAGGACTACTACCGCGACCTGCTGGACCGCTACAACCACCACGAGTATTTCTCGGCCGACAGCATCAAGCTGGCCGACTCGCTGAAATTTACCACCCCCGGCGGCAAGACCGTCTACGGCGGCGGGGGCATCATGCCCGATATCTTCGTGCCGTTGGACACGACCGGGATGACCGCCTACTACGTGGCCGTGGCGGGTAAGAACATCCTCTACCGCTACACGCTCGATTACAGCGACCGCCACCGCAAAGAGGTAAACAAGATCGAGACCACGGCTCAACTCGACGCCCTGCTGGCCAAAGAGCCCCGCCTGCTGGAGGACTTTATGGCCTATGCCGCCCGAAACGGGGTGGAGGCTCCCGGGGAGTTGGATCAGGCCACCAAAGAGCTGATCGTTACCCAGCTCAGGGCCTACATCGGTCGCAACACTCCGCTGGAAGACTCGGGCTTCTACTATGAAATTACCCCGGTCGACAACACGGTCAAGGCGGCCATCGCCTCCTTCGGTCGGTAAACCTTCGTTTCCCCTGTTTTGGAGCCGTCATACAAATACCTCTACCGGGTAGACTCGCCCGCCGACCTGAAGAAACTCAGCGTCGAGGAGTTGACGGTGTATTGCGCTGAACTGCGCAGTTTTATCGTCAAAGCCCTCTCCGAAAACCCTGGCCATCTGGGGGCGAACCTGGGCGTGATCGAGCTGACCGTGGCGTTGCACTATGTCTTCGACACGCCCGACGACAGGATCGTCTGGGACGTGGGCCACCAGGCTTACGCCCACAAGATCATTACCGGCCGCCGGGATTCGTTCCACGCCAACCGCACGCTGGACGGGCTGAGCGGCTTTCCCCGCCGCGAGGAGAGCCCCTACGACACCTTTACGGGGGGCCACGCCTCCAACTCGATCTCCGCCGCCCTGGGCATGGCCGAGGCGTCGCGCATCCGGGGCGAGCAGCGCGAGATCGTGGCCGTGATCGGCGACGGGGCGTTGACGGGCGGCTTGGCCTTCGAGGGGATGAACAACGCCGGGGGCAGCGGCAACGACTTGCTGGTCATCCTGAACGACAACAAGATCTCGATAGACCCCAACGTAGGCGCGCTGAAGGAGTATTTGCTGAGCATTACCTCCTCGAAACGATACAACCGCTTTAAGCTCAAGACCTGGAACGCGCTCTCCCGCACGCCGCGTATCCGTTCCTTGTTCCAGAAGGCGGGCAACGCCCTCAAGCTCGGCGTTTTGCAGCAGAGCAACCTGTTCGAGAGCCTTAACTTCCGCTACTTCGGTCCCGCCGATGGCCACGACCTGAAGCTGTTGATCAACGTGTTGCGCGATTTGAAGAACATCAAAGGACCCAAATTGCTCCACCTGCTGACCGTCAAGGGCAAGGGCTACACCCCCGCCGAGACCAACCAGAGGGTCTTCCACGCCCCGGGACGCTTCAACCCCGACACGGGCGAGATCCTCGAGCAAGGCGAGGGCACGCGCTTCCAGGACGTCTTCGGCCACACCCTGACCGAATTGATGGAACTGGACGAGAAGATCGTCGGGATTACCCCCGCCATGCCGTCGGGCTGTTCGTTGAATATCGCCATGGCGAGGTTCCCCCAACGCTGCTTCGACGTGGGCATCGCCGAGGGCCACGCCGTTACCTTCGCGGCAGGACTCGCCTGCGAAGGGCTGGTCCCCTTCTGCAACATCTACTCCTCCTTCGCCCAGAGGGCCTACGACAACGTGATCCACGACGTGGCCCTGCAAAACCTCCCCGTGGTCATGTGCCTGGACCGGGCCGGGCTGGTCGGGGAGGACGGACCCACCCACCACGGCGTGTTCGATATCGCCTCGTTGCGCCCCGTTCCCAATCTGGTGATCGCCTGCCCCGCCAGCGAGGCCGACCTGAAAGCGGTAATGAAACTGGCCGCCAGGGGAAGGGGACCTTTCGTGATCCGCTACCCGAGGGGTTACGCCCCGCAGGGCGAGCCCGGTCCGATGGAGATCGGCAAGGCCCGCGTCCTGACCGAAGGCAAGGGTCTGGCCCTGCTCACGTTGGGCCGCATGACCCCTGTGGGCGAGGCGGTAACCGCCAAACTCGGGCAAGAGGGGATCGGCATCCTCCACGCCGACCTGCGCTTCGCCAAACCGTTGGACGAAGAGCTGCTGTACCGCATCGGCAAAGAGTTCCCCGAGGTGGTCACCCTGGAGGACGGAGCGGCCAAAGGAGGAGCCGGAAGCGCCGTGGCAGAGTTTATGCAGGCCAACGGGTACCCTTGCCGCGTAACGATCCTGGGCATCGGGGACAATTTCGTCCCCCACGGCAAAACAAGCGAACTTTTCTCCTTGTGCGGGCTGGATGAGGCGGGCGTGGAGACGACTATAAGGAACAGACTGAAAAAATAACGCAACATTGAGAGTATAATACAAAAAACCTTCGGGGTCGGGCGGCAGCACCTTAGAAAAACTCCCTTCCCCTACGGTTAGGGGAAGGGCCGGGGATGGGGTGATCGAAAGAAAATCACCCGCAAGGGTGATCGACAAACAAAAGCCTCCCATAGAGTAAATTGCATGATAATTTCGTAAAAGGTCGCATCCATGAAAACCGACAATTTCCCCGCCAGGCTATACAAAATGACGGGCGCCTTCCTGGGACAGGTTCCCTCGACCAGCGCCGCCCACGCGTTCATCGACTCACTGGTCAACCTGTTGTTCCCGCTGCGCGACCGCAGGGACCTCTCCCAGAAGGAGATGGAGCTTCGTTGGGAGCAGCTTCACGAGCAGCTTCTGGAGATCATCTCCCCCCTGTGCCAACCGGGGTGCGCGTGCGGGAGCAAGATCGACGAATTTTTCGGCGCCGTGCCGTTGATCTACGCGGGCCTGATGCAGGACGCGGAGGTCTACAACCAGTCCGACCCCGCCTCTTACAGCAAGGAGGAGGTCATTCTGTGCTACCCGGGCTTCTACGCCGTGATGATCTACCGCTTCGCCCACGAACTGCATAGACTCGAGATCCCCATCCTGCCCCGCGTGCTCTCCGAGTACGCCCACAGCCGGACCGGCATCGACATCCACCCCGGGGCGACGATCGGCCGCAGGTTCTACATCGACCACGGCACGGGGATCGTGATCGGGGGGACGACCGTGATCGGCAACAACGTCAAGCTCTACCAGGGCGTTACGTTGGGGGCCACTTTCGTCAAAAAGGAGCTGGCCGGGGTCAAGCGCCACCCCACCATCGAGGACAACGTGATCGTCTACGCCGGAAGTACCATCCTGGGCGGGGATACAGTCATCGGCCACGATACCGTGGTGGGTGGCAACGTCTGGCTTACCGAGTCGGTCCCGGCCGGATCGAAAGTCTACCATAAACCCGAATTAAGTGTAAAGTAATGCATATAAGCCGTTTGAAGAAGCCTCTTATTGCAATTTGCCTCGTTGCCGCTTCCGTGGCGGCGATCTCCGCCACCGGCCTTTTCCGTTTGAGCCGCAACATGGGGATCATGGCCAACATGATGCGCGACATCGAGGCGTTTTACGTCGATACCGTCAACCCCGACCACCTGTTGGCCGCCGCCGCCGAGGGCATGACCTCCATCCTGGACCCCTACACCGAATTCATCGACGAGGACGGCATGGAGGATTTCGAAGTGATGACCACGGGGCGCTACGGGGGCATCGGGGCCCTGATCCGCCAAAAGGGGGAGTGGGTCCAGATCGCACAGCCCTACAAGGGTTTCCCGGCCGATAAGGCGGGGCTTCAGATAGGCGATAAGATATTGGAGATCAACGGCAAGAGTGTGAAAAATTTCGACACGCAGAGAGTCAGCTCCCTGTTGAAGGGGGAGGCCGGGACCACGCTCCGGTTGAAGGTCGAGAAATTCTTTACCGGCGAGGAGCAGACCCTGACCCTGCGCCGCGAAAGGATCCATATCTCGGGCGTGCCCTACTACGGCATGGTTTCCGGCGATACGGGCTACATTCTTCTGAGCGACTTTACCGACGATTGCTCGTCCGACGTGCACCGCGCCCTGGACGCCTTGCGGGCGAAGGGGGCGAAAAAACTGATCCTCGATGTGCGGGGCAACGGCGGCGGTATCCTCGAGGAGGCGGTCAAGATCATGGCCCTGTTCGTTCCCAAGGGGACGGAGGTGGTCAGCATGCGGGGCCGTTTGAAGGAGTCGGACGCGGTCTACCGCACCCAGACCGACGCGGTGGATACCTTGATGCGCATCGCTGTTTTGACCAACTCCAACAGCGCGTCGGCCGCCGAGATCGTGGCGGGGGCGATGCAGGACCTCGACCGCGCCACGTTGGTCGGCCAGCGCACCTTCGGCAAGGGGTTGGTCCAGTCGCCCAGGCCATTGGGTTACAACACCTATTTGAAGATTACCACCGCCAAATACTACATCCCCAGCGGGCGTTGCATCCAGGCCATCGACTACGCCCAGCGCAACGAGGACGGCAGCGTGAGCTACATCCCCGACTCGCTGATGAAGCCTTTCAAGACCCGCAACGGGAGGACGGTCTACGACGGCGGGGGGATCGATCCCGACGTGAAGACCGAGCCGAGGTATCTGAGCCGCTTTGCGAGCATCGTCTACGCGATGGACTACGTGGGCGATTTCTGCGATGAATGGCTTAGGAAAAACGGCCCCGTGGGCGCGGATTTTACCGTTACCGACAAGATATACGACCAGTTCTCCGCCTTTATGGCCGACAAGAAGGTCGATTACGAGTCCGAGACCATGCGGGCGCTCAAACTGCTTAAAACGGTAGCCGAAAGGGAGCGTTACAGCGAGAAGATCGGGCAGGAGATCGACGCGTTGGAGCAATCGCTTAAAGAGGATAAGCAGCTGGACTTGAAGCTATACCGCGAGGAGCTTTCGGATATGATCGAGGACGATATGCTGTTGCGGTTCTTCTATATGGACGGCGTGATCGCCCACAAGTTGAAGAAGGATCCCGACGTTCTCAAGGCCCTCGAAACGCTCGGCAAATAGTTCAGGGCAGCAGCAGCGACGAGTCGCCGTAGCTTAGAAAGCGGTAGTCGTGGCCCAGGGCGTGGTCGTAGATCGTTTTCCAATCTCCTTTGGTAAAGGCAGAGACCAGCAGCAGCAGGGTGCTTTTGGGTTGGTGGAAGTTGGTTATCAGGGCGTTGACGATCCTGAATTTGTAGTACGGGGGGGCGATCATGATCTGTGTGCGCGCTTCGAGGCTCTCCAGGCCCTGCGTTTCCATATAATGCAATAACGCCTCTAACAACTCTCCTGTCGGGGATTCGGCCGGAACCTCGCGCCACTCCCATTGGCCGACGACGCGTTCCGTGTGGGGATCGCCCGAGACCGTTACCCGGTGGCCCAGGATGGCAAGCGACTCCAGGCAGCGCGTTGAGGTCGTCCCCACGGCGACGACTTTTCCCTGCTTTTCGATCAGTTCCCGCAAGGTTTGCACCCGGATGGAAAAGTGCTCCGTGTGCATCTCGTGCTGCGAGGCGTCCTCCCCCTTGACGGGCAAAAAGGTCCCCGCGCCCACGTGCAGGGTCACCGGACAAAAGCCGAATCCCTGCCTGTGCAGTTCGCCGATCAGATCTTCCGTAAAGTGGAGTCCGGCCGTGGGTGCGGCCACGGAGCCTTCCACCAGCGAATAGACCGTTTGGTAGCGCGTGGCGTCGACCTCCTGCGCCTCCCGTTTCAGGTAGGGCGGGATCGGCATGCGGCCCAGCAGTTCCAGCAACTCCCCGAAGGCGATGGGGGCGTTCCATTTGAACCGGATGATATTCTGCTGCTCCGTGCGCGAAGCGGTCAGGGTGTAGCTTTTGCCGCTCCACGAAAAATCCATCGCCAGATCCCCCTCCTTCCACTTCTTGGAGTTGCCCACCATGCACGACCACTCGCAATGTTCATGCGCCGCGAAGGCCCGCTCGTAATCGGCCGGGTCGTGGGGTTCGAGGCAGAAGATCTCGATGCCGGCCCCGGTCTCCTTGCGCATTAAAAGGCGTGCCCGGATTACCTTGGCGTCGTTGGCGACCAACAGCGCCCCGGCGGGCAGGAACTCCCCGATCCGGGAGAAGGTCGCGTCGCGGACGGCGCCTTTGTCGTAAACCAGTAATTTAGACTCCTCCCTGTGCTCCGCCGGGAATTTTGCGATCCGCTCATCGGGCAGGGGGTAGTCGTATTCGGATATGGGGATCATCTTACAACAGCTTGCCAGCCAGAAATATAGCTGCTACCGAAAAATAGATGACCAGCCCCGTCACGTCGACCAGCGTCGAGACGAAAGGCGCGGAGGCCGCGGCGGGGTCGAGGTTGATCTTTTTAAGCCACAAAGGGATAAGGGACCCGATCAGCGTTCCCCACAAGACGATCAGCACCAGCGAGACCGACAAACTCGCCGCCAGCCAGATCCAGTGCTCGCCGTAATCGTAGAACCCGCCGATTTGCCAGATCCAGATCCGCGCGAATCCGATGGCGCCCAGCACGGCGCCCAGCAGCAGCCCCGAGAGGAGCTCCTTGCGCATGACCACCCACCAGTTCTTGGGCGCGATCTCGTCCAAGGCCAGCGCCCGGATCATCAGGCCGGCGGCCTGCGAACCCGAGTTGCCCCCGCTCGAGAGGATCAGGGGTACGAACAAGACCAGCAGCAACACTTGGGAGATCTCCCCGTAGAAGCGCCCGAGCATCGAAGCGGTGATCATCTCAGCCAGGAAGAGGACGATCAGCCATCCCGCGCGTTTTTTGACCAGCTCGATCACGGGCGTACGCGTGTAGGAGAGGTCCAGCCCTTCGGTACCCCCGAATTTCTGGAAGTCCTCGGTGGTCTCCTCCTCGGCGATGTCGATCACGTCGTCGACCGTGACGATCCCCACCAGGGTCCCGTCCTTGCCTGTTACGGGCAAGGCGGTCCGGTCGTGGTCGGAGAAGATCCTGACCGCCACCTCCTGGTCGTCGTAGGCGTTTAGGGCCACGAAGCGCCCGTCGATCATCTCGCCGATCGCCTGTTTGGGGTCGGCCAGGATGATCTCCTTGATGCGTATGTCGTCGACCAGTTTCTGCTCCTCGTCGACCACGTAGATCACGTCCAGCGTCTCGGAGTCGCGCCCGAACTTGCGGATGGTCTCCAAAGCCTGGGCCACGCTGTCCGTGGGCCGGATGGCGACGTATTCGGGGGTCATCAAACGCCCGATGCTCTGCTCGGGATAGCCCAGCAGCCGCGAGGCGATCTCGTGCTCCTCGCGCGAGAGCATCTGCATCAGCTTCTGGCTCATCTCGCCGGGCAGCTCCTCGAAAAAGTCAGTCCGGTCGTCGGGGTCCAAATCGTTCAAAAGGCCAACCAGCTTGCTGCGGT
Organism: Rikenellaceae bacterium; assembly: GCA_031551275.1. GTDB lineage: Bacteria > Bacteroidota > Bacteroidia > Bacteroidales > Rikenellaceae > JAVBMJ01. Next base: position 18,409 of record JAVBNX010000012.1, read on the forward strand.
TCTCGGCCATCCCCTCGATCACCTGCTCGCGGTCGTCGTGGGAGAGGTGCTTGAAGGTTTCGCGCGCCTGCTCGCGCGCCAGCAGCCGGAAGACCACCACACGCTCCTCCTTAGGCTGCGACTCGATGATGTCGGCGATCTCGACAGGGTCGAGTTCCGAAAGTTCCTGCTTGAGGAGCTTCCAGTTCTTTTGTTCGATCAGGCGGTGTATGGTCCCGCCGATCCTTTGTCCGAAAAATGATTTGAATTCGCTCATTCGGTATCCCGTGTTGCCTCCGCGGGAATGCCGTACGCAGCCCCTACAGAGAGATTGTCACTCCTGCTTTTCCGTAACTCGGATAAGGGCCTTCGTCCATAGCGGATTTTAATTGATGGTGGCACAAAGATAGTAAGAATCCGTTTAATATCGCCCTTTTTTATGCACAACGGCTTACTTCACTCATTGTTAGTCGGTTGGTGTGTTAAATTTAGATTAACAAGTTAAATTTTTGTAAAATAAAAGAGAAATATTTATACATTTGCGTCGGTATTACGATGACCCCCCTTCGTTTGTCCATCATGTTGACTTAATTGAAGAAAGGCTCACCCATGTCATCGACCGATAACTACGGGGCATCCACGCTCCGCCTTATTCTGGACAATTTGCAGGACCAGGTCTACGTTACCGACGTGGACACCTACGAAATTATCTTTGCCAACAAGACCATCCGGACGAACTTTCCGGACGCCGTGCCCGGCCGCAAGTGCTACCAGGCGCTCGAGGACAGGACCGAGCCGTGCGAGTACTGCGGGATAAAAGTGTTGCAGGGGAAACTGGGCGAGGGGCGTTCCTGGCAGCACTACAACGCAAAATGCGACCTGTGGCTCAACGTGAGCGAGATCTGTGTGCCCTGGGGCGACGGCCGCACCGCGCACATCGTTTCGGCCGCGAACATTACCGAGCTCAAACGCAAGCAGGAGGAGCTCGACAAGGCGCAACGGCGTATCGAGCACAACTCGAAGATGATGGCCGAGATCGCGGACAACCTGGTCAGCAGCGCAGTCTACCGCACCACCTTTGTCGACGATCTCCTCCGGTTGGATTACGCCAGCCCGATGCTGGAGCAACTTTCGGGCATTCCCCTCGATGTGCTGTACAAGAGCATGAAACCCTTTTACCGGAACATCCATCCCGACGACATGGGGCCTTTCCGCGATAAAATACGTTCGCGCGGGGGATCGCTCGATGAGGACACCTTCGAATTCCGGTACATCCTCAACGGCGAGACCATGTGGTACAAGGTCTACTCCAGGGGCTTCGAGCAGGATGACCACATCGTCCGCGACGGCATCCTGGTGGATATGACGGCCAACAAACTGCGGGAACAGAAGTTGCGCGCCTCCTACGAGGAGGCCCGGCGCGCCAAGGAGGACCAAAACCGCTTTATGGCGACCATCAGCCACGAATTGCGGACCCCGATGAACGCCATCATCGGGTTTATGGATATCCTCTCCACCTCGGGGGGCGAGATCGACGAGGGGACCCAGCAGGACTATATGCGCATCGTCTCGGAGAACGCCAACCACCTGCTCAAACTGATCGGCGACGTGTTGGACGTATCCAAACTCGACGCCTCCCAGGTAACCCTTATGCCGGTGGACGCCAACCTCGACCTTCTGATGGAGGATATCCGCTCATCGTTCCTGGTCTCCAAAAATATGCAGGACAAGCAGATCGACCTGATCCTGGACCGGGCGGAAACCCCGTTGGAGAACGTCTCTCTCGACGTCTCCCGTTTGCGCCAGGTGCTGGTCAACCTGATCGGGAACGCGATCAAATTTACCGACCGGGGCCACGTCCGGTTCGGATATAAAGTCGTAAAGGACAAAATCCTGTTCCACGTCGAAGATACGGGCCTCGGCATTGCGCCCGAAAAAATCCCCGAATTGGGCCGTCCCTTTATCCAGGTGCACGACCGCTCGCTCGCCGCCAAGTACAGGGGCACGGGCCTGGGCCTCTCCATCTCGTTCAATATCGTCAAGCTGATGGGCGGCAAGTTCAAGGTGGCCTCGCAGCCCGGCAAGGGCACGCGCTTCGAATTTACCGTGGCGCTGCCCGGAAAGTAACGAAAAAATAGTATATTTGTTCTCGCAGGGAGGCTCTGCCGCCGCGCAATGGGATTCCGGATGCGCGGAGGAAAGTCCGGGCAACGAAGAGCGCCGTCCTTCCTAACGGGAAGACCTTCGAGAGGGGGTAGCAGCGTAACAGAGAACGACCGCCCGCAGGAATTTTCCGGCGGGTAAGGGTGAAAAGGCGGGGTAAGAGCCCACCGCGGAGGTGGCGACACACTCCGGTCAGTACGCCTGACGGGTTGCAAGGCCAAATATACCGGCAGATGAGGGTTGCTCGCCCGATGCCGGGGGGTAGGCTGCACGAGGCGGTGGGTAACCACCGTCCCAGATTGATGGCAGAGGCCCGGGGAAGGACGCGTCAGCGCATCGTCCCCGAGTACAGAACCCGGCTTATACTCCCTGCTGTTAAAAAAGGGGCCCGCTCCAATGGAGCGGGCCCTTGCCATTTACAACTTTTTGCCCCAACGGGGGAAGATCTTTTTCGGACCGTCGGTGTAGCCGCCCGAGGAACCCCCTTCGAGGGTAAGCCCGGTAAACGAGATCGTGGTCTTGCGCGGGGAGGCCTCCCAGTCGAGGGCGTCCTGCACGTAGAGGCGATCGACGATGTCGACGTCGGCCTCCTTGTAGTTCCAGGTTACGGTCAGCACGCGGTCGGCCGCATTGTAGGCCCAGGTGCCTTTCTGGTCTGTGCCGAGCATCACTTTCTTGTCCGCGGTAAAGGTGTAGTCCTGCGAGGCGTCGTGCACCTGTGCGCTGCCGGACTGGTATTTGAGCAGGATGATCTGCCACGTCCCCACGATGCTGCTCTCCGTGATCTGGGTTTGGGGGACCGCCGCGTACCGCTCGGGGACGGCCAGGGGCCACCCGTCGTAAGCCGCGTCGCTCTCGCCCGAGGTCCAGACGATCTCGTGGATGTGCTGCACCATGCAATAGGTAAGGTTCTCCTCGCCCGAGGGGCGCGCCTGCGAGTTGTAGAACCACTTGCCCGAGGCGGGGTCCTGGTAGATGCAGCAGTGGGAGATCCCCTGCCAGCCGTGGTCGGTGCCGAACTTGTAGGGATGGGTAACCACCGGGTAGGCTTCGCGGGTCTGGGAGGTCACGTTGCGGCTGTCCGAGCCCATGTAAGGGCCGGTCAGGGTGGCCGACCTGACCACGCGGGTGTTGTATTTGAATCCCAGCTCGTCGTAGGCCAGGAAGAGGTAGTAATAGCCGTCCTTGTAGATGATCTCGGGAGCCTCAAGACCCTGCCAGCGCGAAGAAATGTTCCGTTGCGCGATCTTGGTGTAGGAGGCGTAGTTGAAGGGGTCGGAGAGGGCCAGTCCGGTGGAGGGGTCGAGCTTGATCGCCCCGATGCCCGTGTGCCACGACCCGAAGATGAGCCAATGCTCGCCGCCCGGGGTGACGATGTAGGAGGGGTCGATGGCGTTGTAGTCCCAGTAGCCGGTCCAGTTGCCGTTGGCGCGCGAGGGGTCGGAGCCCAGGGAGGCCGTGTTGCGCGTCGAGACGACCACCATCCCCTTGTCCGTCCAGGGGCCCGACAGATGATCGGCCTCGGCCAGCCCGATGAAGGAGCGCTCGGACCAGCTGTTCCACTGCCCGCCCGCGTAGCGCGTGGAGGCGGGGTAGCCGATGGGAATATCGTCGATAAAGATCGAGTAGTACATCCGGAATTTGTTGCCCGCCTTCCTTACGCAGGGCGCCCAGTAGCCGTAGCCCAGGGACTTGCCCGCTTCGATGCCCGTCGCAGGAATCGGGGTGCGCCCCTCGCGGACGCGGGCGTTGTTCAACGAGTCCAACACCCAGGCCGGGGTCTTGGGAAGCGCGAAGCCCACGTATTCCCAGTTGACCAGATCCTTCGAGCGGCGCGACATGTAGTGGCCGCCGCCCTTGTCGTGGGAGTTGCCGTAGGAGGCGTCGGTCGAGAAGGCGTAGACGTAGTCGCCGTCCCTCTCCATGCTCGGGTCGTGCAGGTTGTAGGGGCCCCAGTAGGAGCGCTGGTCCCACGCGCTGTATGCGCGGTAGTCGTCCGGGTAGAGGGGCGCCTTGTAGGAGGCAGGGCCTGGCTCGGGCTCGGTCGCCCACTCGGGGTCCTTGATATCATCGGAGCACGCCCAGAGCACAAGGGCCGCGGGGGCGAGCAACATCGAACGGAGTAGATTTTTGGGCATAAGCTTCCGGGTTGTATGGTTTACGGGAGCAAAAATAGGGCATATAAAGATCGCGGGGGTGGACTTTTTCGCGTTATTGGTGGACTTTTCGCCGCAGGGGGACAAATTTACAACTTCAATAATTTGTCCACCCAATACGTTAAATTATCCACCCCGGTACCGAATCTTAACGATATTTTTACAACGTGAAAATGTACCGCACCGCATAACCGACTGCAAACTTATGAAAAAATCTTTACTCACGGCCCTTTTCGCGCTCACAGCCCTTCTCTGGGGCCTTTCCTGCACACAAGAGCACGGCTACGATCCCGATCCGGGACCCAACACCGACGAGCCGGTCTACGAGCCGCCGACCTCACCCCTGGCCATGAAGAACGTCGAGGATCCCCGCATCGCGGAGGAGGACGGCGTCTACTGGGTCTTCTCCTCGAACGCCAACATGAACGACACGGACTACCCCTACGAAGCGGGCCTGATGGTGCGCAAGTCGGACAACCTGGTCGACTTCTCGATCCAGGGCTACGTGCTGAGCGATGTGATCGATAGCTGGGCCAAGGCCAAGCTGGTCGAGCTGAGCGGCGACCCCTCGCTCTCCGGTATCAGGATCTGCCGCCCCGCGATCGCCAAAGTGGGCGGCGAGTGGAGGCTCTATTATACGGTAAACGCGGGGACGGACCTCACGGGCGACGCCCCCTCGGTAATCGGTTACGCGACCTCCCCCACGCTGGACAACGCCGAGTGGAGCGACCAGGGACAGATCCTCGGCTCGGCTTCGCTGGCCGGTACGGGCGCCATCGCGGCGAACCCCTGTTTCTTCACCTCGATCGACGAGACCAAGCATTACCTATTATATGGAGGCTCGATAGGCCTCTACGTGACCGAACTGGGCACCGCCGACAGCAAGCCGACAGGGAGCCCCACGCTGGTAGCCCAGCAGGGCGACCGCACGGGATGTAGCTACATTCACAAGCACAACAACCGCTTTTACCTCTTTTTGTGCTTCGAGCACGGGGCGTACAGCGACTTCTTTATGGCCCAATCGCTCAACCCGGCAGGTCCGTTTATCGACTACTCGGACGACGACGCCCGCAACGTGGCCACCACTTTCCCCGAAAACCGTATTCTGACCCCCTATCAATTCTGGGGATCGAAGTGGGGCGGCTTCAACTCGTTGAGCGTGGTTTGGAGCGGGACGCGGGATATGCTGGCCGTCAACTGCAAGCCCGGGGCCGATGCCGCGCAGCCCTATACGCTCCAGATACGCTACCTGGACTGGGTTTCGACCCCCAAAGGCTGGGACTTCCCCGCCGTCTGCCCTGAGCCTTACGCAGGCGATCAGGGTGCCGTGACCGATAGCGAAATTGTGGGCACATGGGGTTACGGGACCCTTTGGTATGTGTGGGACAATGTGAACAACACCAAGCTCGACGCGATGAACTTCGGTGCTGACCACGTGGTTACCTACGGGGATGCGACCGGAAACTGGGACTTCGACGAGACCACCTCCACCCTCCACTTCGTGGCCACCTGGTGGGGCAGCGAGCACATCTATTTAAAGGTAAACCGCGTCAAGGACACCGACTCCACCGCCGAGGAGCTGCCCGAGAACCTGGTTGCCGCGGGTTTCAACGCCAACTTCAACCAGCACCCCGGAGTCTGGATGAAAAAGTCGCTCGAATAGGACAACGAAAAAACGCGAGATATGAAAAAACTTTACTACCTGCCCATCCTGCTTTTGACATTGTCCTTCGGGGCCGTGTCGTGCACGGGCGACGACGAGAGCCTGCTCTCCGCCACCGAGTGGCCGCAGCCGCAGAAAGCCCCCGGCGACACCGACGACACGCCCGGCGAGGGCGACTACGACGGGATCCCGGACGCCAAGGCCTTCTCGATCGACGTCGAGTCGGTGGAGGACGCGCCCGCCGCCGGACAGACCTATACCGTTACCGTCACGGCGGAGCAGACCATCGAGTGGACCGCCTCTTCCGAACAGACCTGGCTGATGCAGGCCCCCGTCACCGGGACGGGCAACGGCACGTTCGACATCGTGGTCGAGGCGACCGGCGGCCTGGGCCGCACGGGTTCGGTAACGGTCAAAACGCTGAGCGAGGAGGTCGAGACCCCCGAGTTTACCATTCCCGCCAACCAGTTGAGCGGGGCCGACATCCCGGTCCTGGATTACAGCATCGCCTCGCTGACCAACGTCGAGGACCCGGGCGTGGCGGAAGAGAACGGCGTTTACTACGTCTTCTCATCCAACATGGCGCTCGCTCCGGCGACCTACGAGCCCGGTTTGATGTTGCGCACCTCGACCGATCTGGTCAACTATACCTTTAAAGGGTATGTGCTGAGCAACGTCTACAACGCCGCCAAGGCGAGCCTGCTGGCCATCGCCCCGGGCCTCGCTCCGGAGACGATCCGCATGGCCGCACCCTATATCGTTAAGGTGGGCTCCGAGTGGAGGCTCTACTACACGATCATGTCGGGATACTTTAACTGGGACGACTTCTTCGTGGGAGGAGCCGCCATCGGCTGGGCGTCGACCGCTTCGCTCGAAGACCAGCAGTGGGTGGACCACGGGCTGATCCTCTCCTGCAACGGTGGGGCGTACGCCACGGCCTATCCCGCCTTTATCGCCGTCAACGGAAGGCACTACCTCTCCTACGGTTTGGGCGGGGTCAAGATCATCGAATTGAACACCACCACCGGGAAGACCCTCGGCGCAGCCACCATCCTGAGTGCCGATATGGCTTCCAGCAAACCCAACATCGTCAACATGAACGGGACCTTCATCCTTGTCCTGGACGGCTGGCAGCCCTGGAACGCTTCGACGATCCGGGCGGCGAGCAGCACGAGCGGCGCGGTCACGGGACCCTACGACAGCTTCGGCAGGACCAACTGGGTCATCGCCAACGTGCTGGTCGCCCCCAACCTGATGCCGAAAACCACGAGCTACTTCGGTTTCCGCCACTCCGGGAGCGCGTCCTTCATCCAGAAAGGCGGCGAGTGGTATATGCTCCACCACGCGCAGGCCGGTACGACCCTGGTCGACGAGGCAAGCGACAACGTCTTTAGGCTCCAGACCCGCAAGGTGGGCTTTACCTCGAACGGCTATCCCTCGGTGTCGCTGGAGGTCTACGCGGGCGAATCCCAGACCATGACCCAGTCGGAGCTCGTGGGGATGTGGCTCTACACCACCGTATGGGGCTACCAGTTCGATATCGCCGGTACATTCGGGCAGTACAACTTCCGCCTCTACGACCAGTTTACCCTGCTCGCCGACAACACCTTTACCGGCAGGGCGGAGACCGGCACGTGGGCCTTCAATGCGCAGACCAACGAACTGACCCTGTCCAACGTCGTGTGGGTCGCGGCCGGAAGCCCCGAGACCATCCGGTTGATCGTCTCCAAGGCCGGCAACAGCGACAATTTGGACGGGACCGGATTTGCAACGCGCTACTCGGGCCACGGGTACAACTGCTCCTTCGGCGAGCACCCCGCCGTGCTGATGCGCAAAGTCAACGCTTTTTAAACGACCATGACCATGCAGAAAATCCATAAAATTTCCCTGGCACTGATCTTCTCCCTGCTTACCGCGGGAGCGACGGCCCAATCCGTGGCCGTGAGCGGAACCGTGACCGACGCGGGGAGCGGGCAGCCCGTCGTGGGTGCGACCGTTACCGTGGAGGGCCTGTTCACCGGTACGATTACCGACATCAACGGCCAATACACCATCTCGGTTCCCGGCGCGGACGCCGCGTTGAACTACTCATTCATCGGCTACCGCAACCAGAAGGTCGAGGTAAACGGACAGACCAAAATCGACGTCAAACTGGAAGAGGACGCCGTGAGCCTCGACGAGGTGGTCGTGGTCGGCTACGGCGCCCAGACCAAAGAGACCGTCACGGGGGCCATTGCCACCATCGGCAACAAGGAGCTGGTCAAAACCCCGGCGTCCAACATGACCCAGGCCCTCGCGGGCAAGATCCCGGGGGTAATTACCTCGCAGGGACAGGGCCAGCCCGGCTTCGACGAGGCCAAGATCTTTATCCGGGGTAGGGGAACCTTCTCGGAGGACGGCGCAGAGCCGCTGACGCTGGTCGACGGGGTGGAGCGCTCCTTCGCGCAGGTCAACCCGGCCGATGTGGCCCAGATCTCGATCCTCAAGGACGCATCCGCAACGGCCGTCTACGGGGTAAGGGGCGCCAACGGCGTGATCCTGGTTACCACCAAGCGCGGTTACGAGGGGACCCCCGAAGTCGCCTTCACGGCCAACGTCTCGCTGCAAAGCCCGACCCGCAAGATCGACTACCTGAACTCCTATAACTCGGCCGTGCTGCTGAACGAGGCGAGGGCCAACGACGGGAAAAGCTCCCTGTACGACTCCTACGATCTGGATATGTACCGCAAGGCCGTCCTGGGCCAGTTGACGGGCGACGATTTCTACCTCTACCCCAACGTGGACTGGTACGACGAGACGCTGCGCAGCACCGCCCCCGCCCAACAGTACGATGTGACCGTGCGCGGGGGGACGCGCCGGATGAGGTATTTTACATCGTTGGGTTATTACGATCAGCGCGGTCTGTATAAGCCCCAGAGTAGCGACGAGTACGGACAAAGTTCCAACGCCCGCTTCCAGCGCTACACCTTCAGGGCCAACCTCGACTTCCTGCTTACCTCGCGCTTTACGATGAGCCTGAACTTCGGCACCCGCTTCGAGGAGCGCAAAGGCCCGAACGTGACTGAAAACGCCGACTACAACGAGGTCTTCTACCAGATCAACCGCACCCGCGGCTGGGAGTTCCCGGTCCGCTGGCCCGACGGCCGTTTGGGGGGCAACGCCTTCGCCCAGAAGAACGTGGTGGGGCAACTCTCCGAGGGGGGATTCTACTCCAAGACGGCCAACGTGAACGAGACCAACGTGATCCTGGAGCACAAGCTCGACTTTATCACGCAGGGGTTGAGCGTCAAGGCGATGGGCTCGTTCGACTACTACACCGACTACGACCGCCGCTTTTCCAAGACCTTCGCAGTCTACCAGTTGGACAAGCAGAAATACGAGCAGAATCCCGACCTGAACGATCTTTCCAATTACGTCCAGTACGGCGAGGACGGCCGTCTGACCCTCTCTGACAGCCCGCAGTACACCAACCTGCGGACCCACCTGGAGGTCGGGCTGAACTACAACCGCACCTTCGGACAGAAGCACAACGTATCGGGTCTGGTGCTCTACTCGCAGGACAACTACCGCTGGCAGGCCGACGTGGCCTTCCGCTACCAGGGCCTGGTGGGCAGGGCGACCTACAACTACGATTCGCGCTATATGGCCGAGTTCAACTTCGGTTACAACGGCTCGGAGAACTTCTCCAAGGGCAAGCGCTTCGGCTTCTTCCCCTCGGCCTCGGCGGGCTGGATCATCAGCAACGAGAAGTTCATGCGCGATGTCAAATGGCTGGACCTCCTCAAGACCCGCGTTTCCTACGGCGAGGTGGGTAACGACAAATACAAGGTCAACGGCGTGGACGTCCGCTTCCTCTACCTTTCGGGATGGAAGCAGGCCGGGGGCTACACCTTCGGCGACACGAACGCTGTCCCGGGCGTGGTCGAGGGGCGTCTGCCCAACGTGAACGCCAGTTGGGAGAGGGCTCAGAAGTGGAACGCCGCCATCGAGGGGAGCATCTTCAAGAACGCCCTCGGGGTTACCCTGGACCTCTTCGCGGAGAAACGCAACTCCATTCTGGCCGACTACCTGACCTACCCGATCTACCTGGGCGTCGATCTGGCCCCCGGCAACATCGGCAAGGCCAGCAACAAGGGCTTCGAGCTCGCGCTGACCCACCGCCGGACGCTGGGCGAGTGGAGTTACAACATCGGAGCCTCGATGTCGATGACCAAGAACAAGATCGTATTCCGCGACGAACCGAAGGGCATGCCCGCCAATTTGAAGACCGAGGGCTACGCCATCGGCCAATTCATGGGCCTGTTGGTGGACGGTTACCTGACCGCCGCCGATATCGCCAATCCCGACCTGCCCAAATCGCGCTTCGTTGAGAGCGTCCAGGCGGGCGACCTCAAGTACAGGGACGTGAACAAGGACGGTTACATCGACGAGAACGACGCGGTGGCCATCGGACGCACCGACCTGCCCGACCAGACCTACTCCCTCTCGCTGGGCGTGGACTGGAAAGGATTGTCTTTAAGCGTTCTTTTCCAGGGCGTCAACGGCGTTTCGAGGTACTACGACGCGGAGATCATGTACGCCTTTGTCAACGGCGGCAAGGCCCGCGGCCTGCACATGGACCGCTGGGATCCCACCCAGAGCGAGGCCTACAACCTCCAGCACGCCAAGTACCCCCTGCTGCACGAGGACGCCGCCGGCAACCACAACCAGAGGTTGAACTCCTACTTTTTGCAGGACGCCGCCTTCATCCGCCTCAAGAACGTGGAGCTGAGCTACACGCTGCCCAAGAAGATATCCCAAAAAATCTTCACGCAGGATATCCGCATCTACGTCAACGCCAACAACCTGCTGACCTGGGACAGGATGGGCAAACTGACTGACCCCGAGAGCACGGGCTCGAACATCTATCCCATCATGCGCGTGCTGAACATGGGCGTAAACATCAAATTCTAACCCGGACGGATCATGAAAAATTTATTCTACACTTTGATTTTCATCCTGGCAGCCGGCTGCTTAAGCTCCTGCGAGGATATGTTCGGGAGCTACCTCGACAAAGCCCCCGGCGCGGAGCTCGAGGAGGATGTGGTCTTCTCGGACTGGAAACGCACCGAGTACTACCACAACGACATCTATAACTTCCTGCGCAACGGACTGGGCAGGATCAACAACTCCTGGCTCGATTCCGCCACCGACCTGGCCATGACCAGCTACTCATGGGGCGGTGTGCGCACCTCGCTCAACCTGGGCAACTACTACGCCTCATCCGGCGCGCCCGAGGTCCACACCTCCTGGAGGCACTACTACGAGGGCATCCGCAAGGTAAACACCTTTTTGGCCCGCGTGGACAACGTGCCCCTGGGCGCGGACGAGACCGCCTTTTCGCGCGAACAGAACGTGCGCCGCCTGAAAGCCGAAGCGAGGTTCCTCCGGGCGTGGTTCTACTGGGAGCTGACCCTGCGCTACGGGGGCGTGCCGATGATTACCCAGCGCCTTTCGCCCGCCGACGAGGACATTTTGGAGCACACCCGCGAAACGTATGAAAGCTGCGTGGAGTGGATCGTCTCCGAGCTGGTCGACTGCGAGGAAGGCCTCTCCTTCGACGATGCGATCAAGGCCGACCAGCTGGGCCGCATTACCAAGGGCATGAACCTGGCCCTGCGCAGCCGGATCAGTTTGTACATGGCCTCCCCGCGCAACAATCCGACCAACGACTTGAACCTTTGGAAGAAGGCCGTCGACGACGCGATGCTCATGATGACCGAGTGGGGACACCTGGCCTCCGTGCCGGTCTATTACCTGCACACCGTGGGCGGGGCCGATAAGGCCCAGGCCTACCAGCAGGCCCTGACCCTGAGGCGCCAGAACGGCAACCCCGAGACGATCTTCTGGCGCAACGACGCCCAGGGGGACTGGTGGCAGTTCGAGTCGCCCGTCAGCTTCGGCGGATACGGCGGCTTGTGCCCCTCGCAGAACCTGATCGACATGTACGACATGGAGAACGGCCAGTCGCCCTTTACGCAGTACGATGAGACGGGTGCGCCGGTCTACGGCGACCCTGCGACGGGAACGCCCTCGGGCATCAACGCCGCGTCGGGATACAACCCCGCCAAGCCCTACTCGGGCCGCGACCCGAGGTTCTACAAGACGGTGCTCTACAACGGCGCCACCTGGTGGGACACCCCCATAGCCACCTATGAAGGCGGCAAGGACAAGCCCAACGGCAACCTGGACGCCACCGCCACGGGGTACTACAACCGCAAGTACATGGACGACTCGCAGACCCACTACCTGAACGGGGGGACCATGTACCGCAACTGGGTAATCATCCGCTACGCCGAGATACTGCTCAACTACGCCGAGGCGCTGAACGAGTATTCCGGCCCCGTGCAGGAGGTTTACGACGTGTTGCAGATGATCCGCGCCCGCGCCGGCTTTAGGGTCAGCGTGGCCACCTCGCACCCGGGCATGAGCCAGTCCGAGATGCAGAGCTTCATCCGCCGCGAGAGGGCCGTCGAGCTTTGCTTCGAGGAGCACCGCTGGTGGGACGTGCGCCGCTGGGACATCGCCGAACAGGTCCTCTCCCGCCCCGTCTACGGGATGAGCATTACCCTGAACGACGACAATTCGCTTACCTACCGCCGCACACTGGCCCAGAACCGCGTTTTCGAACAGAAGATGTACCTCTACCCGATCCCGCGCGAGGAGGTCTGGAGGACCGGGATGGACAACAACCCCGGATGGTAACATGCGCAAACGACAAAAACCGGAACTTATGAACCGTATCCATAACCATATTTTCACTACCCTGGCGCTCCTCTTCGCGCTGGCGCTCCTATCGCCCGCCGTCCTGGCCCAGGAGGGGAGCGTCAAAGGCAGGGTTACCGACGCACAGGGCAACGCGATAGCGGGGGCCGCGATCAACATTTCGGAGCAGAACCGACTGGTCTACACCGACGCCAAGGGGGCCTTTACCCTGAAGAACGTCAAGACCTCGGACGACGTGATCATTACCGCCGAGGGCTTTGTGACCGCCGCCGTGAGCGCGGACTTCTCGGGCGATATGACCGTCGTGTTGCAGAGCGCGGGCGGCCGCTACGACCGGAAGATGGCCCTGCCCTTCCATCAGGCCAAGCTGCGCCACGTGTCGGTCTCCACATCGACCATGACGGGCACCGAACTCGAAAAGTACCCCGTCAACGAGCTCCAGAACGCTTTTATGGGCAACCTGACGGGCGTGGTCACGCGGGAAACGCACTCCGAGCCGGGGTGGGGGACCACCGAGACCTACATCCGGGGCCTGCACACGACCAACACGGCCGCGCGCGCCCCGCTGGTAATCGTGGACAACATCGAGCGCGACATCGCCTTTCTGGACGCCTACCCGATCGAGAACGTGACCGTTTTGAAGGATGCCGCCGCCACCGCGATCTACGGTATGCGGGGGGCCAACGGCGTGATCTTCGTGACCACCAAGCGCGGGACCCCGGGCAAGACCGACATCAACTTTACCCAGGAGGTGGGCTTCCAGAACATCGCCCGCATGCCCGAGTACCAGAACGCCTACAACTACGCGATGACCTACAACCGGGCCTTGTACCTGGACGGCAAAAGCCCCAAGTACACCGACGAGCAGATCGGCTATTACCGCCAGGCCGTGGACGGCACGCTGCCCGACGAGTTGAAGTACAAGTACGTCAACACGAACTGGGAAAAGGAGACGCTGCGGGATTACGCGCCCCAGTACCGCACCAACATCAACATCAGCGGGGGCGGCAAATCGGTGCGCTACTACACCTCCTTCTCCTACGCACGCCAGGAGGGTTTCTACGACGAGCAGTGGGCCGAGTACAACAGCTGGTCGACCCAGCACGTCTACAACCGCTTCAACCTGCGCTCCAACATCGACATCGACGTGACCAAACGCTTTACCCTGTCGCTCGATTTGGGCGGCCGTCTGGACAACATCTCCCAGACCCGTGCCGACGTGTGGGGCATCTTTACCTGGCTGGCCGAGAGCAACCCGACCCTGCCCATAACCAACCCCAACGGCAGTTTCGCGGTCGATAAGACCCTCAACAAAGACAACTCCGCCGCCTACATCGCCAACCGGGGCGTGGAGAAGAACCGACGCCGCAACCTCTACACCAACGTGCAGGGCAACCTCGACCTGGGCTTTATTACCCAGGGGCTTACCCTGAAGGGCATCGCGGGCTTCGACTCCTACGGCGTGTTCCAGTCGTGGCAAGAGCAGGCTTGGGACGGTTTCTACTACGATCCCGACAAAGCGACCTACACCCGCATGCGGACCGGCACCGCCGGTCTGGGCGATTTGCAGACCAACCCTCGGGAGATGTCCTACAACATCAACCTGATGGGCTGGGTCGATTACGCCCGCGCTTTCGGCCGCCACGACCTCAGCGCCAAGGGGATCATCCGTACCTACAAGAACGTTACCCCGGGCTACGTCTCCTCGACGCGCTACCTGACCTACAACGGCATCGTGAATTACGTCTTCAACGACCGGTTGAGTGTGCAGGCCGTCGCCACGGTCATGGGCTCGGACAACTACCAGAAGGGCGAACGCTACGGCTTCTTCCCGGGCCTGAGCGTCAGCTACGACCTCTCCCGCGAGAAATTCCTCGGCGAAGGCAAGGGTGTGGTCACGCTGCTCAAGCCCCGCGCCTCGGTAGGCCGTTCGGGCCAGAACGTGACCGGGGTAAGGGCCTACCCCTACCAGAGCCAGTACCAGGAGGGCAACGGCTACAACTTCGGGACCTCGCAATCCTATATGCAGGGCGTGTACGAGCAATCGGCGGGCAACCCCAACACGAAATGGGAGCTCTCCGACGTGGTTAACGTCGGGTTGGACTTCGATCTGTGGCACAGCAAACTCTACGGCAACGTCGACGCCTTCCAGGAGTGGAGGAGCAACATTCTGGTCTCCCGCAAAACCATGAACGATTTGCTGGGTATCGCCGATATCCCGATGGACTCCTACGGTAAGACCGAGACCAAGGGCGTGGAGCTCGTTTTGGGCCACCGCAACAGCTACAAGAGTTTCAGCTACTTCGTCGAGGCCAACCTGAGCTACAACACCAGCAAGGTGATCGACATCGACGAGGTTACCCCCCAGTACGCCTACCAGGCCTACACGGGCAACCGCATCGCCTACGACGCCAACCAGGACTACTACCTGGTCTACGACTTTCTGAAGTACTTCCAGAGCTACGACGAGATCGCCGCCCACTCCAAGCAGCTCTCCGGCACCAAGCCCGGCCACGGCATGTACGCCGACACCAACCTCGACGGCACTGTCGACGGGATGGACCGCATCCGCCAGAAATACAACGAGGTCCCCGAGATCGTCTCCGGATTCAGGCTGGGTTTCAACTGGAAAGGCTTTTTCGCCAGCGCGTTCTTCGTGGGCCAGTTCAACCGCACGGTCGAGCTGCGCGAGAACGTCGACGCGGGATTCTTCTGGAACGGCAAATCGACCAGCGAGGTAACCAAGACGTGGGGTTACTACACCAATGACCCCTACGACTCGCGCAACGTCAACGCCCTCTACCCCAGGCTTACCACCGAGCGCTCCTACGACCGCAGCACCTACCAGTGGAGCAGTTTGTGGCGCAGGAACGGCAACCTGGTCTCGCTGCGCAACGTCGAGGTGGGTTACTCACTGCCCAAACACGTGATCCAGAAGGCCGGCATGAGCCAGCTGAGGATCTACCTCTCGGGCTACAACGTCTTTACCTGGGACCACATCAAGACCTTCGACGCCGAATCCCCCATGAGCTATTTGTGGGGCTACCCCAAAGCCAGGATCTTCTCGCTGGGCATCAACTTAGGATTTTAAATGAGAACGACCATGAAAGCCATCCATAACCTCTTGATCATCCTTTCGGGCGCCCTGCTTCTGACCGCCTGCGACTACTTGGACAAGGAGTTCGACGCCTCGATGGGCGAGGACAAGATCTTTACCTCAGACCGTTTGACCCGCGAATTCCTGGTCAACATCTACCTCAACCTTCCCGATGGATTTTCCGGCTACGGGGACAGTCAGTTCTACGGCGCACCCCACGACGTGATGTCGGACAACGGACAGACCGCCTGGGGGATCCACCACTACAACATCATCAACGACGGCAGTTTTACCAACCAGAACAACCCGTTTGCCTGGTGGTGGGCGTTCTACTACGAGGGCATCCGCAAGTGCAACAAATTCCTCGAGGAGTCTCATCGCGCAGGCATTACCGACGCGGCCGTAGCGGGTGACAACAACCGCCTTTACACCCGCATGCGTGCCGAGGCCAGGCTGCTCAGGGCGCTCTTCCATTTCGAACTGTGCTCCTATTTCGGCGACGTGTGCATCGTTGACCACGTCCTTGCGACCGACGAGCTGAACCGCTCCCGTGACAAAGCCTCCGACGTATTGAAATGGGTCATGGACGAGTGCGATGCCGTGAAGAACGACCTGCCCTTCAACTGGGCCAGCGAAGGCAACTGGGGACGGGTAAACGGAGCGTTGGCCAGGGCGCTCAAATCGCGCGCCTCGCTGTACAGGGCCAGCCCGCTGTTCAACACGGAGAACAACCGCGAGTGGTGGAAGGACGCCGCCGACGCCGCACAGGAGTTCATCACCGCCAACAACAGCTTCTCCGGCACGAAGTACGCCCTGAGTCCCAAGTACGACAAGATGTTCTACGAGGCGGGCTACAACTCCAAGGAGGTAATCCTGGCCCGCTCGGTGTGGAACACCTGGATCATGGACCAGCAGTGCGTCCCGATGGGCTTCGCGGGGTGCAACGGCTACGGCCAGGCCACCCAGAACCTGGTGGACTGCTACGAATTTACCGACGGGACCCCCTTCGACAACACCTCGGCCATCGCCCGCACGGATCCCTTTACCGACCGCGACCCGAGGCTCGACATGACCGTCTTCTGCAACGGGACCACCTGGGGCGTGAACAACACGAAGGTCGAGATCCTCCCCGGCTCGGAGTATTACTCGGCCAACGTCACCTACACGGGCTACTACATCCGCAAATGGTGCAACCCCGAGATCGACTACAACCAGGACAACAAGGCCCGCGGCCGCACCTGGATCCTGTACCGCTACGCCGAGATCCTGCTCAACTACGCCGAGGCGATCAACGAGTACGAAGGCCCCTCCAACGCCTACGCCGCCGTGAACGCCGTGCGCGCCCGCGCCGACGTGCAGATGCCCCCCTACTCGGACCTGAGCCAGGCGGAGATGCAGGCAAAGATCCGCAACGAGCGCCGCATCGAGCTGGCCTTCGAAGACCACCGCTACCTGGACGTGCGCCGTTGGAAGCTCTACTACAACGAGACGGCCCACAGCGACATGACCAACCTACGGGGGGTGTCGGTCGCACGCAGCGGCCCGAACTACACCTACACCTACGCCGCATACAGCAAAGGCAAGAGGGTCTTTACCCAGGGCAAGCACGATTTTTTCCCCATCCCCTACGACCAGACCGTCAAAGCCCCGCTGTTGGGGCAGAATCCCGGGTGGTCGGCCAATTAGCCGTAAACCGACAAACAGAGGGCGGGCCGGGAATATCCACGCCCCCCCGCTGTTTTTCAGGTTTTTTGGCGGTTCGTAAATACGGGCCCCGATATTGTAAACGGGCATAATTCCGTGCACCGCACACCACAGCGCGCTCCGC